>JAJNQA010000049.1 GCA_021155085.1 Heliomicrobium sp. | reverse complement strand
TGCGGATTGGCAATTGCGCAGCTCGCGGTTTCGTTTGGCAGATTGGGAAGAAAATCCGCAATCCGCAATCCGCAATCCGCAATTGCTATGATTCAAAATCTGAAATTTGACGAACACGGTTTAATTACTGCCGTGGTGCAGGATGATGCGACCAGCGAAGTGCTGATGGTCGCTTATATGAACGCCGAGAGCCTGGCTAAAACCATGCAGACAGGCGAAACCTGGTTTTGGAGCCGTTCGCGGCAGGAGTTGTGGCACAAGGGCGCGACCTCCGGTCACACGCAGCAAGTCGTTGATGTCCGGCTGGATTGCGACGGCGATGCGTTGCTGGTCAGAGTCAATCCGAACGGCCCGGCCTGTCATACCGGGGAACGAACCTGTTTCTTTCGCGGAGCATCAGGTCAGGGCGAAGCGGAAGTGCGGGAAACACCGAAGGTCAGCCCGGCGATTCAACCCGCCGACTCTCCGCTTTCCCTGGTCAATGTCGCGGCGATGGATTTGGGCATTCTGCTGCAGGACCTGTTCAAACTGATTCAGGAGCGGAAAGATCAGCGCCCGGAAGGTTCCTATACGACTTACCTGTTCGACAGCGGCCTGGACAAGATTCTCAAGAAGGTTGGTGAGGAGGCCGCCGAAACAATCATCGCGGCGAAAAACGAGGATCGAAAACCGCTTTCGGGTGAAATCAGCGATTTGCTCTACCACCTGCTGGTGCTGATGGTGGAACGCGAGGTCAGTCTGCAGGACATTCTTGGCGAACTGAGCCACCGTGCAGGCAAGCCTGCGAATCCGAAGTACAGCCCAAGGTAGAAACCGTAAAGATGGTTATAGAACGGCTCGATCACGTCGCAATGCTGACGTCGAACGTGGAACGGTCGGCGCGATTTTATTGTGACTGGGCAGGGATGGAAATTATCCATGACCGCCGCGATCCCGGCCATGTGCATCGGGTTGTCTGGGTACGATTGGCCGGTCAGGCTGCCGGCCTGATCATCGTGATGATCGAAAGCGAAGAGCGGCGGCCACCTGGCTGGATGGATCATTTCGGATTTCACGTTCCATCGCGCGCCGATGTGGATGGAATCGCCGAACGCGCTCGCGACATTGGCATTCTGGTTGACGCACCGCAATACGCCGGGCCGGTCGTCGGTTACTTCTGCACCATCAAAGACCCGGACGGCAACCTGCTGGAATTTTCGTGTGAGCAATTGAGGATTTGAAACACTCAGATCTCAGATTTGCTTCGCGGTAGAAGTGCTGCCCTATGTCTCAAATTACCCCAACCACCTACGAAGAATTTCTTGCGCTCGCCGCCGAAGGCACGGTCGTGCCCTTGGTCAAAACGGTGATGGCGGATCTGCTGACGCCGGTTTCGGCCTACCTGCGCATCGAGCGGCAATCGCCGCGCGCCTTCCTGCTGGAATCCATCGAGGGGGGCGAGAAGATTGCGCGCTATTCGTTTTTGGGCTGCGCGCCGCACACGATTGTTCGCGCGCGCGGCAATCAAGTCACGATTGAGCGTGCGGCTGGCGGCAGTGAAACCATCGAGCGCCCAATGCTGGATGTGTTGCGCGATCTGATGCGCGAGCATCAGCCGGTGAGAGTTGCGGGCTTGCCGCCGTTTTCCTGCGGAGCGGTGGGATATTTTGGGTACGACGCGGTGCGCTGGTTTGAACGCCTGCCTGGTTCCAGGGCGGGAGGGGCGAAAGATGATCTGAACATTGACACTGCCGTGGTCATGTTCTTTTCCAGCATTCTCGCTTTCGATCACGTCAAACATCAGATTCACATCATCGCCAATGTCTTCACGGAAGGCGAGCGGGATGGCGCGGCATTGCGCGACAAATACATTGCCGCCTGTGGCGAAATCGCCAGGCTGGAAGCTAGCCTGGCCGCGCCAATTGAACCGCGGCCCGCCGCCCGCCGGAGCGAACCGCTACAGATTCGCTCGAACATGTCCAAGGAGTACTACATTTCGGCGATTGAAAACATCAAGGAATACATCCGGGCCGGCGATGCCTTTCAGGTCGTTTTCGCACAGCGGTTCGAGACCGACATCACGGTGCATCCCTTCCAGATTTACCGCGCGCTGCGCGTCGTCAATCCGTCGCCATACATGTTTTTCCTGAAGTTGGGCGGTGAGGAGACCGTGCTCGGCGCTTCGCCGGAAATGCTGGTCAAATGCGAAGGCCACCAATTGGAATACCGCCCGATTGCCGGGACGTATCCGCGCGGCGCGTCTGAAGCCGAAGACGCCCGATTTGCCGCGGCTTTGCTGCACGATGAAAAGGAACGCGCCGAACACGTCATGCTGGTGGATCTGGGCCGCAACGATCTGGGCCGGGTGGCCGAATACGGTTCGGTCAAAGTCGCCGACCTGATGTTTGTCGAACGCTTTTCGCATGTGATGCATCTGGTGTCATCGCTCAAGGCGACCTTGCGCGCGGACCTGGATTGCTTTGACGCCTTTGCCGCGACATTCCCGGCGGGCACGGTTTCCGGCGCGCCGAAGGTGCGCGCCATGGAAATCATTGATGAAGTGGAACCGACACGGCGGGGCGCTTATGCCGGATCGGTTTTATATTTCGATTACTCCGGCAATCTGGATTCGTGTATCGCGCTGCGAACGATGTATGCGCGCGGCAATCGCGCTTACATCCAAGCCGGCGGCGGCATCGTCGCCGATTCGGTGCCGGAGACGGAGTTTCAGGAAACGGTCAATAAATCCCGCGCGCTGGTTCGGGCAATTGAAATGGCGGAGAAAGAGCTATGAAGAGATTGCAGGCTGAAAAGGGACTGGGAGACTGGGAGACTGGGAGACCGGGGGGAAATCGCCCTGTCGCCCCGTCGCCTGGTCGCCCTGTCTTCTGGTTGACACTCTTATTGATTGTTTTGGCAAGTTCGGTCTTTGCGCAAACGCCTCCCGCGCGCAAAAAGAACGCGCCGCAGCCGGGCGCGGAACCGCCGGTTTCGCTGGAAGAAGCCGCCAAACTCGAAGCCGTCATCACCACTGATCTCGGCGTCATACGCTTTGAATTCCTGCCCGCCAAAGCGCCGAAGCATGTGCAAGCTTTCGTCAGAAACGCCCGCGCCGGGTTTTACGACGGTTCAGCATTTCATCGCGTCATCAAGTACGGAATCATTCAGGGCGGCGATCCGCTGCTGAAAGAGGCCAAGACGCCGCGCGCTAAATGGGGGACCGGCGCGCTGAACCAATTGCCGGACGAATTCAGCGACGTGAAACATCTGACCGGCACGGTTTCGACCGTTCGCATCCCCGGCAAGGCGAACAGCGGCGGCGCGCAATTCTTCATCTGCGGATCATCGCAACCCGCGCTTGACGGCCAGTTTTCAGCGTTCGGGCAGGTCACCGAAGGCATCGAAGTCGTGGATCAAATTTCACAGGTGGAAGCCGACGAAGAGCAAAAGACCAAAACACCCATCAAAATCGTCAGCATCAAAATCGAAGCCAAACGCGAAGAACCCTTCCGCGACGCAACCGTGGACGAAATGCGCAAAGAAGTCATTCTGCACACCACGCATGGCGACATCACTGTGGCGCTGGAGCCGGAGCTGGCGCCTGAACACGTCCGCAACTTCCTGAAACTGGTGCAAACCGGCTGGTACGATCACACGCCGTTTCATCGCATTGTGCCGAACTTCGTGATTCAGGGCGGCATGGGATCAGGACGCGCGGGCAACAAGGTGCATTACGCCGACAAATGGGTGCGAACGCTGAAGGGCGAATTCAGCCAGACGCGCAAACACATGCGCGGCGTGCTTTCGATGGCGCGCGCGGACGATCCGAACTCCGCGCTCACTTCGTTTTTCATCGTGCTCGCTGCGGCGCCGAATCTTGACGGAAAGTATTCGATCTTCGGCAAGGTCGTTGACGGCTTTGAAACACTCGACCGGATCGAAAAGGTTTCGCGTGGCGCGGACGGACAGACACCCACGGAACGTGTTGAACTGATCGAAGCCGCAATCAAACCTTAAATGCATTTCTTGAGGAAAGGAGACGCAATTGATAAGGAAAACTGTTTTTTTCGTTGCAGCGTTGTTGTGGCTTGCTGGGATTGTGTGTGCACAAAGTCTGCCCGCGGAGCCGCCAGCCGCTCCGTCTCCGCGCGTTTCCACCGTCGAAGAAGTCGGCGCGGAATTTGACGCCGTTCCCTGTAATAACAAAAACCGGCGCGACGCCGTCAAAGCCTTGTTTGAAAAGATGGGCGCAACCCCCGAAGAAATCAGCGTCGAAAAAGCCGGCTCGGCGGAAAACGTGATCGTCAAAATCGCCGGAACATCCGCCAATGATGAAAAGATCGTCATCGGCGCGCACTTCGACAAAACGGCTGACGGCTGTGGTGCGATTGATAACTGGACGGGAGTGGTTTCCATCGCGCACATTTACCGGACGATGAAAAGTTTGAAGCCGAACCGGACGCTGATTTTTGTCGGCTTTGGCGAAGAGGAAAAAGGTTTGGTCGGCTCCCGGGCGATGGTGGACAAAATCAAAAAGGAAGAGGTCGCCAGTTATTGTGCGATGATTAACATAGACAGTCTGGGCGTGGCCATTCCGCAAGCCGCTGACAATATGTCCAGCAAGAAGATGATTGACGTTGCCGCTGACATTGCCCAGCAAATGGGCATGCAGTTTGCACACGCCAGTATTCCCAACGCCGGAGCCGATTCCATGCCTTTTGTGGCCAAAAAGATTCCGGCGATCACGATCCACGGCCTGACCAATGATTGGCCGAAGATTCTGCACAGCAGCAACGACAAACCGGAGAAGGTGAATCGCCAAAGCGTTTACCTCGGCTACCGCCTTGGACTGATGTTGCTTGCCAAAGTGGATGACTCTCCCTGCGACACCTTTCGAGAGGTCAAACCGGACAAAGACAAGAAGGAAAAGAAATGATTCTGGTGATAGACAACTACGATTCATTTACCTACAACCTGGTGCAATACCTGGGTGAGCTGGGCGCGGAAGTCAAAGTCGTCCGCAACGACGAAGTCGGCCTCGAAGACATCGAACAACTCGCGCCGGAGCGCATCCTGCTTTCGCCCGGCCCCTGCACGCCAGATGACGCCGGCATCACGCTGGACGCTATTCGCCACTTTGCCGGAAAACTGCCCATTCTCGGCGTTTGCCTCGGTCATCAGGCGATGGGACAAGCCTTCGGCGGCGAAGTCATCCGCGCGCCCTACTTGATGCACGGCAAGACCAGCCAGATTCTCCACGACGGCAAAACAATCTTCGCCGGCATCGGCAATCCTTTCACTGCCACACGCTACCATTCGCTGATTGTCGAGCGTTCGAGCATCCCACCGGTATTGGAAGTCACGGCGACGACTTCCGACGGATTGGTAATGGGCTTGCGTCACCGCGAATTTCCGGCTTGCGAAGGCGTTCAGTTTCATCCTGAATCCATCATGACGACGGAAGGGAAAAAACTGCTGGCGAATTTCCTGAAGCTGAACTGACAGAACCATCAACGATCAATCATTACTCCCCATCTTTTACAGTGTTACCTGACTTCCTCAACAAACTGATTGTCAAACAAGATCTGTCTCAGGCCGAAGCCGCTGCTTTGCTCGAAGCGATGTTGGGCGAAATGGCGACTGACGGGCAAATTGCCGCCGCGCTGATTGCGCTGGCCAGCAAAGGCGAAACCGAAGAGGAACTTGCCGGATTTGCCGAAACTATGCGCGCTCGTGCGATGCGCATCACGACGAAGCACGCGAAGTTCGTGGACACCTGCGGCACGGGCGGAAGCGGCGCGAAGACTTTCAATGTTTCGACCGCCGCGGCGTTTGTCGTGGCCGCTGCCGGATTGCCCGTCGCCAAGCATGGCAATGTCGGCGTGACCAGCAAATCGGGCAGCGCCGACGTGTTGCGCGCGCTGGGCGTCAATGTGAATTTGCCGCCGGAACGGGTCAGCGAAATCTTCGATGAAATTGGACTCTGTTTTATGTTCGCGCCGCTTCATCACGCCGCGACCAGGCGCGTGGCGATGGTTCGCCGGGAACTCGGTGTGCGGACGATTTTCAATCTGCTCGGTCCGTTGACCAATCCGGCGGGCGCGCCGTTTCAAGTGCTCGGCGTGTCTTCGCTGACAAATGGCGAGGCCGCCTGCGAAAAAGTGGCGAAAGCCTTGTCGCGGTTGGGATCGGAACGCGCCTGGGTGGTTCGCGGCGAAGATGGGCTGGACGAAATCACGCTGGCAGGCAAAACCATTGTTTATGAAGTGAGGCCGGGCAGTGTGCGGCGGTTTGAAATCGCTCCGGAAGAATTTGGATTGCGCCGTGCTTCGCTTGATCCGCTGCGCGGCGGTTCGGCGGAAGAGAACGCTGCGACCATTCGCGCGGTGCTCAATGGCGAGCGGCGCGATGAAGCGCTCGATCTGATTTTGATCAACGCCGCCGCTTCGCTGCATATTGCGGGAGTCTTTCAAACGCTGGAAGCCGCCGCCAGTGCGGCGACGGCAGCGATACAGTCGGGACAGGCCCTGGACAAACTCAATGCGTTGTGTGTCCTCAGCCAGTCCCGGTAACCGGATCAGTTCACAAAGGAGTTTTCGTATGAACAAAGTTGTCTGGAAAAATATGTTTGTCGCCCTGATTGCAGTGGCGCTGCTGGCCAATGTGGTTTCGGCTTTCGCCCAAACCAAATTCGAGGACATCAAACTGATCAAGTCCAGGGACGGCAAGAAAGCCGAAGAGCTCGACGCCGAATTGGAGATCAACAAAGAGAGCGGCGAAATTCTGGTCAAGGAGGAAAAGGGAGGCGGGACGCTCAACATCGCCAAGACCCAGGTGACGAAAATTGTTTATGAGCGCGCCTCGAAACCGCGCTATGCGGCGGGATTGCTGTTGGCCTGGCCGCTGCTTTTCACTAAAAGCAAGAAGCACTTCCTGACCATCCAATACAAAGAGGGCGAGAAGGGAGAATTTGCATTGCTCCGTCTGGACAAGAACAACTACCAGGCGATTCTGGCGGCGGTGGAAGCTGCGACCGGTGTGAAAGTCGAAAATTTGATTGATTGATCCGTGAAGATTCTCAGGGACAAGGTTCTCGGTTCCATTCTTGGCGGCGCGATTGGGGATTCGCTGGGCGGCGCCTATGAAGGCTGGCAGGAATGGGTTGATATTGATGACAAGGTTGATTGGCAATTGTCAGATGACACACAACTGACCTTGGCGACATGCGAGGCAATCGTTGAAAACCAGGGAACGGCTGATCCGGCAGTGATTGCCGCGCAGTTTGCAGTCTGGCATCGAGCGCGGCGCGTGACGGGACTTGGCGCAAGCACACTCAAAGCCCTGATCGAACTCGCCGCAGGAGGACATTGGGCACTGGTTGGAAGAAAAGGCGACCGCGCAGCAGGGAACGGCTCAGCCATGCGAATTGCACCGCTGGCATTTTGCCTTGATCCGTCGGAGCCTGAAGCGAGGCGGACGATTCGCGATGTCAGCCGCATTACCCATCATCACGAAGAGGCATATGCCGGCGCGCTGGCGGTTGTCATCGCGGTCCGAGCCGCCGGCACGGGAAGCTGGCGCGGCGCTGAGAACTTACTTCATCTGGTCGCATCAGGCTTGCCGGATACGGAAGTGAAAGACCGGCTTGGCGCAATCGCGGAACTAGCAGAGACTGTCTCGCTGCTTGAAATTGCCCGTCGCTTTGGTTGCTCCGGTTATGTTTGTGAATCCGTGCCGCTGGCGTTGTGCGCGGCTGGCCGTGTTCAACGGCTTGGCTTTCAGCCGATGCTGACGGAGTTGGTGCGTTGCGGCGGAGATACGGATACGATTGCTGCGATTGCCGGTCAGGTTGCGGGCGCATTGCTGGGAGAAAACAATTTGCCAAAAGAATGGCTTGCGCGGTTGCCGCAGCAGGAATTTATCAGACTGGCGGCAATGCGATTTGCTGAATTGGTTGCGGTTTGAGATAACCCTTTCCCGGAACTTCAGGCAGAGGTTTGACCCTGACGCTTCCTCACAACAATCAAAAATAAACAAATGGAGGAATCACAAATGCTTAAATTTTGTCGTGGGATTTTCCTGTTAATCGTGGCCGCATTCGCGCTGACCGCCGGCGCGAATGCGCAAGTAAAGGTTGCCCCAGGATCAAAGGTTTACGTTGCGCCGATGGATGGCGATTTTAACGATCTGATCGCCACAGAAATCGTCAAGCGCAAGCTGCCGGTCGCAGTGGTGACAGATGAAGAATCCGCCGACTTTATCATTACCGGCAAAGTCTCCAAGTCGAACGATAAGTGGTACAACTCGGCGCTGGGAGGCAAGGATCAGACCGAAGGTTCGATTCGACTGGTCAGCGTCAAGGACAAACAACTCGTCTGGGTCGGGGAAGCCGGCGACAAGGGCACGCTCTGGGGCAGCCTGAGCAAGAGCGGGCAAGGGAAGCTGGCGGAACGCCTGGTCGCGAAAATGAAAAAAGACCTGTTTGGAAAATAGAAAACTGCACAGTCGAATCAAATGACCGCCGTTTTGCAGTGCTGCGCCCAGTCGCGCGCACTGCAAAACGGCCGCGCCAAAATTGGTAAATGCATGACTGACATTTTGGAAAAAATCGTCGCGCGCAAGCGCGAACGGTTGGCGGAAGCAAAACAAAAACTGCCGATGAGCGAATTGATCGGCAAGATGCCAACAGCCAGTGAAAGCGGGCGTTTTATCGGCGGTTTGCGGCGTGAAGGCATTAATATCATTGCCGAAATCAAACGCCGCTCTCCCTCGAAAGGCGTCATCCGCGAAGAGTTCGATCCCGCCGGCATTGCGCGGAACTATTCGGCCAATGGCGCGGCGGCCATTTCCTGTCTGACCGAAGAGGATTTCTTCGACGGTTCGCTCGATCATTTTCGCGCCGTGCGGCAGGCTTCGCCGCTGCCGCTGCTGCGCAAGGATTTCATCTTCGATGAATATCAAATTTGCGAGGCAAAACATGCCCGCGCCGATTGCATCCTGCTGATTGCGGCAATGCTCGATAGCCGGCAATTCAATGATTTAATGCAGGCGGCCTATTCGCTCGGACTGGATGTGCTGGTTGAAATCCACGACCGCGACGAAATGGACAAAGTTTTGGCGTATGACGTTCGTCTGCTGGGCATCAATAATCGCAATTTGCGGACGTTCGCGACAACGCTGGACACTTCGCTGGAACTGGTGGCGTCGCTTCCCAAGACCCTGACGCTGGTCAGCGAAAGCGGCATCCGCACCCGGCAGGATATTGACCGGTTGCGCGCGGCGGGCTTCCACGCTTTTTTGATTGGTGAAGAATTGATGCGTGCGGGTGACGAAGGGGCGGCGTTGAAAGCTTTGGTGGCTTGATGGCGAAAGTCAAACTGAAAGTCTGCGGTATTACTTTGCTCGAAGACGCGCGCGCAGTGATTGCGGCGGGCGCAGAATACCTGGGGTTTAATTTTTACCGGAAAAGCCCTCGCTACATTGCTCCGGCGGAGGCAAGAACCATCATCGAACAACTGCCAGGCGAGATTGTTTCCGTTGGTATCTTCGTCAACGAATCGAGACCCGAAGACGTGCTTGAGATTTTGAAAACCAGCGGCGCGCAACTGGCTCAACTCCACGGCGATGAAGACCCAGGCTATTGCGCGGCGGTCGGGCCTGAGCGGGTGATTAAAGCTTTGCGGGTTAGTGATAATTTCGACATCCGGCAGGTTTTGGATTACCCGGCAGCGGCGGTTCTGCTGGATGCCTTTGATAAGAACTTGTACGGCGGGACCGGCAAGACCGCGAATTGGGAAATTGCGCGCGAAGCGGCAATGCTGGCAAAGGTTTTTCTCGCCGGTGGCTTGTCGCCGGAAAATATTGCGGACGCGATTCGCGCCGTCGCGCCGTTTGCCGTGGATGTTAACAGTGGCGTTGAAAGCGCACCGGGAAAAAAAGACGCCGCCAAATTGCGAAAATTGAAACAGGAGATGGAGAGCATTCAATGAGTTTTACAGCTTTGCCGGACTCGAACGGCCACTTTGGAGATTATGGCGGCAGCTTCGTGCCGGAAACGCTGATGTATGCGCTCGATGAATTGAAATCGGCCTATGCGGTGGCGAAGGACGATCCTGCATTTCAGGAAGAGTTTCATCGTCTGCTGCGCGATTTCGTCGGGCGGCCGACGCCAATTACCTATGCTGAACGGCTGACCAGGCATCTGGGCGGCGCGCAGATTTACCTGAAACGCGAAGACCTGAATCACACGGGCGCGCACAAAATCAACAATGCGCTCGGACAAATCCTGCTGGCCAAACGAATGGGCAAACGCCGCATCATCGCCGAAACCGGCGCCGGGCAGCACGGCGTGGCGACGGCGACGGTTTGTGCCTGGGCCGGGCTGGAGTGTGTGGTTTACATGGGGACGGAAGACATGCGGCGGCAGGCGCTCAACGTTTTCCGCATGCAGTTGATGGGGGCGAAAGTGGTTGGGGTGGAATCCGGCAGCAAGACCCTGAAAGATGCGATCAACGAAGCGTTGCGAGACTGGGTGACGAATGTCGGCGACACGCATTACCTGCTCGGTTCGGTTCTGGGGCCCCATCCGTATCCGATGATGGTGCGCGATTTTCAGAGCGTGATTGGCCGCGAGGCGCGGCGGCAGATGCTGGAACGGATCGGGCGCTTGCCGGATTACCTGGTGGCCTGCGTCGGCGGCGGCAGCAATGCGATGGGATTGTTCTATGACTTTTTGAATGACGAAACCGTCAGGATGATCGGCGTTGAAGCGGGCGGGCGCGGGCTTGGCTTGGGGGAGCATGCGGCCAGGTTTCTGGAAGAAGGCGGTGGCCGGATTGGTGTGTTACAGGGAACCCGCAGTTACGTTCTGCAGGATGAGCGCGGCCAGATTGCGCTGACACATTCGATTTCCGCCGGGTTGGATTATGCCAGCATCGGCCCGGAACATGCCTACCTGCATGACGCTGGACGCGCCGAGTACGTTTACGCAGGCGATGATGAAGCGCTCGAAGCGTTTCAATTGCTGTCGAAGATGGAAGGCATCATTCCGGCGCTGGAATCTTCGCACGCGATTGCGGAAGTCGTGAAACTGGCCCCGAAACTGTCGCTGGAGGAAGTCATCCTGGTCAATCTGTCGGGCCGTGGGGACAAGGACGTTCATACGGTGGCGGATGCATTGAATCAGAAGTTGTAACGTTCTTGAACTTGCGATGGCTGAAATTACGGACATTACTGAAAGGCTTCGATCCGCGCCGCGCACGGTGAAAGCGGACGATCTTGTCGTGGAAATCAAGCGAATGATGGGCCAACAGCTCATCTCGTCGATTTATCGCGAGCGCATTCGCACGATTCGCACGCGAAGTTACAAACTCAACGGCTCCGCCAGAAAAGTCGAAGTCGAAGTGATGCACACGCTGCTCGGCGTGGAATTGAAACTCGGCAAACGGCGGCTGCTTTGTCCGGATCTGGCGACGGCGCGTTTTCTGGCGGTTTTCGCCCGGCTGGGAGTGGCGGAAACGGCTGTGCCGTATGACATCACACAGATTTCGCGGCTGGCGGACGATCTGGAATCTTCCTGGTATCGAATGCTGACGCTGGTCGAACATCT
This sequence comes from Heliomicrobium sp., assembly GCA_021155085.1. Taxonomy (GTDB): domain Bacteria; phylum Acidobacteriota; class Blastocatellia; order RBC074; family RBC074; genus RBC074. The sequence goes on along the minus strand of JAJNQA010000049.1, from coordinate 171,859 downwards.
GACCGTTGGGCGCAGCGAACGGTTACGAAACCGTGTCAGCGCCAGTTTGATTGCCGATCAGCGCCAGGAAGTTGCCGCGCTGGGCGCTGGGCCGGCCATTCCGGAGTTCAATCAAAACACCAAACAGCGAAGGCCGAGGAACTGAATTGAGGGTTATTGCAAGCCAGGAGTGGTTTGAGTATGATGCGAATCGGTTCAGTAACTGGTACCCCAGCCTTTAAGAATCGAAGATTTTGGTTTGAATACGATGTAAAAAAAAGATTTCAAACAATCTGATCATCAGCAAAACTCGAACGAAAACCGTCAATAACCCGAAACGATCAGGCTTTTTATTAACCGTCAACCATTCTGCGGCGAAAGCCGTAAAAGGGGCCTAAAGACGATGACAAATAGCGCACAAAAACAGGCACCAAGTAATCATTATCTGAACCCTGATCTGAAAAGCCCGCTGGCTCAGGAGTTCGAAGATAAACTCACGGATCTGATCGTCGGACAGGAGCGGGCTGTTCGGCGAATCACTGGGTTATACCAAATCTTTTTGGCCGGCCTTTCTCATCCCGGCCGTCCAATCGGCACACTGCTATTTTTGGGGCCGACGGGATCGGGCAAAACCCGTGTGGTCGAGGCCGCCTCGGAGGTTCTGTTTGGCGACCCGAACCTGGTCACCAAAATTGACTGTGCCGAATTCCAACACTCTCACGAAATTGCCAAACTGATCGGTTCGCCTCCGGGCTATTTGGGCCACCGCGAAACCTCGCCGATGCTGACGCAGGAAAACCTGGACCGGTCGCATACTGACCACTTGAAGCTCAGTCTGGTGCTCTTCGACGAAATCGAAAAGGCCAGTGATTCCCTGTGGCAATTGCTGCTGGGGATTTTAGACAAAGCGACCCTGACCCTGGGCGACAACCGGCGAGTGGATTTTTCGCGCTCCATCGTGATTATGACCTCGAACCTGGGGGCGCGCGAAATGAGCGAAATGATCTCCGGCGGCATCGGCTTTGCGCCGAAATCCGGCGTGATTGACGCCGAAGTTGATCAGAAGATTTACCGCACGGCTTCGGAAGCGGCCAAGCGCAAGTTTTCGCCGGAATTCATGAACCGGATTGACAAGGTCGTTGTCTTTCGGTCTTTGCGCGACGAGCACTTGCGTCAGATTTTGGAGATTGAACTGAAAGCGGTGCAGGAGCGGGTGATGCGCGGTGCAGGCGATAAATTCGTCTTCAAATGCACGGAAGCCGCCAAGCAGTTTCTGCTGGATGAAGGCATTGATTTCAAATACGGCGCACGCCATTTGAAACGTTCCATCGAACGCTTTCTGGTTTATCCGTTATCGAATTTGATCGCGACCAGCCAGGTGGCGATGGGCGATTTGCTGGTGGTGGATTTCTCGCCGGAAATCGGCAAGCTGGTTTTCTCGAAACAATCGGGCGGCGCGCTGGTTCCGGGAGATTACGATCATTACGGCGTCCAGGAACATGGCACGCTGACCAGCAGTAACGCGATTGCCATTCACCCGGAGTTCGGCCCGGCTCCGGCACGCGCGAAAGAATAAGCATTTGCCATTTGCCATTTGAGATTGGTCATTTGTCACTAGGTGGGATCAGCACCGCGAGCAATGGCAAATGTAAAATCTCAAATGGCAAATGATAAGTGAAGGGAATTATTCCCGACCTTTTCCCGCCACTACCTCATCCACTTCAATCTCCATTCGCAACAGTGCCGAGCTTAGAGTTTTCCCCTGCGGGTCTGTCTTCAGTGAAACCGTTCCGCCGCCGCCCAGACTTTCGTGCAAAAGAAAATTCAACGCGCCCAAATTCGGCAGTTCGTAGCGTTCGACTTCGCCTTTGCAGATTCCGGCGAAGTGCTGTTTGACGCGCTCGGCAGTGACTTCGCGAACGAGGATTGGGTAGAGCTCCGGCTTGAGCGCGATCAAACCGATGTTCGCGGTGTCGCCCTTATCGCCCGAACGGGCGTGCGCAATTTTAAGAAGCTGGATTTTCATTCTTCCGTCCTATTTGATTGGATAACTCCTGCTCAGCTTGTTGCGGGCATTTGTCACTGTAAAGCTCTTCTTCGCCGCATCCACCGAAACGTGAATCATATGCGCCGCATCGTTTTGCTCTTCCAGATTGGCGATAAAGTCGGCGGGCGCGTTTTGTTCCGCCGTGCTGGCGATGTTGCGGTGGACCTGCCAGAGCGCTTTAAGCGAGGGCAGTTCGCCCAGCCATTTGACCGTCTCGGCACTGCCGCCTTTACGCGGTCCGTTGTTCATAATTGCGACGGTGGGTTTGACTGCCTGCAGGAGCAAGGGGTTGTTGCTGCTGTTCAATCCATGATGCGCCACCTGGTACAGATCAATCTCGCCGATCAGGTTTCGCGGACAAATCAGTTTGTGTTCGATGTTCCAGGTCAAATCGCCTGTGTCCAGAAAATCGAAGTTGCCGTACCGCAGCAGGAGCACGACGCTGCGAGCATTGTCGGATTTGTCCACGGGTTTCATCTCGGCATTCGTGCATTCAGCGGACGCGGGCGGAGTTTTCACTTTGTTGGGCGCAATTTCGCCGCGCGTGGACAGGCATTGCAAGCTGAGGGCGGGCGCGCCGGACGTTTGCTTCAATTTGATTTCGCTGCCGGGCGTCAGGGTGATGGATTGGCCTTTGGTGGCGGCCTGATAGGCCGCGTTCTTTTCGGCAAAGTTTCTGTCTTCGTCGAGCGAAGTCATTGGGCCGTGATCGTAAAACTTCGCGATTTTGACACGCCTGGCCAGTTCGGGAATTCCGCCGAAATGATCCACGTGGTAATGCGTCATCACCAGATGATCAATCTGCTGGATGTTGGCGGCCTTCATTGCGGCTTCGATGCGTTTGGCGTCGCGCCCGTCAAAGCCCGGCCAGCCGGCATCCACCAGAATGGATTCGCCCGCCGGAGTAACGATCAGCGTGGCCGCGCCGCCTTCCACGTCCACATAAAAGATTTCCAGCAGCCGTTTTGTGTTTTGCGATTGAACCGACGCGGCGCCGGCCACGGCGATCAGTGTGAGCAGCAGACAGGACATCCGGAATCTTTTCATCTGAAATTTCCTCGAGTTAGCATCAAGCCGCCGGTGATTCCGAGGCTCGGTCATTGTTGGAAAACCGTTGTTTGAGTTTGCAGGCAACGTAGATTACCAAACCGATGACGACCGCGATAGTCGCGTCGCGCGCTTCAATTGCCGTGCTGTGCGCCAGCAGCCAGACAATTAACGCCAGCGCCAGCATGGAAACGGCCACACCCATCGGCGCTTTGAACAGCGGCGGTTCCGCGAATTTCCGGCGCAGCACCGGCAGTCCGGCGCAGGTCAGAAAGTACGCCAGCAGGCGCGCAATTGTGCTGATCGTCACGCCGTAAATGAATGTTCCCGAAAGCGTCAGCGCCAGCATGACCGCGCCAGTCAACCAGATGGAAACATGCGGCGTGCGAAACTTCGGATGAGTTCTGGAAAAGACTTCCGGCAATTCTTTTTGACCGGCCATGGCAAACGGTAATCGCGCGCCGGCCAGAATCAAGACGGTCAGATTTCCCAGGATTGAGATGATCGCTCCCGCGGTGATGACGCTCCCGCCGACAACGCCCAGAAAGTGGCTGCCAGCGTCGGCCAGCGGGCGTTTGGAGGCCGCCAACTCCGGCAGCGTGCCGATACAGACCACTTGTATCAAAATGTAGACCACGGCGACCACGCCCAGCGAAACCAGAACCGCAAAGGGCACGCTGCGGCGCGGGTCGCGGACTTCCCCCGCCGGAATCATGGCCATCTCGAACCCGGTGAAGGCATAAATCAGCAGCAAGACCGACTGGGAAAAATTGCTCAGGCTGGGCTGCGCCGCCGGGACAAAGCTTGGCGGATTCAGAAAGAAGAATCCCACGCCGATAAACAGCGCAATCGGGATCAGCTTGGCGATGGTCGAAACATCGCTGAACAAGGCCGCATTGCGCACACCACCGACGTTGATGACCGTCAGCGAGGCGACAATGAGCGTGATCATGACAATGCGTGTCCACCCCAGATTGATGCCCGGCCAGAAATAGGTGGAATATTCGATCAGCAGATTGCAATTGGCGGCGAAGGCGGTCATGCGCGCCAGCCACATCAGCCAGCCGACCTGGAAACCCGCCACCGGACCGAAGGCCGCGCGAGCATACAGATAAGGCCCGCCGGTTTCGCTGAACCGGCTGCCGACTTCGGCGAAACAGAGCACGATCAGCAGGACCACCAGCGCACAGGCGGCAAACGCCAGCAGGCTGTAGGGGCCGATCAGAGCGAAGACTTTCGATGGCAGGCCGAAAATTCCCGCGCCAATGATGCCATTGATTGCAACGGCAACCAGATCCCAGCGCTTGATGCCGCGAATCAGGCCGGTTTGGGAGAGGCCGGATTGATTGACTGCCGTGGATTCATCCATCAGGAAAAGTTGAAACCGCCTTGTTTTGGAGAGTTGTGAGCGGGCGGATGATAGGTGAAAACGATGAATTGGTACAGAATGACCCGGTGCAATTTACGCGCAGCCTCCTTTTGTTATAATCCGGCTTCTGTTTACGAGGTGATGATTCTTCATGCAAAGCGACGTCAGTTCAGCTCAGTCTTCAACCCGATCCATACGGGTGCGCGATTACCGTTATCCCGGCGAACTGCTTTCCCTGGTGCTGACGTTTCTTTTCCTGTTCACGCTTTTTGCCCTGGCAGCCATCTTTTTTCCTTCCACCTGGTCGGCGACCTTGAAGGCCCTGATGATCACACTGGCCGGTCTGGCCGTTTACATCATCTCGGTGAAGCTGCAACAGCGCGCGGCTTTCGGCACGCTGGTTCGCGTCAGCGCGCGGCAGTTTCCGGAATTGGACGCGTTGGCGAACGTCGCCGCCGAGCGGTTGTCCAGTCCGAAGGTCGGCGTGTATGTCAAACGTTCGTCGGAGATGAACATTTACACGCTGGGATTGTGGCAGCGCCCGATCATCGTGTTGACCTCGTCGCTGGTGGATCAGATGGAGCCGGGCAACCTGCAGTTTTTCATCGGGCGCGAAATCGGCCACATTCAGGCCGGGCACACCTGGCTGCGGACGCTGCTGAAACCGCTCGGTTCCGATGTGCCCGTCATCGGGAAGCTGCTTAACAGCGTCATCTTCGGCGATTGGATCAATCGCACGGAGTTCACCTCCGACCGGGCCGGTCTGGTCGCCTGCCGTTCGTTGACGACGGCGATCAGCACCATGCTCAAATTCGGCGTGGGCATCCGGTTGTTTGAAAAACTGGACATCCGCGAGTTCCTGGAACAGATCAATGAAGTGCGAAACATGGGCGGCCACCTGACCGAGATCATGGCCGAAATGCCTTATCTGACGCAGCGGGTTCGCGCTCTGGTGCGCTATGCGTTGTCGGATCATTACCGCGAACTGATGCCGGAAAGGTCCGGCAATACACAGATTCTGAAAGCCATGCCCGAAGCCTTTGTTTCGGCGCGGCTGGATTTGAATGAGCTTGAATTGCCGGAATCCGTCAAACGAAAAATCGAAGACAATGTCTCACCGAAACCTGTCCTGGTGCGGCCTGACGCTTTGCTTGAAACCGTCCAGACAGTCGTTGATGAACAGGTGACCATGACGGATTTGGGGGAAACCGCGTTTGACGATGACAATGAAATTGACCCGCGCTTGATTTTGGTGGCGTTGGTTGGAACCGCACAATTCAACTTGCGCAGGCGGTTGACGCGCATCGGACGGAATCCTGACAACGACATCGCACTCAAGGGAGATCGCGTCAGCCGCTATCACGCGGAAATCATCCGCGACGGTGAGACGATAAAAGTAATTGACCAAAAGAGCCGCAATGGAGTTTGGATCAACGGACGGCGCATACAGGAATCCGCGGAACTAAAACCCGGTGACCGCTTGCGTATCGGGAAGCAGGAATTTACATTCGCCGTGAAAGAATAATTTATGACCGTGACAGCACCAGATCGTGACCGCGAGTCCGCGGAATCAGAAATGGAAACGAAAATTCGCGTGATGGCCGACGAAAGCCTTGACGCCAAGCGCCGATTTTTCGATCATTTGACCGCCGAGGTCGCGCAGGTTGCCCGGACGATCATCGAGGCGATGCGCAACGGCGGCAAGCTTTTGATTTTTGGGAATGGCGGTTCCGCCGCCGATGCCCAGCACATCGCCGCCGAACTTGTCTTCCGAATGGGACGTGACCGGCAGGCTCTCCCTGCCATTGCACTGACCACGGATACTTCACTGATCACGGCGATCGGAAATGATCGCTCATTTGATTTTATCTTCGCCCGGCAGATTCAGGCATTGGGTCGCAAGGGCGACATCGCATTGGCCATTTCAACCAGCGGCAACTCTCCAAACGTCATCGCCGCCGTTGAACAAGCCCGGCTGATGGAAATCAAAAGCATTGGCCTGCTCGGCAATACGGGAGGCAAACTGGCAACCCTGGTTGACCTCCCACTGATTGTTTCCCACACAGAAACCCCACGCATACAGGAAGTCCACATTGCCATCGGACACATCGTCTGTCAGTTGATCGAAGACGAGCTGTGTCCGCTCTAGCATATCTGGATTGCCTCCCTACTTCTCTCCGAAAAGAAACCGCCCTCCTGCGCTGGTAAATGGGTGACGATTGGCTCGTCATCAAACTGGAAACCTTTTCAATTCCTTCTGGGATGGGTGAGGCCATGGCGACAAAGATTCTTTTTTCCTGTCAGTTTTCCACGGCATTCGGCGGCGTCCAGCACGCGATGCTGGACATCGTTAAGTACATTGACAAGACCAAATATCAACCTGTGGTGCTGTCTTCACCGGACGGGGAACTGCCTACGATTGCCGCCCGGGAAGGGGCCGAAGTTCAAACCGCCGGCGTGGGGAAATTCTGGCGGTACAGTCTGAGCTACCCGCTGGGAACCATTCGCGACCTGATTACCGTCGCGCGGAAAATCATTCGGCTGGCGCGGGAAGAGGACGTCAAAATCGTCCATACCTTTGACGGCATGGTGTTTTTCGCGGCCAGCCTGGCCCGGTTGTTTGTGAAAGGCTTGAAGGTGATCTGGCTGGATTCCGGGTTCAACCTGTATCCGTATCACTTTCAGGTGGTGATGCGCTGGTGTTTCAAACGCGCGGCGCTCGTGACGACGACGACCAGCATCCGGCAGAGCCAGCATTTCACTGAAGGGCTTGATCCGGCCAAATCGGCGGTAACGCCGCTGGGCACGGATTTTCATCTGCGCCGTCCGCGCCAATACGGTCCGACCGCTCACCCGCAGCGGAAAGCCACGCGCATCGGCATTGTTGGGCGCATCGTACCAATCAAGAACTTCGAGCTGTTTTTGCGCGCCGCGCGCCTGGTGGCTGATAAACATCCTCAAACCGAATTCCTGATCGTCGGCGGCAAGGGATTGTTTGGTGACGAGTTGGAGTACTACAACAGTATTCTCAACCTCACAAAATCGCTCAATCTGGAAGATCGCGTCAAATTCCTTGACCCGGTCGAAGACCTTTCGCCGCTGCTGGCGACCTTCGATATTCTGGTTTGCTCGTCGCACATTGAAACCTTTGGCCGCACGCTGGTCGAAGCCATGGCACTATCAATTCCAGTGGTGGCAACGCGCGTCGGCGGCATTCCGGAAGTTGTGGCGGACGGAGAAACAGGCTTTCTGGTCGCCGCCAATGATGCGCAGGCGATGGCCGTGCGAATCAATCAGTTGATTGAGGACGATCAGTTGCGGGCAACGACCGGGCAGAAGGGCTACGAAAGAATGCTGAATCGGTTTGACGTTCGCTCCGTCACCAAAAACTGGGAGCGGATTTACGAGCGGCTACTTCGCGATCAGCCAGTCGCGTGAGTTGGCGAAGGGAGGTTCAATGATTCCCTCAAAACGATCTGTGCCAAATCGTTTAGCTTCAACGGCAGCTTCAAAAGCCCCTCCCGCTGCGCCATCGGCGCAATTGGCGGAGCGGGTGAAGTACGAAATCCTGCCGGTGACGGAAGTTTCCGAACCTGAATTGGAGGCCTTTTACGCGGCGACTTATTCCGAGCGAATCGGTTTTTTGAAATCCAACTGGCGCTGGCTGTACCGCCTGGGCGCGTTCGACTGGGCATCGCCTCCGCTGGTGGCGGTTGCGAACAGACAGATTGTCGGCTGTCTGGGCAACATCCCCGTGATGTTGCGGCGGGGCAAAAATGAGCATCGCGCCGCCTGGCTGGTGGATTTGGCGATTCATCCCGGTCTGCAGCGGCAAGGCATCGGAATGGCGCTGGCAAAAACAGCGATGGCCCACTATCCAATTCTGCTTGGCTTCGGCAACGAACGTTCACAGGGAGCGCTGGTGAAATGCGGCTGGCAATTGCGGCAGAACACGCAGAGCTTTCAATTGCTGCTGCATCCCGAACAGCATCCGAAATTTCAACGCGCCGCTTACAGCAGTCTGGCAAGGGTGGCTGGTTTGGCAACGCGGGTTACCTGGCAGGCACGCGCGATGCTGCAAAAGGAAATTTCCGCCGAACCGATTTCGCCGGAGCGCATCGCCGAATTTGCCTCGCAGGATTTTGGCGATGCGCTCCACGTTGCCCGCTCCGAAGCTTTTCTGAACTGGCGAATCGTTCAGCACCCGCATCAGGCGGAACACGTCGTCCTGCGCCAGCAAGCCGGTGGAGCAGGGAAGTACAAAGCCATCGCTCGCATCAGCAACGAAAACGGATTCCGCGCTGAGCCTGGTCGCGCCAACGGACAAAACGGCGCTGTCGGAATTTTTGGCCAGCGTCGTCCGCTGGGCGGCGCGGGAGGATTTTCACCGCGTCCTGCTTGTTACCAGCGACCGCCGCGTCGCGTCGGTCGCCAAATGGTGGCTGCCGATTTCAACCACGCTTCGATTTATCTGTCACGCCAACAACGCTTCGGGCTGGGAACTTCTGCAAACTTCGGAGCATTGCTGGGAGTGCATTGATAATGATTTCGATCTGACTTGACCGGGTCAGGCCAGCCCCAGGCCGCCGGCAATCGCGGGAGGGAAAATGGAAGAAAGTTTGTATCAAAGCCCATACGGAATTGAAGGCATCGTCACCGCGCGAACGATCACGCGCGGTCTGGCGCTGCACGGCATGTCAACGCTCTACAAATTAACCGGGCGAATGGACGCCCTGGAGCGCAATCGCGTGCAGTTCATTTACCTGCATCATCTGTTTCCTGAAGAAGAAGAAAGCTTCCGAAATCTGATTCGCGCGCTCATCCGCAATCACAGGCTGGTCAGCTTTTCCGAAGCCGTTGACCGCGTCAAAACCGGCAACATTGACAAACCGTATGCCTGTTTCAGCTTCGATGACGGGTTGCAGCAAAACCTGCCCGCCGGAAAGATCCTGGCCGAATTCGGGGTCTCCGGATGCTTTTTCATCTGCCCGTCTTTCGTTGGCGAAACCGACCGGCGTAAGCTGAAAGAGATTTGCGAAAACCGGTTTGCCATGCCGGCGATGGATTTGCTGTCGTGGAAGGAAGTCGAAGAGATGGTCAAAGACGGCCACGAAATCGGCAGCCACACGATGAATCATCCCGTTCTGGCGCGTATTTCCAAAGCGCAGATGCAAAACGAAATCGCCGAATCGCGCGAAGTTCTGACGCGCAGGCTCGGTCAAGTGAAGCACTTCGCGTGGCCGGAAGGGCGCTTCTTTCATTTCACTCCGGCGGCGGCTGAGGCGGTTTACAACGCCGGTTATGATTCCTGCGTGTCTGCGGAACGCGGCTGTCACATCAGCCAGCCTTCGATGCCGAACTTCTGTATCCGGCGCGATTACATTTCGGCGCGCTGGCCGCTCGGCCATTCATTCTACTTTCTGGCCAAAAACAGCTTGACGGCGGTGGAAGGAAACCACGGCTGGCCGCAGGATTGGATTGAGACCTTGGCCCAAAGCACTGCGCATTAGCATCGTTTGCCAGAAGTCCTATCGTCATCACTGGCAACAGAAACTCGCTTCCTTTCATCAGACGGTTTTCCAATTGGTTCCTGGAAAACCGTTTTTCACAATTTCCGCTTTCAACTTGTCAGGTTCAATCTGTCGAATACAATCTGACACTGACAACAACGCTCAGCCAACTTGCTGACAATTCAATCCACTTCAAGTCATTGATGGAGAAAAAAATGAAAAGATCACTGCTTGTTTTGATTGCTTTGGTACTCATCGCCCCGGTTTTCTTTGCGCAAGGTCCGCCGCCGCCTCCTCCTCCGCCAGCCAAACCCAAACCAGTTTCGGAATGGCAATCGTTCACCTCTACCGATGGCAACTTCTCGTTACTGTTGCCGAAAACGCCAAGGGAAGCGAAGCAGGAATTACAGACGGAAATTGGTAACGTTCCCATGAAGATGTTTTCCACTGAGAATGGAATCATGGCTTACCTGGCAATGTACGCCGATTATCCGGTGATTTTTGACACGCCCTCCGCCATCAAAAGCAGTCTGGATGGTTCGCGTGACCTGATGCTCAGCAGACGTAATGGGCAGGTGATCAGCGAGCGTGACATCAATTATGGGAAGTTTCCAGGCCGCGAATTCAAGGCCAAGACCGATCAGGGAGTATTGACCGCCAGAATTATTCTGGTCCATCAGCGATCTTATGTGCTGATGGCGATAGTGCCTCTCGCGAATGACGACAATTTCCCGCAGGCGAAAGACGCGGAGAAATACTTCGATTCATTCAAGCTGCTGAAAGAACCTGAACGTCCGACCAATCTTGGCTCAATGTCAGAGGTTGCCTCGTCAGCGGACCAGATCAATGTGCCGCCGGGATTCTTCGATAAGCCAACTGCCTGGCGCGAATTTTCTCCGTCGGAGTTCGGCTTCAAGGTTCAATTGCCCGGTGAGCCATTTCATCATTCAACCCCTCTGAATCCCAATGACCGACGGCTGGATATTCATTTGTGGATGTCGAAGGGAGACGATTTCATTGCCGAAGTCTTGGTCCAGCCCATGCTCAGAGTTCCGCCGGACGAACCGCAACGCAACCTGATTTTCAAAAGTGTCGTTAACGGACTTTTGGAAGATGGCGATGTGAAGTTGCTCGGTGAAAAGCCGATCACCTTTCAGGACTACCCGGCCCGCGAATACAATCTGCAATTTGAATTTGGCGTTGCCACGGGAAAGGCGTTTCTGGTTGGCAGCACGGTGTACATGCTGCTCGGAATCCCGATTCAAACGGAGAGTTCTGACGGAATGACAAGATTTTTCGATTCCTTTGCCGTGACTTCCAAGCCGCCTGCGTCGGGAAAGATGGATGAGTCTGTTGCGCCGCCACCGCCCAAGCCAATGCCCGCGCCGAAAGACGGAACTCCGCCGCCTAAAAAGATTAGTGTTTCCGGCGGCGTCTTACAGGGCAATGCAATCAAGAAAGTGCAGCCCGCTTATCCTTCGGATGCCAAACTGGCTGGCGTGCAGGGCGAGGTGAAAGTTCAGTTGAATATCTCCGAGGATGGAAAAGTGATGGATGCCATTGCCATTAGCGGCCCGGAAGAATTAAGGGAGGTTTCGGTCGCCGCCGCCAGACAATGGGTTTTCAAGCCAATTGAGCTTTCCGGAATGCCGGTCAGAGTGCAAGGCGTCTTGACTTTCAACTTCACGCTGCGATAACAAGCGGCGCAATGTCCATCTACCACCAAGACCCAATTGAGTTTTCGCGCATCGCCACTTACTCGCTTTACGAAAGACCGAGCAAGGTGACGGTGCGCGATTTTGCGAAACCATTGACCGACGCACAGGCGCGCGCAACCGCCGCGCTGCTGGATTCGCTGCCGAACCTGCTGGCCGCGCAAAGCCTGCGTGCCGTCGTTTCGGCAATTGTCGAAGCGAAAGCCAAAAGCCGCGCAATCATTTGGGGCTTCGGCGGCCATGTCATCAAAACCGGCCTGGCGCCCATCCTGATTGATCTGATGCGGCGCGGTTTCGTGACGGCGCTGGCGACAAACGGTTCCGGCGTCATTCATGATTTCGAGATTGCGCTGGCGGGCTGGACTTCGGAAGACGTGGACAGCGCGCTTGGTTCCGGCGCGTTCGGGATGGCCGAAGAAACCGGACGCTTGCTGAACCAGGCCATTCAGCGCGGCGCTGCCGAAGATTGCGGCATTGGCGAATCCGTCGGGAAGATGCTGGCTGAAGTGAACCCGCCGCACGGCGAATTCTCTCTGCTGCACGAAGCCTACAAGCTGCGCGTGCCGGTCACGGCGCACATCACAGTCGGCACGGACATCATCCACATTCACCCGCACGCCAACGGCGCGGCGATTGGCGCGGCCAGCTATCGCGATTTCAAACTCTTCACTTCCATTGTCCGGGAGCTTGACGGCGGCGGCGTTTATCTGAATCTCGGTTCGGCGGTAACGCTGCCGGAAATCTTTCTGAAAGCCGTTACGGTCGTGCGCAATCTGGGCCACTCGCTTCAGGACTTCACCACCGCCAACTTCGATTTCCTCCAGCATTACCGGCCGCAAACGAACGTCGTCCGCCGCCCGGTTGCCAATGGAGCAGGGAAGGGGTACAGCATCACCGGCCATCACGAATTGATGATTCCCTTGCTGGCTGCGGCCATCATCAGCAGGTGATAAGTGGCAGGTTGTAGGTGGTAGTTGTCAGTAGGTGGCTCTCGGTTGATAATCCCGACTCGTACCAAACCTACAACCTGTGACCTGTAACCTGACTATGATTGAACTAGCTATCCGAGCCGCCCGCGAAGCCGGGGCGATTTTGCAGGATTTCGCCGCGCGCGGATTCCAGATCGAACACAAAGGCCGCATCAACCTCGTCACCGAAGCCGACCTCGCCAGCGAGCGGCACATCAAGGAATTGATTTCCTCGCACTACCCAAGCCATCGCATTCTGGCGGAAGAAAGCGGCGTTAGCGCGCATGAATCCGATGAATACACCTGGATCATTGATCCCCTGGACGGCACGACTAATTTTTCGCATGGCTTTCCGTGTTACGCGGTTTCCATCGGTGTCGAACACAAAGGCGAATCCATTGCCGGCGTAATTTACGACCCCAGCCGCGACGAACTTTTTGCCGCCGAACGCGGGGCGGGGGCGACCTGCAACGGCCAGAAGATTCGCGTTTCAGAGATCGAAACGCTGGAACGTGCGCTGGTCGTTTCCGGCTTTCCCTACGACGTGCGCGAAAAGATGGACGAATACCTGCCCGCCTGGCGCGAGTTTCTGAACCACGCGCAGGGCGTTCGCCGCCTGGGCGCCGCCGCGATTGACATGGCCTGCATCGCCAACGGGCGCATGGAGGGGTTCTGGGAAAAAGGCTTGAACGCCTGGGACGTCGCCGCCGGCTGGGTGATTATCGAAGAAGCGGGCGGCCGCGTGACGAAACTGGACGGTTCGCCGTTTGATAATTACTCGGCCAGTTTGCTTTGCACGAATGCTCTGGTTCATGACGAAATGCTGGCGGTGTTGAAAAGCATCGAGAAGTAAAACACCTCACGAACTTCCCCAACAAAGAATGTCTTCTCAATTTGCCCGTAAGCTGAATCTATTTGACGCCACGATGATCGTCATCAGCGGCATCATCGGTTCCGGCATCTTCATCAACCCATACATTGTCGCGCAAAAAGTCCAAACGCCGTTTCTGATTCTGGCCGTGTGGATTGCGGGCGGCGTCTTCGCGCTGGCGGGCGCGTTTGTCTTTGCCGAACTGAGCACGGTCATGCCGAAGGTGGGCGGCCAATATGCTTTCTTCCGCGAAGCCTTTCATCCGCTGGTGGCGTTTCTGCATGGATGGTCGCTGCTGTTCATCATTCAGTCCGGCGCGACGGCGGGTGTGGCCGTCGCGTTCGCGAAATACCTGCAACCGCTGCTTGGATTCCCAAATGAATTTGTCGCGCCACTGGCGATTGCGATTTTGCTCGGTCTGGCGGCGTTTCATGCACTGGGCATCAAGCCGGGCGCGATTCTGATCAACGTCATCACTTTCGGCAAAACGGTGGCCATTGCGGTGCTGGTGATCGGCGCTTTTGTGCTGACCCGGCAATCCGGCATTACTTTCGAGCCGATGACGCCGCCGGATTTGAAAGGGGCTGGCTTGCTTTCGGCATTCTTTGCGGGCTTGGTGCCGACGATGTTTTCGTATGGCGGCTGGCAGAATCTGAACTTTGTTTCCGAGGAAGTGAAAGACCCGCTGCGCAATCTGCCCCGCGCGATTCTGATCGGCGTGGTGTGCGTGATTGCGGTTTATGTCAGCGCGAATATTGCTTATGTCCATGTCCTCGGCGCTTCAGCATTGGCCGCGACGGAAACTCCGGCGGCGGATGTGGCGGCGAAACTGGCCGGGCCGTGGGGCGCAAAGGCGATCAGCTTTTTGATCGTGGTTTCGACGTTCGGCTTTATGAATCTGGCGCTGCTCAGCGCGCCGCGCGTGTATTACGCGATGGGCGCGGACGGCGTTTTTTTCAAATTCCTGGGACGGCTCAACCCGCGCTTTCAAACGCCGACGGCGGCGATTCTGCTGCAGGGCGTGCTGGCCTCCCTGTTTGCCGTCTCGAACCGGTATGACGAACTGGTGGGTTACGCGGTGTTCGCCGACTGGATTTTCTTTGCGCTGGCCGGAGCGGCGTTGATGGTTTTTCGCCGGACCATGCCGGATGCGCCGCGCCCGCAGCCCGTGCCGTTTTATCCGCTGGTGCCGATTCTGTTCATCCTGTTTGGATTTGGCATCGTCATGAACACATTCATTGCCGACTGGAAAAACGCGCGCATCGGAGCGTTGATTATCGCGTTTGGCGTGCCGGTCTTTTACTTATGGAAACGATTTGGAACTGCAAAGGGAGAGAAGGTTCGATGAAAAACAGCGTTTACATGACCTGGGCCAAGTATCACGCCGGAGCGCGGTATAACCTGGCCAACAGCGGAATTCTCGGATGCGACCTGCGTGATTTGACGATGACGGTTGACGATATTGCCGTCAACGGCCCGAATCACGAAGGATACGCGCCGTTGAAAGAATTGATTGCCGAAAAATACGGCGTGGCGGCGGAGCAGGTGGTCACTTCACAGGGAACTTCGATGGCCAACTTTCTGGCCATGGCGACCCTGATCGAACGCGGCGACGAAGTGTTGATCGAGCAGCCGGCGTACGATCCAATCCTGTCCGCGGCGGTTTACCTGGGCGCGGAGGTCAAACGGTTTTCGCGAAGTTTCGAGAACGGCTACAGGATTGACCTGGATGAATTACAACGGCTCGTCACGCCTCGCACCAGGCTCATCATCATCACCAGCCCGCACAACCCCAGCGGCGTTGCGGTTGACCAGCAGACGTTAAAGCAAATCGGCGAACTTGCCCGCGAAGCCGGCGCTCGCGTGTTGGTGGATGAGGTTTATCGGGACATTTTGTATGAAGACGCCGTTGCCTGCGCTGTCACGCTGGGAGAGCAGTTCGTCACGACCAGCAGTTTGACGAAAAGTTACGGCCTGAGCGGATTGCGCTGCGGCTGGATTCTGTGCGCGCCGGAGTTGGCGGAAAAGATGCGGAGGCTGAACGATTTGTTTGGCGCGGTCGGCTCCATGCCCAGCGACAAAATGTCAGTCGCGGCGTTCCGGCAACTCGAAACGCTGGAAGCGCGGACGCGGGCAATCATGGAGCCGAACACGGAACTGGTTCACGGATTTTTGCGCGACCACGAAGACTTGCTGGAATGCGTTGTGCCCAGGCGTTCGATGACAGTTTTTCCTCGATTGAAATACCAGAGCGATAGCGAACCGCTTCACGACCGGTTGCGGCAGTTTGAAACCTCCATTGTTCCAGGCAAATTTTTCGAAGCGCCGCGCCATTTCCGCCTGGGGTTTGCGGTCGGAACCCAGGAGGTGGAAATCGGATTGCGAAACCTTTCAACAGCCCTGCGAGTACAAGGGTAAATCCATCCCCGGGAGATCAAGCAATGAAAACAATCCATAACATGTCCATTCTGTTGTTGCTGACGATTCTGTTTACGTCTGCCAGCCTGACGGTGGAAGCGGCGGAAACCGGTTTCTTGAACCGCACGGTTCAGATTGGCAGCGAGACGTATCGCTATCAGGTTTTTGTGCCAAGCGGGTGGGACAAGAAGCAAAAATGGCCTGTGATTCTGTTTCTGCACGGCGCGGGCGAACGGGGCGACGACGGGTTTGTCCAAACCGAAGTCGGCATCGGCACCGCAATTCGCAGAGGCGTGGCCCGCTTTCCCGCCATTATCGTCATGCCTCAGTGCAGGAAAAATATCTGGTGGACGGAAGACTCCATGCAGGCGCAGGCGCTGGGCGCGCTGGAAAAATCCATCAAGGAATTCAATGGCGACCGCGAGCGATTATATTTGACAGGCATTTCCATGGGCGGGTATGGCACCTGGGGGCTCGCGACAAAATATCCCGGCAAGTTTGCGGCACTGGCTCCTGTCTGCGGCGGCATTCGAGTCCCGCGCGCGGTTCGGCCTCCTGATGCCTCTCTGGACGCCACACCAGGAACTGCGACCGATCTTTACGCCGAAGCCGCGAAAAAAATCGGGGCCACGCCGGTTTGGATTTTTCACGGTGGAGCCGACAGGGTCGTGCCGACGGAGGAATCTCAGAAGATGAACGAAGCGTTGAAGGCAGCCAGCGGCAACGTCAAATACACGGAGTATGAAAACGTCGGCCACAATTCATGGGATAAGGCATACGCCGAACCGGAATTAATGAAGTGGCTGCTGTCGCAGAAACTGACAGCTTCGAGCGCGAAAAGGTAAAGACCCGCGAATAATAAAAAGGGATAGAATGCGGCTGCCGACCGACATCCTATCCCTTAAGTTAAGGAGTAAGACAAATTGTCCTCACTCATAGCAACGAAGTGGGCAGGACTCCCCAGAACCACCCATTTCGCCAGACGGAACTGAAATCCCCATACCAGTGTTCCGCCTTTGATGCTCTCTCCAAGTCTGACGGCTTTAGCCATCCGACGGGAGGTAAGTTACTTGCGGCCGGCGAATTGAGCCATACGTAGGTTTACGTGTTTTGAGCCAGCCGGTTCCGGCGAGGCGAACTTAACTTACCGGTTGGACAGTAAAAGGGCTTGCCGAAATCCCCTGCTGGGCTATAATGCGCGCGCTGATCCACACTTGCTGATTTAATCAAGCATCTTTCATTCAAAACTGAAGACAAAACTGAAGAATAAAAAACGACTGAATTGGTGGCAGGAGAAGTTCTCTTTCCGAAGGCTAGCTGAAGGTTGAAGAGAGTTAAACGGTTCGGAGAATCGTGGGCGAAGGCAATAACCGGCAATGCCGATGGTAGGAGCCTTTCACTCTCCGCGACTCATCCTCATTTCATTTCAACGATTCAACGTAAGGAGAAATCTATGCGACGTTCCGCCAGCTACGCTCTATCCATCTGGCTCCTGCTTTCCATGTTGATGTCGCTTGCCAATGCGCAAGCGCCTGTCGGGACCGTCTCTGGCACGGTCACTGACCAGTCAGGGGCGGTCATCCACAATGCCATTATCGTCCTTCGCAATAAGGCGACCGGCGTTGAGCGCCAGACCAAATCCGAAAGCGATGGCACCTATTCCGCGCCTTCGATGCCTGCCGGCCAATATGAGATCAAGGTGCAGTTGCAAGGCTTCCGCACATTGTTGATTGAAGTGACTGTCGCCACCGGCACCACCACCAAAGTTGATCTGTCAATGGAAGTCGGTCAGCAGACGGAGATCGTGACGATCGAAGGCTCCGGCGCGGCTCAGCTCAAGTCAGAATCCCATTCCATTGACGGCGTCATTACGCGGCAGAAAATACAGGAATTGCCGCTCAATGGGCGCAGCTTCCTGCAACTGGCTTTTTTGGAGCCGGGCGTGACGGCTTCTCCCGGAACCACTTCACAATACAATTCGCTTTTTTCCGTCTCGATTCTCGGCGGCGCCTCGAACAAAACCGCAATTACCGTGGATGGCGGCAATGTGCGCAATTCGATTGAAGGCGAGACGGGCATGAACTTTTCGCAGGAAGTGATTCAGGAATTCCAACTCTCATCCTCCAATTTCGATCTTTCAACCGGAATTACCAGTGTCGGGTCGGTGAATATCGTTTCGCGCAGCGGTGGCAATGAATTTCATGGGTCGGGCTACTACTTTTTCCGCGACCATAACATGTCGGCCTACCCCGGCTTGAAGCGCGTTTGTCAGGAAACGCCAACCAATCCTGTTTGCCTGAATGCCGATTCACGCAAGCGCGTCGAAGATCCCTACTTCGTTCGCAGCAATCCCGGTCTTTGGTTCGGCGGCCCGATTGTCAAGAATCGCGCCTATTTCTTCACCAATTACGAATACAGCAGGCAGGTTCAGGCATTCGTCGTGCAGCCCAATGTTCCCTCCGTGGCCGGCCTGGCCGGCAACTTCAGCAGCCCGTACAGCGGGCATCTGTTCAGCGCGAAAGTTGATGTGAAAATCAACGACAAACACAATGTGTTTGCCCGCTATTCGCTGGACAAGAACAAAGGATTTGGCCCCAATGGCGGCCCCGTTCTGCCATCCAACTGGCTCCAAAATACCAACAACTCCAATCAGATGGTGACTGGACTGACTTCTGTTTTCACCCCAACCCTGGTTAATGATTTCCGGTTCAACTTTACCTACTGGAGAAATCGGAACCTGTTTCCGGATGAATCCGTTTGTGCCGGGTGCCTGGGCCTGGGCTTTGGCCAGCTTTCAGTCAATGGCACGAACTTCACCGTGGGCAATACTTCAAACGCGACACAGGGACGCGATTTGTACCGTTATACCTTCACCGACAATCTGACCTGGCAAAAAGGTTCGCATCGTTTCCGTTTTGGAATGGAGTTTGAACATGCGCCAGGCACGGGATTCTGGGGATATTGCGATCCTTCCTGTGATGTCGCCGCCTCGCCGGAACTGATCAGAAGCGTTGTGCCGGCAGCGGCTGTCGCCGCCTTCTTCCCCAATCTGCCAACGGTGATCCGGACGAATGCCGATTTGCTGAATTTGCCGTTCCTCGGCGGTGTGGTGGGAGTCGGCGATCCGTCACAGCCTCCACCCTATAATGTTGACAAGGCGAAGCTCAATCAGCGCATGCGTTTTTATGGCCAGGATACCTGGAAAGTTACTCCCAAATTCACACTCAATTATGGTCTGGCGTGGAATTTTGAAAGCACCCTGGTCAATCGCGACCTCGACAAGCCAAGGTACCTGGCTCCGATTTATGGCAGCGATTTAAGCGCGACGAATAACAATTACAAAAACTTTTCGCCTTCGCTGGGCATTGCCTATTCTCTCAATAGCAAGACCGTCATCCGTGGCGGCGCGGGAATTTATTGGGATACGGAATTGCTCTGGCGGCGTTTGCAGGAGCGCGCCTTTACCGGACCGGTCGGGAATGGCCGTATTCAGGTTCCCAACACCGTCTTCACCAATATCTTTCCTGGCATTGTCAACATCAGCCGGGGAGGAACTCCCATCGCCGTTGGCACGGCCTTGCCAAGCGGTGAAGTCACCAACCTGACGGTTGGCCAATACCAGCAGATTCTGAGACAACAACTTGGAGCGATTACCACCGCGTTGGCGCCGAAAGACCTCAATGATCTTTCGATTCGAAACATCCAGTTGAACAAATCAGCGGCGCAGCTCTATCCCAAAGATTACCCTGTGCAACGCAGCTACCACATGAATGCCGGAATCCAGCGTGATTTGGGCCATGACATGGTTCTCAATGTGGATTTCGTCCGTCGCGTGTTCGTGAATCTGCTGTTGGGCGAACTTGATCTCAACCGCTTCAACCGCCGGGTCAATGGTGTGCAAGCGCCGGTCATTCCGCTTTGCACCACCGCCGCCCAGCGCGCTGATGTGAACGCGCAATGCTCGACCGGTGGAATCAGCTTCTGGGTGCCGGGAGGCCGGGGAACCTACAATGCAATGCTGGTCAAACTGGACAAACGCTTCTCCAATCGCTACCTCTTTACCGCCTCGTATGCCTTGACCAATAACCACGGCATCAACGGCATTAACAATCTGGATAATTATGCCCGGACTTGGGGGCCGCAAGGTGGACGCCACTTGCTGAACCTGTCTGGCCTGGTTGATTTGCCCTGGGGCTTCCAGGTCGGCGTGATTTCATCAATGGCAAGCAAAGGCCCATTGATGCCGCTTGTGACCGGCGTTGACCTGGATGGCGATGGAACAACCGCGGAGCCGCTTCCCGGTCTTGACTGGAATTGTTTCAATCGCGGTTGTGACAAGGATGATCTGAGAAAAGCAGTCGCGGATTGGAATGCGAAATATCCGACCGGATCAAGAGATGCCCGTGGTTCCGCAATTCCACAGCTCACTTTGCCCTCGGATTTTGAATTTGGCGACAGCTTCAGTTCGCAAGATGTCCGCGTGACCAAGAAATTCATCTGGAAAGACAATTACACGCTTGCCATCTTTGCCGAAGGCTTCAACATCTTCAACATCTCCAATCTGGGTGGATATAACTTCACCGTTAATTCCGGCGGGGCGTTTGGCCTGGCACAATCCCGTGCGTCACAGGTTTTCGGCTCTGGGGGCGCGCGCGCTTTCCAATTCGGCGGACGATTCACCTTCTAAACGGTAATTCAATCCCGGTTGATTTACTCAACCAGTTCAGAAGCGGGGCAAGCAGTTGCCCCGCTTCTTTTTTTCATCTCTTTCCACTATCGAGGCTTGCGCTTGAATCGTACATCTCTGACAATCCTTTCTTCCGAAAACCCAATCAACAACAATTCAATCATCGGCGCGAGTCATCAACTCGGCCTGTTTTCAGAGGGAAGAACGTAATGGCTCGAAAGTGGTTTGCTCTTCTATTTATTGCCTCACTCAGCATGGCCGTACTGGCCTTGACTGTCTTCGGACAAACCAAACCGAAAGCTGGGAGCGGGCAATCTGAATCGGCAAAATCTTCAAAACCGCAACGAATTGTTTATAAAACTGACGGGCTGCCGAAGCCGTTTGCGACCGAGTCCGTTCGCAACCCGCCGAAAGTCGTTGCCGCGCCCAGCGGCGCAAAGCTGGAAGTTCCCGCCGGATTCGATGTCGCGGTCTTCAGCGAAGGCGATTACCGAATTCCGCGCTGGGTCAAGGAAGGACCGAACGGCGATCTTTTCCTGGCCGATTGGCAGGCCAATACGATCTTTCTGCTGCGCGATCTGAACAAAGACGGCAAAATTGACAATGCCGCTGAACGCTTCACTTTCACCACGGATGTCAATCGTCCGTTCGGAATGGCGATTCAGAAGGTCGGCACGGAAACCTGGTTTTACGTCGCCAACACCGATTCGATCGTGCGATTCAAATATCAAGTCGGCCAGATGAAGCTGGAAGGCAAACCCGAGAAATTGGCGGAGTTCCCGACGGGCGGCCATTCGACGCGCGACATTCTGTTCAGCAAGGATGGTAAGAAGCTGTATCTCTCCGTCGGTTCACAGTCAAACGTCAACGAAGGCGAACCCGCGATTCGCGCCGCGATCAGCGAATACAATCCCGACGGCACGGGCCATCGCATTTTCGCTGCGGGCATTCGCAATCCGGTCGGTCTGGCGTGGAATCCGGTCAACGGCCAGTTGTGGACGGCGGTCAACGAACGCGACCTGCTCGGCGATGACCTGGTGCCGGAATATGCCACCTCGGTCAAAGACGGCGGATTTTATGGCTGGCCGGACAGCTATATGGGACAGAATGTTGATCCGCGCGTCAAAAATCCGCGCAAGGAACTGGTCGCTCGCGCCATCGTGCCCGACGTATTGATCGAACCGCACTCGGCGGCGCTCGGCATCGTTTTTTACACTGGAAAGATGTTCCCGCGCGAATATCAGGGCGATGCTTTCGTCGCGCTGCACGGTTCGTGGAATCGCAAGAACCGCACCGGTTACAAAGTCATCCGCATTCCCTTCGAGAAAGGCAAACCCGAAGGCGGCTACGAAAACTTCCTGACCGGCTGGCTGCCCGGCGAAGAGTCTCCGGAAGTCTGGGGACGGCCTGTCGGCGTGACGATGATCAAAGACGGCTCCTTGCTCGTTGTAGATGACGGCGGCAAGAAGATCTGGCGCGTGACGTACAAAGGAAAGCAGTAATCCATTCGTCTTTACAACTTATTCGCCCAAAGCCGCAAAGTCACGAAGTGGAAGAATCTGGTGATCTTTGCGGCTTTGTGTGACGATTCAAAACAATGCGA
The DNA here is from genome assembly GCA_021155085.1 of Heliomicrobium sp. GTDB lineage: Bacteria > Acidobacteriota > Blastocatellia > RBC074 > RBC074 > RBC074. Next base: position 149,645 of record JAJNQA010000049.1, on the reverse strand, counting down.
ATCACCCAGAAGTTTGAACAATTGAAAGCGGAAGGTCGCAAAGCCTTCATCCCATACATCACCGCTGGCGATCCCGATCTGGCAATGACTGAAAGTCTGTTGCTGGCGCTGGCCCGAGCCGGAGCGGATGTCATCGAACTCGGCGTGCCCTTTTCCGATCCGATGGCGGATGGCCCGGTGATCCAGCGGGCATCGGAACGTGCGTTGAAGAACACGGTTGGCGTGGCGGAAATCCTGCCGCTGGTCGAACGGTTTCGTCAGGTTTCGGATGTGCCGATTGTGCTTTTCACCTACTTCAACCCGCTGATGCAGTTTGCCAGAGAAAATGCCGGCCAACGGCTGAAAGCTGCGGGAATTGACGGCGTGTTGATTACCGATTTGATTCCCGAAGAAGCGGAGAGTTTCATTGCCGAGATGCGCACGGCAGGCGTGGACACGATTTTTCTTGTCGCTCCGACCTCTACCGATGAACGCATCGAGCTGATTGCCAGACAGACCCGCGGATTTGTTTATGTGGTTGCCAGAACGGGCGTCACGGGCGTGCGCGAAAGCATGTCGCTGGCCGTCAGCGAACTGGTGGGGCGAGTTCGGCAACATACTTCCTTGCCGGTGGCGGTCGGCTTTGGAATTTCCACGCCGGAGCAGGTGCGCGAAGTATGGGGTTATGCGGATGGCGCGGTCGTTGGCAGCAGACTGGTGCAGGAAATCGAAAACAATCTGGACTCGCCGCAGTTGATTGAGCGAGTGGCGCAACTGGCGCGGGAGTTGAATGGACGATGAGCGGCGAAATGACGCGCGAACAAGGCATGCAGGAAATGGGCAAATGGCGCGAGCGGATTGACGAGATTGATCTGTATCTGGTCAAACTCTTCAACGAGCGAACGCAATGCGCCATCGAAATCGGGCACGTCAAAAAACGGCTTGGCCTGGAGATTTATTCCCCGTCGCGCGAAGCGCAGGTCATCGCCAACGTCACCAATGCCAACTCCGGACCGCTCGACGCCGAAGCCATTCGCCGTCTGTTCGAGCGCGTGATTGACGAAGCTCGGCGCATCGAACGCATTCATGCAAGCGAGGAGGGAAAATAAGTGATAGGTGGCAGGTTGTAGGTAATAGTCAGACGATTTCCACTGTCACCTGTCACCTGTCACCTGTCACCTGTCACCTGTCACCTGGAAAAATTATGATTATTGTGATGGAAGAAAACGCGGCGGAGGAGCAGGTGGTTCACGTCGTGGATCGTCTGGTCAATCTGGGATTCGACATTCATCGCTCGACCGGTTCGCGCTATACGATTCTGGGAGCGGTGGGCGCTCGCATCGCCGACACGCGAGAACTGGAATTGCTGGAAGGCGTCAACAAGGTCGTTCGCGTCAGCAGCCCCTACAAACTGGCGGCGCGCGCATTCAAACCTGACGGGACGCAGATCAAAATCAAGGACGTCGTTATCGGCGGCGAGCAGGTGACGGTGATTGCCGGTCCCAGCGTGGTCGAAAGCCGGGAGCAGATTGAAACCATCGCCGCCGCGCTGGCCAACCAGGGCGTGCGCGTGCTGCGCGGCACGGCCTTTCGTTCCAGCAATGATCCTTATGGCTTTCAGGGGCTGGGCGAAGAAGGTCTGAAGCTATTGCGTGAAACGGCGGATCGAAATTCAATGCTGACCTTTTCGACGATCACGGACGCGGCGCAACTGCCGCTCTTTGCGCGTTACGTGGACATCATTCAAATCGCCGAGCGGAATATGCAGAATTACGCGCTGCTTCGCGAACTGGCCAAACTCGATAAACCGCTGGTATTGCGGCGCGGCACGTCCTCCACCATCGAAGATGCATTGTTGTCGGCGGACTTTTTAATGCGCAGCGGCAACCATCAAGTGATTATTTGCGAGCGGGGGATCAAAACGTTTGAAACCTACGTCCGTCACACACTGGATATTTCCGCGATTCCGGTGATCAAGAAACTGTCGCACCTGCCGGTCATTGTTGATCCCAGTCGAGCAACAGGGCGTCGCGACAAGGTCCCGCCGATGGCCTGTGCGGCTGTCGCCGCGGGGACCGACGGTTTACTGATCGAAGTGCACCACGACCCGGATCACGCGCTTTGCGACGGCGCGCAATCGCTCAGGCTGGAACAGTTCGGCAAACTGGCCGAGCAAATGCGTGTAATTGCTTCGGCGGTGGAGAGGACGCTGTAAGGCTCGCTATTTTTCAGGCTCGAATCGGAAGTACGTCATTTTGTGCGGCGGATCGGATTGGACGATGCAGGCAAACACAATTTCCATCCCCTTTTCAGTCTTCAGCAGGACGGTGATTTCGTGCTCTTTGGACATCGGAATTGACGAGACTTGCAGCTTTCCCAGTATCTTGAATAACTCCGCCGTCTTTTCCGGCGAAGGCGTTTCACGTTCAGGCCGAATATCATTCTGGTCCATGAATTCGCCCAGTGCTTTCGGGTCCCCGGAGTTGAAAGCTTTGATATAGCCCATGATTTGTTTTCCCGCCGGCGTGCCAGGAATTTCCGGCGCTTTTTCATTCTGGGCGGCGGCAAGGGTGAAAATGGTCAGCAAACAAGCGAACAAATAGTTTTTCAGGCTCACGATATATTCCTCCTATGCGATTTTGCGTTTGGAATTCTTGTGGTAAGTGAGCCAGGGCCGGGGCCATGTTTCACCATCGCGAGATAAACGCGCATTTTATGTCGCGCAATCTGCCGGTGCTTTTGCGCGTTTCCAACGAATAATGTTCGACTTCAAACACATTGTCATTGTCGGTTGCGGATTGATCGGCGGTTCTTTTTCCCTGGCGATGCGGCGCGCCGGATTTCGCGGGCGGATCACGGCTTGTGGCGGTTCGCGTTCGCCGAAGCTGGCTGTTGAACGCGGTGTGGCGGATGCCATCGAAGAAAGCTTTGAACGCGGGGCCGTCTGTCAGGCCGATCTGATTTATCTGGCATCGCCCATTGGCGCGATCATTGATTTTCTGAAAACGAAGTCGAACCAGCTTAAACCCGGCGCGCTTGTCACCGATGCCGGCAGCACCAAGGTCGAAATCTGCCGGGCTGCCCGGGCAAGCCTGCCTGCGGAAGTTCACTTCATCGGCGGGCATCCGATGGCCGGCAGTGAAAATACCGGCGTGGATTATGCGCGCGCCGATTTGTTCGACGGCGCGACGTATGCGTTGACGCCAGACGCTCGGACGGATTCCCTGCAGCTCAACCGGCTGAAAGCAATTGTCGAAGCTGTTGGCGCGCGGGGATTGCTGGCCGAACCGGAAGCGCACGATGCCGCCGTCGCCTTGATCAGTCATTTACCGCAAGTGACCGCAAGTGTGCTGGCTTCGTTGCTCGGCGCGGAGCACGACGGCGAAGTCGCACGCCGTGAACTGGCGCAGCGATTGGCGGCAACCGGCTGGCGCGATATGACGCGGCTTGGCGGAAGCGCCTGGAGCGTTTGGCGCGATATTTGTTTAACGAACCAGCCGAACCTTTCCACGGCGCTTGGCGTACTGATCCAGGAACTGCAACTTGTACAGGAAGCCTTGGACGCACGCGATTTCAATCGCGTGCGCGAACTGTTTGCCGCCGCGAATGCCGCCGTCGTTGAGCAGCGCGCCGTGCATTACACCAGATTCGAGAAGATTTAATTCTCTGATTGCCTGGAAAATGCCATGAATGCCATACAAACTTTCCCGCAAATTTTGACTGAAGCGGACGCGATTGCCCGTTTCGCACAATCCAGGTTCGGGCAACTGAACGCCGCGCAACTCAACTGGAAACCGGGCGCCGGGCAATGGAGCGTTGCCCAATGTTTGCAGCATCTGATTGCCACCAACCTGGAGATGGTTTCGATTTTTGATGCCGCGATCAAGGGCACGAAGCGGACGAGTTTTCTGGAACGGTTGCCGGTTTTGCCGGGGCTGTGGGGAAAGATGATGGTGAAATTCCTTGCGCCGGAGAACAAACAGAAATACAAAGCCATTCCGAAAGTGACCCCCGCCGGCAGCGGCCTTGACCCGCAAATCGTCGGCCAATTCGTTGCACATCAACAGGAGGTAATAGGAAAAATGAACTCGATACAAAACCTTCAACTGGAAAAAATCAGGATGACCTCGCCGTTCGCGAGTTTTATCACCTACAGTCTGCTGGACGCCTGCCGCATCATCGTGGTTCACGAGCGAAGGCATTTCGCACAGGCTGAGAGAGTAATGGCGACGAGCGGATTTCCGACATGATTCGCCGCCGATTGTAGAAAAGGAATGTTTTCCGGCATCGGCAACCCTTCGCGGTTGCCGATGGTTTTTTGAAGCGTATGAATGAACAAATTGAACTGACACAGTCCGAAGCGGCTGTTCAACCGACAGCCAACCATAAACAGACCGGGTTTTGGGCGACGCTGCGCGAAGCGGTCGCCGGTTCGCACCAGGATTTCACCGAAGGCAGCATTGGCCGCGCGATTTTTTTGCTGTCCGTCCCGATGGTGCTGGAAATGGCGATGGAATCGCTGTTCGGCATCGTCAATATTTTCTGGGTCGGCAAGCTTGGCAAAGATCAAGCCGCCGCCGTCGGCATTACCGAATCACTCTTGACGATTGTCTTCACCGTGGCGATGGGGTTGAGCATGGGCACGACGGCGATGGTCGCCCGGCGCACCGGTGAAAAAGATTCCGACGGCGCGGCGCGCGTCGCCGAACAATCCATTTTGCTCGGCATTCTGGTTTCGATTCCGATTGCCCTGGCCGGAGTGATTTTCCAGCGGCAATTGTTCGCCGCGATGAATGCCGAAGCCGCCGTCATCGCGGCAGGTTCCGGTTACATCACCGTCATCTTCGGCGCGAACGTGGTGATCATGCTGATCTTTTTGATCAACGCCATCTTTCGCGGCGCGGGGGATGCGGCGATTGCGATGCGGGCGCTGTGGATTGGCAACATCGTCAACCTGGTGCTCGATCCCTGCTTGATTTTTGGCTGGGGACCGTTTCCCGAACTCGGCGTGATGGGATCGGCGATTGCGACCACCATCGGGCGCGGCCTGGCCGTCGTTTATCAACTCTCGCGGTTGTCGGGCGGGCACAGCCGCGTGCCGCTGAAATTCAGCCGCCTGTTCAAACCGGACTTCGCGCTGATGGGCACGCTGCTGAAAATTTCCGTCGGCGGCATGTTCCAGATGTTGATCGCCACTTCGGCGTGGATGGTGCTGATGAGTCTGGTCGGCAAGTTCGGCAGCGCCGCGCAAGCCGGGTACACCTTCGCCCTTCGCATTATCGTCGTCACGATTCTGCCGGCTTGGGGCATGAGCAACGCCGCCGCGACGCTGGTCGGTCAAAATCTGGGTGCGCAAAAACCGGAGCGCGCGGAAAAATCCGTCTGGCTGACCTGTCACATCAACGCCATCTTCATGGCTGGCGTGACGATTCTTTACACGGTGTTTCCGGAGTACCTGATTCGGATCTTCACTCAGGACGAAACTGTCATCCCCTTCGGCGTGGATGCGCTGCGGTGTATCGGCTACGGCTATATTTTTTATGGCTACGGGATGGTGCTGTCGGCGTCGTTCAATGGCGCCGGCGACACCTACACGCCGACAATGATCAACCTGGTTTGCTTCTGGCTGCTGCAAATGCCGCTGGCGTACTGGTTGGCAATGAAAACCGGACTGGGAGCAAGTGGCGTCTTTCTGGCGGTCACGATTGCGGAATCCATCCTGGCGATCATCGCCATCGTGATTTTCAAACGCGGCAAATGGAAGGAGCAGAAGGTGTAAATAAACGCTGTAAATAGGAAGTGCGGGGGCTTGGAATTAAGTTTGTCTTGAGTCCGAGCTCCCGCATAACTCCCTTAAGCAGTTTTACTTAGGCGATACACGCGCTCGGCATTTTCCCGAAACAGCTTTTGTCGGTGCTCCTCGCTGGCGCTGATGGTCAAAATCGTCAGCGCATCCAGCCAGTTCTTAAAGCTCGCCGCCTGTGTGCAGACAGGCCAGTCGCTGCCGAACATCACACGATCCCAGCCAAAGATTTCGATGACGCCTTCGACCGCAGGGCGCAAATCTTCCACCGTCCAATTCGGGATGTCCGTGTTGACAATGATGCCGGAGATTTTGCAGGCGACGACGTTTGGATAACTGGCCATCTCCTTCATTCCGGCCCGCCATTCGTCATACGCCTGATTTTTGATGTCCGGATTGCCGCAGTGATCCAGGATGAAGCGAACGTTCGGACATTGTTTGACCAGGTCAATGGCCAGCGGCAGTTGGCGCGCCAGCACGCAAATATCGAAGGATAGGTCGAATTCTTCCAGCGAGCGGACGTTTTCGGCGAAAGTCGTCGTTGTCGAAATTTCATCCGGGACGACGTGCAGGATGCGGCGAACCCCCTTCAGAATGGGATGGCCGGCAATCTGTTCGATGGCTTCGCGGAAGTTGTCGTACTCCGGGCGGCAGCCGGCGACAACGCCTGCAATCGGATTGTCGTCGCGTTCAGCCAGGGAAAGAATGTAGCGGGTTTCGTCCAGGATATGGGATTCGTCAATGTCGGCTTCGACGTGAACCGTCTTGATGATGCCAACGCCTTCCGTCGCCGCGTAGTAATCTTCCAGCCGATAGCTGCGATTTAAGCTTTCACTTCTCGCCGTCCACGAATAGGGCAGTTTGTCCAAATCCCAGAGGTGCTGATGGGTATCAATAATCTGCATTGTGTGTTCTCCATGAACAAAGGCGGCTGAAGATGCTCCAGCCGCCCGATTCTTTCATCATTATCTTGAGGGTTAGTTCCCTTTGTTATTCGCGGCGTTCCGTTTCCAGGACCGCTGGGCCAGATCAGCGGCATTGGGCATTTCGGAAATTGCCTTTTGCAACTGAACATCGTGGTCGGAAATGCCTTGCTGTGCGCGGTCGCTGCCGTAGGCCGCGGTCAGGACTTCGGAGCGAAGCTGTTTTTTGCACCACGCCAAATTCGCGTCAATCTGCGCTGCTGTCAGGCCGAAGTCGGCGTTGTCCTTGTAATACTTCACGGCAAATTCGCGGAAGGCCTTCATGATTTCATCCGTGATGACGAATTCATTCGGTTTCAGGCGGTGATCGTACTCAATGCCATTGAGCTTGAAGCCGGAAGCGGCAGGGACCTGGCCCGCAACCAGATCGCGCGCGAACATAAAGGTCGCGTTGAGCAATCGGCCTTGCGCCGAAGTCAGGAATAAATCCGGGTTGTCAATTTTAACGTCCGGCTCGATGCCGCCGCCGCCATAAACTGTGCGGCCAAGATCGGTCTTGCGTTCGTCGGTGCGCTTCGGAGCCGCACTCGTGTCGCCACTTGCGCTGCGTCGAGAGTAATACTCAAAGATGGAACCGTTCGAGTAATCGCGCTGAATCAAGCGTCCGCTTGGCGTGTAATAGTGCGCGATGGTCAGAATCAAGCCGCCGTTGTTGATGAGCGGGAAGATTCGCTGGACCAGCCCCTTGCCGAAGCTCTGTTCGCCGACGATCAAACCCCGGTCGTGATCCTGAATGGCGCCGGCCACGATTTCCGACGCCGAAGCCGTCTGACGATCAATCAGGATGACAAGCGGGAAGTTTTCCGATGCGCCGATCCGGGCAAACTCTTCCTGATCAAAATTGTTTCCGGGACGCGATTTCGTCACCACGATTTTTTGACCGCGTTGCAGGAACTGATCGCAAACCTTGATGCCCTGATCCAGATAACCGCCGCCGTTGCCGCGCAAATCCAGAATGAAGCTGCTGGCTCCCTGTTCGCGCAATTCGGCCATGGCATTGGCCAGTTCACGGCTGGTCGTGGATTGGAAATTGGTGGTCAACCCGATGTAGCCAATTCCAGGTTTGACAATGTAATAGCTGGGAATTGAGGGACGCCAGATGCCATCGCGAATGATCGTTGACGTAATCGGTTCGGCTGCCCCCAGACGTTTGACGGTGACCACAATTTTTGTGCCCCGCTCGCCCAGCAGCACATTACGAACCTTGTCGGAACTCCAGTCCGAAGTGTCCTTGCCGTCGAGCGCAACAATCTGATCGCCGTACCGCAATCCAGCGCGCGAGGCAGGGCTGCCTTTGAAGGGTTCAAGGATGTACGTCACCTTGTTCCTTGTGCCGATCAGGGCGCCAATGCCGAAATACTGGCTGTGTTGCCGGTCGTTGAATTCCTTGAAGGCTTTGGGATCGTAATAATCCGAATGCGGGTCAAGTGTCTTGAGCATTCCTTGAATGGAGGATTTGCTCAGGGTTTCATCATCCACGTCAACGACGTAGTTCTTTTTGATAATATCGGCCGCTTTTTGGTAATCATCGGAAATGCGGCGCGCTGCCGCGCCTTCCTGTGCGATTGCCAAGCTTGGCGCGATCAATCCCGCGCTGACGATTGTCGCTAAAAGCCCGAAGAGCAAAAGTTTCTTAGACAGATTATTCACCGCAGACTCCCTCGCAATTCTTAAAGTTCAAATTCCCAACTGAAAATGGAGGCGATAAGGCCATAGTAATCACGGATGACTGATAGTCAAGCGGGGGGGGCGTAAAGTCCAGGTTTTCTTCACCTTCACGAAGCAGGTGCCGGCGCGCGGAGGTCCTCTTTCCACTGAAATCGAATTCCGATAAACAAAAGTCGTTACAACTGCCAGGCCCGGAGATTGTCCCTGCTGATCGTCTATGCCATTGATTGACTCACTGGTCAGAATCGGCATAATGAGCAACGTCCTTCTTGGCACCTCCTTTCAACATTTGGATTCATAAGAAGTTGAGGTATGGGAGTTAAAGCAAAACCTACAGAAGAGCCCTCGGAACCACCGGTACGCGAAAGGAAGCCGTACGTTCTCAAGCGGGCCGTCAACCCCACAAGAGTGCCGTGGTATCTTCGCTGGCGAAAGCTTTTCTATCTTCTCGTCCTGCTGGGAATGGTTTTTGGCGTCGTTCTTTACGTCTACTATCAGCGGTATTCCGTCATCATTGATAATGGGCTGCAAGGGAAAATATTCGAGCGATCTTCCGGCATTTACGCCGCTCCGCTGACATTACGATCAGGAGAGGCGAGGCGAATGGATGATCTGATTCGTCATCTGCAGGGCGTTGGCTATGTGCAGCGAGGCGTGACAGAGACGGGATCACACGGGAATTACACTGTGACGGGCGACACGGTGGATCTCTTTCCCAGTCCCGAAGCCGTCATTGATGGGGCGAAGCTTTTCCAGCCGCTGCGTATTGCCTTTGGTCCGGGCGGCAATGGGATTCAGTCAATTACCGCCACCGAGACGCGTCAACCGCTCATGACAGCGCAGATTGAGCCGGAGCAAATCTCAGCAACGCTCAATGAACAGCGCGAAAAACGCAAAATCATCAAGTACGAAGATCTTCCGCACGAACTGGTGGTGGCCATTGTCGCCATTGAAGACCGTGGCTTTTTCCAGCATTCGGGCGTCAGTTTTCGCGGCATTTTGCGCGCGCTCTTTCGCAATTACGAAGCCGGTGAGATCCGCGAAGGCGGCAGCACAATCACACAGCAGTTGGTCAAAAGCTTTTTTCTGACGCCGGAACGGACGCCGAAGCGCAAGCTGTCGGAAGCCTACATGGCGATCATTCTCGAACGAAAACTGACCAAAATGCAGATCTTCGAGATGTACTGCAACCAGATTTATCTGGGCCAGCGAGGCGGGTTTTCAGTCAACGGGTTTGGTGAAGCGGCGCGCGCCTATTTCGGCAAGGACATTCGGCAGTTGAAACCGCACGAATCCGCGCTGCTGGCCGGCATCATTCACAGCCCGAATTACTACTCGCTGCGGCTGTACAAGGACACGGACCCGCTCCTGGAGCCCCACGAGAAACGCGCGCTCGAACGCCGCAATACCGTCCTCGATCTGATGGTTGCGGCGAGCAATGATGTGCCCAGATCGAAAGATGACTCCCGTCCGAAGGATTTCACGGTTGCCGAAGCGGAAGCCGCAAAACGGCTGCCGCTGGGACTGATTGACAGCGGCGGGACGAACGCCTCCGATGCGCCATACTTCATGGATTACGTGATGCGGCAACTCGAAGCCCAGTTCGGAGATGACACGCAGTCAATGCGTTCGATGCGCACTTACACGACGGTGGACCTGGGGTTGCAGCGCGCGGCCTACGACGCGGTCAGGAACCGTATGCCGGAAATTGACACGCTGGTGGCGCAGCGCCGCAGGACGGGCACGAGAGGCTTGCAGGTGGCGCTGGTGGCGATGGATGCAAAAAACGGAGACGTGCTGGCCATGATCGGCGGACGAGACTACGCCATGAGCCAGCTCAACCGCGCGACCGATGCCAAACGTCAACCCGGCTCGGTCTTCAAGCCTTTTGTCTACGCGGCGGCGTTAAGTGATGGCGATCCCGAGCGCCGCGTGACGCCCGCCATGATTTTCAAGGACGAGCCGCGCAGTTTCGAGTACGACGGCAGGTTTTACTCGCCAGGCAATTTTGGCGACACCTATGACAATCGGGCAATGACTGTGCGCGAGGCTTTGGTCAGATCGAAGAACGTCATTGCCGTGTCCGTTGCCGAGCGCGTAGGTTTCCAACAGGTGGCCAATTTTGCCCAGCGCGCCGGATTGAACAATGTCCCGGCTTTGCCATCCGTAGCCCTGGGCGCCGCCGAGGCGACGCCCTTGCAGATGGCGTCGGCCTACACGGCTTTTGCCAATCAAGGCAAGCGAACCGCGCCGGTTGCCATCCGGCGGATTACCACCAAAGACGGCGCAACCATCTACGACGCGCCCACCCAAACCAGCGATGTGATGAGCCCGCAAGTCGCTTTCCTGATGACTTCGATGATGCAGGATGTGCTTGATTACGGCACGGGAACGCGCGTGCGCCAGTTGGGCTTCCGCGACATCGCGGCGGGCAAAACCGGTTCTTCGCGCGACGGATGGTTTGCCGGATATACGCGGGAATTGGTTTGCGTCGTCTGGATCGGCTTTGACGACAACACGGACATCGGCGTGACGGGCGGTTCGACCGCGGCACTGATCTGGGCGGATTTTATGAACCGGGCGATGCAGCTTCGCCCTGATCTGAACGGCGCGTTTGAATCGCCGAGAGAAGGTCTGGTCACCTTGTACATTGACCCGGTGACGGGGCAGCCTGCGCAAACCGACACCCCCGGCGCGCGCGCCGAACTCTTTCTGAGCGGCACGGAAAATGGTGATGCGCAACCCTATTTACCCCAGCAACCGATTCAGATAGATCCTACAAGAACAGTGCCTGAAAGCATGCCGCCGATGACGGACACCATTGGCGCGACGACAGCGGACACTGCTCCGCCGCCTGATAATCGAGGCATTAGCGATGTCTACATCCCGGTGCCGCCGGAAGCGCGCGGAACGGTTTCCTTGTCCGGTGCGCAACGGGTTGAACAACCGATTACTCCGAGCCTGGGCGCTCGGCCGGCTCCAGAGAGAATGCCCATCAAGATCACTGAAACAAGGCCAAGACCTTTGCCCACGGCGACTCCGGTTCCCAGAAAGGCTCTTCCGGGTTCGCGGATCAGTGCGACGAGCGGCGCTGTGCCTGGACCCACTCCATGGCCGACACCGGCTTCAAGGGGGGCTGCGCCAACGACAACCAGACAAGCGCCAGCTTCCGGCCCCAACATTATTGTCCTTGGCGATCAACGGCCGTCTGGCAGACCGCGCATCGTGGCCACGCCAACGCCCGCGCCGAAACCAAAGGCCGCCAAAACAACTCCGCCGCCGAAAGGCGCCACTCCAAAAGCTTCGGCGAAATCCGCCGCTGTCAAGTCCGGCGCAGGCAAATCGGCTGCGCCCAGGCCAGGGCAGACTCAACTGGCCAAAGTGACAAAGCCCGCGCCGAAACCATCTTTCAGTCCGTCTCCACAAGCCAGGACAACGCCTGCTCTGGCCACGCCAACACCTGCGCTGAAATCCGCGGCAACACCCTCGCCCGTTAATGCCGGTGCCACCTCCGGCAGAACATTCGTTTTAGAGGTCTGTTCAGTCAGCAAATTGATCCCGGTCAAAGGCATCTGCAAAACAAAGGAACGCAGGACCTTCCAGGCCGGCCGGGAACCTACCCGGCAATGCAACGCGGGTCATCATGGCGGGAATTAAAGAGGGGGAGAACCGCCCGGATCACTGATTAGTTGAGTTTTCCCGCTGTCCACAAAATCGCGTTTCTGACCAGTTTCTGCCAGTTCGGATTCAAATTCGCGTTGCGGTCATGGCCGAGTTGAATGTAAACGACGCGGGCTTTTTCGTAAGGACCGATCCAGGCGACGGGGCCATCGCTGGTCGGGTTATCGGTCGTCAGCAACACTTTGACCTTCGGAGAAATCCAGAGGTCCTTGTAGGTTTCGTCGTGAATGCGGAAACTTCCGATCCCTTTCAGAATCGGATGCGGCATTGCCGGTTTGATCGTCAAATCCACATCGTGTTTGTAGCTTCCGGTTTTGCCGTTGACCGGTTCAAACAGCCAGCGCCCGCCCACGACTTGTTCGTACCACCAGGGCCAGTTGACATTGGTGCAGATGCCGTGGTGCAGCACGACGACGCCTTTGCCGCTTTCGACAAATTCGCGCAGATTTTTCTGCCTTGCCGGTTCCAGGGTTTGCGCCGTGTCGTAAATCACCAGCACATCGGCGCGCTTGCGCATGTCGTAGCTGTAGGCGCGCGGGTGAGGATCAACCCTGGCGTTGATGGCTTGGTCATCGAAGGCCGAATAAAACTCCGGGTCGTAATCATGCCCGCCGGTGGCAATCAGCACCCGCACTGCGTCAGCCCGTTTCGGGTTTGCCTTCCAGGTTTCCTGGGACGTGGCGGGGCAGAGCAGCGCCGCCACCATCGCCAAACTCACCAGCCATTTTTTCATCGCTGTCGCCTCAAGCCAGCAGTTTATCCACCACCAGGCCGTGAACGTCCGTCAGCCGGAAATCGCGTCCCTGAAAACGATAGGTCAGCTTTTCGTGATCGAAGCCGAGCAGGTGCAGCAAGGTTGCGTGCAGGTCGTGGACGTGGACGCGATCTTTGACGACGTTGAACCCCAGATCGTCGCTTTCGCCAAGCGTCTGCCCGGTTTTCAATCCGCCGCCCGTCATCCACATCGTGAAGGCGTTCGGATGGTGGTCGCGCCCGTCGTTGCCGCCCTGCACCATCGGCGTGCGGCCGAATTCGCCGCCCCAGATGACCAGCGTGTCTTCCAGCATCCCGCGCTGCTTCAAATCCTTGACCAGCGCGGCGCAGGCTTGATCGGTGGTTTTGCAATTGGCGGTCAGGCCGCTGACCAGACTGCCGTGCTGATCCCAGGCTTCGTGGTAAATCTGTACGAAGCGCACGCCTTTTTCCACCAGCCGCCGCGCCATCAATACGGTATTGGCGAAAGACGGCTTGCCCGGTTCCGCGCCGTACATGTCAAGCACGTGTTTCGGCTCTTTGGCAATGTCCATCAGCTCCGGCGCGCTCGACTGCATTTTGTAAGCCATCTCGAACGAATTGATGCGCGTGGCGATTTCCGGATCGCCCACCGTGTCGAGCCGCATCCGGTTAAGCTTGTTGATTGTGTCGAGCGAATCGCGCTGCAACTTGTCATCCACGCCGCGCGGGTTTGAAAGGTACAGCACCGGATCGCCGACGTTACGGAACTGCACGCCCGAATAAACGGTCGGCAGAAAGCCGCTGCCCCAGCAGGAATTGCCGCCGCTCGGCCCTTTCGCGCCGGTGCTGAAAACCACGAAGGCCGGCAGGTCTTCCGCTTCGCTGCCCATTCCGTAGACGGTCCAGGAACCAAAACTGGGCCGCCCGAAAATCATCCCGCCGGTGTTCATCATCAACTGCGCCGGCGCGTGATTGAAAGCGTCGGTCACCATCCCTTTGACAATGGCGATGTCGTCCACAATTTGCGAAGTGTAGGGCAGCAAGTCGGAGACTTCCGCGCCTGACTGGCCGTATTTGGCGAATTTGAACTTCGGCCCCAGTAGCGTCGAGTTCGGATTGATGAACGCCGCCCGGTAGCCCTTCAGCAATTCCGGCGGCGGCAATGTGCCGTCGAATTTGGCCAAGGCGGGTTTGTTGTCGAAAAGTTCAATATGGCTGGGGCCGCCAGCCATAAACAGATAAATGACGTTCTTGGCTTTCGGCGCGAAGTGCGGCTTTTTCGGCGCAAGTGGGTTCTGTGATGCCTGCGCGTAACCCGCGCTCGACAGCAGATGATTCAGCGCCAGCGCGCCCATTCCGACGCCGCATTGTTCAATGAACCAGCGGCGGCTGGCATTCAATGCGGTTTCTGATGCTTTTGCCTTATCTCTCATGGTTTGACTCCTCAGCTTTCCAAGCGTGCTTGTTGCGCATTCCATCGTACAGTGCGCGCCTGCTTCAGCGCCAGGTTACCCAGATGCGCGGCGCGGGCGGCTTCGACGGCAACGCGGATGTCGGCGTTCGGCGTCTTGCGGCTTTTCACGCAATCCAGGAAGTTGCGAATGTGCGTGGCGGTGCCGTCGCCTTTGGACGGAATCAGAATACTGTGTTTGGCGTCGCCTGCCCGGCTGAATCCTGACCCAGCTTCGGGATACACGGCCAGCCGTTCGCGGTCGAGCTTCATCGTCGCTTTCGTACCGCGCAGTTCCAGACCGCCGTCGTCAATGCTGCTGCTCATCGTGCCGTGGTAGGTCGCCGTGAAGTTTTTCGGATATTCCAGCACGCAGTTAATCGTGTCCGGGCATTCCCAATCCAGCACGTAGCGGTTGCCGATGGTCGTGGCCGTCGTTGGCGTTGAAACGCCCTGATACCAATGCACCACGTCAATCCAGTGGCACATCAAATCGGTCAGCGCGCCGCCGCCGAAATCCCAGTACCAGCGCCACCAGTAAAATTTGGCGGGCGTCAATTCCTGCGCCCGCGCTTTGCCGAGCCAGGCTTTCTGATCCAGCTTGTCATACGCGAGTTTGCTGGAATGTCCGCTGGCCGGATAGTTCTGATACCACCACATCCGCACGGTCGTGATCTGGCCCAGCTTGCCTTCGTCAATGATTTGCTTGCCTTCGATGAAATGCTGCCAGCTTCGTTGCTGCATGCCGACCTGCACGACGCGCTTGCTCGCTTCGACGGCTTTGATGATCCCCGCGCCTTCTTCCAGCGAATGGGTGATGGGTTTTTCGACGTACACGTCTTTGCCTGCCGCGACGGCATCGGCGGTGATTTTGACATGCCAGTGATCGGGCGTGGCGATGACCACGGCGTCAATATTCTTGTCGTCCAGCACGGCGCGATAGTCTTTAATCTGTCTGGCGCTGGAAAGCCCATGCTGCGTCGCCGTGCGTTCGATGTTGGGCTGATACACATCGCACAGCGCGACGATTTCCGCGTCGGAATTAGTTTTGACATGGTTCAGCAAGCCGCGCATGCGTCCGCCGGTTCCGATGGCTCCAACGCGAATGCGGTCGTTGGCTCCCAGGACTTTTGCCGACGCTGGAAGCGAAGATGCGAGAATCGCGCCGCCAACGCCAGCCGCCGCCGTTGCCGAATCCTTCAGAAAGTCGCGGCGAGCAATCGTCAAATCAGGTTGAGTTTGCAGCTTCATGTTTTGTTCCTTTCCGTCTCTGGTGGTTTCAGTTTTGAATGCGGTTTTGCAAGCCGTGCAGGCTGGCGTTGTGTGTCACTTCGTCGTGCGGAATCAGCAGGTAGCGCCAGGTTTTGCCGCCGTTTTCCGCCGCGTGCTGATTGGCGTAATTGCACCATTGGCGGGCGACCTGGGCTTTCAGTTGGACTTCGCCGTCCTCGAACTGGCTGGCCATCTTGGTTTCGCAGAGCAGCTTTTCCGCCGCCGTTTCGATGACGAAATCCGCTTCGTAACCCGCGCCGGTTTTGTGTTCGATTCGCAGATGGCCGCTGGCGGGTTTCATCCAGCGCAAGACCGTGGCGTCGTCTTCCAGCAGCATGGTAAAGCGGCGTTTGGTGTCGGAATCGAATTTCTGAAACGGGTAACAGCATTTGCGGAATCCGCCAAAAACCAGTTGCCGGATGGAGTTGCGCTGGTCCAGCGGCGCGCGGAAATCGCGCGGCTGGATGCCGGCGGGCAGCGTGAAGCTGTTCGGGCGCAATGCCGAAAAGCCCTTGCTGATTTTGACCTGATAATCCACGGGCGTTTCCCAGTAATGTTGCATCATCTGCCGGTAGACGAATTCCGTCAGCGAACGCTGGTGATAGAGCAGCACGTTTTCGATTTCGCGGTCATCCCGCAGATAACCGCGCAGGCGAGCGATCAATTGACCGGACAGTTTGTACAACAGATCGGCGTGTTCGTCATAGTCAATCTCGTCATAATTCATCAACGCGCTGACCAGATAATCTTCCAGCCGTTCTTCGCGCGGCTGGTCGTGTTCCCACATCAGCGACGCCCGTTCGTTCGTCCGCAGTTGATTGCCGGTGAAGCGTGGACGGAACGTCCGCGATCCGGCCCGATCATTATCGCTTTCATTTTTTCGTCTGATTCAAAACCTCCTCCCGGACTTCATCGAATAGCGAAATTTGCGTATTCGGAGCCGGTTCGGGCGGTTTCAATTCCGCCACCTGCAAACTGTAATCGTCGCGGTTCCATTAGCATTTGCGCAGCACGGCGTTGGGAATTTTTTTGACCGTCAGGTTTTGAAAGGCCGAAACATTTGCCTTGAACGCCTTGCGGCAGACCAGCAGCGAGCGGTCTTCGCCGACTGTTCCAGGGCTTTCAGGGCCAGCAGGTTGTCGCCTTGCTTAATTTTTTATGGCAGCTTTTTTAATCGAATGTCTTTGTATTGAACCTTCATCGGCTCGCCGGGAATGATGGGCATGGCCAACACGCCTTTGCGAGCGGCTTTGCCGATTTCGCGGTCGTCCAGTTCCGCCGTGATTTGACCGTTGATTCTCAGGGTCATCCGCGAACCAACAGCCGTGATGTGGTATTCGTTCCAGTCTGTCATTTTGATGTTTTTCAGCAGGGCTTCGGATTCGGCAAAGCGCGTGACGGTTCTTTTGCCGGATTCATCAATCAAGGCTTTTTCGCCGCGTCCGGCCAGCGACCGCCGAGTGCCGTATTCGTCCCAGATGCCCCCCAGGAATTTTCCCGCGCCATCCATATCGGCCTGGTAGCCGTGAACCAGGTCTTTGTCTTTGACTGTGCTGCGAAACTGCATGCCGGAATTTGATTTCGCGCCGAAGATGCGAAACTTGAACTTCAACTCGAAATCAGCGACCTCGCCGCCTTGCCAGACGATGAATTGGTTGTACGGCGGATTATGTGCCGCCGTCGTCGTGCCGGTAATTGCGCCGTCTTCCACGGTGAAGTAGCTCATATCCGGCGCTTGCCAGCCAGTCAGTGTTTTGCCATCAAAGATGTTTTTCCAGCCCTGACCCTGAGCTTGAGTTGAACGCTCCGCGCAAACAATCAACGCAAAGACGCAAAGAAACAAAGACGCAAAAGGATTGACCTGTTCAATGGTTTGAATCCTTTGCGTCTTTGCGCCTTCGCGGCTTTGCGTTAAAAGGGACATCAAAATGCTCATCATTGTTTGTAGACCTTACCGCCCTTCATCACCAGTTTGATTTTCCGAATTGCCGAAACATCGCGCGTGGGATCGCCTTCGACGGCGATCAGGTCGGCCAGCAAACCGGTTTTGACCGAGCCAATCTGATTTTCCAGATGCAGCACGCGCGCGTTGATCGAAGTCGCGGAGCGCAGCGCGTCCACCGGCTGCATTCCAAACTTGACCATGGCTTCCAGTTCGCGCGCATTGTCGCCGTGGGCGAAAACGCCGACATCGCTGCCCGCCGCGATGGTTACGCCTGCTTCGAGCGCGGCTTTCATCATTGCGGGTTTGCGCGCCTGGTTGCCGACAGACAGTGTCGGGCAGAGCGCGACGCCTTTCTCTTTCATCATTCGGAAGACTTCCGGCGTGCCGTCGTCGCCGTGTTCGATGGTTTCGACCCCAGCCAGTGTCGCGCGGCGCATGCCTTCCGGCGTGGTCGAATGCGCTGAAACTGGTATTCCGGCGCTTTTGGCAAGTTCGACGATCAGCTTCAATTCTTCCAGCGTGAAGGTCGGCGCCGCTCCGCCTTTGCCCCAGCGGTAATCGGCGTAAACCTTGATCCAGTCCGCGCCCTTGCCGATTTGCGTGCGGACGGCGCGCGTCAGACTGTCCACGCCATCAGCTTCTTCCGCGCCTTGCGGCACGTTCCATTCCGTGGCGTAACCTTTCGGGCCGTAACTTCCCGAAGCGACAATCGCCCGCGTCGCCACCAACATTCGCGGACCGGGAATGATGCCTTGCTGGACGGCTTGCTTCAGACCGACATCGGCATAATCCGCGCCTTCGGTTCCCAGATCGCGAACCGTCGTGAAGCCCGCCAGCAAAGTATCGCGCAAATGATTGGTCGCCCGCGCCACGCGCAAGCTCAAGTGTTCGCGCGCGACTTGATCATTCCAGGGCGTTTCGCTGTAAGGATGCAGCAGGACGTGCGAATGCGCTTCGATCAAACCGGGCATCAGCGTTGTGCCGGGCAACTCAATGACTTTGGCGTCGGCGGGGGCTTTGATTTCGTTGGCCGCGCCGACTGCTTCGATCTTTTCGCCGCGCACCAGCACGGCCCAGCCTTCGCGCAATTGCTCGCCATCGAAAATGCGTGCTGGTTTGAGAAAATAAGCCGTCGTTGCGGATTGACTCTGCGCCGTGGGCCGGACGGTCAATCCGTAAAAGACAACCATCAACAGACAAACGAAAGAAAGTAGTTTGATCGGCATAGCTCAGTTTTGCAGTTCACCAGCACGCTCGTCATAATGAACTGGCCGTTTCAGCAATAAGGAGGATTGATATGCAATTGGACTTCTCGGAACTAACGCCGCAGGCGCAAACCCTGCTCAATAACCTTCAGCCGGGCGAAGAAATCATTATCACCAATGAAGAAAAGCCCGCTTTCAAATTGACTCCGGTCAATGGTCACGTCAACGGTGACGCCAGTGAACAAGTCCCCACCCGCAAACGCCGCCAAGTTGGGCTTAGCAACACCATTATTTGGATCAGTCCTGACTTCGATGAGCCGCTTGAAGATTTCGCGGAGTACATGCCATGAATCTCTTGCTTGATACACACACCTTCCTCTGGTTTGCCGGCCGTGAGCAGTCTGCCAACTTGCCGCAAGCCACGAAGGATTTGCTGGAAGACGAAAACAACACAGTTTTTCTCAGCCTTGCCAGCGTTTGGGAACTAACCATCAAAGTTTCTATTGGAAAGATAAAGCTTGAAGAACCTGTGAAAACGCTGGTTGAATTTCATGTCCTGAACAATGGCATCCGCCTTCTTCCGATCTCTTTGGAACACATTGATTGGGTTGAAACAATGCCATTTCACCATAAAGACCCATTCGACCGGATGCTCGCGTCTCAAGGATGCGTCGAAGATATAGCCATTGTCAGTCTCGATGCCGCGCTTGACCGGTACGGAGCCAAACGGATTTGGCTGGAATAAAACTTTTATTCCTTCGTAATCGCCTCATCCAGATTCAGCAGCACCCGCGACACCGCCGTCCACGCCGCCAGTTCATCCATCCGCACGCCTTTGGGCAATGCGAAGGCTTTGTCGGGATCGTTCGTCGCCAAATTCCAGGGATTCAGTTCGCCGCTCGTGAAGCGCTCCAACTGGCGATTCTTCAGCGCCAGCAGTTCGTTCAATTCCGCCGCCGCCGGTTTGCGCGACAGCACGCGGCGGAAGGCGAAAGCCGCTTTGTCTGCGTCGGTCACGCCGCCTTCTTTCACGGTTTTGGTTGCCAGCGCGCGCGCTGCTTCCAGAAACAGGGTTTCGTTCAGCGTCGTCAAGGCTTGCAGCGGCGTGTTTGACCGTGCGCGGCGGACGCAGGAAATATCCGCCGTCGGCGCGTCGAAGGTTTGCAGCACGGGGAAGGGAACGGAGCGGTAGCGGAACGTGTACACCGCGCGGCGATAGCGATTCTCGCCTTTGTCTTCCGCCCAGGGTTTCGGGCCATAACTGGTGGGCGGCAGGTATAAAAACTCCGGCGACGGCGGAAAGACGCTGGGACCGCCGACTTTGGCGTTGAGCAAACCGCTTGTGGCCAGCGCAATGTCGCGGACAACTTCCGCTTCGACGCGCATTCGGCTGCCACGCGCCAGCAAACGGTTGTAAGGATCGCGCTGCATCAAGTCGGGCGTGACTTTTGACGACTGGCGATAGGTTGCCGAAGTCACGACAAGGCGGTGAACATTCTTCAGACTCCAGCCAGCGGATTGCGGATTGCGGATTGCGGATTGCGGATCGTTTTTCGCGGAAATCTTCCTGTCTCCCTGTCTCCCTGTCTCCCTGTCCCTCCATCAATTCGACGGCCAGATAGTCCAGCAGTTCAGGATGAGACGGCGCTTCGGCCTGTTTTCCGAAATCCTCCGAAGTCGCCACGATGCCGGTGCCGAAATAGGTTTGCCAGATGCGGTTGACCGCCGAGCGCGCAGTGGTCGGGGCTTGACGATCGGTCATCCATTTGGCGAAGCCCAGCCGGTTGGCCGGCGCATTTGCGGGCAGCGGATTCAGGAAGGCGGGCACGCCGGGTTCGATCTGTTTGTCCGGTTTCAGAAAGTCGCCGCGTTTTAGCGTGAAGGTCGGGCGCATCTCGCCGCGTTCGTTGTAAACCAATTGCGAAGAGCCTTCGGGATGCCCGCGCCAGAGTTCGGCGATTTGTTCATTGTCGGACTTCCAACCGGCGACCGTTGTCCGCCAGTAACCGAAAACCGCCTGGGTTTGGGCTTCGCTGCGCTGATTGGCCGGAATCGAAAGAATCTCGCGCACGCTGGCGGGCAGCGGATCGGCGACGGCGTCTTTGGCGGTTGTCACCGAAAGTCGAAGGCGTCCCAGATTGTTGTTTTGATTGTCGTCGCTGTTCCAGCCGCCGTGGTTTTGTTTGATGAAAAACGTCAGGATGGTTTCGCCATCCAGGCTGACCGGCTTTTCGGCGACGAAAACGGCTTTGCGCGGGACGTTGCGCTGGCCCGGCCCCGCGTCAATGCCCAAGGCGGTTTCATCCTTGCCGTCAATCGCGAAATCAATCGGGCCGGTGATGCGCTTGCGGTTGGTCTTGTCGTAAAAGACGGCTTCCAGGTCACGTTCCGGCTGGTTGAAATCGGCGGTGGCGCGGACAATTTTGATCTTGGTGATTTTCTTCGGATCGCTGACCGGAGCGGCTTCGACTTCAAATTCGGTCAGCGCGCCCAAGCCCTTTGTCGAACGTCCAGGCCCGCTGAGCGGCAGGTTCGGATCGTTGAGCAGTTCCAGGCGGAAGGCGGCGATGTCCTTGACGTTCGTCTTCCAAATCATCTTCACGCGATGTTTGGTCGGCGCGTAGCCCGCGGCCAGAAACGATCCGTCCTTGTACGCGATGTACTTTTGCCCGCCGGTGGAAATGTCGTCCACATCAGGACGCACGACGATCCATTCCGGCTGATTCGCTTTCGCGCCCTCTTCCCATGCGGCCAGGCGCGCCTGCCAGTCCGGGGTTTTGTGTTGCAGTTCGGCTTCGATTTCGCGCGTGCGGCGGAAGATTTCGGCGCGCTTCAGCTGCTCTTCCGGCGTGTAGACGGCGATGTTCGCTTCGTTGGAATTGTTCAGGAAGGCGAAGAGTTTGTAGTACTCCTCCTGTTTGATCGGGTCGAATTTGTGGTTGTGGCACTGCGCGCATTGGATGGTCAGGCCCAGCATGCTTTTGCCGACGGCGTCCATGCGGTCGAACATCGCTTCCATGCGGAACTGTTCCGGTTCGATGCCGCCTTCTTCGTTGATCATCGAATTGCGCAGAAAGCCAGTGGCGACGATTTGCTCCTGCGTGGCTTTCGGATCTGATTTGGGCGGCAGCAGGTCACCGGCAAGCTGTTCGATGATGAATTGGTCGTAGGGCTTGTCCTGGTTGAACGAATTGATCACCCAGTCGCGATAAAACCAGACATTGCGCTGTTTGTCTTTTTCGTAGCCGTCCGAATCGGCGTAGCGCGCCGCGTCCAGCCACAGCCGGCCCCAGCGTTCGCCGTAATGCGGCGAGGCCAGCAGACGTTCGACCTGCTTTTCATAAGCTTTCGGCGATTTGTCGGCGAGGAAAGCATCCACTTCTTCCGGCGTCGGCGGCAGTCCAATCAAATCCAGGCTCAGGCGGCGCAACAGCGTGACTTTGTCGGCTTCGGGCGAAGGCGCGAGACCTTCTTTTTCGAGGCGCGCCAGCACGAAGGCATCAATCGGATTTTTGACCCAGGCGGCTTTCGTGACTTGGGGAACTGCCGGACGTACTGGCGCGACGAAAGCCCAGTGTTTTTGGACTTCGCCGTCAATGCTCGCGGCTTCGGGCCATTCCGCGCCCTGTTCGATCCAGAGTTTGATCCGCGCAATTTGCTCTGCCGCGAGCGGCTTGCCGCCCATCGGCATGCGCGCCTGGTCGCCGATGCCGGCGACGCGGCGATAAAGTTCGCTATCGGCAGAGTTGCCCGGCTTGACGACTTTGGTTAGCGCGACCTTTTTGGAATCGAGCCGCAAGCCCGCCGCCTGCTTCTTTGCGCCGTGGCAGCCTGCGCACGAAGCCGCGAAGATTGGCTGGATGTCGCGGACGAAATCTACCTTCTGTTGCGCTCCGGCGTTCGGCTGCCATTGGAATGCAAAAGCGGCAAACGCGGCGAAAACGAAGACGACCGACAGAGAAAGTTTTCTGGTGCTCATTGCCTGGTTGTATGGAAAACCTGCTTGCGAGCAGGTGAAGTTGTTTCAGGGAAGACGTTCTTGAACGGCGGGTAGCTTATCGTCAGGTTCGTGTAATGACAAGGTATGACTAACAAATAACGCGGGTAGGCATCGCTTCCAGCGTGCGGGCGTGGCCGGAGCGTGTTCCTCTTTTCCAGCGAGTCAGCAGAAGCGAATCGCACGCTGGAAGCGATGCGTGCCCATTCAGCAGACGACTTTCAGCAGTTCATCCCAGCGGGTGGTATAACGCGGCGAGCGGCTGTCCAATTTCATTCGCCATTTGCCTTCGGAATGGAACTGGCCGCATTGCACGGTTTCGCGTCCGAAGCGTTGATTCAGCCGGTCCACTTTTCCCATCACGGCGCGCAGGCGTTCGCTCTTTTCCGCTTCCCACAGCGGCTGGGGAATCAGGTTGGCGGGGACAAGTCCGGTCAGCATGACGCCTGCTTTCTTGTAGCGCAGCCCCTGGCGAAACAGGGAATCCAGCGCCTTGAAGGCAATTTCCTGAATTTCATTCGTGATGCAGGTCATCGGCGCAAGCTGCAAGGTGACGGAGCCGGAAAACTGTTCTTCGTCTTCGTGAAATTTGTTGGTGCGCACAAAGACTGTGATGGCTCCGGCGACCATTTTTTCGCGGCGCAGCTTTTCGGCGGCGCGGGCGACGAAACTGGCGACGGCGGCTTTGAGTTCGTCTTTTGAATCCACCATCTGGCCGAACGACCGCGTTGAGTTGATGGCGCGCCGGGGAACAGGACAGGTGTTGAGCGTGTGACAGGGGATGCCGCGAAGTTCCCGCGCCAGCCGCAACCCGACAATAGACATGTTTGATCGAATCCAGCTTTCCCTGGCTTCGCGCAGATCGAACGCCGTCAAAATGCCGGCTGTCTTCAGCTTCCTGGCCCAGCGCCAGCCGATGCCCCAGACTTCCTCGACCGGTGTGTTGCGCAGCACGGGAACCTGTATGGACGCGGGCGTCAGGTCGAAAACGCCGTCCAGGCCGGGCAGCACTTTGGCGTGATGCCCGGCGACTTTGGCCAGGGTCTTCGTCGCGGCAATGCCGATGGAAACGGGGATGCCGACGTGCCGGTGGATTTTCGCCCGGATGGCGCGTCCGAGTTCTTCCACTCCTTGCGAATCGTCCGCTTCCAGACTGATGAAGGCTTCGTCAATCGAATAACGCTCGACTTCGGGCGAACAGGTTTCCAGCACCTCCATCATCCGGTGCGACATGTCGCCGTAAAGTTCGTAGTTGCTCGACAGGACGTGAACGCCGTTTTGTTCGATGATTTTACTGACCTGAAACAGCGGCACGCCCATGCTGATTTTCATTTCCTTCGCCTCGTTTGAGCGGGAGACGATGCAGCCGTCATTGTTCGACAGCACGACAGTGGCCTGGTCACGCAATCGCGGATTGAACAAGCGTTCGCAGGAGACATAAAAATTGTTGGCATCCACGATGGCGATGGCTTTCATGGCAGGTCAGTGTTTCGTCAGTGACCACATCACGCGGCCCCAGATTTCGCAGCTTTCATCCAGTTCCAGGTCATTTAGATGATTGGGTAGATGATTGGGCAGGTTATTGGCCAAATGATCAGCGGGGGCGCGGAGCCAGAACCGGCCTTCGCGCAGTTGCAGCTTTCGCAAAACAAACGTCCCTTCGACAATTGCCAGCACCAGATGGCCGTCGCGGTAATTCGAGGCGCGATCCACAACCAGAATGTCGCCGTCGAAAACGCGGTCCGCCGCCATGGAATTCCCCTGAACCTGCATGAAAAACGTCGAGGTCGGGTGAGGCGCCAGGTGTTCATTCAAATCCAGCGTGCGGTGCAGATAATCATCGGCGGGCGAGGGAAATCCGCCGTACTGGCCGTCCGGCAGGATCGCGGGTTCCGCTGTGGGCAGGCTTTCTGGTTCAGGCAAGTCACACCTCCAAAGTGGTCAGGGGCACGGATGATTGTTGTGAGACGGGTGTACTATAGATGAAACGGGAGGAGATGACGAACATGTGCAGCCACCCTCGCCATAATTTCGCCGCCCCGTTTCGGGTTCGCGGCATTCGTGGAATTGACAAGGCTTTGAAGGCCGACTAAAGATAGCATTGCTTTTCCTGCCGGGCGGATTCTTCCGTTTGGTTCTTCGTTCCGAAATCAAAGTTTAACGTTTCTCAGGATGGTTTGAGCAAATGCGAAAAGAGCATCTGGCGAGTAAGAAAAAGTTTGGCAAGTTATTCTGCCTGGTTGTCACGGCTGTCGTTTTACTTGGTTATTCACAGTCTTTCAAATCGGTGGGTGCGGCGCCCGATCTGTTCAAGGAAAAAATCGCGCCGATCTTCGAGCAGAACTGTTTGTCGTGCCACGGAGCGAAACTGCAACGTTCCGGTTTGGACTTGCGAACCGAAGCCGCCGCCCTGAAAGGCGGCGCGCGCGGGGCTGCTGTCGTCCCGGGCAACCCGGAAAAGAGCCTGCTTTTTCGCCTGATCACGCACAAGGAAGAGCCGGAGATGCCCATGGGAGGCAAGCTCAGCGACGCCGAAATCGCGGCGGTCGCCGAATGGATTAAACAGCTTCAGCCGATGGCGATGCCAGTGGTGAGCGACGCCGCCCCGGTTCGGAATGCGGGGTATTCGATCACGGATAAAGACCGAAGCTTCTGGTCCTTCGTCAAACCTGTTCGGCCAACTGTACCGGCCATGACGCTGAAAGACCGCGCCTGGGTGAAGAATGAAATTGACGCTTTTGTGCTGGCCAAGTTGAAAGAGAAAGGCTTGAAACCTTCGCCTGCCGCCGCGCCGCGCGAACTGCTGCGCCGCGTTTATTTCGATTTGATCGGGTTGCCGCCTTCGCCCGCCGAAATGGAGGCGTTTGTGAAGAATCCGTCGGAGAAGGCTTATCAGCAGGTGATTGAAAAACTGCTCAGCAGCCAGCATTACGGCGAACGCTGGGGACGGCACTGGCTGGATCTGGCGCGATTCGCCGACAGCGGCGGTTACGAATTTGACATAGATCGTCCGCATGCCTGGCGCTATCGCGACTGGGTCATCAAATCGTTCAATGCCGATCTGCCTTATGACCAGTTCATCCGCGAACAGTTGGCAGGGGATCAACTGAAACCCGGCGACCCGGAAAGCCTGATTCCCACTGGATTTTTGCGCAACGGCCCGACGGTGGACAACGCCGACAACGAACAGACGCGCTCGGATGAACTGGACGACATGGTGGCAACGACGTCGTCCGTGTTTCTGGGGCTGACGGTCGGTTGCGCGCGCTGCCACGATCACAAGTACGACCCGGTTCCGCAGAAGGATTACTACCGGATGCAGGCGGCTTTTTTTCCCTTCAAGAAAACTGAAAAGACTTTGGCGACCGACGAAGAAATCGCGGCTCACAAAGCCGCCAACAAAGCCGTTGACGAAAAAGTCCGTCCCGTCAGAGCCAAAATCGCCGCCATCGAAAAGCCCGTCCGCGAAAAGCTGATGGCCGAAAAAGTCGAGTTTCACGTCAAACTGGCGGAGTCCGCCGGAACCGTCAATGACGAAAACCGCGAAGCCTATCGCAGGGAAACCGCTGAACGATTTGCCAAAGCCGTCAATCTGCAACCCGAGGAAATCGAAGCCGAGCTTTCGGCGGAAGCCTTGAAAGCGCGCAAAGCTTTGCAAGCGGAGATGGAGCAGATTAACAAGACGCGTCCGCCGCTGCTGCCGGCGGTGATGGGCGTCACCGATGTCGAAAAGCCTGAGCAGGCGTTTTTGCTCAAACGCGGCGACATTTCGATGAAGGGCGATCCGGTCGAACCGGGCTTGCCGTCGGTTTTGTGCGGCGAAGGAAATTTACAACCGGTTAACCGACGCAAGCAGATGGCCGATTGGATCGCGAGCGCGGACAACCCGCTGACCGCCCGCGTCATCGCCAATCGCATCTGGCAATACCATTTCGGCAAAGGCATCGTCCGCACGCCGAGCGATTTCGGCGCAACCGGCGACCGGCCCAGTCATCCCGAATTGCTGGAGTGGCTGGCGACCGAGTTTGTCGCGAAAGGCTGGAGCTGGAAGGCGATGCATCGGCTGATTCTGACCTCGAACGCATATCGCCAATCCAGTAAGTTGGTAGAAGCTTCCGCCGCCGCCGATCCGGAAAACCGCCTGTTCTGGCGTTTCAGCCCGCGACGCCTGGAAGGGGAAATTCTTCGCGACAGCATTCTGGCCGTCAGCGGCAAACTGAATCCGCAGATGTTCGGCCCCGGCATTTACCCGCGCATTGATCCTGACATCATCAACACAGGCTCGCGCCCGCGCTGGCCGCTGGATGCGCAGGATAACGAAGCGACCTGGCGGCGCAGCGTTTACATCTTCGTCAAACGCTCCGTGCTGCTGCCGCTGATCGAAGTCTTCGATTGCCCGGTGACGACGGTTTCCGCGCCTGTGCGTTCCGTCGCGACAGTTTCGCCGCAGGCGCTGGCGCTGATGAACAATGAATTCATTCTCCAACAGGCGGGATTTTTCGCGGAGCGGATTTCCTCCGAAGCAGGCACGGACGCGCGGAAACAGGTTGGCGCGGCGTTCAAACTGGCGCTCAATCGTCAGCCGAGTGAAAAGGAAATGACCTGGTCGCTGGAGTTTTTGAGGACGCAGGCAGCCGGGTATGCCGAACGCAAAAACGAGAAACCGGATGCGGCGGCGCTGCGGGATTTCTGTCACGCGGTGTTCAATCTGAGCGAGTTTTTGTACGTTGACTGAGCACGGCCGCCATCTTCTTGCCGGGGCGTTCCACTCCGGGTTAATTGGGTTTAGTTACACATTCAGCGGCACTTCTGCTATTTGAATGTCACGGTTGATGACACCGCTTGTGTACTTGCAAGAGAGGCGGATGCCGTTACAACGTGGTTCACTGAAAGCCTTTTCGGTTTCACCAGACAGGGAAAAGGATTTCCGGGCAAAGCCGGGTAGATGCAACTATGAACATCAGAGCTTTGGTGGTCATGGGGGCAGTGGTGTTTGGCATTTGTATGACTTTCGCCGGACAGCGCTCGTACGCCAGTTCTGGCGCACAGGAGATTGGCCCCCACTTTCTCCAGACCCATTGGACGACTGAAAGCGGATTGCCGCAGAACTCTGTCGTGGCCATCGCACAGACGCCGGACGGCTATTTGTGGTTGGGCACGTTCGGCGGACTGGCGCGCTTCGATGGCATGAAGTTCACCATCTTCAACACGGGCAATACGCCCGTGCTGAATGGCAACCGCATCACCGCCCTGCATGTCGGGCGCGACGGCGCGTTATGGATTGGCATGGAGAACGGTGAGATCGCGCGCTGTCATCAGGGGAGCTTCAGCTTCTTTGCGCGCATTGCCCCGGATGCCAGCGGCGACAAGATCATTCGCATCATTTACGAAGACCGTGCGGGGGCCGTCTGGGTGGGGGCGGAAAGGCAGGGCATTACGCGATTTGTCGCCGGCGAAGGGACAGGACCCGCATCCGTTGCTTTTTATGACGAGCGCCACGGGCTGCCACCGTCCACGGTGAACGGCGTGTGTGAAGATCGCGAAGGCAGGCTGTGGGTGAGCACGTCATTGGGTTTGGCTTTTTTTCGCGAGGGACCGGCGGGCACGGGGACCTTCACGACTCAGATCAAGGGAACGCCGCGTAACAACCTGCTGAAGATTCGCCAGCATCCGGACGGCGGGCTTTGGCTGCTGACGCAAACTGCCTTGAACCATTTCCAGGAGGGGCGGCTCACGCCGTATCTGAACTTCCCGCAGATCAGCAATGTCTTCGCCCCGCTGACTGAGACGGCTGCCGGAGGGCTGCTGTTCAGTTATGCCACGGATCGCGTCTTCAAAATCGAGCGGAGCGGATCGCACACAGTCAGAGAGATCACGCTGAACAGGGCCAGCCTTTTCAACGTCAATTCCCTGTTCGAGGACCGCGAGGGCAACATCTGGCTGGGCAGTACTGGCGATGGCCTGTTCCGGTTGCGACCGCGGGCCGTCACCATGTTGAACGCCGCGAAGGGGCTGCCCGACACAGGCGGCAATTCAGTGCTGGAGGACGCGCAAGGCGCACTGTGGATTGGCACAGGCAACGGCCTGTGCCGCGTGGTCGCCGGCAGGGTGACGACCTACTTTACGCCGGCTGCCCGCAAGTTGCGGGGCGGTTATAAGATCGGCGCGCTTTACGAGGGTCGCGGCGGCGCGCTGTGGTTTGGCATCGGTAATGCGGTCGTGCGCTACGCCAATGAGCGCTTCACCGAGTATCCGCTGCTGGATATGGATCTTATCTCAGCCATTGTGGAAGATCGCCGGGGGCAAATGTGGCTGGGCTCGCTTTACGGGCTGATTCGGTTCACGGACGGACTCCATACCGTCTTTACGCAGCGCGATGGCCTGGTGAATAACGATGTGAAATTTATTTTTGAGGATCGCGCAGGCGCTTTGTGGCTGGGCACGCCGGGCGGTGCCAGCCGTTTTCACAACGGTGTCTTCACCAATTACACCACTGACGATGGCCTGTCGAACAACTATGTCCGCGCCATTCACGAAGACCAGGACGGCACGCTGTGGTTCGGCACCTATGGTGGCGGGCTGAACCGCCTGCGCGGGGGCCGTATTACCCACATCACCACGAAGCATGGTTTGTTCGATGATTTTGTCTCGCGACTGATCGTGGGCGACAACGATACTTTCTGGCTGCTCGGCAATCGCGGCATCTTTCAGGTCAGCCGCCGCGCGCTGAATGAAGTGGCCGACGGGCAACGCCCGACGGTGACGTGTGTGGTTTACGACAAGGCGGACGGAATGGAACCGAGCGAGGGAAACGGCGGTTTTCAGCCCGCCGGCTGGCGCGCCCGCGATGGGCGGTTTTTGTTTCCGACCATCCGCGGCGTGGCCGTCGTTGACCCGACCCTTGCCAGCCCGCTTGCGCCGCCCGTATTTATCGAGCGCGTCATGCTCGACGGCGCGGAACTGGATTTCCGCCGGCCGTTGGAGATTCCGCCCGGCAAAAACAATCTCGAAATTCATTACACGGCGTTGAGCCTGGGCAAATCCGAACAAGTGCAATTCAGCTTCAGACTGAGCGGTCTGAACGAAGAATGGGTGGACGTGGGGCGGCGGCGGACGGCGTATTTTCCGCAGCTTCAGCCTGGGCGCTACCGTTTCAGCGTCAAGGCGTTCAGCCCGGACGGCGTCTGGAGCGAGCGGGAAGCGAGCCTGGTCTTCGTCGTCAGGCCGGCCTTCTGGCAGACGGTTTGGTTTCGGTCGCTGGCCGTGATGTGTTTGGCCGGACTGGTGCTGCTTGGTTACCGCCAGCGCGTCACGCAACTGCGCCGCCGCGTTGCCCGGCAGGAAGTCTTCGCGCGCGAGTTGATCGCCTCGCAGGAGCGCGAGCGGCAGCGCATTGCCGCCGAACTGCACGACGGGCTGAGCCAAAGCCTGGTTATCATCAAACGCCGCGCGCTGCTGTGTCTGGACGCGCCTGCCAACCACGATCACATACTGGAACAGGTGCAGGAAATCGCCGAGGCTTCGACGCAGGCGCTGGACGAGGTCAAGGAGGTCATCTTCGATCTGCGCCCGCAGCAATTGGATCGGCTGGGGTTGACAGGCGCCATCACCGACCTGCTGACCAAGGCAACCACGGTGCATGGACTGGAACTGGCGAAGGAGATGGACGATATTGACGGGCTGTTTGCCAAGGAGATGGAGAATAGTTTCTATCGTATCGTGCAGGAGAGCCTCAACAACATCGTCCGCCACGCAGGGGCCACCCGCGTGGCCGTCACGCTGAGCTGCCAGCCGGACAGGGTTGATTTGGCCATCAAAGATAATGGCCGGGGGTTTGTGGTCAGTGCCCAGCAGGGAAGCTTTGGCCTGCGCGGCGTCGTCGAACGAGCGCGGCTGCTGGGTGGGAAGGCCACCATCGAGTCCGCGCCCGGACAAGGAACGACCGTCTGGCTGAGCCTGCCGTTAAAGGACAAACTCCGTGACAACTGAAATCGAAATACTGATGGCTGACGATCACCCGATTGTTCGGCATGGACTGCGCGAGGCGATTAAACGCGTCCCGGGCTTGAAGCTCGTCGCCGAGGCCAGCGATGGCGAGGAAGCGTTGACCAGGCTGCGTCAACTCAAACCACACATCGCCCTGCTCGATATTGACATGCCGCTGCTGGACGGCTTCAGCATTGCGCAAACCATCAGCGCGGAAGGACTGACCTGCAAAATCATCTTCCTGACCGTCTACCGTGAAGAAAGTTTTCTGAATAAGGCGCTCAAGGTCGGCGCGCAGGGCTATATATTGAAAGATACTGCGCTCGCGGACATCGTCGCCGCCATCAGGAAGGTTGGCTCCGGTCAGTCCTATATCAGTCCGACCATGTCCTCCTATCTTATCAACCGTCTGCGCATTCCAGAGCAAGAGCTGGGACTGGCGGGGCTGACGCCGTCCGAGCGCGCCATTATCAAGCTCATCGCCGAATGCCGCACGACCAAGGAGATCGCCGTCCGGCTCTTCATCAGCCCGCGCACGGTCGAGACTCATCGCGCCAACATCTGCCAGAAACTCGGCCTGCGCGGTAATCACGCCCTGACTAAATTCGCGCTCGCTCATCAGGCGGAGCTTTGATTTTCTCTTGCATCGCCTGGGCCGTCTACGTAGTTTCACTTAGTGAAAAATACCGAGTTTCACGTATACACACGGTTAAATATTTCCCTTATAGTCTGGTGTCACGGCGATTCTTGTGAACCGGGCAAACCGCTAAATCAAAAACACAATCAGGAGATTTTATGAAGAAGCCTTTCAACAACGTGGAGAACGTTGATCAGAGCGATGCAACGGATGTTGATCTGGAGTCGCAGACGGCAGCGGAGTCGCCTTCCGAGGCTGAGCCGGCTGCCTCGGATCACGCCGTGCGGCTGAAGGCGGCGCAAGACCAGGTGGCGCAATATCTGCGAGAAGAGCGCTATGACGACGCCAAGCGTGCGCTGACGGAGGCCGAGCGGATCACCGCCGAAGAGTCCAAGATTCACTGGCTGGCCGAAGCGAAGGCGGAGCGCGAAAAAGCTCTCCTGCTGACCAATGAAGGCAAACTGGCGGAAGCCAGGCAGGCCCTGGAACGTGCCGATGAATTGGAAGTGATGGCTGAGGGGCGCAAAGGCCGGCCCGCGCGATTGCTCACGGCTGTCCGCTCCTGGTTGCCCCATACGTCAAAAGCGGCGGGCAAGGATCAAAAGGAAAGCGTTGAGACGGAGAGCGCCGAGCCGTTGGCAACAGCTCCCGTGACGGAATCGTTACGGATCGTGAGCCGGCACTCGAAGATTGCGGCTGCCGTCGGGTTGCTGCCGGGCGGCCTGCTGAACTTCGTGGGCGTGTTCGCCGTGCAGGTGCCGATGGTCTGGCGAATCGCCCGCGCGTTCGGCCAGAATGTCAGCAAGGAGCAGGCTCGCGGCGTTCTCTTATCGTTATTTACCTCTGTTGTTCCGGGCATCGTCGGACAAGGAGCGGGTATTGCCATTGCCTCCATTCCTGCCGCCGTGGCGGGCACGGTGGTGTATTTCGTCGCCACACCGATCCTGGCTTATGCGCTGACCCGCGCGGTTGGTAATGTGTTCATCATGCACTTCGAAAGTGGCGGAACCTTATTAACCTTTGATCCAAAGGCGTTCACGGAATATTTCGTCAACGAATTCAAGAAAGCGGGGGGAACTCTGCGCAAAGCTGACGAACCAGCGCCCGAAGCGAGTGTGACGCCTGCTTGAATCGAGCCGTTTTCCGGCTAACGTCAGCTACATCGCCTCATCCCATAACGCGCGAAGGTAACAAAGAACGGAAGAAGACAGGGAGGCAGGCTTTGGAAGAAGAGATGAAGAGAGTGGCGCTCGCGGCTTTTCATTCTTCTACTTGCCTCTTCTGTATTTCCGTAGCGGGTGTTTTTGTGTCCACGGCGCGTGTGGAGATCGAAGCTGTAATATCGCGGAGGAGTTTTTGAATACCACCGAGAGGGACACAGTCAATGATCCGTCGGCTGCATCAGCAGGCGAAGCCGATGAGCCGGTGGAGCAGGCGCCCCGCCAGACGCGCAAGAAATCAGGGTTATGGAAGGTGCTGCGGCCTTCCAAATGGAAATTTGTCCTGCTTGTGCTGGCGGTGGCGATCTTTGTTTTCCGTGACCGCATGTTTGTGACGGTGGACACTGGCGAAGTGGTGGTGGTGTATTACCGCCTTTTTGGCGGGACCGAGCACAACCAGATTGGGGGAGAAGGACTGCATATCATTGCGCCCTGGGATAAATCCTTTCGCTATGTGGTAAGAAGCCAGACGCTGATTCAATCGGTGACGGTTCTTTCCAAAAATGGTCTGGAGGTTACTCTGGATGCGCAAATCCGGTTTCATCCGATTCCCGATATCGTGCCGCATCTGCACCGGCGCTTTGGGACGGATTATGTCAATACCTTCGTGACCCCACAGTTGAAAAGCTCCGTGCAACGAGTCATCGGGCAATTCCTTGCGGAGGAGGTGTATGGATCGGAAACGGGCGCTTCAGTAAGCCGGATTTTTGAGAATACCAAGCAATTGATCGGGGGCGAATTCCTGGAAATCGAGGATGTCGCACTGTTCAACATCAAACTCCCGCAACAGGTGCAGACGGCGATTCAGAATAAAGTGGAA
Source organism: Heliomicrobium sp. (assembly GCA_021155085.1). Taxonomy (GTDB): domain Bacteria; phylum Acidobacteriota; class Blastocatellia; order RBC074; family RBC074; genus RBC074. The sequence goes on along the minus strand of JAJNQA010000049.1, from coordinate 116,264 downwards.
GCCGAACAGAACGCACTGGCAGCCAGCTACAAAGTGGAGGAGGAACTGGAAGAATCGAAGCGGAAACTGGCGGAAGCCAAGGGGCTGCAAGAGTATGCCCGGCTCGCTTCCGGCATCCCGCGGAGTGTGCTGGTCTATAAGGGCATTCAAGCGACGTTGGAACTGGCGAAATCTCCGAATGCGAAAATCGTTGTGATTGGGGCCAAGGGCGACCTTCCGCTGCTGCTGGGCAACACGCCCGACGTGAAATGATATGCCCTTTAAGATCCGACTCGGTAGGTTTCGGGTGGCGCTGCTGATCATCTTGGGCGCTCTCTCTTCCGGTTGCATACACTTCACTCCAATGCCGTATACCGGACAGCGCGCCGAAGCGCGGGCACTGGGAAAAATCTTCAAAGCGCTCACTCCCGAAGTGCGGGAAGAAATCGTGAAGGAACAACAGGCCGCGCGGGAACTGCGGATCACCCTGGATGAATTGGGGAAATTATCGCAGCCGGAATTTACCGCACGATTTAATGCCTATTCAGAAAAACTGATCGCCATCCAGATTAAGCGGCGCGAACTCCAGCAGGTGCTTTCGCAGCGGCAGTGGTCCAGCCCCATGGTGCTGGCCATCCAGCAGGGGGGAGTGCAGCAACTGCAACAGGACCTGGCGCGCAATCAGAAATGGATCGAACTGGCGGAGGGCGTGCGGTTGCGCGTGGAATTGGGCAGGAAGGAAGGCTTTCCGGAGCTGACCATGCTGAGTTATCAGTTGGACCTTTTCCTGGCCACGAAAAGTGACCTGGACCCATTCGCCAATCGGCTTCTGGCCTTGCGGGAGGCGTTTCGCCTGAGCGAGATGGATTTTGACTAAGTAATTCAAGCAGGAGTTTTTTGAATGTCCGCCTTTGAGCTTTCCGTGCTCTTCTTTTTGCAGTTGGCATTTATCTTAACGGTTTGCCGGGTCGTTGGATTGGTGGCGCGCCGGTTTGGCCAGCCGCAAGTCGTGGCGGAAATGATCGCTGGCGTTGTGATGGGCCCCTCACTCCTGGGATTATTGCTCCCAGGCGCCCAGGCCTTTCTGTTCCCGGCCGCGTCAAAAAGTATCCTCTACGCGGTCAGCCAGGTCGGGTTGGTGCTGTATATGTTCCTGGTCGGGTTGGAATTTGACCTGGACCTGATTCGCAACCGCATGCGCAGCGCGGCGGCGGTATCGCTCTCCGGCATCCTGGTTCCCATGGGACTGGGTGGAGTGTTGGGGTATTACCTGAGCCATGTGGGAGGCTTTTTCACTCCGAACACGGTGTCGTGGGAAGCGATGTTCTTCACCGGAGCATCAATGGCGATCACTGCTTTTCCGATGCTGGCGCGCATCATCCGCGAGCGGGGACTGGCGGGGACTTCATTGGGAACGCTGGCGCTGGCGGCCGGGTCATTGGACGATGCCGCAGCCTGGTGCGTGTTGGCGCTGGTGTTGGCGAGTTTCAGCGGCGACCCGCAGATTGCCATTCTGGCCATTGGGGGCGGCACGCTCTATGCCGTGGGGTTGTTGACCATTGGCCGAAAGCCCTTATCCATCCTGGGCAAAATGACCGAGCGGGCCGGCGGGGTCACTCAGCCTCTGCTGGCGGTGACGCTGATTTTGACAATGCTCGGCGCGTGGTTCACGGACCGCATCGGCATCTATGCCGTTTTTGGAGCCTTTATTATGGGCGCAGCCATGCCTCGCGGGCGGTTCGCCCGGGAAGTGCAGCAGCAAATGGAGCCGCTGGTGACGACCTTTTTGCTACCGATGTTCTTCGTCTATTCCGGGTTGAATACACGGATGACATTGGTCAATACGCCTTTCTTGTGGCTGGTCGCCTTGTTGGCGCTGCTGACCGCGTGTTTCGGCAAAGGGATTGCCTGTTGGGCGGCGGCGCGCTGGTGCGGTGAACCGCCGCGCGATGCCCTGGCAATCGGCACGCTGATGAACGCTCGCGGACTGATGGAACTAATCATTCTGAATATTGGATTGGAACGCGGCATCGTCACGCCATTGATGTTCACGGTGATGGTGTTGATGGCAATTGTCACGACCCTGATGGCCACTCCGATTTTTGAATGGGGTTTCCGGCGTCACCCTGAAGGGCGTTGGACGGATGCCAGGTTGATCAAACTGGCCGTCAAGTAGCAGCCGATTACGAAGCTGGTCATAACGAGAGTGTACTATCCATGGATCTGATTATTTTTAACCCGCCGCGCTATTCGAACGGCAAGTTTCACAAGTTTAACAACGCCGTGTTGTGGCTGGCGTCCTATCTGCATCGGCGCGGTGTCAAAGTGCGGATTGTGCCGCTCAACCACGCACACTATGCCGAAACGGTGGAGGCTGAACTGGCGGCTCATCGCCCCAAGTATGTCGCCATCTCGTGCAAGTGGTGGGACACGCTCTATTCCGCCACCCACATCGCCAAACTGGTCAAGCAGTTCGACCCCGGCATCGTCACCATTTCCGGTGGCTACACCGCTTCGTTCTTTGCCCTTGATCTGGTCAACCAGACTGACTTCGATGTTGTCATCCGCGGCGATGGCGAAGAACCGCTCTACCGCCTGGTGACGGGGCAATCGCCGGTCAACGTGGCGATGAAGGGCGACACGACCCTGATCCCTGTGATCAAACAATATGTGCAGAGCGAAGAGCATCTGCGCGAACTGGTCCTGATTGACGATCTCGAAGAGATCATCAGCGACACCAGCGTTCTCAACAGTTATATCTGGACGGGCAAAGGCTGCGCCGAGACCTGCGTCTACTGCGCCGCCAACGCGCTCAACAACATCCAAACCTTTGGCCGCGCCAAGAACATCTATCGCCCCATAGACAAAGTGCTGCGCGAGGTGGAAATCCTGTCCAGGTATCCAGGCTCCACGCGCATCACCTTCGATTTCGACCCGATTCGCGGGCTGAAGCAGGAACGCTTTTATCTTGATCTGTTCGCCGCTCTGCCGCCCAAGAAATATAACTGCTATTTCTTCTCCTGGTCGCTGCCGTCAACGGAGTTGATTGATTCGCTCGCCCGCACCTTCAAGCTGGTCGAACTGGGCATTGACGTGCAGGTCGCCTCGGAACGGCTGCGCAAGGTGCTGGGTGATCGCCGCTACCTCAAACCCTTTTACTCGGATGAGGCGCTCGACGCCACCTTGCAACACTGTCACCAGTACGACAATTTCATCATTGATCTAAGCACTCTGATGGGATTGCCCTTTGAAACGGACGAGGATGTCCTGGCGATCAAGCCCTTCTCGGACTATTTTTATGACAAATACCCGGCGCTCCGCTACCCCTATGTTTCGCCCATGAACGTGGAGCCGGGTTCGCTGCTGCTGCAACACCCCGACCGCTACGAAATGGTGCTTTTCCGCCGCACCTTTGCTGATTTTTGGCAATACACACAACGCAGTTTCCAGGAAAATATGAATTGCTATCAGCCCGAACAATATGGCGATGGCATCTTTCACCCGCTCGGCTGCGCCAGCCAGGCCGATTATGCGCGTGGCGATTATTTCCGCACTTACGAAACCTGGAAAGAGGTGCAGAAGAATATTGACTTCCGCTCTCGCCAACGGGTGAACAGCCGCATGGCGAAATATATGAAACACGGCCTGCGAACCCTTGGCGTCACCGGCGGAATTGACCGCTCCGCCGTCGGAGGCGGCGAGCATGAGTAACGGGCATGAGTTATGAAGTGGCCGCTGTTCCCGGTGTCGCCGGGACTGGAAATTAACCTTGTTCCCAGCGGGAAAGCAGTGACTCCCGTCTTCATCAACCGCTGAATCGCAAAATGAGTAAAAATCGGAGAATGAAATGGCCAGCGATAAAATTATCAATTTGGACGACGAAAACTTTGAGAATGAGGTTCTTAAATCCGACCTCCCCATCCTCGTGGATTTCTGGGCGCAATGGTGCGGCCCTTGTCGAATGATCGCGCCTGTGCTGGATCAACTGGCTGACGAAATGGACGGCCAGGTGCGATTTGGCAAGCTAAATGTTGATGAGAGCCAACAGACCGCCTATCAATATCAAGTGTCGAGCATTCCAACATTCATCCTTTTCAAGGGCGGGCAGATAGCGGATCGAATGATGGGAGCCATGCCGAAGTCGGCTTTTCAACACTTTATTGATCGCAACATCTAGTGGAGCGCCCTGGAAGTCTTCCAACCCTAAAGTAGGACAATTCGGCAAATTGTTCCACCGCAATCGGCAGGCCTGAAACGCTGCCGGTCTGTCGCTTGAAGCTTGTCTCGCTGGCTGGGCGTCAATTCTCCAGTTTGGGAATCGAATTCGCTTAAGAAATAAAATGTTTTCCTTCTCCTCCATTCTCAACGCGGACGGGATTTTCGGTTCTGGCTTTACCGAACGCCAGAAGCGCAAAACCGCCCGTTTGCTCGCCCAGGGACAAACGCGGATTCAGCGGCTCAAACAAGAGATTGTGATGGAACTCGCAGCGCTGAACGAAGAGTTTCAACCCGCCATACAAGAGATCAAACAGGAGATCAGACCGGCAATCCAGGAGATCAAACAGGAGGCCCGGGCGCAGCTTACGGCCCTGGACGAAAAATATCGCCCGGAACTACGGCAAATCAGGCAAGAGATCAGAACGGAATTCGCGGCGCTGAAAGAAGAGTATAGACAAGAATATCAACCGGTAATACAGGCGGTCATACAGGAGCTGAAACAAGAAATCAGGGCGCAACTGGCGGTTCTGGATGAAAAGAGTCAACCGAAAAGACAGCAGATCAGACAAGAGATCATGCCGCATCTGGCGGCTCTCGAAGAAAAGTGTCAGCCAACCATAGAGCAGATCAGAAAAGTCCTCGTGCCGCGGCTTACGGCGGTTGATGGAAGGTATCAACGGTTTGTGCAGGCAAAGATTGACCCGTTGCTGGGCAATACACAGCGTTCTCAACTGCAGGAAATGTTGAACGGAGATGCGCTCGCATTGCGCCCGGAAGAGCAGATGGCCAACCGTCGCTTTGGCCTGGGGCTGAGCGCTTTAAGCCTGGCACTGCTAAGCAATTTCTTTGCCCCGCTGCTGCCGGCGGCCATCGCCATTGGTTTGCTGGCCTCCAGCGCCAAATATCCGCATGCCTATCGCCAGTGGAAAGAGACCGGGAAGTTGGGCGCCGTTCATTTGATTTGTGTTTACAGCCTGTATTTATGGCTGGGCGGATATGCCTCCGCCGGCGCCCTTGGGGCGGTTTTATATGGCCTGATGCTGAAGGCGAAGGCCGTTAGCGAAAACCAGTCGCGCAATAACCTGGTCAATCTTTTTCAACTGCAACCGGACAAGGTCTGGGTGCGGATCGAAGGCCTCGAGATCGAGATTCCCTTTGAGCAGTTGCAGGTCGGCGACACATTGGTGGTGCATGCCGGACAGATTGTCCCAGTGGATGGCACGATCATCGCGGGCGAGGCAACGGTGGATCAGCAGATGCTCACCGGCGAGGCGCAGCCGGTTGAAAAGAGCCTTGGCGATCCGGTGCTGGCTTCCACGTTGGTCATCTCCGGCCGGGTTGATATTGCGGTGGAAAAGACAAGCGCCGAAACCACGGCAGGGCAAATCGCCGCGATCCTGAATCGGGCGGCGCAGAATAGCAAACCGACCAGCGTCAGCGCCGTGGCGGCGGCGGATCGTCTGGCGCTGCCCACGCTGGCGTTCAGTCTGGCCAGTTGGCCTTTCATCGGGACGGCTGGTGCGGTCAGTTTGATCGGCGCCAATACAACGACGGCTTCCTACCTGTCGGGTTCGCTGGCCATGTTGAATTTCCTCAACCTGGCGGCGCGCCGGCGCATTTTGGTGAAAGAGGCCGGTGCGCTGGAAAAACTGGGCAGTGTAGACACCATTGTTTTCGACAAGACCGGCACATTGACCATCGAGCAGCCTCATGTGGCGCGCATTCATCCGCTCAATGATCTGGATGAAACAACGGTGCTGACCCTTGCCGCCGCCGCCGAAGCCCGGCAAACGCATCCCATCGCGCGCGCCATTCTGACCGCCGCCGCAGAATTGGGGTTGGAACTTCCCGCCATTGATGACGCGCACTACGAAGTGGGGTATGGCATTCAGGTGCGACTTGCGGCAGGCGCGAGCGATTCCGCCGCGCAGGACGGCGGCTTTTCGTCAGACCAGCCGCTCATTCGTGTGGGGAGCGGGCGTTTTATGACGATGGAAGGCATTGCGATTCCATCCGAGGTGCAGGCCCTGACCGAAGCCTGTCAGACCGAGGGCCATTCGCTGGTCATGGTGGCGGTGGATGACGAACTGGTCGGTTGTCTGGAATTGCAGCCCACGGTGCGCCCCGAAGCGCAAGCCGTGATTCACGATTTGCGCGCCCGTGGCCTGGACCTCTACATCATCTCCGGCGACCAGGAAGCGCCCACGCGCAAGCTGGCCCAGGATTTGGGAATGACCGGCTATTTCGCCAACATCCTCCCGGAAGGCAAAGCAGCGTTGGTGGAACAGTTGCAGAAGGAAGGGCGGCGCGTGTGCTTTATCGGCGACGGCATCAACGATGCCATTGCCATGCGCCAGGCACAGGTTTCCGTTTCGCTGCGCGGAGCCACCACCGTCGCCACCGATACGGCGCAGATCATCCTGATGGAAGGCAATCTCGATCAACTGCTCCATCTGTTCGCGCTGGCGAATGAATTCGAGCGCAACCTGAAGCTCAATATCCGCTTTACGTCCGGGATCAGCATTGTGGCGGTGTCGGGGATTTTATTTGCCGGTTTCACGTTCTACGCCACGGAGATTTTCTATTCGGTGGCATTGCTTGGCGGTCTGGGAATTGCGCTCAAACCCTTGCTGGATCACGGCAAACAGAAAGAGGCGAAGGAAGAGGTCGCGCCATGAGCCTGTCCAATGCAGGAGCCATTGAGAACGAGCCTGGCGCGCTTTCAGGCAATGAGAAGACGGCAGCGTCCAGTCAGCGCGCGATTTCCCGCGCCGTTATTCTTCTGACGCTGATGGTGGCGGGTGAAGGCAGCTTTCTGTTGCCCTTTGTCCTCGCGCGCATTTTTCGTCCGACGCTGCTGGATGTTTTTGGCTTGACCAATCTGCAACTGGGCGCGGTGTTTTCGCTCTTTGGCGTCTTTGCGCTGGCGTCCTATATGCCTGGCGGATTGCTCGCGGATCGTTTCCCGGCCCGGCGGCTGATGACAGCGGCGCTGCTTTTGACCGCGCTGGGCGGCGTGGCGCTCGCGCAGATTCCGTCTCTGAAAGTGTTGACCATCCTCTATGGCTTCTGGGGATTGACGACCACGCTGTTGTTTTGGGCCGCGATGATTCGGGCGACACGCGAATGGGGCGGCAGCAACAGTCAGGGCCGCGCTTTTGGTTTGCTGGAAGGCGGGCGCGGGCTTCTGTCGGCGTCGCTTGCCTCGATTTCAGTCGCTGTCTTCGCGGCTTTGCTGCCCACCAATGTGGCGGCGGCGACGCTCGCCGAACGGAGCGCGGCCTTAACCGGGATCATCTGGATCTTCACGGGAATCGTCGCCGCCGTGGCCGTGACGGTCTGGTTGACCGTGCCGGAAACGTCGCCCGTGACGGAGACAGGTTCGGCGTCGAAGCTCACCTGGGCCGGCGTGCGCAGTGTGGCGCTGATGCCAGCCGTCTGGCTGCAAGCCACGATTCTGATTTGCGCCTACGTTTTCAATAAGAGCACGGACATCTACTCGCTCTATGCGCGCGACGCCTTCGGCTACAACGACGTGGCCGCCGCGCAAATCACGACGATTGCCTTTTGGGCGCGTCCACTGGCGGCAATCGGAGCGGGGCTGCTGGCGGATCGCATTAAAACGTCGCGGATGACCATTTTCAGTTTTTGTGTCCTCATCCTGGGCAGTCTGACGATGGCGTCAGGCGTAATCAAACCGGGATTCCGATGGCTGCTGATCGCCACCGTGGCAGGAACCAGCGCGGGGCTTTTCGCCCTTCGCGCCATCTATTTCGCGCTATTTCAGGAAGCTCGCGTCCCAATGGCCGTCACGGGCAGCGCGGTCGGGCTGGTTTGCCTGCTGGGCTTCACACCCGACGTCTTCATGCCGGCGCTGATCGGATATTTATTGGATCGCACACCCGGCGCCGCGGGGCATCAGCATGTCTTCGGACTGCTCGCCGTCTTCGCCACCGTGGGACTGCTGGCCACGCTATTTTTTCAGAGAGTCACCCGAAAGACGTAATTCAAGACAGAAGGAATAGAGAACAAGCTTGTCCATCTGCTAACCACGACTGCTGAACCTGGACACTTCGTAACGCGACGTGTCCGCTATGTTGCCGACTCGCGCGGTAAACCAAAAGACAAACTTATCAACACTTGAAAGGATTGAGATCCCCCTATGCAAAACAAGATTGATTTAGAAAAGACGATTGACCGCTGGAATGAAGAATTCACGAGTAACGCTCGCAAGCCGCTTGAGGATTTAAGCAAATACAGCACCGAAAGTCTGGAGTGGCTGATGATGGAGCACTATCAATTTTCATTCACCAATTGTCAGTTTTTGTGGGATGCCGCGGAAACGACAGGTGGATTCGACACGGACGCCGTCAAGAAGGAACTCACCCGGAACTATAAAGAAGAAAGTGGCCACGCCGCCTTGTACAAGCTGGCGCTCAAGAAAGTGGGTTCGGATGTGGATACACGCGTGGAATTTGCGCCCACGACCAATTTCCTGCGCTCGATTGGCGAGCTTTGCAAGGGGGAGCCTTCGGCTGTGCTGGGTACCATGTTCGCCACCGAAACGGCGGCAATCTTTGAACACCAGGTCTTTCTGCACGTCTCTGAAGAGGTGGTTGCCCGGCGCGAAGCCGGAGCCGAAGGAAAGCCCCTGCTTGGCTTCCACCAGATGCATCTGGATGGTGTCGAGCAGAGCCACAAAGACGAACTCGGCATCTTCTTGCGTGATGTCTATGCCGACCAGCCGGTCGTTCCCGCAGAAGGCAATCGCCCCACGATGTATCCGCAGCAGGTTTTGGATGGCGGCAAAGCAGGCATCGAACTCATGAAGACGTGGTGGGCCGGCCTTTTCGCCGAACTGAACGCGCAAAACGGGATTCTCGCCAAAGCTGCCTGACCGGCGCAGCGGATAAGTAACAGAATGTCAGTAGCACAACCAGCAGAATTAAAAGGGCCGGTGGCGGGCAATCGTCACCCCGTAATGGCAAAACCGGGAGCCGCACCAGGAATGCCCCGCGAGTTGGAGATTGTGTTGAATGGGCCGGTGGGACCGCAACGCTTGCGTGACGATACGATCGTCACTAATGGCGACGGTTGGTATCGCACGCTGACCCCATCGGCCTCTTCGTCATCCGCCAATGAGGTGCTCTTTTCCAACCTCAATATGCGGCAGTCTGATGCGGAACTGGATGCGGAGATTGACGCCCTGATCGCCGAATATCACCAGCTTGGCCTACCCCTGAGCTGGTGCGTCTATCCGTGGACGCAACCGGCGGACCTGGGCAAGCGCCTGGTGGCGCGCGGCGCGACCAAAACGGACATCCAGACGTTTCTGAACAACACTTCTACTCAACTTAAAGGCGTCGCGGGCGTGGACGTTGAAAAAATCGCCCCCGGATCAACAAACAATTACGAAGAAGCCTTCGAAGCATATATCAGCATCATGTCCGCGGGTTTCAATCTTCCCGCGGACGAGCAGGCCTTCAGGCGCCGGCGATATTATCAGTTGAGCGCCGGGCCTGATCCCTGCATGCACCTGTTCCTGGCTCGCTGCAATGGCGTAGTGGCGGGCTGCTGCGCGGCGGTGATCAAGGAAGACTCCGCCCATATGACTGGCGTTCACGTGGTGCCGGAATTTCAGGCGCGCGGGGTTTTTCTATCGCTGAAAGCGGCTGCTCTGGCCTTTCTGCGCGATTTGGGCGTCTCGCTGGTCACCGGCCACGGAAACAAGCAGTCGGCGGTTTGGGCTGAGCGTTTTGGCGCCAAACTGATCTACCCATACAGCATTTATCAGCTTGATCCGCCCATGGAGCTTACCTGATGATTCAAAACAATGTGGCGGCGCCGTTGGCCAATGAACGGCTCTACGTCAATGGAAATGAGCAGAGTATTTTCGATCCCTTTGCCGATCTGTTGATGGCGCAGACGAGCCGGCCGCGCGATCTGCAACCTGTAGACCTGCGCACCCTGACGCCCTTTCAACGCGCATTGGTGAGCATTGACGGCACGGTGACCAGGTTTATCGAAGCGTACATGCTGGAGCCTGTGGAAAGCGTTCTGCTGACACAGCAGGCACAGCCGCTGCTGGCGGATCACCCGTGGCTGGATTTACCTGCCGGAAGCGAGGTGATTACCCGGCAGGTGTTATTGCGCGGGCGTTACAGCGCCACGATCTATGCCTATGCGGTCTCGCTGCTGGCGCCGCAACGGTTGCCGGCAAGCATGTTGCGCGACCTGGCGATTGAACCCGCCGGGATTGGACGCGTGCTGCTGAACAGTCAAATCGAAAATCGCCGGGAGATTCTCTGGTATGGACGGGAACAACTGGCCCATCTGCCGGAAACGATTGAACAGTACACCGGCAACGATTTCATCAGCCGTACGTACCGGATTCTGGTAAACGGCCAGCCCATGATGTTGATCAGTGAAAAGTTTCCGCGCGGTTGTCCAACCCATGTGAAGCAGGAAACGAGAGTCATGTGAAATGGACAGGCCACGTGCCAGCGTTCCAAACCGATTTAATCACCCCAATCAATTGATGGAGTTTCCCTTATGGATGTTCGTTCCGTGGTCTTAAAACAACTTGCCGCGATTGTTACCGAATCTTCCCCGGTTCCCTTTCCCGCCGAGGTTTCCGACGAAATGATGCTGGATGAGCTTTGGCTTGATTCGCTCGCATTCGTCCAGTTACTCACCCGCATCGAATCGGAGTTGGGCTGTGGTCCGCTGACGTTTTTTGAAGGCACCGATTTCCCACGCACCATCGGCGACCTGGTCAAAACTTATCAAGCGCAGGCGGCAGCCTAAGCAAGGAGCAGTATGGCAAGGCAGGATCAAATGGAAATGGATGAAACCGTTTATGATCTGGTGATTTGCGGTGGCGGTCTGGCCGGATTGACATTGGCTCGCCAAATCAAGGTGCAACAGCCACGGTGGTCTGTCGCGATTCTTGACCCGGTCGAACGGCCATTGCCGGAAGCCGGGCACAAGGTCGGCGAATCGTCCGTGGAATTAGGCGCGCACTATCTGGCCGAAAAACTGCAGTTGACGGATTATTTTGAACAGCATCAGTTGCTCAAACTCGGTTTGCGTTATTTCTTTGGCGATTCCCAGGGGCCGATCAACGAACGCCCGGAAATGGGCTTATCCGCCTTCCCATCCGTCAATTCCTACCAGATTGATCGCGGCAAACTGGAAAACGACCTGCGCCAGTTCAATGTGGAAAGCGGCATCGTTTTATTCGAGGGCCTGAAAGTTCAACAGGTCAAACTGAGCGAAGATGAGTTGCCGCACGAAGTTCACATCACAGACCGATCCGGTCAAAGCGGCAGGACTGTGAAAGCGCGTTGGGTGGTTGATGCCAGCGGGCGACGCCGTTTGCTGCAAAAACAACTGGGCTTAGGCAAAGAAAAGGCGCAGGCCAGCCAGCACAGCGCAAGCTGGTTTCGTGTGGAAGGGCGAATTGACATAGACGATCTGGTTCCGAGTGAAAACAAGGAATGGCATGAGCGTGTGCCCAATAAAATCCGTTATTTTTCCACCACGCACCTGATGGGGAATGGTTACTGGGTTTGGCTCATTCCGCTTTCTTCCAATTACACCAGCATCGGCATTGTGGCCAGCGAAGCGCTTCATCCCTTTTCCACCTTCAACACGTATGAGCGCTCCATGACCTGGCTGGAAACGAACGAACCGCGCCTGGCCGCGCATCTGAAAGGCCGCGACCCGCTGGATTTCAAGGTCATGCGCGATTACAGCTACTCCGCCAAACAGGTTTTTTCGCCCCGGCGATGGGCCTGCGTTGGCGATGCGGCGGCTTTTGTGGATCCCTTCTATTCGCCCGGCAACAATATGATCGGTTACGCCAACTCGATGGTCATCGAGATGATGCGGCTGGATTTTGCAGGGGAACTGACCACGGAGCTGGTGGACGAATACAACCGCTTTTTTCTGGGACTGAACGATGCGCTGACCACCAATATCCAAATCGCCTATCCGTTCTATGGCCAGGCAACGGTCATGGCCTCCAAATTGATTTGGGATTCGACCAATACCTGGGCTTTTTCCTGTCCGCAGATGTTTTATGACACCTACCTGGACATACCGGTCGCGCAGCAGGTGCGCCAGATTACGGCCCGCTCCTTCTCCCTGATTCAAGCCATGCAACGGCTTTGGGTCGAATGGGCAGCCCTTTCCCCGGGCCGGTTGACTTATGTTTTTCTGGACTATCTCAAACTCGAATTCCTGAGTGATTTGCGTTTGCGTAACTTGCAGAGCAACAAAAGCCTGGATCAGGTCATGGCCGATCTGGCGGAAAACATGCAAATCGTCGAAGAGATGGCGCAGGCATTCTTTTTACTGGCGGTGGAAGATGTTCTGCCGGAACACTGGGAAAAATTCAAAACCATCCCCTGGCTCAATGCCTGGCGCGTGGGCCTGAAGCCTGAACGCTGGGAAAGCGATGGACTGTTTTGCCCGGCCACGACGCCAGCCGCTTCGCGTGGAATCTACCAGGAACTTCGCCGGTGCTTTGTCGTGCAGGAACACACACAGGCCAGGGGGCATGCTTCGTCATGAAAGCGATAGAGCTGCCCCTTTCCTACAACGCGGTTGACCTGCTGGAACGGAACCTGCCGGCGCGCGCCGGCAAAGTCGCCCTATACAGCCGGGCCAGGTCCCTGACCTTTCAGGCGGTGGCCGACGAAGCCAATCAGATTGGCAATGCGCTGTTGCGCCTGGGCGTGCGCTTCGGAGATTGTGTCGGAATTCTGGCCCTGGATAGCGCCGAATGGGTGACGGCTTTCTTTGGCACGATCAAGCTGGGCGCGGTTGCGGTTTGTCTGAACACGCTGCTCCAAACCGAAGAGTATGACTATATCCTGCGGGATAGCCGGCTGCGCGTGCTGATTGTCCACGAAAGCTTGCTGCCGCTGATTGATCCGCTGCGTGGAAAACACGCAACGCTCCAACACCTGATCGTGATTGGCCAGCCCAAACATTCGGCAGACCTGGCTTTTGCAGATTGGCTGGCATCCGAATCCACGCTGCTCGCCACGGCGCCGACTCACCGCGATGATTTCTGCTCGCTGCACTATTCAAGCGGGACGACCGGTCAACCCAAGGGGATGTTTCATGCCCATAAGGATTATGCGCTGATCGCGCAGAACACTGGCGTCGAGTTATTTGGCCTGACCGCCGATGACCGCACGTTTTCCGTCGCCAAGCTCTTTTTTGTCTATGGGCTGGGAGGAAATCTGGTGCAGCCCTGGTATGTCGGAGCCAGCATCGTGCTTTATCCCGGCTCGCCGCGCATGGCCGCCGATGTGCTGGAAACCATTGACCAGTTCAAACCCACAGTGCTTTTCAGCGTTCCCACGGCCTACATCACCAAGCTGACGATTCTTGAGAGCGCCAAACCAGCGAAGCGATATGACCTTGGTGGACTGCGCCTGTGCATCTCGGCGGGCGAGGCGCTGCCCGCAGCGGTCTGGCAACAGTGGCAGGCGACCACCGGCCTGACCATTCTGGATACGATTGGTTGCACCGAGACCTTCCACACCTTTCTGGCCAATCGCCCGGAGGATCTGCGCCCTGGCAGCAGCGGCAAGCCGTCGCCCGGTTATGAAGTGCGAATCGTTGATGATGCGGGGCGGGAGACGCCAACGGGTGAAATCGGCAATCTGCTGGTCAAGGGCGAATCCACTGTGCTTTTCTACCTGCATCAATACGAAAAGAGCCAACAGACCTTTCAGGGCGAATGGCTGGCCACGGGCGACAAATATTATGTTGATGACGATGGCTTTTACTGGCACACGGGACGCAGCGACGACATGTTCAAGACCGGCGGGCTGTGGGTGTCTCCCATCGAAGTAGAAAGCGTCCTGGCCCGTCATCCGGCGGTGTCAGAGTGCGCCGTTGTCGGATTGCCCGATGCTCAGACAATGACCCGGCCCAAAGCCTTCATCCGTCTGCGAGAGGGGTACACGCCGGAAACCGCTTTGTTACGCGACCTGCTGCGGCATTGTGGCGAACATCTGGCTGCCTACAAATGCCCGCGCTGGGTTGATTTTGTCGAGGAACTGCCCCGGACTGCGACCGGTAAAATTCAACGCTACAGGTTACGCACGGAAAATGAAGCGCCGCGAATCGCCTGATGCCCCGGAGAGTTTTCAGACAGGCCGCGCGCTTCGCGGAGCTCCCGATTGCTGACCGCCCCGAAACATTATGAATCGCAATCTGAAAATTGCAGACAGCATGTTGGAGTTGATCGGCGAAATTCCGCTGGTGCGGCTGAACCGCATCGGCAAACACACCGGTTGCGAAATTCTGGTCAAGCCGGAGTTTTTGAATCCGAGCGGGAGCATGAAGGATCGGGTCGCTTTGCGAATGGTCGAAGAGGCCGAAGCCGCCGGCCGTCTGACGCCGGGAGCGCGAATGGTTGAATCCACGACCGGCAACACGGGGGCGGCGCTGGCTTTTGTGGCGGCGGTCAAAGGTTATGACTTTACCGCGTTCGTGCCGGCGGATGTCGCTGACGGTGGCCGTCTGGCGATCATGCAAGCCTTTGGCGCGGACGTCACGCCCTTTGCCATTGACGGCGAGTTGGGCGATCTGGCCGGACGCAAGCGCTGTCAGGAGTTGGAAGCAGGCGAAGGCAATGTCTGGTGGGCCAGGCAGTTTTCCAATCCGCACAATGTCGCCGTTCACCAGCAGGCCACGGCCAGGGAAATCATCGAAAAGACCGATGGCCGGCTGGACGCTTTTGCCGCCTCGGTCGGCTCCGGGGGAAATCTGCTGGGCGTGGGAAAGGCGCTGAAAGAACACGATCCCAACATCCGCATCATCGGGGTGGAGCCGGCTTCGTGGCGCGCGTTGAGTTCGCCGCCGCCCGTCGTACAGGGCCTGTCCGGAGGGACGATGGTGGAGCTTCAGGCGAGCGGAATCGTTGACGACATCATCACCCTGGATGACGCAACGGCGATTCACATGGCGCACCGGCTGGCGCGGGAAGAAGGCATGTTCTGCGGCATCTCGTCCGGCGCAAATGTGGCCGCAGCGCTGTCAGTCGCCGAACGCCTCGGCCCCGGCAAGCGGATCGTGACATGCCTATGCGATAGCCGGGACCGCTATTTCTTTAACGAGGCGTATGTGACTTGAACAAGTCGCGCCGCGAAACTTCAAAGTAACTGCTTCTCCGTTCTTCGCCGCGTTAGCGGCGGCTGACTTTAGCCCGGCGTTTCAACGCCGGGTAGCGTGAAAAAACTCTTTTCGTCGCGTCAGCGACGACTGAATTCAACCGTCGCTAACGCGACGAGAAGAAAATATCGCATCTACCGTGGGTTGAAACCCACGGCTAAATTCAAACGCCGCTAACGCGGCGAAGGGCGGAACAGCTACAACTCAGATTGGTGGAAAAGTAAATGACGACTCAAAGCGCAATGTCACGTGCCGAGGTTGCCGGCCACGGCGGCGGGAACGGGACGACGGCACAATTTCAAAATCCTCTCTGGCGTCCGGCTTTGGACAATCTATGCCAGCCTTCGCTGGTGCAAATGCAGCCGAATCTGTTCGCCATGCAATTCGACCTGATGAAGATTGTCCCGGCGCGCTTCATTCTGGAAACGGCGTTGAAGACCGGCGAACTAAAAAAAGGCGGCCTGGTGGTGGAAAGCAGTTCCGGCACCTTTGCCCTGGGGCTGGCGATTGTCTGCGCCAATCTGGGGTTGCGCCTGTCGCTGGTGACCGGCCAACTGGAAGAATCGCTGGAATGGCGGTTGCGACAGTTGGGCGCCAGCATTGAGAAGGTCTTCAGCGGCAGCGGGTACATGGGCGGAATTCAGCAAAAGCGTCTGGATCGGCTCAAGGAAGTGATGGCTGACAATCCGGGATCGTACTGGCCGCGCCAGTACGACAATCCACTTCATCCGCAGGCGTATGCCGCGCTGGCCGCAAGCGCTGCGCAGTCCCTGGGCCGGATTGATTTTCTGGTTGCTTCGGTAGGCAGTGGCGGGTCAATCTCCGGTTTTGCGCGTGTGCTGCGTCAGAGCAATCCCGGTTTGTCCGTCATCGGGGTGGATCACAATCTGTCGGTGCTCTTTGGCCCCACATCGGCGGATGCCACCCCGCTTTGCCGCGAATGTTACGAGCCATTGCTGGGAATGGGTTCTGATATTGTTATTCCCAACGTTGACCATACCCAAATTGATGAAGTGCATTGGGTGCCGGTCGCCAAAATGATTCAGGCGATTCATCACATTCATCACCAGTATGGTCTGCTGTTGGGGCCGACGGCGGGCGCTGCCTACGCGATTGCCGATTGGGTTGCGCAGGCCAATCCCGGCAGCAGAGTTTTGACGATTTTTCCGGATCACGGCATCCGGTATATGCGAACGGTCTACAACCCGGAGTGGCTGAATCCACGCGCGGAAGAGTTGCAGCGGACCTGGGCGCAGCCCGTGCGGGTGGAAAGCCCGACCAACGTCGGGCGCGATTGGGCCTGCTTCTCGTGGGGCCGGCGCAGTTATCCCGAAGTGCTTGGGCACGGTCCCGTTTCAAGGTGAGCGATTGTTATGGTTGTCATGGAAACTCCCCCAATTAATTCCTTGCCACGGATCGAGCCGCCCGATCTGCGCGAGCCAGTCCGTTGGCAACCGGGTGTGGGCGTTGCCAACGGCACTTTCGGTGAATTGCTGCAAGGCGCGTTGCAGAACAACGACGACCATTTTCTGGTGACCTTGCCGATCCAGAAATTCTCCACCGCCCGCTTCATCCCGGATGCTTCCGCCACCCGGATTACCGTCACCCCTGCGCATAAAACCAAGTCGCTCAAGCTGGTGCAAAAGCTGCTGAACCACTATGGCTTTTCGATAGGCGGCCACCTGACGATTGAAAGCGAGTTGCCGGAGGGCAAGGGGCTGGCCAGTTCGTCGGCGGATCTGGTCGCCACGGTGCGCGCTCTGGAAGCGACGCTGGGACAGGCGATTCCCACCGAACTGCTGCTTGCCGTGTTGCGCACCATTGAGCCAACCGACGGCGTGATGTACCACGAGTTTGTCACCTTCTTTCATCGCAAGGTCGAACTGGGCCGACGGCTGGGCTTTCCGTCCCGCCTCAAAGTCGTGGCAATTGATGAAGGTGGGCAGATTGATACCCTTGAATACAATAAGCACAACCATCTTTTTACCGATGAGGAATGTGCGGAGTACGCGGATCTGCTCCAGAGCATCGAAAGCGCCATCCGCACCAATAACTTGAAATGGCTGGGCCGCATCACCACCCGAAGCGCGATCCTGAACCAAAAACGGAACCCCAATCGCCATCTTGACCGGATGATCGCGATCAGGGAGGAGACACAGGCTCTGGGGGTGGTCGTCGCCCATAGCGGTCCTTGTCTGGGTCTGCTCTTTCCGGATGAGCCCGCGCATGAAAGACAAATTGCACACGCCAGAAGATTACTTTCCGAACTGACGGATCAGGTTTTTATGGTCGAATCCCTGGCGCCTTCAACCTGCGGACGCTGCATTGATAATTCGGAAAAATCCATCAAATATGCCCAAAGGCAAACTGCCTGAACACAAACACATCAATCACGGGCGGTGGCCCGGCAAGGCGCTTAAAACGATTGTCTATAGCTTTTAAGAAAAAGAAATGTACAGCCGACTGTTAGTCGGCTGAGGTCGCGGCGGGCAAACCCTTTGGATTCAGAAAAAGAACTTCTCAGAATGCTTCCGCAGACTAACAGTCCGCGGTACGTCTTTTTCTTGAAGTCTATAGCTCTACCTGAGCGCAGTCCGCATCTGCGCGCTCCGAAAGGGTGAAATTTGATAAGCATCGTCACTGGAAAATTCAAGCGTCTGGCGCGAAAGCTGAGACACCCCTTTGGCCTATTTGGTGGGGGAAAGCTGGCAGGCGCGAGCAAACTGGCTGGTGCGGGCAAGCTGGCTGTTGGGGGAAAGCTGGCAGGCGCGAACACGCTGGCTGGTGCGGGCGCAGGGATTGGGATTGGTCTCAAGCTGTTCAAACTCCTTCCGCTCGTGTTACCGGTTGGAGCGGTGCTGCTTGCCATCTTGTTTCTTGCGGGCATGATCGGGGCCGTCGTGGACGGGATTTTATCCGTTGTGCGCAAGGTGTGGAGATGGATGGTCGCGGAACCCCTTTTGAGCTTGCTTGCCCTGGCGAGTGTGCTGTTGCTCGGCGCCGCGGGCTGGATGGTGTTTGATCATCTGCAGGAACGGCGCATTACCATCGCGGCGGGTTCCCGGACGGCGGAAAGTTACACGCTGGCGCTGGCGTTAAAGACAGTCACCGCGCGTCACTTCCCGCGCATTCGATTGGTGATTCTTGAAATCGAAGCTGCGCCAGGGAGCGCCGGGACGCTGGAAAAGGGCATCATTCAATTGGCCGCCGTGCCGGGCGGTCTTCCCACCGGGCCGAGCGCGCGTACTGTAGCCTTTCTGGCTGGCTCACAGCCGCGGGTCCTGCTGGCGCGGAAGGATGTGGATGAAAGGGCTGTTTATGCTTTGACGCAGGTGCTGATGCAGCGTGGCCAGGAACTTGCGGCAGCCATCCCGTCCGGAAAAAATGCGCCTCAAGCTCTCGCCATCAACGTCCGGGAGCCAGACGCAAAAGAGAAATCCGATGTGCCATTGCATGCGGGAGCGGCGGCGTTTTATGACCGTGATAAGACCAATTTTGTACTCAGACACGCAAGGATCAGCGCGGCGGTGTTTGCCGGGCTTGTCCTGATTGTGCTGTGGATATGGGGCTTGAACCGAAGATCGCGGCGTCCCAGGACAATCCCTGTGGTCAGGGAATTCCATCCGGCCGAACAACCGCCGTGGACTTTCTCCAGAATCCTGCTGGAAAGCGTTGGGGAAGCTACTCCTCCACACACGGCGCATTGGCCGAAGCCAAGATAGGCTTTTCCGGCGATACCGAAGCCTCAGGCGATTGCGCCTTTTCAGCTTGATAACTTTCAAGGCAAGGAAATGTACCGCCGGCTGTTCGCCGGCGGTGGTCCTGGCAGGCATGCGCTTTGGATTCAGAAAGATCGCTTTTCAGAACACCACCGCGGATGGACAGTCCGCGGTGCGTCTTTTTCTTTATGGCTTGACCGGCGCAATCGGGTCTTTCAGCTTTTCCTTCTCAGCATCCACGTTGAAGCGCTTGTAATTTCCGTACGTAACCATTTGATTGACGTTGAATCCCTTGACCAGCAGCACCCGGATGCCCAGGTTGATGTCGGCGCGCGTGGGAAGCCAGATTTCGTTGTTGACGCGTTCCTGTTCCAGCACAAAGGAGCCGCCTTCCTTCAGTGAAGCCAGCACGCCGCCGCCGACTTTGAACGAATCCACCAGCCGGGCTTCGACGCGGGCAACCTGTTTGTCTGTCGCGTCCACCCAGATGGCGCCGGCGGTCTTGCCGAAAAACTTCTCGTAATCCTTTTTCGGTTTGTAATCGGGCAGGGGTTCGAAATCGAAGACGATCACGTCGCGTCCGCGAAAACGTTCGCGGCGCGGGTTGACCAGCTTTGATGCCCGCAGCACGTCGGAAATGGAGATGCGTTTGTTGCGGTCGTGGTCGGGCGCGCCTTCGTCTTCCTTCTCGGCCTTTTCGGCTGCTTTTTGTTCTTTCCGGGTTTTCTCGGCTTCCTTCTTTTCAATGTCGCGGACGCGCTTTTCGATGCGTTTGGTTTCCTCGGCTTCTTCGCTGGGCGTAAACGGTTTGTCGTTTTTGGCGATTTGCCGGCGGATGCGATTGCCTTTGTAAAAGGTTAGTTCAAAAGTTTCAGACTCTTTCTGCCGAAGCTGGCCATTCTTATCCAGTTCGCGGCTGATGATGGTTTCGGTGTAGGTGTACTTTTCGAGAAGTTCGTTGATGGCTTCTTCGTTTTTGCCGACTTCATCCAGGAGCTTGGCGATGTCCGGCAGCGGCTCGTTCGAGATTTTCGGAAATTCGAACGCCGCGCGGTCAACCGGCGGATTGTGTTTGATCGAATCAAGTTTGATTTCGTAGCGGGCTTCGCCGATGGTCAAATTGATCGTGTGCGGTTCCATCAGATTGCCGACTGGGCGAAAGTCCGAGTAATCGAAAACGCGCGTGGCCTCGCCGGCGGGCAACTCTTCGCGAACGAGCAGGCCGGAGGCGGCGTCAAAATGCATTTTGAGTTTGACGCTCTTGGGCGTGGTCAGCACCAGCGTATTTGCCGCTTTGCCGTTGATGGTGGTTTGGCCGCCGAAAACCAGCTTCGATTTGTCTTTTTTGTAATCCAGCCAGCGCGCGTTACGGTAAATGGCTTCGGCTTGAAAGTCGCGGCTCGCCGCGCCCGTCATCGTTCGCAAGCCATCGCGCGAATCGCGCATCCAGCCGGATTTGCCGTTGTACCCGGCGCTGGCCTCCAAGCCGCGCAAATCGAAGGTCCAGGCATACAGATTGGGCTGCGCGGCCCTGGCCTGATAGCCGCCGGTTGAATTGTCCGTCAGGTTGGTGATGGTTCCTTTGACTTCCCAGGATTTGATCTCTCGCAGTGCCTTTTCGCCCTTGCCGCCGGTCATGGCTTTGACACCCTGTTTGGTGATTTGGCCCGGCGATTGGGCCAGAGCGGGAATGGCAATGGCCAGCGCAAGGGCGAGGCTGATCAGGAAATTGAGAGAGCGATTCAAAGGTGATTGTGCCGATTGATTCATGACTAGCTCCTACTTGGTCAGGTTCTTGATCAAGGGGGTGACTCAAGTTTTGATTATAGATGTGAACCCGCCCGTCATACGACACGGGCGAAAAAATTGTTTTGCAGGAAAGAATTGTAAACCCCGTCCGTTCTATACCGTTGACAGGGCCAATGCTACACTCCGCCCGCATTTGTAACGTATCGGACGCATTCCTGAATGCGCGGGCACGAATGCACTGGCAGGAATGCGCGGGTTTGTGCCACAAGCCCGCGTCGAATATCACATCAATTTTTCACAGCACGAACACGAGAGCACGTTTGGGGATTTGAGATCCGGATGCTGCTTTGTCTTTCGGCGGCGAATCCCTGACGTTATTCAGCTAAATCGGAACAACCAAACGTGGGACGGACTTTAGTCTGTCCCGGCGTGGAGACAGACTAAAGTCCGTCCCACGTGTACCAATCTTTTCTGATCTGATTTAGTACCAACTTCGCCAACTATTCGGAGGACCTCATGAATCGTCTGCTCGGCCGCATCTTTTCCCGTCGCAACTTCCGAACGAATTTTCAACTCACCAAACCGCAAGTCCTGTTTCTGGCGTTGAGCTTTGGCCTGACCAGCCTGATGCTGGCGCGTGTGATGCGCGAAGGCGCGGCGGCGCAGGGGGCGGCGGACACTCCGAATTTGACCGCCAGCGCGCAGCAACAGATCAGGGCGCTGCTGGACGAAAAAACGCGGCGGACTCCGGCGCAGCAGAAACTGGATTCGCAATTGCTGTATGCCGTCAAGATGCGGCGCGGTGAACAGATCGCGCCCGGCGTGCGCCAGTTGAGCGTGAAGGTCGAAACCGATGCGGAAGCCAGAACTGTCGTGGACATTACGGCCATCGTTGGCGGAACCCTGCTGGAAGATCTGGAACTCAGAGGGGCGGAACTCATCAGCGTTCATGCGCCATACAACAGCATTCGCGTGCGCGCGCCGCTGAACCGGTTGGAAGAAATCGCCGCGCTGCCGCCGGTGCGATTCATCCAGCCGAAACAGGAACCGCACTACCTGCGGCACGTTGAGAGGGCGCGGGAGAACGGCCAGTTGCTGGGAGCAGAATTGTCTCCGGGCTTTCCGGCGCGTGCCCATCGTATTCGCGGTTTTTTGACAGAGAGGCTCATTGGCGGCAAAACCTCCGAAGGCGATGTCACGCATCGCGCGGCGGCGGCGCGGACAATGTTTGGCGCCAATGGCGCGGGCTTGCGCATCGGCGTGCTTTCGGACGGCGTGGCGAGTCTGGCCGCCAGCCAGGCTTCCGGCGATCTGCCCGCGAATGTCACCGTCTTGCCCGGTTATGCGGGAACGGGCGATGAAGGCACGGCGATGCTGGAAATCATTCACGATCTGGCGCCCGGCGCGCAGCTTTACTTTGCCACCGCGCAGGGCGGCATCGCCGGATTTGCGCAGGCGATTCGCGATCTGCGCGCGGCGGGCTGCGACATTATCGTGGATGACATTCTTTACGCCGCCGAAACGCCTTTTCAGGACGGACAATCGCCGAACATCCTTTCGACCACCAACAGCGGCGTGGTCTGGCAGGCCGTCAACGACGTGACCGCCGCCGGCGCGCTTTACTTTTCGGCGGCGGGCAACCAGGGAAACAAAAACGACAATACCTCCGGCACCTGGGCGGGAGATTTCGTGGATGGCGGCTCGCTGGCGCTGGTCCCCGGAGGAACTGTGCATAACTTCGGCGGAGGCGCGCAGTTTGACACGATCACCGCGACAGGGGAGGCCGGTTCGCTCTTTTGGGCGGATCCGCTGGGCGGATCGAGCAACGATTACGATTTGTTCGTGCTCAACAGCGCGGGCACGGCGATTGTCGCTTCCTCAACCAATCTGCAGAACGGCACGCAGGACCCGTTTGAAATCGCCGGCAGCGTAAACAATGGCAACCGTCTGGTGATTCTGAAGAAGACCGGCGCGGCCAGCCGCTTTTTGTATCTGGAAAACCTGGGCGGGCAACTCAGCGTCAACACCGAAGGCAACATTCGCGGTCACGCCTGTGCGGCGGCGGCTTATGGCGTTGCGGCGACGCCGGCGGCGGAAGCCGGCGGACCGTCGCCCAATCCCACTGGGCCCTTTCCCAATCCGTTCAGCGCAACGAATACCGTGGAGCGATTCAGTTCCGACGGGCCGCGACGGCTCTTTTTCAACGCCAACGGCGCCGCCATCACGCCCGGCAATTTTTCGGCGACGGGCGGAACGCTGCGTCAGAAACCGGACATCACCGCCGCCGATGGCGTGATGGTCACCGGCGCGGGCGGATTCCCCACGCGCTTTTACGGCACTTCGGCGGCGGCTCCGCACGCGGCGGCGATTGCCGCGATGCTGAAATCGGCCAATCCGTCGCTGACTTCCGCGCAGATTCGCACCGCGCTGACCGGTTCAGCGATTGACATCGAAGGCCCCGGCGTGGACCGCGATTCGGGCGCGGGGATCCTCATGGCGTTCCAGGCGCTGCAAGCCATCGGCGCGGTTCCGGCGGCGAACCTGCAAACCGGCACAATCGCGGCGGCCGAAACCGGCGGCAACAGCAACACCTTCATCGAACCGGGCGAAAATGCCGGCTTGAGCGTGCAATTGCTGAACACCGGCCCGGTAAATGCGACGGGTATCAGCGCCGTGCTGGCGACTTCGACGCCGGGCGTGGTCGTCACTGCCGGAACTTCCGCTTATCCAAACTTGACGGCGGCGACAGGCGCGGCAGTCAATACGACGCCGTTCGCCTTCAACCTGACGGCGGCGGCGAGTTGCCCGCTGCGGATTGACTTCACGCTGACAGTGACCTTCACGGGCGGGGGCAGCCCCAGGGTCCTGCCGTTTTCCGTTCAGGCGGGGCAACCGCCGCTCGCGATTACTTCGACCCTGGATGAGACCGCGCCCAATTCCGGAGCCGGGTTCACGGCCACGACCGGTTTGCAGAACCTGCGACTTTCGCGCGATGGCCAGTTCACCACCTGCAACAGCCAAAAACAGTGTCCAGGAACTTTTTCAACGGGCACGCGGCGGTATGATGCTTATGCGTTTACGAATTGCGCCACCACCCCGTCCTGCATCACTGTGACGCTCAACACGGCTTGCAGCACGGCGGACAAGGCGCTGTTCGCCGCCGCCTATCTGGGCAGCTTCGATCAAAACAATATCTGCGCGAATTATCTGGCTGACCCTGGGCTGAGTCCGGGGACAGCGCCGGTCAGCTTTTCTTTCACCGTTCCGGCGGGCGCAAGCTTCACTGTCGTCGTCAGCGAGATAAATTCGGGGGCCAGCACGAATTGCGGCTACACGCTGAATCTGGCGGGGCTGTGTTGCCAGGGAAATGGCGCTGCCTGTCCGACCGTTTCTCAACTGGCTCCGCTGACGGGCGTCCCGGGCGGCAATCTGATGGTTGCGGGAGCGAACCTGGGCAGCGTGACCAGCGTGAAGTTTGCGGGCGACGCAACAGCGGCATTCCATGCCGTCAATAGTTCAACGCTCAACGTCGTCATTCCCAATGGCGCGGCGAACGGGCCACTGAAGCTGAGCAGTCCAGGATGCGCCGACGCTCAGACGGCGAATTTCGCCTATCCGTCCAATCTCGGCACAAACAATGAAATCTCCGTGGACGACGGCACGATGGAGGTGATCTCCAATTTTTCCAGCACCGGGATGTCGTATTTCGTCAATCGCCTGACGCCGACCGGCTATCCGGCGACGTTGACGAAGGTCGCGATCTTTTTCCCCAGCAGCACTGCTGCGCCGCCTTCGGGCACTCCGTTTGAAGTTATTACCGCTGCGAATCCCGGCGGCAGCGCGAATATTGACGGCATCAAGTTCACCACCACTTCCTACACGACACAGCCCGGCGGGACATTCAGCATTTTCAATGTGCGGCCGCTGACAATCACCTCCGGGGATTTTGTCATCGGCTTCCGAATTCCCTTTGTCTCCGGCGTTTTTCCAGCGGCTGCCGACGCCAGTTCCGCCTCGCGGGGCCGCTCGTATGTTTCAGACAATGGTTCGGCATTTTTCGTCGTCGCGCGCAACTTCGGTTTCCGCGCCGCCATTTTACAAGGCTGTCCGAATGTCACCGCCGTCAGCCCGTCCAGCGGTCTGGCGGGCACGCAAGTGACGCTGACCGGCACGAATCTGAACGGCGTGTCGGCGGTCAAATTCTTCAACAACGTGACGGCGCAATTCACCGTCAACAGTCCCACGCAAATTACAGTGACGGTGCCTGCCGCCGCCGTCACCGGCCCGATTACGCTGAGCAAACCCGGCTGCCCGGATATGACCGCGCCGGTTTTCGTGGTTGCCGCCTGCCCGACCGTCGCAGGCCTCAATCCGGGCAGCGGCTCGCCGGGCGCGACCGTGACACTGACCGGCACGAATTTCACCGGCGTCAATGCGGTCAAGTTCCCCAACAATGTCAGTGCCGCCTTTACCGTTAATAGCAGCACGCAAATTACCGCAACCATTCCGAACGGCGCGGTCAGCGGTCCCATCACCATCAGCAAGCCGAACTGCCCTGACGTGCTCACTGCCAGTTTCAACGTTATTGCTGCCTGCCCGACGGTCGCTGGAATCAGCCCAACGAGCGGAAGCGTCGGCGGCATGGTGACCATCACGGGCACGAACTTCACCGGCGTGACGGCGGTCAAGTTTGCGAACAACGTCAGCGGGCAATTCACCGTTGGCAGCGACGGCAGTCTGACCACGACCATTCCCGCGGGCGCACTGACCGGCGTCATCACCATCAGCAAAACAGGCTGCGCGGATGTGCAGACGCCGCTGTTGACCATCGGCCCTGGCCCCAGCGTCGTGACCACCAGCGGACGCCAACTGCTGGTTCGCCGGCGCAACGCCGATGGCACGCTGGCCGCCGCCGAGCCCTATGAAATTCGCGGCGTTAACTGGTCGCCTGCCGGCAAGAACACGGCCAACAATCTGACCGCCCGGCGCGCCGAGTTCGGCAACTGGTACCTGCAGGACATTCCCCTGCTGAAGGCGATGAACGTCAACACCGTCAGGCTTTTTCTGGATCCGGAGATGGATGCGACGGGCTGGGCTGTATTGGATGAGCTTTACCGCAATGGAATCATGGTTGCCATGACCGTGGATGAAGCCACCAACAACACCGCGCGGGCGCAAGCCGCCGTCAATTTCTACAAACGGCACCCGGCGGTGCTGATGTGGATGCTGGGCAACGAATGGAATATCAACCGGTATTACACTCCAACCAGGCCGGTTGTGGAGGCCGCGCAACTCACGCAAACAGCGGCAGCGCTGATCAAAACCCTGGACACGGATCATCCAGTGGCCTCCAGCTACGGCGAACTGGACATCAACGGCAGCGGCGCGCGTCTGGCGGATACGCAAAACTACGTCAACAACGTCTGCACCAGCGTGGACCTCTGGGCGTTGAATATTTATCGCGGCAACAGCTTCGGAAATCTGTTTACCCAGTGGGCGGCCCTGAGCACAAAACCCATGTTCCTCGGCGAGTTTGGAACCGACGCATTTCGCTCTTTCAACCAGAATCATCCGCCGCCGGGTTTGCAGGATGGCGCGATGCAATCGCATTGGGATTTTTGTCTGTGGAACGAATTGCTGGGCAATCTGGCGGCACGGGATGCAACCAAAAACGCGCTCGGCGGGTGCGTGTTTGAATGGAATGACGAATGGTGGAAAGTGTCCCCCGCTGGTTCCCAGCAGGCAGACGGATTCGCTCCGTCCAATCACCCCGATGCCTTCGCCAATGAAGAGTATTTCGGGATTGTGGACATTGAACGCCAACCCCGCCCGATCTATGCCTTGCTGGCAACGATGTTCGCGCCGGGTTATCAGGCGTCGGCGACCATTCCATTTCGTGCTTCCTCGCGCGGAGGCGGCGTCGAGGAATTTTCTTCTCAATTGGGAGTCGCTCGCTTTTACAAATGCGGCGCGTACAAGAACTTTTATGAAAAGACCGGCGGCGCTGGCGGCGGACGCGGGTTCAATGTGGCCGCGATCAATCCGGTAACCGGCAACGTGATCGAATCCCGCAACTTCGATACCTACGGCACGCGGAACACTGGCGAGGCAATGCGGGCGATGATTGCCTTCCTGAACTCGCAGCCAAACGGAACCTTGCTGCTGCTGGCTGTCGCGGACGAAGCCGGGTTGAATCTGGATGGTTCCTGCAGCTCCTGGCCCGAGCCGTGGACGGAAGACGGGCTGCGGGCGCTGGAATCGCTGGGGAGCACGCAGATTCGCGATTACTGTTTCCGCGCTTCGTGGGCGATGATCACGGTCAAGGGGCAGGGGCAGGCGCGCCGTGAAGTTCTGAATAAAACCGGCGAGGCTTCGGCGGAAGTGCTGTTTGATTTGGTCAACACCTGTCCAGCGGCGGGCAGTCCGAATCCGGCAAGCGGGCCAATCGGAACGGCGGTGACCATTGCCGGCACGAATTTCACCGGCGTCACCAGCGTCAAATTCGCTAACAGCGTGATGGCACAATTCACTGTAAACAGCGCCGCCAGCATCACGGCAACAGTTCCGGCAGGCGCGGTCAGCGGCCCCATCACCATCAGCAAACCGGATTGTCCTGACGTGCAAACCACCAGTTTCACGGTGACTTGTCCAACGATCACAATAACTCCGGCGACCTTGCCGGATGGCGCGGTCGGCGTGGCTTACAGTCAGACATTGACGGGAAGCGGAGGGGCTGCTGCCTATAACTTCGCCGTGACCGCGGGCGCGCTGCCGAATGGCTTGACGCTTTCGGCGAGCGGCGTTCTTTCCGGTGCGCCAACCGGCGTTGGCGGATTTAACTTCACAGTCACCGCAACAGACGCCAACGGCTGCACGGGCACGCGCAGCTTTACGATCAATATCGCCGTTGCGCTGGGCGCGCAGACGCGCGCCTTGTATGTTTTGAATGACTGCAACGGTTGTCCGAATCAGATTTACGGCTATGCGGTGAATGAAACGACGGGCGCTTTGTCGCTGCTTCCAGGCTTTCCGGTTTCGACCGGCGGCAATGGCGGATCCGGTGTGTTCAGCGAACGGCTGACGATTGACCGCGCGAATCAACGGCTGTATGCGATCAACGACAGCACCGATACGGTCAGCGCCTTTGCGATCAATCCCGCCACCGGCGCGCTGACCGCTCTGCCGTTCAGCCCGATCAGCCTGGGCAGTGGAGCCTGGAACACTGTGGCAGTGCATCCCGGCGGTTCACCGCTGATTGTCGGCGACGGCAACAGCGCGACCCGCAAACT
This sequence comes from Heliomicrobium sp., assembly GCA_021155085.1. Taxonomy (GTDB): domain Bacteria; phylum Acidobacteriota; class Blastocatellia; order RBC074; family RBC074; genus RBC074. The sequence goes on along the minus strand of JAJNQA010000049.1, from coordinate 88,114 downwards.
GGCCAGCTTCCTGATCACGCCAACGACGGCGAATCCGGCGCTCGGCAGTCCGTTTAATCTGGGCAGCGCGACCGCGTTTTCTTCAGTCTTTAGTCAGAACGGAAATTATCTTTATGCCGGGGGAAACGCCTTCAACAATCTGGTTGCCGGTTTCAGCGTCAATGCTACGACAGGCGTGTTGACCGCGCTGGCCGGATCGCCTTTCAATTCCGGCGCGACGAATCCGCTGGCATATGCCACGGACGTGTCGGGACGATTGTTGATGGCCAATTTCGATGCCGGGCAGGTTCGCGCCTTCACCACGCTGGACGGTGTTCCCAGCGGTGTTCCCGGCAATCCATTCACTTCCGGCCTGGCCAGCGCCAATCACGGCGTGTTGCATCCCGGCGGCTTTTATCTGGTTGGCGAGCGAAACAGCAATGTCGGCGTTTACCGGGTCAACGGCAGCGGCAGCGCGACAACGCTCAGCGCAGTTGCCGGTTCGCCGTTCAATTCGGGTGGAGTGGAAACCGGTGTGCTGGCGTTGAATCAAACCGGAGCCTTCCTGTTTGCCGCCGATGGCAGCAATCGCAATGTCAAAACCTTCAGCGTCAATTCAACCACTGGCGAACTGACCCTGGCCGGAGCGCTGCCAGCCAATTCAGCGGGCGCGGCGGGGCGGTTGAACGGGATGGCCTACTTTGCGCCGCGTTGCGAAACCGTCAGCCTGACGCCCGCCACACTGCCGAACGGCATCATCGGCGCGGCTTACAATCAAACCGTCTCCGCTTTGCCGGCGGGAAATTATAACTTCACCATCACCGCCGGAGCCTTGCCTGCCGGGTTGTCGTTGAATGCGGCGACGGGAGCGATTACGGGCACGCCGACGACTCTGGGCACGGCGAATTTCACGATCACCGCGCTCAGCCTGAGTTCGTGCAGCGGCAGCCAGGCTTATTCGCTGAGCATCAACAATCCCGCGCCAATACTCGGCGGGTTGAATCCAGACGCCGTGACAGCGGGCAGCGGATCCCTGACTCTGACGGTTGCGGGAAGCAACTTCATCAACGGTTCGATGGTGCGCTGGAATGGCGCGGATCGTCCGACGACCTTTGTCAGCGCGACAGAATTAACCGCGCAAATTCCGGCCAGCGATTTGGCGCTGGCCACGATTGCCAGCGTTTCCGTGTTCACGCCCGCGCCTGGTGGCGGCGTTTCCGGCGCGCTCAGCTTCACGGTCAATAACCCCTTGCCTGCTTTGACTGGGTCGAATCCAGTTCTCGCGGTGGTGGGAGGAGCGGGATTCGCATTGACTGTGAACGGCGCGAACTTCGTCAACGGCTCTGTCGTGCGGTGGAATAACAGCAACCGCGCGACCACTTACGTCAGTAGTGCGCAATTGACGGCGGAAATTACGGCCAGTGACATTGCCGCCGCAGGCACGGCGAACATCACAGTCTTTAACCCCGCGCCCGGCGGCGGCGAATCCAATCCCCTGAGTTTCAGAATCGCCCTCCCCGAATACGAAGCCGATGTCGCGCCGCGTCCGAACGGGACTGGCGACGGCACAGTCACGACCAGCGATTGGGTATTGGCGGGACGCTTCGCCTCCGGTCTGGATACCCCCGCGCCCGGCAGCGAATTTCAGCGCGCCGATTGCGCTCCGCGCGGCAGTCTGGGCGACGGCAGGCTGACGATCAACGATTGGGTGCAGGCCGGGCGTTACGCCGCAGGTCTGGATCCGGTTGTGTTGACTGGAGGACCGGCCGAGTCAGTCAGCCAGGCATTTGGGAGCGGCCGTCAGGAGTTGCGTACAACAGGCATGGCGCAGCGCGGCGCTACCCAGGTTCGCGCCGCGCAGGAACTGCTCGCTTCGGCGGGACTGCTGGCGATTGAACTGGATGCGCAGGGCGGCGAAAACGCGCTGGCGTTCAGCCTTCAGTTCGATCCGGCGCAATGGCGTTTCGTTTCGGCGCGTACAGGCCGGGATGCCGGCGGCGCGGCACTCCACATCAACGCCGTTGAGAGTGCCTACGGGCGCATCGGCGTTGCGTTGGCGATGCCTGCCGGAGAAGCCCTTGCCGTGGGGACGCGTCAGGTCGCGCTGCTGCGGTTCGCGCCCATTGCCGGACGCCGAGCGGCAAACGTGATCAGTTTTGCCGACCAGCCGCTCGCGCGCGAAGTGGTGAATGTGAATGCCGAACAGGTGGCAGCGGAATACGCCGTGCGCACCGAAAGCGTCACTGTGAGCATGGCGTCAATCGTCTCCGCAGCCAGCTTCCTCCAGGCGGAATTGGCGGTTGAGTCCATTGCCACGGCTTTCGGTGTAGGGTTGGCGTCCATGACTGAAACGGCGGAGACGCTGCCGCTCCCCTTCGATCTGGCTGGAACCCGCGTGACGGTCAGGGACAGCGAAGGCGTTGAACGGCCGGCCCCGCTTTTTTTCGTTTCGCCCACACAGGTCAATTATCTGATTCCGACGGGTCTGGCGGAGGGACTGGCCACGGTGACGATTACCAGCGCCGATGGCAGCGTCTCTGTCGGCGCGGCGCGAATCGCTTCGCCAGCGCCAGCGCTGTTTGCCGCCAACGCCGGCGGGCAGGGAATCGCTTCCGCCATCGCGCTGCGCCAGCGTGCAGACGGCGCACAGCAGTTCGAGCCGGTTTCTCGTTTCGATTCCACAGTGAACCGCGTGGTCGCCACGCCGATTGATCCGGGGCCGGAAGGCGAGCAGGTCTTTTTGACGTTGTTTGGGACAGGGCTGCGTCAGTCACACGCGGCGGCTTCGGCAAGGGTTGGCGGATTGCCGGCGGAAGTTACTTATGTCGGACCGGTTTCCGGCTTCGCCGGACTCGACCAATGCAACCTGCGGCTTCCGCGCGGACTGGCTGGACGAGGAGAAGTGGATGTGATGTTGACTCTGGACGGCAAGGCAGCGAATACGGTCAAAGTGATGATCAAATGACGTCGGGAATTTATCGTAGGCGGTATTCCTTGAAGAACTTCGCCATCACTTCGCCGGTATTGTCCGGCATCTTGTGGCCGCCGTTATGAAGGTAGACTGCGGTGTCGGCGTTCGCTTTTGATTTGTAAAGCGTGATGCCTTTGCCAATTTCTTTCCCGGTTGTCTCACATTGGTTGAGCTTCAGGACGGCTTCGACGTTTTTCTCCTGCCGTTCTGAAGGCACGATGTTGTCGCCCTGACCGGCGATCAGCAACGCCGGTTTGGGGTTGGCGTTGGCGGCTTTGTTGCCAAAGACAGCGGCCGATGGCGCGAAGGCTGCGATTTTGTCGCCCCGCGAAACCCACAAGACATAGCTGAAAAATCCGCCATTGGAATGGCCGCCAGCGTATATCCGGCTGCCGTCTATCTTGTATTTTTTCTTCGCCCAATCGAGCACGGCGTCGAAAAGTTTCAAATCGCGGTCGCTCTGTTGGCCGGGAAGAATCTGCCAGCCGGAGCGCTGGCCTTGCAGGTCGCGGTTGCTGACTGTGGGCAGTCCCTGCGGATAAACCACGACAGCTTCCGGCCAGTGGACGTGAATGTTGAAACGGTTCGCGGCAAAGCGCGCTGTCCCGCCGTGCCCGTGAAATACCAAGACCAGAGGAGAGCCTTCTTTCGGGGCGGGGACAGAGTTCGGCGCAACCAACGCCATGCGCTCGATGCCGTCAACGGTGAAGGTTTGGTTGAACAATTCGGCGACGGGTCCACGCAGAATTTCTGCTTCGTGGTTTCGGAATCCGAAAGCGGCGAGTGCCAGCAGGGCAGCAATCGAAAACAGCATCTTTTTCACAGGTCGAATCTCCTTTTTTTCTCATGTCAGACTTTTCAATGCCGCATTAGATTCACAAGGCAGGCAAAAAGTCTGAACAAGTGAAAGCCGTCCGTTCACCTCTTGAAAGCAGTGCCGATTCCGAATAGGCTTTCGTCAGGATTTATCTTCCTGACAAAACCACGAAACAACATGCATACAGATTCCAGCGCGCGTTTAGCGCCCATTCGTTATCAATCAACCCCGCCCCTGACACACCCGGCTGACGGTATTTTTTCAGCGCAACCGCTTGGCGCGCTTTACGCGCCGGAGAAAACCACGTTTCGCGTCTGGGCCCCGACGGCCAGCAGCGTCATGCTGCATCTATACGAAGCGCCGGTCGGCGGCCGGGCGAAAATCTTTTCGATGCGAAAGCTCGACGACGGCTGTTGGGAAAAAGTGATTCTGGATGATTTGTTGGGGCGGTATTACACCTACTCTGCCGGTGGCAGCGACCCTCGCTTTGATCCGAACCGGGAACTGCTTGACCCATATGCCAAAGCCGTTACCAATCACGACGGGCGAAGCATCGTCGTTCATGATGAAACGCCGGTGGCGGATCGTCCGCTGTTTCCGCCTTCGGAGGCGATCATCTACGAAATGCACATTCGTGACTTCACGATTGACCCGGATTCGGGCATTCAGCGCCGAGGGAAGTATCTGGGTGTCATCGAACCCGGCACGCATCTGACCGGGCGGCTGGAGGTGACGACAGGACTGGATCATCTGGTCGAACTGGGCGTCAACGTCGTTCAACTGCTGCCGATTGGCGAGTTCCATAACGACAAGGCGGAAGACCAGTATGGCTGGGGATACGATGCGGTGCATCACTTTTCGCCGGAAGGCTGGTATGCGACCGAACGATTCACCTGCCGCCGGGTCAGCGAAGTCAAACAGATGGTGAGTGAACTGCACCTGCGAGGCATTCGCGTCACGCTGGATGTCGTGTTTAACCACACCTACGAGTCCATTCACAGCGGCAAGGTGTACAGCTTCGAGGGGCTGGTTCCCGGCTATTACTATCGTTTGAAACCCGATGGCGATTACTGGAACGGCTCCGGCACCGGCAACGAATTCCGCTCTGAAGCGCCGATGGTTCGACGCTATCTGCTGGATTGTTTGAAGCACTGGGTGACGGAATACAAAGTGGACGGTTTCCGGTTCGATCTGCTGGGGCTGGTGGATCGCGAGACCATCCGGCAACTGACGCAGGAATTGCATGCGATTGATCCGAATCTGTTGATTTACGGCGAACCGTGGGCAGGCGGTTCGACGCCGATTGAAATCACGCACAAAGGCGCGCAGCGCGGCCAGAACTGGGCAGTATTCAACGACCATTTTCGAGATGCAATCAAAGGGAACGTGTTCAAGGTGCGCGAAACAGGCTTCGCGCAATCGGGCGCGCAAAAGCATTCTCTGAAGCAGGGGATTCGCGGCGCGATTGATGATTTTACCGATTCGCCGCTGGAGACGATCAATTACGTCGAATGTCACGACAATCACACGCTCTGGGACCGGCTGGTGATCAGCACCATTGACGACGCCCGAATTACCGAATCCGACCGCCGCGCGATGGATAAACTCGCCGCCGCCATCCTTTTCACTTCGCAGGGGATTCCGTTCATTCAGACCGGACAGGAATTTCTGCGCACGAAGGGCGGCGACCATAACAGCTACGACAAACCTGACGCCGTGAATATGATCCGCTGGCGGGAAAAGGCCGCGCACCAGGATATTTACGAATATTATCAGGGACTGATTGCGCTGCGCCGCGCGCATCCGCTGTTCCGTTTGGAAACCGCGGAGCAGGTGCGGCGCGCCATCAGGTTTCTGGATGATGACTCGGCCTGGGTCGCACCATCAGGCTGCGTGGCGTACTTGATTGAGGATGTGACAGGCAGGGATGAATGGGCGCGTGCGCTGGTGATTCTCAATCCAAATCCAAAAGCTTCCGAGGTGACGATTCCGGAAGGGCGTTGGCGGGTCTTTGGCAATAAAAAAGAAGTCAGCACGTTTCCCTTGCGGCCCAAATCGCTGCTGGTTGCCGAGAGCAGAGCAACGGTTGCCCCGCGAAGCGCTTTGATTCTGGGAGAACTCAAACTCCCTGTGCCGGTTTTGGCTGAACCGCCGCAGATGATTGCCGATCTTTCTTATTAGCTGGTCATTGTCCCAACGCGAAAGGCGCAACGAAAATCAGCAAATGATTTTTCGTTGCGCCTTCGTGTTTCGTGTTGCAATTGGCTTTAGTTCGCCGCTTTCTCTTTTTTCTCGAACTTGTCGGCGGTCAGTTTGGGATTGACCTTGAATTTGGTGATTTCCCATTCCTCGGTCGGAGTGCCGGCTTCGATCTTGGTCAGACGATGCGGGATATTCAAACCTCCGACACTTTTGAAATCGTCGAAAGCCCAACGGTAATCCACATCGGGAGATTTCTCGAATGCCTCGGCTCTTTCTTTTGCCATCCGCTCACGCTCTTCCGGAGTCATTTGTGGGCGTTGTTGGCCCTGACCGGGCTGACCTGGGGCTCCAGCTTGTCCGGCAGGCGCGCCCGCAGGAGGAGTGGTTTGACCCTGTTGTGGAGGACGGTTACCTCCGGGTTGTCCCGCTTGAGGTTGTCCGCCCGGACCACCGGGAGCGCCTGGACCACGTCCCTGACGGCCCCCAAACGCCTGGCGCATATTTTTGGCTTTGTAGCTGATGCCAACCAGACGATGACTTTCCTGGTCGAAATAAAGCCGGGTGGCCACTCCATCCACAGACTTGCTATCAATAACATCGAGCTTGGTGCCATTCGGTCCAGGGCCTTCTCCCACATAAGCATATTGCATCTGCGTCGAGGTGGGAGGAGCCAGAAACCAAGACTGCAACAGACGAATCATTTCATAACGTTGCTGCGTCTGCATGTAATTCATGATGGCAGTCATGGACGCATTGCCGCCGCCGGGGCCGCCAGGTCCACCAGGACCGCCCGCGCCGCGCATCTGAAATCCGCCGCCTCCAGGACCACCCATTCCGACCGCTGGAACAAATTCAGTCCAGAAACTGGTTCCATTGAATGCCCTGGTGTTTGTGCCGAACTGCTGAACTTGCGAAAGCTTGATTTTGTCAGGCGTCATCAATTCGATTTCGAGTGTGCTTTCCATCTGCCTGTCGCCGATGTTCTGTTTTACGGTTCCTTCGGCGGACAGTGCCTGAAGACTTTTGAATTTTGATTCGCTGCCGATGGCGGCGCGCGCTTGCTTGAGAATTTCTTCTGCCTTGGCTTTCGCGTCTGCGGCTTGAGCGAAGGCCGATGCCGTCATCGTCAAAACCAGCATCAGGGCCAGTGATAGTTTCTTCATTCGACTCCTCCTTGAGTATCCGGATTAACGTTGAATCATTTGTGAGAACGAGTTGTCAGCTTACCGAGCTTTACTCTATGCTACAAGACTTTGAAACCCGGCCTCCGGTTTCACAGTTTGTATCACAGCAAGACAATTCGATTATGGATCAAATAGCACCAGAAGTTTCCGGCAGCGAGGTGGAGGCTGAAAATCAGCCCGCAGTTCCCATCGTTGCCATCATTGGCCGCCCGAATGTGGGGAAATCAACGCTTTTCAACCGGCTGATCGGTTCTCGGCGTTCGATTGTCGGCGACCTCCCCGGCATCACCCGCGACCGAATCTACGGCCAGGCCGAATGGCAGAACCGCGCCTTCCGCGTGGTGGACACCGGCGGCATTGTCCCGGACGATGAAGCGATTATCCCTGCCAACATCTTCAAACAGGCGCAGGCGGCGATTGAAGAAGCCAGCCTGTTGCTGTTCGTTGTGGACGTGCGCGACGGCGTCACCTCGCTCGATGAAGAACTGGCGAAGATGATGCGGACGCTGCACAAGCCCGTTTTTATTGTCGCCAACAAGTCGGATTCGACGCAGGTCGGCGAACAGGCGATGGAGTTTCACAAATTCGGTTACGACGAAGTCTTTCCGGTTTCGGCGGAGCACGGCGCGGGGCTGGGCGATCTGCTCGATGCCATCATTGAGCTGCTGCCGACCGTGGAAGCCCGCGTTGAAAAGCGCGACGAGATCAATGTTGCCATCATTGGCCGTCCAAATGTCGGCAAATCATCCCTGATCAACAAACTTTTGGGGCAGGATCGAGTCATCGTTTCGCCTATTCCCGGCACGACCCGCGACGCCGTGGACAGCGTCTTTGAAACCAAAGATGAAGCCGGAAATGCGATCAAACTCCGCCTGATAGACACCGCGGGCATCCGACGCAAGGGCAAAACCTACGAGATGGCCGAAAAGATGTCGGTGGTGATGGCTCGCAAGCATATCGAACGCGCCGATGTCGTGCTGATGGTGATTGACGCGATTGAAGGCGTAACGGCCATTGACGCCCACATCGCCGGTTACGCGCACGAATCCGGACGTTCGCTGATCGTCCTGGTCAACAAATGGGACGCCATCGAAAAAGACACCAACACTGTCTACCGGCAGGAAGAGAAGATTCGCGAGGCGATGAAGTTTCTGGATTACGCTCCGATCATTACCATCTCCGCATTGACCGGACAGCGGCTGCTGAAATTGCCGGAGTTGGTTGCAAAGGCAAATGCCGCGCGCAACTTCAGAATTCCAACCGGCCAGTTGAACCAGTTTTATGACGAATACCTGGAACAACCCAAAGGCGTCAGTTCGGCCAAACGCCCGCTGAAAGTCAAATACATCACCCAGGCCGGCATCCGCCCGCCGACTTTCGTGCTGTTTACCAACAGCGCGAAGCCGCTGCATTTTTCCTACGAGCGATATTTGATTAATCGGCTGCGCGAGTCGTTCGATTTCTTTGCCACCCCGATTCGAATCAAGCAGAAAGGCGGTCAGAGAAAATCGAAATGAGTTCTGAGACCGTTGATCACCTGACTTTCAAAGTCGAACATCAAGATTCGCTGACGCAGGCAAGAACTGGCCGTATCGTCACAGCTCACAGCGAAATTGAAACGCCGGTATTTATGCCGGTCGGCACCGCCGGGACGGTCAAAGCGCTGACGCAGGAGATGCTGGAAACGCTTGATGCGCGAATCATCCTCGGCAACACCTACCATCTTTTTCTGCGTCCCGGCCACGAAACCATCCTGCAACTTGGCGGATTGCACAAATTTATTTCCTGGCCCCGGTCAATTCTGACCGACAGCGGCGGGTTCCAGGTTTTCAGCCTTGGCGACTTGCGGAAGATTCGGGAAGAAGGCGTCGAATTTCGCTCGCATCTGGATGGCTCGACGCAATTTCTTTCGCCGGAAGTTTCGATGCAGATTCAGCACGCGCTTGGATCGGACATTGTCATGTGTTTCGACGAATGCACGCCGCATCCGGCGACCGAAAAGCAGGCAAGGGATTCTCTGGAAATGACTTCGCGCTGGGCGCGGCGCTCGCGGATTGAGTTTGACCGGCTGAAGAACACGCCGCAATCAACCGGCGCTGGTTCGTCCCTGTTTGGCATTAACCAGGGAAGCGTTTACCCGGAATTGCGGCGGCAGAGTTTGGACCAGTTGCTCGAAATCGGCTTTGAAGGCTATGCCATCGGCGGGTTGAGCGTCGGAGAAGAGAAGTCGCAGATGTATGACATCGCGGAATTCATCGCGCCACGGCTTCCCGCCGACAAGCCGCGTTATTTGATGGGCGTTGGCACGCCAGAGGATTTGATCGAATGCGTCGCGCGCGGCGTGGACATGTTCGATTGTGTGATGCCTACCCGCAATGCCCGCAATGGCCAGGTCTTCACTTCGCTGGGCAAGCTGAACATTCGCAACGCCAAATTTTCACGAGATGCGCGCCCTCTCGATGAAGATTGCGAATGTATGGTTTGTCGCCGGTATTCACGGGCATACATCCGGCATTTGTACAACTGCGGCGAGATGCTGGCGGCGACCTTATGCTCCTATCACAATCTGGCCTTCTACCTTGACAGCATGAGGTTGATAAGGCAAAGTATCGCGCTCGGTGAGTTCGCTTCCTTTCGCACCCGCTTCCTGAACAAGTTTCGGAGCAGTACAAACGAAGAATGAATGCGCCGTGTCTCGCTTGGCTTCCAGTGTATTGAACATCATCGCGAGACAAAATCTTGCTAAATAAAGGTTGACCCGCCCTAGTAATGTCACAACAAATCGCCCTTTTTCTGGTCTTTTTGCAAGGAGGCAGTCCGCTCGGAATGTTGATTCCGATGGTGCTGGTCTTCGTGCTTTTCTATTTTTTGATCATCGTGCCCCAGCGTAAACGCCAGCGCGCGGTTGATGAGATGCTCAACAACCTGAAGCCTGGTGACAAAGTGGTGACCAGTGGCGGACTGTACGGAACCATTGTCAGTGTCCGCGAGGACAAGCGCACGGTGCAACTGAAGATCACGGAAAATCCGGTTGTTCGCGTCGAAGTCGCGCGCACCGCAATCTCCGGCCTTCAGGAAGTCCCAGAGCAGAAAAGTTGATCGTTTTGGTCTTGGCGTTCTGGTTTCGACACACGCCAGAAGATTGAATCTGCAAGGTAGGCCGTTGCTTCAAAATAGTTCGACTCAACGGTGCTTGAGAGCATTATGAACAAAAATATTCGTACGCGTTTCATCGTCATTGCAGCCCTAACCCTGGCTTGTATATTTATCCTCTTAGGTCCCTGGCACAAGCCGAAAGGCGCAGTTCGCACTGCCGGTGACTTCTTCAAGCCCTCCAAGCTTAAGCAGAATCTTGCCGAAAACATCAAACTCGGCCTTGATTTGCGCGGCGGGACGCATCTGGTGATGCAGGTGCAGGTGGATGAAGCAATTGAAAGGCTTACCGTAAACAATGTCGAAAAAGGGAAGGAAGAGCTGAAAAAGGCAGGCATTCAGTTTACGGATGTCAAATATACGGCACCGGGTCTGATCGTGGTGGAAAATCCGAATACCGCTGACCACGAAAAGATCAAGGAGAAATTTTATACCTTCATTCCCTCGGATGGTTGGGATACGTCAACTAGCAGCAGTCCTTCTTCCATTACCTTCAAGCTCTCCACACGCTACGCTGACCAATTGCGAAAAGAGGCCACTGAGCAGGCCAAAGCCATTATTGAACAGCGCATTGACCAGTTCGGTGTGGCTGAGCCAACCGTGCAATTGACTGGCCGCGAAGAAGATCATCGAATCTTGCTGCAAATGCCGGGTGTTGACAACCCAGAACGAGTCAAGGATCTGCTGAAAACGGACGCCCGTCTGGAGATTCGGGCCGCAAACGGTCAGAAGTTCGACACCGTCGAACAGGCGACAGCCGCCTTGGGCGCGGATGCTTCCAGCAAGGAAGTTTTGCCCTATAAGGAAAAGAACGCGGATGGTACGACTCAAACAGGGTTTTATATTGTGGACAAGGCGGCGGTAATAGATGGTGGTGATCTGCGTGAGGCACGCGGCGTCCCAAATCAACAGGGATTTGGTTATTACGTTGCTTTCTCGCTCAAGCCAGGAGGGTCGGAGAAATTTGGCACCTGGACTGAAAACAACATCAACAATTACCTGGCCGTTGTTCTCAGTGGCGAAATTCGCAGCGTTGCGGTGGTTCGGAACAAGATCACCGACAGCGGCCAGATCGAAGGCAATTTCACTCAGCAGCAGGCTGAGGACCTTGGTTTGGTTCTGCGTTCGGGAGCGTTGCCGGCCAGAGTGGTCTACATTGAAGAGCGAACTGTTGGCCCTTCACTTGGAGCCGACTCAATCCGTCAGGGAATCGTCGCCTCAATCGTCGGATTGGGATTAGTGATTGTGTTCATGCTGATCTATTACAAAATGTCTGGTGTGAATGCAGTTGTCGCACTGATTTTGAACCTGGTCATCCTGCTGGCGGGGTTGGCGATGTTTGGCGCAACCTTGACACTGCCCGGCATCGCTGGAGTTATCCTGCTGATCGGCATGGCGGTTGACTCCAACGTGTTGATTTTCGAGCGCATACGCGAAGAGTTGGAGGCTGGCAAGATTGTTTCGTCAGCGGTAGATACCGGATTTAACAAAGCGCTTGTTACGATCATTGATACGCACGTTACGACCATCGTTTCGGCGGCATTCCTGTACATTTTCGGCACAGGCTCAATCAGGGGTTTTGCTGTGACATTGACCATCGGTTTGCTGGCAAACCTCTTCACCGCTGTTTATGTCTCGCGTTCAATGTTTATGTGGGTGATCAATCGCGGCGGACGCAAGGCTGAAACGATTAGCATCTAAAAGAGCACCAAAGTTATGATCCAGATTTTTAAACACGCAAATTACGACTTTCTGAACAAGAAATGGCTGTTCATCGGTCTATCGTGGGCCCTCATTCTTCTGGGATTAGGCTCAATTCTATACCGGGCTTTTGACGGCAAGGACTACACGCATCCATTCAACATGGGGGTGGATTTTGCCGGAGGAACATTGGCCACGGTAAAGTTCAGAGATGTGCCGGACCTTGACAAGTTTCGCAACGAGTTAGGCAAGCAGGGCATTGAGACCACCAAGGTCACTCTCCAGCGCGTCGGCGACGAAATCGGCCAGGCGCCCAAGAATGAGGTCATTGTCCGCCTGCCAAATCTGGTACAGGTTCAACAGCAACCGAGTCAAACGCAAACTGGAGCGAAAGCTTTGAGTGATGCTGACATCGGCAAGGTCAAGATTCTGGATGCGCTGGCCGCGTTTAATGATCCTTCAACACAGGGGAAAACCAATCTCAACACCATCGGCAGCGATAATCTGAAATCGCAGTTAATTGAAAAAGCTAAATTGGATCCGCAAAGCGCTGAAGAAGCTGCCAGAGCAATTGTGGACTATCGCGAAAAATCACGTGGCGGTTTAATTGGAGATGTTAATGAGGTCAAGAACCTCAGCGGCATTCCTCCACAAATTGGTGAGACCCTGGGACAGCAGTTCTTTACGGGCGCAGCATCTGTCAAAAGTGCTGAAGCTGTCAGTCCCCAGGTTGGCGCCGACCTTCGTAACAGCGCCATCATTGTGACAGTTGTATCGTGCATCGCCATGTTGATTTTTGTAGCCTTCCGGTTTAAGTCCTGGGGGTTTGGCATCGGATCTGTAATTGCTGTTTTTCATGACGTGCTGGTAACGCTGGGTATTTTCTCGATTATGCAGTGGGAGATTAACTTAACGGTGGTTGCCGCGTTGTTGACACTGGTCGGTTATTCGATGAACGACACGATCGTGATTTTCGACCGTATTCGTGAAATGATGAAGACCAAGCGGCGTGAAGGACTGGATAAGCTGGCTAATGTCGCCATCAACCAGACCCTGTCACGTACAATTATTACTTCGGGCCTGACCTTCCTGACAGTATGCGCAATGCTGGTGTTTGGCGGCCCAGTATTGAGAAGCTTCTCCTGGTGTCTGTTCATTGGAATTCTGATTGGCACTTACTCTTCAATCTATATTGCCAGCCCGTTTATGCTCTTTTGGGAAAATTGGCGGGCAAACGCTCGTAACGTGAAAGTCGGTGGGCCTGTTGGCGGCAACAGCGTAACGACGGCCGGGGATGGGACATCTGCTGGAGCATCCGGGGTGACACCGCAGATGCTTGCCGCCGCTGGTATCTCCACCGCTGCACGTAAGCCACGAAAGAAGCTTAGATAGGATGCTATTGCCGCGGATCAATTGCTGCCATGAGGTTGGAATTCACCACTCACTATGCAGTTGATCCGCTGTTATCGTCAGCATTGATAACAGCTTCAAAGGCGGCAATTTGGTAAAACAAAAACGGGCAAAACGTCTTGACGAAAGAGTAGGCTGATAGTAGACTCAAAAGCGTTGCTGACCCGTCAAAGAAAAATCATTGTACTCAGGTTTATAATTGTAAAAGTAAGCATCGTGAGTAGCTTGCAGTTCGCTAGGCGAGCAACAAGAGGCAAGGCGCAGTGGATTCCCAAAGCTGTCCTTGCTAATCTCGCTGAAGCTTGATGCTGTAATGTGTTCAAGTCTTTAATCGCGGATTGTCAGGGTAAGCAGGTCGGTTCGAAAGCAGTTCTTCTAAATCAATAAGCAAAAATAGAATTCACTTCTCTTTGGTTCTTCATTGAATCAACTCAATGATTCTTTCTTTTATTGCGCTTGGCTGTACTGAAGCTGGCGCAAATGGAAAGACTTTGATGGTTGTTGTTGTGATCAGGGGGAATGTCCTGGTTGCTAGGCCCATCGGCACTGACGTTAAGGGAGGGCGATACGCCATGTTCGATACCTTAGTTGAGTCGTCCAAGCACGGCAAGGAAAATACCCGCACGGGAATGTTCATGTTTATCACTTCGGTGATTTACGTGATCGCTCTGATCGGGATTGCGGTTGGGACGATTGTATACATGAATCCAAATCTGGTGGATGCGCTGGATGTTACGACCATGCTCGCACCACCGCCCCCGCCTGCTGCCGCGCCGCCGCCGCCAGCACAAACGGTGGTAGTCAAGAATATTCCCGAAATTACGACTTTTACGCCGCCAACAAAGCCGCCCGAGAAGATTCCGGATCCGACTACCGTGGTGTCCAAGCCTGTAGTTGCGGCGGTTTCTCAAGGGGTACCAGGTGGTGTTCCGGGAGGAGTAACTGGGGGTGTTCCAGGGGGAGTTGCCGGATCAAAGGGGGATGATGCGCCGCCGCCGCCGCCGCCGCCGCCACCACCAAAGCCAACGCCGGAAGCTACTCCGCCACCAAAGAAAATTAGTGTGTCGGGTGGTGTCTTGCAGGGTAACGCAATCAGGAAGCCACAACCGGCATATCCACCTATTGCAAAAGCTGCCCGTGCTTCTGGGGCGGTTCAGGTGCAGGTTACGATTTCCGAAGAGGGACGTGTGATTGACGCTCAGGTCATCAGCGGGCACCCATTGCTGCGGGATGCGGCGCTACAATCAGCGAGGCAGTGGGTTTTTAAGCCTACCGAACTGTCCGGCGTACCTGTTAAAGTGCAAGGCGTTTTGACCTTCAACTTCACTCTACAATAGCGTTTTAGCCGATTGATCCCGCTCGGGAATTGGCAGGAAATTCTGTCGGAACATTACTTCCCTGAGCGGTGTCTAGGCAGATGTTAGCAGATATTCGTTGTATTCCAGCCGTCATTAGGCATTCACTCTGGTCATTACTCTGATGGTCAGCGGATGGCGGTAGATCAGTCTCAAATTCAGCAACCACTAATTGGAGGATTTCGACATCATGATTTTGCTAAGCCAAATTTGGTTGGCAGTAGTTCCCTTTGCTTTTGCTTTGGCAGAAGGCGGGGATGCGCAAGCTTTTGACTTCTCGTTAATGGGTATGATCCGCAACATGGGCAAAGTTGCCTTGGTTGTGGTTCTAATTTTGTTGATTATGTCAATTTGGTCAATCGCAATTATGGTCGAGCGGTATCTGACCTATAGTGCGGCGAAGAATCAGTCGCGCGAATTTGCAACAAAAGTTGCCCAGTCGCTCAAGAATCAGAAGATTGACGAAGCGATCAGCCTTTCGGACAAATATAAGAAGAGCCATTTGGCAATGGTCGTCAACGCTGGGTTGCAGGAATTCCGCGCCCATCAATTGTCGAATGACATTTCCGGAGAGATCGTTGATTCGTCAAAGCGTGCGCTGCAACGTGCCACGGCAATCAAAGTGGCAGAGTTCAAACGCGGTCTGTCAGGACTAGCAACGATTGGTTCGACTGCTCCTTTCGTGGGTTTGTTCGGGACAGTGTTTGGCATTATCAACGCATTTCAAGGGATGCGTAATGCTGAGTCCGCCGGTATTTCTGCAGTAGCAGGGGGAATTGCCGAGGCACTCTTCACAACCGCATTCGGTTTGCTTGTGGCCGTGCCTGCTGTGTGGCTCTTCAATTATTACACCAGCAAAGTGGATAACTTCGTGGTTGAAATGGACAACTCCTCGGCTGAGTTGATTGATTACTTCCTGAAGCAGCGTGGTAAAAAGTAAAAGCCCAGTCGAATCAAAGCCCTCTTGTTAGTTGCTGAAAAATTTGTCTCAGATTCAGGGACAAGCTAGATTTCCTGAATCTGAGACAAAAAATACACTTTACTGGTAAGAGGCTGTTGGGCATCACTTTTTTTCATTCGAGGAGGAATATGCTATGAGCATGAGCACAGGAGGCGGAGGTGGCTCTGTACAAGCTGACATCAATGTTACCCCGATGGTGGACATTATGTTGGTGTTGCTGATCATCTTTATGGTGGTCACTCCGCTACTTCAATCAGGTGTCACGGTGATTTTGCCCAGGGGAAAGAATCCTGATGAGGATGCTAACATCACCAAAGACAGTGCGGTCGTTGTTTCAATTCCCAGCGATGGCGTCTATTACCTGGGCAGGGATCCAGTCAGAAAAGAGCTTCTGGTTGAAAAAATCCAGGTCAGGATGAAGGCCTTGAAGCCAAGCGATCCGCAGGTTGTCTACATTAAGGGCGGCGTGAACGTTCAATACGGAGACGTTGTTGATGTCGTCAACATGATTCGGGATGCTGGATTTGAGCAACTCGGTCTTGTGTCTGACAAGAAGAAGGCGAATGAGCAATAAGACTCATTAGTGTGCAAGTATCGAATTAAGGAGAAAATGCCATGTCAATGAGTGCGGGCAATGACGCTACTCCAAATATTAACGTAACACCGCTAATTGATGTGTTACTCGTGTTGCTGATTATCTTCATGGTTATCAGTCCACAGAAGCCCCATCGCTTTGAAGCGAAGATTCCGGAGAAGCCGCCGGAAAACATGAAAGATGCTCCGCCTGATCCACTAAGTTTGCTGGTGACGCTCTCTAAGACGAGTGGAGGTTACAAACTCAACACGGAAGAGTTGAAGGACCTCAATGCTTTGGGCGAGCGACTCTTCAGCGCTCTCAATGGACGTCCGTCTGACCGCAAAGCTGTCTTCATCAAGGGCCCGAGAACGATTGCCTATGGTGAAGTGGTGAAAGTCATTGACGTCGTCAAACAATCTGGCGGGTCACCTATCGGCCTTCAAATAGAAGGTTTGGATCAGAATTGATCAGGGGCATGGCTGAATAGCAGAGCAATAATCTAAATTGTTCTGGCGTGCTGGCGGAAACCGCAATCGGAGCGCGGTATCAATTGCCAGATGATTAAATCAATTTTTTGCAGGGAGAATTCCTAAACGTTATGAGAGTTTTCCGTCGTTTTATTACCGCGCTCGGAATCACCGCGATCATGGGAGTGGCTTTAGTCAGTTCCGGTTGCGAATACGCTAGCAAAATCATCGCCAAGGATAAACTGAATCAAGGCGCTATTCTGTATAACCAAGGCCGCATGAAAGAAGCACAGCAGTTCTTCAGAGATGCGTTGAGTTGGGATGATAAGAATGCAGTGGGCCAGTTATTCCTCGGCGCGACTCTGGTTAAGGACTACAAAAACCTGTCTGGTGATGAGAGAACCAAGGTCGCCAACGAAGCTCTTGAAACCTACAAAAAAGCATTGGACCTGGTGGGTAATCAGTGCCGGAATCGGGACAATGCGATTAGTTATATTGCCACCATTTATGACGACCTTGATAAAAAAGATGAGTGGCGTGAGTGGATATTGAAACGTGGTGAAGGCGAGTGTGCCACCAAAGATATACAGGCAACAACCTACTACACGGTAGCAGTTAATTACTGGACTTGTTCCTACGATCAGACCACTCGTTACCAGGAAAAAGGAGCTCAGGACCCGTTCCACTACCGTAATATGGACTATCCTGCCGCCGTTGCGGATAAGCAGAAAGCGGAGGCTTGTGCGACAAAGGGGCTAGAATACATCGAGAAGGCATTGGCGGTTGATCCGGAATACGTGGAAGCAATGTTCTATAAGGGACTGCTCTACCGTCAGCAACAGATGCTGACAAAGGAAGAGGCAAAGCGCAAAGAACTTGGTGATCTGGCAAAGAAGATTTCCGATGAAGCTGTGGCATTGCAACAGAAGAAAGAGGCGGAAGCGAAGAAAGAAGATGAAGCAAAGCCCAAGGCATAGCTCTTAACTGCCAACGACTTTCCGATACCACAATTCCCAAACGGCCAGCACCTAATAAATTAGGGCTGGCTGTTTTGTTTTTGACCAGCCTGGCTGCATTATTACCAGCAAATAGTAATTATGGTTGAATGCGAAACGATTCATGTGCTGTTAATCGAAGATGACTTTGCATCGGCGGAGATTGTCAAAGGCCTGGTTGGCGAAGAATCCAGGACCTTCAAATTGGAATGGCTTTCCCATTTGCAAGCTGGACTGGATCGGCTAGCCGGCGGAGGCATAGATCTGGTTTTATTGGATTTTGGTCTCCCGGACAGTGAAGGGCTGGAGACATTTCAGCGTACGCATGAACATTCGCCTGGAGTGGCCATTATCCCGCTGACTGCGACAGGTGATGAGGCGCTGGCATTGCGCGCCATTCAACTTGGCGCGCAAGATTATCTTTTCAAAGGCTCAATCAATCGTCAGTTGTTAGTGCGTTCAATGCGCTATGCGGTTGAACGCAAGCGCGGCGAAGAAGCCCTGCGTCGCGCCCACGATGAACTTGAGCAACGCGTGAAGGAGCGAACAGCGGAGCTTTCGGCGGCGAACGACTTGCTGACGGAGCAGATTGTCGAACGTCGCCGTGCCGAAGAAGAACTGCGGAGACTTTCCCATCGCCTGGTGGAGGTTCAGGAGATCGAGCGCCGCAATATCGCACGAGAACTGCATGATGAGGTCGGACAAGTGCTAACCGGGCTGAAATTGGTGATCGAAATGGCCACACGGCTGCCAGTAGAGCAGGTCAACGATCAATGCCAGAAGGCTCAATTGCTGGTCAATGAACTGATGGGGCGTGTGCGCGACCTGTCTCTGGATTTGCGTCCGGCGATGCTTGATGATCTGGGTCTATTGCATGCCTTGCTGTGGCATCTGGAAAGGTATAGTTCGCAAACCGGAGTTCGCGTCACACTTGCGCACACCGGGGTTGAAAATCAGCGTTTGAAGTCTGAAATTGAAACCGCTGCTTACCGGATCGTGCAGGAAGCCCTGACCAATGTTGCTCGGCATGCCGGGGTGGACGAAGTGAAGGTAAATGTTTCGGCTGATGCTGAAAACCTATTCGTGCAGGTTACCGATCAGGGCAGGGGATTTGATCCGCAAGGCGCGCTCTCTGCCGGAGAATCAAGCGGGCTGGCGGGAATGAGAGAAAGGGCACAATTGCTTGGCGGTAAACTGATAATCAATTCTGCCGCCGGCGAAGGAACATCCGTCAATGCGTTACTGCCGCTGGAAGAATGACGGAGGGAGCGGGGATGCCGAATATTTTACTAGCCGATGATCACAACCTTGTGCGCCAGGGGTTGCGCGCTTTATTGCAAAGCGAGCCTCTGTTTCGTTTGGTCGGTGAAGCAAGTGATGGAATTGAAGCTGTCCGCCTGGCGGAACGTCTGAAACCGGATGTGCTGATCACGGATGTGATGATGCCCGGATTAAATGGACTGGAGGTGACGCGGCAAGTAACTAAAAGCCTGCCAAACACGCGCGTGATTATTCTTTCGATGTACACGAATGATGCGTATGTGTTCGAAGCCTTCAAGAATGGCGCGCTCGGCTACGTGCTCAAGGATTCGGAGGCATCGGATCTGATTCAGGCCGTTCGTGAAGTGATCGCCGGTCAACGCTATCTCAGTCCACCTCTTTCAGAACGGGCGTTGGAACTCTATATCCGCAAGGTCGAATCCGTGCCGGATGATCCTTACGAGTTGTTGACCACACGAGAGCGCGAAGTTTTACAACTGGTTGCCGAAGGGCGGACGAGCGCGGAAATTGCCAGCCGTCTTTTTATCAGCCCGCGCACCGCGGAAGGTCATCGCGCAAATTTGATGAAGAAGTTGGGTCTGCAAAATAATGCAGATCTTATCCGCTTCGCATTGAAACGCGGCATTCTGCCAATGGACGATTGACAGCCTTTATCTCATTTTCGGCTTTTCTTGAAAGGACTTGCGATTTCCGTAAGTCCTTTCGCTGTTTTTGGGCAAAACACGTAGTTTTACGTATGGAAAGGCACTTTGGCAGCGAGTAATTTGCTCCCAGTAAAAGATGGGTTGGTAAGAATTGTACAGCTTCTGAATCGGGACAGATCTTACAGGTTAGGCAAAGCCGGTTGCACCATGGGTTTCCTGAACAGGCGAAATGCGTAATCAGGCTCTGCACTGAAGCGGACTCACTGGGGATGTTCGCTTCTACAGAGGGCAGGATTCTTTGTGGGGAGAATCCTGCCTGATTTTTATGGCATTTAGTGAATTGGATACCAGTCTTTATTTGGCGGCAATTCCCTGTATTTCGAAATGCGCGCCTCGCAGCAGCGGACCTGAGCCAATGAATGCGCGTGCCGGAAAATCCTTTTTGTAATAACTTCGGTAGAGTGTGTTGAATTTGTCGTAAAGTGTCAGATCGGGGCAATAAACTGTCACTGTTACCAAGTCATTCATTGTCATTCCGGCCTGAGTCAGCACATCCTTGAATCCATCCAGCAGGAAACGAACTTCCTGATCAATATCGGCGGGGATTTGATTGGTCTTGGGATCCGTGCCCAGCCGTCCGGCCAGATAAAGCGTGTTGCCGACCATGACGGCGTCACTGAACGGCAACTGGGCATTTTTACCGGGCAGATTGATATATCGCCTGGCGGCTGCCCTGCTTGAAAAAATGTCTCCGCCAGCGAGCACGCCGACGAACAAGCCAGCCACTACGCCAATAAGCAAACCAACGAGAATTGATCGGGTGTTTCTCATATTTGGAATCTCCGGATTCGTCACAGATTGTTGATTGATTGTTGTGTGAACGATTCTGTTTGGCGGTCTGTTCGCCTGCCAATCGTTCAGAGAAAAAGGCGCAAGCTTTCTTCCGCCTTTTTGATGTTTGCTCGTGTGCCAAAAGGGAAGGGATACAGGGTGCGAGCGCCATCAATATACAACTCACCTTGCGCCATTTTCGAAGCGATCGTGATCGGTTCGCCAGGGGCAAGAAAACCGTGTGTGAGTTGATAGCTGCGATTCGGTTCGCGGTACAGTTCCCGGATCAGATATTGAATTCGTTTTGAGCCGCGCGGCATTTTCTTTCCACCTGCCGAACGGATTCCAGCAGTGGAGCCTGCGGCGGTTGACACCCATAATCCGGAACTTCGTTGTTCTTCTTCCTGCTCGCCAACCCGCACCAGATAACGAGTTGTCGAAGCCGGGCAGTCATGCGCAATCAGCACGTCGTTGAGCGCCAGTTCCGGGAGCGGTTTGCCATCCAGTGTGATCAGCAGCCGCGCCAACTCCACAGGCTTCCATTCATTCTTCAAGATTGCGGCAAGCCGTTCAGCGAAGTTTCGCCGATGCACCGCGCAGAAATGGCCAACGCTGTCACCGGGCGCAGAGTTGACGCTGAGCATGGCGCCTTGGCGAACGTAATGCGACGCTCCCAATGCGGTTCCATCTCCGCCAATGGAAACGACAAAATCAGCCATCGCCAATTGCCCCTTCATCCGTGCATCCAGTTCCACCAGCGGGCATTCGGAAAATGTGATCTTGTGGCGCCGCAACGCTCTCCGCACTTCATCCACCGTGCGGCGGTGTTCGGCATCCGCCGCCAGCAACCGTTTCGCGGTTGCATCGCCCTGTTTGGCCAATGCTGCTGCGCGCCCACCCTGGGCCAGAGCGGTCTGTTTGAGAATGACGAGACAATTGTTGATTTGCATAAAATGCAGCCTCAATCATCTAATCCCCAAGCAGTTCTTCCAACACCTGCCAATGCTCTTTACTGACGGGCATGACGGAAAGGCGCGGCAGGCGGACCAGATCGAACTCCTTCAGCGCTTCAGTGTTCTTGATTTCAGTCAATGTGACTTGGCGGGCGAATCTGCGTTTGGGTTTGATGTTGACGACGGTCAGATTGTCGTCTTTTTCATTCGGGTCAGGATACGGTTCGCTGATCACCTCGGCCAACCCGATAATCGCCTTGTCATTGCCTGTGTGGTAGATCAGGATTTCATCGCCCAGCCGCACTGCGCGCAGGTTTTTCAGGGCAAGATTATTCGAAACCCCTTCCCACACCGTTTTTTTATCCCGCTCCAAATCATCGTAGGAATACTCACTCGGCTCAGTTTTAAATAACCAGCGTTTCGCCATCGAATTTATATTTCCCTTCCGGGCATCGGTTTTATAGCAAAAGGATGAGCGTAGACATTAAGAACACTCAGCCTGAAGATAAAATTTAGAGAACGGATCAGGTTCTCCTTAAGATAATGGCTTCGCCAGATCGGCGAGCGAAGCCGCTGTCGCCTGTTGCAAATCCAGGGGCGCGAGAATCATTTGTAAGCCACGTTGTCCGGCGCTGACGCTGACCCGTTCGTGATCAAGCGCACTGTGATCGAGATAAAGCGGATACTTTTTCTTCGATCCCAGCGGTGAGACGCCGCCGCGAATATAGCCTGTCAGCGATTGTATTTCCTTGACCGCCACAAGCTCAACCTTCTTGTTTCCAGTCGCCGAAGCGAACTTTTTCAGGTCGAGTTCAACGTTGCCGGGAATGCACGCCATCACCACCCCGGTTTTGTCCCCACGCGCCACCAGTGTTTTGAAGGTCGCTTCGGGCGGCATGTTGACTTTGCGCGCGACGGTGATGGCGTCCAGTTCGTCTTCGTTGACTTCGTATGCGCGAAGCTCATAGGGGATCTTCAGTTGATCCAGCATTCGCGCGGCAATGGTTTTCGCTGCCATGATTCTTGGTCAAAGGTTTACTGCCATCAGTTCTGGCCAGTCTATTGCGCGGCTTCCCAGGTTTGATAAAGCTCGGCGATCCGGGTTTCAAGAACCTGATATTGTTCGCTCAGCTTGAACAGCTTGTCTTTATCGCGCGCAACTTCCTCGGTTGAAAGCTGGGCCGCCAGTTCCTGCAATTCCGCTTCGGCGGCCTGAATTCCGGCTTCGATTTCGCCGGCGGTCAGGCCTTTCGGTTTATTCTTCTTGGCGGAATTCGCTTTCCCCGGATTGGGCCTGCCCTGGTTTGGGCGGGAGGCTTCCACCTTGCGCGCGGCGCGTTCGGCCTTCTGCGCTTCTGCTTCGCGCGCCTGCTGCTCGGCCAGTGTGCGGTGATGCGCTTCGTAAAATTCAGTGTAACCGCCGTCGAAGTATTCAACGCCGTGGTCAGTGAAAGCGAAAATCTTCGAGGCGATTCGATCCAGAAAATAGCGGTCGTGCGAAACCGTGATGATCGTCCCGTCAAATTCGTTCAGCGCATCTTCCAGGGCTTCGCACGAAGCGATGTCCAGATGGTTGGTCGGTTCGTCCAGCACCAGCACATTGACGCGAGAATAGATCAGCTTCGCCAGCGCCAGCCGGCCTTTTTCGCCGCCCGACAGCGCCGCAACCGGCTTGAAAACGTCGTCCCCCGAAAACAGAAAGCGTCCCAGAAAGCCGCGCAGTTCACCGTCCGTGACTGTGGCCGAAGCGATGGAGCGCAGCTCTTCGAGCACGGTGTTGCGATCATCCACGGTCAGCAACCGTTGATCGTAATAGCCCGGATTAACGCCTGTTCCCCAGCGCATTTCGCCGTCAAGCGGACGCTGTTCGCCCAGCAGGGTTCGCAGCAGCGTCGTTTTGCCTGTTCCATTGCCGCCGATGATGCCCAGCCGCTCGCCCCGCCGAAGGGTTAATTCCAGATTGCTGGCCAGGGTTTTGACTTTTTCAGGTGTTTCCGGGGCAGGGAAGCCAATCGCCAGTTTGTCCAGAACCAGGACCTGATCACCTGTGCGCGCCGTCGGCTTGAGCTTGAATGTGGCCGTGTCCAGATTGCTGACACTTTCCAGCCGATCAATTCGCTGAAGCATGTTGCGGCGGGATTTGGCCTGTTTGGTCTTCTGCCCGGCCAGATTGCGGCGGATAAAGTCTTCGGTCTTTTCGATCATCTCGCGCTGTTGTTCGTAAGCGCGTTGTTGCTGTTCGCGGCGTTCTTCCTTTTCAACGACGTAGTCGCTGTAGTTTCCCTTGTAGCTGTCAACTTTGCCGAATTCCAGGTCAAGCACGCGCTTGACGGTGTGATCCAGGAAGAAGCGGTCGTGCGAGATAATCAGATATGCGGATTTGTAGGCGGACAAAAACTCTTCGAGCCATTCGACCGCGTCCACGTCCAGGTGGTTTGTCGGTTCGTCCAGCAGCAGGATGTCCGGTTCCAGCAACAGCAGCCGGGCCAGACCCAGCCGGTTCTTTTCACCGCCGGAAAGGTTTTCCGCTTTTTTGCTGAACTCTTCCTTTCCAAAACCGAGTCCGAGCAGCACGGCTTCGGTGCGGGAGTGATACGTGAAGCCGCCTTCGTGTTCGTAGGCATGCTGCGCTTCGCTGTATTCATGCATCACGCGGTCGAGTTCATCGCCTGACTCTTCGATCATGGCGTGCTCAAGCTCGCGCATTTTGGCTTCAAGCGACAGCAATTTTTCAAACACGGCCAGCGCCGCATCCATGACTGTCTCGGCGCCTGTGAAATCCACATGCTGGGCCAGCACGCCCACGCGCATCCCGCGCATGGCGTCAAATTCGCCTTTATCGGCGGATTCCGCGCCGGTGATGATGCGAAAGATCGTTGTCTTGCCGGCGCCGTTGCGGCCAACCAGACCGACGTGCTCGCCGGGATTGAGTTGAAACGTCACGCCACGCAGCACTTCCTGCGCGCCGTAGGATTTAGTGACTTCGGTTAAACGGAAAAGCATTGGCTGTCAATTGCCCCTTGTCGGTCGTCCGTTGTCAGTCAACGCAAAATATCGGTGACTGATAACGGACGACTGACAAGGGACTGGGTTTACTTCTTCGGAGATTCCGAAGCTGCCGGAGACGCCTGCGTCGAAGCGGCAGGACTGGCGGCAGCGCTGGCACCCGGAGCAGGGCGCAGCACACCGAAATTGTTGGGATTTTCAAGCATTCGCTGAGCCAGATTGTTTTCGATCTTGGCTTCATCGCGCGCGCGCGCCTGCAGCGCGGCATCGGCAATCTGCTTGCGCTGGGTCAGAATCGCGTCGGAAATCTCCTTGCGGACTTCGTCCAGCGTGCGGTCGCGAGTTTCAGTCTGTTTGCCGGTGATTTTGAAAAGATGCCAGCGTCCGCTGGAATCCTTGACTGGTTCGGTGATGTCGCCTTCCTGCATGCTCATGAATTTATCGCCGAGCGCTGTCGGCAGGCCCATCATTTGCGGAAGACCGGCAAACTGTTCCCGGGCCAGAAATCCCAGGTCGCCGCTGTTTTTGAAAGATTCGTGCTCGGAAAGCTGGCGCGCGACGGTCGCAAAATCGGAACCGTTCTTCAACCGGGTCTGAATTTCGCGGATGCGCTGTTCGGCGGCTGCGTCGCCGACGGCATCGAACTTCGTGCCGTTGTTGCCTGGATCAATGATGATGTCGGAAAGGTAGACGCCGGGTTGCAGGGCGAACTGTTTCGGGTTGGCGTTGAAAACATCCGCCACCTCACGCTCCTGAACCTTCAATTGCGAGCCGAGCTTTTCGTACAGTTTGCTGACGGCCAACTGCCGTTTGGCCAGCTCGCGAAATTGTTCTTCGGTCTGGTTTGTCTGTTTCAGCTCGTTGGCGAAAGCCTCTTCGGTCAATCCGCGCTCCTGTTTGTAGCGCTGAACGGCTTGTTTGACCTCGTCATCGGTCGGGTTGATGTTCTCTTTTTGGGCGCGCTGATAGAGCACTTCGTCGTTGATCATCGTGTCGAGCGCCTGCAGACGGTACGCGGCCAGCGCCAGTTGCGAAAGCTGCGCTTCCTGTCCGCGAAACTGCTGGGCGATGACACGGTCAACATCCTTGACCAGAATCTTATTTCCGTTGACGACGGCTGCCGTGTCTTCCGCGCCGCCCCCGCCACCGCTGGCGCTGCTGTTGTTGCCGCAGGCGACGGCGGCAATCGCTAAAGCCAAGAGAAATGAATGCAACAAGATTTTCTGCACAGTGAATTAACTCCTACGGGGAAATAGACAGGATTTACACGATTCAACAAGATTCTTTTCCCGCCCTGTTCAATCCTGTAAACCCTGTCTGAATAACAGTTATTGTTGGAACCAATCTGCTACGCCAAGGCCACGACTTCGATCTCGACTTTTACATCGCGCGGCAGCCGCGCCGCCTGCACCGTCGAGCGTGCCGGGCGTGTCTGGCCGAAGAAGGCCGCATAGATTTCATTCATCGCGGCAAAATCATTCATATCGGCCAGAAAGACTGTTGTCTTGACAACTTGTCCGAGCGACGAGCCGGCGGCTTCAAGCACCGCCTTGACGTTGTTCAACACTTGTTCGGTTTGCGCGCCGATTTCGCCGTCAATCAACTGCATTGTCGCCGGATCGAGCGGAATCTGCCCCGAAGCGAAGACGAATCCATTGGCCTTAATCGCTTGCGAATAAGGGCCGATGGCCTGCGGGGCGCGGTCAGTCTGGATGCTCTCCATCGTTTCTTTACCTGTCTGCCTGTCTATTGCGTGGATTGGATTGCGAAATTGATGCGGGATTGTAATCGAAAAGGCCGGTTTGTTGAAGCCCGATATCCAAGCTTCAACAAATGTTCCGGGAAGTTACAGCTCCCCGGACGGCGAGTTGACATTCCCCTGACTTTTCTGGCCTGATTTTCTAAATGGCGGGTTGCCCGGCTTCAGGCTGCTTCCACGCGCCATATCGGAGATACAGCGCGGGCATCAAAAACAAATTGAGCAGGGTGGAGGTCACCAGGCCGCCGAGAATCACCACGGCCAGGGGATGTTCAATTTCGTGGCCGGGCTTGTTGCCGCCGAGGACAATGGGCAGTAGCGCCAAACCTGTCGCCAGTGCAGTCATCAAAATCGGCGCCAGGCGTTCCTCCGAACCGCGCAGCACCAGTTCTTTCCCAAACGGCTGGTTTTCTTCTGTTTCCAAATGGCGGTAATGGCTGGCCAGCATGATGCCGTTGCGCGCGGCGATGCCCAGCACCGTGACAAAGCCGACCAGAGAGCCGAGCGACAACACGCCGCCGGACAGCAGCGTCGCCGCGACTCCGCCGACCAGCGCGAAAGGCAAGCTGAAGAAAACCAGCGCCACCAGACGCGGCGAGCGAAAATCGGCATGCAGCAACAGCAAAATGCCGAGCAGCGCCAGGCCAGAGAGTGCGAACAGCCGATTTTTCGACGCCTGCCGCGCCGCGTATTCGCCCAGGAATTCGGGATGATAGCCGCGCTCGAAGGGCAGTGCTTTGACTTTGTCTTCAATCTCTCGCGCGACGCTGCCCAGGTCGCGCCCTTTTACATCGCAGGTGACATCTATCCGACGCGAAGCGCCTTCGCGCTGGATGATGTTTGGCGCGGGCGCGATTTGAACATCGGCCATATCACTGAGCGGCGCATCGCCGCCCGCGGGCAAGCCGATTCTCAATTGCCGTAATGCTTCGAGGTCGGTTCGCGTATGCGCCGCGCTCCAGACGACCACATCATTGATCTGCTGCGCTTCGTACAGTTCCCCCACCTTTAGACCTTTGATGAAGGTGGTTGCCGTGCGCCGAACGTCGCCAGGCGTCAGTCCAAAGCGGGCTGCCGCGCCAGGCCGCAGCCGGACTTCAATTTGCGGCACCGAAACCTGCTGTTCGACTTTTAGATTCGCCACTCCCTGTACCCCACCCATTGTCTTTCCAACTTCGGCGGCTTTGGATCGCAAGCCTTCCAAATCGGGGCCGTAAATCCGAACCACGATGGAGGCGCCCGCCCCGGTCAGAACTTCCTTGATGCGCTCTTTCAAATACGTCAGCAGGTCGCGCACCAAGCCCGGATAGCCGTCCACGACTTCCTGGATTTTAGCGACGGTTGGTTCGTAGGGGGCGTTCGGATCAATGCTGACCCATAATTCGGTGAAGTTCGGCCCGACGACTTCGTCTGCGACTTCGGCGCGTCCAATGTGCGAGCCAAAATTGCGCACGCCGGGAATCGCGCGTAATTCCTTACTGGCCCGGATGGTGATGCGGTTCATCGCGTCCAGCGAAGTGCCGGGCTTTTCGACCCAGTGCATCAGGAAGTCCGTTTCCTTGAAATTCGGCAGGAATTCTTCGCCCAGAAATGGAACGGTCGCTGCCGTCAACCCGAACAGCAGGAGCATCGAGACAAGCGCCGTTTTCGGTTTATTGATGAACACTGGCAGCAAGCGGCGATAGTGGCGCTTGAGAAAACGTGTCAGCGCTGGTTCAGGCCGTTCGCGGTTGGCCGCGCTCGGCAGCAGCAACAGCGACAGCGCAGGCGTCAGCGTCAGCGCAACGCCCAGCGAAGCCAGTACCGCCAGCACATACGAAATCGCCAGCGGGCGGAAGAACGAACCGGACAATCCATCCAGAAAAAAGATCGGCAGGAAAACCAGCACAACGATCAGCGTGGCAAAGACGATGGCGCTGCGCACTTCCAGCGAAGCTTTCAGCACGACCGAAAATGCGGGTTCGGGATTTCCCGCGTCGCGGTTCAGCCGCAGCCGCCGCATGATGTTTTCGACATCAATGATGGCATCATCCACGACTTCGCCAAGCGCGATGACGAGGCCCGCGATGACCATCGTGTTGATCGTGTAACCGCGCCAGTAAAGCACCATCGCCGCCGCCAGCAGCGAAAGCGGAATTGCTGACAGGCTGATGACCGCCGTTCGCCACTCGAACAGAAAAGCCACCAGCACGGTGATGACCAGCAGGCAGCCGATGAACAACGCCGTCCGCAAATTCCGCAGCGCCACTTCAATAAAAGTCGCTGGACGGAAGATCGTTGGGTCTACCTCGACATCTTTCAATCCTGGCCGGAGCGCTTCGAGAGCGGCTTCGACGTTGCGCGTTACATCCAGCGTGTTGCCTTCCGGCTGCTTTTCGACAATCAGCAGGATGCCCGGGCCGTCATTGATAATCGCATCACCGATCGGCGGTGGATGGCCTTCGACAACCTCCGCGACGGCGCCGAGTTGCAGCGGCGCGCCATTGCGAAAGGCGACAGGAATGCGCGCCAGGTCATGCGGCCCGGTAACGGCGGTTATGTGCGCGACGGGCAATCGCTGATTGGGTGTATCAACAAAACCGCCCGCGGCCACGGCGACGGCGTCGCGCGCCGCCCGTTCCACGTCGGCCAGCGTGACGTTGTGTGCGCGCAGCCGGTCCGGATCAACCAACACCTGCATCTGGCGGTCGCGCTGTCCCCAGATGGCCACATTCGCCACGCCGGGAACGGCCATCAATCGCGGGCGGATGGTCCAGCGCGCCAGCGCCGAAAGTTCCATCTGCGAAAGATTTTTCGACGACAGGCCAATTTTCAGCGCGCGGCTGGTGGAAGACAGCGGTTGCAGGATGACGGGCGGTTTCGCCGCTGCGGGCAATTGCGGCGCCACCAGCGCCAGGCGCTCTTGCACGCGCTGCCGCGCTGGCATCAACTCCGTGTCCTGCTGAAAGATCAAAACCACTGACGACAAACCCAGCACGGACTTCGAGCGCAGCGTCTTTAATTGCGCCGTGCCATTCAGCGCGTTTTCGATTGGAACGGTGATCAGGCTTTCGACTTCGGCGGTGGAAAGGCCGGGAGCTTCGGTCTGAATTTCGACCAGCGGCGGCGCGAACTCCGGGAAGACATCCAGCGGCGTCGTGCGCACCACGCGCAGCCCGACGATCATCAGCAGGATGGCGAAGGCGACGACAATGACGCGCAGGTGCAGGGAAGTGGAAACAAGCCAGTTCATAAATAGGTGACAGGTGGCAGGTGGTAGGTGACAGATTGGTTGCAGTTAG
This sequence comes from Heliomicrobium sp., assembly GCA_021155085.1. GTDB lineage: Bacteria > Acidobacteriota > Blastocatellia > RBC074 > RBC074 > RBC074. The sequence continues at coordinate 58,587 of JAJNQA010000049.1, read as the reverse complement.
TCTCTAACACTACAACCTGCCACCTGCCACCTCATTTTCCCGTGCCGAATTCGGTGCCGAAGATTTCGGCGGCTCCGGCAGTGACAACTTTTGCGCCCACGGCTGGGCCGCGCGCCAGCACAGCCAGAGAATCCACAACGCGGCGGACTTCAACGCGGCGGCGAGTGTATTGCTGTGGCGCGGTGTTTTCGTAAACCCAGGTGCCGCCATTGATGTCGTGCAAAACCGCCGACCAGGGCACGACCAGACTTTCTTCCGATCCACGCTCGGAGAGCGTCACGCCCATTTTCTGGCCAGGGCGCAACGAGCCGTCGCCATTCGCCAGCTCAAAATAGAGATCGGCGGTGTCATTTGCGGCAGTGGCCGTGGGCGGCGCAATCACCGGACGAGCGGAGCGGGCTGCCGCGCTCGGCGCTTCATTCAACGCATGCACCCGCGCAGCGCGGCCACGCTCAATCAAATGCAACTCGCCCACATAGACCGGCACCCGAATCCACACCAAAGTAAGATTGACTACCTCAAACAGCGCCGCGCCGCTTGTCACCGTCTGGCCGGGACTGACTAGGACTTTCTGGATCATTCCGTCGTGCGGGGCATTGATTGTAATGGAGACATCGCCGGAAACAGGCGCTTTTTCGTAGCCTTCCAACCGTTCGCGCGCGACTTTCAGATCGTTTTCGGCAAGGTTCAATTCTTCGCGCGCCTGCTCGACCGCCTTTTCGCTGCCCGCGCGGTCGCGCAGCAGTTGCTCGGCGCGATTGAACCGAATGCGCGCGGCGTCAACGCGCGTCTGGGCATTGGCAATGTCACGTTCAAGCTGCACGCGCAGATCGCGTTCAGGCGGTAGTAAAGGCGTCAGGCGGAACATCGGTTGCCCCTTGCGGACGAGCATTCCGACCGTGGGCTGCACGCCACTGGCCGACAAGGTTCCGCCCACTGGCGCAGCCACGCTGATGATGCGATCAGGCGGCAACACAATTTCTCCGGCGAAAGTGCGCGTCTGGGCAACACGTTCGATTGCGACAGGCACGGTGGCGACACCCAGTCGCTCCTCGGCTTTCGGCGAAAGCTTAACTGTCGCAAGTTCAGATTCTTTGACTCCGTTTTCGACCTGGGCCGCAGGCGGAGCTTTTTGAGGTTCGGCGGTCTTCGGCTTGGAACAGCCGGATGTCCAAATAATGGAAACGGCAATGACAGTGATGAAAAGAAGCCGCCCGCTGATTGTGCGCGAGCGAGGCGAGTAAAGGGTGAAATCAACGATTGGCAATCAGCCTCCTTCCGACGCTGCGTTCGAGTTGCGCCAGGGCGCGCGCGGTGGCGATTTGATAATCGGCTTCGCGCAGACGCTCGTCGGAGTAGCGGCGCGCGGTTTCAAGCACAAACAGGTAGGCCACATCACCGGAGCGATACGCCGTCTCGGCCAGCCGTATATCCTGTTCCAGCGGCGGCAGCACGCGCGTGCGCCACAGTTGATGGGCTTCGCGCGCCTGCGCCAGTTGCAGGTATGCCTCCCGAACTTCAGTCACAATGCGCTGCCGGGCGGCGATCAGTTGTTTGACCGCGCGCTCAATTTCGGCTTCAGCGCGCGAAATATTCCCCTGGTTGCGGTTGAAGATCGGCAGGTCAATCAGCAGGCCCGGTCCTTGCTCAAAACCATTTGCCCCGCGCCCGTACTCTTTGGCAATGGCTGTGACATTGAGGATGCGCGAGCGCTCCCACTTGGCGCGTGCGCCCGCAGCCTCGATGGCAAGTTCTCCGGCTTTCAGTTCCGGCCTGGCTTCGAGCGCTTGTTTGACCAATTTGTTAAGCGGGTCTGACGAGGAAACAGAAGTTTGGTCGGATCGCGGACGTTCCGTTGGCGTGTCAGTGCTGGAAACTGCGGACGGAACGTCCGCGATCCCGCCAGACGCCTGCACGCTGATGATCTGGCTGGTTCCGGGAGCAAGCGGCGGCGGCGAAGTCAGATTCAATACTGCATCTTCATTGCCGAATCCCAGCAGCCCACGCAGCCGTTCTCGCGCAAGCGCGGCATCTTGCAGGAATCGCGCCGCACGCTCCTCCGCCAAACGCGAATCCGTGACAGAAGCGCCCGTTTCCAGTTCGCTGATGTCCCCCGCCCGCAGCCGGGCGTTGACGATGACGGCGATTTCGCGGCGTTCGCGCACGATCTCCTCGGCAATTCCAGAGCGCGTTTGGGCTGCCGAGTACTCGGCGTAAGCCAGCCGCACGTCGCGCACCAAGTCAAGCGCCCGCGAAACCAGTGTTTCCCCGATTCGCTCTTGTTCGAGTTTGGCCGCTGCCAGGCGCCTGGGGCGCTGCCAAATTGCCTCCATGGGCCAGTTGGCGACGGCTTCCAGAATGCGGAAACTGAAGGGGAAGATCATCGTCAGTTGCGGGTTCGTAAGCAGCCCGGCCTGGATCACATCGGCGCGCGCCACGCCCAATGCGGTCAATTCGGCTTGCAGCGCCGGATTATTCCACAGCGCAATCGCCACGGCTTCGTCTTCGGTTATTCCGTCGGCGACTGAGACGTCTTCGGGCATTGTCAAAACCGTTGACTTCGCCGCCAGATGAAGCCGATGTCCGATCCGGCGCTCAACTTCTTTTGACACATCGGCGGCTTGAGTTTTTGCTTGCGCCAAGCCGCCTGCCGGTAACAGGGCCAATGAAAAAATCGTCGCGAGCCACTTCATCAGATTCATTTCCTTCTACCGGGAGGGGACGCCGTTTCGCGCTCAAATCGCTGCGAGCGAGTCTGAAGATTGCGGTAGTAGCTTGGGTAGTAAAACGCGGAAGCTGCTGCCGTGTGAATCGGAATGTTGCAGCGCCAGCGATCCGCCGTGCGCTTCCGCAATCCACTGCGCGATTGAAAGCCCCAGTCCCGCGCCGCTATTTTCCTTGCCATTCGGTGTGCGTGTACGCGCCTTGTCGGCGCGATAGAAACGTTTGAAGATGTGCGGTTGCGCGTCGGTGGGAATGCCATCGCCGTTGTCGGCGACGATGACGGAATAGATTGAATCCGCATGGCCAAGTTGAAGTTTCACACACCCGCCGGCAGGTGTGTGTTTGACCGCGTTGTCGAGCAGGTTCAGCAGCATCTGCCGCAACAATGCTTCATCTCCACGGTAAGGCGCTTCAGCCGGTTGACCGAATTCCACGGTTACCTGCTTGCGCGCGGCCAACACGGCGGCGGCGCGCGCGGTTTCCGCAACCAGTTCGTCCAGATAAAAGTCCAGCAGTTCCAACTTGCGCTGTCCGGCGTCGGCGCGCGCCAGGATGAACAGGTCTTCGACGATTTTGGTCAGACGGCGGGCCTGTTCGTTAATGATGCCGAGCCCCTCGCGGTATTCGCTTTCCTGGCGGCTCGGCTGTTCCAGCGTTACTTCCGCCGCGGTGCGAATCACGTGCAGCGGCGTGCGCAGTTCGTGCGAAGCATCCGCCATGAATTGCCGCTGTTGCGAAAAAGAGGATTGCAATCTGGCCAGTAGTTCATTGAAAGTTGATGCCAACTGTCCCAGTTCGTCACGCGGATTGGCGATGGGCAGTCGCTGTTCCAACTTCTCGGCGCTGATGCGGCGCGCGCTTTCCGACATCGCCACCACTGGCGCAAGACTTTTGCGAGCCAGAAACCAGCCTCCGAACCCGGCCAGCAACAACGCTACTGGAACCGCCGCAAGAAAAATACTGCTTAACAACGCAAGATCTTCCGATATCGAATCAAGGTCCTGACTGACGACGATCAAGTAACTTTTATGTTCCTGCTCAACGATGACGCGCAACGCGGCGATCCGCCGGCCAGCGTCATTCCCGCTGTTATTGCCTGGAAGCGTCAGAAATCGAACTTCCTGGGCAGCCGCAGAAAGGCTGGGCGGCAGTTCCGCGTTATGGTTACTCGGCAGAGGCTTTTCTTCCAGCAAATGACCCTCTACATCAAAGATCGCCGCCGCCTGATGGGGGAAATAATGTTCATTGAGCGCGCTATGGACTGCCTGAGCCTCACTTTCGCCTTCGGCAAGCTCATAAACCAGCAAGCGCGCAATGCCTTCGATCGTGGTTCGGATGCCGCCGTCCAATCTCCGGTGAAGTTTGTTGGAGGACAGGGAATACACCCCAACGCTGAAGGCAATTAGCAACAGGGCCAGGGTTCCCGTGTGCCACAGCGTCAACCTTGTCCGCACTGAATCAATCATAAAAATTAACCACCTGCGTCCTCGCCTCCGGCTGTCAGCAGGTAACCTTCGCCGCGCAGTGTGCGAATCAATTTCCGCTCTTCACCATCGTCGATTTTGCGCCGTAACCGTTGAATGTAAACTTCAATCAGGTTTGAAAATGGGTCGAAGTTCTCATCCCAAACGTGACTCGCGATGTCCGAGCGGGAAACAATCTGACCCGCGCGCCGCGCCAGATAATCCAACAGGGCATACTCTTTGGCCGTCAGTTCAATGGATTGTCCGGCGCGCCGAACCTCATGCGAACGGGTGTTGAGTTTCAGGTCGGCAATCTCAATCGTCTCCGGTTGCAGCGATTGTCCGCGGCGCAGCAGCGCCCGCCCGCGCGCCAGCAACTCATGAAAATCGAACGGCTTGACCAGGTAATCGTCCGCGCCGGAATCAAGTCCGGCAATTCGATCCTGCACCTCGTCTCGCGCCGTCAGCATCAGTATGGGGACAGGCGAACCCGCGTCGCGAAGTTCCCGGCAAACTTCAAAGCCGCTCTTGTGCGGCAGCATCACGTCCAGGATGATCAGATCGTAATCGTTCATCTGCACTTGATAGCTTGCCGCTTCCCCATCCGCCGCAACATCCACTGCATAGCTTTGCTCGCGCAATCCCTTGGCCAGCAATCGCGCGGCATCCGGTTCATCTTCCACCAGCAGAATTCTCATTGGTTCCAACTCCAGTCGCAACGTCCAGGTCATCCATGGCAGGCAAGCCAAGGCAGACAAAACATATCACGGCGAGTCTAAACAGAAGATAAACGAGACGACCAGGATTGGCCGCTGGAGAGCCAGACCATTGGCAGTTTTCCACTTCTCATTCAAGAAAATGCCGCGCAGGTTTTCCAACCTGCGCGGGCTTCGTTTGAGAAGACTTCGTTGAAAACAAAGATTTTCCTGCCGCCGTCCGCGCGGTTCGGAAAGCTGGCGCGACCTGTTTTTTTTTTGAAGCCCAGAGGTACTCCCACCCATAAAAATGGGGACTCCCACGGATGGCAAAATAGGGGGGCGCCTCGATACCCGGCGCGATACGTTCCACGGTAATCCGACACAGGCAAAACACCATCTGGAGGAGGGACGTGATGAAACCGTTGATCGTGGAAGACAACCCGGAGATGCGATGATTGAGGAAGCGAATGCTGACCGGTCTCGCCCCGCCCAATCACGCTAAAAGTCGGAGAAGCATTGAAACGGGGATGATGAGTTCCCAGAGCCGCGCCGGATTTTATTGAAGCGCTCAATTACCGCGGTTCGGCGCTGTTGCTGCCGAGTTCGCCGGCTTCGGTCAGCACAACTCAGATTGAGTTCCTTCCGGGCGAAGCCCCCGTCATCACCGGCACAGGTTGGCAAGCGGGCGAAATCGTGACCATCATTCGACAGAAAGCCAATTTGAGTCACGAGCGCAGAACCCTTCGTATTAGCGCCGACCGGCGGGGCAATTTTGTCTGCCAGGATTTAACGGCAAATGATCATCAGGCCTGGACGGCATACACCTTGACGGCCAGCGGTGCGGCTTCCAGACAGATTGCGCAAACGGCCTACTTCGACGCGCCGCCGCCGGGCAGAGAAAAAGAGACGCTGGGCGTGCTCAAGTTTCAAATTCCACTCACCGGCCGGGACTTCAGCTTTGAGACTGAAACCATCACGCTGAAATGGAAATCCGGTTCGTCCGTCCGGGAAGGAGATGGATTCGCCGCCGCCGCCGCTACGGCGACGTGTGCGTTCCCGGATGGAAACCTGTTCAATTTCAGCAGCACATTGCCGGCTCTGGTCAACCAACCCTGTCTGGGCACGCCCGGCAATCTTTGCCAAAACTTCGGCGACGTGCGGTTCACGGACGCCTGCCTGGCCGCGCGCGGAGACATCACCGCCGAAATCTGCCTGCTTTGTCCGGATGGCAACGGGGGCGTTGTGACACCTTACGCCAAATTTTCGATCCAGGCGGATTTCAAAGGACAGGCGACGTTGGCGGTCAAACTGGACGACGATTTTCAGTTCCCTTTGTTCAACTTTCCGTTGCGGACGGACTTTCGCAAAACACAGTGTTATGCGTCCTGCAGGACCGGCAGGGATTTATGTGGTTTGGCACACAGGACGGGCTGAACCGCTACGATGGGTATGAATTTCGGATTTACCGGCACGCCGAATCACAGCCCGACTCGCTCCGCGATAACTACATTCTGTCTCTTTTTGAAGACCGCGCAGGCACGCTCTGGGTGGGAACGAACAAGGGAGGATTGAATCGTTACGACCGGCAGACGGAACAGTTCACGGCCTATGTCAACAATCCCAACGACCCGGAAAGCCTGAGCCTGAACGCCGTCAACGCCATTGGGGAACAGCGAGTCTGGGCGATCTGCCGGTGCCGGGCGATTACGACGGCGACGGCAACGCAGACGTGGCGGTCTGGCGCGCCAGCGATGGGAACTGGCACGCCAAACGAAGCCGTGATAACGCCGTGCTGACCAGACTTCACGGGCAGGCGGGTGACACGCCGGTCAGTCGCAAACCGCAGTTGTGAGATTCAGGGCCAGCCTCAGCAATGCCGGGCGAGTCATTGCCGACTCGCCCGTTTTGCATTACAGTGCCGCCGCTTTCAAGGGATAGGCTTCAAGAAAAAGACGTACCGTGGACTTCACGGCAACTTATAGCGGCTTGCACATGGGGGCGACCCGGTGTCAGTAGCCCGACCGTAAGGGAGGGCTGGTCTCACAATCAAGCCCTTCCTTACGGTCGGGCTACTGACACGCCGCACGCAACCGCAAACAGCTATAAATTGCTCTCCCTTCTTCATGTCTTCATGGTTCATTTGTCGTTCACCTCGCCCCTTGTCCGCACTCATTGGCGGCGAATGAACGCCGGCAGATCACCTCTTTTCCTGCTGGCGTTGGGGTGTCTGCTGTCTGTCGTGCCGTGCGAAAAGACTTGGGGACAGACCTTTACTCCACAAAAAGTATTCGGCCGGTACCAGCAGTTCGTCTGGCGGGAAGAGCAGGGGCTGCCGCAGAACAACGTGATTGCCCTTCTGCGGACGCGCGATGGCTATTTGTGGGTGGGCACGGAGGGCGGGGCCGCGCGCTTCGATGGCGCGCGCTTTACCGCCTTCGACCACGGCAATACCAAAGGGTTCAAGGGCAGCGTCATCAAGGCCCTGCTCGAAGACCGCGCCGGCAACCTTTGGCTGGGCGCTGACACGGGTGGGCTGAACCTTTACCAGGGCGGGCGCTTTAATCATTTCACGACAAAGGACGGACTGCCGAACGATCAGGTTCGTGCGCTGGTGGAAGACCGCGAAGGCACAATCTGGATCGCCACCTACGGGGGCTTGGCGCGCTACAAGGATGGCCGCTTCACTGCCTACACTGTGCGCGAGGGGCTGCCGGACGCGTTCATCCAGGCGTTGGCGGAAGACGGCGAGGGCGGCCTCTGGGTGGGCACGCGCAACGGCCTGGCGCGGCTCAAGGATGGGCGTTTCAGTGTCTACACTTCGCGCGAAGGCCTGCCGGACAACGTTGTGCGCCTGCTTTGCAGGGATCGCGCCGGCTGGCTCTGGGTGGCCACCGAGGCTGGGTTGAGACGCCTTAGAGACGGGCGCTTGACCGGCGAAGGGTTGCCAACCGGGCTGGCCGACAGTCGGGTCGAACTCATCCATGAGGATCGCAAGGGCGATTTATGGGTCGCCGCCCTGGGCGGCAGATTGTTCCGCCGGAGCGGCGAAGAGTGGACGCGCCTGCCGCAGGAGGGCTTGCCCGGCCAGAATGTGAGAGTGATCTATCAGGACCCGGACGGCGACCTGTGGATCGGCACCGAGGGCGGCTTGAGCCAACTCAGAGACGGAGGCTTCCGGGTCTATTCGACCGAGGACGGCCTGAAGGACGACTTCGCGGCGGCCATCTACGAGGACTCAACAGGTCGTTTATGGACAGGCAGCAGTACGGGGCTTAGCCGCATGCAGGGCGGAAAGTTCACCGCCTACACCGCGCGCGATGGTTTGCCTGCAAAACCTGTTTATTCCATTGATGAAGACGGGGACGGGAACCTGTGGCTGGGCAGCATGGGCGGTCTGAGCAGAATCAAAGACGGCCGCATCACCACCTGGACCACGAAAGACGGCCTCGGCAGTAACCTGATTGCCGCCGTGAAGGCGGACCGCGCGGGCAATCTCTGGGTTGGCACCTACGGCGCGGGCCTTTATCTGTTCCGCGACGGCCGCTTCACGGCTTACACCACGCGCGATGGGCTCTCCAGCGACTACATCAAAACCTTATACGAAGACCGCGCCGGCAACCTCTGGGTCGGGACCAAAGAGGGCGGAATCAGCCGCGTGCGCGACGGGCGCGTCACCACCTGGATCAACCAGAAAGGGCAAAACGGGCAGGATGGGCAGGCGCGCAATTTCATCGCCTCGTTTTATGAAGACCGCGGCGGGGCGCTGTGGATCGGCACGATTGACGACGGTTTGAGCCGGTTCAAGGACGGGAAGTTCGCGCAGATCACGGTCAGAGACGGGCTGTACGACAACATGGCGTTCCAGATTCTTTCCGACACGGACGACGACAGCGGCAATTTGTGGATAAGCTGTAACCGTGGAATCTTCCGCGTCAGCTTGAAGGAATTGAACGATTTCGCCGACGGGCGAATCAAATCCGTCACCTCTTTTGCCTACGGCGTGGCCGACGGAATGCTCAGCCGCGAATGCAATGCCGCCAGCCCCGCCGGGTGGCGAACGCGCGATGGCAGGCTCTGGTTTCCGACCATCAAAGGGATTGTCGAAATTGACCCGCGCCGCCTCAACGCGCAGCCGCCGCTGCTGGCGATCGAAGGAGTGACAGTGTCGCGCTCGCCGGTGGCGACCGATCAAATCGTGCAACTCAGACCCGGCCAGGGCGACCTGGAGATTCAGTACACTGGCTTGAGCTGGAGCCGCCCGCAACAGATCAGGTTCAGATATCAACTCTCCGGGCTGGATCAGGACTGGGTCGAAGCCGGGACGCGCCGGATGGCTTATTACTCGTATTTGCCGCCAGGCAGCTACACCTTCAAAGTGATTGCTGATAACGGCGACGGTGTCTGGAACACGGAGGGCAAAAGCCTGCGCGTCGTTGTGCTGCCGCCGTTTTACCGCACCTGGTGGTTTCTGACGCTGACCGGGCTCGGCATCGCGGGAGCGGCGCTGGCCGGGTACAAGTTTCGTGTTCGGCAGATGTGGCGCGCGCAGGTGGCGCAGGAAAACTTTGCGCGGCAATTGATCGCTTCGCAGGAAAAGGAACGCAAGCGGATTGCTTCGGAGCTTCATGACAGTTTGGGCCAAAGCCTGGTCATTATTCGCAACTGGGCGCTGCTCGGCGGTTCCCAGCTTGAAGCGCAGGCGCCGGCCAAAGAGGAACTCGACGAAATTACCGTCACCGCGTCGCGCGCCATCAACGAAGTCCGCGAGATTGCCTACAATCTGGGGCCGTATCACCTGGACCGGCTGGGCTTGGCGGGGACGATTCAGGACATGGTCAATCGCGTGGCGCAGGCTTCCAAAATCCAGTTCACCACGGAACTGGATTCACTGGACGGCGCGCTTTCGCGCGAAACCGAAATGAACCTCTACCGTATTGCGCAGGAGACAATCAATAATCTGGTCAAACACGCGAACGCCACCGAAGCGCGCGTAACGCTGAAACGTGAAGCTGGCAGGGTAAAACTGACGGTCACTGACAATGGCAAAGGGTTTACGCCGCAGCTTAACGGGGCGGCTGGCAAAGGTGGCTTTGGATTGCCTGGAATCGCCGAACGAGTGCGCCTGCTCAGAGGCGTGTGGAATGTTGAATCCGCTCCCGGTCAGGGGACGAAAATTGAAATCAGCATCAAGGAAACCCTGGGGGGAACCGAGGAGGCACGATGAATCAAATTCGCATTGTCATCGCGGATGATCACCCGATCTTTCGCGAAGGATTGAAGAAAGTCATTGAACGCGACGCGCAATTAATGGTCGTTGGCGAAGCCGAAGACGGCGAAGCGGCGATTGCGCGCGTGATTGAATTGCACCCGGATGTCGCCGTGCTCGATCTGGACATGCCGGGCAAGGATGGCTTTGCGGTCGTGCGTGCCGCGCAGGAAGCCCGAATAGCGGTCAAAGTCATCATTTTGACGATGCACAACAATGAAACGATCTTCAATTCGGCGCTTGATCTGGGCGTCGCCGGATACGTGCTGAAGGACGGCGCGATCACTGAAATCGCCCAGGCCATCCGCACTGTCGCCGCCGGGCGCAATTACATCAGCCCGGAACTTTCCACCTACCTGCTCAACCGCTCCAGCCGGGGCACGGAACTCACCCAAAACAAACCCAGCCTGAACGACCTGACGCCCACCGAACGCCGCATCCTGAAGCGGGTCGCCGAGGAAAAGACCAGCAAGGAAATCGCTGCTGAACTCTTCATCAGTATTCGCACCGTCGAACATCATCGCGGCCATATCTGCGAAAAGCTGGGGCTGCGCGGCTTCAACGCGCTGGTCAAATTCGCCATCACGCACAAGTCCGAGCTTTCCTGAAGATTTTCCATTTGTCATTTCGCAGTTCTCATTGGTGATTGATATGGGTACTCCCACCTATAAAAATAGGTGTTCCCACCGATGCCAAAATGGGTGAGCGCCTCGATACTCAAGCCCTTGTCTTCACCCGATAATCCCATCGCACCAACATCCGTCAGGAGTCTGACATGTCGTGCGGCGACGCCCTGAACAATGAAAATCGCGCGGCGCAGTGTCCGGCAAACTTCAGTTTGTCGGTGGCTTCCGATGCGCACACATTCCGAGCCTCCGACAAACTGAAGCTTGTCGGACATTTTCAAGGAACAACTCTCAAACCAGCGATGGAGGTTTACTTATGCGTAGTCAAAGAGTCTCGTTGATCTGCGTCCCGATGCTGCTGGGCCTGGCTCTGGTAGTGGGATTCCCCTTCAAGTCAAAGACCGCCAGCCGTGCGAATCCGGCGGGTGACGCCACGGATCAGTCCGGTAAAGTCGGGCAGGCGCAGACCTCCGTCACTGGACGCCCCTTTTCCGGCACACTTCCACCCGCTGGCAAACTGGCGCTCGGTGTACCTCGCCGGAACCACACGGCGACGGCGCTTGTTGACGGCCGTGTTCTCATCGTTGGTGGAGACAATCAAGACGGCGCGGTGAGCGAAGCCGAGATGCTTGACCCCCAAGCGTCAAGATTGACAGTCACAGCCAGATCGCTGACCGCCCGCACCAGACATGCGGCAACGCTGCTGCCGAACGGCAAGGTGCTCCTTACTGGCGGCGCGAATCAGGACGCTCCGCTCGATTCGACCGAACTCTTCGATCCGCAGACAGGCGCTTTTTCCGCAGGGCCACGGTTGCAACGGGCGCGGGTCAGCCACAGCGCGACATTGCTGGGCAACGGGCTGGTGCTGATCGCTGGCGGACGGGGCGAAGACAGCGCGGAACTCTACGACCCAGCCACGAATCAATCCACCCTCGTCAATGCCAAGATGGCGTCCGCGCGCAGTGGCCACGGCGCGATTCTGCTAGGGGACGGCAACGTGTTGCTCGTTGGGGGAGACGCCGGAGAGGGCCACAAGCTGGAGTCCGCGGAAATTTTCAATCTCGCCAGCCGTAGCTTTTTCTCCACGGCAAACATGATGATGATCCCGCGCGCGCGCCCCAGCTTGCGCCAGTTGCCGGACGGCAAGGTGCAACTGATCGGCGGCGATTATGACGGCACGATGGAAATTTACGACCCGGCCAGCGGGCGTTTCGGCGCTGTCGCCCATTTGGCGCCGACGGCGGACGTCTTCGCCCCTAAGGAAATGCTCAACGCGCGGACGCGCGCGGGGCTGATTGACGCGCGCAGCTACCGTGACCCACTGATCAAACGGGCGAGCTCCAAAGGATTCAATGTTGCGCAGACGGCCTTCCGCCAACAGGAACTTGGGCGGTCGGGATACAACGTCACGGAGCTTCCGAACTCGAACCAGGCGGTTCTCATTGGCGGGATGGGAGATGACCGGATGCTGGTCGCGTCGGCGCTGCTGCTGCCGAGTTCACCGGCCACTGTCAGCACGGACAAGGCAGAGTACCGGCCTGGCGAAGCCTCCATCATTATGGGCACGGGATGGCAGCCGGGCGAAGCCGTGACCATTGTCTTGCAGGAGTCGCGGCTCGGCCACCGGCGCACGACGCTCAGGGCAGTGGCCGACCCACAAGGCAATTTCGTCTGCCGGGATGTCACCGCCGATCATCATCAACCCTGGGTCAGTTACATCCTGAATGCCCGCGGAGAGTCCTCGCGGCAAGTCGCGCAGACGGCCTTTTTTGATGCGCCGCCGCCGGGCAAAGAAGCGGAAAGCCTGGGACGGCTGCGGTTCCAAGTTCCCATCTCGACCCGCGACGGCAGCGTCGAGACTGAGTCGGTGATTTTCAAATGGCGCAGCAATTCACCCTACACCGAACAGGATGCGCTGATCGGCGCGCCCAACGCGCCCAACGCGGCGAGCGCCGTTTCCTGCAGCGTCCCCAACGGCAGCATTTTCAATTACAACGCCGACTTTTCCAGCGTGCTCAATCAGCCTTGTCTAGGCATAGACGGCAACCCTTGCGCGGCGTTCGGCGATGTCCAGTTCAAGGAAGCCTGCATGTCGTTTTCGGGTAGCATTACCGTAGACGTTTGTGTTGCCTGTATTGATGATGACGGGTTGGAGAATTACGTGAAGTTTTCGATCCAGGAGGATTTTAAGGGCGGCGGGACGTTGAAGTTCAATCTGAATGATGACTTCAACCTGAACCTGTTGAACATTCCAATTCCGGGACTGAGCCAGACGCTGGGTTTTCCTGGAAGCGCGATCCCGCTTGAGTTGTCTATCGGTCTCTCGGTACGCGCAAGAATCCAGGCGTCAGTCACGACGCCAACCGCCTTTGAAGTGCCTTTCACCTTGTCGCAGGGCTACGAGATTGGATTCGACACCAGAGAAAATCCCGTGGGATTTACCAGGGAGACGACGGCGCCCGCCAGCGACGGGGACATCGTGGTGACAACCCCGGGAACCGCCAGCGCCAAAGTGTCGCTGGGGCCAAACCTGGGGGTGAAAATCGCACTCGGCATCACGCTGGTGGACTTCGGCCTGGGCATTCTCGGATTCGTGGAGCCTTCGCTGACCGACCCGATTGACACCGCGACCTGCAAGGGAGGCAATTTGGATCTGCATGCCGGGATTGAGGGCAACGCGACGGCCAAGTTGATCGGGACGTTTAACGAAAGTCTGGACCTGCCCCTTTTCAGGCAGCGGATTTCGGGCTTTCCCAGACCCTACATCTCGATAGACACAGCGGGGCCGACCATTTCACAGTCCCCCGTTTCAGCAACGGCGAACAACCTGAGTTCGTGCGGAACGACAGTCAGCTACAGCCCGAGCATCACCGACAGTTGCTCCGGCGTGAATATGAGCACGATCTCCGTCAACCCGCCGTCCGGATCGTTCTTTCCGATTGGCACGACGCCGGTCACCGTCAGCGCGACGGACAACATGGGCAATCCGACCACCACGTCATTCAACGTGACGGTCACTTGCCCGGCTCTTTCGCTGCCCTCGCTGCCCGACGGAGTGGCCGGCGAGTTTTATGACCGGGGCGCACAGGCTTCGCCCTCCGGCAATTACACCTACAGTCTGGTGGAAGGTCCGCTGCCGCCGGGACTGACGCTCAACCCCGCGACGGGGCAAATCAGCGGTACGCCCACACAGAGGGGAACCTTCGATTTCAGGATTCGAGCGGCAATTTGCGGTTGTAGTGTGGACCGGGATTACTCCATGACGATTGATTGCCCGTCAATTGTCTTTTCCCCAACCTCGCTGCCAAATCTGCAACTGGGGTCAATTTATGCCGGGGCGCAGACCATCACGGCCATGCCCGACGGCGGAAATTACAGCTTCGGCGTGACAGCGGGGGCTTTGCCGCCGGGAATGACCCTGAACAGCGACGGTTCCTGGAGCGGCTCCCCAACGCGCACCGGCAGCTACGACTTTACGGTCTCGGCCACCGGCTTCGGCGGCTGTACGGGCGGGTTCCCCTACTCCATTACCACCACCTGCCCAACGATTACGACCAACAGTTTCACAAACGGCAGGGCGAGCATCCCCTACATCCAAACCCTCACCGCCTCACCGGCGGGCGGTAATTACAGCTTCACACATCAGAGCGGCACGCTACCGCCGGGGTTGACCTTCGACAACGGCACTCTGAGCGGCACGCCGACGGTGGCAGGGGATTACACCTTCACGATACGAGTGACGGGCTTCAGCGGCGATTGTTTCAACCTGATTCCCTTCACGGTCAACATCGCCTGCCCGACGATTACGCTTTCGTCCTTGCCGGGCGGCACGGCCAGCGTTTTTTACAGTCAACCCATCACGGGTTCGCCCGCGGGCGGCAATTACAGCTTCGCGGTCACGGGCGGGACGCTTCCCGATGGGCTGAGTCTCGACAGCTCAGGCCTGCTCAGCGGCACACCGTCGAAGGCCGGCAGCTTCAGCTTCACGGTGACGGCGACCGGCTTCGGGACTTGCACCGGATCGCAGACTTACAGTGTGATGATTGCCTGTCCGACGATCACGCTCGCGCCACTGCCGGGCGGCACGGCTACTGTGCCTTACTTCCAGACGCTGGCGGCTTTCCCTGAAGGCGGCAACTATACCTTCGTACTGATCGGCGGCAGCTTGCCGCCAGGATTGAACCTCAGCGGCGGCACGCTCTTCGGCACGCCGTCGCAGCCTGGGACATACAACTTTACGGTGACGGCGACCGGCTTCGGCACCTGCACCGGCACGCAAAGTTACGCGATGGTGATTGCCTGCCCGACGATCACTCTGTCACCGCTGCCCGGCGGCACGGCAGGCGCTGTCTACAACCAAACACTGACGGCGTTGCCCGCTGGCGGCAACTACGGCTTCGCGCTGACTGGCGGGACATTGCCGCCGGGGCTGAGCTTCAACAACGGCGTGATCACCGGCACGCCGACACTGATTGGAACTTTCACGTTCACCGTGACGGCGACCGGCTTCGGCTCCTGCACCGGCACGCAAACCTATGCGCTGGCGGTAATCTGTCCGACGATCACATTGTCGTCCGCCACGCTGCCCGGAGCGATGGTCAATACGCCATACAGTCAGGCGTTTGCGGCTGCGCCCAGCGGAACCAGCTATGGTTTCACGCTGACCAGCGGGTTGCTGCCGCCGGGATTGGCGCTGGCCGCGGACGGCGCATTGTCAGGTTCGCCAACGCAAGCGGGCATCTTCAATTTTCGCGTCACGGCGGCGGGCTGGGGAGGATGCAGCGGATTCCGCGACTATCAGATCGTCGTCACCTGCTCAACCATCACGCTTGGGCCGGTGAGCCTGCCGGGCGGGACGGTTGGCGCGGCCTACGATCAAACTGTCGCGGCGTCGCCCGCCGGAAGCTACAACTACCGCGTCAGCAGCGGCGCATTGCCCGGCGGCTTGTCGCTCAATGCCGCTTCAGGACAGATTACGGGCGCGCCAGCCGCGAGCGGCACGTTCACGTTCACGATTCTGGCTGTGGCGGGCGATTGCGCGGGCAGCCGCAGCTACACCATCACCACTGGCTGTGCGGCGATGTCCATCACCACCGCTTCGCTGGCGGCGGCCACGGCGGG
This sequence comes from Heliomicrobium sp., assembly GCA_021155085.1. Taxonomy (GTDB): domain Bacteria; phylum Acidobacteriota; class Blastocatellia; order RBC074; family RBC074; genus RBC074. The sequence goes on along the minus strand of JAJNQA010000049.1, from coordinate 42,689 downwards.
CAACGCTTATTCGCAAACCGTGAGCGTTTCACCGGCAGGCGCCTACACCTTCTCGCTGGCGCAGGGCAATCTGCCCGCCGGCTTGACGCTGCATCCGCAAACCGGCGTCATCAGCGGGCTGCCGAGCGTGGCCGGCACGGTCAACTTCATCGTCAAGGCGCAGGCGGCCAATGGTTGCAGCGTGACGCAAAGCTACACGCTGGCCATCAACTGCCCGACCGTGGTTTTGAATCCGGCGACTTTGCCGAATGGCGCGACCACGGCGGCTTATAACCAAACCCTGTCGGCGACGCCGGCGGGCGGGAATTACAGTTATGCTGTGACGGCGGGGGCATTACCCACCGGACTTTCGCTGAACCCCGCGACCGGCGCGCTGACCGGCACGCCAGCGGCGAACGGCGCGTACAACTTCACGATCACGGCGACGGGCTTCGGCTCGTGTCCGGGCAGCAAGGCGTATTCAATCACCATCGGCAACGGCGGCTGTCCGACGATGACGATGGCGGAATTGCCGGGCGGCGCGCCGGGACAGTTGTACAACCATTCGATCACAATGACGCCGAGCGGCACATACAGCTACGCGGTGTCGGAGGGAAGTCTGCCGCCGGGACTGACGCTCTACGGCAGTCTGGGAATGCTTTTCGGCTATCCGACCACGGCGGGCACATTCACTTTCACGGTGACGGCGACCGATAGCAACAACTGCACGGGCAGCAAGCAATTCAGTCTGACGATTGGCGGCGCGGCCTTGCAGTCGCTGGTCTTCGGCGACTTCGACGGCGACGGCAAAGCCGACCTGTCGGTCTGGCGCGGTCAATCGGGCGACTGGCTGACGGTCGCGAGCGGCGACGGCAAGCTGAAAACCGAAGCCTGGGGTTCGACCGCCGCGCCGTATTACGACGTGATGACGCCAGGCGATTACGACGGGGACGGCAAGATGGACCTGGCGGTCTTCCGCAGATCAACAGGTCAGTGGTTGATCAAAGGCAGCCGCGACGGCGCAGTGACGGCGAAGGTTTGGGGGCTGGCAACAGATGTTCCGGTTCCCGGTGATTACGACGGCGACGGCAAAACCGACCTCGCGGTCTGGCGCGGCGCGGAAACCAACTGGCACATCCTGCGCAGTTCAGACGGCGAAACGCAGACCATTTCCTGGGGGACTTCCCGCGCGCCGTATCGCGACGTGCCGGTGGCAGCGGACTTCGACGGCGACAGCATCACCGACATTGCCGTCTTCCGTCAGGCAAACGGCCATTGGTACATCAAATTGAGTTCGGATGGTTCGGTGGTGGATAAGTTCTGGGGCCTGGGCAGCGATGTACCGGTGGCGGCGGATTACGACGGCGACGGCAAAGCGGACATCGGCGTCTGGCGCGGTTCGGAAACGAATTGGTACATCCTGCGCAGTTCGGACGGAGGCGTGGATTCGATCTCCTGGGGAACTGCCGACTTGGGCGATGTTCCGGTGCCAGGGGATTTCGACGGCGACGGCAAGGCTGACGTGGCCGTCTGGCGTGCCAGCAATGGGAATTGGTATGCCAAACTCAGCCGTGATGACTCCGTGCTGACCAGACTTCACGGGCAGGCGGGCGATACTCCAGTCAGCCGCAAACCGCAGTTGTAAGTCTCCTGTCAATAACGCCGGGCTCATCAATGCCAGGCTTATCAACGCTGGGCGAGTCGGCAACGACTCGCCCATTTTGTGAGCGGCTCTTCAGACCGCCCATTTTCATTGTTTCCCGGCCTTGCGACTCTTCGGTGGAAAAAAGAGCGCTCCCAGGAATAATGAAAAATGACCGATGCCAACTGGAAAATGACATGGGTACTCCCACCTATAAAAATAGGTGCTCTCACCGATGCCAAAATGGGTGAGCGCCTCGATACCTACACCGCAGCTTTCCCCGGATAATCCCGCCCGTACCGAAATCACATCAGGAGACCTCGCGGTGATGAAATTGTTGATTGTCGAAGACAGCGCGGAGATGCGGCGGATGATCAAGCGCGTACTGAAGGACCTGGCTTCCGAAATCTCCGAATGCGAGGACGGCAGCGAGGCGCTGGCGAGTTTCGCCCGCCACGAACCCGACTGGGTGCTGATGGACATTGGGATGAAGAAGATGGACGGGCTGACGGCGACGCGTCACTTGCTTGCCCACTGGCCGCAGGCGCGGGTGGTCATCGTGACCAGCCATGACGACGATCTGCTCCGCGAACAGGCGCAGCAGGCGGGCGCGGTCGGCTACGTGCTGAAAGAAAACCTGCTCACTCTGCGGCAGCGCTTGCAGGCGGCGGCTTAACAGAGGAGGGGAGAAGACCTTTCTCAACACTGCGCCAAGCATCGCTCCGCTGGTTGTGACGCACACGGCAGGCAGTCCCAGCGCCAACTCTCAAATCGCCACCGCCAGCGACACCCAGGACGCGGCCAACACCTTGCACGTCCAGATCGCCAACGAACGGCGTGACTGTCATCTTGACCGGTCAAAATGCGGGCGTGACCGGCATCAATCCCGACGCCATGGGCAAAGTCTTCGCCGATGTGGCCGCAAGCTGCACGGCGACGAAGGCGACCTTCAAGCTCCGCGTGACCGACAGCGGCGGCCTGACCGACGCCCGGGACTTCGCCGTTTGCCCGGCGATGACCATCGCGCCACTGCCAAGCGGCACGGCGGGGACGGCTTACAATCAAACTCTCGTGGCCTCGCCCACGGGCGGCAATTACATGTTTATGCAGACCACCGGCACGCTGCCGCGAAAGCCTGGGGCTTGGAGAGCGATGTGCCGGTGGCGGCGGATTACGATGGCGACGGCAAGGCGGACATCGCCATCTGGCGCGGCGCGGAATCCCGCTGGTACGTTCTGCGCAGCAGTGATGACGTGGTGCAGACCGTGTCGTGGGGAACGGCCAGCTTGGGCGATGTTCCGGTACCCGGCGATTACGACGGCAACGGCAAAACTGATGTCGCGGTCTGGCGACCGACGGACGGGAATTGGTACGCGAAGCTGAGCCGGAATGGGGCGGTGCTGACCAAAGCTCATGGCCAACCGGACGACACGCCGGTCAGCCGCAAACCCCAACTCTGAAACCAATCCGGCATTTCCGTGTCCGAAGCCGGGCGAGTCGTTGCCGACTCGCCCGTTTTGTTTTACAGTGCCGCCGCTCGGATCATGTAAGTCAATTGCTCTCCCCTCATGGTTCATTTTTGGTCAACCAGGCCTGTGAGCCGCGCCTGGCGGCGGCGAATGAGCGCTGGCAGATTGATTCTCCTTCTGCTGGCGTTGGGTGGTTTCCTGTCCGGTTTCCCGCCTGAAAGGATCTGGGGGCAAACCTTCACACCGCAAAAAGTACTGGGCCGCTATCAGCAGTTCGTCTGGCTGGAAGAGCATGGTCTGCCGCAAAACACGGTTCAGGCGCTAACGCGAACCCGCGACGGGTATCTGTGGCTGGGGACATTGGCGGGAGCCGCGCGTTTTGACGGTGCGCGATTCACCGTCTTCAGCGATGGCAACACACCCGAATTCAAAGGCGGCTACATCACCGCGTTACTTGAGGACCGCCAGGGCAGCCTATGGCTGGGCCTGGAAGGCGGCGGGTTATTGAGCCATCGCGACGGGCGTTTTCGCCGGTTCACCAGACAGGATGGGCTGCCTGACGAAAACGTGAAGGCTTTGTTTGAAGACCGCCACGGAGCGCTCTGGGCAGGCACTTTCCACGGCGCGGCGCGGTATGACCATGGGCGCTTTGCTGTTTTCACCAGGCGGGAAGGTCTGCCCAACGATTCCATCGAATGCTTTGCCGAAGACCCGTCGGGCGATCTTTGGATTGGCACGCGCGGCGGATTGTCTCATTTCAAGGATGGCCGCTTTACCACTTACGCCAAAAAGGACGGCCTGCCGAGCGAGGTCGTGCGCTCGCTTTCATGGGATCGAACCGGGCGCTTTTGGGTTGGCACGGAGAGCGGACTGGCCCGGTTCGAGGATGGCCGCTTTGTCGCGTATGGTGTCGGCGATGGGCTGACTCGTCAAACCGCCAGCGTTGTTTATCACGACCGTGAGGGGAATCTCTGGGTCGGCACGATGGGCGGCGGCTTGTTCCAACTGCCCGTGAATTCGCCGGATGGCCGCCTGCTTCGTTATACAACGAAAGAAGGATTGCCTGGCGACCGCGTGGTCGCCATTTATCAGGACCCGGAAGGCGATATGTGGATCGGCACGGATGGCGGCCTGAGCCAGCTCAAGGTCGGCCGCTTTCAGGTCTACACGGCGCAGAATGGCCTGGCGAACGATTTCGTCTGGACGGTTTACGAAGATGCGCAGGGAATGTTATGGGCCGGCACGACAACCGGGGCAACGCAATTCAAGGATGGCCGGTTCAAGACCTTTACCCGCAAGGATGGTTTGCCCGATTCGTCCGTCAATACGCTTTCCGGAGACGCGGCAGGGAATCTGTGGTTCGGCACGGGAGCAGGTATTGGCCGGCTTCAGGACGGACGCACGATTCCCTGGAAGGTGGAGGCCGGCCTGCCCGAAAAAAATATCCGCGCGGTTTTCGTGGATCGCGCCGGCAGTTTCTGGATTGGCATGCTCGGCGACGGACTGCTTCAGGTTCGTGACGGGCGGTTTACCTTGTTTACTTCGCGCGAAGGACTGGCGGACAACTACGTCAGAGTTCTTTATGAAGATCGGGGCGGCAATTTGTGGATCGGCTGCCGGAATGGAATCAGCCGCTTTCGGGATGGCCGCCTTACTTCCTGGACCGCCAAAGACGGACTGCCCGCCGGTTCCGCCAGGTCGTTTTACGAGGATCGTAGCGGCGGTTTGTGGATCGGCACGAAAGACGGCGGCGTGGTTCGGTTCAAGGAGGGGAAATTCGCTGCCATCACCGCCAAGGACGGGCTTTACGACAGCACAGCCTATCAGGTGCTGCCGGATTCCGACGACGACAGCGGCAGTTTGTGGATGACCTGCGACAGAGGCATCTACCGGGTCAGCATGAAAGACTTGAATGATTTCGCCGATGGCCGCGGCCGCTCCGTGATCTCCTTTGCCTACGGCCTGACGGATGGCCTGCTCACTCGCGAATGCAATGGCGGCATTCCGGGCGGCTGGCGGGGGCGCGATGGCCGTTTGTGGTTCGCGACCGCTCGCGGCGTTGCGGTCGTTGATCCGCGAAATCAGCATCGGCAGCCGCCCCTGGTCGCCATCGAACAGGTGACCGTGGATCGCGTGGCGCTGCCTGCCGGGCAATCCGTGCGGCTTAATCCGGGGCAGGAAAATCTGGAAATTCAATACACCGGCATCAGTTGGAACCGCCCCCGGCAGATTCGCTTCAAATACCAGTTGATTGGCCAGGATCACGACTGGGTGGACGCCGGGACGCGGCGGACAGCGTATTACCCGTACCTGCCGCCGGGCGATTACATTTTCAGAGTAACCGCCGACAACGGCGAAGGCGTCTGGAATCCGGCGGGGCAGAGTCTGCGCATTGTCGTGTTGCCGCCGTTTTATCGAACATGGTGGTTTTTAACGCTTTCGGCACTGGCGTTGCTGGGCGTGGGCGCGGTGATTTTTCAGGTGCGCGTACGGCAGTTGAAACGCGCCAAGGCCGCGCAGGAAGAATTCTCGCGCCGTTTGATCGAATCGCAGGAACACGAACGCAAACGCATTGCCGCCGAACTGCACGACAGTCTGAGCCAGAGCCTGGTGATCATCAAAAACCGCGCCGTGCTCAGCCTGAACTCACCGGACGACCCGGAGCATGCCTTTGAACAACTGGAAGAGATTGCCGATTCAACGACGCAGGTCATCAGCGAGGTCAAGGAAATCTCCTACGCCCTGCGCCCCTACCAACTGGACAAACTGGGATTGCAGAAGGCGATCATTTCGATGATCAAGAAAGTCGCCGGCGCCAACGGCCTGCCCATTACGGCGGAGATTGACGAAATTGACGGACTGTTTTCGCCGGAAGGCGAAATCAATCTGTATCGAATCCTGCAGGAAAGCGTCAACAACATCGTTCGCCACGCCCGCGCGACCGGCGCCAGCGTCACCATCAAGCGCCGTGGGCAAACGATTGACATCCGCATTCAGGACAACGGCCGGGGTTTTGTGGTTGGCGCTCCGACCAATTACGAGCCGGGCCAGGGGGGATTCGGATTGCTGGGCCTGGTCGAACGCGCGCGCATTTTCGGTACGCAGCCCGTCATTCAATCCGTGCCCGGAGAAGGCACAACGATTACGCTGGAAATCGCCATTCCGAATCCGCACCGCAAGCGGTAGCGAACGGGCCAGTTACCAGGGTGCAGGTTGCCGGCAACCCGCCCGGTCGCTGCCGCTTGCGGTGCCGTAACCGATACTTATGACCAACCCACTTCGCATCACCATCGCCGACGATCATCCCGTCGTTCGGCAGGGCTTACGGATGGTCATTGAGCGCGACCCGCAATTGGAGATCGTCGCCGAAGCCGGCAATGGGCAGGAAGCGCTCGAAAACATTCAAAAGTTTCGCCCCGACGTGGCCATTCTGGACATTGACATGCCGTATTTGCATGGTTTCGATGTCGCGCGCGAAGCGCGGGCGCAACAGCCGGGGGTCGAAATCATCTTCCTGACCGTCCACCGGGAGGAGGATTTTTTCAATGAAGCCCTGTCGCTCGGCGCAAAGGGCTATGTGCTCAAGGACAGCGCCGTGGCCGACATCGTCACCGCCGTCAAAGCCGTCGGCGCCGGCGAGCATTTCGCCAGTCCGGCGCTGACTTCCTATCTGATCAAAAGCAACTTCAGCCGCCAGCGCCCGCTCATTCCCAAAGTGCCCGGCCTGGAAGACCTGACCGCAACCGAACGCCGCGTCCTGCAAATGCTGGCCGATTACAAAACCAGCCGCGAAATCGCCGCCGCGCTCGGCATCAGCCACCGCACCGTTCAAACGCATCGCGCCAACATCTGCCAGAAGCTTCAATTGCAAGGCAACCACGCCCTGATGAAGTTCGCGCTGTCACACAGGGATCAGCTTTGAGGCTTTGAACGTGGCAATGGGCGGGAGCATAATTTCCGCTGTTATTCCACTTAGTCAAGGAGGCTGGCTATGGCCACAACAATGGCTCCACCGAAAATTCGCAAATCCAGATTCGGGAAAGCGGACGACGATAAGGAGCAGGGAACACCGTCATGAATACATTGGGCAGTGGATCGTGCTGGATGGCGACCGGCTGGTCGGCTCTGGCCATGATCCTCGGCCAATCGTCGCGCAGGCGCGCGCCGAAGGTGTGATCGCTCCTTTCGTCGAACTGGTCAGAGATACCTCCAAGCCATTTATGGGAGGCTGGCTATGAACTCATGGCAACTCTTTTTCTCTGACCGTCTGGATTATAGCGGCGATGAAGGATATCGAGTGGCAAGCCACTGTCTTCTTCGCCGAGCCGGAAAACTTCCCGGTCAATGTGGTTGGTCGCGTCGGTTCTCTAGATCGCTTGCGCTTCGGGTTGGTGGATTACGAACAATTGCTTTACCTCGCCGCATACGACGCCACCTGACACGCTTCCCGCACTTCGTCTGATCTTCCTCCGACAATCCTGGTTTTACCGTCTAAGCACAAGTACTTAGAAAAATACGCAGTTGTGCGCAGCCAAATTACGCATAACCGCCGATACCCCCTTGCCCGCACTTCGCCTAAATTCACCGTGCTGACAACGACGAAGAAGTTCTCAATAAAAAGCTATGGAAAAGATGTCCATTTTGATCGTGGATGATAGCGCGCCGATGCGGCGGATGATTCGCAGCTTCGTGAAGGACCTGGCGGCGGAGATTCAGGAGTGCGGGGACGGCGCGGAAGTGCTGCCGGTGTATGCCGCGCAGCGGCCGGACTGGGTGCTGATGGACATCACCATGAAACAGACGGACGGCCTGACCGCCACCCGTCAATTGCTGGCCCAATGGCCGCTGGCGCACGTCGTGATCGTGACCAATTACGACGACGACATGCTTCGCGAACAGGCGCGGCAGGCGGGCGCGCAGGGGTACATTCTGAAGGAAAATTTGCTGGAAGTGCGGCGCTTTCTCGCTTCCCGCGCGGTGTAAGAAAACCGGAGGAACAGGTTTGAATCTGTTCCTCCTTCCCCAAGGAGACTCGGATCATGAAAACCTCAAATTCAGCTTCTCTCCCGAATGAATATCGCCGGTTGATGGTTCGCGCTATGCAACGTGTCCGGCCTGTGCGGCGGATGCGGCAGGCGCTGGTGCTGATGCTGATAGGCGCGCTTCTCCTCACTTCGTTGCCGGTGATTGAGCGGCTGACACCGGCGGCGCAGGCGCAGATCGTTCAGCGCATTTGCGATCCCACGCAGCCGGGCGCGTCCAACCAGATTTTTCAAAAATGCGCCATCGGCGATCAGGTGGGCGGCATTGAAGGCCAGCTCGAAAATGAAGCGCTCAACGGCCTGCTCAATCTGCATAATCTGCCGGCCGGCGATCGGGGCCGGCTGGTCAACTGGGAACGGAACAAGGTGCGCGCCGCGCTCTTCGACAAACTGTCCGCCGCCATCCAGAAAGCCCCCGCGCAGCGGACGGCGACCGAACAGGGTTATGTGACCGCCATGACCAATCTGGTCAAACAGCGGCGCGTGCTGTCAGCGACCGAAGCGATCAATGAATACAATAAATGGACGCAGACCTGTCCATACATTCCGCCGCCCGGGTTCAACTACAACAGCGGGACATGCGAATCCGCGCCCTTTATCCGCCTGCCGCCTACCTTCGAGGCGTTTCAGGCTTATGGCGCGGCCCGTGCCAACAGCGAATTGCAGAACGATCTGGCGCAACAACTGGCGCTCAACCAGACGGCCAAGCATCTGGGCATTCTGGCCGGTTATGCGGGCATCGCGATTGCGACCGGAATTGCCGCCGCCATCGGCGCGACATTGGTCACGGTTTCGACCGTCATCGTCGCTGGCGTCGCCAAAACCACGATCGCAGTCACCTCGCTGGTTATCGCCATCTTCCCCTTCGCGGCGAAAACGGTCACCGGGACGGTGCTGTTTCCGGCGTCAGTCGGCGTCGGATCAATCGCCGCTCCAGTGGCCATGTTTCTGTTCGCGATTGTCACTGGAGTCATCGTCGGCATTGCGGTTTTTGAAGCGGAGGAAATTCCGGGCAAGCTGCAGGAGGCGAAGGACCGGGCGATGAATGAAACCCCCGATCTGGCGCAACTGCTGTCAACGGACGCAGGCCGGCGCGAAATTTTCGGGGAATTTATGCAGGCCACGTTTCCGGAATTTCCCGCCGCCGGCAGCGCTCCGGCGGCACAGGCTTCCGATCTGAAATTCCGTCTGACGCCGGGCGGCAATGTCGTCCCGACGCTGCAATACAGGGATTGGGATGATGACGTCCATACCGTGCGGCTGAGCGACGGCTGGTTTGTGGATCGCAAAGGCAGCGAAGCGGAACGGATGACCCTGGGCATTGATTTCAAGGATTGGACGGGCAGGCGCTGGACGGCCACGCGCCGCGGCGCTGAGTTTTGGATGGCTCCCAACAGCGACGACAGCGTGCAGCCGGTCAATACCGAAGAAGCTTTCAAAAGCCTGGAACTGCAATATCTGGATTCCAACAATGCGCCGCAAACGGCCATGATCGAAAATTCCGCCCCGGCGATTTCGACGCTGGCCGTCACGCGGCGTCAGCATCCGCCCGTGCCGGATTCCGCGCTGGCGCTGTTTCCAAACGCCAATGTCTCGCAAATCGCCACAGTCAACGATCTGGAAGACGCGGAAGAGTCGCTGTCCGTGACCGTCACCAGCGCCAACCCGTCCAAAGGGATCACACTGTCCGCGCTGCGCGTGGAAGCGGATGGCAAGGTCTTCGCCCGCGTGCAACCCAGTTGCAGCGCGGTGGTCGGCAACACTGAATTCACACTGGAAGTCCGCGACAGTCTGGCCCGAACCACCGCCTCGACGCTGAACGTCACCGTCGAAGTCAATCAACTGCCGGTGCTCAGCTATCCGGAGCAGACGTATGCGCCGGCGGGCGGCTCCCTGGTCATCAATCCCGCGACCGGTCCCAGCGATGACGGCGGGGCGCTCGGCCAATTGCTGCTGGATGGCAGCCCGTCGCTGCGCGTTGGCGAGATTTTCGTCGCGCCGGTGGTTCAAGGCGCTCCGGCGTTCACCGGCACATTGCAGGTTTCGCCGACGACCGCCGGCGTCAGCGTGCAAAACGCCGGGCCGGCGGGCAGTTATTTCGTGGCCACTTCGATGATTGATGCCTGCGGTCAGGTGACTTCCGCGCTGTTCACGCTCAACGTCATCACCTGCTCCACAATTTCCGTCGGGACTGACCCGACGAATCCAAGCTGCAACGGCGCAACCAACGGGCGGATCACGGTCAACGCTTCGGGCGGCAACGGCACGCTGCGGTATTCCAGGGACGGCGGCCAGACCTTTCAGGACTCGAATGTTTTCGACGGCTTGTCAGCGGGGTTTTACCCCATTGTTGTGCGAGACGGTTACAACTGCGCTTCGATGCCCAGCGCGGTGATTCTGATCAGTCCGCAACCCGTGACCTTCACCACCGCGCCGGTCAACCCGACTTGCAACGGCGCGGGCAATGGGCAAATCACCGTCAACGCCGGCGGCGGCACGGGCGCGCTGATGTATTCCAGGGACAATGGCGCGAGCTTCCAATCCTCGAATGTTTTCAACGGGCTTTCGGCGGGCGCGTATCAAATCGTGGTCAGGGACGCCAACGGCTGCGCCGCCAACGTGCAGAATGTGACGCTGATTCAGCCGGCGGCAATCACCTTCACCACGGCGCCTGACCATCTCACCTGCCATGGCGCGACCGACGGAAAATTGACCATCAACGCCAATGGCGGAACCGGTGATTTGCAGTATTCGATCAATGGCGGCGTCAATTTCGTTTCCGCCAATGTTTTCAACGGCCTGGCGGCGGGGAATTACAGCGTCGTGGTCAAGGACGCCAACGGCTGTTCAACCGTTTCTCAAGGCGTGACGCTGACGCAACCGGAACCGCTCAGCCTGACTCCTACAGGGTTGTCTGCCGCGCAGACGGGCGCGGCCTTTTCGCGGAGTTTCACCGCCAATGGCGGAACCGGCGCGAAGACCATCAGTTTGAATGGCGCTTTACCCAGCGGGGTTGCGTTCAATAACGGCACACTCGCGGGCACGCCGCTGCAAACGGGCAGCTTCCCGCTGACGCTGACCGTCACGGATCAGAACAACTGCACGCTGACGCAAAATCTGACGCTGACCGTGACTTGCTCGACAGTGGCGTTTGCGCCCGCCAATCTGCCCAATGGTGAATCTGGAGCGGCTTACAACGCCACATTGACAGCCCTTCCCGCCGGAGGCGATTACTCCTTTGCCGTCACCAGCGGTCAACTGCCTGTGGGCTTGTCGCTCAGCGCCGGCGGTCAGATCAGCGGCACGCCGGCGCAGAACGGCGTCTACAGCTTCCGCGTCACGGCCACTGGAACCGGCGGGTTCGCCGCATGCAGCGGATTCCACGATTATCAAATCAACATCAATGGCTGCGCGCCGATCACGGTTGGCCCCGCGACGCTCAACGCCGCGACGGTTGGCGCGCCGTTCAATCAAACCGTGGCGGCGATGCCGAGCGCAGATTACAGCTACAGCGTCAGCGCCGGAGCCTTGCCCACCGGCTTAGCGCTCAACGCCGCGACCGGCGCGATTACTGGCACACCACAACAATCAGGAAACTTCAACTTCACGATCTCGGCTGCGCTGGGCAGTTGCGCCGGACAGCGCAGCTACACGGTGACTGTCGGCTGCCCGGCGATCACGTTGCCCGCGCTTGGGAATGCAACCATAGCGGCGAGCTACACGGGCAGTGTCGCGGCTTCACCGAGCGGCCCATACAGCTATTCCGTTATCTCCGGCAGCCTGCCCGGCGGGTTGACGCTGAACACCGCGACCGGTGCGATCACGGGCACGCCAACGGCTTCGGGTAGCTTCACGTTCACGATCAAGGCGCAAACTCCCAGCGGATGCAGCGCCACGCAAAATTACCCGCTTGCGGTTGGCTGTCCGGCGATCACGCTGTCTGAACTGGCGACGCCGCAACTCAATACGGCGTTCAATCAAACCGTGACGGTGACGCCGAATGGCGGCGGCTACAGCTTCGCGGTGACGGCAGGCGCGCTGCCTGCGGGCTTGTCGCTGAATTCCGCGACCGGCGCGGTGACCGGCACGGTAACGGCGGCGGGTGCGTACAGCTTCACCATCACGGCAACGCGCTTCGGCAATTGCGCGGGCAGCCGGGCTTACAGCGGGACGATTGCGGGCGCGAGTTGCCCGGCCATCACCCTGGCCGATTTGCCGAACGGCGCGCCCGGCCAGATGTACAACCATTCGGTGACAGCAAGCCCGAGCGGCAGCTACAGCTACGCGGTGACGAGCGGTAGCTTGCCAACAGGGCTGACGCTTTACGGCAGCCTGGGAATGCTGTTCGGTTATCCGGCGACGGCGGGCAGCTACAACTTCACGATCACGGCGACGAATGGCGGCAACTGCACGGGCAGCAAGCAATACAGCCTGACGATTGGCGGAGCGGCGCTGCAATCGCTGACCTTCGGCGATTTCGACGGCGACGGCAAAGCCGATTTGTCTGTCTGGCGCGGACAGGCGGGCGACTGGCTGACGGTTGCGAGCGGCGACGGCCAACTGAAAACCGAAACCTGGGGATCGAGCGCGGCTCCTTATTTCGACGTGATGACGCCGGGCGATTACGACGGCGATGGCAGGATGGATTTGGCCGTGTTCCGCAGACAAACCGGCCAGTGGCTGATCAAAGGCAGTCAGGATGGCGCGGTGACCGCCAACGTCTGGGGCGTGGCGACGGATGTGCCCGTGCCCGGTGATTACGATGGCGACGGCAAAACCGACATTGCCGTGTGGCGCGGCGCGGAAACGAACTGGTACATCCTGCGGAGTTCGGACGGGCAGACGGAAAGCATTTCCTGGGGGACGAGCCGCGCGCCGTATCGCGACGTGCCGGTGGCGGCGGATTTCGATGGTGACGGAACGACGGATGTGGCGGTGTTCCGGCAATCGAATGGTCACTGGTACATCCGGCTGAGTTCCGACGGTTCGACGCTGGACAAAGCCTGGGGCCTGGGAACGGACGCGCCGGTGGCGGCGGATTACGACGGCGACGGCAAAGCCGACATCGCGGTCTGGCGCGGGACGGACACGAACTGGTATGTCCTGCGGAGCAGTGACGGCGCGGTGCAAAGCATCTCCTGGGGCACTTCCGCAGCGGGCGATGTGCCGGTTCCGGGCGATTTCGACGGCGACGGAAAAGCCGATGTCGCGGTCTGGCGGGAATCCGATGGGCGTTGGTACATTCAATGCAGCCGCGATGCTTCGGTGATGACCCGGACGAATGGCGGGCGCGGCGATTCTCCGATTTCCAGCATCCGCCGGTAACCACCGCAAGAACACAATAAAAGGGCAGGCCTTGTCAGCCTGCCTTCTCACCCGATTCGGGTTTCCTTCCCATTTACCTCAATGAAAGCAGGTTTGCCGGCGCTTGCCGAGGACAAAAGGCGAAGCTGCTTTTGCGCGAAATCGAATGCGGGACGGTAAAGACCCCTCCCCGCTTCAGTATCAACCAGATTCACCCAAGCCGGATTTACCGAAGGAGTTCAACCATGCTTACTCGAAAAGTGATGTTGACGTGCGTTCTGTCGCTGCTGACGCTGTATTTGGCCGTCGGCTTCCCCGCCAATTCCCAAACGAAAGGCCGTTCTCCGGATGGCCAATTGCCGCCAGCCACCCCGCAGCCTGCCCGGCCTTTTTCCGGCGAGTTGGCGAAGCAGGGGAAACTGGAACTGAACGTGGAGCGCCGCCATCACACGGCGACCGCGCTGGCCGACGGCAGAGTCTTGATCGTCGGCGGCGACAATTCAGACGGCGCGGTGGGCCAGGCTGAATTGCTCGATCCGGCTGCGTACAGGTTGGTGACGGCAGGCCGGTTGCTGACGCCGCGCGCAAAACACGCGGCGTCACTGCTGGCCAATGGCAAGGTGCTCATCAGCGGCGGATCGAATTCGCAAGACGCGCTGGATTCAACGGAAGTTTTCGATCCAAAGACCGGAGCGTTTTTCGCCGGGCCGCGTTTGCAACGCGCCCGCGCCGGGCACAGCGCGACCGTGCTGGCCGATGGCAGCGTCTTGATTGCCGGCGGACAGGGCGAAGACAGCGCGGAGATTTTCAATCCGGCCACGAACCGAACCGTTCTGCTCAACGGCAAACTGACGGCGGCGCGCGGCGGCCATGGCGCTGTGCGGCTGAATGATGGCCGTGTTTTGCTGGCCGGTGGCGAGGCCGGAAACGGTCATAACCTGGAAACGGCGGAGATTTTCGATCCCGGCACGGGCGGTTTCAGCGCTGTTTCGCGGATGATGATTCCGCGCGCGCATCCGGCCTTGCGCGTGTTGCCGAATGGCCAGGTGCAGGTCATCGGCGGCGATGCCGACGGCACGATGGAAATTTTTGATCCGGCCAGCGGGCGCTTTGCCGCGTTGACGCACCTGGCGCCGACGGCGGATGTGTTTTCTCCGTCGGAAATGCTCGGCGCCAAAACACGCGGCGCGTTTTTCGACGCGGCCAGTTACCGCAACGCGAAAATCAAACGCCCGGTTTCCGACGGTTTCAAAGCGGCATTCGGCGCGTTTGAACGGCAGGAAGCCGGGCGCGCGAATTACGCGGCGGCGGAAATTCCCGGACGCCATCTGGCAGTGGTCGCGGGCGGCGTGGACGACCGCAAAAATTTCGTGCGGTCAGTGCTGCTGCTGCCGAGTTCGCAGGCCGCGATTTTCACAGGCCAAGCGCAATATCGGCCGGGCCAAGCGCCCGTCATCGCAGGCACTGGCTGGCAGCCCGGCGAAACCGTGACCATCATCCGTCAGGAAGCCAACCTCGGTCACCAACGCAAAACGCTGCAAGCGGTCGCGGACGCGCAGGGCAGTTTCACCTGCGCGGAATTGAAAGCCGCCGACCATCAGCCCTGGATCAATTACACGCTGACGGCCAGCGGCCAGTCGTCGAAACAGATTGCGCAAACCGTCTATCAAGACCTGCCGCCGGCGGGCAGGGAACTGGAATCCCTGCCGACGCGGCTGGTGTTCGATCTGCCCATCACGAACCGCGACGGCAGCGTCGAAACCGGAACCTTGACGCTGAAATGGACGAACACCGCGCCCGTCAGAGCCAATGCCACTGCGGCCACCTGTACGGTTCCCGACGGAAACGACTTTTCGTTCGATGCCGACTTTTCAAACATTTTGAACAAACCCTGCCTGGGCATTGACGGCAACCCTTGCGGCGCATTCGGCGATGTGCAGTTGAAAGACGCCTGCCTGGCCTTTTCCGGCAGCGTGCGCGCCGAAATCTGTCTGCTGTGCCCGGACGGAAACGGCGGCGTCGTCACGCCGTATGCCAAACTTTCCGTGGAGGAAAATTTCAAGACGCAGGCTCGGATTGCCTTCGATCTGAACGACGATTTCAATCTGCCGGTGTTCAATCTGCCGATTCCGGGCTTGTCCACGGCCATCGCCATTCCGGGATTGGAGGAGGTTTTTTCGGCGACGCTCGGCCTGACCGTGCGCGCCCGAATCGAAGCGACCGTGACGACGCCGGCGGCCTTCGAGACAACCTTCGATCTGGCGCAAGGCGCGGAAGTCGGTTTCGACACGCGGCAGAATCCGGCGTTTTTCAACCGCGAAACCACTACGCCCGGCGCCGGTGGAGACATCACCCTGACGAAGCTGGGAGAGGCCAGCGCCAGATTCAAACTCGGCCCCAATCTGGGAATCATCATTCACACGGGACCGATTGCGGTGGTGGATTTCGGCCTGGGCGTGCTCGGTTACGTGGAACCGAGCGTCATCGAACCGAAAGACACGCTGGATTGCAAAGCCGGAAAACTGGATTTGTTCGCCGGCGTGGACGGCGACGCCAACGCCAAATTCTTCCCTTTGTTCAACGAAAGCGTGGCGCTGGATTTTTTCCGCCAGCACATTGACGGCTTTCCCAAGGACTTCGCGATTGTGGACAGCGCGCCGCCGGGGATCACCAACCTGGGCAACATCGTCCGCACCGTGGACGCCGGACAATGTTCCGCCGTCGTCACTTTCAATCCCACCATCACGGACGATTGTTCCGGTGTGGATCTGAGCACGCTCAGCATCAGCCAGGCGTCGGGAACGGCTTTTCCGCTGGGGACGACCACGGTCAACGTCAGCGTTCGCGACCGCAAAGGCAATCTGGCGACGGCTTCGTTCAACGTCACGGTCAATTGCCCGCCCATCGCGCTGCCTGCTTCGCTGCCCGGCGGAACCGCCGCTTCGCCCTACGACCAGAGCGTGGCCGCCACGCCCGCGACGCACACTTACGGTTACAGCGTGACCGCCGGCGCGTTGCCGCCGGGATTGTCGCTCAATGCTTCGACCGGACAGATCACGGGCACGCCGGCGCAGAGCGGGAATTTCAACTTCACGGTTGCGGCCACGATTTGCGGCGGCAGTTGCCTGGGCGCGCAAAGTTATCAGGTGACGATCGCTTGTCCGGCAATCACCTTCCCGCAGACTTTCCTGTTTCCCGGCGTGGTCAATCAACCCTACGACCAGCCCATCACGGTTTCTCCGGCGGGCAGTTATGTGTATTCGCTGGAATCGGGCAGCTTGCCGGACGGATTGAGCCTGGGCGCGGATGGTAGAATCACCGGCACGCCCACGACGGGCGGCAACGCCACGTTCACTGTCAAAGCGGTTGGATTCGGCGGTTGCCAGGGAACGAAACAATTCACGCTCTCAGTGGCCTGCATTGGGTTCGAGGTGATTCTGGAGGCGGCGGAGAATGCCGTGGCGGGCATTGCTTACGAAGCGGTATTCAAAGTCAAACAAGGTTCGACCGTTCTTACCGACGATTATACCTTCACGGTTTTCACCGGCACGCTGCCGCCGGGTTTGACGCTTCACCCGGACGGACGGCTGACCGGCGTGCCGTCGCAGGTCGGCAATTTCATCAGCCTTGGGGTGATGGCAACCGGAACGGAACTGTGCGCGGCAGTTGGGTTTACCAACTACACGGTGAACTGTCCGACCACGCCCGCCGTGCTTTCGCCCGCGACCTTGCCGGATGGCAGGGCTTTCGTTCCGTATGACCAGATGCTGATGCCTTCGCTGGGCGCGCTGCCGTACAACTTTCAAGTGACCGATGGCGGCTTGCCGGCGGGCTTGACCCTGACTCCCGAAGGCAGGCTTTTCGGCACGCCCACACAGGCCGGTCTGTTCAGCTTCACCATTACGGCCACGGACACGGCGGGCTGCCAGGCCATGCGGCAATACAACTCTGTCAGAATGTTCTGCCCGCTGCTTATTTTCCCGCAGCCGACCCAGGGAGCTTCGTATGTGCTGCCGAATGGCGAGTTCGGTGTTCCCTACGAGCAAATGATTGCAGTGAGCAGTCCCGCCGGATTTGCTTATTCGTACTCCGCCGACCCAGGCACGCTGCCGGCGGGATTGACGCTCAGCGCAGATGGCAGACTCAGCGGCACGCCGATGCAGGCAGGCAATTTCGCCATATCAATCAGCGCCAGCACCAATGATTTTGGCGGTTCCTGCACCGGTGGAAGCTTTTTTCTCCTGTCCATTCCGTGTCCGGCGATCACGGTTCCGGCTTTGCCCAACGCCATTCTGACCGCGCCTTACGATCAAACGCTGGCGCCGTTGCCCGCCGCCGCCGGGCCGTATGCTTACGACAATGTGATTGGCACGCCGCCGCCGGGGCTGACCTTCGATGTCACTACCGGACGGCTTTTCGGGACGCCGGCGCAAACCGGAACCTTTAGTTTCAGCGTCCGGGTCAAGGGCTTCAACAATTTCTGTCTGTCGAATCAGACGATCACGCTGACGGTTGAATGTCCGACAGTCACGGCTTCACCCTTGCCGGGAGGCACGGCGACCGTTGCTTACAACCAGACGATCACTTCGTCACCGAGCGGCAGTTACACCTTCACGCACAGCGCAGGCACGTTGCCGCCGGGATTGAGCTTCGCCAGCGGCAACATCAGCGGCACGCCGACGCAGGCCGGAACCTTCAGCTTCAACGTTACGGCGACGGCCACTTCCGGCGCGCTCAGCAGTTGCACGCGGGAACTGACGTACTCCATCACCATCGGCTGTCCGGCAATCTCGCTGTCAACGCTGCCCGGCGGCACGGCCAGCGTTGCTTACAACCAAACCGTCACGGCTTTGCCCGCGGGAGGCAATTACAGCTTCGCGCTGACGGGCGGCGCGCTGCCGCCAGGACTGTCGCTGAGCGCGACGGGGAACTTGAGCGGCACGCCTTCGCAAGCCGGAACCTTCACTTTCACGGTGACGGCGACGGGATTCGGCAGTTGTCCGAAGGCGCAGGAATACACCGTGACCATTGCCTGTCCGAACATCACGCTGTCATCGCTGACGGGCGGCACGGCGGGCGCGACTTACAACCAGACGGTCACGGCTTTGCCGGCGGGTGGTAATTACAGCTTCGCCGTGACTTCTGGAAGCCTGCCGCCGGGACTGAATTTCAACAACGGCGCGCTGACCGGCACGCCTTCGCAGGCCGGAAGCTTCACTTTCACGATCACGGCCACCGGCTTCGGCAGTTGTCCGAAAGCGCAGGAATACACCATGACCATTGCCTGTCCGAACATCACGTTGTCATCGCTGCCGGGCGGCACGGCGGGGGCGGCTTACAATCACACGATCACGGCTTTACCGGCGGGCGGCAATTACAGCTTTGCCGTGACCGAAGGGAGCCTGCCTCCGGGATTGAATTTCAACAACGGCGCGCTGACCGGCGCACCGACGCAGCTTGGAAGCTACAGCTTCACGGTGACGGCGACAGGATTCGGCAATTGCACGGGCGCGCGCAGCTACACCATCGTCATCGCCTGTCCGACGATTGCGCTGACTCCGGCGACGCTGCCCAACGCAACCGTCAATTCTGCTTACAATCAAACCCTGACGGCGACGCCGGTTGGAAACAGTTATAGCTACGCTGTCACCAGCGGCCTGTTACCGCCGGGCTTGACGCTCAACAGCAACGGCAGCTTCAGCGGCGCGCCTGCGCAATCCGGCACGTTCAACTTTCGGGTCACGGCTTCGGCGTTCGGATCGTGCAGCGGTTTCCAGGATTATCAATTGCTGGTCGCCTGTTCGTCGGTGACGATCAATCCGGCCAATTTGCCGGATGGCGCGGTTGGCGCGGCATACGACCAAACCATCGCGGCTGCACCCGCTGGAACTTACGATTATCGCGTCAGCAGCGGCGCGTTGCCGGGCGGATTGTCGCTGGATGCGACGACCGGACGCCTCAGCGGCACGCCGGCCGCGGGCGGAACTTTCACGTTCACCCTCACGGCGACTTCCGGGGACTGCCTGGGCGGCCGCAGTTACACGATCAACATCGGCTGCGCGGCGATGACGATCACCACGCCGCCGCTGGCGGCGGCGACGGCGGGCAACGCCTATTCGCAAAGCCTGAGCGTTGCGCCCAGCGGCAGCTACACTTTCTCGCTGGCGCAGGGGAATCTGCCAAGCGGCTTGACGCTGCATCCACAGACCGGCGTCATCAGCGGTTTGCCGAGCGTGACCGGAACGGTCAGTTTCATTGTCAAGGCGCAGGCGACCAATGGGTGCAGCGTAACGCAAAGCTACACGCTGGCCGTCAACTGCCCGGCCGTGGTTTTGAGTCCGGCGAGCCTGCCGAATGGCGAGACGGCGGCGGCTTATAACCAAATGCTGTCGGCGACGCCTGCCGGTGGAAATTACAGCTTCACGGTGACGGGGGGTGCGCTGCCCACGGGGTTGTCACTGAACCCTGCAACGGGGGCGCTGACTGGCACGCCAACGGCGAATGGCGGGTATAACTTCACCATCACGGCAACGGGCTTTGGCGGCTGCACGGGCAGCCAGGCGTATTCAATCACCATTGGCAGCGGCGGTTGTTCAACGATCACACTGGCGGATTTGCCCGCTGGCCAGCCGGGGCAGTTGTATAACCATTCGGTGGCTGCGACTCCGCAGGGCAGCTACAGTTACGCGATGACTTCGGGCAGCTTGCCGCCGGGGCTGACGCTGTACGGCAGTCTGGGAATGATCTTCGGCTATCCGGCCACGGCGGGAACCTTTAATTTCACGCTCACGGGAACCAGTTCCAACAATTGTTCCGGCAGCAAACAATACAGCCTGACGATTGGCGGGGCGGCGGTTACCTCGCTGGTCTTCGGCGATTTCGACGGCGACGGCAAAGCCGATTTGTCTGTCTGGCGCGGACAGGCGGGCGACTGGCTGACGGTCGCGAGCGGCGACGGCCAACTGAAGACCGAACGCTGGGGTTCGACCGTCGCGCCGTACTTCGACGTGATGACGCCGGGCGATTACGACGGCGATGGCAGGATGGATTTGGCCGTGTTCCGCAGGCAAACCGGCCAGTGGCTGATCAAAGGCAGCCGCGATGGCGCGGTGACGGCCAAAGTCTGGGGCGTGGCGACGGATGTTCCGGTGCCGGGCGATTACGACGGCGACGGCAGGACGGACATCGCCGTCTGGCGCGGGGCGGAAACGAACTGGTACATCCTGCGAAGTTCGGACGAGCAGACGGAAAGCATTTCCTGGGGAACCAGCCGCGCGCCCTATCGCGACGTGCCGGTGGCGGCGGACTTCGATGGCGATGGGAAAACGGATATTGCCGTTTTCAGGCAATCGAATGGCCACTGGTACATCCGGCAAAGTTCGGATGGCGCGGTGATTGATAAAGCCTGGGGCCTGGGGAGCGATGTGCCGGTGGCGGCGGATTACGACGGCGATGGCAAAGCGGACATCGCCGTCTGGCGCGGCGCGGACTCGAATTGGTATGTGCTGCAAACTTCGGACGGCGCGGTGCAAAGCATTTCGTGGGGGAGTTCGTCGGCTGGGGATGTGCCTGTGCCAGGGGATTTCGACGGCGATGGCAAGGCCGATGTCGCTGTCTGGCGAGCCTGGGAAGGCCGTTGGAGCGCCAGACTGAGCCGCGACAATTCCGTGCTGACCCGGACTCACGGACAACAGGGCGATGCGCCGGCCTTGTCCAGAACACGGCCATAGTTTTTTCATTCATCCGCAAAAAATTGGGCGAGCCAGAAATGGCTCGCCCAATTTTTTCGCATGCGGTAAACCGGTTCAGCGTCCAATCGCCACCGGGCGATCGCCCGACTGGCCGTGATGTTGAATGCGCACCGAACCGTCCCGGCTGGATTTAACATTCCACCTTCCGTCTTTTTCCCGCCAGAGCGCCGCATCCGCTTTTCCATCGCCGTCGTAATCGCCCGGCACGGGCACTTCGCCTGTGCCGGCAGCGCCCAGCGAAATGGCCTGAACGATTCCGTCTGAACTTCTGAAGATGTACCAATTCATTTCCGATCCACGCCAGACGGCGATGTCCGTCTTCCCGTCGCCATCGTAATCGGCGGCGACAGGCACATCCGTTCCCAAGCCCCAGGCTTTATCAATCACCGCGCCATCCGAACTTTGCCGGATGTACCAGTGACCGTTTGACTGCCGGAAGACCGCTACATCCGTCCTGCCATCGCCATCGAAATCCGCCGCCACCGGCACGTCGCGATACGGAGCGCGCGAAGTTCCCCAGGAAATGCTTTCCGTCTGCCCGTCCGAACTTCGCAGGATGTACCAGTTGGTTTCCGCCCCGCGCCAGACGGCGACGTCCGTTTGCCCGTCGCCGTCGTAATCGCCCGGCACTGGAATATCCGTTGCCACGCCCCAGATCTTCGCCGACGCCGCGTTGTCTTTGCCGTCCTTGATCAACCATTCGCCGGTTTGTCTGCGGAACACGGCCAGGTCCATCCTGCCGTCGCCGTCGTAATCACCCGGCGTCATCACGTCGAAGTACGGCGCGGCGGTTGATCCCCAGATTTCGGCTTTCAATTCGCCGTCGCTGCTGGTCAAGGTCAGCCAGTCGCCCGCCTGCCCGCGCCAGACGGACAAATCCGCCTTGCCGTCGCCGTCGAAATCGCCGAAGACCAGCGGCTTGATCGCCGAGCCGCCGATCAGAACGGTGTAGCCGCGGCTGCCGGTGCAGTTGTTGTTTGCGTCTGTTGCGGTAATCGTGAAGTTGTACGTCCCCGCCGTGGACGGATGGCCGAAAAGCAATCCGAAACCGCCAAACAAGGTCAGGCCGGGCGGCAAACTGCCCGAAGTCAGCGCATAGCTGTAACTGCCCGCCGGGTTGGCCGAAACGGAAGTGTTATAAAGCTGGCCCGGCGCGCCCGCAGGCAGATCGGGCAAGGTGATCGCCGGACAACCGCCATTGCCCAGCGTGAAGCTGTACGCGCGTGCCCCGGTGCAATTGCCGAAACCCGTTGCCGTGATGGTGAAGTTAAAGGTTCCGGCGCTCGACGGCGTGCCGCTGATGACTCCGGTTGCGGCATTGAGCATCAGGCCCGTTGGCAGCGTGCCAGCGCTAATTGCAAACGAATAGCCGCTTCCCGCTGGAGTAACCGTCACGGTCTGGCGATAGACCGAGCCAGGCGTCGGCGTCGGCAACGTGGAGAGTGCAATTGCCGGACAGTTGATCGTCAGCGAGAACGGCTGCGTTCCGCTGCAACCATTGCCGGTGAGCGCCTTGATTGTGAAATTAAACGTCCCGGTCGCAAGCGGGAAACCGCTGATCAGGCCCGTGCTGGTGTTAAGCGTCAGCCCGGAAGGCAGGTTTCCGGAAATCAAACTGAAGCTGTAATTGCCGGCGGGCGTCACACTGATCATTTGATTGTAGTTTGCGCCTGCGCTGCCGTTGGGCAGGGAGGTGTTGAGCGTGAGGGCCGGGCAACTGACGGTCACCGTGTAATCGCGGAATCCGCTGCACCCGCCGGAAGTCGCGGTGATGCGGAAGCTGAATGTTCCCGGCACGGTTGGTGAGCCGGTAATTGCGCCGCTCGCGGCGTTCAGCGTCAATCCCATTGGCAGTGTCCCGCTCGTCACCGCGAAACTGTACGCGCCGTTCGGCGAAGCCGAAACCGTCGTGTTGTATCCGGAACCCACCGTGCCATTGGGCAGGCTGGCCGGATTGAGCGTAATCGCCGCGCAGCCCGAAATCAGAAGCTGATAATCGCGGAACTCGCTGCATTGGCCGCCGAAACCCGTCGCCGCGATGCGGAAGTTAAATATGCCGGTCTGCGTCGGCGTCCCGCTGAGGCTGCCGCCGGATTGAAGCGTGAGTCCAGGCGGCAGCATTCCGTTGGTCACGGCGAACGTGTATCCGCCGCCCGCTGGCGTCGCGCTCAAACTGGCGTTGTAGGGCGTCCCGGCCTGTCCTTCCGGCAATGCGCCGGGACCGAGCGTGATCGCCGGGCAAAGGATGTTGACGGAATAGTTTTGCGTACCCGTGCAACCTTGCGCATCGGTCGCCTGAATGGCGAAGCTGAAATTGCCAATCGCATTGGGCGTGCCGGTCAGCAGGCCGTTAGCGGTGAGCGTCAGGCCCGTTGGCAAATTGCCGCCCGCGACGGTGAAGTTCTGCGGCGCGACGCCATTCGCCGACAGTTGCTGGTTGTAGGCGATGCCCGCCTGACCGCTCGGCAAAGATGCGGGTGCAAGACTCAACACCGGGCAGTTGACGGCCAGCGTGTAGGTTTGACTGCCGTCGCAGGTGCGTGAGTCAGTCACCGTGACCGTGAATGTGAACGAACCCGTCAGCGTTGGCGCGCCGCTGAGCAACCCCGCGGACGAAAGCGTCAAGCCGTTCGGCAACGCACCGCCGGTAATTGCAAAAGTGGTTGCGCCGAGCGCATTCGCCGCCGTCAGCGATTGGCTGTAGGCCGCACCGCGCATGGCGGCCGGCAGCGTCGCCGGGTTGATGCCCAATTGTGGACAGGCAATCGTCAGCGTGTACGCGGCCATGCCGAAACAGCCGTTGCTGTCGGTCGCCGTGACCACGAGCGGAAAACTGCCGGTTTGCGTCGGCGTCCCGCTCAGTGTGCCGCTGCCCGCCAACGTTATGCCATCAGGAAGCGGACTGGTTGTGCTGAACGTCGTCGTTCCGATTCCGCCGGTTTGCGTGAACTGGGCGCTGAACGGCGCATTCACCGTGGCCGTATTGTTGGCAGGCGCAGTGACCGTGATGGATTGGCAATTCACCTGCAAGATGAAGTCCTGCGTGCCTGTGCAACCGTTCGCGTCGGTGGTCTGCACCGTAAAGGCGAAGGAGCCAGGCTGCGCAGGCAGGCCGCTGAATGCACCCGTTGAACTGAGCGTCACGCCATTCGGGAGCGCGCCGGTAAGCTTGCTGAACACGTATGGCCCGCTGCCGCCGTCGCTTTCGAGCGCGGCGCTGTAAGGCTGATTGACCGTGCCTACCGGCAGCGCTGCCGCATCGAAGCTGAGCGACGCACAGTTGGGTTTGGCGGCCTCGCCGCTCCGGTTGAACCAATTACCGCTGAGCGCCGCCGCCAGTACGAACAGCGTAAAAATGCAGATACGAAGAAGGTTGCGATTCATAATTTGCTCCTCAAATTCGGCGGGTTGGGCCGCGGGCGAATCGTGATGACCGGGCTCAATGCACGCGCACCAGGATTGGCGGGCAAAGCACGTTCAGCCCATACGCGCGCTGCCAGGTGCAGTTGTTTTGATCTTTGGCCGTCACCGTGAAGGTGAACAATCCGGCTTGTGTGGGCGTGCCGCTCAGCAATCCTTCCGCCGTGAAGTTCATGCCGCTGGGCAGCGCGCCCGCCGTGATTTGAAAGGTGTACAGTCCCGATCCGCCGCTGGCTTCCAGCGTCGTGGCCGGAAATGGTGAATTGAGCAGGGCTTCGGGCAGACTGGCCGGGGTGATGGTGAAATTCGGACAACTGACGCCAACGGTAAAAATCGTCAGCGACCAGCCGGGCAGGGAACCGCTGCTGAACCCTTGATCGTCGAAGATGAACAGCTTCCACGCGCCGTTCGGATCAGTGCCGTTGAACACTGAAGCGAACGTCGCCGTGCCAGCCGGCGCGGGCGAATTGAAACTTGACGGCGCGGGCGACGGGAAGCTGTCCCCCCCGCCGTAATTGACTGGCCGGTACGTGCCGTCAAACAGCGCGCGTCCGTCGAAAATTGTGTCCGTTGCCGCATCTTCAAAATTGAGAACACGGTCAAACAGGAAAGGGTTATCCGGGTCGCCGTTGGCGTCCGACATCAGGACCAGCGCCTGTCCCTGCGGGCCGACGAGCAAGATGTCCAAATCGCCCTGGCTTTCGTGGCGCAACATATTCAACCTGACCCGCATGCGGCTGATGGTGCCGTTGAGTCCGCTGACGTTGATCGTCGAAGGATAAACCGATGCCGGGCCGGATAACGGAATCGTGAAGGGTGTGTTGTTGGCGAAAATCGGCACGACAGTCAGATTCACCGTCGCCGTGTTCGAAAAATTCACGCCGTCAAAGACTCGATACGTGAAACTGTCCGGCCCGGAATAATTGCTCGCCGGTTGATAGGTGAAACCGCCGAGCGGATTGATGGACACCGTGCCGTGCGCCGGGTCTGTCACTTTCAGCGCTGTCAGTGTGCGCCCGTCACCGCCGGTGGCTGTGCGTAACAGACCCGGCGCGATTTGACTCAGCGAAGTGTTTTGCACGATGGCGTCGGCATTCACGTCGCCCGCCGTTGGCAGGATCGTGACGGTGGCGGAACTGACTTCGTAGCCGCCGGGATTTTCCAGCCGCACGGTATAAATCTCGTCCCGCGTTTGCGGCGGCGTGGTGTAACTGACCGTCGTTTCGCCGGGAATCAGCGTCCGGTTGGGACAGCCCCTGAACCATCGAAAATTGACGTTGGAACTGCCGGTGCTGGTGTTGAAAGTCGCCGTCTGGCCGCGCGTCAGATTGACGTTTTGCAGAGGCGTGGTGATGACGGGCGCTGGCAGTTTGGTCACGAAGGCCGGCCCGCTGACCGTCAGCGAAAATGTGCCGATGTCGCTGGGCGTGTTTTGCGCAATCACCAGATGCATCACGTTGCTGTTCGCCAGCAAGGTTGCCGTCAGGTTCACGGAATCCCCGACCGGCGAATTGCCGAAAAAATTCACGCGCGCGTCATTCGGCAAAAAGATGCTTTGATACAAAAACAACACGCCATTGAAGCCGCTGGTGTTGAGTTGAAAGCGGTAGCTGCCCGGCGTCGAAACGCGAAAGCGGAAGAGTTTGTACGAGACATTCTGCCCGCTGAGTCGAATCGGATCGCCCGGCCTATTGCGCGGCACCAGCCGGTTGAAACGATCATCACAATTTGTCAGCGCGCTGCTGTAGCCAATTGGCCCGTTGGTGACAAAAACCGTTGCCGTGCCGGAATCCACGGTATGGACAGCATCGCTGACGCGGACCCAGTAGCTGGCGTCGGCAAACAGCGCCGGAGTTGTGAAGCTCGCATTCGTTGCGCCCGCAATCGGATTGGACGTATCGCCCGTCGCTCCCTGAAACCATTGATGTGTTTTCGGCGGACGGCCTTGTGTCGCAATTCGCAGCGTAGCGGTTTGCCCCGGCGGGATCGTCGCATCCAGCGGATTTGAAAGAATGCCGAGCGGCGGTGGCGGATCAATCGTGACCGGGCCGGGGCCGCTGATCGTGGCGGTATAGCTGCCGGTCTGCCCCGCCAGATTGGTACTGATGACAATGTCGAATTGCTGCCCGCCCGCGAGAAAGACTGTTTGGCTGCTGGCGATGACGCCGTTGTCCCAGAAATTCACCTGCGGTTGATCCGGAAAGAAAGTCCCTCCATAGGTGTTGATCGCGGGCGTAAATCCTGTTGCATTGACAGTGATTGTGTACTGTCCGTTGGTTTGAATGTGGACGTGTGTGGTTTCAAAAAACACCTGCTGCCCGCTGAAAACATTGATCGTGGTCATGCGGTTCCAGGTGTCGTGCTGGCTGGTCAATTGACCGCTGAAATCCGCGAACATGGTGCTGGCCGTTGTCCTGGGCGACCAACTCAACGCGCCCAGCGCCAGACACGCGCAGAGCACGGCCAACCTCAACACTTTGGTGAGTGAATGCGACATTGTTTTCTCCTGGTTTTCATTCGTGGAGGGCGCGCAAGCTGGTCAGGCACACTTGCACGACGCCTTCAGTCGTTTCGTTGAAATGCAATTCGCCGCTTTCGATCCGGCGGTAAATTTCGCGACGGCTGACCCCGCCAACCTGCGCCACCGTTTCCGCCGTCAGTACGGTGACTTCTTGTTCGCAAAACGGACACCAGGCGCGCTGCGGAGCATCGGGCAACAGTTTGTGCGCGCCGCTCCTGATAATCGTGACTTCATGATTTTCAATCGTGATTTCCGTGCGTTTGCTCATTCCGATTCCGCGTTTCTGTTCCGTTGCAGCAGCGGCGTGCTACACTCCGCCGCTAACTTCTGGCGGCATTTTTTGGGTTCATTTCGCCCCCGTTTGGTTCGAGCGAGACCGTAGCCATTTCCCCCAGGTTTCGTCCTGAATGGCGTCTGAATTTGCGCTCGTTTCTGGTCTGAATAAGTTCTGAATCGTTTCTGAATTCAGCGTATGTCCAATCCCCACAAACACTTTTATGAGTTCGGGCCGTTCCGCCTGGATTTGGCAAATCGGCTGTTATTGCGCGACGGCGAGGTCGTTCCGCTGAAGAAAAAAGCCTACGAGATGCTGCGGGTGCTGGTCGAAAACAAAGGGCAGGTGCTGGAAAAAGAAGAATTGATGCGGCGGCTGTGGCCGGACACCTATGTCGAAGAGTCAAATCTGACGCACTACATTTACACGCTGCGGCGCGTGCTGGGCGACGAAAAGGACAACCCGCAATTCATCGTCACAATTCCCGGACGCGGGTACCGGTTTACGGCGCAGGTTCGCGAGCATCAGGAAAGCGATCAGGAAGACGAGCCGCTGGTCATCGAACGCCACACACTTTCGCGCGTCGTAATTACCGAAACGCCGGAGAAAATTGAAACTCCGCTCCTCTCGTTGCCGCCTGCCGCCCCAACACAAACGAATCGGAAAGTTTGGGCAGGGAGTGGCATCGCCGGATTGATCCTGGCGTTGACGGCAGGATTCTATTTTGGCTTCAACCGGCAAACGTCTGCGCCGAAGAATTCTGCCGCGCCTGTCGCGAAAATTGTCCCGTTCACCGGATCGGCGGGCCGCGAAAATCATCCGGCGTTTTCACCGGACGGCAAACAACTGGCGTTTACCTGGCGTCCGGATGGTTCGGACAATCTGGACATTTACGTCAAACTGATCGGCGCGGGAGAGCCGTTGCGATTGACGCAGAGTTCGGATGCGGACGTTTTCCCCGCCTGGTCGCCCGATGGACGGTTCATTGCCTGGGTGCGGGCCTATGGCGAGTTCAACGAAATTTATGTGATGCCCGCGCTGGGCGGCGTCGAACGGCGAATTTTCAAAACCCGGCAAGCGGTCTGGTCCAGATTGTCCTGGTCGCGCGATGGCAGACAACTGGCCATTGCGGACGGGCAGGACGGAGAAAATCAATCCGGCATCTTCCTGATCCCGGTCGAAGGCGGTGAGGCAAGCCTCAAACAGCGTCTCACGCAATCGCCAGCCGGAGCGAACGATTCCTGGCCGGCATTTTCTCCAGACGGGCAGGCGATTGCGTTTCGCCGAAATTTTAATGACAGCCTGACAGAACTGTTCGTCCTTGATTCGCTGGATGACGCGCCGGGCCGGCAGCCCCGTCAATTAACGGCGGAGCAAGCCGTCATCGAAGGGTTCGCCTGGATGCCGGACGGCCGGGAATTGCTTTATTCGCTCAACCGCAATGGCAGCGCCAGCCTGCAACGCATTCGCCGCGACGAACCACAACCGGGCAAGGGGCAGCCGTTTGGCGCGGCGGGACGCAAAGCCTTCTTCCCCGCGCTCTCGCCGGACGGGGAGCAAATCGCCTTTGTCGAACCGCTCGATGATGCCAACATCTGGCAGCTTGCTCCGGCGGGGAAGCCGCGAAAACTGATCGCCTCGAACCACGCCGATCACAGCGCGCAGATTTCTCCGAATGGAGAGCGTATTGTCTTTGTTTCCGATCGTTCCGGCGGCGAAGAGTTGTGGATTTGCCGCGCGGATGGTTCCCACCAGCAGCAATTGACGCAGCGCAATGCCCCAACCGGTTCGCCGCGCTGGTCGCCGGACGGGCGCTGGATCATTTTTGACAGCCGCGAAGACGGCAACAGCGAATTGTTTCTGATCAGCGCTGAAGGCGGGCCGCTGCGGCGTTTGACCAATGACAAATCCAACGACAGCCTGCCCTGCTGGTCGCCTGACGGACAGACCATCTACTTTCGCTCCAACCGCAGCGGAAGCCAGCAGCTCTGGAAAATGCCAGCCGAGGGCGGCGCAGCCGTGCAGTTGACGCAGCAGGGCATTTTTGAATGCTTTACCTCTCCCGACGGCAAGACCGTTTACTATTCCAAGGGACGCGGTATCAATGGACTCTGGCGTGTCGGTACGGACGGAACTGGCGAACAGCCCGTTCCGGAATTGTCTGATGCTGGTTATTGGCGCGCGTGGATGATCACATCACAGGGGCTGTATTACGTCGCCAACACGGACTCGCTGCCGCTGCCGCTGAAACTTTTCAACTTCACCACCAGGCAAAGCCGGATTGTGACAATGACCGAACGCTCTCCCGCCTGGCTCCCGCACAGCCTGGGCGTCAGCGCCGATGGCCGCCAGATTCTGCTGACTCAAAACGATCTGTTTTCCAGCAGCATTATGTTGATGAAGGATTTTCGCTGAGGCGTTTTTGGGAGTGCGCTGGCTTGGCAGCGCTTTCCATTCTCGATCGAGAATTTCTGACTTCCAGGCAAATTCCCAATAACGAAGTAAAAGCTGCGCCAAGCCGCCGCACTCCAATATGAACTACTTTCTCTTCGAATAACTGACCAGATTGGCAAACAGGCGGTACGCGCCCGGCACGCCCGCCGGAAACTGCCGGAACCAGGCGTAAGCTGTGAAAATGTAGGTGCCTTTGCCGTATTGCGCGATCAGTTCGCCCCCGTTCAGGACTTTGCCCGTGTCGTCCGGCGCAGCCAGCAGCGGCGTGTATTTCGGGTCGAAGTCATTGACGAAATACAACCCGCGTTCCTGCACCCAGCCTTTCCAGTCTTCCGACGTGATCTTGTTCGGGAAATTGAACAGCGGATGCTCCGGTTGCAGGATGGTAATCGGGGCATTTTCATCCGTGATCCGGTCGCCGCGATTCATCTTGATCGGGTAGGGCGCAAAGTTGCCCTGCGCGTATTCGTTCTTGTTGTATTGCACGATCAGCGTGCCGCCGTTCGAGACGTATTCCAGCAGGCGTTTGTTGTTGGCCATCACGTCTTCGTTGACTTCGTAGACGCGAATGCCCAGCACGATCGTGTCGTACACCGACAGGTCGCCCGCCGCCAGTTCCGCCGGGCTGATCAAATTGACGCTGACGCCGAGCTGCCCCAGCGCGCGTGGCCCGTCGTCTCCGCTGCCCATCACATAACCAACTT
The DNA here is from genome assembly GCA_021155085.1 of Heliomicrobium sp. Lineage (GTDB taxonomy): Bacteria > Acidobacteriota > Blastocatellia > RBC074 > RBC074 > RBC074. Next base: position 12,129 of record JAJNQA010000049.1, on the reverse strand, counting down.
TCAGATTGGAGGCGACCTGCGCGTCGAAGACTTCGACTTTGGTTTTCGCCGGGCGGTAGATGAAATGCGTTTCAATGTGCGGATAGGAAACGGTCGAATATCCAGTGGTGAACTCCCGGCCATCCGCTTCGCCAACCACTTGCAGGTCGAACGCGCCGTTGGCTCCGGCGGGCGGCGTGACTTTGAAACTGCGCGCCGTCTTTTCGCCCTGCTTGGTGAAGGCGAGCAGACGATCATCGGCTTCGACTTTCCAGCCCTGCGGCGCCTGCAACTTGACCACACCGTTGGTCGCTTTGCGCGCGTTGTGCGTGATTTCGACCGAAATTTCGCGCGTGCGGTTCTGGCTTCCCGCAGGAATCACCAGCAGCGAAGGATTAACCGTGAGCGTAATGGCCGGCGCGACTTTCAGTTCGCGGCGAATTTCACCGAAGGTTTTGTCCGCGAAGCGATATTCGACCGGTTGATTGATGGCGACGCGCTCGCCGTTCAGATTCAGTTCCACGCGCACCGTTGCTACTGGCGGGCCGAACGGCAGATTGCGCGGCATCGAATTGTCCCAGTCGAACTGGTCTTTGGTGCGCGGTTTCGCCAGCCAGTACGGCTGGGTTGAGGGCGCTTCGTCCGTTACCGTGGCGCGAAACCGTGCGACGAAGTTCGGCGTTTCGCGGCCTCTTAACATCGCCATTCCACCGGCAGGCTGTTCTGGCTGGGCTTCAATCGCTTCAACGCGGAAACCTTTGGACGTAAGCAAGGCCGCCATGGGAGACGAATTGGCCGCCGAGGCGCCGAAATAAACATGCGCGGCGACATCCACGGCTTCGCCCGGAGTGACGATTTCCGTGTTGGTCAGCGCGTCCACCACGACGCCGTGCGCTTTGGCCAGCGCGTCGTTGAATTCCTGCTCCTTGCGAGCAAGCAGCGCTTCCACATTCGCTTTGGAAACTGCGTCAAGGTTGCCAACTGTTGCGCGCAACGCGCGGACTTCGCGCAATCCCGCAGCCAGGTGCGGTGCGATCAGTTCGGGCTGCGCAATGCGGAATTCCGCCTGGGCTTTTGCCGCCGCTTCTTTGATTTTGGTCAGCGCAGGCAGCAGCCGTTCGCCGTCTTTGCCAGCGAATTTGGCGATGCCGGTGATCGTCACATCAATGCCGGTGAAAAGAGAACTTTCCTTTTCCGGCGCTTCGACGATGGATGACAAACGCGGAAAGCCGCGCACCTGCGAGCCTTTCGATTGGATCATGCCGAAATCCTGCGACCGGTGGCGGCTGCGCCCGTCCGAAGCCAGTTCGTTATACGACCGGCCCAGAATCGGATCGTACGCGCCGACATCGAACTCCGCGCGCGGCCCGGAATTCGCTGGCCCGAAGCGGCGCGCGTACACTTTCAGCACCTGCCACGGTTGTAAGCCTTCCTGCCGGATCTGTTCGGGAAAGCGCGACGGATCGGCGGCGGCTTTGATGGCTTCGGGGGCGAGCAAGCCCGCAACCTGATGCTGGCCGTGTCCGTCCTGCGCCGTGCCGCTGAAACCGTTGACCAGAACCAGCGGGCGCATCATCCGGATGACGCGAACCATATCGCCTAAAACTTCTTCGCGATTCCATTTTTGAAAGGTTTCTTCCGGCGAGCGGGTGAAGCCGAAATCCATCGCCCGCGTGAAGTACTGCTCTCCGCCGTCCAGCTTGCGTGCCGCCAGCAATTCTTCGGTGCGGATGACGCCCAGGCCTTCGCCCAGTTCCGGCCCGATGCCGTTCTGCCCGCCTTCGCCGCGATTGAGCGACAAATACGCTGTTCGCACGCCCAGGCCGCGCGATAAATATGCCAGCATCTCTGTGCTTTCATCGTCGGGATGCGCGGCGGTATGCAGCACACTGGCGATGGTTTGCAAGCGGCGAAGCGTCAACGCCAAACCGCTTGCACCGCGATCTTCAGGCGCGGGGCGAGTGTCTGCGGAAACAGAAATTGTGATGGATTGAACTGCAAGAATGAAAATTAGCAGAAGACTCAGACGCTTTTTCATCACTAATCCTTTGAAAGACAGGTTGAATGAGGCCGTTTACTTGATCAGATTGATTGCTTGTGGTGTTCGCCGCCCACGCGGCGTTCGGTCAAAATCATGGTCAAAACTGACAAGCGTTAGCTGATAATGCTCCGCCGTGACGTACTGATAGGCATCATCGAAATCAGGCTGGTATTGCTGCGCCACGTCAGCCACGCGAAATAAATCGAGTTGAGGCAGCGCCATTACGTGAACGCGATTGGGAACGATCAAGTCGTTCAAGAATCTGCGCCAGCGGCTGGCTCCCCGCCGTCGTAAAAGCTGCACCCCGACCGAATGTAGGCTGAAATCAGAGATAAAGAGTTCATTCCGCGCATTGTTGAGGAGGAGACGCGCGTTGAAAGCTTGCGGCTGATTGAAGACCGCTTCCAGAAAGACATTAGTGTCAAGCAAGAGCTTCATTTCTTTTCCAGGAACTCTTCGGCTTTCTCAATTCGCCATTCCAGCACTTGGTGCTGCAACTCGACCGAGGAACAAGGCAGGGGTGGGTCATCGGGGCCATCAACCCAGTCGAACGTCAACCCGCGTGTCGCTGGAACCTGATCCTCTTCCAGCAACTCTTCAATAAAGTCAATTACTTTCGCCTGTTTTTGCGGTGGAAGCAGTTGCGCCTTTTCCTGAATGGTTTGTAGTGCCGTGCTCATCTCTTACTTCTCCTCATTTTGGTCAGGCGGCTCCGCTGTCAAAAACAGGCTGTTGGAGTCAGTCTGCTCAACGGCGGCATCGGTTTCTTTTTGCTGCTTTGAGAGCAGGTATTCGACGAAATCCAACAGGGATTTTTGCTGTTGTGGGGAAAGCAATCGTGCTTTTTCCATGATGAATTGTACATCCGTATGCATAGTCAAACTCGCTTCGTTTCGACCAAACTAATCAACATTCCGACGGCCACGACCGCCACGCAGCCAACCACGTTATACCAAAGGAAGCTGATTTTTGTCAGGTTGCCGACCACCGCCACCGTCGCGATGCCGGCCAGCAAGCCGAAAAACGCGCCGTTGCCGGTGGCCCGCTTCGTCCCAATCGCCAGCACGAAAACGCCCAGCAGCGAGCCGTAAAAATACGAACCGAACTTGTTGACGACTTCAATCAGCGAACCGAGCCGCCCGGCGTACAAGGCCACGACGCAGGCGAAGATGCCCCACAAGCCGGTGGCAATCTTCGACACGTTCAAATAATGGCTGTCCGGCGCATCCTTCCTGTAATGGCGGCGGTAGAAATCAATTACCGTCGCCGTCGAAAGCGAAGCCAGTTCCGCCGAAATCGAACTCATCGCCGCCGCGAAAATCGCCGCGATGATCAAACCAATGACTCCGGCCGGGGCATACGTCGTCACAAAAGTCGGAAAGACATAGTTCACGTCGTTGAATTTTTTTCCGGTTGTTTTTTCGACCAATGCGATTGCCTGTTGCCGGATGCCATTCATTTCCTGATTGCGCGCAGCGAAATCCTGTTTGGCCTGGGCTCCTTTCTCCGCATTCGCATCCTGGTTGGCATAAACCAGATTCATCGCAGCTTCTTTTCTGGCTAAAAAAGCTTGCTCATACTCAGAGTTCAACACTTTGTACTCTGACTGTTGTTCTACCCGGGCACGATCGTCGGCCTTGAACAGGAGCGGAGGTTGTTTGTACTGATAGAACATAAAGACAGAGACCCCGATAAACAGGATCAAAATCTGCATTGGGATTTTGATGAAGGCGCTCATCAATAGCGAGGTGCGGCCTTCAGCAACGGATTTGGCCGTCAGAAAGCGCTGCACCTGGCTCTGGTCGCAGCCGAAATACGCCAGCATCAGAAACAGCCCGCCGATCAGTCCCGACCACAGTGTGTAGGTTTCATTCAGGTTGAAACTGGTGTCCACGGTTTTCAGCCTGCCGACTGCGCCTGCCAGTGACATCGCCTCGCCAAGAAATACGCCTGAGGGTAATTGCCCGATGATGATGAACAAAATGATCGCCATTCCGGCGAAAACGACGACCATCTGCTTGACGTCCGTCCAGGTGACGGCCTGCACCCCGCCGAACATTGTGTAAACCGTGGTGGTCAAGCCCATCACCAGAATCGTCGTCACTTCGTTCCAGCCCAGCACCAGCGACAACACCACCGAAGGCGCGGCGACAATCACGCCGCACGACAGTCCGCGCGACACCAGAAAGAAGAAGCTGGTCAGGCTCCGGGTTTTGGAATCGAAGCGCCGTTCCAGATATTCGTACGCCGTGAAGACCTTCGCCCGGTAAAAGAACGGAACCGCCGTCACGCACAAAATCACCATCGCGAACGGCAGGCCGAAGTAAAACTGGATGAACCGCATCCCGTCCGAATACGCCTGTCCCGTCGTGCCGACCAGCGTGATGGCTGAAAGCTGCGTCGCCATTACGGACAACCCAACGGCCCACCACGGCAGGCTGCGGCTGGCCAGAAAATAGCCTTCGATTTCGTTGCTCTTTTTCGTCAGCCGCAAGCCGTCGTACACGATATAAACCAGATACGCCGCGACAATCGTCCAATCCAGCCAATGCATTCATGTGCTCCGTGTCAGTAGCCCGACCGTGAGGGAGGGCTTTGAAGTGGTGGTGACGCCCTTGCTTACGCGCGGGCTACTGAAACATCCGCGAAAACAGCCACAGCCCGATCATCAAGATAATGGTGTAAACGACAACGGTAATGTAAACGCGATTCCAGTGCGGATATTCGCGCTCGGTTTCATTTTGCAGGCTCATTTTGTTCTCCGAGTTACAGCTTTGAAAGTGTTCGTTTGTGCAGCGTCGGCACATACTCCAAATGCTCTGGCCGCATCAGCACGCTGCGAAAAACCGTCGCCATCGGCGCATCCCAAACCAAATCCTGATGCCCGGCAAATAGATTCGGCTTGGCGTTGAACTTCGCCAGATAGATCGGATGCTCGGCATCGTTCATCAATTCTTCAAAAACCTTGTGCGTAAGCTGGCTGATGCCGGAAACCGTCAAGCCATTCGTCACCGCGTAGAAGTTGACGATGTCGAGTTGCGGCGGCAAAACCAATCGCAGTTGCTCGCTTTCTTCAATCAACTTGGCCCAGGCAACCGCCGCCGCGCGCGTTTTGCGCAAGACCGCGCCCAAACCAGTTTCGGCTTCCAGCGGAAAGCATTTCAGCGTCGCCCACAGCGCCGCCGCCGCCGCTCCGGCGCGCGAACATTCCAGGCTGATTTCGCCCAGGTGCAGTTCATTCGAAGTGAAATAGGTGTAGGGCGAATCGTGCTTGTAAAACCGTCCGACGCTGGGATCGCGGAACAGCACCGAGCCGCAGCCATAAGGTTGCAAGCCGTGTTTGTGCGGATCAACCACGACGCTGTCGGATTCGGCGATGGCGCGGAAGGCGGCGGCGGCTTCGGCATCCAGGGCATTGCCATCAGCCAGCAGCTTGAAAAATCCGCCATACGCGCCGTCCACGTGAATGCGGAAATCGAATTCGCGGCGCAGTTCCAGCGCCTGATCAATCGGGTCCACCGCGCCCAGCGCCGTCGTTCCCGAAGTCATCACGACCGTGCCGATGTCGCCAGTCTTGAGCTTCGCGCGCAGATCGTCCAAATCCATCCGCCCGCGACCATCCACGGCAATCTGAATCGTTCGCGCGCCGATCACTTCACACATCCGGCTGTGGGTGTAATGGGCTTCGGCGGAAAAAGCCACGGCTTTGTCCGGGTGCAACGAGCGCGCAACCCAGAGCGCTTCCAGATTGGCGAAGGTGCCGCTCGAAGTCAGATGTCCCAGATAGCTTTCGTAGCCGAACAGGCTCGCCATTTCGGCGACGACTTCAGTTTCCAGCTTCGCGGTTGCCGGCCCGCCGTCCAGCGCGTGATTGTTCGGGTTGATTTGCTGCGCCAGAAAATAGGCAATCGAAGCGATGTAATGCGGCGGTTTGAGCATCTGTCCGGCGTAGCTGGGATGCCAGAAAGGATAATTGTCTTGGAGACGCTCGATCAGTTCGGCAAGCACTTCGCGGGCTTTCGCATCCGGCACGTTCAGCGTTTCGTCCGGCTGGAAATCGTGCCAGCGGGCTTGCCAATCGGCCAGGGCGTTCAAACTTTCCGGCAGCAGGTTCAGGATCGAATCAACGGTCTTCATACGTTTGGGTGAAAGAGTTGAGATTGCAGGCGGCGCAATGCCGCGTACACCTTCGCTTCGATTTCGCGGGCTTCGATTTCAAAAGGAATGCTCAGGTACGCTGTCTGCCCAGACATTCCCCGGCGGCGGTTTTTGAAATACGCCAGCAGATATTTTGCTCGAAACCGCCAGGTTCCATGTTGTTTGTATTGGCGGCAATGCGTGATTTCGTGCGCCAGCAGCGCCAGGCCTTCCAGTGAATCCACACGATAGGCTCCTGAAGTCAGAAAAATCCGGTGACGATTCGTGTAGCCAATCGGTTCAATTCCGCTGGCGATGGTGACGTGACGCGGAATCCCTTCGTAAACGCGAACCCGGCGCAGGTCAAAGCCCGGAAAGAACGGCGCGAGCAGTTGTTGAACTTCGAGCGGCAACGGCTCGCCTCGGCGTTTCATTGGGCGTCATCAATGGCCAATACCGCTGAATGCTGCATCGTCGCGCGCAGCGTCTCCGCGAACATCTCGACCAGCGGCTGCGTCAGCATGCGGAACGCGGCTTCCAGCGTTTGCGCGAATCTCGCCTGCGTGACTTCATCGGCGGAAATGACCAGCGGTGGCAAGCCCGCGCGTTCAGTGTAAAAACTGGCGGAAAGCATCGCCACCGGTTCATTCGCCGCCGGGAATGGATGCATATCCAGCAATCGCATATATGCAATCGTCGCCTGTTCCACCGGATGCAGTTCGGCAAAGCTTTCGGTCGAAAACCAGTCGAAGGCGTGATCAATCATTTTCGCAAGCAGAATTGCCGGCGTCGGATCATGCGCGGCATTGATTGGCGCGGCTTCCGTCCTTCGCAGCACATCGGCGTCCGCCGTCGCGCCGGTCAGCGTTCGATAAAGCTCGAACAGCCGCTCCGGGCTGAGCTTTGCCTCCGGTTCACCCGCCCAGGCGGAAACTTTGGCCGCCGCCTCAAGCAGATTGGCGCTGGCAAGCTGACTGCCGGTGATTTTCAGCATCTGCGAGACTTGATGCTCCCGCAGTCTTGCTTCGACGGCGGGCAGGTTGGCCCTTTCCCGATTCCACTCTTCCTGTTCCTGAGCCAGTGCGGCAGACCACGACCCGGACGAGCGCAGGTTGTCGTTGAAAATTGGTAGTTCCATAAAGTTGCGAATTGAGGTTTTCTGAACAGTGCGCGGGCATCGTAACACACGGATGTGTCACTTCCAGAACAGCAGAGGCAGGTCTTGCAGATCAATGATGGCGATGGTTTCGCGGGTTCGCCCGGTGTGAAATTGAATGTAGCGGCCCTGCCGGTCAAACGAGGCATGCGCATGAACGCGGACTTTGTCGCGAATGCCCGTCGCCAGCAAACGCTGATTGCCGGTCGCGGTTTCCATCAGCCATAACCGCCCGGCGGCATCGTCCACCACCATGAATTTGCCGTCCGGTCGGGCAGCGACGTGCCAGAAATTGCCTTCTTTGACCATCCTCGCTTTGCCGGTTGTGTCCACCAGCATGATGCCTTGCTTGTCGTTGATCATGGTCATCTCGCCCGTGCCGCTGACCCAGGCTTCGTGGGTGATCCATTCTTTCAGCGGCGTGAACCATTCCTTCTGGTCGGTTCGCGCGTAAAACGGACGGTTGCCGCTGCCGTCGGCGTTCACCAGCCAGGTTCGCTGCGGCGCGTAGCCGCCGGTTTCCCAGACATAAAAAATCAGCGGCTCGGTGGGATGATGCTGGACGTGGCCGATGCGAAACCCCTGCGTGATGACGGTTCTGTACGCGCCGGTTTCGGTGTTCATCAAACCGATTTCCCAGGTCTTTTCATCGCGTTGTTTTGACAGCGTCAGCCACTTGCCGTCGCCGCTCAGGGTCGGCTGGCCTCCGCCGCTGACGTACGGCTGCGGAATTGCGCCGACTTTGCGTTCGGTGAAATCCAGAATATCCAGCGCAATGACTTCCGCGCCACGCAGGTAATAAATCCGTCGCGCCCTGGTGTGATCGGGACAGGCGCCGTGCGCATTCGTTTTCGGCGCATCGGTCAATTGCACGATGCGGCCCGTCGAAATTTCGGCGCGGAAAATCTGTTTCGATCCGGTTCGATCCGAAGTAAAAATCAGGTAGCGGTTATCGGCGGTGAAATTCGAGAAGTGAAAATACAGATTGTCGGCGGCGCTTTCTCCGGCGGTCAGTTCCCAGATGCGAACGCCGGTCAACGGGTCCGTGTAGGATTGGCGCTCAACGCCCCAGTCTTTTCCCACTTGCGCGCAAACTGCCTGGGCGAGAAATACGCAGATCAAGGCCGAAATGGCCAGCAGAGATTTTCGCATAGCTTTTGTTGATGTTGTTCGTTCAGCGTAAAGCGTGTTTGCCGGGTTTATACTGCGCCGCTATAATGCGCGGGCACTTTTCAACCATGCAAGCAAACACCTCTAAAAACCGATTCGATGCGGTGGTTTTCGATCTGGACGGCACGCTCGCCGATACTTTTCCGACCGTTTTGCGCATCTTCAACCAACTGATGCTGGCGCGCACCGGACGGGAGTGGAAACTGTCGGAACTGGCGCCATACTTTGGCCCGCCGGAAACGGTCATGATTCAGCGCATCTTTCCCGAAGCCGAATTGCACGAAGTCATTATTGCGGACTTTTTTCGTTTGAGCCGGGAAGACGGCCACGAGATCAAACCCTTTGCCGGCATCGCCGAACTGGTCGGCAATTTGCGAGCGGCAGGTGTGAAGCTGGGCGTGTACAGCGGGGCGAACACCGAATCCGCCCGCCATCGAATTGGACACGCCGGACTGCTTGACCATTTCGACGAAGTGCTCGGCGGCGACCGGGTCAGCAATTACAAACCGCATCCCGAAGGCTTGCTCAAGCTGATCGAACAGTTCGATGTTGATCCCGCGCGAACGATCTACATCGGCGATATGGTCGCGGATGTCGAAGTCGGGCGCGGCGCGGGAGTCACGACCGTCGCCGTCACCTGGGGGGCAGGGAAGCCGGAAGCCTTATCCGCCGCGAAGCCCGACCATTTGATTGATGATCCCCAAATGCTTCATTCACTGCTTCAGGGCATTTCAACTTCAACTGAAAACAAACTGTAAAACCCTCTGTAACTTATGTCACTCAATCTCAACGGTATCATTGCGGCCTTGCCTACGCCGTTCGGTTATGACGGCGAGGTGGATCACGAAAAGCTTCGCAGCAATGTCGAAAAATGGAATCAGACCGATTTGATCGGCTACCTGATTCTGGGTTCGACTGGCGAATTTCCGCATCTGACAACGGATGAAAAGCTGGCGGTCATTGAAACGGTGCGCGGTTCGCTTTCCTACGACAAACTGCTGCTGGTCGGCACGGGTGAGCTTTCGACGCGAGCGACCATTGAAATGACGCGCAAAGCCCACGATGCGGGCGCGGACGGCGCGGTGGTCATCACACCGTTTTATTACAAGAAGATTCTCTTTGATGAACACCACGAATCGCATTACCTGCGCATTGCCGACAACGCGCCGATTCCGGTGTTGGTTTATATGATTCCGCAATTCGCCGGCGTCAGCTTGATGCCGGAAACCATCGCCAAACTGGCCGAGCATCCGAACATCATCGGGCTGAAGGAAAGCTCCGGCGATCTGGCGGCGATGAAAGACCTGTTCCGCGAATTGAAAACCAGCGAATTCAATGTGCTGGTCGGCTCGCCCGCGATTCTGCATCAGGCGCTGGAAACAGGCTGCACTGGTGGCGTGCTGGCGGTCAGTTGTTTTGCGCCGAACACGTCCTGCGCGGTGCGCCGCGCCTGGCAGGAAGCGAACTACGAAAAGGCGAACGATCTGCAAACCCGTCTGGCCAAGCTGGCCAGAGTGACCGCCGCCAACGGCGTCGGCCATCTGAAAGCGGCGCTGGATTTGACAGGTTATTACGGTTTTCTGTCGCGTTCGCCGCTGCCGAATCCGACCGAAGACGAGCGGAAAGAAATCGAAACCGCCATCGCCGAAAGCGAATTGTTCGACAAGCAGGAAGGAATCTGGGTCGAAAAGAGCGATCTTTTCGTGCCCGATTACGCAGACTAAAACGGGACGGGGAGACTCGCGAGATGGGGGGACTGGGGGATTTTTATCGCCCAGTCTCCCCGTCGCCTTGTTCCCCCAGTCGCCGCAAGGGGAGAGAGGATGACCGTCAACCACACCATTAAATTCAGCGAAATTCCCAAGACGACTCAGCTTTACAAGGATTTTCTGTACGACTTCAGCCGCGTTTCCCAGTTCTATCAGTCCGAAGGTCTGGAGATTGCCTCGTTGGTTCCTCGCGCTAAAAAAGTCACTGCGCAAACTTTCTCTCGTGACGCGGTCGCGGACGTGCTGGCCGATCAAAACCGTCAGGCCGGGGCAGGCGAAGCGACTTTTGCCAACATCGAACGGCTGCGGCAATCGGATTCCGTCGTGGTCATCACGGGCCAGCAAGCCGGGTTGTTCACGGGCCCGCTCTACACCATCTTCAAAGCGCTGACGGCAATCAAACTGGCTGAGCATTTGCGCACGCAGGGCGTCAATGCCGTGCCGATGTTCTGGATCGCGGCGGAAGATCATGACTTTCAAGAGGTCAATCACACGCGGGTGGTCAATCGCGAAGGCCAGCTTGCGACTGTCACCTACACTGCCTGCTCGCCCAAAGAAGGCAAGCCCGTCGGACATGTGAAACTTGCTGAAGGCATCAACGAAAACATAGATCAACTGCTGGCCGCGCTGCCCGAATCGGAGTTCGTGCCGCGTCTGGCCGAAGACCTGCGCGCGTCTTATGCTCCCGGCACTGGTTTCGGTGACGCCTTCGGCAGGATGATGATGAAACTGCTCAGCCAATATGGCGTGGTGCTGATCAACCCGCTCGATGACCGGCTGAAACATATCTCTGGCGAAATCTATTCGCGGGCGATGACGAACCTGCCGGAATTTGCCGACCGCTTGGTCAAGGCCAGCGCGCAGCTTGAATCCGCCGGCTATCACGCGCAGGTCTACACCAGTCCCGAAGCCGTGCCGCTGTTTATGCTGGACGAAGGCCGCCGGACGGCGATGGTGCGCCGCGACGGACGCTTTCATCTGAAAGGCATCGAAAAAAGTTTTCCTTCGGATGAACTGTTATCCACCGTGCTGCGCTGTCCGAACTGTTTCAGCCCGAACGTCACGCTGCGTCCAATCGTCCAGGATTTTCTGTTGCCGACCGTCGCCTACATCGGCGGCGCAGCGGAAATCGCCTATTTTGCGCAACTGCGTCCGAATTACAGTTTGCTGGGCCGCGTCGAACCGGTCGTGCTGCCGCGCGCGACTTTCACGCTGATCGAAAAGCGCCATGCCAAAGCGATGGCCAAATACGGCATCGAGTTCAACGATCTGTTTGACGGCCAGGAAGCCGTGCTCAAAAAAGTCGTCGAGCGCAGCCTGGACAACACCACGACTCAGATTTTCGACGAAACCGAGAAAGTGTTTGAAGAACAATTGGAAAAACTGCGGGCTTCGCTGGTCTCGGTGGATCCGACTTTGGGCGATGCGCTGAAAGGCGGGCGCGAAAAGATTCTGTATCAGCTCAGCAATCTGCGCACCCGCTTCGTTCACAACCGCGGCAAGCGCGACGAAACCACCGGGCAGCAGATTGAGCGCCTGTTCCCCGTGCTCTATCCAAACAAGGGCTTGCAGGAGCGCGAGATCAATTTCAGCTACTTCCTGGCGCGGTACGGGTATGATCTGATTGATCGGCTCTACCAGGAAGTCGAGATCGGCAATCACGATCACAAGCTGGTTTATCTGTAAAAAAAGAAATCGTTATGACCGCCGAACCGAAACGCATTTACAACATGGAAGGTAACTGCTCAGCCCAGTCTGCGAGCAAGCAGACAGACGAGCAAAAGAGTTTAGCGTAAAAAGCAAGCATGTTGAGTCGCGAAGAAATCAAAGCCGTTTACGATCAGGGCCCGGACGCAGTGATTGCGCTGGTCGAAGGA
>JAJNQA010000045.1 GCA_021155085.1 Heliomicrobium sp. | reverse complement strand
TCCTTCGACCAGCGCAATCACTGCGTCCGGGCCCTGATCGTAAACGGCTTTGATTTCTTCGCGACTCAACATGCTTGCTTTTTACGCTAAACTCTTTTGCTCGTCTGTCTGCTTGCTCGCAGACTGGGCTGAGCAGTTACTACGAATTTAACTTTTCTCCGAGCACCGAAGCCCATAAATTTTCCCCGAAGGATGGCGCCGAATTTCGTGGCCAGTCACGACAGCTTGTATTGAAATGGCCTCCAGTTCCCGGTGCAGTGAAATACAGATTGCAAGTGGAGTATTTTGTTCCTGGCAATGAGGACGCGATCAGCCAACGCGATACAGAGACGGAAGAACTGGAATATACGATGACTTTTGCGAATTACCTTCGTGGTCGCTGGCGGGTTTCTGCCATCTTGGCCGATGGCAGAGTATTACCGCCATCTTCCTGGATGAAATTTAGGTTTGAGCGGTAATTAGCACACCGAAATACATGATCGGGTAGGCGGGAGCCTCACGGCTTCCGTCCTCCCACGCCACCGGACTTGCGGTTCCGCATTCGGCGGTTCACCTGGAAGATTGAAGTTTTCGCAGTTGACTCAGCAGTGATATGAGTCCCAGACGATCAAAGCAGGATTTCGGGAACACTTCGTTGGGTATTGCGCATTCACCTTCCCGCTTATGCCCGCCGCATCTACGTTAAGACTTTCCATCTCGCGATGGCCCCCCTTGCCGTCCGGCTAACGATTCCCCTTGTCGGGGTCGTAGAGGACTTTCACCTCCAAGTGAATGCACCCTGCCGGACACACCAAAAGGAAATCGCCGGAGTGATGAATGCTCATCACTCCGGCGATTTCCTTTTCCGCGTTGGCTTCCCTTCAAAACGCGACCAGCGAGCCTTGCTCATCAAACAGATTCCCGCGTCCGCTGATCGTTTCCACCTTGCCGCTCACTGCTTCCAACGCTGCGTCCGACACATACATTTCGCCCAGATGCAGCGTGTCGGTGATGCGCACGATTTTTTTCGGCTTATGCGGATCGTGACTGGCGCGAACGCCCCACTCCAAAGCCTGTGCGTCCGTTGCCGCGACGATCGGCAGCATGAAATGTTCATAAAAGCCGCTGGTCACGCCGTTCATATACGTCGCGTCCCAATCTACCTTGTTGACCAGCCGCCGCGTCACCACGTCCGCCAGGCCGATGCCGCAGGCGTTGCCGTGCGAAGCGTCAGTCAGGTCGGTGACGGCGATGACTTTGATCGCGGGGAATTCCGGTTCCGCTTCGCCGCGAATGCGCATCCGCCCGATGATGTTCGGGTCCATCCCGGAACCGCTGATGTTTTTGCCGATCTGATCCACCATCAGCACGTCAATTTCACCGAGCGGAAAGCGCGGCAGCAAAGCTTTGGCAATGTCGAGCAGCTCCGGTTCGCGAATCAGAATTTCCGCCGGCGTCAGGGCTTCGATGATCGCGGTTTCGTCGTAGGCATTTTCGACAATTCCCACGCCCAGCAGGATTTTGCCCGTCTCCAGAATCCGTCGCCCAACTTTCGGCATCAGGGTTTTCAAGCCATAAATGCCGAAGCTGTGCAGCGCCGAAGCCTGCCGCTCCTTGCCCAACCCGATGACGCTCATCTTGATCAAGCCGCTTTCAAATTCGCCGTGAAAAGCCGTATGCGGCTTGATACGATTGACCAGAATCACGCCGTCTGCGTCAAACGCGTGTTTGTCCATAAACACGGACAATTCCAACCCGCCGCCGTCCAGTTCCACCACGTCCATCGAAGCGCGCACCGGACAGCCCATCGTTTCTTCGGAAATGCCATACGATTCCAGGATTTCGCGCTGGCCTTCGCCGGTTGCGCCGCCGTGGCTGCCCATCGCGGGAATGATGAAGGGCGCGCCGCCTTTGGCTTTGACCGCCTCAACAATGGCTTTGGTGATGCGGGCGATGTTGGCTACGCCGCGGCTGCCCGCCGTGATGGCGATGCGCGCACCGGGCGCGATGTTGAGTTTCGCGCCAACCTGCTCGGCGACAGTCTGTTCAATATTCGCTAGAGCCGTGTTGTCGAATTGCTGACGGATTTTGGTGAATCGGTAATCGTTCATCTGTTTTGTCCTGTAGGTTGGGCCGGTAACCGGCGCAGTTATTGTCCCGGTTTCTTTTCTCCGGCTGGCGCGGCTTTCCGCTTCATCGTCAGCGGCAAACTCCCACCGCCTTGCGACCAGTCGCCGGTGATCGTTTTCAGTTCCTTGTCAATCGTTCCCTCAAAGGTGGCGGCAAACTGCTTCATCTCGAACTTCAGTTTTGCGCCATCGCGTTGAATGGTCGTGACGGGAATATCTTTCAGATTCTGGTCCAGGCTGTCGAACTTGGCGCTCATTCCGTCTTCATATGAGGCGATGTGGAGCGCCACACGCAGGGTTTGCCCGCCCGCATCCAGCGCACCTTCCCAATCTCCGTCAATATCGCTCGGTTTCGGCGTGCGCGGTTTCGCTTCCGCGCGAGGTTTGGCGCGCGCGAACTCCAGCGGGAACGCCGCGCCGCCCTGCGACCAATTGCCGCTGATGACATTTTTGCCCGCATCCAGCTTTCCTTCGTAGGAAGCCTGAGCATTGTCCATCGCGAATTTCAACGTGCCGTCGCTGAAGCTGACCGAAGAGACCGGAATGCCCATCGCACCTTGATCCACGCTGTCGAACGTCGCTTTCAACGCGCCCTTGTCATCCTTCTTGACATGCAGCGCCAGCCGGAGTTCCGCGTCGCCGACTTTCAGCGTTCCTTCCCAATCGCCTTCGACGGCCTGGGCGCGGGCAGCAACGGCGACGAACAGGCAAATCAACAGGCAGTAAAACATTTTGCACATAGAATTTTCCTCCAAACAACCGGTAAACTTTGATGATTTCTACAATAAGCCTTGGCCCAGCATTCTGTCACGCCAGCGGCTTACGCTCATCACATCGAAGCGCTCTCTGCTTAAGAATCGCCCGGTGACAATCATTTCGAGCAATTGAAAATAGTGTGACCTGGAATAGCCAACGATTGCGTAAATCCACTAGAATGCGTCCGCTATGAAAGACGAAATGATGCTCGATCAAACGGTTTGGGAAGAGTTCCAGCGTCAGGCCAGAAAACGGCGGCGCAACCCCGCGACTTTATTGACGGACTTTATGCGCGAATGCTTGGAAACCTGGGAATACAAACAGCTTGATGAAGAAATGCGGCGCGATGCGCAGCAAAGCGGCTACACGGAAGATGACGCCGTGGAACTGGTTCGGCAACATCGAGCGGAAAAAAAAGCCAGGCGTGCCAGCTCGTAAAGCCCGCCTGCCGGTCGTGCTGGACACCAACGTCGTCATCAGCTACTACCTGCTCGACATCCCGCAAACGGAGAAACGGCGCTTTCGCTTTGAGATCGTCACGCCGGGCGCTTTCCTGGCGCAGTGGAAAACGTAACCGCCAATGACCTGCGCCCCAACTCGCCCGCCAGCAATTCGTCATAACGAATGCAACCGAGTACCAGTAGATGTTTGCGCACCCGGCACACCACTGCGGCGGCGTAGCGGCTGAGCACTTTCGTCCTTAACAGAATGAATACGCCGAAGTCCACACGCTGAATCATTCCAGGCCCGTGCAGCAATCCTTGTAACCCAGCCGCCTAACAATGCCAAAGTCCGATTTGACTACTGTAAAAATTGCCTCAAGTCCTCGCTTTCTATTTACACATCAGTGAGCCAGGAGTAGGATTTCGGCGGTTTCCCATTGCCAATAGCCGTTTCGGAAACTGTCTCGCTTTATTTCTGCAAGAACCAACTAACCTCAATCGCATGTAGATTAGTTTCTGGTTTCCGTGTTTCTTGTAAAGGATCGCGATATGCCAAACCGCCAAGAAGAGAAAGAAAAAGTGAAAATCAAAGAAGCCGAACTACAAGCTGCCCGCGATGCTGAACAGCTAACAAAGGAAGAAAATGAAAGAGCAAGGCTGAATGCCGCCAGAACATTTGAGAAATTCACGACAAAGCAATCAGATGAGGAATAAGTCTGAGCCTGACTGGGAGGAACAAATGGCAATTTGTGCATTGTGTAAGCAGAAACCGACGAAATTTGACCACCTGTGCAGGGATTGTACGCAAACATCCGGTATTTGCTCATTGTGTTTGCGCAACTCTCAACATATGAAATACGCCCGTTGTGAAACGTGCCTTGTCATAAATGGAGGCTATGTTTGTCCTGCTTGCGGCCACTTCAATCCGGTGTATGACGACTGCACAAAGTGTGGCGGCGAATACGGTGACTACTACCGATCAAATCGTTGAGGGGAAAATGGGAGACAATTACTATATTCATTTTGGCAGCGGGCAGGGCGGCAGACCTCCTGGCGGTATTCTCAGAGGCCTACTGTCGCTGATTATTCCTGGTCTTGGGCAGTTGGTTTCTGGGTACTTTTGGCGTGCAATAGGTCACTTCCTGCTGGCCCTGTTTCTTTGGGGTATTTTACTTGGCTGGCTGATTCACATTTATTCTGCTTGGGAAGCGTCCAGACTTGAGCCACGTTAAACCTTACAAAAGTCATGAAAGACAGTCTCAAAAGGAGGATTCAAGATGCTAACGAGACGTGAGGCAGACTACTATCGGGCAGAAGTTACTAGGCTTTTGGAAGAGAAGAGGCGTGTGGAGCAAGCCATGAATGCTCGTCTCCAATCGGTTTATGGTGCCGACGAAGAATGGGAGCGATTAAGCGGTTTATTTAGTGAGCTTGAAGCGAAGAAAACTTCGGTAAGAAATCATTTGTGGAAGCACGGATACGATCTCAGATATTGGGATCACGAAAAATACCTTGACGATTAAGCACTAATTCAAGGGCACCTCGAATTACTCCTCTCTCAGGCAGAACACTTTCACCTAACAAAATCGAGCCGCAGCGGAATGAAGCGGCGCTCCCGGTTCAGCGGGTCGCGGAACCTGAATGTGTAGCTTTCCAACTGCGCCCAGTCGGAGCCGAATGCATTGGCCGACATGCACAGCACCAGCACGCGGGATGTTTCAAGCCCTTCCTCGATCTTCGCCGGGATACTGTCACCGGGGCGGAGTTCCCAACTGTCGAACCAGACCCGCAGCCCGTCCACCCGCAACTTTTCGGCGAGGGCGCGCACGATGTCTTTGTCTTTTGAACTGTGGCTCAGGAATACGTCGTATTTGAAATCGTCAGCCATGTTTCCTCTTTGGCAAAGGCACTGTTGTTTGAGTGTGAGACGGCGCGGAGTATACTCCCGCCCGATTTACCGCGACAATCCGTTCACAATCTGTTCAACAAATCGCAAGTGAGACACCGTCATGAAACGATCAACCTTTTCTCTGCTGATCCTTTTCTGCGGCGCGGCGTTGTTTGCCAGCCCGTTCAACCAGCCCATCACTGCGCAGCCGCGCAAACCGAACATCATTCTGATCCTGACTGATGATCAGGGCTACGGCGATGTCGGGCGGCACGGCAATCCGATTCTGAAAACGCCCAACCTGGACCGGCTGCACGACGAATCGGTGCGCTTCAGGGATTTTCACGTCAGCCCGAGTTGTGCGCCGACGCGTTCGGCATTGCTGTCGGGACGCCATGAATTCAAAAACGGCATCACGCACACGATCCTGGAACGCGAGCGTCTGTCGTTGAAGACCACGACGCTGGCCACGGTGTTGAAGTCTGCCGGGTACGCAACCGGCATCTTCGGCAAATGGCATCTGGGCGACGAGCCGGAGCGGTGGCCTGCGCGGCGGGGCTTTGACGAAATGTTCATTCACGGCTGCGGCGGCATCGGCCAGACGTACGCTGGCACCTGCGGCGATGCGCCGGGGAACAAGTATTTCGATCCCGTCATCAATCACAACGGCAGCTTTGAAAAGACCAGCGGCTATTGCACCGATGTCTTTTTCGGGCAGGCGTCGCAATGGATCAAGACCGCCAAAGGCCGCAAGCCCTTCTTTGCGATGATCACGCCCAATGCCCCGCACGGGCCGCTGATCGTCGCCGAAAAATACGAGAAGCTCTATTCGGACAAAGTTCCAGCGGACGTGGCGAAGTTTTTCGGGATGGTTGCCAACATTGACGAAAACGTTGGCAAGCTGCTGGCGCTGCTGAAAGAGACGGGCCTGGAACGCGACACACTGTTGATCTTTATGAATGACAACGGCGGCACGGCGGGCGTTCGCATCTGGAACGCGGGGATGCGCGGGCAGAAGATCACGCCTTATCTGGGCGGCACGCGGGCAATCAACTTCTGGCGCTGGCCGGGCACGCTGAAACCGGCGGCGGTGGAACAATTGGCGGCGCACATTGACATCTTCCCGACGCTGGCGGAACTGGCGGGCGCAAAGCTCTCACCAGCAGTGAAAGCGCAGGTGGAAGGCCGCAGCCTTGTGCCCCTGCTGCGAAATCCGCAGGCCAACTGGCCGGATCGTCAGCTTTTCACGCACGTCGGGCGCTGGGTGAAAGACGCCAATCCGAACGATTCCAAGTACACGCAATGCAGCGTGCGTTCGACGCGCTGGCATCTGGTCAACACCAGCAAGGAAGGCGCAAAGCAGTGGGAATTGTACGATGTGAAAGCAGACCCTGCGGAGCAGACCGATCTCGCCGCGCAGCATCCTGACGTGGTCAAAACGATGGATGCCGCTTACGACCGATGGTGGGCGGAGGTGCTGCCACGGATGGAGAACGAAACCGCCGCGCAGCCCGCAGTCAATCCGTACCACGAACTGTACTGGAAACAATATGGAGGTCCCGGCCCGAACAATGTGCCGCCGGGGACAAAACCCGTGAGACGGTGACTTTACTGACCCGTGTTGGGTGACGCGCCGCCACTTCGCAGACGCCAAAGATGTACAGCCGACTGTTAGTCGGCTGAGGTCGTGGCGGGCAAGCCAGTCAGATCGCTGCTCAGAACGCATCCGCGGACGCACAGTCCACGGTACGTCTTTTTTGATCATCTTTACGTCGCTGCAATCCGGTCGCTACCACTCCCGGTACTGACCTCGGGCACCCACTTCCAATCAGGAGAGCAACTATGTCATCAGATAAGCCAACGGACAGAAAAGACAAAGACACCACTGACCTGCAACGCCGCTCGCTGCTGAAAAACACAGCGGCGGCAACGCTTGGTTTCGGCGCGCTGAACGCCGTTTCCAGCCCCGAAGCCCACGCCGAAGAAATCATTCAACCGCGCGTGCCGATCCCGGAAATTGTCCAGCAACCTCGCACTACGATTCGCGAAAGCGTCAAGATCACCAAACTGGAAACCATTCTGGTCAAACCGCGCTGGCTGTTTTTGAAAGTCCACACTAATGTCGGCGTGGTCGGCCTGGGCGAACCCATTACCGAAGGCCGCGCGCTGACTTGCGCCGCCGCGATCAAGGAAATCGAACCCTACCTGATTGATAAAGACCCCCGCGCAGTGGTCCATCACTGGCAGGCGATTTATCGCCACGCTTTTTATCGCGGCGGGCCGATTCTGACCAGCGCGCTTTCCGGCATTGATCAGGCGCTGTGGGATATCAAAGGCAAATTGCTGGGCGTGCCAGTGTACGAACTGCTGGGCGGCCCAACACGCCAGCGCATTCGCGTGTATGCGCACGCGGGCACGCCGGAGCTAATCCGCGAACGCAAGGCGCAGGGCTTCACTGCTTTCAAAACCGGTCCGGCCAGGTTGGATGGCCGCTACGCGCGGGCGGTCGAAAACAAAGCCTGGATCGAAAACGCCGTCGCCAAGTTCTCGCAGTTGCGCGACATCGTCGGCAAGGACGGCGATATCGGCATTGATTTCCACGGCGCGGTTCCGCCCGCGACGGCCAAAATTCTGATGAAGGAATTGGAGCAGTTCCAGCCCTTCTTTTACGAAGAGATCATCAACTGCCAGAACGTGGACCTGATGGCCGAACTGGCCAAAACCACGCACATTCCCATTGCCACGGGCGAACGCGACTTCACCAAATGGGGCTTCCGCCAGATTCTGGAAAAAGGCGCGGCAACCATCCTGCAACCAGACCTATGCCATGCGGGCGGCATCACCGAAGTGCGATTGATCGCCGGGATGGCCGAGGCATATTACGCGACGATCGCGCCGCACAATCCGCTGGGGCCGATTTCATTGGCCGCCGGATTGCAGATTGCGGCTTCGATTCCGAACTTCCTGTGCCAGGAACAGGTCAGCCTGGGCGAAGGCTACATCAAGAATCCGTTCAAGGTGCGCGATGGTTATGTTGATCTGCCGACCGCGCCGGGACTGGGAATCGAACTGGATGAAGAAGCGATGAAGGACAAGATCGGCCACGATTGGCGCAACGCCGAAACGTACGATCCGGCGGATGGATCGGTCGTGGATTGGTAGGCATTTTCCATTTCCCATTTGATATTTGTCATTGGTCATTGCCAGAAAGGCTGCTCGGCCAGTGACAAATATCAAATGACAGATGGAAGATGAAAAACTGTTGCCGGTCCGGCAGGCAAGCGGAGATGAACATCTCGCCGCAGCGCTGGGGCTGGGTAGTCGGCGCATTTCACTTCTTTCTTTTCATCTTGATGACGCCCGCAAATTCAGACCTGGCGCTTTTCCAACGGCCCTTGATGACGGAGCGCCAGCGTCCTTCAAACTCGTTCTCGTTGAGCTTGACCAACTCGGCCTCCATTTCATTGCCATCATCGTTGACGATGAAGGAAAGACTCTTTTCACTGAGTTTCAAGTCGCTCAAGGTTAAGTCCAGGTTTCCGATGGTCTGCAAACCATTGGCGGTCGGATCAATTTTGGGCACGGTGATTTTGCCGGTCAGCTTATTGCCAGCCGCCAGCCAGACAATCTTGACCGGCGGCTGGCTGTTTCCCGCGCCATCAACAAACACAAATAAGTCCCAGGTTCCTGCCAGTGCGCGAGCCGGATCCCCGAAACCAGCTTGTTGAACTGCCGCGAAAGTAACATCGCCCCTAAATTTGCCGCTGTCGAAGCAAAACAAGGCAGTAACAACCAGTAACAAAATATTGCGCGAGCTTCTTTGAATAATCTTTCGTTTTGAATTCATAACCAGCCTCCCTTGTTATTTCGGGTCAATTGGACGGGCAGCCGTTCAGGTTATCCAGCGAATTGCTGTCAGTGATGTAAAACCAGCCGCCGACCGGATTGGGTTTGATCAGCGCGTTGCCATACCGGACCGACGGCGTCGAAGTGCAGGCGACAAAGGTGGCCGAAACGCGCGGATCGCCTCCCAAACGGACTTCACAGCCTTGCCGGGTGATCGTCCCCTGGCCCGACAGCGTGTACCCGCCGCCGTCGCAACTGAAAAAGTAGTAACTGCCGGTGGTCGAATTGAACCACAAGGTATGTTTCGACTGATTGTCCTGCAAGCTGACATCGAAGACCGACACGTTGAATCCGCAGTTGGCCTGGTTATTCGAGGTATCCGTCGCCGTGCAACTGACCGCCGTAGTGCCGCGAAAGAAGTTCGCGCCCGAAGCCGGTGTGCAGGAAAACGTCGCTCCGGTACGGTTGTCGCTGACCACCGGATTGGGATACGTTACCGGCCCGGAGCCTAACCCGTAGGTGATGGCGGTGTACACATTCGCCGGGCAACTGATCGTCGGCGGCGTGGTGTCGGCGCTGCCGGTAACGTTGACCGTTCCGCTGCAACTTGTTGTCAGATTGCTGATGGATTCCGTCGTCGTGCAGTTGATCGTCGTCACTCCGGCGGGAAAACTCGACCCCGGCGGTGGCGTGCAAGCCGTCGTCACCGGGTAAATCGCGCCTTTGGCGTTCGGCAACGGGTAATTAACCGTGACCGTGCTTTGCCCAGCAGGCAGCGAAGACAGGAAATTCCGGCATTCCAAAATGATCGGCGGCTCGAACTGCGTCGCCTGCAGGGCCGACGACGTGATCAGGTTATGTACCGCCGTCGCGTTCGCGGCGACATCCGTGGAATACAACACCGCCGTTTCCACCGTGTACGGGCCATTCTTTCCGCTCCGGTTGATCAACTGCCCGTCGAAATTGAAGGTCAAGGTATGCATCCCGGCGGACAAACTCGCAGATGACAATCCCAGCGGCAGTAATGTGCTCAAAACGTTGTAGTTCGTCACTTCATTGCCATTCGGGTCTACCAGGCGCGCCTGCCAAACGTAATTTCCTGCGTCCAGCAGGTTCACCTGCGCGGTCACACTCAATGAATCGTACTTCCCGTTGCCGTTCACATCCGGCGTCGAGATGGAATTTTGGCCGGTGAAGATGATCGAGTTGCGCTCGAAGGAAAACGATCCCGTTGTGCCGGCGTTTTCTCGTCTTTCCACGACATAGGCGTCTGACTCACCGATATAACGAAGTTCGGCTCTCTTCATCGTAAATGGGCCGCTCGTGCCAAGCAGGAGCGTTCCATTCTTGGGATCTACAAAGGAAGATGCAGGGAAAGTGAGTTTTATCTGCTGTGAACCGGTTGCGAGAGTCGCTTCATTGCTACTCCGAATCGTTTTGCCGTTATTCCCCTCCAAACTCAGCATAAATACGTACTTGCCGGCAGTTTGAATATTGACGTTGGCTGTCACTTCAAGCTGATCGGCTCTTCCATTGCCGTTATCGTCTATGCCAGACGCGGTGAAGGAACTAAACTCAGCGGTTGCCGGTCTCACATTGATGGTTGTTGTGGCAGTACGAGAATAATTTGTCCCAGACGATGAAGTTCCCGTAGTCCGAACGATGACTGTGTACTTTCCAGCAACTGTCGGTATGAAGCTTCCTGTGTAGATGCCATCTCCAACTGCCGCATCGTACGTTCCAGAGTCCACGAGAGGTAGCTGAAGCGTGAACGCGCTGGGAATGGAAGCGTCTCCTCCCGTCGCGACCACATTGGCATTTGTAATCGGAGTCGTATTGTTGAAAACGAAGGCTGAAACAACAACCGTATCGCCAACCTTGTAGTCCTCTTCATCTGTGACAACGCTGGTTATGATCGCGGACGTGGAAAAATACGTCGCGACAATCAGGGTTTTGCGCGTAGGCGTTGAGGCATTCACCTTTACCTGATAGTTGCCCGCAGGTACAGTTTGTGGGAGGGTAATTAAGGTCTGCGTACTTGGATTGCTAAAAGGCGAAGGCGGGGTGTCTGCGTTTAAGTTTGGATTGATAGCTGGAATAACATCATACTGATAACCCAGGGAAGCGGCATTGCTGGAACTCACTTCTGTACCATTGGGTAAAATCAGCGTAACAATAGCTCCCGGCTCGCTTGAAAGAATTTGAAACAGATCGCCACCCTGACCGGATGGGTCAACAACAAAAGGCAGTAGCGTGCTTGCGGTTCCGGGTTGGATCAGCGCGGAACGCACATCGCGCGCCTGCGCCGCCAATCCACCATTTTGAGCGTGGGACTGCACAGACACCGGAACCAGTGACACCAAAAATGCTGTAACAATGTTTAGAAAACGACGCGCTAAGATCATATAACCTCCAGACACTGCGTTAAGACTGAGTCATTTCGTGGGCTTCCAAACGTATTTTCCGGTTTTATCAATATATCCGATCTTATCGAACTCTCCGCGCGAGTTCATCACACTTACCACAGCCAGTCCGTTGTTAAACTCCCTGGCAAAATCGTATTGCGGTTGAATAATGAATTTCCCAGTATGGTCAATAAAGCCATACATTCGCCGCCGCTCGGTTTTGATTGACACCGGCGCAAGGCCTTCCTTGAACATCCCGGCATGGACAAACTGAGGCGCAATCACCATTTGCCCAGCTCGGTTTATAAAACCGAACTTGCCCTTGACCCTTACCGAGGCCAGCCCTTCCGAAAAGACTCCTTCGGTGCCGGTGATGTCATAGGTAAAAGCTTCATGCAGCCTAGAAGGACCGAGGGTCATGGTAAGCGGATCGTCAAACGTCGGCTCAATTAGGAGTTTTCCTGTTTTATCTATGTATCCCACTTTCTTAACTTGATTCTCCTGATCAGCGTACACCATCACCATTGCCAACCCTTCGGAAAAATCGAAAGCCTGTGGGAACTGCGAAGGCACAACTACCTTGCCGCTCTTGTCTATGTAGCCATATTTTTCAACTCCTCTTATGCTTTTAATACGAGCCATACCATCCTTAAACGGACCACCATAAATAAACTGTGGCTGAATAACAAAGCTACCTTCCTTGTTTATGTATCCAGTAAGATATTTAATCTGCCGAGTAAGCCCGGTTCCTTCCTCAATAAAGAGTTTTACTGCAGCCAAACCTTCAGAGAAGCCAGTATCCGAGTCTTGTTGGAATTTCGGTTCAATGACCAATTTACCTTGTTTGTTGATGTACCCTACCTTTCCATTGATCTCTACGCGCGCCAGACCTTCAGAAAATCCTTCTGCCCTGATGAATTGAGGCTCAATGACTACTTTACCTGCTGTGTCAATAAAACCTCGCCTTCCATAATGATCCGGAGTAGTTACTGCAATGCAAGCCAGACCATCCGAAAATCTGCCAGCCTGATAAACTTCCTTCGGAAGCTTAAACAAGAGTTTGCCATTGTCGTCTATGTAGCCCCGGTTACCATCCCAGGAAACCCAAAATAGTGATTCTGCCTTTCCTTGAGTGGCAAAGACATTCCAACTCGATTTCTCGAGGGGCGATAAAATAATCGCGAGCTTGAATAGAGATAAACAAATAATGCTTCTTAAAGCTTTCATACGGTTATGGTTGTGTTGACTTAATCTTCGTAATGACTTTTTGCGCAATTTCAGGAACAGCGATCAATTGATGATTTTTCAATTCCTGCGGCTGTGTTTCAAAGCTTGCTCCTGTAGGTGGCTCGTATATTGTGCTCCCGACAGTGACAAAGAAGTCGTTTATCGTGGTTGTGTGTCTTTGTGCAGCCGGCACCGGCGTGAAGGTAATAGTCGTAGGAATTTGCTTATTCAATACGGGTATCCTTATGTAGTTTACTCGTGTGGTAGCAATCTTATACAAAATATTATAAGCCTGCCCAGCCGCCGCTCGTCCGGCAAATCTGCTCTCAAAAACAGAACCTGTAACTTCGTTAGTCTCAATTACCGCCGATCCATTCACAGGGTCATCTCCTGTATAGTTATCGTTGAGGTTGGCATCAGCTCCAAACGAGAAGTAGCGAACTGGCGTTTCTTCATCACTAACTTTCATCGTATGCGGTAAATCGTTGTTCGGGTTAAACGTGTTCTCCACATAGTTTACACGCATATATTTCAGGGCATCGTCACCTCTAGCGATACAGCAAGAGATAACGAAGTTTTTAAGCCCTGAAAGAACATCTTCTCCTGAAAAAGCCGCACCCAACCACGTTGCCTCATCAAAATCAAGGGAAAAGTCTGCGAGAGCCGTGCCGTGATGCATCGTTGATAGCGTCGTCACAGATAAAACAGCTATCCCAGGCGGCGGTGCAGACACATAATCTCTAACAACCAGTCCTCCTTTGCTGTGAGCGACCAAATGAACATGCTTAACATGGAACAAGTTCGCGCTATTTCGTATAGCATTCTTGACATAGTCGCTGTCCAGAAGAATTGATCCTTTGCCTCTGTTGGGAAGTGTGACGGTGTCGTCAAAAAGAATTTTTTGCTGGATAAATGGCTCAACAAAATTATGAGATGATGCAGTCCAAAAGTGCTTATCGGAATCGTAGCCATGAACCATAACGACTGGGTAGAGTGCCTTAACCCTAAATGCTGCCCAGGCCACTTTTGTGCTCCAATCCACACTCGTTCCTCCGCAATCGAATGGAGCGGGGGCAGCAGTGCTGACTTCGATCTCAATCAGATTTTCTCCTTCTCCACCCCAATTACAATCTCTTCCCTGACTTGCACAACTCCATTTGCCAAACTTGATAAACTTCGTCGGAACCTGGAAACTCACTTTTCGCCACTGCCGATCCGTTCCATCAAGAAAGACTTCCGCATTGTTCGTGCCGATGTTTTCGCCGTTGACTTTCACCCGGTTGAGTTCCCGTGGAGTGCAATGCGGGTACTCGACAAAGTCCCTGTCCACGTCAAAGGCGGAAATTTCCAGCGTGACGTACTCCTTGATGATGCCATTCGCAAAGAGCTGCGTAAGGTTGGCAGCCGGCAGTTTGCCGTCGCTGTCCGTTTCGGCCACGACGCGGTCTATCTTGATGGTGAGGCTGATGGTTTGCCCGGCGGCGGCCGGCACATTCAGCCCCGCTGGTTCAGTGATGAAAGTGGAATCCGTCTTTTTCGGAGCCGGTTCCTGCCCGAAGGCAGCCGGAACCGCAAACAACGTGACCAGGACGAAACAAAGGATTGTTTTCATTATGTTAAACCTCGTGGTAGAGACACTTCCGCCTGCACCGGCAAGTACCTGCCTGACAGGAAGAGGGAGAACCGATCTTCGGCTTGTTATAAATTGGCGTTAAAGAACTGTAGCTTCTTTTTGATTTGACGACTGTTGTTATTTGCTTGAGGGATCACCGAACACCGGTGGCGTTATCGCACAATGCGCACGACCTTTCAACAGTTTTTTGTTATTTTCTTACAAACAGTTGAGGCGGTAGGAGGAACGAACTGACCGGAGGTATTTACGTTGTCGGAGTGGCACGCACACTGTTGGCGAAGGCGATGCCTTCGCCAACAGCCGCGTTTTCATAGTACTGGGCGATTGGCGAGCGCTTCCTGAATAATCGCGTTGGTTTGTTCCAGTTCCGCACCGATGATTTCCAATCGCGGCGGACGCACGCGCGGATTTCCCATTCCAACGGCTTCCTGCACCAGTTTGATCAGTTGGACGAACTTGGGAACTGTGTCCAGCCGCAGTAGCGGCAGAAACCAGTTGTAAAGCTTGATCGCCTTCTCCATCTCGCCCTGCGAAGCGTAGTTGAACAGGTCAACGGATTCTTTCGGGAACGCGCTGACCAAACCCGCCACCCAGCCGACTGCGCCGACCGGAATGGCTTCGACAATGGCGTCATCCACGCCGACAAACAAATCCAGCCGATTGCCCACCAGGGCTTTGATCGCGGTCACGCGGCGCACGTCCGTGCTGGATTCTTTGACCGATTGGAAGTTCTCGAATTCGTTCGCCAGTTCCTGAATGTGTTCCGGCAGGAAGTCCGTGCCGTAGGCGACCGGATTGTTGTAAAGCATGCAGGAAAGCTTCGTCGCCTGGAAACAGGCCGCGACGTGGTATTTCATCTCGCGCCAATCGCCTTTGTAAACATAAGGCGGCAGCACCATCAACCCCTCGCAGCCCTGGCTGGCGGCGGTTTTCGCCTGCTCGACGGCTTCGGCGGTGCTCAGTGCGGAAATCGCCGCAACCACCGGCACGCGGTCACCAACGGCTTTGACGACAGTCGCCCACAGCGAGCTGCGCTCTTCAAAGGTCAGCGTGTTGCCTTCGCCCAGACTGCCGGGCGTAACAATGCCGGTGCAGCCGTTGTCCACCAGCCAGTTGACGTGACGCGCAACAAATTCGTGGTCAATGCTCAGGTCTTCTTTGAATCCGGTGGTAATTGCGGGCATCACGCCCTGCCATTTCATAGCCATAATTTCTCCTTCTGGGAAAATGTGGGACGGACTTTAGTCTGTCCACACTGGCGACAGGCTAAAGCCTGTCCCACGTTTTAATCAGACTGCCGACCTTCACCGGAAACACCGGCGGGCGAACCGATTCCGCAGGCCAGCCAAGTAAAAATTCGATTGCGCCGCCGCAAATCCGCCCCTGACAAGGTCCCATGCCGCAGCGCGTATGCAGCTTGGCCGCGCGCCAGGCGGGTTGATTTTGCAACCGTGCGAAACTTACATCTTCGCAGCGGCAAACAATCGTGTCCGCTTGCGGAAGCGCCTTCAGTTCTTCGCGCAATGCGAAAGTACGATTTAGCAAATCGGCGAACTGTTGATGTTTGTGACGTTCGGCAAATAACGCGCGAGCTTTTTCCTGCTGGTCAGTTGCGGCAAAGCCTGCGATTTGGCCTTCGACGAGTGAAACGTCCAGCCCGCCGATGCCCGTGGATTCTCCTGCGCAGTAAATGCCGGACATGGTCGTCTGCTGAAATTCATCCACCTGCACGACACCATCGCGCAACGCGCAACCGAAAAAGACGGCCAGTTCGGTGTTTGGCAAAAGGTGGAATCCGCAAGCCAGATAGTCGCACGCGACATCCCAGGTTTTCTGGCCGCGCCGAAGCGTGAGGCTTCGCAATTGTCCATCGCCGTTTGCTGCAACTGGCCAGCAACTGGTCAGATGAGGAGTGCCGGCAAGTTCGCGTTTGAGTTGAATCGCCTGAAAGATTTTCCCTGGCGAGCGCCACAGGCCGAAGCCGAAAGAAAGCAATTTGCGTTGCGAAGCCTGTTCGGCAATCAACAACACTTGCGCGCCGCGCTTTCGCAAATACGCAGCGACAGCCAGCAGCAACGGCCCGGTTCCGGCGACGACGACTTTTTTGCCTTCAATCGGCAAGCCGGATTTGACCAGCGCCTGCAAACCGCCTGCGCCTGCGACACCTGGCAGCGTCCAACCCGGAAAAGGCAAAAAGCGTTCGCGCGCGCCAGTGGCCAGAATCAGCTTGCGAAACCTGAGTTCCAGCACACGATCAAAAGTTTCCGCCAGCGACATTTCAGCAAGCAATTGGCCCGGTTCCGGTTGATCGTAAACGCGCGCGCCGGGAAGGAATTCGATTTGCGCGACTTGCACGCGGCGCAGCCATTCGGCGGCTTCCGGTGTTGAAGCTTTACGCTGTTCTCCGCGCCAGATTTGGCCGCCAAGTCCGGGGTTGTCATCCACGATGGCAACGCGTGCGCCGGATTCTGTTGCCGATACTGCCGCTGCCAGTCCCGCCGGACCGCCGCCGATCACCAGCACGTCATAATTTTGCAGAGGGCTAGTCATCGGTTCGCACCTCCATTCCTTCGCGGCAGACAATCTGGCAACTGCGCGCGTGCGGCTGGCCGTTAACGGTGACGCGGCATTCAAAACAAATTCCCATTCCGCACAGCGGCGCGCGTGCTTGGCCCATCACCGAACGGCGAAAGGTCTTTGCATTCGAAAGCGCAACAGCCGTTGCCACCGTGCTTCCTTCCTGCACACTCACAGATTGGCCGTTGACTGTCAGCGAGACGGTGTCAGGCATGCATCGCCTCCTGATGCGCGCGGTTCGGCAGATAAGGCGAAACTGGAATCTGCGAGGGGCGATTCATTAACTGATCCACCAGCAATTTGGCAGTGCCCATTGAAGTCGTGATGCCCAAACCTTCGTGGCCGGTCGCCAGATACAAACGTTCGTAGCCCGGACATTTTCCAATCAGCGGCAGTTTGTCGGGCGTGGCCGCGCGAAATCCCGTCCAGGTGCGGAGGGCGGAAAGCTCTGTGATGCCGGGCATATATTCTTCGGCGCGCTGAAGCATCCGGCTAAGCATTGCGGCTTCAACTTTCGGATCGTCCACACCGTATTGCCGCGACGACCCAATCAGCACCTGCCCAGTCTTGCGCGGCTGCGCGTTAAAGGCGACGGAATCGGAACTGATCGAATGCGCGCTTTTCAGATAGCCAAGTTCAATCAGTTGATGCCGCACAAATCCCGGATAACGGTCTGTGATCAGCAAATGGCCTTTGCGCTTTTGCACGTCAATGCCGGGGGTCAGTTCTGGCGCCCAACTGCCCGTGGCATTGACCGTTTTACCCGCACTGATGAATTCGCCGTTACTCAACTTCACGCCCTTATCACCTAGCTCAACAGCGGAAAGGCCGAGTTGCAGTTGCGCGCCAAACGATTGCGCTTCGTCCAGAAAATGTTTCGCGGCACAGGGCGGATAGACCACGCCATCGCCGGGAACCAACAATCCGCCCGCCAATCCGGGACGCAGATGCGGTTCGGCTTCGGCCAACGCTTTGTCGTCCAGGACTTCCACCGCGACGCCGTGTGCTTCGTAAAACCGCACTTTGCGGCGCACTTCGTCCATCTCTTCTTCGTCAGCGGCGACCCAAAGCGTGCCGCACTCTTCGTATTCGATTTCAGCGGGAAGCTCCGGCGCGATTTCCTGCCAGAGTTGTTGGGAGTAATGCGTGAGTGCGAACTGGGCTTCGGAATCATCCATCACAACGATATGGCCCATTCCTGCCGCGGTTGCGCCGCCGCCGATCACGCTGGGTTCAATGACCACAACGCGCAAGCCGGAGCGCACGGCTTCCAGCGCGCAGGCCGCGCCGACGATGCCGCCGCCCACAATGGCCACGTCGAATGTCATCGGCGAATTCCGTAACAGAAGGGATCGCGTTCATCCAGAATCAGATCGGTTTCGGCATTGACGAAGGCGGCGCCTTTGATGGTGGGGTAAATCTCGTCTCCGGTAACACGGATGCTGCCTTCAAACACGCTGCCGACGATGCTTTCCTGCCGCCAGATCTGGCCTTCCTGCAATTTGCCGTCGTCGTACAGGCAAGCCAGTTTGGCGCTGGTTCCTGTTCCGCAAGGCGAACGGTCGTAAGCCTTGCCCGGACAAAGCACGAAATTTTTGCTCTGCACGCCGTCCAGTTGCGAAGGGGCGAATAATTCAATGTGATCAATTTCCTGTCCGTTCGCGCCGGTAATTCCCTGCTCCGTCAAAGCCTGGCGAATGCGCCAGGAAAAGTCTGTCAACTCTTCCAGATTTTCCATCTCCAGTTTATGGCCGTTGCTATTGACCAAAAAGAACCAGTTGCCTCCCCAGGCAATATCGCCCGTGACAGGGCCGTGGCCCGGAACTTCGACCGGAACGTTTGTCGCCAGCCGGTAGCTGGACACATTGGCGACAGTGACAAAGTTGTTTTCCTCCAGCGTGGCTTCGACGACGCCGACAGGCGTTTCAATCCGATGCGTGCCCGGTTCGATGCGACCAAGGTAGCTGAGCGTGACCATCAATCCAATCGTGCCGTGGCCGCACATCCCCAGATAGCCGACATTGTTGAAATAGATCACGCCCGCCGCACAGGTTGGGTCCACGGGTTCGCACAGCAGAGCGCCGACGACGGCATCATTGCCGCGCGGTTCATTCACCACGGCGGAGCGAAACAGATCGAACTCCTGCCTGAACCGTTCCAGCCGTTCCGCCATGGAGCCAGTGCCCAAATCCGGGCCCCCACTGACGACAACGCGCGTCGGTTCGCCGCCTGTGTGCGAGTCAATAACCTTTACCCGCTTTATCTGTTGGGTACTCATGCCAAGTTTCTCTCCCCGTGCCAGTTGATGACGTGTTTTGCAGGTGAAGCCGAAAGAGTTTTCGGTCGAACCCTGAATGTGCAGTAAACCAGACGCTTAGGCAAGCGGTCTTGAACCTTCGTAAGGCGGATTGAATGCGATTAGTGATGATTTTGGAGGCCTCAGGCGCTGCGTAATGATTCGCGATACTGCGATGGCGCTGCGCCAATGGAACGTTTGAAGGTTCGCGTAAAATGACTCTGATCGCAAAAGCCCGCCGCCAGCGCAATATCCACGATCGGTTTGGCGGATGTCGCCAGTTCATGACAGGCATAATCAATGCGCAGTTTACGCACATAATCTCCGACCGTGCATTGATAGGTCTTATGAAACGTCTGGGCCAGATGAACCGGATGCACGCCGACATTCTGCGCAACATCGGCCAGCGTCAGATTCTCGGTAAAACGCGCATGCAACAGTTCCCTGGCCTGTTGCAGCCAGCGTGGAGAACCATGACAAGGCTTCGCCGCGCTGTGACGCACGGTTTCGCCCAGCATTTCCATCATCACGCCTTCGATAATGAGCGGAGATGCCTGATCGGTATTGCCAAACTCCCTGTAAAGCTTGCGGCTCAGCAACTCGAACGAACCGCCGTAAAAGTCGGAGGAATTTTCGGCCACAGTCAAATGCTCCCGCATCTGCGCAAGCCAGTGGGGCGCAATTTCAATGATGAATGACCGCCCTCCCGTGTCGTGGAAGCGCTCCGCGTGCAACTCCTCCGGCGGATGAAACAGCAGGGTCGAAGACTTGCATTCGCGCGTCTTGCTGCCATAGGTTTCGGTGTAATGGCCTTCCATTACGAAGCAGAACAGCGCCTGCTTATGCGTGTGTTTCGGCGTCTGATATCCGGGGGAATAAACACGTTCGGAGAGCTCAAAGCTGGAAACCTTGCGGCTGCGCAAAGTCTCCCCATAATAGCTCCCGGGAGGCAGTTGCATGGACATGTCAGCATCTCCTTTCGCTTCCCCGGATCCGCTCCGAAGGAAAGATTGTTGGCAGTCACGATCCCTGACCCATTGCCGGTAAAACGAATCTTGCGTTTGAAAAGGTTTGTTGAGTCCTGTCTGGTGCGGATTGTATACAATATGCTTGGAGCAAACGTCAATAAATTCCTGCGGGAGAATTGAGGTAGTGCGCAAGATTCTGCTCATTTCCCGCAATTCCGAGCGAAAAAATGGAAATTGCGACGAAATTGTTAAGCAGGTTCAAGCTATCTTTCAAAAATACAAGAGATCGTTTTCAATCACTGGCCTACTCAGGTTTGAGATTTTACGGACGGGCTGTGATGGGTATAGCTCAGAGAAGGCAAACCGCTTGCTGGACGTGCGGATTTGCTCAGGATTCGCGGACGGAACGTCCGCGATCCGGCCAGGCGCGCTCTCTGACCAGACGCCCTCTCTGAATTGAGCGACTGCCGCTGTGATAAAAAATAAGGAGATGATTTTGCGAAACTACTTTTTACCCGTTGCATTGATGTTGCTGGCGCTTTGCTCGACTGCGCAGGCGCAACCGGTATTTACAGACATTTTTCCCCCCGAAGAATTTGCCGCTCGCCGCGCGCGCGTGATGGAAAAAATCGGCGATGGCGTTGCGGTTTTGCTGGGCACGACGGAGCGTCCCGGCGAACAGCCGCTGCGGCAAAACAATCATTTCTTTTACCTGAGCGGCGTCATCGAACCGCGCGCGATACTGCTGATTGACGGGAAAACGAAACGCACCACGCTTTATCTGGCGGCAGGCGGCGAACGCCGCGAACGTATGTTCGGCTCTTCCCTCTTCCCCGGCGAAGCAGCGGCCAAAGCGCTGGGCCTGGAAGCCGTGCGCGCCCGCGATGAATTTGCCAGGACGATTGAGGCTTTGGTTCGCGAGGGCCGAACCATTCACACACCATTTCGGCCTGAAGTGCTGGGGAATGCTTCGGTCAGCGATGCCGTGGGACACGCCAGAGCGACCAAAGAAGACCCCTGGGACGGGCGGCCATCGCGCGAAGAAGTCTTTCTGCAAAAGATCAAAGCGCTCGCGCCGTCAGTCAATGTTCAAAACCTCGATCCGCTGCTTGACGCCATGCGCGCCTTCAAAAGCCCGCGCGAAATTGCCATCGTCCGGGAAGCCACGCGCATCACCGGTTTGGGAATTATGGAAGCGATGCGCGACGCGAAACCCGGCATGTTCGAATATGAACTGCAAGCCGACGCCGAGTTCGTCTTCAAAAAACATGGCTCGCAGGGCGCGGCGTACTTCGCGTTGATTGCCACGGGGCAGAACACGCTGTATTCGCATTACCACAAAAACACAGCCCAATTGCAGGACGGCGATTTGATCCAGTTCGATTACGCGCCCGATTACAAATATTACGTTTCGGATGTGACGCGCATCTTCCCCGCCAACGGCAAGTTCACGGCGTGGCAGCGCGAGTACTACACGGTGTACCTGCGGCTGTATCAGGCGCTGCTGACTTCGATCAAGGTTCATGTCGCGCCGCGCGACATCATCCAGCAGGCCGTCGTCAAGATGGATGCAATTCTGGCGAGCTATAAATTCACCGATCCCAAGATCAAGGAATCGGCCACGCGATTTGTCGAACGTTACCGCAACAGCAAAAGCAACAGCCTCGGCCATACCGTCGGCATGGAAGTTCACGACGTTCGCCTGCCGACCGAAACACTGGAACCGGGCCAGATGTTTACCATCGAACCGGCGATGACCATTCCGGAACTGCATTTCGGGCTTCGATTGGAAGACGTGATTTTGATCACCGAAACCGGTTACGAAAACCTGTCGGCCTTCGTGCCAGTTGAAATCGCCGAGATTGAAAAGCTGATGGCGGAACCCGGACTGAGCGAGAAACAGTTCAAACCGGCTGCCGCAAAACGTCAGAGATAAAGTAACAAAATAAAGAAGCTACCTTCTTTTCCGATTCTTCTTTTCTTGTGCCGTGTCCAATTTTCTGTTTCGCTCGAATTCAGGAAGCGGAAATTCCCGGCAAATAGCGGGCAAGTCATACTCAGCCAGGTAAATGCGAAGCCCGCTTTGCTTCATACTTCTCCGCGAATCCCTGCGGCTGATCGTTCATCTCCGCGCTGGCAGCGGGTTTCGCGGTCAGCAACGGGCAACGGTTCCCTAAGCCGATTCAATTCGTCTTACGCACATACAAGACGCCGTAACCAATTCAGCGCAAATTCTTGTTAGCTGGCAGCAATGGCGGAATTGCCGCAAACAGAATGGGAGAAGTGTGAATGAAGCGTTCTAAAACCATGGAAGCTGCATTGACGAAACGATACTCCCGTCCAAGCCGCTGCATCGCTCAGCGGCCCCGCGTTACTTCGTGCTGGACCTGAAACCATCTTCGCGGGAGTTTACAAGCTAAGCATCTGGGAGATGAGAATGCCTGCCGGTAACACAAAAAGTTACCTGGCGGCATTCTTCCTTGCCTCGCATCTGGTAATCGCTTTTGAAAACCCATTGACTGGGTTCTTCACGAGCGGTTGAGAATAACTTCAAACAATCAGGCACATCTGAATGCATTCTGGAGGATGGAATGAAGGTACAAAAAATACCCAGGCTTATCTCGATGGCTCTCGTTCGAGCCGTCTTTCTGGTGACGCTGGCAATCCCCTGTCTGGCACAGATTACAACCACGGGGATTCGCGGAATTGTCCGCGACCCTTCCGGAGCGGTCATTCCCGGCGCCACAATCAAACTGACGGATGAAGCCACAGGCATTGAACAGACGACGGTGTCTTCCAGTGACGGCGGTTTCATCTTCGCGAACCTGCAAGCAGGCACGTTCAAGCTGGTCGCCAGCGCCAACGGCTTTCAGACGGCGGCCATCAACACGATTTCCGTGGAATCGGGCCGCACCACCAACATCTCCGTTGACCTGTCACTCGGCGCGACGACCGAAACCGTCGAAGTAACGGCGAGTGCGGCGCGGCTCGACACCACCACCAACGAAGTCGGCACGACGATCAGCAACAAGCTGGTTCAGAACCTGCCCTACGCGGGCCGCGAGGGGCTGAGTTTCGCGCTGCTGATGGCGGGCAATGCCTCGGCCAATGACGCCAGCGGCCGCAACAGCACCTTCAACGGACTGCCCAACGCTTCGATGAACATTACGCTGGACGGGATGAACAACAATTCCCAGCGATTCAAAAGCGGCGGCACCAGCTTCTTTTCCTTCGCTCCGGCGCGCATTGACGCCATCGAAGAAGTCACCGTTTCGACCACCGGCCTGGGCGCGGATGCCGGAGGCCAGGGCGCCATGAACATCCGCCTGACGACCAAGCGCGGCACCGATCAATATCACGGCAAGGTGCTGCATCAATTCCGCAACGAAGCGCTCAACGCCAATACCTGGTTCAACAACCTTCAGGGACGCCCGCGCGTCCGCGCGCGCGAAAATGACGCGGTCGGTTCCATCGGCGGCCCGCTGCTGCCGTTCATTCCCTCGCTGAAAAAGAAGCTCTTTTTCTTCCTCTACTATGAACACATTCCGCAGCCCGGATCCAGAATTGATTCCGCCAATGTGCTGACGCCTGATGCGCAACAGGGCAATTACACCTACATCGGCACGGACGGCGTCACGCGCACGGTTAATCTGTTGCAGGTCGCCGGCGCGGCGGGACACACCAGCACAGTTGATCCCACCATCCGGGGGATTCTGAATTCGATCAACGATACGCGCTCCGGAGCGATAGGCTTTTTGCCCGCCGCCGGAACGCCTTTCGTGCAAACGATGCAGTGGAATCAGGCGACCAACACCACCACCGCCTACCCGACCGCACGCGTGGATTACCAGATCACGCCGACCATTGGCTGGCACGGCTCCTGGAATTTGCGCAACCAGAAAAATGCCGGGACCTCGCCCTATCCCGGCAATCCGTACGATTTCGTCGGCGCATACAAGATCACGACTTACGTGGCGACCAATGCCGTGGATTGGACGATCAAACCGAACATGGTCAATAACGCCAACTTCGGCATTCAAAGCAACGGCGAATACTTCAACGAAGGGGCCGACCCGTCGCAGTATTCCGTTTATGGCAACCGCATTCTGAACCTGCCCTTGATTCCGGTGTTCGTTCCCGGTTCCGGCACACAGCCTTTCATTCGCAACAACCCTGTGTATCAGTTCACGGACAATCTGAACTGGGTCAAGGGACGCCACACGCTGACGCTGGGCGGCACCCTGATGCACACCAGCTTTTACGAAAGGTCGTATGCCAGCGCGGGCGTGCCGCAATTCAATTTTGGCGTCGTCGCGAGCGATCCAGTCAACAGCGTGCTGCGGAATGCGCTGCCTTCGATCAACGCCAACAACAGCGACATCGCCAACGCGCTGAACCTGTACGCCCTGCTGACGGGCCGCATCACCAGCATTTCCCGAACCACGAACGTGGATGAAAACACGCAGGCCTACAATCAGTTTGCGCCGATCACGCAGCGGTTCGCCTTCACCACCGGCGGCGTTTACGCGCAGGACAGTTTCCGCATCACGCCGGATTTGACCTTGAATTTCGGCCTGCGCTGGCAGTTCGACGGCGCGATTCACAGCACCAACGGCATCAACTCCCAACCCACGGGAGCCAATTTCTTCGGGCCGTCGAACGGGCCGTTCCAGCCGGGTGTGTTCAGCGGCAACAACAATCCGGTCTTCGAACAATCTTCAAATCCGTACAAGCGCGATTTTCTCAATCCTGCTCCCAACGTCGGTTTCGCCTGGAATCCTTCGGGGGAAAGAGGGATGTTGGGCAAACTCTTCGGAGAGCGGAAGACGGTCATTCGCGGCGCATTCTCGATGACTTATTACAACGAAGGCATGAACTCCATTTCCAATCCGCTGTCCGGCGGACGCGGCACAACGCAGACAGGGTCGGCCACCAACGGCGTGAACTTTGCGCCGGGCACGCTGAATTTGAGCTCGCCCGTGCCGAGCTTCCCGGTGTTCCCAGGAACTTTCGGCTTTCCGCTGCAGCAGTCTTCCTTCACGTTCACCACGGTGAATGGAAATTACATCAATCCGAACCTGCGTTCGCCGTACACAACGAACTGGACGCTGGGTTTTCAGCGCCAACTGGCGCGCAATCTGGTGCTGGAAGCGCGCTACGTCGGCAACAAATCCACGCATATCTGGCACTACCAGAACATGCAGGAAACCAACATCTTCGAAAACGGCTTCCTGGACCAGTTCAATCAGGCGAAGCGAAACCTGGACATCAACATCGCCAACGGGCGCGGCAATACCTTCGTCAACAACAACCTGCCGGGACAAGGGGCGCTGCCGATTTTCGAAGCGGCCTTTGGCGCGCTGGGCAATCAGGCTGCCGTCACAAATGCGCAGGGGTTCGGTTCGGCGGCCTTCATTCAGAATTTGAATCAAGGCACGGCGGGCACGCTGGCGGATTCGCTGGCGACCAACAGCGTTTATCTCTGCCGTCTGGTCGGCAGCAATTTCGCGCCGTGCAGCGGCATCGGGTTCACGGCGGCAGGCCGGTTTCCACTCAATATTTTCCGTCCCAATCCGTTCCTGAATAACCTGAACTATCAGGACTCGAACGGCGATTCGAACTACAACGCGCTGCAAATTGATCTGAAGCAGGAATACAAGCACGGCCTGCTGCTGGGCGCGAACTACACCTGGAGCCACGCGCTGAGCGCCATCCAGAATCGCGACGATCAGACGGGGACCTCCCAGTGGTTCACGCTGCGCAATGCCCGGCTGAATTACGGGCCGACGCCGTTTGACCGCAGGCACGTCTTCAATGCTTTCTGGACCTACGATCTGCCGTTTGGCAAAGGCAGGTTCTTCAATGTGAACAACCCCGTTCTGGATCGAGTCGTTGGCGGCTGGACGCTGGGCGGGCGCGAAACAATCGCTTCGGGCAGCCCGTTTGTGCTCAGCGGCGGCCGCAACACCGTGAATAACGTGTCGCAGGGCGGCGTGGTTTTCGGCGGCGGGCTGACGCCACAAGAGTTGCAGAAACGGCTGAGCACAGTCTCCGGCTATTTCGCGGCCAATCGCGTGCTGATTTCCGACATCGCCAGCATCGCGACGGTCACCTCGACCACCAGCATCGTGAATCCGTCGCTGTACGCGCCGGCGTCCACGCCGGGGCAGTATTCCAGCTTTGTCTACCTGCGCAACAACACGCAGTTCCAGTTCGATATGAGTCTGAACAAGGACATTCGTATCAATGAACGGATGCGGGTGACACTGCGCGCCGTGGCCTTGAACTTCCTGAACCGTCCGTTCTTCGCGCTGGCCAACACCAGCCCGACGGCGAATAACTTCGGCCAGATCACCTCGGCCACGGGAAATCGCACAGTTCAATTGCGCGCCAGCCTGGAATGGTAGTGTTCCGAACCGGCACGTGACCCAAACAGACCGGCAGGTGAACGGACAATCGCACACCTGCCGGCAACTTTTCCTGATATAAACCCCTCCCATGAACCTGACTTTTCAAGTGCTCAAAACCATGGCAATCGCGTCGGTCGTGGTCATAATCGCCGCTTTCGCCGCCTATCGCCCCATCTCCACGAACAAGGCCGCATCGTTGCCCAATCACAAAAACGCCGAGTTGACCGTCCATTCCGCCGTGGCGCACGACACCTCGCGGCCGCTGTCTGAATTGGCGGCTTCAATCGAAGAAACGAATACCGAACCGGAACAACAAACTTCCGCGCCCATTGTTCCGCCCGTCATCACCACGCCGCCCGGCGCGGAAAAAGTCGAACAGCGTTCGCCGGGGAAAAAGCCCGCGGCGGCGCTCGTTGCCAGTTTCGACGGTCTGGGCGTGGGTTTTGATGGTCCGCAGGGTACGGCCACGCTGCGCAATCCGTCGGACAACAGTCTGGCCGTCGGCCCCAAACACGTCATGCAAACGGTCAACACGCGCATGGCGATTTTCGACAAACAGGGCAAACCGCTTTACGGCCCGGTGCCGAACAACACCGTCTTCAAAGGCTTCGGCGGCGCGTGCGAAGCGACGAACAACGGCGACACCGTCATTCGCTACGACCAGTTGGCGGATCGCTGGCTGATTGTCATGCCGACCTTCCGGCGCGGCCCCGTCCGCCCGGATCAGCCCGCGGTTCCGCGCGCGGGCGATCCCGCGCAGGTCAGTGTCATCGGTCAAGCCGGACAACCCGGCGCTGCGGCAACGCTGCCCATTCCGCCACGACAACTGGAACAACCGCCTCAACCGCGAGGGGGACAGGCCGGACAGCGCCCGCCACAACCGCAAGACCCGTATTCGATGTGTTATGCCGTCAGCGCGACCTCCGATCCGTTCGGTTCCTATCACCGCTACGAATACCTGCGCCCGCTGTTTCCCGACTATCCTCGCCCGGCAATCTGGCCGGACGGGTATTACATTCCGACCAGCACCGGCGATGACGTAATTCAAAAGCACGCCTGCGTTGCCGAACGCGACAAAATGCTGCGGGGCGAACCGGCGCGCGAACAGTGCGTGATCATTGACGGCGTAAACTTCCTGAACAACGCCGACATTGACGGTAAAGCGCTGCCCCCTCCGGGCGCGCCGAACATCATGATGGCGGCGGGCGGTTCACAGTTGAAAAAGGTCTTTGAAGACGACGGTATTTATGTCTGGAAGTTCCATGTTGATTGGAAGAACGCCGCCAACACGAAAGTCACCGGACCGGAGAAAATCGCCGTCGCCCCCTACCGTTACCTGTGCGACGGACAATTGACGAATTGCGTGCCGCAACCCGGCACCGACCGCCGCCTGGATGCGCAGGGCGACAAGATCATGGCGCGGCTGGTGTACCGAAAAATCGGCAACCGCGAATCCATCGTCGCCGTCCATTCAGTCAACACGTCAACAAGCGCCGGGGGCGCGGGGGGCGTGCGCTGGTACGAATTCCGCGTCAATAAAGACCGCAGCGTCAAGCTTCATCAACAAGGCACCTACGCGCCGGATGGCTTTTACCGCTGGATGGCCAGCCCGGCGATGGATCGGAAAGGCAACATCGGCATCGGGTATTCGTTCGGCGGCGCGCCCAACTTTGCCGGGCAACGTTTTGCGGGCAGGTTGGCCAACGATCCGCTTGGATTGCTGACGCTGCGCGAAACCGTCTTGGTCGAAGGCGAAGGCATCCAGAACGTCATGCGCTGGGAGGATTACACACAGACGGCGGTTGACCCCAGCGACGACTGCACCATCTGGTACGTCGG
This sequence comes from Heliomicrobium sp., assembly GCA_021155085.1. Taxonomy (GTDB): domain Bacteria; phylum Acidobacteriota; class Blastocatellia; order RBC074; family RBC074; genus RBC074. The sequence goes on along the minus strand of JAJNQA010000045.1, from coordinate 143,706 downwards.
CGATTACATGAAAAAAGGCGAGACAAACTATTCCAGCAAGATCGGCGCGTTCCGGTTTCCAGGCTGCCGGGGACGGTAAACAAATTCAATCGGCGGAATCAGGCTGATTCATTTTTCATTCAACACTTTCCCTTTTCCATTGCCGGACAGAAAGGTGACCGTACCGACTGCCCAGCAATGGAAAAGGAAAAAGGAACAATTGAGAATTGCCAAGTTCGCAGCGAACTGGCGGGTGATGCTAACAAAGGAATCATGCGAAAATTCGTAATCATTACAGCAATTCTGTGCGCGGCGGGCATTGCCGCGCAGACTCCGCAGCAGCAGGAAAAACCATTTATTCAGGATTACGCCAAAGCGGCGATTACAGAACCGCCCGCGACTCTGGGCGTGGACCCGTTTTACAAAAAGTACGCCAATGCTTTGGGAATCTCGATCCTGAGTTCGGAAAAAGTTCCGGATGCGGCCCTGCTGGTGGCGCGCGACATCGTCATTCACATGCTGGCCAAACGTCCCGACCTGCGCGCCGAGATGGTCAAAAAGAAGATGAAGGTTGGCGTGATGGCGCAAACCGAATCCACCACCGACATTCCCGAACATCGCAATAACAAACGCCCCGGGCCGAACGATCCGCGCCTGACGCCCGGCGAAAAAGCCAATTACGACAAACCCGGCGGCATCGCCAGCCAGACCGACAAGGAATATTGGAACCGGCGCGCGCGCGGTTTGGGCGGCAATCCGACCACCTGCGCCGAAGAAAACCTGCTGGGTTATCCAGACACGCGCTATTACGGCGAAAACATCTTCGTCCACGAATTCGCCCACGGCATTATGGGCATCGGCATTCGCACGGCGGACCCGGCGCTGTTCGCCGAGATTCAGGCCGCCTACAAGGAAGCGATGGCCAGGGGCTTGTGGAAGAATCATTACGCCGCAACCAACGCCAACGAATATTGGGCCGAAGGCACGCAAACCTGGTTCTGGTCGAATTACGAATACACGGACGGCGATCAGCGTGTGCAGACGCCGGAAGATTTGCAGAAGTACGATCCGAAGCTGTTTGAGTTATTGAGCCGCGTGTACGCGGATCACCATATTCCGATGGACGTTTATCACGGCAAGAATATTTCACCGCCGCGCCGCCGCGCCCAGTAATCGGTTCCCCGTTCAAGGAGAGAGTTCAATGAAATGCAAACTGACCTACATCTCGATCATCTCACTTTGCCTGCTGCTAACCACGCTGAGTTTTGCTCAAGGAACGTTGGCTGATTACGAACGCGCCAACAGCCTGCGCGAAAAATACGTCGGCCTGACCGGCAATATGCCTGACCGCGCCAATTGGATCGGCCAAACCAGCCGGTTCTGGTATCGCAAAGCGGTCAAAGGCGGAAATGAATTCGTCGTCGTGGATGCCGAAACGCTGGCCAAGAAACCCGCCTTCGATCACGAACGGCTGGCGACAGCGCTATCAGCAGCCGCAGATGAAAAATACACCGCCCTGAAACTGCCCTTTCAGCAGATCACATTCGTGGACGGCGAAAAAGCCATCGAATTCAGCATTCCGGGGATGGGGGGAGAAAACCGCTGGCGTTGCGAGCTAAGCGATTACACGATCAAAAAACTGCCTCCCGGCGCTTTCGGGCAACGGCGTGGCGGCGGCGCTGCGACGCCGGGCACACTCAACGGAATTCCCGGCCCGCGCTACAACTTCGGCCCCAACACCGAAGCGCGGGTTTCTCCCGACGGCAAATGGGAAGCCTGGGTCAACAACTTCAACGTCTGGGTGCGGCCCAAAGGGAAACCCAACAGCAAGGATGCCGGCATCGCGCTGAGCTTTGAAGGGTCGGAAGGAAACTACTACGCGCTGGCGTCGCTGGCCTGGTCGCCGGATTCCAAAATGATTGCGGCGTACCGCGTGCGGCCTGGCTACCAGCGCAAGATTCAATACGTCGAATCTTCGGCCAGCGATCAATTGCAACCGAAATACCACACCATTGAGTACGCCAAACCCGGCGACGCGCTCGATCAGCCGCAGCCGGTGCTGTTCCACATCGAAACCAAAAAGCAGTTCATCGTGGACAACACGCTGTTTCCGAATCCCTACAACCTCTCGCGCCTCGAATGGCGCAAGGACAATCGCGCCTTCACCTTTGAATACAATCAGCGCGGCCACCAAGTTTACCGCGTCATCGAAGTCGAAGCCGGAAGCGGCAAACCGCGCGCCGTCATCAGCGAAGAGCCGAAAACCTTTTTCTGTTATTCCGGCAAGAAATACATCTCCAACCTGGCCGACGGCAAAGAGATCATCTGGATGTCGGAACGCGACGGCTGGAATCACCTGTACCTGTTCGACGGCGTCACCGGCGCGGTCAAAAATCAAATTACCAAAGGCAATTGGGTGGTGCGCTCTGTTGATAAAGTGGACGAGCAGAAACGGCAAATCTGGTTCCAGGCCAGCGGCATGTACCCCGGCAAAGACCCATATTTCATTCACTATTACCGGATCAATTTCGACGGCACAGGCCTGACCGCCTTTACCGAAGGCGACGGCAACCACGTGGTCAGCTTTTCGCCGGATATGAAGTATTACGTGGACACCTGGTCGCGCGTGGACGCGCCGACGGTTTCGGAATTGCGGCTGACGGCGGACAAGAAAGTCCTGACCAAAGTCGAAAGCACGGACATTGCCGAGCTGAGCCAAGCGGGCTGGCGTGCGCCGGAAGTCTTCACCTCGCTGGCGCGCGACGGCAAGACGGAAATCTGGGGCGTCATTTACCGGCCTTCCAATTTCGATCCGCTGAAGAAATACCCCGTCATCGAAAACATCTACGCCGGGCCGCAAGGCTCTTTCGTGCCGAAAAACTTCACGCCGTGGAATCCGATGCAGTCGCTGGCGGAACTCGGCTTCATTGTGGTGCAGATTGACGGCATGGGCACGGCCAACCGCTCCAAAGCCTTCCACGATGTCGCCTGGAAAAACCTGGGCGACGCGGGCTTCCCCGACCGCATCCTGTGGCACAAAGCGGTCGCGGCGAAATACCGCTATTACGACATCAGCCGCGTAGGCATTTACGGCACTTCGGCGGGCGGACAGAATTCGCTGGGCGGATTGCTCTTCCATCCCGATTTTTACAAGGTTTGCGTGTCGGCCTGCGGCTGTCACGACAACCGCATGGATAAAATCTGGTGGAACGAACAATGGATGGGCTGGCCACTGGGGCCGGAATACGCCGCCGCGTCGAACGTGGATAACGCCAGCAAGCTGCAAGGCAAGCTGCTGCTGATTCTGGGCGAACTCGACACCAACGTTGACCCGGCTTCAACCATGCAGGTGGTCAACGCCCTGATCAAAGCCGACAAGAATTTCGACCTGCTGGTGATTCCCGGCGCGGGCCACACTTCGGGCGGCGCGTATGGCGACAAGAAGCGATTTGATTTCTTCGTCCATCACCTGCTCGGCGTCGAACCGCCTGATTGGAACACGATACCGAAGAAACAGAATTCGCAGGCGGTGGCTTCGCCCGCACAGCAATAGAACGAGCGATCAGTTCAGTTCGATTAGAGTGGGGCAGACTTCGGTCTGCCCCACTGCGTTTTTGTAGTGCTACAATGCCGCGCCAGGAGGCAAATCATGAGCATTACCATCGAAGCCATTTACGAAGCCGGAATATTGAAACCGCTTACCCCGCTGCCGGAACTCGCCGAACACAGCCGGGTGCGCGTAACGATAGAACCTGCCAGCAAACCCACGCCAAAAGTGCGCCGCTCGCCACATGGCAGAGTTGATCTTTCCAAGCAGCGCGAATGGGTGCTGCAACATCGAGACGAATATCGTGGGCAATGGGTTGTACTGGATGGCGACCGCCTTGTCGGACACGCCGCCACCGCTGATGAATTAACTCCCTTTGTTGAGCAAGCCCGCGCGGAGGGCGTGCGTTCTCCTTACATCAAACTGATTCCTATGGATGACGAACCAATTTGGATGGGGTGGTTATGAACCGCTGGTCACTCGATTTTGCCGCGTGTTTTGACTACCAGGCTTACGACGAGATTACGGTGAACGTTGATCTTGTCTGCGGCGTATCCTCGGCCGCAGTGGATGCCAAACTCGACACCGGCAGCAAATTTTGTATTTTTCAGCCAAGCTATGCCCGCTGGCTCGGCCTCGATCTACGAAACGGCATCCCCGAAAGAATTCGCACTGCGACAGGTTCTTTCACGGCTTATGGCCACGAAGTCAGGTTGATGATTGGCGATTTAGATTGGTCAGCGACAGTCTATTTCGCCGAACCTGAAGAGTTTCCGATTAACGTTGTCGGGCGTGTCGGTTTCCTCGACCACTTGCGCGTCGGTCTGATTGATTACGAGCAATTGCTTTATCTCAGCGCTTACGAGGCCGCCTGATTTCTGACGCGTTGTTGTGGATGTCTTTTTCGGCTTGTGGCTGAGTGACGATCTGGTAACTCATCGTTTCCCTGCCTAGCGGATGCCCAGTTCCTCGAAAAACTCTTTGGCGGGTTGCCTTTTTCCGGCCTTCATTTCCGCGATTGCAAGCAAAGTTTTTGCGTCCGCGATCTCTTCCAGCCTTTTTTTTAAACTGCGTTTGCATCGGGTTAGGGAAAACCTGGCCAGCCTAATCCGATGCAAATGCCCTTTCGTTCCTTCAAGACAATTCGGTCAGACCAGTTCATCATTGCTTGTCGGCTACGCGGGCATTGTGTTATCAACAAATTCGTGCCCGGATTCCAAAAACTAACCATCGCTGAGGCGAAACAGACAATGAGCACGCCAAGTAACGGAAGTTTGAACGCCAGTCAGGCCGTTCCACGCCAAACGCTGACCACAGCCGTCGCGGATCGGCTGCGGAACAAAATTCTGCGCGGTGAATTGCGCGAAGGCGAACAATTGCGGCAGCACGCCATCGCCGCCGAATTTGATGTCAGCCGCATCCCGCTGCGCGAAGCGTTTCGCCAGCTTGAAGCCGAAGGGCTGATCAAAATCATTGACCACCGCGGCGCGATTGTGTCCGCGCTTTCGCCGGATGAAATCGAAGAGTTATTCGACATTCGGGCGGCGCTGGAAAGCGTCACGCTGCGCCAGGCCGTGCCGCGTCTGACAGATGAGGATTTGGAGCGCGCGGAAAGGTCCCTGGCGGCCTATGAACAAGCCCTGAATGATGAGTCGGATTTCGATGTCTGGGGCGAATTGCACTGGAAGTTTCATTCGGCGCTGTACGCGGCGGCCAACCGCACGCGCTCGCTGTCGCTGATCCAGACCATCAATAATAATGCGGATCGCTACATCCGGCTGCACATCCTGTTTTCGCGCGACGCCCATCGCAACGCCAAGGACGAACACCGGGCGATTCTGGAACTCTGCCGCCAGCGCGATGCCGATGCCGCCAGCCAGTTGCTGGAACAGCACATCATCAAGGCCGGACGCGAAATGAAGGATTTCATGAAACGCGAACGGCAATAACTTCATTCCAGCCCTCCTAAAAACATACAAGACTGCCGATTTCCGCCGACATTTAATACCCTTTCTGCGCGTTTTGCCGTAAAATGCGCACGCTTTCTTTTTGCAATCAACCCAATCAAGCAAGCCGAGAAGAAATTATGACGTGGGAAGAACGCTGGCACCCGCTTCGCGAAGAATGGATCATCGTCGCCGCGCATCGCCAAAATCGTCCGTGGAACGGCGAAATGGTCGAGCGCGAAGAGGCAGTTTTGCCCGATTACGCAGCAGATTGTTACCTCTGCCCCGGAAATCTGCGCGTCAGCGGCAGGCAAAACGCACCCTACGATTCCACTTTCGTTTTCGACAATGACCATCCTTGCGTCGGTTTCGACGCGCCGGAGCCGATGCCGCCTCCGGGCGAAATCTATCGCAACCGGCCGGCCGCCGGAATTTCGCGCGTTGTTTGTTACAGCCCCCGCCACAATGTCGCCCTGGCCGAACTGCAAATCGAAGAGGTTGAAAAGCTGCTACGCGTCTGGCGCGAGCAGTACATCGAACTGGGCCGCCACCCGGAAATCAACCACGTGCTCACCTTTGAAAACAAAGGCGAAGTGGTCGGCGTTTCCAATCCGCATCCGCATTGCCAGATTTACGCGACCAATTTCGTCTTCAAAACCATCGAAACCGAAGCGCAGGTTTCCGCCCGCCATCTGGCGGCAACCGGCCACGTGCTGTTTCAGGAAATTCTGCGCGCCGAGCGGGAAGATGGGCGGCGGATCATTTTCGAGAATGAATCGGCCATCGCCTTTCTGCCGTATTTCGCGCGCTACGCTTATGAATGTTACGTCGCGCCCAAACAGACACACGCCAGCCTGGCGACGTTCAGCGACGCGGAGTTGCGCGATTTCGCGGCGGCGTTGAAAGCATTGCTGGTTCGTTACGACAACCTGTGGCACGCGCCCTTTCCGTATGTGATGACACTGCACCAGGCCCCAACCGATGGTGGTGATCACCGTGGATTTCATTTCCACATCGAATTTCATCCGCCGCTGCGCCGTCCCAATCTGCTGAAGTACCTGGCCGGCCCGGAAATCGGCGGCGGCAATTTCCTGAGCGATACCGCGCCCGAAGAAAAAGCCGCTGAACTGCGCGCGCTTTCCGGCATCCATTACAAACAGGCGAGCGCTGCCGGCGCTTCGGCAGCGAACCAGGAAAACAACCGATGACAAATTCGATCTCCCGCAGAAAGGCCTTACAGAATCTGGGTGCGGCAGGCGCTGGCGCGCTGCTGGCTTCGCCGGTTGCGCTGAGCCAGAACCCGGCGATTCAGGTAACCGGCAAGCCGGTGGAAATCGCGCTCTCTTCGATCAGCCCGCAAACCGTTCGGCTGAGCATCTCGCCCATCGAAAATGGCAGGCCGAAGCCGCTTCCGCAGGACGGTTCACTGGCCGAACAACGCTGGCCCGCGCCTGTTGCCCGGCTGATGTCCTTGCCACGGGAACGCACGGTGCGCTGCGGCGCATTGACGGTGAAGCTGACGCCGTCACCATTGACCATCCGCATCGAAGCCGCCGGCGGCAGGCTGGTGCAGCAACTGCGCCTGGATGATCAAACGGGCGTGCTGAATTTCCAGACCGGGGACAAACCCGTGCTGGCGTTCGGACAGGGCGGGCCGCAATTCGACCGGCGCGGCGAAACCTACACCAATCGCAACGGACAGGGCGGCTATAAACTGCGAACTCACGGCGGGCGCGTGCCGATTCAATGGCTGATCGGGACGGGCGGCTGGGCGATGTTCATTCATCATCCGTACGGCTCGTTTGATTTGACCGGGCCGGAAGGCAAATTGACGCCGCGTATTCCTGACAGGCCGGAAAGCAGCGTGGCCGGAGCCCTGGCCGGCAGCGAACTGGGCGTCTTGCCGCTGGATGTGTTCATCGTCGCCGCGCGCGAACCCGCGCAGGTGATGGCCGAATATGCGCGGCTGACCGGCAAACCGGAGTTGCCGCCGCTGTGGACCTTCGGCTATCTGCAATCGCACCGGACGCTGGGCGGTCCGGAAGAAATCCTGTCCGTCGCGCGCACCTTCCGCGAAAAGAAGCTGCCCTGCGACGCCTTGATTTACCTGGGCACGGATTTCACGCCTTCCGGCTGGAACACGCACAACGGCGAATTCACCTGGCATCCGAAAAACTTTCCCGAACCCAAAAAGATGATTGATGAATTGCACGGCCAGCATTTCAAAGTCGTGCTGCACACCGTCATCGAAGGCCGGAAGCTGACCGGTTCCGTAACCGATGCCTGCACCGCCGCGCCGCTGCCCAGCGGCCGCACGCCCGACGGCAAGTGGCCGGACAACCGGCAAGTCAGTTGTTACTGGCCGGTTCACAAATCGCTTTACGACACGGGGATTGACGGCTGGTGGCCGGATCAGGGCGACGGGCTGGATCAGGTTTCGCGGCTGGCCCGCATTCGCATGTATTACGAAGGTTCGCAGCAACTGCGTCCGAACCAGCGAGTCTTCGCGCTGCATCGCAACGGACAGGCCGGAATGCAGCGCTTTGCGGCCTTTCTGTGGTCGGGCGATGTGTATTCGACCTGGGAGACGCTGAAAACGCATGTTCCCATCGCGGTCAACACCGGGCTGACGGGCATTCCCTGGTGGGGCACGGACATCGGCGGTTTTGTTCCGACCAAGGAATACACGGGCGAATTGCACGTGCGCTGGTTTCAGTTCGGCGCATTTTGCCCGCTGTTTCGCGCACACGGCAGAACCTGGCATCTGCGCCTGCCCTGGGGCTGGAACACCGGCCAGTTGGGGCACGACGAAATCGCGCGCTACACCGGCGGCGCGGCCAATCCGGATCTGAGCGAATTGCGCAACGCCGATGTTGAACCCATCTGCAAAAAGTATCTGGAATTGCGCTACCGGATGATGCCGTACCTGTATTCCGCCGTCCGCGAAACCTACGAAACCGGTCTGCCCGTGATGCGCGCGTTGTGGCTGCACTACGCTGACGACCCGGCAGCGGTGGCGCGCGGCGATGAGTATTTATGGGGACGCGATTTGCTGGTTGCGCCGGTGGTGGAAAAAGGCGTGACTTCCCGCAACGTCTATCTGCCGCGCGGCGATTGGTACGACTTCTGGACGGAAGAAAAACTTGCCGGGGGACGCGAAATCAGCCGTCCGGTGGATTTGGCGACGATGCCGCTGTACGCGCGCGCCGGAAGCATTCTGCCGCTCGGCCCGGTCAAACAGTACACGGGCGAAAAGGTGGACGGGCCGCTGACGCTGACGGTTTATCCCGGCGCGGACGGCGCGTTCACGCTGTACGAAGACGACGGCGCGACTTTCAATTACCGCCGTGGCGATTGGACAAAAATTCAAATCACCTGGAACAACTCACGCCGCACGCTTTCGCTACGGCTGGTTCCCGGGTCGAAGTTTTCCCCAGCGCAGCGGCGCGACATCGAAGTCCGGCTTGCACTGGAAAAAAGCGTTCGCAAAACCGTCTTTGAAGGACGGCCCATCGAAATCAATTTCGGCTAGCCGCGCCAGGTGTGGTGAGCAGCGAAGCCAATATCGCAGACCATGCAAGAGAGGACATTGATGATCAAAACAACATTCTTTTGCCTGATGACGCTGACAATCCTGGCTGCGCTCGCGCGGCCGGCGGCAGCCCAGGTGCAAACCGAAGTTCCCGCGGTGGTTCCCGGCGCCAAACCTGTGAAAGTGGAGCGACTCAAAATTCACGGGACGGCCCTGGAAGGCAACCTGGCGGGAGAGGCCGTTGACCGCGATGTTCTGGTGTTTCTGCCGCCGAGTTATGCCAGGGAAAAGTCCCGTCGTTACCCGGTCGTCTATGCCCTGCACGGGTATTCCATTGGCGCGGAACAATGGAGCAAGGAAATCCATGTGCCTCAAACCATCGAGGGCGCTTTCGCCCAGGGCGCGAAGGAAGTGATTGTCGTGCTGCCCGATTCCAAAACCATCCACAACGGCTCAATGTATTCGAGTTCCGTCACCACTGGAGATTTCGAGCGGTTCATTGCGCGCGATGTGGTGGCCTACATTGACGCACATTACCGGACGCTGCCGAACCGGCTCAGTCGTGGTTTGGTCGGCCATTCGATGGGGGGATACGGCGCGACGCGTATCGGCATGAAGCATGCGGATGTGTTTGGCAGCCTGTACATCATGAGTCCGTGCTGCTTGTCCCCACGGCAGGCCGGACCAGCGAACGCGGAAATGGAAAAAACGCTGGCCGAAGTGAAGACGGCTGAAGATTCGGCCAAATTGCCTTTTCCGGCTCGCGCCAGTCTTGCCGCCGCTGCGGCGTGGGCCCCCAATCCCAAAAATCCGCCGCTGTACCTGGACCTGCCGCGCAAAAACGGCGAAGTGCAACCGGAGGTGCTGGCGAAATTCGCGGCCAATGCGCCGCTGGCATTCATTGACCAATATATCGGAAACCTCCGCCAGTATCGCGCGATTTCGATAGATGTAGGCGACAAGGACGGCTTACGGGTGGATTCAGGCAAGCTGCGCGATGTGCTGGATAAGTATGGAATCGCGAACAGCTTTGAACTCTATCAAGGCACGCATACCAGCGCGGTTGCCGTGCGTTTTCAAAATTACGTAATGCCGTTTTTCAGCAAGAATCTTTGTTTCACCAAAGGCTGTAAGTAAATCCCCCCGCCAATAAGGGACCGTCTGTTGTTGCGACGGCTTGATTCGGGAAAGTTTTTTTTCAAGGGCATCAACTTATGAAAAAACTTCTGATGGCCGCCATCCTTGTTCTGACGATTGCCTTCTACGTCCATCATTCACATGTCTTTGCACTCGATGGTCAGATCGGCATTCACGACCCTTCCACCATCGCCATGTGCGACGGCAAGTATTACACCTACGGCACGGGCGGAACGACGCTCATCTCGGATGACGGTTGGACGTGGCGACAAGGGCCGCGATTGCCGCGACGCGGGCTGGCTCCCGATGTCATTCACATCGGCGACAAATACTTTCTGTACATCGCCGCCAACAGCGGAGTGACCAAAGCCGATATTTTTCTGCTGACCAACAAAACGCTCGATCCCAATTCGCCGGATTACAAATGGGAAGAGGGCGGCATCGTCGCTTCATCCGATGGCGTCGAAGACTGCAACGCCATTGATCCGGGAGTCTTGCATGATCCGACGACAAAACGGCTGTGGCTCGTTTATGGTTCCTATTTTGGCTACATCCGGCTGGTTGAACTCGATCCCCAAACGGGCAAGCGTCTGAATCCTGCCGTCAAGCCAGTCAACATCGCGATCAACAGTGAAGCCGCGATCATGATTTACCGCGAGGGCTGGTATTACCTGCTGGTCACGCACGGCAGTTGCTGCCGCGGCGCCGATTCGGGTTACAACATTCGCGTCGGTCGCGCCAAGAAAGTCACCGGGCCATTTATAGACAACATGGGCGTAGACATGATTCAGGGCGGCGGCAAGCTTTTCGCGGCATCCGCTGGACGTGTGATTGGCCCCGGTCACTTCGGTCTGTTCGATCTGGGCGATGGCGTGCAGCGGTTCTCGCTTCACTATGAAGCCGATTTGGACAGAGGCGGCGCGAGCGTGCTGGACATTCGCCCTTTGCAGTGGAAAGACGGTTGGCCTGTCGCTGGGGAGAACTTGCAGGCGGGCACATATCAATTTGAATCCGTGCGCACCGGCACTGCGCTTGAACTGGCTGTCGAAGGGTTTCCCGTTGGCGGCAGACCCGTCAGGCGCGGCCCTCCGCCGGGCGCGACACCGCCTGCGGCTGGCAATCAAGGGACCCCACCCGGCATTGGGCCAGGAACAGGCCCCGGAACCGGAGGCGGTATTTTTGCAGGGATTGGCCGACCGATTCCGACGCAGGAGGTCGCGGAGGTTTCTCAAAAGTGGCCAACGGGTAACGTAAACATACGCATGGGCAATTACATGCTTCAGGCGCAGCAGAAATGGACGATTGAACCGGTTACCAACGCCGGAGGCTATCTCGGCGCGCCGTATTTCAAGATCACGATTGCAGGAACTACGCGCACGTTGACGGCAACCGAAGGCGGCGAGTTGATTGCTTTGCCTGCCTTTACCGGAAGCCCCGAACAACTTTGGCGCTTCGACCAGCTTGCCGACGGAAGTTGGCGAATTAGTCCCAAAGCCATTCCCAACGCGAAAGAACCGCTGGCACTTTCGGCTGTCGGCAGCAGTTTTGCGACGCTCGCCAAGTTTGACCCGAAGAGCGAAAAACAACGATGGCTGATCAAAACTCCGTAGTTCGCAAGGAATATTTATGAACACGCAATTCATCAAGCAGATTGCATTCGTTGCGGCAATGACGAGTTTGGCGCTGGTAATTTCTGTCAACTTGGCCGCACAAACACCGCCCGTGACTTTGACGAAACCGATTACTCCAATGAAAGCGCCAAATGTGGATGGCTTCATTCAACGCTGGCTCGTGCTGGAACCAATCGCGGCAACTGGCGTGACTGACAATGCCGTCCAGTCACTCGTCCAAAAAGACCTGTTCCCGAACCAGTTCACCATCGTGCCGAAAGATGGCGACAAGGTGAGCGTCGGCGGCAATGAACTGACTTGGCGCGCGGTGGATACCCTGAACTACAACGTCAATCTGTTTCACTTTGCCCGGTCGCACGGCAAGAAGACGTCCGATGTTCTGTTCTGGGCCGTGACGGTGGTCCATTCTCCGCGCGAGATGCGTGATGTGCGGCTGGCGATTGGTTCCAATGCCGCGTCGGTCTGGTGGGTCAATGGCAAGGAAGTCATAGGGATTTACGGCGACCGTCAGGCTGTGATTGACGACGGCGTATCCAAACGGCTGACGCTGAACAAAGGGCAGAACATCATTCGCGCCGCGATTGTGAATGGCGGAGGCGCGACGGATTTTTGCGCGCGCCTGCTTGATGCAGACGACAAGCCGATCAAGGACATCACGGTGAGTTCAGGCGAAATGAAAACAACGCCTGCTGATGCAAAAGCGAAGAAACGTTAGCGATTGAATCCTTCTCCAGAGTCAGGAGCGCGGATTTTTCAACGCTGCAATCCCAGGTTCAATCTGAATAGAAGGCCCTTTGTTATGAGATTGAAACTCTCCTTCATCGCCCTCGTCATATTGCTGACGCCTGCCGCACGGGCAATCGCCGATCCTGATCCCAATTTCCATATTTATCTATGTTTCGGGCAATCCAATATGGAAGGCGGCGGAAAAATCGAGGAACAAGATCGCATCGCCGACAAACGCTTTCAGGTGCTGGCGGATTTTGACGCGCCCGGCCGCGGATGGAAAAAAGGCCAATGGTATGACGCGATTCCTCCCTTGACGCGGCGCACACGCGGCATTTCGCTGGTTGATGCGTTTGGCCGAACGATGGTCGCCAACCTGCCATCGAATATCCGCATCGGCGTCGTCAAGGTCGGCGTGGCCGGCACGAAGATCGAGCTGTGGGATCAGGATAGTTTTCGCGGATACCTGGCAACCGCGGATGCGTGGAAAGGCAAAATTGCCGGTGAATACAACGACAATCCGTATGCATATTTGGTCGAGCTAGCCAAAATCGCCCAGCAATCCGGCGTCATCAAAGGCATCCTGCTGCATCAGGGCGAGTCCAACGCCGAAGACAAGGACTGGTCCCTGAAGGTGAAGAAGGTTTACGACAACCTGATGAAAGATTTGAACCTCAAGCCCGCGGACGTGCCGCTGCTCGCGGGCGAAGTCGTCAATGCCGATCAGGGCGGCGCAAAGGCCGGCGCGAACGAAATCATGAAAAAACTCCCTGAAACGCTGCCCAATTCCCATGTCATTTCTTCGGCTGGCTTGCCTTGCAATCCCGATCATTTGCATTTCACGGCGGAAGGCTATCGCCAATTCGGCAAGCGTTACGCTGAAAAAATGCTTTCCATTCTGGGTTACAAGATCAGGCACTGAACGGCGTGACCAGACGTGACCGCTATCGAACAAGCTCAAGCACCAAATAAACGAGGAGAAAAAAGATGAAACGATTCGCTACCCTTCTATTGGCAGGTCTTTGTTGCGCTGTATTTGCGCAAGCCGGTTATGCACAAGCAGCGGGTGATTTTAAGCCCGCGACGACGAACGTGTGGGGCGCGGAATATCCCCGCGTTGACAGCCAGGGCCGCGTGCAATTGCGCGTGAAGGCCGCCGACGCCACCAAGGTCAGAATCAATTTCTGGAGCAATCCGAAGGCAGATATGGAGAAGCAGGCCGATGGATTCTGGACGTATACGACACCGCCGATGGTTCCGGGCTTGCACTATTACAACTTCGTCGTGGATGGCGCGGAGGTCAGCGATACGGGCAGCCAGTCTTTCTTCGGCGGCAGCAAATACGCCAGCGCCGTCGAAGTGCCTGAACCGGGTTCGACTTATTACTCGATTCAGGACGTGCCCCACGGCCAGGTGCGCGATGTTTGGTACAACTCCAAAGTGACGGGCAGTTGGCGGCACGCAATGGTTTATTTGCCCCCGACTTACGAGACGCAAACCAAACAGCGCTTTCCCGTACTCTATTTGCAACACGGCGGCGGCGAAGACGAAACCGGTTGGATTCGCCAGGGCCGCGCCAATGTGATCCTCGACAACCTGCTGGCCGAAGGAAAATGCAAACCGATGATCATCGTGATGGCGTATGGTTACGCCAAACGCGCGGGCCAGCCTGCTCCTGCCGTCTCCGGTCCCCCCACATCGCCTGACCGGGCCAGGGCGATGCAGGAAATGTTTTCCGCGTTTGAAGACGATCTGACGCAGGCGCTGATTCCTTTCGTGGACAAAACCTATCGCACGCTGCCAACTCGTGAAAACCGCGCGATGGCGGGGCTTTCGATGGGCGGCATGCAAACTTTCCAAATCACTACGAAACACCTTGATCTCTTTTCCTACATCGGTGGATTCAGCGGTGTTGGTGGTGGAATGGGTGGCGGGCCGGTTGATCTCAAGACAGCGTTTGGCGGCGCGATGAGCGATGCGGCGGCCTTCAACAAAAAAGTCCGCTTGGTCTGGGTCGGGATCGGCACGAAAGAACCGGAGCGGATGTATCAAGGCGTCAACAACTTTCACAAAACGTTAGATTCCGGCGGTATCAAACACATCTATTACGAATCGCCCGGCACTGACCACGAATGGCAAACGTGGCGGCGCTCTCTGAAAGAATTCGCGCCCAGGCTGTTTCGCTAAGAGAGCTGATTCATGACGAAAAAGAGCATTGGTATCGTACTTTCGTTTGTTGCGCTTGTATGCATCCGCGTACAAGCGCAACGCGTTACCTGGACAGCCGATAACGGCAACGGCACGTTCACCAATCCGCTGTTTTACGAAGAGTTTTCCGATCCCGACATGATTCGGGTGGGCGAATACTTTTATCTGACCGGCACGACGATGCACTCAATGCCCGGCTTGCCGATCTTGCGTTCGCGCGATTTGGTCAATTGGGAGTTCGTCGCCTATGCGATGGACAAGCTGGATTTGGGGCCGGCGTTTCGTTTGGAAGAAGGCAAGAACGTTTACGGGCGCGGCATCTGGGCGCCGTCGTTTCGCTATCACAACGGCACCTACTACATCTTCAGCAACGTCAACGGACAGACGACGCAGAAATTCACCGCGACCAATCCGGCAGGCCCGTGGACGCGGACGCCAATGAAATGCTCCCTGCACGACCTCTCCGTGTTGTTTGACGACGACGGCAAAGTGTATGTGGTTTGGGGTTACGAAGGGATTCGTCTGGCGCAGCTCAATGCGGATTTGACCGACATCGTGCCGGGGACGGATCGTCTCATCATCCCCAAAGGCTCCGGCATCGGCGAAGGCGCACACTTTTACAAAATCAACGGCAAGTACCTGATTACGAGTGCCTGGTATATGGGCACGATGCGCATGCCTGCCGCGCGCGCCGACCGGCCGGAAGGACCGTACGAATACAACCAGGCCATCAGCATTGATGAAGATTTCGGATTGATGAAGGGCAAAGGGCTGACGCGAGAGAGAAAGATCACGCCCGCCAATCCGTCGGCACGCGGCAGAATGTCCCTGCACCAGGGCGGCATCATTCAGACAACAAAAGGCGAGTGGTGGGGGTTTTCGATGATGGACTATAACTCCGTCGGACGCCTGACATGTTTGTCGCCGATTACCTGGCAGGACGGCTGGCCGTACTTCGGCTTGCCCGGCAATTTGAAGCGGACACCGCGCACCTGGGTCAAACCGAATACCGGTTACAACAGCAAGCCGGCGGTGCCTTACGATCACAACGATGATTTCACGGCGGCGAAGCTCAAACCGATTTGGCAGTGGAACCACGTGCCAGTGGATAACAAGTGGTCACTAACAGCGCGCAAAGGTTTTTTGCGCCTGCACACGCTGCCCGCCAACACTTTTTGGGAAGCGCGCAACACGCTTACGCAACGCGCCATCGGTCCGAAGTCCTCGCCGGCCGTCAAACTCGATGTGACAGGTTTGCAAGTCGGCGATGTCGCGGGGCTCGCGCTGCTGAACAAGCCATACGCCTGGATTGGCATTGAACGCGACGCAAAAGGATTCGCCGTGGCGCAGTTCAACGAACACACAGGCAAAACCGAACGTGCCGCTTTGACAGGCAACACGCTCTGGCTGAAAGCGGACTGTGATTTCCTGACGGAGATGGCTCAGTTCAGTTATTCGACGGACGGCAAGCGGTTTCTTCCATTGGGCGAGCCGTTCGAGATGGTTTATCAACTGACGACGTTTCAGGGTATTCGCTATTCACTGTTCGCTTACAACCGTGCAGAGAAAAACGGCGGCCACGCGGATTTCGACGGCATTACGGTTCACGAACCGCATCCGCGCGGACTGATGCGGCCGATCCCGTACGGCAAACAAATTCGCCTGACTTCGTTTCAAGCCCAAACCGGATTGGCTGTGCAGGCAAACGCGCTGGCTTCCGGTAGGCCTGCAACATTCACCGTCGTTGATATGAAGCTGGGGCGAGTGGCGCTCAAAACCGGACAGGCTTATGTCGGCGTTGATCGCGATGGAAACACCAGACTGGAAACAGTAACCCCCAGTGCCGCACAAAGCTTTCAGTGGATTGAAACGCCCACGGGCGAACTGGTCCTGATGTCGCTGGCAACCAATCGTTTTCTGCGCATTGATCCCACAACACAGAAGATCATCTGCGACAGCCCCGGCCCATTGCCTGATGGAAGCGACGGCGTGCGCTTTGTCTGGGCATTGGCAAACAAATAAGTTGTAAGACGTAATCGTCAACATCACCAACACAGGAGAATCTCCATGCGACCCGTTACAAAAAGCTTGTTTACCACCACGATCATCGTTGCTGGTCTGTTGTTCGGCAGTCTGCCTTCTGTCAAAGGCCAAACAGCGCAAGCCCGCATCAAGATAGACACCGACCGCACCATCGGTGAAATCCATCCGCACCTGTTCGGCAATTTCGCTGAGCATCTGGGACGAATGATTTACGGCGGCGTGTACGAGGAAGGCAGTCCGCTTTCTGATAAAGACGGCTATCGCAAGGACGTGATGGATGTCGTCAAACAGTTGAACGTTTCCATCCTGCGCTGGCCGGGCGGCAACTTCGCGTCAGGCTACAACTGGAAAGACGGCATCGGGCCGAAAGATCAGCGCCCGGTGCGAATGGACCTGGCCTGGAATGATCTGGAAAGCAATCGTTTCGGCACGGACGAGTTTTTGAAGTATTGCGAAGTGATCGGCGCGGAACCCTATATTTGCATCAATGCCGGCCTGGGAACGATTGATGATGCCCGTCATTGGGTCGAATACTGCAACGTGGAAAAGAACACCTACTGGGCGGATCAACGCCGCAAGAATGGCCGCGACAAGCCTTACAAAGTGAAGTACTGGGCGCTCGGCAACGAGATTGACGGCCCCTGGCAGCTCGGCCACAAGAACGCCGAAGAGTATTCCAAGTTCGCCCTGGAAGCCGCCAAGGCAATGCGTTCGACCGATTCCAGCATCAAGTTGATCGCCAGCGGATCGAGCAATTACGGCGCAGGCGCGGACTGGATGCACTGGAACCGCACGGTGCTGGAAACGCTGCGGAATCAGGCCGATTACATCGCCATTCACAGTTACATCAACAACCGCGACAACGACTTCGAAAAATTCATGGCGTGGTCGCAAACGATTGATAATTACATCAATGTCACGGCGGCCCAGATCAAGGAAGTGCAAAACCGTCAACCCAATCCGCGCCCGATGTACATCGCTTACGACGAATGGAATGTCTGGTATCGCGCTTTCAACGAAAAGAAGCTCGAAGAGGTGTACAACTTCGAAGACGCGCTGGCGATGGGGATGTTTTTCAATTCCTTCTTCCGCCGCGCCGACGTGGTGAAGATGGCGAACCTCGCGCAGATGGTCAATGTCATCGCCCCGATCACGACCAACAAACAAGGATTGTTTCTGCAGACGATCTATTTCCCGCTGGCCGAATTTACCAAACAGAAAAACAATCAATCGCTGGATGTGTTTGTTTCCGCGCCGACCTATAAAGTCGGCAACCGCCCGGCGCTGAAGTACCTGGACGTTTCGACGACCTACAACGCGGCGGAAAAGACGCTTTATGTCAATGTGCTGAACCGCAGCAAGGATAAAGACCTGACGACGCGAATTGACAATCAGGAAGGCAGTTTGCAAAGCGAAGTCGGCGTCTGGGAACTGAATCATCCCGACCTGAAAGCGACGCACACCTTCGGCGACGACAAGAAAGTCCGTCCCGTCACGCGCAACTTTACCGCGCAGGTCGAAAACAACGGCTTCAATTACACCTTCCCGGCGCACTCGCTGACGATTTTGAAGCTGAAGCTGAAGTAACGTTAGATACGGTACAGGGAGCGTTCGCGACCTGTTTTTTCGCTGTGTTGCGATAACGAAGGAACCAGGCCGCGACCGCTCCCTGTACCGCACCGCCTCTCAAAGACTAGGAGAATCATTACTGTGAGCAATTTCAGGTTGAAAATTACCGGCGCAAGTTTCGCGCTCTTTATGCTGCTGGCACTGGCGCTGAATCCGCCCGCCCAGCAGGCGCAAAATCAACAGGCTCCATCTGGAAGACCTGCACCGACGCCGACCCCCACGCCCACACTGGGTTTGGAACAAGGCTACCTGGAATTCGACACGCCGGATTTCACGCTCAAGCTTGTGAAAGCTTCGCAAACCATCGCGGCGCTACAGCCCAAAGGCGGCAACGGATTCGATTTTACGCCCGCCGACCGATTGGTTCAGCGCGCCAGCAATGGCTATCAGCATGTGGGCGACCTGACGATTCGCGTGCGCGCAGGCAACACGGGCGAATGGAAAGAGTATTCCACCGCCGCCGTGCGCAAAGCCGTCACAGCATTGTCAGCTTCCGGAAAAACGCTTGCCGCCGCCGATTTGACGCCCACCCTGCCGGAAGACTGCCCGGTGCAAATCACGCGCAGTTGGGTTCTCGAAAATGGCCGTCTTGCCTTGCGCTACGAACTGAAAAACAAGACTTCGCAGCCGCTGCAAATCGGCGCGCTGGGGATTCCGATGAGCTTCAACAACCACATCACCGGGCGCAACCTGCAACAGTCGCACGAAATCTGCTCCTTCTCCGATCCCTACATCGGACAGGACGCGGGCTATCTGCAGGTCACCCGCCTGACCGGCAAAGGCCCCGCGCTGGTCGTTGTGCCGGAAAGCAAGACGCCGTTTGAAGCCTACCAACTGCTGAACGAACCGATGCGCCCGGCGCAAACCTTTGAAGGCACATTCGCCTGGATGGCGCACAGTCAGGCGTACGCCGAAAACGAATGGAAAGGCGTGGAGCAATGGAATCCGCCAACCAGCGCGACGCTCGCGCCAAACGCGAGCCGGACGTACGGCGTTCGCTTTCTCCTTTCCGACGAAATCCGCAACATCGAAAAAACGCTCGCCGCCAACAATCGCCCGGTGGCCGTAGGCATTCCCGGCTACGTGATGCCGCAGGACATCGAAGGCAAACTCTTTCTGAACTCCAAAAGCAAAGTCGCCAGCATCGCAGCGGAACCCGCAGGCGCGATCACCATTCGCAAAGACAAACCCACCAGCAAAGGCTGGCAGGCCTACACGCTGAGCGGTAAGACCTGGGGACGTTCGCGGTTGCTGGTGAAATACGCGGACGGCAGCAATCAATCCATCAGCTATTATGTGACAAAACCTTCGGCGCAGGCCGTCGCCGACATGGGCAACTTCCTGTTTACCAAGCAGTGGTTTGTTGATCCGAACGATCCGTTTCGCCGCAGCCCTTCGGTGATGAGCTACGACCGCGAAGCCGACAAGATCGTTTCGCAGGACAGCCGCGTCTGGATCGCAGGTTTGGGCGACGAAGGCGGTTCCGGTTCGTGGCTGGCCGCCGCGATGAAACAGTTCGGTCAACCCAAACGTGAAGAGATCGCCAAATACGAACAATTCATTGATGGCGTGCTGTGGGGCGGCTTGCAGTACAAAGACGGGCCGAACAAATACGGCGTGCGCAAAAGCCTGTTTTTCTACTCGCCCGCCGATGCCCCAGGCTTCCAATACGACCCGGCTCTGAACTGGACCACCTGGACAAGCTGGAAAAAAGCCGATGCCGAATCCATCGGGCGCGGGTACAACTATCCGCATGTCGTCGCCGCATATTGGTCAATGTACCGGATCGCGCGCAATACCGAAGGCCTGGTCAAGAATCACGGCTGGGATTGGTATCTGGAACAGGCGTACCAGACGACGAAATTCACCTTCAGCCGCAACGCCAACAACCGCAATCGCCGCCGCGTCGGTTATGTCGAACTGGGCTTGATGGAAGGCGACATTTTCCTGATGGTGCTGCAAGACCTGAAACGCGAAGGCTGGACGGAAAAAGCCGCAGATGTCGAAGCTCTGATGAAAGAACGCACGGAGCGTTGGCGCAAAGAAGCCTATCCTTTCGGCAGCGAAATGGCCTGGGATTCGACCGGCCAGGAAGAGGTTTACGCCTGGTGCGATTATTTCGGCTACGACGACAAGGCGCTGGTCTCGCTGAATTCCATCATCGGTTATATGCCGACGGTTCCGCATTGGGGCTACAACGGGAACGCGCGCCGCTATTGGGACTTCCTCTACGGCGGCAAAATTCGCCGCATCGAACGGCAAATTCATCATTACGGTTCGGGCATGAACGCCATTCCTGCGCTGTCGCATTTTCGCAAAAATCCCGCTGACGATTACCTGCTGCGCATTGGCTACGGCGGAACGATGGGCGCACTGACGAACATTGACCAGGCAGGCTTCGCTTCAGCGGCGTTTCACTCCTTCCCTTCCACGTTGAAATGGGATCCCTATTCTGGCGATTACGGCCCGAACTTCTTCGGTCACGCGCTGAACACGGCAACCTACCTGATCAACCATCCCGAATTCGGCTGGCAAGCCTTCGGCGGCAATGTCGGCCGCAAAGGCGACTGGGTAAAAGTGCAGCCACTGGATTCCTTGCGCATGCGCGTGTACCTCGCTTCACGTGGACTGTGGCTGACGCTGGACGCCGGACGGTTTGAAACCGTCGAGCTAAACACCAGGACCGGAGCCGTCCGTCTCGGCCTGGCAAGCGCAACGCCGGAAACGCCGCAAGCCCGCCTGCGCATTGAACAGCCCGCCAAAATCGCCGGCGTCGGCAGCTATCAACCAGGTCAGTCGCTCAAGCAGGAACGCGAGGCATTTGTGATCCCGCTCAAGCAAGGCACGACCTGGGTTGAGTTGGGCAGCACGCGCTGAACAGCTTGGCCTAACGTTTGACATAACCGGCGGGCAAAAAGCGCTGCTTTTTGCCTGTTCGGTTGATGGAAGGGGGATGTGTCGTCTTCAAGAGCTTGAACTGCTCCAGCCGACTCTCAAGAATGGCAAACCACGACTTACGCCAGACGAAGATTGGCATTGGAGATACGACGCGACAGCCAGAGTAGATAGGCGCCGACAACAACATCAACCGAGAAACAGAACACGGGATACCAATCAGGAACACCCGCGTTTGTGAAGAACTGATGATGCGTCAAGTCGTATAGTGCGTGAAGGATCCAGAATGCACCGACCACGACGGCTGACTGGCGGACGCTCACAAATGCGAAGACCAGTCCAGCGACGATAAACGGAACCCCGTAGAGCATTTCTTTGACGCCCACCGCCGGCTCCCCGGCTCGTAGCGCAAAGGATGCGTACAAGCTCGGCAGCGTGAGCAGACCTATTGAATACAACCAATGCTGCCCACGAATGATCCGTGCCAGGACGATCGTGAGAACACCTACCGCGACACCAATGAGGGCTTCAATCAAGACTCTCCCCTTCCCTTAGACGCCGAACGAATGAGTTGACCGGGGCCCCACCTTTCCAAAATGGAGCGACAAAAAAACGGCGGGGCCTCCGGTCAAACGTGAGTTAGGCACAGATGACGAAAAATTCACTTTCTTTGTTTTGCCCTGGCTTTTACTTGTCTTACGTCTCCATTCTGGTAAACCCAAGTTTCGCCAGGTATATAACCAGAACCTCGATTCGGCGGCCCGCCTGGAATAACAATTGTAATCTTATCTACACCTACTTTAACTATTGGATCTTTTCCGCCACAAAATTCGATGTGCTTCGAAACCTGAAAGGATCCATTTTTCCTTAGACCAAGGAACCATATTGGTCCGCCATTGCAGGCATTTCCCCACATATGTTGTTGAAAAACTACAACCTCGTCAAACGGAGCAATTTCCTTTTGGACATATTTCAGAATTTCTGGGACAGGGGTTTCGCTAAACTGTGAAGTGCCATCTTCTCCGTTAGTTTTAAGTACGATTTTATCGTTGATAGTTATAGCGAATTGATTTCCAAGTTGCCCTTTATCCAATTGAACTATTTTTAGTTCCCCAGCAGCGGTTCCAAGGCGATGCTTTAAAGTCTGAGCGCTGATCTTCTGCGCCATTGAAGCCGCCATAAGCGCTAACAGCAATACAATGCATATATTTCTCAGAATATACATAACGCCTCCTTTTTATAAGTCGAACGAGTTATGCCTAACAACCCATTAACCGGGGCGCGCAAACCCAGTCAAGTTACCGGAAATAATCATTGCGCTCGCTCCGGTTGAATAGATGTTGGGCGGCAGCGCAGGGAACCTTCGGTCACGGCTCACTGGATTCCGCGCTTGGCGGCCACGCACCTATCCGCTGCCGCAGCGCTACAATCTTTCCGAAGTGATATGCGCTGTGGACGGCCACACTATTGAGTTCATCGGCCAGTGTCACGCCAGGCTCGACCTCGGCCGCCAACCGCTCGGGCTCAAGCTCCAACGCCGCGGCAGCACGAGCACCCTCCAGGAACAAGGCCACCAGATCGTGCCATTGGCGCTCATGCTCTAGCGCCGCGCTCGGGTAGAATTCGCCGTTCGGGTCACTCGATGTGAGGATACTCTGCTGGTATCCCACAAGGTGCCAGAGTTCTTCGTAGATCGAGTGCGATGCGCCTTCGGGCCGCAGGGTGACTTGTTCGAGCGACAGGCCGGACAGCAGACGAGATCGCTCAGGAAACTCGCCGACGAGAAACAGATGTTCGAGGTTATTCATTGCTCAATCCAAACTTTCGTAGTGCTTGTTAATGCGGCACGGTTAGCCGCCTAACATGAATTCGACTGCAAGTTTAGGTTTCTGATAGTTCAAACTTGTTTCTGATATAAGAAACTGGTTTGAGGTATCAGAAACCTGCTGGGTTCCGTTATCAGAAACCTTCGCGGTTGGTGGTATCAGAAACTTTCGGTTTTTCAATTCTGCTTTTCAGCCCCAGTCTGGCAGCTTGGTCGTAGCGAATTTCCCACAGCCTGCGCGTTGGATTCCATCTGCCTCCCGCCTGCTTACCCTTACGCTGTAGCTCCACTTCGGCCAATTCAACACGCACGCCAACGATGGCGGTAGCGGGAATGGGCGCGGTCGGTGGCGTCCACGCGGTTTCTTCTACGATCAACTCAACCGTCTTGAATCGTTTCTGCAATTGGTCGTCGTCACGGTACCGCACGCAGAGCAGGCGATCCCCGAATTGTTCGTGAAGTCTTTTCGTCCCCTTCTGGCCTGGCGCGAGCTTGCGAGTGTTCAGCATAACGGTGTTCTCGAACTGAAAGCGGATGACTGTGGAATCAGAGTAACGGGCGAATGTGCCTGACGAACTGCTGAAAGGCGCACGCAGTGTAAGGCTGAGATTCAGAGAAGGCAAGATTTTGCGAGCAATTTATCAACCCTCGCCTATCAACTGACCTGCTTCACACTCAAGAACGCTATCCGGTCAGCGGCTCAGACTTTCCGACAATGACTGCATGAATTTGTGAACGGACGCAATCTGGCGGTTCTCCGAAATGAATTCGAAGTCAGCGGCGTTGGCCGAAAGCGCTCCAGACTTCTGCGACGCGCCGATGCCCGCGTGCAGCGACGGGCATTCGTCAATCAGCGCCAGCAGGACGGTCCACGCCAGCAAGTCCAGCGTTGCGATCACTTCCAGCGCGTCCCGTACTTGCCACGGAGTGCCGGCTCGCCATCGCTTCGCCAATTCAATGCGAAGCGCATCAAGGTCTCGCTGAAGCTCTCGGTCGTCACACCGCATACCGGCCAGGATTTCGATCAGTTGTTTCGCCGCATACATGCCAACTTCGTCGTGTAGAACCCGCCATCCGACCTGAAACACGCTGATCAGGTCGTGATCCATCAGGAAAGAAATAGGCAGCGCCGTCGCGTTCGCCGGCAGCCAATGAGGCGGCCAGTTTTCCAAACCCAGGTTGCAAACGGCGACGGCTGCCTCCGACACCTCCTGCGCGGTAAAGGGCCGCCCCTGGATGGAACATCCAGCCATCAGCGCATTCGCAAGATAAGCGAGTTCTTCGTTTCTCGCCTGATAAGCCTCTGGATTCTGGTAGAGCGTGAATTCCAGACGCGATTGGATATAACCGCGTCGCTGTGCGTTCCCTTCCGCTCCGCCAAGCAAGGCTCTAGGCGTCTGCGGGATGATCCCTGCATCGTGAAGAATTTCGAGAACGGCTGCGGAATCTTCCTGAGCCGGTGGCGAGGAAGCCTCTGCCTCTGCCGCCAAAAGCTTTGCCGCGCCTGATGAGGAGGTTGTGCTGTGCGCGTCCGGCGTTGTCATTTCTTCGATGGCTCGGAAATATGCGCGAACCAGCGCGTTGGCGGGCGGCTTGGCATCGCTTTCAAGCCGAAGCTCCCGAGACATTTGCAGGAACGCGCGAGCCTGCGCAGGCGTCACATATCCTTGCTTCTCCCGGCGTCCTTCACGGCCAACCTCCAGGTCAAACCTGGCCTGATTGCCTTGGTGAAGCAGGTCGTCGAGTCCGTCCACCTCGTACCCCTGGTTTGAGAGCGTGACGCATCTTCGCATCACCTGATGAAAATAGTCGGACTGCGCCGTACCAAGAGTCATCAAAACCTCAGTGATCGCCTCCCAGGAATCGGCGCGCTTCGCCAAAAGCAAATAGCCGCCCAGGTCGAATGTCAGCCCATTGTCATGAACACTAATTGCGTCCGCGTAGAAGGTCATCAGTTCTCCATCCAGCGTTTCGTAGGGCGTTACCGCCGCGCGATCATAAACGAACGCATGTTGCGCAAGTCCGGCCGCCACCAGATCGGCGTCCATCCTCGCAAGCTTCTGCGCCGCCAATACCGCGCCCGCTTCCACCAGCACCTCGATCCACACGCCGAACCGGTCGGCATCGAACTGTTCGTCCTGCCCTGCCTTGTCGGCGCGCCACAAATCCAGATCAAATACCCGCGCCAACTGCTCCGGCGTCGCCAGCGCCACAAGCTCGCCGCAATCTTCAAGCCCGCATTTTTGAATCACCCCGTGAAGCAGATCGGGCCGCAGCCGGGGGACTACTTGCTCCAGGTTTGGCGTATTCAGAAGACGATCAAGCAGACCGCGCCCGTCCGTCGCATCACGCCGCACAGGCTTGTCGCTGTCAGGACGTGGCGTGAGTGGTTGCAAGGCATTCGTTAGGCTGTTCATGCGTTCTTCTCCTTTATTGTGGGATGAGCCAGATGAAACACTTGCCCCCGAAGGCAGCACGGCCCATCGAACCATCTGTCATAGAGAACTCTCTGCTGTGGAGAGTGCTGAATCTTCGGCTTTGATTACAGAGCCGCGACATCATCTACACTGGGAAAATTCGGGCAAGTTTTTGAGGGTGTTTTTTGAGGGCTAAAAAAATGCAAGCTGAGCGAGAGTTTGCTAGTATGAAACTGTGGGAAAGGGCTGATACGCAAAATCGAATTTGCTCCTCCTCTTCCAATAGCCACTCACGAAAATCCTGACCAAACAAAAAATGTAACTATCGTCCTGCTGAATTGATGAATGTTGTCGCACAACTTTAGACGGATGTATGCTTGCCCGCAGAAATACCAAACTGCGGCTTTGTGTCGCACCAGTAAATTGATGTGAGGGTTTACAGTGAAAATAAGCATCATGATCCTGAATATGCTCGCGATGGTTTCTCTGGCCGGGGTTTGCGGATGGGCGCAAGCGCCGGACGGACGATGGGACGGAAAGGTCACCTACGGCACGCTGGATGTTCCATTCACAATCCATTTTGAACCCAACGGCAAAACGATCAAAGGCTCTCTGCTGAATGGCGACACTCGCGTCTCTTCCACAGAGGGCAGCTTTGAAGCGGGAACCTTGCGCCTAGCTTTCAGGGCATCTGGCGGCGCAACCGGTACACGGCTGGAAGCGAAACTGGTGGATGGAGAACTGAAGGGTACTGTTGGGAGTGATGGCCAGATGCGCCCGTTTACGGCGTCACAGTTCTGTTCCTGCGCCCCCGAAGGCGAAGCGGGACCGGATATTTCCGGAACCTGGGAAGTGCCGGACTCGAGCTTGCGCCTGACCATCCGGCGGAAAGGCGAGGATACCTTTGCCACCGTTTCGCGCCCGAGCGGCGAGCTGGGACCGCTGGCCGGACGCTCTGACGGATTGATATTCATGCTTCATTACTTTGATGGCGTCCGTGCCGCCGTGCTTGAAATCGAGCCGCGCAAGGACGGCGGCCTTGACTTGAAATTCACGGAACCGGGCACTGACGTAAAAAAGTATCGGGCAGTTCAGGCGGCACCCCGAAAGTAAGCGCGGGGCGACTTGGATGAATGCTCTTGTCGCTATTTGGCTATGCGTAAAATCAAACTCAAAATCGTCGCCATTCCGCCTGCCATCGAAGAGCGGGATGGCGATTATTACATTACGCAGTCCGCCGTCTCTTTCGCCGCCGTCATTCTGCGTTTCAAAGAAGGTCTGTCGCCGGAAGCCATCCGCCGCGAATGCTTCCCATCCCTGCCGCTGGTGAAAATCTACAGCGCCATCAGCTTCTACCTGAGCCATCGGGAGCAGGTCGAAAACTATCTTCAACAACTCCGGCAGGAAGAAGACGAACTGCAACAGCAACTGCTTACGCAACACCCCGAATTCATCAAAACCGCTGAAGAGTATCGTGAGCACAATGGCATCCAAGTTTTGCAAAAAGCCGCTGAGTTGCCTTCGCTGCGTAATCTGTTTGCTGATGTGCGAGCGGACATTGAGGCCAGAGGAATCACGGATGAAGAATTGGAAGCGGATATTAATGCCGCTGTGGCAGAAGTGAGGTCGCGTCTATGAGTTACCGGGATTACATCACCATTGAACCCAACAAGCGCGGCGGCAAACCTTGCGTGCGCGGGCTTCGCATTACGGTGTATGAAGTGCTTGAGTATCTGGCTTCCGAAATGACCGAGGAAGAGATTCTTGAGGATTTCCCGGATTTAACGCGGGAAGACTTGAAAGCCTGCATTGCCTACGCCGCCGACCGTGAACGTCGGTTGATGACCGTATGTCTTACAACGTACTGTTAGGCTTGCCTCTCAGCAAGAACACGTCCCCAGGCGGATGCTACCCTGCGCAGTAAAGCATTATGAATAGCAACCGACTCACTACACTTTATCCACTCATCCCAGTGATTAAGAACTCTACTCTTATAACCTGACCCGCGCCCCCATTCGTCAGACATCGACCGCCATATTGACACAAATGTCTTTACTTGCTCTATCCAGTGTTCCTTTGCCACATCACCCACATAGATAGAGAAGTCATCAAATTGCGCAATAAAGTCATGTGAGGTGGTCACGGTTTCGTGGACACTCGACTCTCTTAACTGTTGTCCCTTTCATTAGTTTTTGAGTCAATTTTGGTTCTTTGACAGTACGCCCTCTCGAAGTCTATCGGGCTGACGTACCCAATCGCTGAATGACGTCGGATCGGATTGTAATACCGCTCGATGTAATCGAAGGTTTCCAATTCCGCTTCGCCGACATCACGGAAAATGCCGTCGTCCAAAAGCTCTGCCTTGTACCGCGAAAACAGGCTTTCAGCGTAGGCGTTGTCGTAAGTTTCTCCCGCGCGGCTCATACTTTGCTGAAAGCCCTGGGCTGTCAACAACGCACGAAACCCGCTGTCAGCATACTGACCGCCACGGTCGCTATGCACCAACAAGCCTCGCGGCGGGGATAAGCGAACTATCGCTTGCTGCAACGCACGGATGATGAGCGATGCTTCCATATTGTCCGCTATCGCCCAACCCACGATGCGGCGGGTGAACAAATCCAGCCAGGTTGCCAGGTAAGCCCATTCGCCCGTGGCTAATGGCAAATAGGTAATGTCGCCGACATAGGCTTGATGCGGACGCGTGATTTCCAGATCAGCCAATAGATTTGGACTCATTCGCCCACCGTGTTTGGAGTTGGTCGTGCGCGGAACAAAGCTTTTCGGTTGAATCGCGTGAAGCTGTTCGGCTTGCATAATGCTCCGCACTCGTCTTCGCCCGATGTCGTAATTGGCGGCCTTCAACTCTGCGGTTAAACGCCGCGAACCATATCGCCGCGCGTGCCGTTGAAACGTCGCCATCACAACCGGCGCCAGTTCGTCCACCTCCGGTGGTCGCTGTTGCCAAGCATAATAGCCGCTGCGACTGACTTCCAAAGTTTGACAAAGAGCGTTGATTGAAAAGGCCTCTGCTTGCGAGGCGATGAATTCATATCGCGCGCTCAGGTCTGCCGGGAGAAAATGCTCAAGGCTTTTTTTAAGATGTCTCGCTCGGTTTCGACCTGCTTGAGTTTGGCTCGCAACTGTTCCAACTCCTGTTCCTGAACCGCCGGACGCTGCGCCTGCTTCCATTTATAGAGCAAGCCTTCTCCGACGCCGAGCGTTTGCGCAACAGTCGGCACTGATTGTCCGAGGCGAATCAATTGCAAAGCCTGCTGCTTAAAAGCGTCGTCATACTTGCGACGGGTTTTGGAGGTCTTGTTGACGATAGATTTTGGAGATGTTTTTTTCATACAGGTTTGACGATTCTGCTAAGAGAATTTCGTGTCCGTCAAACCGTGACTATCTCAATGTTCGAGAGAGTCGATCTGATTGGTAAACTCAGGATATTTGCCCTTCAATAAGGACAAGCTATTTTTGAGGTATTCGATCTCGCCTCTACAGAAAACAATGGCCCTCGAACGAGCAAGCTGGTTAATGGCCTCGTACACATTGAGGTTATACCACAAACCTTCTCGATCAATGCTAGCTGCCAGCGTTCTATGGTGTGTCGCGGAGAATACTGTCTTTATGTATTCACCAAAATGTATCCAATCAGGCGCTCTTGCATCTGCACTTGAGCGCCAATCTGTCACGAGGATATCTATATCGCGCTCGAAGGCAGCAACCTTATCTGCCTCGGCAGATAAAAGCTCCTGAGACGCTGATTCGAGTCTGCTAAGGTCATTTCGTTTACTTGTGATATATGTAAATCTGCGCGTCTCAAGGGCATCCCATATGTCGGTATCGGGATCTATCCTGCTATCGAACGTGACAATATTTGGGATGATCTTGTAGTCATGAGATATCTTATTTGAGGCTTGCTCTTCTCGAATACTGCGGCCAATGCCCTTTCTGTCCTTGGCATCAGTTATATCGCTATCAATGTCGGCGACCTTATCCGATTCATTTTTGTCGAGAATCAGCAAAGTTACATCACGTGCAGCGCGCTGTCCGAGTCCAAGCTTTATGGAAAGGTCAAAGAATGATCGGCAGTCTGCGTCTGGTGCATCTACGAACGATGAACAAATTACTGGAAATACTTCCTCGGTGTCTAATGCTTGTCTAATATCTTCCCTGTGAATGTAAGAATCTATGCCCCGAGTATCGATGATGCTCCAGACGTGCTCTCCCCGAATTAGTGGAAAAGGGCCACAAATCGTGATCTGCGCTGGTATTGATACTGATTTATTCTTGCCATCGTTAATCCGCGAAAACGTTTCTTTTAGCCATATCTGCCAGGATTTGGCCTCGTGTGGACTTGGCCACAACTCACATTCCGTCCGGCTCTCAAGTGCAAGGCAGGAAAACATCAGATCATTGACTTCTTCGACGGATTTGCAATCTCGGGAAAAATCGAGTGCTTTATCTATTGAGCGCCACTTCCCATCTTCCTTTTTCTTCTCGATGGTAAGACCAAGCATATTCCTAATACACCGTGTGAGTTCCTCGCTTAAAAGGTTGCCGCCTTCGTCTTCGTCAGAAACACTTCTTTTGGCCTTCGTCCATACGAACTCGGCAAAGTTTCTTACCATGCGCTGAACTTCATCTTCCGGTAATGGCAAAACTCTGATTGAGTATTTCGAGGCGTACTCAATCCTAACTTCACATACCGTGGTTCGACCTGCGCCAGTCTTGAGGATATCGATAAGCTCGTTGTCAGGACTTGAATATTGAAGGCCTGACACCTTGCATATTGCCGATGTTTTTCCTGCTCCAATCTTACCAATAAACGCTGCACTGAAATGTCTTTGCTCAATTGCGTCAAGAAGTTTGAGTATTCCGTTTTTATTCTCAGTAAGACGCGAAGCAACATCCTGATTGATTGGGGCTTTAAGATATGCATCTATCTCGGTCAGTAACTGCTCTGTTTGCTGTCTCATACTTATATTTCCAATAGGGTATTCTTGAACTGAAAGCGGATGACTGTGGGAGCCGGATGTGGGGCAAAGGGGCTTGACGAACTGCTGAAATGCGCGCGCAGTTTAAGATGGAGATTCAGAAAAGACAAGATTACGTGAGCAATTCATCAATCCTCGTCTAAAATAGTGGCTGCCATCCAACCTTTTAAAATTCAGAAGAAGCGCCAGAACGAATTGGGAGCCGTCCCTTTTTTGAACGTTCGGTACCGGACGCAGAGCAAATACAGCAACACAAGGCCGCCCGCCCAGTACGCGTACATCCATCCAAGCGAGGTTCCGCCCGTAGGCGTGATCGTCAATCCCATCACGGCGTAAAGGTACAAATGGGCGAGGTAAAAGAACAGCGCCGTTTGTCCGAACACAAACAGCGGTTTCGCCCAGCGCCGCAGCGTCGTCACGATGCCAGCGAACAAGGCCAGCAACAGCAAATCCACGCCCAAGGTGAGCAGAATGTAAGCGCGGCTTGGCGGGTATTTTGTGACGTTCAGGAAGGTGATCCAGGTTGCGTTATTGACCGGATGAATGTTGCCGAAGCCTGCGGTCAGCCGCACCAGCAGAAACAGCAGCAGGAAGCCTGCGCCGAGCAGCGCCGCTTTGCGGGGAATGGCGGCAGGGTTAGCCACAATCCAGCGAGCGAAAATCAGGCCGAAGACGGCCAGGCCCAGCCAGGGAAGCAGCGGATAAAACACCTGCACAATGTTCGTGTGGCCGGGAATCAGCAGCAGGCGAGCGAGCGGAGAATACAACTCGGTGACTTTGTCCGGGCCGGGAATCAGCGCCTGCGTCAGCAATACCGCCAGCAAGCTGATGCAGGCCAGAACGATAGCGTTCAGCCGCAGCAGAAAGGCGCAGACGATCATGGACGCGCCCAGGCCGTATAGCACGCCGAAGTGCAACATCACGCTGCTGCCGCCTCCGGGGGGCTGCGAACCGAGTTCGGCGGCCGGCCCCAGCACCCAGGCGGGGTTTTCGATGAAAAGTTGCAGGACGACGAGCAATGCGCCGCGCGTCAGGAAGTGTTTGCGGATGGCGCCCTCCGTCCAGCCCAGTTGCCTGCGCGACGCGGCAAACAGCATCATCCCAATGCCCATCAGGAAAAAGAACCCCGGCGCGCAAAAGTGCGTCACGAAGCGCGTCAGAAACGGCAACGCGCCAGCGTATTCCGGCAAGGGCTGGCCCCAGAATTCCGCCGGATGTTTGTGGGCAATAAAGAAACTGGCGTGATCCACGGCCATCAGGATCATGATCAATCCGCGAAGCGCGTCCAGATACAGCAGCCGGGATGCTTTGTCATCAAGAGGAGGGCTTGAAATTGTCGTGTCGGCGAGCGCTCGCCCGTCCATCGTGGCTTGGGACATTGTCAGTTCTGGTTCCCTTTTTGAGATGATCGAAAAACGGGCGCAGTGTAGAACCGGCTGGCCAAAGGTGGCAAGACGGTGCAGGTTGGTTTCGGTTCAAACAGGCAGCCGTGTACAATCCGGGCTATGCAAGAGACAAAGCAATCTCCATCAAAGAAAACCGTTCAGGAAGCCTCTGCGGCTGGTTTCAGCGAAGCGGCACTGTGGGGGCGGCTTCTTGATCCGATTGGCGCTGAGCTTTCGCCGGAAGCCGCTCGCTATATCCTCAATCTTCAGTTTCCTCAATCAGACATTGACCGTATGCAAGCGCTGGCGGAAAAGGCGCGCGAGGGCAGCCTGACGATTGAAGAACACATTGAGATGGATAATTACGAACGGGTAGGCCACGTGCTGTCGTTGATGAAATCCAAAGCCCGCAAGTCACTGAAGAAAACCCGCGTTACTCATTGAGCATCGCCATGAACCTTCGCCTGGAACGTCTGGTTTGGCGTCTGCGTACTTTCCGCCTAATCGGATCGTGCTACTGATCCGCGCGAACTATGCGAACGCCAAACACCCCCGCCGTTTCATTCCCGCCTGTAGCTTGAAAGCGTACCGTGACTTTCTGTTTGCCCTTCACCAACTCCGCCGGGACAGCATATTCGACATCGAAAAAGCTCTTGGTCGGGCTTCCTGGGCGATGGCGTTCGATCTTTTGTTCGCCGACGCGCACACCGTCCACCAGAATCTCAAGGCTGCGGTTGGCGCGCTCTTCGCCGTGGTAAGTCGCAATCAACTTCAATGGGTTCGTCGGATCAACCGGCAAATCAAACGAAAACCATTTTTTGGCGCTGCGGCCTGCCCGCCCGCCAGCGCGTGTGGGCGTGGTTTCTTCGCCCTGCTGATTGAAATCGCGTTCGGGCTGCATCTCGCCGGGTTGTACAAAGCCAACGGTCGCCGCTTCCAGTTTGCGCTGGCGTTCGCGGGCGGCGAGCAATTCGGCGGCTTTCTTTTCCCATTCGGCGGGCGTGAACAGATCGAAATAGACGGAATATGTCCGCCGGTGCAGGCGATAAAACGGCACCAGTTCCACGTCCTGTTCGCGCCCGACGCCGGAGGTTTTGAAATTGCCCGGCTTGTCCGTCACGGCTTTGATCCATTCGGACAAAGGCCGCTCCGTTGTCACCAGCGAAGGAATGCTGATTGGTTGCGGGGCCGCACTGCCCTGCTGACGGCCACGACCGCGTTCCGGCCCCAGGTCGCCAGCCAGCACAATCGGCCCCAGCAGAATCGCCGTCACGCGCGGATTGTCCGGCAGCGGTTCCAGACGAAGCTTCTTCGGCAAGGTCAGCGACACGGTGTCGCCGGTTTTCCATTTGCGTTTCAGTTCCACATAAGCGCCTGCCCGAGCAAGCTGCTTAACCGGCTGGCCGTTGATTTTGACGCTGAAGCCTTCGCCCGCCCAACTGGGACGGCGCAGCGCCAGCGTGAATTGTTTGGCGGCTTTCAGCGTCAGCTTCAAATTCGCTGACTCGCCTTCGGGAAAAGTCGTGTCCATTGCCAAATCTACGCCTGCCGCTTCCCACTTCGCCGTCGAAGGCGCATAGATGTTGACCCAGAGTTTGTCGCCCGATTCGTAGTAAAGCCCGTCGCCGTGCAGCGCGTGGCTTTCCATGCCGGAACCGACGCAACAGGTGAAGCTGCGGAACATGTCGGCGTATTCGTGCTGGACGCCGCGTCCGACCGGAACCATGTAACAGGTGCGGCCATCCGTGTTGTCTATCGAACCCAGAATGTGATTGAACAGCGCGCGTTCGTGGAACTCGGCGTATTTGTTGTCCGGCTGCAACGCGAACAGCTTCCGCGTCATTTTGATCATGTTGTAAACGTTGCAGGTTTCCGCCGTGCGCCCGTCAATGCGGTCGCTCAATTGATCCGGCGGGCCGAAGTATTCGTCCTTGCCGTGGCCGCCGGTGGCGAAGCTGTGATGATTGACGACGGATTCCCAAAAGAACTTGGCCGCGTCGCCATCCGCTTTGTCGCCGGTGTAGGCGTAACGCATCAGCGAGCCTTGAATCTTCGGAACCTGCGTGTTGCCGTGCAATCCGTTCAGGATGTTTTTCCCGGTGGCAAGCGGATCAAGCACCGCGCGGTGGTCAAAGCGGTGAGACAGTGCCAGCCAGCGTTTGTCTCCGGTGTCGGCGTACAGGTCGGCCAGCACTTCGGGCATGCCGCCGAATTCGGTGTTCAGCATTTTCTGCGTCTGGGCGTCGTCGAGTTTCGACATGATGCTTTCGGCCCAGGCAGCGAATTTGATTTCGATCTCCAGCGCCGTTTTGTTGCCGGTAAACCGGTACGCGTCGCGCAACCCGGCGTAGGTTTTGTGCAGCACGTACCACGGCGCCCACAATCCGTTCAGGTCAAAGCCCGCCGAGCGGATGTTGCCTTTGGAAACTTCGATGAACTGCTCCTTGCCACCCGCGAGCGCCCCCAGGTAACCATCGCCGTGCTTGTCCTGGACTTCCTTCATTTCGCGGACCAGGTAATCCACGCGCTCCTTGAAGCGCGCGTCTCCGGTCGCGGCGTACATCATGGCCACGGCGGAAAGATGGTGTCCGGCGATGTGGCCGGTCAGATTGCGGCCATCGCCGTCCCAACCGGTGTAGCCTTGCGCTTTGGGTTGCAACCCGGCGCGCTGCCGGTAAAACGCCATCATCCGGTCCGGTTCCAGCTTCAACAGATAATCGGCATCCAAATCCTGCGCCTGTTTGAGCGGCCCGCCAGTTAAGCGGACTGCCGACAAAGGCAATGGGCGAGCGATGTCTGGAACGGCGTTTTTGATCTGCTGGGCGTTGGCATTGCCGATCACGATGGATGTGAAGATGACAAGGTGAAGAGCGAATTTTCTGATCTGGCTCAATGACATGGAAAACTCCGACCGGATTAACAAAAGTGTGGAGCGGGTACTTTACCCGCTCCACACTGGATTTATTCTTGAGATGATGGAGCGGGTAAAGTACCCGCTCCACATTTGCCCGACAAATCAATTTAGAAACTGAGCGTTCCGCGCAGGTTGATCGTGCGGTTATTCGCGGGCGCGCCCACGATGCCGAAGTTGGTGCTGAAAACGTTCGCGTCGGGGAAGCCCCAGCGCGGCGTATTCAGCACGTTGTTCATGCCGACGAAGAACTCGAAGCGGACTTTCTCGATAATCTGGAAAGACTTCGTGATCGAAGCGTCCCATTGGAAAGTGTTCTTGTCGCGCAGGAACAACAAATCCCCGAATTCGCCCGGCGTACGGTTCGGAATCAGGAATTGAGGATTGGCGCGGCCATCGGGACCGATCAGGCGGGCGTCAACCGACAGGCGTTGCAGGTCGGTGATGCCCGGTCTGGACAAACGCGTGCGTTCGGCGTCGAACAGTTTTTGAATCTGTTCCAGCGTCACGCCAGGAGCGAGCCTGACGCCGTTCCGGGTCGGGTTATTGCTCGCGCTGTTGACGGTTTCAAACCCGCCGGTCAGTTGAATGGGCTGGCCCGTGTTGAAGACAAACACCGAACCCACCGTCCAGCCGCCGATGGCGGTGTCCAGCGCCTTGTTATTCAGCGCCAGCCATTTTCCGCGTCCGATGGGCAGTTCATACGTGCCGAAGGATTGAACAACGTGGCGGATATCGAATTGCGACGGACGGACGTTGCGTCCCGGATCGCGCCGCGTGACGTAATCCAGGCTTTGGTTCTGGTTATCCGCGGCCAGATTCGTCAGGCTCTTGCTGAAGGTGTAATTCGTTGACCAATTCAGCCCGCTCGACAGACGCTGTTTGAACTCGATCTGCAAGCCGTTGTAGTTGTGCCAGCCGCCGTTGTCCACATAGTTCAAGCGGGCGTTGCTGCCGGAGCCAATGGCGAACGGATTGAGCAGGAAGAAATTGATCGGATAAGCGCCCGCCGCATTCGCCGTCGGCAACACGCGAGAGCAGGGACTGAAGGAATTGCCGAACATGCGACACACATAGTTTTGGTTGGTCGCCAGCGTATTTGCCAGCGCGCCCGCTTCGCCGTTTTGCAAGTTCGCGATGAAGGCCGCCGACTGGTAACCGTTTCCGGCGGCAATCGCCGCCAGTCCACCGCGCGCGCCGAAGGCCGCGTCGAAAATCGGCGTCGCCCCCTGTCCAGGCCGCCCCGTGTTCTGAAAACTGGTGACGCCCGCCGCCTGGTTGATGGCCAGATTTTGTTGCGCCACCTTGAACTCGTTCAGGAAGCCGTTCTCGAAGATATTCACTTCGTTCAGATTGCTGGTGCGCCAGGCCAGACGCGATTGATTGCCGACGTAGCGGGCTTCAATCACTGTGTTTTTCCACAGTTCGCGCTGAATCCCGAAGCTGTAATTCTGTGTGTAGGGCGCTCGCAGATTTGGATCGAACCCGCTGATGGTGCGCGCAAAGGTCTGGTCCGCCAGATTGATCGTTTTCCGGTATTCGGTGTTGGTGAAGGCGAAATTGGAAACGGTCAGCGGATTCGCCACGATGTCCGACAGCGTGTAAAACGCCGGCAGATTGGTCGCGCCCGGCTGGCCCGGAATCAGCGGCACGGCGCCGATGGTTTTGCCCGCGTTCGGTCCCAGGTTGGCCGCGAAAAACTGCGTGCCTTCGTCATACACAATCGTCGAATACGAACCACGGAACACGGTTTTCTGCCCGCCCAGCAATTTGCCCAGGAAGCCATCGGTGATGTTGGGATTCCAGGCGAAGCCGAAATTCGGCGCGAAGTTTTTCCAGTCCGTTTTGTAAGGAACCCGGCCCACTTGCAGCGTCGGATTGTTATTACCGCTCAAACTACCCGGCGTAAACAGACTGGTCGAAGGCCCGAACAAACTGGCCAGATCGGGCACCGCCGTGATGCTCTTGCCGTCTTTCATCGGCCCCTGCACTTCCCAGCGCAACCCGTAATTCAGCGTCAGGCTGGGTTTGATCCGCCAGCGATCCTGGGCGTAGAGGCCGCCCATGTTGGAGTTCGTCCAGGTGTAGTTCTGTTCCTGAATGCCGTCGTATTGCAGCGTTTCCGGGTTGACGACGCGGGTGAAGTTCGAGGTTGAAACACGTCCGGTCAGCAGGTTGTACAGCGCCAGCGGATTGGCGATATCGGTGTTGACGATGCCGGGCAGAGTGGTGGTTGTGAATGCCTGCGCCGCTTGCAGCGGATCGCCCGACGGCGTGCCGGTTCCGTAGGTTGGAACCTGATAAACCACCGCCACATCGTTCCACACCGTGCGGCGGAAACTGCCGCCGAAGGTGTATGTGTGCTGTCCGCGATTCATCGTGAAGGTGTCATACATGGTGGTGATGTAATGGCGACCTGCCACGTTTTGCTGATCAATGAACGGAACCAGTGGACCGAAAGGCAAGGTTGCGCCAATGCGCAGGGGTTTGCCGTTAAAGGTGTGGTACGGACCGTATTCGTCGCGCGTGTTGGTGTCACCGCTGTGCTGTACCCCGTAACGGAATTCGTTGAAGGTGTTTGAAGTAAACGTGGATTGCAGCGCCCCGGAATAAACAAAGTAGCCCAGGCGGAAGGGATTGGTTCTTTCCACTTCGTCCACCGGCAGACGCTTGGCCCCCGGCTGCCAACTGTGCCGGTAATTCCAACTGAAGGTGAATTGCTGTTTCGGCGTGATGAAATAATCCAGCCGCGTGGTGGGGAAATACGCGTTCAGGTTGTTGTCGGCATTGAAGGTGAAGCTGTCCCGGTTGAAATCATTGTCGGGAACCTGCCGTGCGTTTTGCGGAATCTTGTTGTTGATGGCCAGGATGGATTGCGCCACCGGGTCGAGCGTCGTCCGCAAACCGCGGGCGGCGGCCAGATCCAGCACGTTGACCGTTCGCAATTGATCCGTCGTGCCATTCACCAAATAGGTATAGATGCCTCGCTGTGCATTGGCTGTCGGCAAGGAAACGGTGGTGGCAACAAATTGCGGATTGTAAACGCGCTCGTAATTGACGAAGAAAAACAGCTTTTCTTTCAAACGGCCAAAGGGCACCAGCGGTCCGCCAATATTGCCGCCGTATTCATGATTGCGGTTGTACAGGCGTGGCAAACCCTGCGCGTTGCGCGTCCAGGTGTTGGCGTTGAACTGTTCGCTGCGCGGTTCGTAAAAAACGCTGCCGTGATATTGATTGCCGCCGCGCCGGGTGGTGAATTTGATGTTCGCGCCGCTCTGCGCGCCGGAATCTGCGCCCAGACCGACGGTTTCCACGGAAACTTCTTCGACCGCGCCCAGCCGCACCGGAACCGTCGCGAAAAAGACCGTTCCGCCGCTCTTAAAACCGTTCGAGGCGTTGTTGATGCCATCCACCGTGACGTTGACCGCGCCGCCCGCCAGATTGTTGTAGCGTGTGCTGCCGCCCGCCGGAGGTGAAGCGCCGGGAGCCAGCCGCGCCAATGCAAGCACGTTCGAGCGATTGGCCACCGGCAATTGCGCCACGGTTTTGTTCGTTATTGTACTGGCCACCAGTTGCGAGGAAGTTTCCAGCGTCTGCGCGTCGCCGCCGCTGACCGTGATGGTTTCGGTGGTTGCGCCCACTTCCATGGCGATTCGCACGTCCGTGGTCTGGCTGGTTGAAACCGCGATGCCCGTCACGCGCGCGTTTTGAAAGCTCTGCGCCGCGACGGTGACTTCATAGGTGCCGCTGGCCAAATCGGGAAACAGAAAGGTTCCGCGTTCGGTCGTAGTTGCTTGTTTGGTAATGCCGGTTTTCTCGTCTTTCAGGCTGACGCTGGCGTTCGCGATGACTGCGCCGGTCTGATCCTGCACGGTTCCGGAAATCGAACCGACAATTCGCAATTGCGCCTGGGCGCTGGTTGAAAAACAAAGCGCCACGGCCAGCAGCGCGACAATTCTGATCAAGACTGAATAGTTTTTTTGCGTTTCCGCATGCGGTTTCATGACCATACCTCCGTCCAAAATTGAGTTGGATAAATTGTGTCTCAAGGCCGGTTCAACCTGGCCCCTGTGTGTTTTTGTAGTCCCAGCAAAACCGCTTAGTGTGGTCTCTTTTTTGGCAAGCTCGAAAGTTCCGGTTTCAACCAGCTTCCGTTTTCATTTGAGCAATAAATGAGCAGCGACTGGAATAAATCATTATGTCCAGCGAAGGGTCTTGTATCGGCTTAGGAAGGCTTGAATCGGGTTAGTGGCTGAACGTGCTGAGGTGGACGGTTTATACCGTTCAAGAAAAATGTACCGCAGACTGTTAGTCTGCGGGGGCGTTCTGGTGGTTTTCCTTTATCCAAAGGGTTATCCGCCACGACCTCAGCCGACTAACAGTCGGCTGTACCTTCTTTTACGCAAGGACTTCTTTGATCACGCGTCCGTGAACGTCCGTCAGCCGCATATCGCGCCCGCTGAAGCGATACGTCAACTTTTCGTAATCGAGTCCAAGCAAATGGAGAATGGTGGCGTGCAGTTCATAAACGGACTTGCGATTTTCAACCGCGCGATAACCGTATTGATCCGTCGCGCCAACGACGGTTCCGCCTTTGACGCCGCCTCCGGCCAGCCAGACGCTGAAGCCGTTGGCATTGTGATCGCGTCCGTCCATGCGTTCGGAAATCGGCAGCCGCCCGAATTCTCCATGCCAGATGATCAGTGTCGAATCGAACAGCCCACGGCTTTTCAGGTCTTTGATCAATCCGGCAATCGGTTTGTCTGTTTCGGCGCAATGCTGCCCGTGATTGGTTTTCAAATCCCAGTGCGCATCCCAGCTCGGTTCAAAATTGCCGCCGCCGGAAAAGATTTGGACGAAGCGCACGCCGCGTTCGACCAGCCGCCGCGCCATCAGCGCCTGGCGGCCAAAATAATCGGTCGGCTGTTCGCCCACGCCATACAGTTTTTGCGTCGCAGCGGATTCCTTGCTGATGTCAATGGCGTCGGTGGCGTGCGTTTGCATCTTGTACGCCAGTTCGTACGAGTAAATCCGCGCCGACAGTTCGCTGTCTTCAGGGTTGTGATCCAGATGTTTTTCGTTCAGTTCGCGCAGCAAACGCAGCCATTTCTGCTGCTGTTCGGGCGTGCGGCCTTTGGGCGGATGCAAGTCAACGATGGGGTCGCCGGTGTCGCGAAAGGGCGTTCCCTGAAACGCCGCGGGCATGTACCCGTTGCCCCAGTTCGGCGCACCATTGATCGGGCCGCCGCGATAATCCGTGAAGACAATGAACCCCGGCAGATTTTCGTTTTCGCTGCCCAGGCCATACGTCACCCAACTGCCTACGCTGGGATGCCCGGCCAGAATGCTGCCCGTGCTCATCTGAAAAATCGCCGGGCCGTGCGCCGGGCTAAGCGCCGTCATCGAACGGATCAACGCCAGATCGTCCGCGTGCTGTGCGACGTGCGGAAACAGTTCGGAAATTTCCATTCCGCTTTGCCCGTGCTTTTTGAACTGCCACGGCGAAGGCATCAACCCGCCGGGCGTTCCCATTGTCGCGCGCACTTCGCCGACGCCGGTCATCGTTTCGCCCTGGTATTTCAGCAGCGCCGGTTTCGGATCGAAGGTGTCCACCTGACTGACGCCGCCGTAACAGAAAATCGAAATGACGGCTTTGGCTTTGGCCGCGAAATGCTGCAGCTTCGGCGCAAGCGGAGATTTCGACTGCGCCTGCGTCCCTGCCAGCAGGCCCTGATTGTTCATCAAATCGGCCAGCGCGACGCCTGCAATGCCGCCGCCTAGTTTTTGTAACAAATCTCTTCTGGAAAAGTACATAACGATCTCCGAATCAGTACCGCGACCGGTAGGAAGCGGGTACGACGACGAATCAACCCGCTCCCTACCGGTCGCGGTACCGACTTACTGCCGATAAACAAACTCGTTCAGGTTGAACATCGCCTGACAAAACTCAGCCAAGCCGTTCGGATTCCCCCGAACAAACTCAATGGCTTTTGCCAGTTCAAACTGCGTCGGCATACGGCCCAGCGCCAGCCGGAAAGCGCGTTCGATTTGTGCCTTTGCATCTTCGCCAGCATCTTTCCGCAATCGTTCGGCAAAGAACTTCGCTTCCGTGATGACGAAGTTATTGTTCATCAGCAGCAAGGCTTGCGGCGCAATGGTCGAGCGGTTGCGGCGTTCGCAGGAATTGATCAGGTTCGGCTGGTCGAAAGTTTCAAACAGCGGATAGCGGATGCTGCGTTTGGAATAGACATACAAACTGCGCCGCCACGTCGCCGGATCGTCATCCGGTTTGCCGGGCCAGGTGCGTTTGGTGCTGGATTGGAAAAGGTTCGGATCAATGTATGGATAAATCGCCGGACCGCCCAAGCTGCGATTCAGATTTCCGGCGACGGCCAGAATGGCATCGCGAATGATTTCGGCTTCCAACCGCACGCGCGGCATTCGCCAGAACAAACGGTTTTCCGGGTCAATCGCAATGTTCGCGGCAATGTCGTCGCTGGCCATTTGATACGCCTGCGAAGTCATCATCAGCCGGTGCATCTGCTTCATGCTCCAGCCTCTGCTGACAAATTCCGTCGCCAGCCAATCCAGCAATTCCGGATGCGAAGGCGCTTCGCCCATTTTGCCGAAGTTGCTGGGCGTGCGAACGATGCCTTCGCCGAAATGATGCTGCCACAGCCGGTTGACCATCACGCGGCTGGTCAGCGGGTTATTCGCCGCAACCAGCCATTCGGCAAAACCGCGCCGCCGGTAACTGGATTTCGCGTTCGCGGGCGGCGTTGGAAACTGGTATTCGCTGTCGCAGGCGACAGACAGCACGCCCGGCTGCATCACCGAACCTTTGGTATCAATGCTGCCGCGATGCAGGAAGTAAGAAGGCTGCGCGGTTGCGCCCGCTTCGCCGATGGCGCGCGCCGTTGGAAGGGGTTTGGGTTTCTGTTTGTCCAGTTCGCGAAGCTTCGCCTTCAAATCGTCGTGCTTTGCTTTGTCCTCTGCGGACATTCGCGCGACGATGTCTTTTTCAGTCAGTTTCTGTGAAAGCGAATCGTCTTCCAGCGTCTTTTTGATTTGCTGGACGTTCAGCTTTTGTCCCGCAGTGCGTTTGTCGGCGGGCGTGTTC
Organism: Heliomicrobium sp.; assembly: GCA_021155085.1. Taxonomy (GTDB): domain Bacteria; phylum Acidobacteriota; class Blastocatellia; order RBC074; family RBC074; genus RBC074. The sequence continues at coordinate 101,778 of JAJNQA010000045.1, read as the reverse complement.
CAGGCGATTTGCATGTACTCCGGCAAACGGCTGACAGCTTCGTCTACCAGAATTTTCAGGTACGGCGCTTCCAAATCCGACTTCGCCCGGCGGATCGGTCGTTGCAAGGTATCAATCCGCTGTGTTTCGGCTCTATTCGCTGCAACAACATCAGGCGCAACCAGCGGATAGGCGACCGGCTTGGTGGAATAAAAGACTGCCTGAATGCGGTAATAGTCTTTTTGCGGAATGGGATCGAACTTGTGGTCGTGGCAGCGCGCACAGCCAACCGTCAAGCCCATGAACGTCAACGTGCTGGTGGTGATGACGTCATCCAGCGAATCCTGCCGTCCGCGTTCACCGCCTCCGCCGCCTTCCGGTCCTAAGCGCAGAAAGCCTGTGGCAATCATTGCATCCTGGGAGTCCTGGGAGTCCTGGGAGTTCGGGGACTTCGGGGGGATCTTGGCGTTCTGGGCGTTCGTGGTGCTCTCGGCATGTTGGTTCTCCGTCGGGTATTCGTCGCCGGCAAGCTGTTCCTTGACGAATTGGTCGTAAGGCTTGTCGTTATTGAATGATTTGACCACGTAATCCCGGTAACGCCAAGCGTCGGGCCGATCCACGTCGAATTCAAAGCCGCCGGAATCCGCAAAGCGCACCAGATCCAGCCAATGCCGCGCCCAGCGTTCGCCGTAATGCGGGCTGGCCAGCAACTTGTCCACCAGCCGTTCCCAGGCATCGGGCGCGGTGTCTTTTTCAAAGGCCGCGACCTCTTCAGGGCTTGGCGGCAAACCCGTCAAATCCAGATATGCGCGGCGAATCAGCGTCCGCCGATCCGCGCGCGGCGAAGGCTTCGCGCCTTTGGCTTTCATCGCGGCAAACAGAAATGCGTCAATCGGATTCTTGTTCCAGGCAGGCAACGCAGCACGCGGCGGCGTTGAACGCTTCGGCGCCTGAAACGCCCAATACGCGCGCTCTTCCGGTGTGATGGGACGATCTTCCAGCTTGGCCAGTTCGGCTTTTGCCTTGTCCGGCGAAGCGGCAGCTTTTTCAAAGCCATCAAATGAAGCGCCCTCTTCAATCCAACGACGCAGAATTTCAATATCCGCTTCGGCCAACTTTTTGCCCGGCGGCATTTCCGGCTTCAGTTCGTGCGTGACCAACTTGATCAACTTGCTGGCGTCATCATCCCCAGCCACCAAAACCGGTCCGTTTTCGCCACCGGCCAGCGTGCTTTCCGCCGTACGCAAATCCAGTCCGGAGGTTTTGGCTGCGCCGTGACAGCCCATGCAGTTTTTCTTCAGAATGGCGAATGCCTGCTGCGAAAGGTTCTGCGCCTCATTCCCTGACGCGGGCTGCGGCAGCCAGGCGGAAAGCGCCAGCAGCGTTCCCGCGCCTGCCAGACAAATCAGTTTTGCGTACCTGCGAATGCTCATCCCTGCTTCTCCTGCCTGGGTCTTTTCATTTTCCATTTCCCATTTTTGATTTTTCTTTTGTCATTGCCGCAGAAGCCTTTCTGGCAATGACAAATGAAAAATGGCAATTGGGAAATGGAAAATTGATGTTGGTTAAACGTTGAAGTTTACCGAATGACTTTTCCCTTGAGTCCCACAACCTGCGCCGCCACCAGGTTATTCCCGAAATTAGTAAAGTCCTTGAAGGTCCAGACGACTTTCTTGTCGCGGGTGACTTCGATCAGTTGCGGGTTTTCCGGGCCAGCATGCGTGTTGCCGATGATGATGTTGCCGTTGGGCAGCACTTGCAGCGTGGTCATCCACGCGAAGGTGATGCCGGGCAGTTCCTTGTGATCAATGCTCCAGACGATTTTGCCCGCTTTGTTCACTTCCAGAATGCGGTTGTTGTTGCCGCCTGCGATTAAGGTATTGCCGTTTTTCAGCCGCACCGCGCCAAAAACTTCCACGCCGTGGCCTTCAACGCCGTGGCCGTTTGAGCGCGGGCGGTCGCCGAGTTCCAGCGCGTATTCCCAGACAATCTTGCCCGTGCCGTCGTATTCGCGAACCTTGCCTTCGCCTTCTTGACAGACCAGGTAATTGCCGTTGTCCAGCTTGCGCACCATGCGCGTGTCGCGGTGGGCGTTGGGTTTGGTGACGGTCAGCGGAACGACTTTGACGATCTTGTCCTGCTTATCCACTTCGATCAGGCGTGTGTTGCCGCTTTCGGCAATCAAGGTGTTGCCGTTTTTCAGCCGCTGGTAGGAATGAATTTCAACCCGTCCGGTGTAGCCTTCTTTCGGCGTGGATTCGTGTTTCCAGACGACCTGTTTGTCTTTGTTGACTTCGACGACGGTGACGTAGCTGGTTTGAAACAGCACGTTGCCGTTGTCCAGCATTTGGATGTCATGGATTTCGCGGGCGTCCGGGTTCGCGACTTCCCATTCGATTTCGCCTTTTTCGTTGATGATGGCCACGCGCTTTTTGTCCGCGCCCAGCACCTTGTACCCTTTCGCGCCTTCAACGGTTTTTACTGCGCGTACCGAAACGTCATTAATGGCAAACAGAGTCAGCAGCAATGCGCAACCGAGCGCAATTTTGGCAAGTGTTCGTGTCAATGGAGCCTCCTAAACAAATTCGTGTGTTGAATTATTCGCCGGATTTGATCGCCAGCACGCGCGCTGGCTGCATCAACTTCTTTTCTCCGACTTGCAGCGTCACGGAGTATTCACCGGCGGGCACGGTTCGTAAACCTGCGCCGGGCCGAAATTCCCCGCCCGGAGCCGCGCCGCGCCCGCCTTCGCTCAAGTCCCAGAAAACGCGATTGAGTCCGGCTTTCGCTGCTGGTTCTAACGTGCGAATGGTCTTTCCGGTTACGTCCGTCACCGTCAGGCTGATTTTCTCCTTCGGCGCTTCTTTCAGATAAAAGGTGAACGTCATGCCATTCGGTTCGTTCGGCGTAGTCATTAGCCGGTCGCCATACAAACGATAATTCCCAAGCGCGCCTTCGCGGCGACGCGCTTTCGGTTCAATCGAAAACAGGTGCGCATCCATCGCCAGCGCCTGATTCAATTCGCGCAGCGGTGTGATGTCGGTGATCCAGATTCCCCGGCCATACGTTCCCACCACCAAATCGCCTTCGCGCGGATGCACGACCAGATCGTGAACCGGCACAACCGGCATGTTGCCTTTCAGCGAGGTCCACTGCTTTCCGCCGTTAAGCGAAACAAAAACGCCTGCATCATTGCCGACAAACAGCAAATCCGGATTTTTCTGGTCTTCAAAAACCACGTTGATCGTCCGCATCGGCAGGCCGGTTGTAATCTGCGTCCACGTCGCGCCGAAGTCCGTGGTCTTGAACAAAAACGGGCGGAAGTCATCCTGCCGGTGCCGCGATTTGGCAACGTAAGCTGTCCCCGCCTGATGCTGCGAAGCAAACACGCGGCTTGCCCAGGCGTCGTCCGGACCGCCTGCCTGCGCGATGGCTTTGGTCACATCGTTCCAGGTCTTGCCTGCATCTTTCGTCACCTGCACTTTTCCGTCGTCCGCGCCAACCCAAATCACACCGGCTTGCGCAGGAGATTCAGAAATGGTCGTGATGGTGCAAAACTGAATGGCCGCTCCGGGCGGGCTGATTTTCGTGGCATCGTTGCTGGTCAAATCCGGGCTGATTTCTTCCCATGTGTCGCCGCGGTCGCGCGAACGAAACAGCACCTGCGCTCCGGCGTAAATCGTTTTCGGATCGTGCGGCGACATTCGCAGCGGCGCAACCCAGTTGAATCGCAGAAGCGGCTGGCCTTGTGGCCGGGTGGGCGCGATGACCTTTCGTTCTTTGGTCTTTTGATCCAGCCGCGCGTGGCGTCCGAATTCCTGTGTGTTAAACAGCCAGCGGCTGTCGGTCGGATCAACCTGGTTGTACATTCCGTCGCCCGTGCCCGTGGTTGTCCAGTCTTCAATGCCGATGCTGCCCGACCAAGCGTTGCTGGGGCCGCGCCAGGATTCGTGATCCTGCAATCCGGCGTAAATGTTGTACGGGTCTTCCATATCCACGGTCAGCGCGTAGACTTCGCCGAGCGGCAGGTTGTTCAAATGGTCGCAGGTTTTGCCGCCGTCATAGGAAATGTACACGCCGCCATCGGAACCCGCGATCATACGCTCCGGATTCTGTGGATCGAGCCAGAGCGTGCGGAAATCGCCGAAGGCGCGCCGGAACGGGCGATAACTTTGAAAGCCACCAGCCAGTCCCGCCCAGGTTTTGCCGCCGTCCGTGGTTTCGATCAGGTTCGATCCGGTGATAAATGCGCGGTCTGGATTGTCCACTGCCACGCGAATCTGATTGAAGGCATAGCCGGATTTGCGGCTGACATCGTCTTTGTCGGCGCTGACCTTTCGCCACGAAGCGCCGCCGTCGTCCGTTCGGTAGACTTCGCCGCCGATCAACGCCGGACGACTTTCCGTTCCTGGCTTGGCGTTGCGGTTGTCCACCACGGCGTAAAGCGTGTTCGGATTTTTCTGATACAAATCCAGCCCGATGCGGCCAATCGTGCCGCCGGGCAATCCGTTTTCCTGCTTTTTCCAGTTCGCGCCGCCGTCCGAAGTTTTGTAAATGGCGCTTCCCTGCCCGCCGTCCACAATCCGCCACGGATCGCGCATGCATTCATACATCGCGGCATACAGCGTATTCGGATCGCTGCGGTTGATGACCAAGTCAATCGCGCCAGTGCGGTCATTGACGTATAAAACTTTTTTCCAGGTTTTGCCGCCGTCCGTGGTTTTGAAAACGCCGCGCTCTTCGTTCGTCGAAAACAAATGGCCCATCGCCGCGACATAAACCACATCAGGATTTGCCGGATGCACGATGATTCGCGCGATGTGATGGCTTTCTTTCAGCCCAGTGTTTTGCCAGGTTTTTCCGGCATCCGTGGATTTATAAACGCCGTCGCCCCAGTAGGCGCTGCGCGCGCAGGAATTGTCCCCGGTTCCCACCCAGACGTGATCGGCATTGGAAGGCGCAACGGCCAGCGCGCCGACGGCAGGCATATTCTGACTGTCAAACACCGGCTCGAAGGTGGTTCCGTTATTGGTGGTTTTCCAGACGCCTCCGTGCCGCGCGGCGGCATAAAACGTATATAAATGCGCTTTCTCCGGGGTTTCCGGCACGGCAATGTCGGAAATCCAGCCGCCCACACGAAACGGCCCCAGATTGCGATACGTAAACCCGCCGCGCAGCAGGTCATTGACTGGTTGCTGCGAACTTGCCTGCAACGAAACTACGATGAAAAGAATTGCCACCCAGGGAATCAGTCGTCTCATAATCTTGTTCATCCGGTTATTTCTCAAACTGCACCACGCGCACATCGAACAAACTGCCCAGCAGCGCATTTTGCCGGGGCTGGAACTTGACCGTAATGCGTTGTTTGCCGCGCGTCAGCGCTTCGGGCAGCGGGTATTCATAATCGAACAAATCAGCCGGATGGATTTCCAGCGTCTGCGTCGCGACGCGCTCGCCATCCACCAGAATATCGAACGACCGCAAGCGGCCTTCGCTGCCGCGAAAGGTGCAAACCAGCGTCAGCGGCTTGTCCGGCGTCACTTTCAAGTCGTAACTGAGCCAGCCGCGCGCCGAACGCCAGCGTTTGTCTTCAAATTCCCCGTCAAGCAAGCCTTCGCCTTTCAGGTTGTGTTCCTGTTCGCTCTGTTTGTTTTCGGTGATGACGGCGTCAATCGTCTGCCGTTCGATCACCTTGCGACGAGCTTCGACGGTGGCGAATTCGTTTTTGACCTTGTCCCATTCGGCAGCCGGGTAAACTTTCCAGTACACGTTGTAGCGCCGGGCATACAACGAATAAAACGGCGCGAGCGAAACTTCGCTTGGTTGCGCCAGTCCTTGCGTGACAAAGTGCAGCGGCTTGCCCGGCACAGGTTTGACCTTTGCCAGCACGTCCTTGACCTCACCAACAAAGGCTGGCACTTGAATCGGTTTGACGCGGCTGACCTGCGGAGCGCTGGGGCCAAAGCGGCGCGCTTCGGTCAAATCTTCCGTGCCCAGATCGCCGCCCAGTACAACAGGGCCGTACAGCAACGCGACCATTTTCGGATCGTCCGGCATCGCTTCCAGCCGCAGGCTCATCGGCAATTTGACTTCGATTGCGTCGCCGGTTTTCCAGGTACGTTCGATGGTGACGTAAGAGCCGGGCTTGGCTGTCACGGCTTCCCTTTTGCCGTTGACCGATAGCGTCAGGCCCGACTGCGCCCACGCCGGGTAGCGAATCTTGAAGGCCAGCTTGACAGGCTTGGCGGCTTTCACCGTCAGCCGGGTCGAATCTGTTTCGGGAAACTTTGTTTCCTGGCGAACCACCAAGCCTTTCTCTTTCCAGTTCAGTTCCGAGGCGATGAACAGGTTGACGTAGAGCGCCTGCTCGGCGCGGAAGTAAATCGTTTCGCCGTATTTGGCGTGGTTTTCCATCCCCGTGCCGACGCAGCACCAGAACGAATCGTTCGGCGTCGAATAGGTGCGGAACGCGCCGGGACGCAGCGGCACGTAATAGGTCATCATCGCCGTGGCCGGGTCCTGCGAAGCCAGGATGTGGTTGAACAGGCCGCGTTCGTAAAAATCCATCGTTCGCGCCGACGGCTCCCAGGCGAACAAATGGCGCGACAGTTTCAGCATGTTGTAGGTGTTGCAGGTTTCGGTGCTGGTCGCGCCCAGATGTTTCGAGAATTGTTCGATGGGGAAAAAGCCTTCGTCGTCGCTGTGACCGCCAATGACATACGACCGATGCATGGCAACGCGCTCCCAGAAAAAACTGGCGATGTCGTGGTAACGCCGTTCGCCCGTCAATTCATATTCGCGCGCCGCGCCGATGGCTTTCGGGATTTGCGTGTTGGCGTGCAAGCCGTTCAGCGCGTCTTCGCCGCGCGCCAGCGGATCGAACACGCGCTGATGATCGAATTTGCGCGCAATCCGCAAATGTTCGGGACTGCCTGTGACGGCGTACAGATTCGCCAGCACATCGTTCATGCCGCCGAATTCGGTTTGCAGCACCGCCTGCTGCTGCTGGTCGGTCAGCCGATCCACGCGGAACTTGACCCAATCGGCCTTTTTCAACAGCACGTCGAGCGCCTGCTGATTTCCGGCAAGCTGATACATATCCAGCAACCCGGCCAGAATTTTGTGCAGCGTGTAATAAGGCGCCCAGGCTTTCTGGCGCTTTTCCACGCGGTCGAACAACTCTTCCGGGAAGGCTGACAGATAACCCGGATTGAATCCGCGCGAAGGCAGCGCCTGTTGCACTTTGGCCAGTTCGGCAACCAGCGCATCGCCTTTCGTTTTGAACCGCGCATCGCCCGTGCTGGCGTACATCAGCGCCAGCGCCGTCAGCAAATGGCCTGTCGCATGGCCGCGCAATTCCACATCCGGCGCTTCCCATCCACCCAGCGGTTTGGCCGATGAAGGCAATCCTGCATTGACACGGAAATTGTGCAGCATCCGGTCATTTTCCAGGCTGAGCAGGTATTGCTGATTGCGCAGCATCGCCGCGCGAAACGGTCCATTCAGCAACTTTACATCGCCCAAATCGAAGCTTTGCGCTTTGAACGGAACTTTACTGGCGATCTTCATCTTCTGAGCGCGCAGTCCAGCATTCGCCAATACTTGCGCGGCAAGTAGAAAACAGAAAATGAAGGTCGTCACTCTTCTCACCTCGCCGCTCCTTATTGCACGGTCACCGGACCGTAAAATTTCCAGCTTGATTTGAAATCCCGCGTCAGAGGTTGTTTGGTCAGAATTGCGCGCACCATTTCGATGGGAATGCGGTTTTCCTTCAAAATCTGATCGTGGAACGCGCGGTCGGTCATTTTCTTCGTGTCCACCAGTTCCTTGTGCAGCGCGTGAATCTGCATTCCGCCCAGCAGGTAAGCTGCCTGATACAGTGGCGAATAACTTCCGGCAAACGAGCGGCGCACTTCGCCGGCGGCGTTTTCCGGTTCGTGGCCGACGCGCTTGATCAGCAGGTCAATGCACTGCTGCGGCGTCATCGTGCCCATGTGAAAGCTGAGCGAAAAGATGATTCGCGCGCAGCGGTGCGAACGCCAGAACAACATGCCAATCTTGTCTTCCGGCGTTTTGGCGAAACCGCGACCCCACAGCAGCAGTTCCCAGTACAAGGCCCAGCCTTCACCCCAGAACGGCGTGCTGAACAGCCCGCGATAGGGTTTGTATCGCTGCGTCATATAGCCTTGCAGGTGATGGCCGGGAATCAGTTCGTGCTGCACAGTCGCGCGCGAAAAGTGTGGATTGTTGCCGCGCATGCTCATCAGCTTGGCTTCGTGCGACATGGTGTTGGTCGGATAGGAAACGCTGATGACTTCGCCGCCCGTGAAAAACGGATTCACCAACTGGCGTTCGGGCGACATCATTTCCATGCGCCAGCTTTCGCGCGCCAGCGGCGGAATGGTCACCAGATCGTGCTTTTCCAGATATTCGATGGCTTCGATGGCCAGGTCTTTGATAACTTCAGTTTGCTTGCCGGGTTCGACGTATTTGTTTTTGACGGCTTCCATCGCTTTGTGCCAGTCGTCGCCGAAACCCATTTCGCGCGAAGCCTTCTTCAATTCGTTTTCGCACCAGTCGAGTTCCTTGTTGGCGATGGCGATTAACTCTTCCGGCGTGTAGGGGATCATTTCCGACGCCAAAGCGGTCATCAACGCTTCGCGGCCAATCGGGTCGCCGACGATGTCGCTGTAATCTCCCGTTCGCGCGTTGGAGGGCCGCGCCGCGCCGCCCCCCGCAAAAGCGCCTCCTCCTCGTTGACCGCCGCCACCGCCAGCGCCACCTGCTCCACCTCGACCTGCGCCACCGGCAGGAGGTCCAGCTTGTGCTAACGCTGGGCCGGAATCGCTGGCGCGCAAACCAACCACGCGCTCCGTCAAATAATTGCTGTAGGTTCCCAGCGCCTGATCCAGCGCCTTGTACGGTTCTTCCACCCACCAGGTGAACAGCGGATCGTAGCCGTTGTAATAACCGTACCATTGCCGCAATGCGCCGCGCAGGCTGCCCACCGCCGCGACAGCGCGATTGCCCGTGGATTTTTTGATCTTGCCCGGTTCGGTGCGCAGTCCGGCGTCCAGCGAACGCCGGACTGCGTCAATTTGTTTGGCCAGATCGTTGAGCTGCGAGGCGGCTTTCTGGCTGTCAATCTTCTGCATTTGGCGGCGCGCTTCGGCCAAGTCGGTGATGGTTTGCGCGAAAGGAACCAGCGGCGCGATTTCGGCCAGCGCCTTGGATTGCAGTTCCAGTTCCTGCTGCTCGCCTTCAAGCTTGGACTTGAGCAGCACGTAATCCACTTTGCCTTCGTGGCTCATGGCGTCAAAGTTCATCTTGCCGATCAGCGCCAGCCATTCGCCGTAAAACTGTTTGAAGCGCGCCATTCGCGCCGGAGACGATTCCACCGGGTACGAACGCGACAAACTGCCGCGATCCGCAACGTAGCGTTCAATCACGGGACGCATTTCGCTTTTGCCGGCATCCAGATCGGCCAGCGCCGGAACGTCATTGCCTGCCGCCGTTGCCTGAAACGATGGCAGCGGACTGAAACAAGCGCCAGCCGCCAACACCACCATCAAACCTTTTGCCAACCAGAGTTTTCCGTTGCTCATCTTTTGCCTCCTCGAAAACCGTGGAACAGACTTCAGTCTGTTCACAGTACGAACAGACTGAAGTCTGTTCCACGGTCGCATCTTTCAGCCAAAAGGCTGGTCAATCGAAGTGCTTTGCGCGCTGAACAGTTTCGGCCCTTGCTCGGTGATGTACAGGCAGTCTTCCAGGCGGATGCCGAATTCGCCGTAAATGGCGATCATCGGCTCGTCGCTGAAACACATGCCGGGTTGGAGTTTCGTCTTGTTGCCACGCACAAAGTTCGTCCATTCGTGACCGTCCAGGCCGATGCCGTGGCCGGTGCGATGCGGCAATCCCGGCACTTTGTAATCCGGGCCAAAGCCTGCGTCGGTAATCACCTTGCGCGCGGCGGCGTCCACCGATTCGCAAGTCGCGCCGGGCTTGGCGGCCATGAGCGCGGCGTCCTGCGCCTTGCGTTCCAGATTCCAGATTTCGCGCTGCCGCGCAGTCGGTTTGCCAAACACAAACGTGCGCGTGATGTCGGCCTGGTAACCTTCGACGGCGCATCCGCCGTCCATCAAAACCACGTCGCCTTCTTTCAGTTTTTGCGGCTGAATGCTGCCGTGCGGAAACGCCGTGTACTGTCCGAAGCCGATCAGCGCCGAACCGGAACTGCCCAGCGCGCTGAATGCCGAGCGGACGTTCGCGCCAAATTCAAACTGCGTCATGCCTTCTTTCAGGGTTCCGGCGGCGGCTTTGAACGCGGCGATGGTGATGTCGTTGGCGCGCTGCATCAGCGCCAGCTCCGTCGCGGATTTGATAACGCGGCAACCGACCGTCACCGGGTCAGCGCTGACATAGGTCAGATGTTTCGCTTCCTGGCGAATGCCGTCGAAGAGGAAAAATCGGACGCGCTCTTCCATCCCGATGCGGCCGGTTCTGATTCCCCGATCCTTGAAAATGCCCGCAACAACTTTGTAGGGGCTTTCGTCCTCTTCCCAGGCGCGAATGTCCTTGCCGAAACGAATCAATTCGCGGGCGCGCGCTTCTTCAAATTTCGGCGTGATCCAGGCGATTTCGCCTTTCGCGGGAATGACGGCGGCGAACATGCGTTCGCTGTTTCCCCAGCGTACGCCGGTGAAATAGAAAAGGCTGGAACCGGATTCCAGGTAAATGGCGTCAATTTTGTTTTCGGCCATCAACCGCTGCGCCTTTTCGATGCGGGCGCGGCGTTCGTCGTCGGTGATCGGCACGGCTCTGCCCGGCAAGGGTCGAAGCTGCCGGTAAGATTCGGGCGTTTGTGCGGCTTGCGCTTCTTCGCCAGCCAGAAAGGAAGCTCCGGCAACGCCCGCCGACAAGCGTAAAAACTCTCTGCGGTCAACACACATAACTTGAGTCTCAAATGTTGGGTGAACGTTTGGCGAAGTTTTGATGCTTCGCGTGATTACCGTACTAAAACAGGTATCACAGGGCTGGTCTTGAAGGAAAGAAAGGTGGGTTGAATCGGATTAGGGAGGTGGCGGTCAAATGCTGTACGCGAGCGTAAGCGAGCGCCAGGTTGGGGGCGCTCGCTTACGCTCGCGTACAGTTGCGTACGGTTACTTCGACAGCAGTTCCTTGAAGAATGTCACGGCGCGTTCGTCGCCGGTCTGTCCCAGCCAGAAAATCGCCTGTTTGCGAACGTCGGCTTTGGCATGGGTCTTGGCAATATCAATCAACAGCGGGACGGCTTCGTCTTTGGAGCGCTGGCTGATGGCGAAAACGGCCTGTTTCTGGACTTCGGTGTCGGCATCGTTGCTGTTGACCGTGTCGCCCAGGACTTTCAGGCTGCGCTCGCCGGCTTTCTGGCCCAGCCAGAAAATCGCCTGTTTCTTCACTTCCACGTCTTTTTCGTTAGTCGCGATATGGATCAGGGAATTGATGGCTTCTTCCTGCCCGGTTTCCTTGTTGCCATTGACGGAAACGGCGAAAACCAACTGCTTTTTCACTTCGCGGTTCGTGACCGATTGAAACAGCGACTGCAAGGTCGCGAGCGCGTTGCTGTCCTTGCTGACGCCGATGGCGAAGGCAGCCTGTTTGCGGACTTCGACATTTTCCTGATCGGAAGTGATCAGTTCGGACAGAAACGCCGTTTCGCCGCCGATTTGGCCCAGCCAGAAGACGGCGGAGTTGCGAACGTCCTTGCCCGGCAAATTGCGCACGAATTGTTTCAGCATTCCGCCGACGCGCGAATCGTTGTGCAGCGCAATGGCCACCACGCCGTGTTCGCTGTTTTTCTTGTTTTGCTGGGTTTCGGTCAGTTCGCGCAGATAATTCAGGCTTTCGTCGTTGCTCACCTTGCCCGCCCAGAAAACCGTATGGCCGTCGTAATTGCGCTGCCGTTCCAGGTTGTAAACTTCGACGCGGCTGATCGCTCCAGCTTCGTGCAGCATGAAAACGCCCAGGTTGCGCGTTTCGATGTCGCGGTCGAAAGACACATTGAAACCATCGCCCGATGATCTGAACTTGCCGTCTTTGCTGCGCCATTCGTAATCCACAGCGACGCCGGGGCGAACGTCAAACGCCCAGCCTGTCCAGAATTTCGCCTGCGGATTCGTTGCGCGCGCCTGCCGGACGGCGGTTTCAATCTTCCCGGAAAGGTTGCCGCCTTGAACCGGGATGAAGTTCGGGTGTTGCGGCGCTTCTTCGGCGGCGCGAACGACGGAAGCCGCGCTGATTTTGTGTGAAGTCACCGGATCGGCGATTTGCACCAGTCCAAAAACGACCAACGAGGTCAGAATTGCGTGTTTCATACTGATTCCCTCCATTTTGAAGACAGACCTTTCCCAGGAAGCCGCAACGCTTCAGGAATTTGGTCCTGGTTGTTGTTTGGTTGAAGGCGGGCAAGTGTGTCACTCGCCCGCGAGGATGGTTCGTATTACTTCAGGATTTCTTCGATCAGTTTTCGGGCTTCGGGGTCTTTGCTTTGCCCGAGCCAGAAAATCGCTTTTTTGCGCATTTCGGTGGATGAATCGCTTTTCGCGATCTGCATCAGTTTGGTCAGTGCGGCCTTTTTGTGCGACTGGCCGAAGGCGAAGATCAGTTGATCCTTGATGCCTGCATCGCTTTCCGAATCGTACAGTTGAATCAGGGTTTGCAAGGTTTGTTCGTCGCCGCGCTGCCCAATCCAGAAAATCGCCTGCTTGCGCACTTCCACGTTGCCGCCGGAACGCGCGATTTCGTTCAGCTTCGCCGATGCGCGCGGGCTGTCGTGTTGCGAAAGCGCGAACAGCACATGCTTTTTGATTTCCACGTCCGAATCGCTTTCATAAATCTGCAATAAATCATCCACTGCGCCGTCACCGCCGCGCTGGCCCAGCCAGAAAATCGCTTCGCGGCGAAGCGCCGCGGATTGCCCGCTGCGCGCGGCTTTCAGCAACACCTGTTTCGCGCGCTCGTCGTTTTGTTGGGAAATCGCAAACAAGGCAGTTTTCGCCACTTCCAAATCCGCCGAGCCAGCCAGTTCCTGCAAGGCCTCAAACGCGCGGCTGTCCCTGGATTGGCCGAGCCAGAAAATCGCGGTTTTCTGCAATTTGGGATCGCCGCCGCGCGCCAGCGCCAGCAGCGTGTCGCCGGATTTCGTGCCGCCATGCTGCCCCAGCAGCATCACCGCCGTTTCCTTCATTTTCGGGCTGGCGGTGGAATCGGGTTTGATGATGTCAGCGACCACAGCCGCGCCGCGTTCAGGGTCGGCCTGAAACAGGCTTTGCAGCGCGATCAGTTTGATTTCCAACTTGTCGTTGTCCAGTTCGTTCGTGATCGTTTTGGTGTCTCGCACCTGCCCGGCAATTTGCACGCGGAGCGATTTTGCGTCATCCGCCCAGTTCGATTTCGGATAGTCGCGAAACAGGCGTTCGATCTGCCGGTCGGCTTCGGCAAAGCGTTCGATCTTGGTCAGCGAATACGCCAGCCAGTACAGCGCCGCGTCCACGTCCTTGTGGCGAGGGTAATCGTTCAGGAAGCGCTTGAAGCGGTCGGCGGCGTCGCCGTATTCCCGCTCCTGCAGCAAGTCGCGGCCCTGCGCAAACAACTGCGTCGCGGCATCCGACGCCTTCGTGCTTTGGACAAAACGATTGAGCTTTTCCAGCGATTGCGCCGAACTGTCCGCCGGACGGCTGAGCGTCACCGTCAAAATGGCAATGACCAGCAGCGCAAACGATGCGGAAAGTTTCGCGGTGTGAGGGGGCAATTGTTTTTTGTAAAAGATGGTTTTCAGCATTTTCTCTCTCCTGTCCCAATATTCATTCCTGGCCCAGCGCGGGAGCGCTCAGGCGTTCCATTCCAGTCCCGACGATTTGCAACGTCGCAATGATTTCCTGCTTTTGAATGCGCTCACGAACTGTCCGCACCTCGCCGCGCGAAGCGTTGGCGGGCAGATTGGCAATATCCAGCAGCAGCGGCTCCAAACTGTTCAACGCTTCTTCGACCGGCAAATTCCCTTTCGCCTCGGCTTCGCGGCGAAGCAGAATATTGTCGTACACCAGCTTTCGGGCTTGCCGCTTTTCATAGGCCAGATTCGCCGGTTCGGCGTTTCTAAATGCCCGCAGCAGCAGTTGCGCGTTTTCCAGGTGCGTCGCCGGATCAGCAACCGCCAATGTCTCCTGCGTTGTTTCTTCTGCCTGCTTCACCGGACGCGGGCGGCGCGATTGCCGAACCTGGACCGCCAGGGTTGAGCGCGGCTCCGGCTGGACTTCACCGGTTGGCGAAGGCGTTGAAATTGCCTGGATTGGAGTTGGAGTTGCCGTCGGCGTCGTGCCGGCCACCAATACTTGCGGGTCGCGGGTTTCCTGTTTGGAAAACCAGACCGCCGAAATCGCCGCCAGCAAAATCAGCGCGGCAACTGTCGCCGGAATTGCCGGCCTTGCCAGTAAAAATGTGAACAGAGCGCGTGGGACAGACTTCAGTCTGTCCAGAACGCTGGGACAGACTGAAGTCTGTCCCACGTCATTCAGCTTGTCGCGCAGCCGGGCTTCATACCCCGCCCAATAACTCTCTTCCGGCATTGCCGCATCCGCCGCCTGATCGAACATCCGCAGCGTCGCCTGCATCGAGTTGTATTCCGCCAGACAAGCCGGACAGCTTCTGACTTCGGCCAATGCGCGCTGTTGTTGGCCGACCTCAAATTCGCCAAAAACCAATTCCACCAGCGTTGTTTTTGTTTTACGGCAATCGTGCATGCGGCTCCTGCTTAACTCTTTTCGCCGGCGACAACGCCGGAATAGGTTTCTTCCTCGGTTCCGATGCCCAGCCTTTCGCGCAGTTTATTGACCGTGCGGAAAAGCGCCTTTTTGATCGTGCCCGCCGAAGCGCCGCTCGCCTGCGAAATCTCTTCGTAAGTCATGCCTTCGCGGTGCTTGAGCAAAAAGATCAACCTTTGTTTCGGCGACAAATCCTCCAGCGCGCCCATCACGCGATCCACCATCATTTTCTGGTGCAGCCCGTCTTCTGACCTGTGCGAAGGTTCGGCCACTCCAAGCTGATCCAGCGGAACCAATTCTCCCAATCGAAATGCTTTTTTGTCTGAAGTCCACATACTCGCCAGCCCTCTGCGCTGCTGATTCATCAACGTGTTGACCGCAATCTGCCGCAGCCAGGTGTAAAAACTCGCTTCGCCGCGATAGGAACCGATTGCCCTGTAGGCTTTCAACCAGACTTCCTGCGACAGATCTTCCGCGTCCTGCGGATTGCGGGTGAAATGGAACGCCATCGCATAAATGCGGCGCTCGTATCCGCGCGCCAGTTGGCAAAATGCCTCCCGGTCGCCTTGTTGCGCGCGTTCGATGAGTTCCTGTTCCTGATTCACCAGCGGTTTCCTTTATCGAGTGTCACTGCCATAGACACTAGGTTCGGAATTTGGTTGGCATCGGCGGAGAGATTTTTTTGCCGATAATTTTGCGGGCGGGTGCAAAGTTTACAAACGCGCGGATATTGCTCTGGCAACTGGCTTTCCCTGAAACCTGAAACCTGTTTCCTGCCTCCTGATTTTCCCAAACACATCCATCAGAAGTGTTTTTTTGTTTTTTCAGGAGTCAGGGAATAGGTTTCAGGTTTTAGGTTGGGACGAACCAATTTCGCATTTCAGGCGGTTTACGCCAAATCCAGGCCATCCAATGGCCCGGTCGAATCGCCGAACTGTTCTGCGGGCAATCCCAGCCGATCCATGATCGTGACGAACAGATTTGTCATCGGCGTTTCCCGTTGATAAACAATCCGGCGGCCCGGTTTGAATGCGCCGCCCGCGCGTCCGGCAACCAGCGTCGGCAGGTCTTCATGAACGTGGCCGTTGCCGTCGGCCAGGCCCGTACCGTAAACAATGATCGAATTATCCAGCAGATTCGCGTCGCCTTCTTTTGTCGCTTTCAGCCGTTCCAGCCATTTGGCGAACTGCGCCACGTGGTAGGTGTTGATCTGCGCTACCTTGTCCATCAACGCGACTTCGTTGCGGTGGTGCGTCAACTGGTGATGGCCTTCGGGAATGCCAATTTCGGGATACGGGCGCGGCGTGCCTTCGCGGGTGACGATGAACGTAGCGACGCGCGTTAAATCCGCCTGGAAAGCCACCGTCATCATGTCCGTGATCAATTTGAAGTGTTCGGCGAAATTGCTGGGCATGCCGTAGGGTTTGTCCATCCGGGGCCCGTTTTTCAATATGCCTTGCGCATTGTCTTTTTCCGCGCGTTCCAGTTGCAGTTCGATGTCGCGGACGGCGGTGGCGTATTGATCCAGCTTGCGTTTGTCGCTGGGGCCGACCGCGCCTTTCAGCTTCTTCAAGTCTTCGTTGACATAATCCAGGATGCTGCGGCGCAAGGCATTTTCGCGTGCGCGCGCTTCGGGCGTCATTGCCACACCATCGCCGAACAGCCGCTCGAACACCGCGCGCGGTTCCAGAATCGGCGGCAGCGGCTGGGTTTCGGTTTTCCAGGCCAGGTTGTTGGTGTACGCGCACGAATAGCCCGAATCGCAACTGCCCGTCTGCCGCGCGTCTTCCAGGCCCAGTTCCAGCGACGGAAAGCGCGTTTCCGCGCCGATCTTTTTGGCCACAAGCTGATCCACCGACACGCCCGCGCGAATGTCTGTCGTGGATTTGCGCACGTGAACGCCAGTCAAATACCCGCCACAGGCGCGCCCGTGATCGCCGGGGCCGCTCTGCCATGCATTGCCCGTGGCGTGCGCCAGATTGCCAAGCATCGAAAAATCATTCTTCAAGCTTTCCAGCGGTTTCAGAATCGGCGGCAACTCGCGGAACGGGCCATCGTAGCTCGGCGTCCAGTTGCGCATATCAATGCCGTTCGGCAGATAAACGAACGCCAGCCGCACGGGCGGCCTCGCAGTCGCGGCCAACGCGGACGTCATCGCATCCAGCATCGGCAGGGCGAGCACAGTTCCCATGCCTTTCAAAAACGTGCGGCGGTGAATTGCTTTGCGAGTGATGATCATCGGTGAGCGACTCCTTTTGATGTGTTTGCCTCAGCTTGCAATGTTTCTCCACGTCGAGCCTGGAACGGAAGGCTGTTCACAATCTCCTGAACCAACACCTGAAACCGGTATTCCGACACAGTCAACTTCGGTTGAATCGCGGCAATCGTCGGTTTGTCGAAGCGTTCCAGCCCGCGTCCCAGCGCATACACCATCAGTTTTTCGGTCAGCGCCTGCGCGAACTCTGGCGTTTTGGCGAGGAGCGCAGCGCGGAATTCCGCCGGATTCGTAAAAGACTTTCCGCGCGGAATCGCGCCGCTGGCATCCACCGGGAATTTGCCGTCCATCGCCCGCCAGCGCCCGATGGCGTCGTAGTTTTCGAGCGCAAAGCCCATCGGGTCAAGTTTGTTGTGACAGGCGGCGCAAGCAGAGTTGGCACGGTGCGCTTCCATCTGTTTGCGCAGCGAAGCGCTGCTCCCCACCGCGGCTTCGTCCAGCACCGGCACATTCGGAGGCGCGGGCGGCGGCGGCGTGTTGAAGATGTTATCCAGAATGTATTTGCCACGCAGCACGACAGAAGTCCGCGTTGGGTAACTCGATACGGCGAGCACGCTGCCGTGCGAAGTGATCCCACCCCGTTCGTTGGTCGCAAGTTCAACGCGGCGAAAATCCGGCCCGGTGACATTCCCAATGCCGTAATGCTTCGCCAGCCGTTCGTTCAGGAAAGTGTAGCTGGCGTTCAGAAAGTCCGTAACCGGCTGGTTTTCGCGCAGCACGTGCTCGAAGAACATGCGCGTTTCGGCCTTCATCGCTTCGCGCAGTTCCGCGCCCCAATCGGGAAACTTTTCGGCGTCGGGCCGCAGCGAATCCAGGTTCCGCAGTTGCAGCCATTGCCCGGCGAAGTTTTCCGCCAGCGCCACTGACTTCGGATCGGCGATCATCCGTTTGACCTGCGCCGCCAACACGCCCGGCGCGCGCAACCGTTGGCTTTCCGCCAGCCGCAGCAATTCGTCATCCGGCATCGAACTCCACAGGAAATAACTCAGCCGCGAAGCCAATTCCGTGTCGGAAATCTTGTGAATATCTGACTCATGGCAATCAGGCAGGGGATGGGCAGACGTGGGACGGGCTTTAGCCTGTCCCCGCTCGCGACAGGCTAAAGCCCGTCGCCACCTTTCTGCGTCTTGCTGAGCGGGATCACGTTCGATGCGAAAAAGAAAGTGCGGCGAAACCAGCATGGCGCGAATCGCGTTTTGAATTCCCTGCTCCGGCGTTTCCGCCGTTTTGACAAAGCGCATCAACGCGGCGATTTCGGCGCTGGTGACGGTTCGCCGAAATGCGCGCCGAGCCAGATTCCGCACAATCTTCCGGGTGCAAGCGACGCCCAGTTTCGGATTGCAGATCAGAATCTGCTTGCGGCTCGCGCTTTCGACTTTTGTCGGAAACGGGCCGAAGAACTTGATGCCGTACGGGTAAATGTTCTTGCGCGGGTTGAAGGCGTCGTCTTCCTTCATCTGTTTCGACAGTTCGTCGCCGATGATCCCCAGGCGAAAGGTGTGATCGCCCTGCGGCAGAATGAGCTTCGTGTCCATGCCCCAGTATGGATACATTCCAAAGCCTTCAAACGTCGGCGTCTTTGTTTCAATCATCCGGCTTTCCAGCAGCCTGCCGTCCATCCACAAACCGAGTTTGACCGGCGCCCCGTTTTTGCCGCGCGAACCGGCCATATCAATGCGGACGCGATATTCGCCGCTGTAATCCACGTGATGGCGGAATTCCAGCGTGCTCGCGTCCAGCAACCAGGCTTCCTGCCCGTAGTAAATCAGCGCTTCGGCGTGCTTCCTGATCTTCGGATCGGAATTGACCATGTAACCGAACTCCGTCGGTTTCGGCAGCGTTTCCGTGCCCATCGCTTTGGCCGCGATGGTGGCGGCGGCGGACAAGTATTTTTCCGCCAGCAGCGGCGAAATGCTCAGCAAGTCGGCGATGTTGTCGAAACCTTCGCCTTCGTCATCGCGCGGGAATTCGCGGTCGGCGCGGTAACTGACGCCCAGCAGATCACGAACAGTGTTTTGATATTCGACGCGATTCAACCTTCTGGCAACAATTCGACCCGGATCGGGTTTCACCAATCGGTCGGCGCGTTCAAACTCTTTTTTCAAAAAGCCGAGCATGGCGGCAAGCTGCGCTGCGTCTTTGGGCGCGCCTTCAGGCGGCATTTCACCTGCTTCGACTCGGCGCAGGATCACCTCCCATTCGTCGCGGCGGCTGGTGAGCGTGACGGCTTCCGTAAACAATCCCAGATTCAATCCGCCCGAAGCGTTGCGGTCGTTGTGGCATCCGCTGCACGAATCCGCCAACGCGGGCTGGACAAACTTTTCAAAGCCTGGTGTGTCCGCAGCGTAAGCTTGTGCCGGCTGCGTCTGACGCTGCTGGCACCGCGCGCCCGATGAGTTTGCCGTCCACACGCCGAACAGCAGCAGACAAACGGCCGCACCGATGACAGCAAATTTGCAGGAACGAACGATCAAGTTTGATTGAACGCGAACGCTGAACATAGGCATTTCCGGCGAAACCACAGGGGAGTTGGAACAAGGGAATTTCTGTTTCTGACGAAACGGCGTGATCTTAGTCGAGAGGTTGAATTAATGCCAGAAATTGAAAGCGCGCAGCCTCCCTGCCGATGCAATCGCCTGAATGGTATGCTGAAGCCGCTTCCGGCACTTTCAGACCGGACACAATCATTCAATCGGATAATCAGGAGAATTCAAGAGATGAGCCAATTGTTTTCGCCCTTGCGGCTGCGGGAGTTGGAATTCAAAAACCGCGTTTTCGTTTCGCCGATGTGCCAGTATTCCGCCCAGGACGGGATTCCGAACGAATGGCATCTGGTGCATCTGGGCAGCCGCGCCGTGGGTGGAGCCGCGCTGGTCCTTGTCGAAGCCACAGCCGTTTCACCGGAAGGAAGGATTTCCCCCGCCGACACTGGCATCTGGTCGGAGGCGCACACACAAGCATTTCAGCCAATCACTGCATTCATCAAATCGCAGGGCGCGGTGCCGGGAATTCAGATTGCGCACGCCGGACGGAAAGCTTCGACAGATGCGCCGTGGCGAGGCGGAAAGCCCCTGACCGAAGGCGCCTGGCAAACCATCGGCCCCAGCCCGCTGGCGTTTGGTCATTACCCCGCGCCGCGAGAAATGACGCGGGAAGACATACAAACAACGGTTGATCAATTCGCGGACGCCGCGCGGCGCAGTCTGGAAGCCGGATTCGAGGTCATTGAAATTCACATGGCGCACGGCTACCTGCTGCACGAATTCCTTTCGCCGCTGTCCAATCTGCGAGCGGATGAGTTCGGAGGCCCGCTGGAAACGCGCGCGAAGTTTCCCTTGCAGGTTGCCGAAGCCGTGCGGCGCATCTGGCCCGCGCATCTGCCGGTCTTCGTGCGCATTTCCGCCACGGACTGGGCGGAGAATGGCGGTTGGGATTTGGCGCAATCCATCCAGTTTTCAACCTGGCTGCGAGACATCGGCATTGACCTGATTGACTGTTCCAGCGGCGGGCTGATTCCGGGAGTGACGATACCGGTCGGCCCCGGCTATCAGGTTCCGTTTGCCGCCGCGATTCGCAAAGAAGCGGGAATTGCCACGGGCGCGGTCGGGATGATTACCGAACCGCAACAAGCTGAAGAAATCATCTCCGGCGGAGACGCCGACGCCGTCTTTTTGGCGCGCGCGCTGCTGCGCGATCCGTACTGGCCGCTTCATGCGGCGAAGGCGCTGGGTGCGGACACGGCCTGGCCCGTGCAGTATGTGCGAGCGAAGGATTGATCCAGCAACTGGCCCAGATTTCCCACAAGTTTGCTGTACACATCATCCGTGCCAACTTATGATTCGCGCACACTCTTCGATGGCAATTCTGGCTCATTCGTAAACTTCAAAACTCAGGGAGAACGCATGCAGAAAAAATCAGCGAACGCGATTGCTTCAACTTCTGGGCCGTCTCGGCGGCAATTTCTGACTCAAACGGCTGCGGCTGCGGTTGTTGGATTGGCTGCTCCGGCCATCGTCCGGGGACGAAATCTGAACGACAAACTGAATCTGGCGATCATCGGCGCGGGCGGTCGTGGCGCGGCGAACCTGCGCGATGTCGAATCGGAAAACATCGTCATTCTCTGCGATGTCAACGAAGAAGGCCTGAACAAAGCCGCCGAGCGCCACACGAAAGCGCGCAAGCTGGTGGATTTCCGCAAAGTCTACGATCAGGCGAAAGAGTTCGACGCCGTGGTCATCAGCACGGCGGAACATACGCACGCGTTTGCGACGTTACCGGCGTTGCAGCTTGGCAAACACGTGTACTGCGAAAAGCCGCTGACACACAACATCTGGGAAGCCCGCGTCATTCGCGAAGCGGCGGCCAAAACCAAAGTGGCGACGCAGATGGGAACGCAGATTCATGCCGGAGAAAATTATCGCCGTGTGGTCGAACTGATCCAGACCGGAGCCATCGGCGCAGTCAGCGAAGCCCATGTCTGGGTCGGTCGCGCCTGGGGCTTGCACGCCAGCGAAGCCGAAGCGAAAGCCTCCGGCGACATCGTCCTTGTCCAGAACCGCCCGGAAAAACCGGACCCGGTTCCGTCAAATCTGAATTGGGAATTGTGGCTGGGACCTGCGCCGTCCCGCCCGTTCAACAACGTCTATTTCCCCGGCCCGAAATGGTATCGCTGGTGGGATTTCGGCAACGGCACGATGTCCGATCTGGGCAGCCACTGGATTGACCTACCGTTCTGGGCGCTGAAGCTCGACCATCCGCTGACCATCGAAGCCAGCGGCCCCGCGCCGCATCTGGAAATCGCTCCGGCTTCAATGAAAGTCACATACGAATACGGCCAGCGCGGCACCCTGCCGCCGCTGAAACTGACCTGGTATCAGGGAACCTACAAACCGCAAATCCTGAAAGACGCTGGCATTCCGCAATGGAACAGCGGCGTGCTGTTTATCGGCGACAAAGGCATGCTGCTTTCCGATTACGGCAAACACCTGCTCTTGCCGGAAAACAAATTCGCCGATTTCAAACGGCCCGATCCGTTCATTCCGAAATCGCTGGGCCACCACGCCGAATGGATTCACGCCTGTAAAACCGGCACGCCGACCACCTGCAATTTCGAGTATGCCGGCTGGCTGACCGAAGCCAATCACCTGGGCAATGTCGCGTTCCGCGCAGGGAAAAAACTGGTGTGGGATGCGCAGAAGCTCCGCGCGACGAATGCGCCGGAAATCGAGCCGATGATCCATCGCAAGTATCGCAAGGGCTGGAAACTGACCTAAACAGTACGCGAGCGTAAGCGAGCGCCAGCCATACTGCGCTTGACCATACTCGGCGCTCGCTTACGCTCGCGTATTGCATTGCATCTGAAGCCTAGGCCAGCAATGGTTTGATAACGTGCCCATGAACGTCGGTCAGACGACGCTGGATGCCGTTGTGGTAAAAGCTCAGGCGTTCGTGATCCATGCCCAGCAGATGCAGCAGCGTGGCGTGAATGTCGTAAACTTCGGTCGGATTCTTCCGGTCCAGCGGTTTGTAGCCCCACGGGTCGCTTTCGCCATAGGTCACGCCGCCCTTGATCCCGCCGCCGCACAGCCAGTTGGTGAAGCAATACGGGTTATGATCGCGGCCTTTGCCTGCCTGGCTGGATGGCATGCGGCCAAATTCGGTCGTCCACAGAATGATCGTGTCTTCCAGCAGGCCTCTCTGTTTCAGGTCCTGGATGAAGGCCGCACAACCGCGCGCCATGCCTGTGGCCAAAGGGCCGTGGTCGCGGCGGATGTCTTCGTGCGAATCCCAGTTGCGGCGCGGAAAGCCGTTGTCGTTGCCGCTCCAAATCTGGACGAAGCGCACGCCGCGTTCCAGCAAGCGGCGCGCGGCCAGACATTTCTGGGCAAAGTAAAACGTCTCTTCCTCGTCGTTGATTTCCTTCGGCCATGCTTGGGGGCCGCGATCCAGCCCGTAAAGCTTTAAGACATGTGCTGGCTCGGCTTTCAGGTTCAAGGCTTCGGGCGCGGCAAGCTGCATTTTGGCGGCGAGTTCGTAACTGCGGATGCGGCCTTCCAGCCGCTGGTCGCCTTCGTGGGCGGCGGCGTGTGCGCGATTGATTTCGGCCATCAACGCCTGCGTCGCGGCTTCGCTTTCCGGCGTGATGTAGTTGGCGGATTTGTGCGGGAACAGATCGGCGACCGGAGCATCCGTGCCGGGATAAATCACCGTGCCGCTGTGCTGCGCGGGCAGAAACGCCGAGTCCCAATTCTTCACGCCGTTTGACGCCATGCCGCGATGATCAGGCAGCACCACGAAAGTCGGCAGATTGTCATTCATCGAACCCAGGCCATAACTGACCCAGCAGCCCGCGCCGGGAAAGCCTGGCAGCAGAAAGCCCGTTGCCTGCAGCAGCGTGGCCGTGCTGTGGACGCCGGACTTGCTGACCATGTTGTGGACAAAGGCAATGTCATCCACGACGGAACCGAGCGCCGAAACCGGCTCGCCCAGCAGCTTGCCGCTTTGGCCATAAGGTTTGAAATCCCAGACGGGCCGCAGCCAGGGGCCCAAACCATCCTGGAAGGTTTCGACCGTTTCGCCGAAATCGCTGGGCTGGCCGTGGCGTTTGATCAACTCGGGTTTGTAATCGAACAGGTCCAGATGACTGGCCGCGCCCGCCATAAAAAAATGCACAACGCGCCGGGCTTTGGCAGTCCCTGTTTTTGCGGGAGGGGATTTTGGGCTCTGCGCCAGGGTTTGGTCATTGGCCAGCATCGAAGCCAGCGCCAGGCCGCCGAGGCCGCCCCCTGCCTGCCACAGGAATTCACGGCGCGTCGGCAGGCGGCGCGATTGCGTATGATGAAAGGGCGAATCGTTGTTCATAGTGTTACACGGCAATTGTTGAAGGCGCGGCGGAATATATCAAAATCTGTTTGGCCTGCAACAATCGCGGGGAAATTCAATCTTGATCGCTGCGCAAGGAAATGGGCTGGCGCGGATCAACCAGCCACCAGCACAACGCCCCCAGAAAGTAGAGCGCGCCGCAGACGTACAACGGCGCGGACCAACTGCCGTAATTTTCGACGAACAGCGCAGCCACAATCGGGCTCAAGAAACCGCCAACCTGTCCCGCCGTGTTCATGCAGGCGCTGACCGTGCCCGCGTGATCGCCGGCGATGTCCGTGCAGGCGCTCCAGCTTGCGCCAAGCAGAAAATTGGACGAAGCCAGCGCCAGCGAAATCAGCACGACAGCCGTGATGTTGTGCTGTGTCGCCGTCCCCACAATCAACAACACACCCGCCACCAGATAACAGATGCCGCCAACCCCGCAACGCCCCACGCGCAATCCAAACCGTTTGGTTGCCCAATCCGTCGTCAGCCCGCCGAACAAATCCGCCGCCGCGCTCATCACCAGCGGCAAACCCGCCATCACGCCCAGCATCGTCGAAGTGAACCCGCGCGCATTTTCCAGATAGGTCGGCATCCACGTAATGAAAAAATAAAATCCGTAGGTTTGCGTGAAGTACGCCAGGCACAGCGCCAGCAAGCTGCGATTGGTCAAAATCCGCTTCCAGGCCGCCGCGCTGAGATGATGCGACACCATTTTGCCGCGCCCGCGCTGAATATGCGCAAGCTCCGCGGGCGAAACGGCCTTGTGCTGTTCCGGCTCATCGCGAAACCACCAGAACCAGACCGCCGCCCACACGAAACCCACCGCGCCAAAAATGACGAACACCCAGCGCCATTGCATCCAGGCGAGCATCGCCGTCACCAGCAGCGGCGTCAGTCCCCCGGCGAGATGCGCGCCCATAAAAAAGATGCCCTGCGCCGTGCCGCGCTCCGTCACTGGAAACCAGCGCGAAAAGGTCTTCGCCGCATTGGGCCACGCGCCCGCTTCGCCCGCGCCGAACAGAAACCGAATCACCAGCAAAGAAATGTAGTTGAACGCCCCCGCAGTGAAGATGGTAAAGCTCGACCACCAGATGACGATCCGCGCCAGCACCCGCCGCGTCCCAATACGGTCTCCCCACCACCCCGTCGGAATCTCGAAAATCCCGTAGGCCAGCGTGAAGGCGCTGAAGACCAGACTCATTTCGACCTTGCTCAAGTTCAGGTCGCGCATCATCGCGGGCGCGGTCAGCGAGATGCAGACGCGGTCCAGATACGTGATTCCGGCCAGCAGCACAGCCAGCGCCAGCACGCGATAACGCACGCGGGAAGCGGGTCCGGCATCTTGGGACAGGCTTACTGCTTTTTCGGTGTCGGGTAGTTGGTTCATCATTTTGGCTTTTGAGAGAGACTATGAGAGAAAACGGGGGCGTGCAGATCAGACAGTTAACTTTGGTTTCAAACTGCCACAGTCAGCCATAAATGACCGCAGACGGTCATTTATGGCGTCATTGAGAGTAGGCATAAGTTAGCTGATCTGGAGAGTCTGTTTTGCCTCCGCGACATAATCAGCCACGCCGTAGTTCATTTGGATTTCGTAGTCACTTCGCAGACGCTTAAATATCAAGTCGAATACCAGTGGGCTCTTGCGGCGATTCTCAAGAATCTCATCCTGTAGACTGCGAGATAGCGCAGTTATCTCGGACTTAGACTTTTGGCCAAGAGCCTGTTTCCAGATGGTTTCAGCCTGATCTTTTAGCCTGTCCAATCGGGTAGCTGCTTCCCTCTGTTCAGAGAATTGACGTAGTCCGAGAAGAAGGGCGGGCGCTAGAGGAGCTGCGACCTTCAACACAAAGTTTTCAACTGTTAGGCCACCCCTGAAAGAAAAACCGAGAACGACAGCAAAAATGAACATCACCATAAAGATAACCCAAATCGCGTAACGTCTCCGTTGCTTAGAATCCCACCAGCAGTTAGATCGCTGGCATGCAAGGCGGCCAATATGCAAAGGCAGATCGCCGACTGCGACTGGATACCAGTTCTCCAATGGTGGCATCTTCGCTTCCCATTTTTTGTATTTGTCTGATTGCTCCTTCACAAGTTCAGGATCAGGGCGCTTGCCCGCTTTTACTGCATTCCAAGAGAGAGCTAAGACATCGCAATCAAATGCTTCTTGAATCCTTGCAGCCGAATCCCGCAGACGCTTCTGCCAGGGAGTGAGCCAGAATAGATCGCACAAAGCAATGGTAATTCCCCAGGCAGCGACATAGCCCTTATAAGACGGGTCAACAACGACAAGAAACGCTGCCGCCACAGTAAGAGGGCCGCTCAAGAAAACCTGCCAGCCGAAGATTTTCTTGGCTGACGCGTAAAGCTGCCGCTGAGCAGCCAGCCGGTTAATCTGTTTCTCAGTGTTTTGTTCTACTGTGATCATGTCCTTCAACGATAGTAGGTCGGAAATTCAAAGTTGTAGAGATATCCCCACCAATCAAAGGCAATCGAGATATTTCCTTTGGAAGACTCATCGAGGGCATTTTGGGCGCGAGCATAAGCGGTCTTGAGCCTGGATAGAGCGTCTGCTCGAAGCGCGTCACTTTTACATGCTGTAATGTAACCAGAAACGCCCATTGGGTCCCGCAGGCTCGCGAGTTGACTATCCCACAAGAGCTTTAGAACGTTCCTAACATCGTATTCGTATATGATCGCCTTTTCTTCAGAGGCATACTTTGCCACTCGCAGTTCTAGGTAAAAGGATGAGATTGGAACGTCACGGAAATACTTCCATGCTTTGACGAATCGTATGAGAGGTTTTACCTTTCCTCCAAGTTTGCCATCAACATAGCGCACGTAAGCATTGTGCGCGTCTGGACTTGCCTTCATCCACCCTCCAGCGCAGTCTGCTATGTCATAAACCTTATAACCATTGTCTTCTCCTACGTAATCGGCAGGCACAATCTCAGTTATTTCAGACTTTCTAGTTCCGAAAGGAACAACTACAGCGGGGCAGCCAACTCTTACGCCTGTATTTGGGAATCGGAAGTCCAATGCATTGCGGACTTTCGCCAATGAAGAGGTTGATACTTGCGTGAGCTGATTGGTTGGTAAGCAGGCTAAATAATCCACATCGCTGTGTCTCGAAACACTGGTCCAATTCCCAAAGGAACCGATCCGAACAAACCGCTTAAGCCCAAAATTGTTTTTCAGGCAGGCCTCGATTGACGCTCTGTGGCGCTTAGCGGCCTCTGACTCGCTTGTCTGCGGCTTTAGCTTTTTTATCAGAAAGTCATCAAAGCCTTCTTCAATTGTTCGTGGCACGGTTTTACCTCCTTGGTCTAGGCTAAAGTTCCCTCGTTCAGCAGCTTAGATAACAGCGTGTGGCGCAGAATGGCCGATAATACTGTTTGGAATTCGCAATGATTTACGCGCAAAGCGGTGCAACTTTGGTAAGTCGTGAATAGTCATTATGGTTTTGTTTCCACGGCGAATAGCTTGGCTATCCCTCAGAAAGCGCGGCTAAGCTATAGACTTCGAGAAAAAGACGTACCGCAGACTGTTAGTCTGAGGTAGCATTCTGAGAAGTTCTTTTTCTAAATCCAAAGGGTTTGCCCGCCACGACCTCAGCCGACTAACAGTCGGCTGTACATTTCTTTTTCTTAAAAGCTATAGCGGCGCTTCCATTCCCCTCCGGGCAGATGCAAGCGATTGCTGCACTGCCATTTGAATTTCCGCGCGCAGCATCTCTTTCATTCCTCTGGCGGAGAGCCATTCGCGCAAGGCCTGATTGATCAATTGTTCGTGGCTTTTTCCTTCGGCTCCCTCGGCGGCGAGTTGACTGAACTGTTGGAGGAGTTCTTCGTCAATGCGGACGGTCAGCCGCTTCATTGCCACATCAAAGCGCTGCTGGCGCTCGGCAGTCCCGCGCCGAATCTTGGCCGGGTCCGGCGGGGTTTCTCGCATATGCGCCTGATCATCGAAAGCGTCATCTTCCATAGTATTCATCAACCCATCTCCCTGCATTTGGCGGGGCGATTATAGGCGCGGCAGGGTGAGCGTCCAAGACGAACCAGCCACCAATGATTTTTGGTTACGATGGCCTCTCTTCTTTTCGGCGCACGAACGGCATAGCGTCTTGGTGGCGTGATTGAACGGCAGGAAATGGCATTGCCGCCGGCTTCAGAATCGCGCTCTTCTCCGCCTAGAGGGGTGATTTTATGGCGATGCAAACAACAACGATAGAAGTTGATCAATTGACGGCTGATTTGCTCAATGCCCAGGCTGAAGCGAACGGGCCGACGCTTGCGGCTTGGCTCCGCTCCATCGCGGAAACCGGACCGAAAACACTACACCCCTCCTTTTTCGGGACCGCATCGCCGGAAGAAAGAGCCAGAGCGGTGGAAGAATGGGCGAGCCGCCATCGTTCATCAACCCCGCCGTTATCCGATGAAGCGATCAGCCGGGAGAGCATCTACGGAGAGCGCGAAGACAAACAGTTATGAGCTATGAGCTGGATTCCAATATCCTGCTTCGAATGGCGCAGGTGACGCACCCGATGCACGCAGAGGCTACGCAAGCCACAACGGCGCTGCTACGTCGAGGCGAAACTGTTCACATCATCCCGCAAAACCTCCATGAGTTCTGGTCGGTGGCAACGCGAGAGATTCAGTTCAACGGCATAGGGCTGTCCGTCATTGAAGCGCAAGCCGAACTCGCCAGACTCTAAACCCTTTTCCTTTTCCTGCCGGATTCTCCTGCCATTTATCCCGAATGGGATAAGACGGCTTCAAACGCTTCCCCGGAATCACTGTCCTTTTACCGTCGGAGGTGTGATCACAAAGAGAAGATGATGCTGACCAAAAACGGCAAATGATTGACCGGGAGCGGCAAAGAGCAAAATCCTATTTCTTGTCGTCGTAAAGCCACCGCTTCATCAGCCGCGTATAGCGCGGCATGATCACAAAAGTCAGCAGTCCGGTCAGCGTCACCGCCATCAGCAACGCCCGCACGGGTTCATGACCGAGCGGCGGAACCAGTTCGGCCAGCAGACGCAATAAACGCGGAATCAACAGGCTCAGCGGATAAACCGCCGTCAGCGTCAGCAGAAACTGCTTCCAGGGTTTGGGCGGTTTGGCGCCTTCGGGCGTAAACCAGAAATCCACGCCGGTGCGAATTTCGACATTGTCGCCGTCTTCCAGCAAATGGCCGACCTGTTCGACAAATGACCGGCGCGTGTCAGATTCGGCCCAGGCGTTCAACCGGTCAAGCGAATCGAAGCGCAGCAGGCTGGTGTATTTCCGGCTGCCATGCGCCGGGCGGAAAATTTCTCTGCCGATATATCCCGGCCAGACACTTACCGCGCGTTGAATTTCCGCCAGCCAGGTTTCGTAATGGCTTTCCTCGCCCGGTTTGATCGTGTGGGTGATGATCAGGGCGATGGATGTTGCCCCTTCGGCGCTGTTCAGTGCATTGGAAACGCTCATTCGTGTTTTTGCCCGTTTGATCCCCGGCCGAACCGGGTTGGTTCGGTCAGCGGAAATTTTCCAGCAGCATCAAATCGCTTTCGTTGCGATCAAGCTGCGCCCACAACAACTGGCGGCCATCGGCGGAAACCGTAAACCCGTAAGTTTCCTCTTTCTCGAACACGGCGACCGGCGTGTTGCGTCCGGTGGAGAAGCTGAAAAACTCAATCGCGCCATGCGCCTTCGCGATGAAGCGGAGGAAGTAAATGCCCTGCGATTGCACGGCCCAGGCGCCTTGCCGGCCTTGTTCCAGCACACGCGTTTCTTCGCCGCCCGTCACGGGGACGCGCCAGATGCCTGGCTCGTTGGTGCCGCGGGTGTAATAGACGAACTGTCCATCGGGGGATTCATAAGCTTCGCGCCCGCCCTGCCAGGTCAATTGCACCGCGGGACCGCCGGCGAGGCGCTGTTTCCAGAGTTGGTAATCGCCGCTGCGGTTTGAACTGAAGTAAATCCACTGTCCATCGTGCGACCAACTGGGACGAATGTCTTCAGCGTCTTCCATGGTCAGGCGGCGGGGCGGTTTTCCGCCATCGGCGGCGATGACATAAATATCCGGCCGTTCCTGATTGGCGCGGGTATCGAAAGCGATCTGATTTCCATCCGGCGACCAGCGCGGACTGCCCGCGAACGGCCCGTTCAGATGGGTCAACTGCAAAAGATTCCGCCCCTCGCGATCACAGGTCCAAAGCTCAATATATCCGGAGCGTCCGGAAACGAAGACAACCTGTTTCCCGTCCGGCGAAAACTGGGGTTGGGATTCCTGCCGGGTGGAGGAAAGGAACAGGGACGGGGCTTTTGGTTTGGCGGGCGGTTTGCCAGGCAGGCCAGACGGATCGGGAATTTCAAGCTGCCAGAGATTCAGATCGCGAATGTTCTGGGTAACGGCGAGCCGGTTTCCCTGAGAATCGACCGCCAGATTGCTGACCTGTTCGCCGCTGGGGGGCAGGCTTTCCGGCGCGCCGCCGGAAACCGCGATTTTCCATAACGCCGGACTGCCTCCGCGCGCGGACGAAAAGACGATTTCCCGGCCATCCGGCGTCCAGGCCAGACCAAAGATCCGCTTTTTCTCAAAGGTCAGGCGGCGGGCTTCGCCGCCCGCGGCGGGCATCAGGTAGATTTCATCCCAGCCGCGAATAAACGCCAGCGTTTTCCCGTCGGGCGAAAATGCCGGGCAGCGGTCATCTTCGCCGGAGAAAGTGAGTTGTCGCTTTTCCAATCCGTTCAGGGAAAGCTGAAAAAGATGCAGGTTCGTCTGGGCGGCTTCTTCCACTCCCGCAAAGGCGATGAACCGGCCATCGGGCGACCACGATAACCGCCCGGAAGGAACGTTTGTCCAGCCGGACCAGATGCCCGTCAGCAAAGCGCGCTCCGGCCCGCCCAGCGCCGGGACCAGATAAATTCCGGCCCCGTCAGTGGTAATGCGCATAAACGCGATGGACAGCCCGTCCGGGGACCAGACCGGGCTGAGTTCTTCCGCCGGATGCGTGGTCAACCGCAATGGCGTTTCGGTTCCCACCAGCTTGACGTACACATCCGGATTGCCGCCCTGCCCGCCGTCCCAGGTGAAAGCGATTTGACGGTCATCGGGCGAAAAGGCGGGATAATTTTCGCGGCCCGGGAAACTGGTCAGCGGCGCGACCCTGACCAGCGGGTTGACCGTTGCCCCGCTCTCTATTTTTGGATTGAACAGGCGGGAAGGCCCGAAAATGACTCCGGCCATGACCGCCGCGAACAGCGAAAACACGACCGCCAGGCGATGTTTGTGGCGTTTCAAAAAGGAAGGCGCAATCCGCGCGTCTTCCACCACGACGACTTCGCCGCGGCTGCCCGCGCCGAGCGGCGCAAGAATGCGAAACCGGCTGACCGGATATGCGCTGGATTTCGGTTTGGCCTGCGTCACCCAGCCCGCCGCGACCGCGACTTCGCGCGCGTCGCCAGGAACAACCTGGGAATCCGATTTCTCCGGCGGCGCGATTTCCGCATCCGCCTCCGCCTTCCTGGGAACGATGACGTTGACTTCAGCCACGAACCGGTAGCCGAACTTCGGCATGGTTTCGATGAATTTCCGCCCGTCGCTGTT
This sequence comes from Heliomicrobium sp., assembly GCA_021155085.1. Lineage (GTDB taxonomy): Bacteria > Acidobacteriota > Blastocatellia > RBC074 > RBC074 > RBC074. The sequence continues at coordinate 70,257 of JAJNQA010000045.1, read as the reverse complement.
CTCGCCCAGGATTTTTCGGAGCGTGGAAATATGGCGGCTGAGATTCTCTTCGCTGACGAACGTGTCCGGCCAGACGTTTTTCAGCAACTCATCCTTGCTCATCGGACGCCCGGAATTCGCCAGCATGAACCCCAGCAACTCAAAGAGTTTCGGCGTCAGTAACACGGGTTCGCCCCCGCGTTTCAGTTGCCGGTCGGCGACATCCAATCTGAATGCGCCAAACTCGTAAACAGACTTAACATCAGACGGCATAACAACTTTCCAGGCATTTTCCAGAAAATTTCCATTGCCTTTCAGGATTTTTGCGCGGTCGTTCAGTGATAATGCAAAGGCAATTCCAACAAGCTTCAATTTAACAATTCAATTTGGTGATGGGACTCTCCCGGCATTATCAATTTCCGGCGGGAGTGAGTCAAAGTTTTGTTCAAAAGCCGGATGGCGAGCTTCGACTGCCCGGCAAGCAAGACCACCTTCTTTTACCTGGTTCACGCAGGAGGAAAAATCATGTCGCACACCCGTAAACTGGCGCTCTCGACACTGCTCACGCTTCTTATTTTCGGCGGCGCAGCATTGAGCTTGCACTATTTGCAAGCTGCCCGCGCAGCGTCTGGCCCAAGCAGCTTGCAAACCGGCCAGCGGAAACCAACACCGGCGAACCCAGGGATTTCCAAGTCCGTCACGCCGAATGCCCCGACAGCCTTCTTCAACGTGACAAACACCAATGACAGCGGCGCGGGTTCCTTGCGACAGGCCATGTTGGACGCCAATGCTGCACCGGGCGGGGACATCATTACGTTCATCGTCACCGGCACGATCAATCTGGCGAGCGCGCTGCCCGCCATTGAACAAGACCTGACGATCACCGGCCCCGGCGCGAACCAGTTGACCGTGCGCCGCGATACGGGCGGCAATTACCGCATCTTCCAGATCAATGTTGCGACCACGGTCTCAATCTCAGGTTTGACGCTCACCAATGGCAATGTCACGGGCGATGGCGGCGGGATTCATAATTCCGGCAATTTGACCGTTACCGAATGCGCGCTGGTCGCCAACACCGCGACCAACGTTGGGGGTGGGATTCTCAACCTGGGCACATTGAACGTCCTGCGCAGCACGCTCAGCGGCAATACCGCCACGTCGGATGGCGGCGGGTTGTGGACGTCAAACGGCTCGGCCACATTGACCAACTGCACGATCAGCGGCAATACCGCGACAACCTTTACCGGCGGCATATCGAATGTCAGCAACGGCCTGGCCTCGACGCTCAGCCTGACTCATTGCACCGTCGCCAACAACAACGGCCCGACCGAAGGCGGCATTGCGACAGTGGATCAAGGGGGAGGCGCTGCCACGACCGTGAGAAACAACATCGTCGCCAACAACTCCGCGCCCAACCTCGCCGCCATTGGCGCCATGGCGTCCGTCGTTTCGCAGGGCTTCAATTTGTCGAGCGACAACAGCGTCGCGTTGCTCAATCAGATGACCGACCTGAACAATACCAACCCGCTGCTGGCCGCGCTCGCCAACAACTTCGGCCCGACGCAGACCCACGCCCTAAACACAGGCAGCCCGGCGCTCGACAAAGGCAACAGTTTCAGCGTCACCACAGACCAACGCGGACTGCCGCGTCTGTCTGACGACAGCGGCATCACGAATGCGGGCGACGGCGCGGATATTGGCGCTTTCGAAGCCCAACCCGGCCCCAACGGCACTGCCGCCGCCGATGCCTTTGTCGTCACGCGCAGCGGCGCCAACATCGTCGTCACGCAAAACGCCGTGCAGGTGTTCAACCAGCCGAGGGCCAGTACGACTTCTCTGACGATCAACGGGCTGGGCGGCAACGATACGCTGACAATTGACGCCGCCGGCGGCAATCCCTTTCCGGCGGGCGGCATCCTGTTCGATGGCGGGGCCGATGCCGACAGCATCACGCTGCAAAACGGCAATTTCTCCAGCGGCGTTTCGACGCCGAGCAGCCCCAGTTCCGGCACGCTGGTTTACTCCGGCGGCACGACGGGCGCGGCGAAGCTGACGTACGCCAATCTCGAACCCATCACCGACACCAATGTCGTGACCGATTACACGATCAACGGCACCTTAGGAGTTGACACCATCAACATGGTGAATGGCCCGGGCGGAACCATTCAGGTCAACAGCGGCGCGACGCCTACGTTTGAGCTGATCAATTTTTCGAACAAGACGAACGTGTTTGTGAATGCGCTCGCAGGTGCCGACACGGTCAACGTACTGGCGCGCGCAGGCATCGGGACCCTTTCCGTTTCCGGCAACGAAGGGGACGACCGTCTCGATGCCAGTGCCACAACAGCCGGGGCTGGTTCGATTTTCTTAAAAGGCGATGACGACAGCGATACGCTCATTGGCGGAGGGGACGACGACACATTCGATGGCGGGGCGGGAAACGACACCTTCATCGGCAATGGCGGCACTGACAATGTCGGCGCTGGGATCCCTGCCGCTTCCGGCGACACCATTCTGGTACCGGGTACTTCAGCAGGCGACACGATCGCGCTGGCCATCAATTCCGGCAAGCTGCAGGTCACGATCAACGTCACGACCACCACTTACGGCAATTTTATCGGTGGCGCGATCGCCACTTCGGGCATTGATTTGGTTTTCGTGAATGCCGACGCGGGCAATGACACGGTGACGGTAAACAGTACCGAGGCCACGATTCCAACCAACATCGCGACCGGTGCGGACGATGATGCGATTGTTTTTGCTGACGGCGTCTCGCTCAACGGCGGCACGATTGATGGCGGAGCCAATACCGACAGCCTGAATTACAATGCCTACACCACGGCAGTGACGGTCAATCTGGGACTCGGCAGCACCGGACTGAGCGCGACTCTCAGCGGCAGTCAGGAGGTTCCGCCGCAAACCACCGCCGCCACCGGCACGGTCGCGGTCAGCAATTACAACCCGGTGACAAAGACCTTCGACATTGCGGTGACCGTGACGGATTTGGCTCCGGCTGACGTGACCGGCTTTCACCTGCATCGCGCGCCGGTCGGCGTCAACGGCCCGGTCATCGTTGACCTGCAACCACTCGGGCCGCTTACTCCCGCCGGGACGGGCTTTACCTTCAGCGCCAGCGGCGTCACCTTGCCCGCGCAACACGAAGCGGCGCTGCTGGGCGGCATCACCTACGTCAACATCCACACGGCGGCGGCTCCCGGCGGGCTGATTCGCGGACAGGTTTTCACCAATGGCAATGTCAATCTGGCGACCGGCACGGCCACAGGCACGAGCAGCATCAGCGACGTTGAAAACGTCACGGGCGGGCAGAACGGCGACAGCCTCGTCGGCAATTTCAGCAGCAACACCTTGCTGGGAAGCCCCGGCGGGGACACGCTGGTCGGCGGGCCAGGCGGGGATGTGCTCAGCGGCGACGCAGGCGCGGATGTGCTGGTGTGGAGCAACGGCGACGGCAGCGACGTCATGGACGGCGGCGCGGAGAGCGACACCGTGCAGGTCAATGGCAACCTCGCGGCAGGCGACGCTTTCACGACGGCAGCCAGCGGCACGCGCCTCGCGTTTAACCGCACAAGCTCCGGCCCGTTCAGTCTGGACATCGGCACGGTCGAAACGCTGACGGTCAACGGCGTGGGCGGCGACGACAGCTTCACGGTCAACGCGCTGACGAGCGCAGCGGATTTGTCGCTGCTGCAACTTTTCGGCTTTGACGGCAACGACACATTCAACCTGACGCCGGTGCCGAACGGCGCAACGCGCACGATCCACGCTCACGGCGGAGCGCCCACTCCCGCGCCCGGCGACGTGCTCGACATCGTGACGGCGGGCGTCACCGATCCGTTGCTGACGCTGAGCGGCGGCAACGGCACGTTCACCGCAACCAGCCATCAGACGATCAATCTCACCAGCATCGAAAACACCTCCGCGCCGACCGCCGCCGCGACCGCCGCCAACGTCACGACCGGCGGCGCGACGAGCTATACCTTCACGGTGACCTACACTGGCGACACCGCCATCAACGTCGGCACCCTTGGCAACGGCGATGTGAACGTCACCGGCCCCGGCGCATTCAACGCCACCGCCACCTTCGTCAGCGTAGACAACAACAGCAATGGCTCGCCGCGCGTGGCGACCTATTCGATCACGCCGCCGGGCGGCAGTTGGAATGCCGCCGACAACGGCCCTTACAACGTCGTGATGCAGGCCAGTCAGGTGGCGGACAATCTGGGCAATTTGGTTGCGGCGGGGAACGCCGGCGCGTTTACCGTAAACATCGTAGATCCCATCGTCGTGACGACAGCGGCGGATGAGCAAAACGTCAACGGGCAATGTTCGTTGCGCGAAGCGCTCATCAACGCCAACGCCAACAATCAATCCGGCTCGGCGGATTGCGGCACGGGCGGCGGCAGCCCGGACACGATCAATTTCTCGGCGCTGTTTAACAGTGTGCAAACGATCAATCTGACGAGCGCCTTGCCCAACATCACCGGCAGCCTGACCATTAACGGCCCCGGCGCGAACTTGCTGACCGTGCGGCGCGACACGGGCGGCGATTACCGCATCTTCAACATTCCCGGCAGTGGGCTAAACGTCACCCTGAGCGGCCTGAACATCAGCAATGGGCGAGTGAACGGCGCGGGCGGCGGCATTGCGAGTTTCAGCAATCTGACGCTGACCAATTGCCTCATCAGTGGCAATGAAGCCGTGGGAGGTATAGGCGGCGGCGTTTTTTTAGGCAGTGCCAATGGAACGTTTACAGGCTCCACCTTCAGCGGCAATACGTCAGTGGATCGCGGCGGCGGGATTTCTCACGAGGTTGGCAGCGCCGTCAACGTGACGCTGACCATGACCAACTGTACCGTGAGCGGCAACACGGCGACCGGCGCGGGCGCGGGCGGCGGCCTGTTCAACTTGATGTTTGCCGGGACCAGCACGCTGCAAGTCACCAATTGCACCTTTGCTAACAACGTTGGCTCATTAGCTGATACCGGCGGCATTCGGATCGGCGCCATCGGGGCGGGAACGACCGCCACGGCACAATTACGCAACACCATCATCGCCAACAGCACCGGTGCAAATCTGGGCGCGGCGACAGCCAGCGGCGGGGTGGCGACGATCACTTCCAATGGCTTCAATCTGGCGAGCGACGGCGGCGGCGGTTTTCTCAATCAAGCCACCGATAAAATCAATGCCAATCCCGTGCTTGCCCCGCTCACCAACAACGGCGGCCCGACGCCAACGCATGCTTTGCTGTTGGGCAGCGCGGCGCTCGACGCGGGCGACAATACCGGCTCCGGCGTGACGACTGACCAACGCGGCGCCGGGTTCCCGCGCACGGTGAATCTGCCGAACGCCAACGCGGGCGACGGGACGGACATCGGCGCGTTTGAAGCGCAGAGCGTCCCGCCACCCGGCATCTTCATCAACGACGTGACCGTTGCGGAAGGCGGCGCGGGCACGAGCACAGCCACCTTCAACGTGACACTCAACACCGCCAGCGCCCAGACCGTCACCGTGCAATTCGCCACGGCCAACGGCACGGCCATGGCGGGCAGCGATTACGTCGCCACCAGCGGCACACTGACGTTCACTCCGAGCGTCACCAGCCAACCCGTCGTCGTCACTATCAACGGCGACACGGAGCTGGAGCCGAGCGAGACCTTCTTCGTCAACCTGACGAATCCGGTGAATGGAGTGCTGCTTGATGCGCAAGGCGTCGGCACGATCCGAAACGCCTACATCGTGACCAACGCGGACGATAGCGGCGCGGGCAGTCTGCGCCAGGCCGTGCTGGACGCGAATGCCGATCCGGGACCGAATCAAATTGCCTTTGAGCCGGTGTTTTTCGCGGTGGTGCGCACGATCAATCTGGCGAGCGCCTTACCCGACATCACCGGCAGCGTGACGATCAACGGCCCCGGCGCAAACCTGCTGACCGTGCGGCGCGACACGGGCGGCGATTACCGCATCTTCACGGTCAATGCCGGTCAGACCGTCAGCCTCAGCCACTTGACGATCAGCAATGGCAAAACGCCGAGCGGGCAAAACGGCGGCGGCATTTTGAATTCCGGCACGCTCCACCTGACGCAATCCGTTGTCAGCGGGAATAACGCGACCAATGCTTTGGGTGGCGGGATTTTTTCTCAGGGCACACTGACGGTCACCGACACTTCGATCAGCGGCAACAGTGCCAGCCAGGGAGGGGGGATAACTCAGCAAGGTGGGATGATGACGCTCACCAACAGCGCCATCCACGGGAATACGGCCAGTCTGAGTACCACAGGCGGCGTAGTCATGGGCGGAACTGCAACGGTGGGGCTTATTAATTCGACGATCAGTGCCAATATTGGTACCGGGGTATCCAACCTCGGTGGCGTTCTGACCCTGACCCATTGCACCATCACCGGCAACGTCAGCTCATCGTTCGCCAGCGGCATCTTTGTTTCGGCAACTTCCAGCACGACGGTAAAAAATTCGCTGGTAGCCAATAACACCCAGGGCAGCGCCAGCCGTAACTTTCAAGTTGCCAGCGCCAACGCCACCCTCACTTCGCAGGGGAATAATCTGGACAGCGACGGCACCAGCGGCTTCACCAACGGCGTGAATGGGGACATTGTTGGAACAGCCGGTGCGCCCATCAACGCCTGGCTCGGCTTGTTGGCTGACAATGGCGGCCCGACGCCGACGCACGCCTTGTTTTTGGGCAGCCCCGCGCTCGACAAAGGCCAGAGTTTCGGCAGCGCCACTGATCAACGCGGGCTGCCGCGCCCGGTGGATTTGCCGGGTATCCCTGCCGCCACACCCGGCGACAGCGCCGATATCGGCGCATTTGAAGCACAGACCGTGCCGCCGCTGGGTGTCTTCATCAATGACGTAGCGGTGGCGGAAGGCAATGCGGGCACCAGCACCGCCACGTTCAACGTCACGCTTTCCGCCGCCAGCGCCCAGACCGTGACCGTGCAATACGCCACCGCCGACGGCACAGCCACGGCGGGCAGCGATTACGTCGCCGCGAGCGGTACGCTTACCTTCAATCCGGGCGTCACCAGCCAACCTGTCAACGTCACCATCAACGGCGACACATCGGTTGAGCCGGGGGAAACTTTCTTCGTCAACCTGACGAATCCGACGAATGCCGCGCTGGCTGATCCGCAAGGTCTGGGCACGATCCAAAACGACGACGCGATCATCGTGACCAATGCGGACGACGCCGGAGCGGGCAGTTTGCGCCAAGCCTTGCTGGACGCGAATGCCAACTTTGGAGCGGATACGATTCAGTTCGAACCGGTGTTTTTCGGCACGGTGCGCACGGTCAATCTGGCGAGCGCCTTGCCAAACATTTCAGACAGCCTGACCCTCAACGGCCCTGGCGCAAACCTGCTGACCGTGCGGCGCGACACGGGCGGCAATTACCGCATCATCACGATCAACTCCGGACAGACGGTCACCCTCTCCGGCCTGACGATCACAGGGGGGAACGTGACCGGCTCTGGCGGCGGGATTGCGAACAGCGGCACTTTGACGGTGACGAACTGCCAGATCAGCGGGAATACCGCGAGCATCTTTGGCGGTGGCATCTCCAACAACGGTACGCTCACCGTGACGGGCAGCACCATTGCGAACAACAGCGCCAATGGCAACAATACGGGCGGGGGCATTGACCACGCCAGCTCCCTGCCCCTGACCTTGCTCAATACGACCATCAGCGGCAATAGCGCGACGAACGCTGCAGGCGAGAACGGTGGCGGCCTCTGGACGAACAGTGCGGCCACCATCACCAACTGCACGATCACCAATAACTCGGCGGCAGGTGCGAACAGCGCCGGAGGTGTGCGCCGCGTCGCTGGAACCACAACGATCCTCAACAGCCTCATTGCCGCCAACCAGAATAACAACACCGTGCCGGATGTGCTTGCCGCCGGTAATACCGGCATCACCTCAACCGGCTTCAACCTGATTGGCAACGTCGGGACAGTAACCGCCTTCAACCAAACTGGCGATCAAACCGGCACAGGCGCTACGCCGCTCAATCCCGTCCTCGGCGCGCTGGGCAACAACGGTGGCCCAACCCAAACGCACGCGCTACTCGCGGGCAGCCCGGCCATCAACGCGGGCACCAGCACCGGCGCACCGGCCACCGATCAACGCGGCGTTTCGCGTCCGCAAGGCGCTGCCGTGGACATCGGCGCATTCGAGTTAATCGCCAGTCCGCTGATCGTGACCAACACCAACGATGCGGGCGCGGGTTCGTTGCGCCAGGCAATCTTTGAAGCCAATTTAAGTGATGTGGCAGCGGACGTAATCACTTTCTCAGCGCTCTTCAACACGGCGCAAACCATCAATTTGCTCACCGTCTTGCCTGACATCACGGGCAGCCTGACGATTACTGGCCCCGGCGCGAATCTGCTGACCGTGCGGCGCGATGTGGCGGAGGAGTTCCGCATCTTTCACATCCCAAACTTCGGCCCGGAGGTGGTCATCAGCGGCTTGACGATCAACAACGGGCGCGCGCCCGGCGGCGAATTTGGCGGCGGCATCAGTAGCCTTAGCAGCCTGACACTGACCGATGTGAACGTCACCGGTAATCAAGCGGGCAACGGCGGCGGCGGGGTTTCCCTGGCCTTCGCCGATGGCGTGTTTACCAATTGCACCTTCAGCGGCAACACGGCGGAGCAAGGCGGCGGGATTTACTTTCAAGGCGACGGCGGGCGCACATTGCGGCTGACCAATGTCACGGTCAGCGGGAACATCTCGTCAAATCTGGCGGCCGGCGGCGTGCGCAACGCCAGTACCAGCGGCCTTAGCACGCTGGAAGTAATCAACAGCACCATCGTCAACAACACGGTGGGCGGCGGCTTGCAAACGCTGACGTTTACCCCAACGTCCAACGCCACTATAACGTTGCGCAACACGATCATCGCGAGCAATACGCCAAACAATCTCTCAAAAATTGAGCAAAGCGGCGGCACGGCCACCATCACCTCGCTGGGTTTCAACCTGACAAGCGACGGCGGCGGCGGCTTCCTGACTGGCACTGGCGATTTGCTCAATACCAATCCGCTGCTAACGGCCCTCGCCAACCACGGCGGCCCAACGCCAACGCACGCGCTGTTGCCGGGTTCACCCGCCATCAACGCAGGCACAAATACCCTCGCCCCTGCGACCGATCAACGCGGCATTGCGCGTCCACAACAAACCACGACAGACATCGGCGCATTTGAATCGCGCGGCTTCACGCTGGCCATCAGCAGCGGCAGTCCGCAATCCGCCGCGCTCAACACGATCTTCGCCAATCCGCTGGTCGTCACGGTCAGCAGCGATTTCAGCGAACCCGTGCAAGCCGGGCTGGTCACCTTCACGCCACCGGGCAGCGGCGCGAGCGCGCTGCTGACGGGCAATCCGGCGACGATTGCGGCCAACGGGCAAGCGAGCGTCACGGCGATGGCGAATGCCATGCCCGGCGCGTATCAAGTGGCGGCCACAGCGAATGGCGCGACAGGCACAGCAACCTTTAACTTAACCAACACCTGCCAGGCGATCACGGTGAACCCTGTCACTCCGGCGCTGACAGCCGGAACGATGGGCACGCCGTACACACAAACCTTCACGCAAATTGGCGGCATCGGCACACCAACGTGGAGCAATCCCGGCGGCGGATTGCCGGGCGGGTTGACGCTCAACAGCAGTTCCGGCGTTTTGTCCGGCACGCCCACCGGGCAGGGCACGTTCAACTTCACCATTCTGGTCACGGACGGCAATGGCTGCACGGGACAGCGGGCCTATTCGTTGGTCATCAACCCGATGGCGTGTCCGACGATCACGGTCATTCCCAGCAATCCAGCGCTGACGGCGGGGACGGTCGGAACAGCCTACAGCCAGACTTTCACGCAGACGGGAGGCGCAGGCACAATCACCTGGAGCAATCCTGGCGGCGGATTGCCCGGCGGGATGACGCTCAATTCTTCGACTGGCGCTTTGACCGGCACGCCGACGACGGCTGCGACCTTCACCTTCACCATTACCGCGACCGACACCAACAACTGCACGGGCGAGCGGCAGTACATGCTGACGATCAATCCGGCAGGCAATGGATTGCAGTTTTATCCGTTGCCTTCTCCCGTCAGATTACTGGACACGCGGGCCAGCGCCACGATTGGTTGCGTCAAGAACACCGGGCCTTTCGTCAACAACGAAACCCGCACCCAAGCCGCGCGGACGGCTTGTTCGACGATTCCCGCCAACGCCACGGCGATCATCGGCAACATCACGGTGGTTCCGTCAGGACCCGGATTCCTGACTTTGTTCCCCAGTGACGCCACGCAACCGACCGTTGCCAATTCCAACTTCAAGGCAGGCGAAGTCACCAACAACTTCTTCACCGTCGGGCTGGGCGCGACTGGCCCGGATGCGGGCGCATTCAAGATTTTCACCAGCCTGTTCAACGGCGGCACGAACAGCGAAGTGATCATTGACGTGACCGGTTATTACGCGCCGCCGGGAGCAGGCGGGTTGTACTATCATCCGCTGCCCGCACCGGTGCGCTTGCTGCAAACCTTCCCCGGCCAGACCGGTTGCTTCCTGAATGGTTCCCAGCAACTGATCGGCCAGAACGATGCGAACGCGAATCCGGCGCTCGATCTGGCGGTGGACGGTCGCGGCGCGGGGCTGCCTTCGCCCTGCAACTCGATTCCCGCTGATGCCGTGGTGCTCATCGGCAATGCGACAACAGTCTTTCCAAACGCGCCCCTCGGCTTCGGCTACCTGACGATCTATCCGAGCGACGCGACGCGCCCGACCGTCGCCAGTTCCAACTACGGAAACAACGACATCATCAACGGGCCGTTCGCCGTCAAGTTGGGAGCCGACGGCAAGTTCAAGGTGTTCACCTTTTCGACGACGCATCTGGTGATAGACATTTCGGGGTATTACAGCGCCAGCCCGAATGACGCCAACGGAGCAGGGTTGCTGTTTAACCCCCTGCCGACGCCGATGCGTTTGCTGGAAACGCGAAACATTCCCGGCTTCCCGCTGGTGGGCTGTTACAAACCGCAGGCGCCGATTGCGGGCGGCGTGGGCGGCATCCGGACGCAACAGGTCTGGGGAACCTGTTCGGATCAACCGATCACGATTCCGAACACTTCGCAGGCGATTGTCGGCAACGTGACGGCGATCAATCCGGTGGGCGCGGGCTTCGGCACGTTCTTCCCCGGCAATGTGGGAACCGCGCCGACGGTGGCGACAACGAACTATCCGTTCCCGGTGATCTTCGGCTACAACCGGCATTACTACGTCGGCTTGGGGCCGGCGGACGGGACGTTCAAGATTCTGACGCAGTTCACCAGCGATTACATCGTGGATGTGTCAGGCTATTTCGCACCTTGAAAATAAAGGCACTACGGAGATTTTGTGGGTAAGAAATGCTTTTTTCATCACAAAGGATCAAAGGGACAAAGGAACAAAGGGCTTGAAGAGAAGAAAATGTTTCTTTTCTCCTACAAACTTTGTTCCTTTGATTCGTTGTCGCTTTGTGTTGAAGCCAATGACCCATTGAAATTCCCGTAGTGCCAAACCAAAAGCCCGAAATCCAAAGCCAACGCTCTTCCGTCAACGGTTTCCTGTCGCGTTTGATTGCCAAATCTCAGCCATGAATGCGATGATGCCCGCCGTCGAAGCGCACATCCGAATCGGTTGCCACGCCTGCGCTTCAACACTCGAAATCACGTTATCTTCGGAGCAGTTTCACTTCTTCAGCGGACAATTCAAGGCTTCCGAGTCATTGAGCTTTCGGCCTTTCGACGGAGGTGATTGGGATGAATAGACAAAACGGGGATGATCCGAGCAGCCATGTTTCCGATCGGCGCGTGTTTTCACCCGCATTGATTTTTGTTTTCAGTCTGATGTTTTCGATCCGGCAAGCCGGAAACGCGAACCCGGCATTGGCGATGCTTACGCCATCGCTCCGGGCAGCGCAGGAAATCCGGCTTGAACCGGATAAGCCAATCGAACGCGAACTTTCCCCGCGGCAATCTCACGAGTATCAAATTCCACTGCTTACGGGGCAGCTTCTCCGCCTGACCATTGAGCCGCAAGGAGCGGATGCCGCGTTGGAGATCACGGATTCGAGCGGCCAAAAAGTCTCTGAAACCAATTTGACCGGAGTTGGCGGGCAGGAAAGGCTTTCTTCTCTTTCCGCGGCGAACGGAATCCACCGCTTGAAAGTGACCTCGCTGCCGGGCGGCAGGGCGATTGGGGTATACCGGCTGAGTATGGCGCTACAACAACAAGCCTCTCCGCAGGACCAACGCCGGATCGCGGCGGAACGGTTGCTGAATGAAGCTCGCCTGCTGGCCGAAAGCCCCGCGACCGCCGCCCAGGCTGTCGAGAAAGCGGAACAGGCACTGGCGTTTTGGCGGGAATCAGGCGAGCTGGATTGGGAAACCTATTCCCTGAACCTGCTGGCGGCGGCCTGGTCGGTCCAGGCCAAGCACGAAAAGGCGCTGGCGCTGGCGGAAGAGGCGTTGGCGCTGGCGCGCCGCCGGAAAGATCGCGTGAACGAAGCGCAATCGCTTTATCACGCGGGCAATGCCTTGCGATTGTTGTCCAGGGTGCAACCCGCCAGGGAATCTTTCGAGCAGGCGCTGGCCATCAGCCGCGAACTCGGCGACCGGTGGAACGAAGGGCGCGGGCTTGTTCAGATGGGAATCCTCTGGCGGTTGCAGGGGAATCAGGAAAAAAGCCTGGCGCATTACGAACAGGCCCTGGCCATTAACCGGGAAGTCAGCGACCGCGCAGGCGAAGCGCGTACCCTGAACAGCCTGGGCATTTTTTATCAGCAGACGGAACAGCGGGAGAAAGCCGCCGAGATTTATGAACAAGGCCTGGCGCTCAGCCGCGAGATGAAAGATCGCGCGATGGAAGCGCGCGTGCTCAACAACCTGGGCATACTTTACACGCTGACGGATCGCTACGAAGACGCGCTGCGAGTGTTGGAACAGGTGCTTCCCATTCAACGGGCGAATAAGGATCGAGCCGGTGAAGGCCGCACGCTTGCCGCCATGGTTGATCCGCGGATGTATTTGGGCGCTCACCAAAAAGCCATTGATCTGAGCTTGCAGGCGCTGGAGATTCAACGGGAATTCAAGGATCGCCGAGGCGAAGCGGTGAGTCTGCAAAGCCTGGGCAACGTCTACCTCCATCTGAATCAGTTCGAGCAGGCCGCCGAGCATTATCGGCAATCGCTGGCCATCAAACGCGAGATCAATGATCGCATCGGTGCTGCACGTTCCCTGATGTCCGTGGGCAATGCCCTGGGGGGGGCGGGAAAGTACGAAGAAGCCTTGCAGGCAATGAACGAAGTTCTGGGGATGAATCGTGAATTGAAAGACCAGCGCATGGAAGCGCACACGCTGGTCGGGCTGGGACAGTTGAGGCAGCGCACGAATCGCCCGGCGGAAGCGATGGAGCCTTACGCGAAGGCGCGGGCGCTGTTTCGCCAATTGCGCGACCCATCGGAAGAAACCCGCGCGCTTGCCTTTCTTGGGGTTGCCCAAAACTCCCTGGCGCAATGGGCAAAGGCGATTGAATCCTTTGAGCAGGGGCTGGCGCTTAATCGAAACGTAAAACACCAGGATTGGGAATTTCTGCTTCTGGTGGGATTGGCGCAGGCCGAAGCTGGTCGGGAAAACAATGACCGCGCGCGGGAAGTTTTCGAGCAAGCCCTGGCGCTGTCGGAATCTTTGCGAACCCGGATTGTAAGCCAGGACTTGCGCGCTTCTTTTTTCAGCGCGGGGCACGATGCCTATGCCGCCTACACGAGCTTGCTGATGCGCATGCACGAGCAACGCCCAACCGAAGGATTTGCGGCGCTGGCCCTGCAAGCCAATGAGCGGGCGCGCGGGCGGAACCTGCTGGAACAAATGGCCGAACACCGGTTGGACATTCGGCAAGGCGTTGATCCGGCGCAGTTGAACGCGCTGGGGAGCCTGCAACGGAAATTGAATGCCAGCGCAATGCGGCGGGAGCGGTTGGCGGAAGATGCGCGTACCGCCGCTCAATTGGCCGCGCTGGATCGGGAAATCGCGGCGCTGGTTCGCGAGCAGGAACAGTTGCATGCCCGGATTCGCGCGCAAAGCCCGCGTTATGCCGCGCTGACACAGCCGCAGCCGCTCAGCGCGCCGGAGATCCAAAACCTGCTCGATGCCGACACCGTGTTGCTGGAATACGCGCTGGATGACAAGCAAAGCTGGCTCTGGCTGGTGACGCCGGCCACGCTCGACAGTTACCGGCTGCCGCCGCGCGCCGAAATCGAAGCCGCCGCCAAGGAATTTCACCGCCTGCTGGCCCAGCCAACCACCGACGCCGCGAGTGAAAACAAACTGCAAGGCCAGGCGCAACGCTTGAGCCAAATGTTGCTTGCGCCCGTGGCGGCGCAATTGGGCAAGAAACGCCTGCTGATCGTGGCGACGGGCGCTTTACAATACCTGCCCTTTGCCGCGTTGCCGCAGCCGGAGACCGGGAGAAAGAGCGACAGAGAGATTGAGGGAAAGAGAGATGGCGCAATTCAGCCTGCCAAAACGAATCGCGCCATCTCTCCGTCTCTCCGTCTCTCTGTCCCCTCTTCTCTCCCTCACCCCGTCACTCCGCTGATTGCCGAACACGAAATCATCAATTTGCCGTCAGCTTCGATGCTCGCCGTCCTGCGCAGCGAGATGACCGAACGCCGCCCGGCCACGAAAACCGTCGCGGTGCTGGCCGACCCCGTCTTCGCCCCCGACGACCCGCGCGTCAAAGCCGCCAGCCTGGCTTCCGCGCCGGGGCCGGCAACGACACAAAGCGATTCGCCCACGCCGCTCAAACAAACACTGCGGGATTTTCGCGGACAACTGGAACGGCTGTTCTATTCACGCGACGAAGCCGAGGCAATCCATGCCGTGGCGCCAACGGGCGGAGGCTTCAAGGCGCTGGATTTCCAAGCCAACCGCGCCGCCGCCACCAACCCTGACCTCGGCCAATACCGCATCGTCCATTTCGCCACGCATGGCTTGCTGAACGCCGAACACCCCGAACTTTCCGGGTTGGTGCTGTCGCTGGTGGATGAAAAAGGACAGCCGCAGGACGGCTTTTTGCGTCTGCACGAAATTTACAACTTGAAGCTGAACGCCGATCTGGTCGTCCTGAGCGCCTGCCAGACGGCTTTGGGCAAGGAGATCAAAGGCGAGGGCTTGATCGGCCTGACGCGCGGTTTTATGTACGCCGGAGCGCCGCGCGTGGTGGCCAGTTTGTGGAAGGTGGACGATGTGGCGACTTCGGAATTGATGAAGCGGTTTTACCGGGCGATGCTGCAACAGAAACAGCGCCCGGCGGCGGCGTTGCGGTCGGCGCAGCTTGAAATGTTACGGAAGCAGCGGTGGCAGTCGCCGTTTTACTGGGCGGCGTTTACACTTCAGGGCGAATGGAAATAGGCGCATTGACAGCGGCGGGATTGGCGAAGTTGCTGGCGCGGCTGGGAGATAATCCGGAGCGCGCCGGGGACGGGTACGAGGAATTGCGCCTGATGCTGGTCAAATTCTTCGAGTGGCGCGATTCGTGGTTCCCGGAAGATGACGCCGACGAAACGATCAACCGCGTCATCCGCAGGCTGGAGGACGGGGCGGAAGTGATTCAGAACCTGGAAGCCTATTGTTTCGGCGTGGCGCGGATGGTTTATCTGGAAAGTTTGAGAGCGCCAGATCGCCGTCGCGCGGAGTTGGCGGAATTGCCGCCGCTGATCGCTCCGGACGACGAGGGGGAAACCAGCCCGATCCGTCTGCCCCGCCTTGAATGCTTCAGGGGATGCATGAAAACTCTTCCGGCCAACACCAGCGAACTTGTGGTGGCTTATTTTCAGGACGAGCAGCGGATGCGAATTGACCATCGCAAGCAATTGGCGAAGGAACTCGGAATTTCGCCGGAGGCATTGCGCCGGCGGGTCAAACTGGCTCGCGACAAGATCGAAAAATGCGTCAACAAATGTTTGAAACGCAACGGCTGAATCGGGGCGAGGAAAAAGTTTTAGTCACAAAACCGGATTTTGATCACGTATGACCAGAAAGTGTGGAAAAGACTACGATGAAGCGTTCACCAGTTGATTCGCGGTTGCGCGCGTATCTGCTCGGTGAATTGCCTGAAGCGGACCGCGACGCAATGGAAACTGAGGTTTTTACCGATAAGGAGACTTTTTACCGGCTGTCGGAGATCGAAGACCGCCTGATTGACGATTACGCGCGGGGCCGTCTGTCCGGCGAAGAGAAGCTCAAATTTGAACAACTCTATCTGTCCAATCCGGCGCGGCGGCAACGCGTGGAGTTTGCGTTGACGATGACCGGGGAACTGGATCGCCAGCCCGATGTTTCGCCATCCAGGTCCAACGCGGAATCCACCTTCGCCACAACCGGCATCACCACAACCGGCATCGCCACAACCGGCATCGAAAGCCGCGCCGAAAGCCGAAGCTGGTGGTATTCATTTCTGGAATCTTTGCGGCAACCCCGGCTGGCCTGGACCGTTGCGGCAGCCAGCCTGGTGCTCTTAATCGCGGGCGGTTTCCGGATGACAGTAGAACGCGCCGATCTGCACGCCCAACTCACTCAACTGCGGTTGGCGAACGAAGCCGCCGCCGAGCGTCAGCGCGCGCTGGAAAGCCAACTCGCCGCCGCACAAACTCGCAATGGCGGAGGCCAATTGGCTCTCACGCTTCCAACTCCCACTCCGGTTCCGGCGCCGACAGGCCAACCGCCGGCCGCTGTTCCGGCGGCGTTCACTTTCACGCTGAACGTTTTTTCACTGCGCAGCGAAACGGAGGCCGCAGCCAGCCGGATCACCCTGCCCGCCGGAACCACAGCATTGCGATTGCAGTTGCCGCTGACGAAAAACGATTTCCCGCGCTATCAAATCAGCCTGCGCGACAGCGGCGCCCGGACAATTTTCAAATCCCGCAAATTGAAAGCCGCCGTTTCCGCCAACGACGTGGCCATTTTCGTCAACATCCCAGCCAGTCAACTCACCGAAGGGGATTACCTGCTGACGCTGGAAGGCATCAGCGGCAGCGGCGAGATCGAACCTGTCGGCAAGAAACAATTCACGATCGAACGGCAATAAAACGCATCGCGGATGTCGCAGTCCGCGATACGGCCCGGACCTTGCCCGCTTACGCCATTCCCCCAAAAAAAAATAAATCTCGCCTGGCAGTTTCCACCTGGAAATTCCGTTTTACCGGATGACTGATTGAATCCGGATGGAAGGCGTCCGGAAAAAATCTTTCACCGAGCCAAATTTTTTCGGTCACAAAATGCCTGTTATCGTCACGTAGAAGCGTAGTCACAAAATCAATTGCTAAAACATTTGGAGGAAAATATGAAAATGTTCCGTTCAACAATGATGTGCTTCCCCTTTTGGCTGCTGCTGACTGCCGGGTCTCTCTTGGCCGAGTTCACCACTCCAACGCCGAGCCCCGATTCCGCGCCAGCCCAGAAAGCTGCTCCCCAGGATGGCGAAAAACGCACCTGGATCCAACCCAATGGTCGGGGCGTCCTTATTTGCAATTGCACCATGGATCCCCGCTTTGGCACCTGCGTCCCAGGAACTGTAATTTGTACGAGCTAAAGCGAAGCGGCGTTGGGCCTGGATGGCCGCAAGGTCCGCCCAGGAATATCACACCTGGCAGCGTTCACTCTTGGATTCAGCTTTCCCCGATATACGGTTGAATCAGGAGCGGAACGCGCCATGACTGTTTTGCCGACGCGATTTTTCCGGTCACAAATCGCGCTTCCTCCGCACGTAAAAACGAAGTCAAAAAAAACGCGACTGAACACTGAAACAGTAGTGTGCGGGCTTGTGTTCTCTCGCCACAATTTCCGCAGCGGCGGAAACCACAGGCAGTAAAACCGATTCAGGAGGCTGTCAATGGAGACGTTTGTCCGAACCGCCAAGCTGATGATCATCGTCGCGTCCTTGTCCGCCGGTTTGTCTGTGGTGCGGCAAGGGGAAGTAGGAGCACAGGGCACAACTGAGCGCCCCTTGCCACCAGCGCCGACAGGATTTTTCAGCCCGTCGAATGCCCGCACGGAAGACGGCCGGTTGATTCCGGCGGAACAGTTCTTCCCGGCTTCGCGGTGCCTCGCCTGCCATCAGGATACGCACGCGGCGTGGTCGGAATCCTTGCATCGTAATGCGGCGCGCGAGCCGTTTTACCGGGAAAGCGCTGACATTCTGCTGCGCACGCGCGGCATCGAATTCACGCGCCATTGCGAATCCTGCCACACGCCGGTGGCGCTGTTTTCCGGCGCGCTCAGCAAAGACAGCCTGCGGCAACAAGCGCCTTTCACGCCGCTCGACGATGAAGGTGTGACCTGTTCGGTTTGCCATTCGGTCACTGACGCGAAACTGAATGGCACGGGCAGCTTCACCATTCGCCGCCCGGCGCTGCTGGCCAAAGAAGACGGCGCGCCCGTGTTCGGTGATTTCAGCGACGAACAGATTCTGGCCGACGTTCCCGGCCACAAACGCGCGGTAATGCGCCCGCTGTTGCGCTCGCCGGAGTTCTGTTCGACCTGCCACAAGGTTGACGCGCCGCCACAGCTTAACGGCTACAAACACATTCGCGGCTTTTCCGCCTACGACGAATGGCAGCAATCCGGCGCCTCACAGGAATCCGTGCTGCCCTTTTACCCGCGCGACACACGGAAGGATTGCCGCGTCTGCCACATGCCGAAGGTCGAGAGCCGCAATGACCGCGCGGCCAAGGAAGGCCGCATTGCTTCGCACCGGTGGCTGGGGGCGAACACCGCCGCGCCGCTGTTTTACGGGCAGAAAAAACAGGCCGAGTTGACGGCGGAGTTTCTGAAACAAGATGTGCTGGAAGTGGACATTTTCGCGCTGCGCCGCAACGCAACCGGCGAGGTGATTGCGCCGCTCGATCCGTCGGGCCGGATCGAAGTAACGCCGGGCGAAGAAATCACCGCCGAAGTGGTCGTTTCCAATCGCAATGCCGCGCATACCTTCCCGCCGGAAGTCCGCGATCTGTACGAAGCCTGGGTCGAATTTGAAGTCCTGGATACCAATGGCAAGCGTGTTTTTCACAGCGGCTTCATTCAACCGGACGGTCCCTCCGCCGGAATGCTGGACGGCGCGGCGCACGTGTATAAACAAATCATCCTGGACGAACAAGGGCGCCAGATTACGCGCCATCAAATCTGGACGACGAACATCAAGGCCTACGACAACACCATCCCGCCCGGACGCTCCGATGTCGTGCGGTTTCGCTTCCAGGCGCCGCAAGTCACCGTCGCGCTAAGTGAGTTGCGGAAAGTGCGCGCCGCCAAAGTGGGACAAGATGGCATCTTGTCCCACAAAAGCGGAGGCGCGAAACTCAGACAGTCATTTGTTCAATCCACTACCCGCATTCAGAAAGAGCAGCAATCCGCACTCACGTTGCGCGCGCGCGTCAACTACCGCCGGCTGAATTATGAATACATTAACTACGTCCTGACCCGGCAGAAGAAAAAGATGACCGTGCCGATCGTGCAAATGGCCGAAGCGGAGGTGAAGCTGCGGATGGAGGGAATAGCAACCAACAACTCAAATCCGCAATCCGCAATCCACAATCCGCAATGGAAGCGTTGGAACGATTACGGAATTGGTTTGCTGGAACAGGCGCAATACGGTGAAGCCTCCACCGCGTTTCGCCGCGCGGCGGAACTCCATTCAGCCGATCCAAACTTGCTGGTCAATGCCGCCATCGCCGAGTTGCGAACGGAACGCTACGCCCATCAAGACCGCCCGCAACTGCAAAAAGCGGCGGAATTGATTGAACGGGCATTGCGAATCCCAGATTCCGGGCAATTCGCCAAGCAGACTTTCCTTCGGGCACGGTATTACCGCGCGCTGGTCTGGCGCGCGCAAGGAAAATTGAAGGAAGCGGCATCGGAACTGGAACAGATCGCCGAAGCCTATCCGCGCGACCGCGAAGTGCAGCGCCAACTGGCGCAGACGCGCTACACGCTGGGCAGTTTGGTGGAAGCGCGCCTCGGCTTCGAGACGATCCTGAACATTGACCCGACCGACTTCAGCGCCTATCAATTCCTGTCGCCTTTGTATTTGAGCGAAGGCCGCCAAGCCGACGCCGACCGCGCGCACCAGCTTTATCTGCAATGGCGAGACGACTCGCGCGCCGACGCCATCGCGTCCCGGTTTTTCGCGGCCCATCCGGAATGGGCCGACGAACGCATCGGCTCGCATGTTCACACCGCGAATGCGCCACGCCGGCCGGTGCTGACCGGACAAGCGGCCGGACCGGAGAAATAAAGGTGATCGTGATGAAACAAGCTATCAAACAAAAAAAGAACCCTCTCCCCTGGGAGCGCAGTGCATCCTTGCCTGCGGGTCGTGTGAGGAAGACTGATCTGAAAAGAAAAGGGCGAGTGAAGAACGCACGCAGGCAAGGATGCACTGCGCTGCTTGCAATCCTGACCTGCGTTTTGAGTTTCTCAACGGCCTACGCCCAGCTTGGCGGCCTGACGCGATATGTGTATGACGACAATGGACGTTTGCACGCCGTGATTTCGCCCACCGGCGAAGCGGCGATTTACGAGTATGACCCGGCAGGCAACATCACGGCCATTCGGCGAAACATGGCGGCAACGCTGGAAGTGCTGGATTTCAGCCCGCGCGAAGGCGTGCCGGGCAATCAGGTGACCATTGTCGGCACGGGCTTCGGCGGCGGAGTGAACGCAGTGGCTTTCAATGGCGCGGCGGCGCAGATTGTTTCCGTCAATGCTCCGGTTATCACGGTCACCGTTCCCGCTGCTGCAACCACGGGGCCGATCAGCGTGACGACGCCGGGCGGAACGGCCACGACAGTGATGCCTTTCACCGTCAAAGGCATCAGCGTGGCACCTTCCACCGCAACGGTTTTCTCCGATCAAACAGTTCAGTTCAGCGCCAATGTTGTGCTGCCGGGCAATCCGGGTATTGTTTGGAGCGTGGACGGAATCGGCGATGGCAGCGCGGTGGTCGGCACGATTTCGCCCGCGGGACTATACACCGCGCCGAAACTGCCGGTCAATCAACCCAACGCGGTTTTTCACGTCGAAGCCACCAGCATCAGCGACGCATCGGTTTACGGCGAAGCCACCGTTACGGTGAGGAACCCTGAATTTCTCCAACCGGTTTACACGCAGATTGTCTCCGTCCGCAACGGCAGCATTCCGCCAATGAATGCCACGCCGAGTTTCAGCACGGCGCTTTCGGTTCGCAACGGCAGCCTGCCGCCGATGAATGCCACGCCGGCTTTCAGCGCGGCGCTTTCGGTTCGCAACGGCAGCCTGCCGCCGATGAATGCCACGCCGAGTTTCAGCGCGCCGGTTTCCGTCACCAATGCGCCATCCATTTCTGCGATTGCGCCGCTGCAACTCCAGCGCGGAGCGAGCACCAACATCACCATCACCGGCGCCAATCTGAGCGGCGCGACGGCGTTCAGTTTTATCAACATCGCGGCGGCGGCGTTTGACGCCAACATCACCGCATCAAACATCAGCGTCAACGGCGGAGGCAGTTCGCTGACGGCGACATTAACGGTCAGCACGGGTGCGACGACCGGGCGGCGCGTCGTCGTTGTCACCGCCGGAGGAAGAATGTCTCCGAGCACCGACATCGTAGCCAACACCATCGAGATCATTCCCTAACACGGACAAACCCCAAGGAGCAGAACGCTATGCCAAACAACCTAAATGATTTCTTCCGCACGCCTGGTTTGATTTTTCGGCAACTGAACGCCGCCGCGATTCTCTGGCTGTTGTTCGCGATGGCCGCGCCGCGCGGTTATGCGCAAACCTTCAACAGCGGTTCGACCGGGGCCGACGGCGCGTTCAGCCCGGTTACCAGCCAGCAAATTCAACTGCCGGAAAGCGGCGTCTTCAATTACACCACGGTGAACATCCCCGGCAACGTGACCATCACCTACAAGAAAAACTCCAGGAACACGCCGGTCACGATTCTCGCCACCGGCAACGTGACTATCAACGGTACGATCAACGTGAACGGCGCGAATGGCTCGGCGGGTTCATTTCTGGTCGGCGCGCCGGGCGGGCCGGGCGGCTTTGACGGCGGGCGCGGCGGAGTTTCAGGCGCCAGCAGCGACCGCACCGGCGTCAACGGCGGCGGGCCGGGCGGCGGCGGCGGCGGGACGTTTACCAGTGGGGACATTCGTGGATCGGGCGGTGGCGGCGGCTTCGCCAAACCGGGGGCGGCTGGGCTGGCACTTAGCGGCGGGACGCCGGGCGCGGGTGGCACCACTTACGGAACCGCTCGCTTGATTCCGTTGATTGGCGGTTCGGGCGGCGGAGGTTCCGCTACCTCCACCTCATTTTTTGGCGCCGGCAATGGCGGCGGCGGCGGCGGCGCAGTGCTGATTGCCAGTTCGGGCACCATCACGCTCGGCGGCACCCCCGTTGTCGCCCAAGGTGGAAATGGGAACAATTTTGGCGGAGGCACGGGCGGCGGGGGCGCGGGCGGCGCTATCCGCTTGGTCGCCAACACGATTACCGGGAACGGGACATTGATTGTCAGCGGTGGAGGGGGCGCAGGCGGAACGGTTGGCGCTGGCGGGAGCGGCTTCATCCGCGTCGAGGCTTTTGATTTCAGCGGATTCAACTCAACCATTACACCCGCCGACGCCAACTTCAGCATGGCGACGCCCAATCCGGCCATCCCCACCAATCTGCCGCAATTGCAAATCACCAGCGTCGCGGGCATCAACGCCCCGGCTACCCCGGTCGGATCGTTCAACGGCGTTTCGGACATCACCGTCCCCACCGCGCAAGTCAATCCGGTGACCGTTGCACTGTCGGCGGCCAACATCCCCACCGGAACCACCGTGCAGGTAAAAGTCACGCCGGAATACGGCGCATCCACCACGGTGCAAAGCAGCGCGCTTGCCGGTTCGCAGGCGTCTTCCACCGCCACGGCCAGCGCCACCCTGCCCACCGGCGTAGCCTTGATTTCCGCCACCACCACGATTGACCTGACGCTGATGAGCTGGCTGAAACCGATCTTCATTGACGGCGAACGCGTGCGGAAGATGGAGGTCTCTGCCGCGTACGGCGGCAATTCCGAAATCACCTACATCACCGAATCTGGCAAGCGAATCCGGCAAACCGGCGAATAAGACGCCGTGCGTGTCGCCACATCCGCGGCTGCGGCCATCCATTGAATTGAGCACTGAAAGGGCTGACAAAATGAAAGAGAACAATTCAAACCAGACGAATTCAATCTTCACCACATTGAAACGGCGCGTGAAGCCGCTGATGTTTGCCAGAGAGCGTTTTGGGGGATTTTGGCAAATTCGCTTCTGTTTGTCCTGGCTGTTGGCGTTTGTCCTGGTTTTGCAAATGACGATGCCTCCCTTGGCGGCGGATGACTTGCGCGGGAAGCCCCGCGTTGCGCCCTCGCGCCCGAAAACTGTGCCCGGCGCCGCGCCGATTCGTTTGCAGAGCAGCACGCCAATCATCCTGTACGGGCCGCAGCAATTCGATTACAGGGCAGGCCCGGCGCGCACCGTGTACAAGGAATTCACGCTGCCCATTTCCACGCCCGTGGCCGCCACGCTTCGCATCCAAAACGGTGGCGCTGGCAACGCCAACCGCGCTTCGGGCGCAATCATTCAACTGAACGGCGTGCTGCTTTCCACCGCGCGCACCGTCAATTTGAACACCGCGACCGTGGACATTCCGGTCACGCTGCTGGCGTCGAATTCGCTGTCGGTGCGCGTGGTTGGCGCGCCGGGATCGTATCTGAACATTACCGCCTTGCTGCTGACGCCGGTGACCATTGCCTCGCTGACGCCTTCTTCCGGCGGCGCCGGAGCAACCGTCGCGATCAACGGAACGGGCTTTGACCCGCGCATTCCCAACAACAACATCGTCAATTTCACGAGCACTGGCGGCGGACTGACGCAAGCGCAAGTGAGTTCCTTCAACACCACTCAATTGACCGTCACCGTTCCGGCAAACGCCGCCACCGGCCCCGTCACGGTGCAGAACGACGCGGGAATGGCGATCAGCCCGGCGAACTTCACTGTCATTCAGCAACCCGTCATCGCCGATTTCAATCCCAAACGCGGCCCCGAAAACACCCTGGTCATCATCACCGGCAGCAATCTGAAACCGGACGCCGCCACACCCATTGTGACCTTCACCGGCAGCAACAATTCCCGCCTGCCCGCCACGGTGACCTTCGCCAGCAATGCCGAAGTGCGCGCCAACGTCCCCGCCGGAGCCGTCACCGGCCCCATCGGCGTGGACAATGCGAACGGCGGCACGCTGACCCTGCCGATTTTCAGCGTCGAAACGCCGCAGGATTTCCAAATCACGCTTGCGCCCGCCGCCGCCGAAGCCATCCAGGGAAGCTCGACGACTTATGTGGTCACGCTGACCAGCAACCAGACCAGCTTTTCGCAACTGGCCACGCTTTCGATCACGGGGCTGCCCCCGGCCATCACCGCGTCCTTCAACCCGCAGCAAATCACCGCCGGAGCCAGTTCCACACTGACGCTGGTCGTCCCCGGCAACGTGGCGACCAGCACGTACAACTTCACCGTGCAGGCCCTGGCCCAGGTCGAAGGCAGCGAACAAACGCGCACCGCCAACGGCACCGTGACCGTTCAGGTATCGGGCCAAACGACACTAGCGGGCCGAGTGCTTTCCACCGAAGACCAACCGATCATGGGCGCGACTGTCTCGCTTGACGGTTTCAGCACAACGACCAATGCGGCAGGCAACTTCCTGTTGTCGGGCGTCACTGCCGGCACAGATCGCCCGGTGATGGTGGATGGCCGCACCGCCAGCGCCCCCAATCGCACCTATCCGGTGATTGCCGAACCGGTTACGGTGGTCGCCAATCAGGTCAACACGGTTCCATATACGTTTTACCTGCCCGCGATTGACACCGCGAACGAAGTAACCGTCGTCCCCGGACAGACCGCCGTGGTGACTACGCCGATGCTTCCCGGATTGTCCCTGACCATTCCCGCCGACGCCGGTTTGACCAACCGAGACGGTACACCAGTGACGCGCGCTTCGTTGACGATGGTTCCCATTGACCGCACACCCGCGCCGCTGCCATCCAACGTGGGAACCAACATTGTCTACAGCGCGCAACCGGGCGGCGCGCTGCCCGCGCCCGGCAAAAAAATGCCCGTCATTTATCCGAATCTTTCCGGCGCCAATCCCGGCACGCGCGTCGAGCTTTGGAATTTCAATCACGACACCGTCCAGTGGTACATCTACGGCCACGGCAACGTCAGCCCCGACGGACGCACGATCATCCCCGAACCCGGCGTCGGCCTGCCCGATTTCTCGTGGCATTTCCCTAACCTGCCCGGCGACTGCGACGGGAATTGCAGCGACGGATGCCCATCCCCCGACACGGGAAATCCGGTTGAACTTTCATCCGGCATGAAGATTGAAAAGGTGACCGACGTTTCCTTCAGCGGCGCGCGCGGCGGACTGGAAATTACTCGCGTTTACACCACGAACCTTGCTATTTCGTGCATCAATTGCCCCTTCGGTCGCGGCTGGACGCACAATTACTCCACCCGGCTGAGCGGCACATTTGCCCAGGGCGGCGCAGGACGCATCTTTTTCCCGCAGGAAACCTTTGGCCGGCTTTTTAATTACTCCCAACAAAACCAGGATGGTTCGCTGCTGTTCACCACCAGCGCCACGCCGCATCAACTGGGCGACACCATCCGCAAATTAACCAACGGTACGTTCGAGTACCGCTACAAAAACGGCAACCTGATGCGGTTTGATGCGTCGGGACGCCTGACCGCGCTCCTTGACCGCAACGGCAACACCACCACACTCAGCTACTCCGGCAGCAACCTGACGCAGGTAACAGACCCCGTGGGCCGCTCTATTACCTTCCAGTATTTCAACAACCGCATCTCGCGCATCACCGATCCGATCAACCGTTCGTGGATTTATTCGTACGACGGAAGCGGGCGGCTCACCACCGTCACCGATCCGCTGTTGCAGACGATGGGCTATACCTACGAAGGGGTCTTCCGCCTCAAGACGGTGCGCGATAAACGCGGCGTGATCGCCAAAGAACTTACCTATGACAGCGCCGGGCGCGTGATCAAGCAACAGTTTCCCGAAGGCAGCTTTGAACAATACAGCTACACGCTTTCCGGCAACGTCGTCACCGCCGCGACGATGACCGACGCTTTGGGGCGCAGCAACTCCATGCGCTTCAACGGCGCGGGGCAAGTTATCGGCACAACTGATGCGCTGGGACAAACTGCCACCATCACTCGCGATGCTGCCACCAATCTGAAACTCGAAACCGCCGGCCCCTGCGGCTGCCGCGAAGACAAGCGCGTGTATGACAGCCGGGGCAATGCAACTGCCGTTACTGATAGGCTGAATCAGACCACACAGTATGAATACGACCCGGTGTTTAGCAATGTGACGAAAGTAATTGACCGGCTGGGGCGCATGACGACTTTTACCTATGACGCACAGGGCAATCGCACTTCTATGACCAATGCGCTGAGTCAAACAACGGCTTATAGTTATGACCAGTTTGGGCAACAGACAAGTAACACGGATGCGCTAGGCCACGCGACGCAATTTGAATATGACACTAATGGTAACTTTATAGCGATGGTTGATGCACTCAACCATCGCCGGATGAAAGAGTACGATTTAATCGGTCGAATGACAGCGATGATTGACCCACTCGGTCGCCGAACCGAAATGTCGTATGACAGTTTGGATCGCCCTCTTACCAACAAAGCCTCTAACAATGCAGTAACCCGCTTTGAATACGACGGTAATGGAAACCTGACCAACTTGACCGATGCGCTCGATCATCAATGGATAAACAGATACAATCAGAGGAATCTTCTGGTTGCTACTATTGACCCCCTCAACCGCGCTTTACGCATTCAATATGATGCTGCCGATCAAGCTACTAGCCTTATAAGCCCATCGAAGCGCAAGATCAGTATCAGTTATGATGCGCGTGGACAGCAAACGGTATTAACAGACGGTCTTAATGGCACCACGCGATTCACATACGATAGTCTTGGTTACCAGACAGAGATTACTGATCAACGAAACAAGACGACAATATTTACTTATGATGAATTATTCCGTCTTGTTGGCCAGACCGATCCACTGGGCTTTAAGACAAGCACCAGCTACGACGCAACTGGCAATATCACTGCCAGAGTAGATCGGCTTGGGCGCAAAACGGTTTTTACTTATGACGCACTGAATCGCCTTGTAGCCGCGCATTATGTTGACGCTGATGTTTCTTACATTTATGACGCAGCCGGACGCCCGACTGGAATTACCGATACGCAAGGAGGGGCAATCAATTGGAATTACGACAATGCAAATCGGTTGTTGTCAGAACAGACTTCCGAAGGGATCGTCAGCTATACATATAACAATGCCAACCAGCGATCTTCTATGACTGTGGCTGACCGCCCCGCAGTCAATTACACGTATGATGCAGCCGGGCGGCTCAATACTATCAACCAGGGTAGCGAAACGTTTACTTATGCCTACGATATTCTCTCGCGAGTGCAGAGTTTGCAGCGTCCAAACGGTGTTACCACTAATTATCAGTACGACCCTGTTAATCGTTTCATGCGCTTGACGCACAACGGATCGTCTGGCGCAGTGATTGAGGATTTCCAATATAGTTACAACGCTGATGATGAAATTCAGACAGTTAATTCGCTGGCCTCAGCTACACAGTTGCCGTCTGCTAGAAACGCTATCGCAGCGGATGCCGCTAACCGGATTCCGCAATTCGGCCAGACGACTTACAACTTCGACGATGAGGGGCAAACCAAGGTGAAGGCTGACGCTCAAATAACAGCGACTTACAATTGGGATGCGCGTGGTAGATTAACCAATGTTACCTTACCCAGTGGGCAGACGATCAATTATGGATACGATGCATTAGGGCGGCGTAAGAGCCGTACAGCAGGGGAGGTGACGACTAGCTTCCTTTACGATGGTAATGATGTAGTACGAGATACGCTGGGTAACGTTGGGCACGTTGACTACCTAAATGGTTTAGGGATAGATGACAAGTTGAGGCAAACCGCTGATAGCGGCAATCTCTACTTTCTGTCAGACCATTTAGGCAGCCTTAGTAAACTAACGAATCAAACAGGTAGCGTGGTTGAGCAGAAGCAATATGAAGCTTTTGGAGGCAGCGTCAATGATTCATTGTCAAGATACGGTTTTACTGGTAGAGAGCTAGATAGTGAGGCGAACCTTTACAATTACCGCGCCAGATATTACGACACTGGATTGGGCAGATTTATCTCTGAAGATCCAATTCAATTTGATGGAGGAGGCAATTTTTATGCTTATGTAGGCAATGCTCCAACCATTGCAACAGACCCTTTTGGTTTGGCACCGGTATTGGGCCCAGGTGCCCAGTTCATTGCTCGAAATTATCTCATTATTCAGCTATTCGGCACCGGGATTGGCACCACTGACCCTAAGACTTTGCCGACAAACCCTAATACACAAAGCCAGCCGAACGCGCCGAAAGATTTCACAAAGCCAGACAATCAACCAAAGCCGCCTCCTCAGTCCCAAGGTGGGCCAGGAGGAGGCGGTAATGGCGGCGCTGGTGGTGGCAGTGGTGGCAGTGGTGGCAGTGGTGGCGGTAGTGGCGGTAGTGGCGGTAACGGCGGTAACGGCGGTAACGGTAATAGTGGGGGCAGTGGTGGGGGAAGCGGAGGAACAGGAGGCGTGGACTGTGACAACTGTAAAAAAGTTATAAAGGTAGTAGTTACGGTTATCGGTGGTGTTATTACGTTCAACCTGATTGCAATTTGCATCCCGATTCTTCCTAAAGCACCAGTGCCTGCTCCTTTATAGCTAGGAAGACTACTAGGAATTCAAAACAATCGTAGGCTGTGGCGATGTCTAAATGTAGGTGATTAGTAGTCTATCAACTAAGTTTTTTAGTGTCCGACAAGCTGCGGGGCTTGTCGGTGTCGTGGTAGGTGGCCACGCCGATGGGCTTGGCTCCCATAGAGGTGGTTGATCGCCACAACCAATATTGGAAGTAACACCATGCAAAGCAAAACAATCAAGAACTTCTTGTTATTCGCGTTATTGGTTGCTGCGATCAGCACTCTTTTGATTCCACGCAGCGCCAAGCACATCAGCCCATTGCCCAGCGCACAAGCCGCCGCCACGCGCAAGCTATCCGCGCACGCGCCGCCGCCTCGCCAGCCCAAAGCCAGTGTGTCACCGCTTTCCCAAACGCCGTCCGCCTTCGTGGAGAATCGCGGACAGGCCAATGCGCGCGCCGCCTTTCTGGTGCAAGGGAGCGATACAACGGCTCACTTCACTGCGGGTATTAACGTTGGCGTTTACGCACTGATCAAGCGTTTTGATCAGGCTGCACGGGGGGCAATAACTGATTCAGTGCTTTCCATTGGAAACTCGATGCGGTCGTAGACTTCGGCGAGGTGCAACGTGCAGGCGATGGATTGGATCGTCAAGTGTTCGGTTAGCTCTCGATAGACACGGTACGACCAGCCGCCGTTCGCTTGGCGCACGAAATGTTCGACGACGGGTTGAGTTTGCGATACCGGCAGGTAATCGGTGAGCGTCGGATTCCAATGTTGATAACGCAAGAACTTCTCGCCGCGATCGTACTCTTTGGTGGTTTCGGCAAGGACTTCGATGATGCCGGTCTGATTGAGCAACACATCGCAATACTGGTCGTGAAGCAACAGCAGACTGATCAAATGTCTGTTGGCTCCCAAAGGTTGACTGAAGGCACACGGTTGAAATCCGCATCGTGGGTCAGGATATCCGTGACGCCCAAGCGCAGTGCGCAAGCGAGATTGAGTGAATCGTTGACGAAGAGACCATGTGTCTGACGTAGCGCGTGGCTGGCGGCGAGGTCGGCAATGGTAATTTCGGCAAGGCGGAACGGGAGCAAGAGCAGTTTCTCAACTTCGGTGATGTAATCGGAGAGTGAGGTGATGACAGCCGGATTGGCTTTGAGCTTTTTCAAGGGCTGGCCCGGCGAGATCAATTTTTTGGTAATCGCCTCCGCCATCATCCTGCGATGGAGTATTTCAGCAATGATCGTAGTTGTGATGTGTGCGGTGACTTCCCGGAGGGCGACGCGGCGCAAAAACGCTTTGCAGTCCGCCGACAAGCCACCGAGGTAATAAATGAAGATGTTGGCGTCAACCAGAACAACCGCGCCAGCCGGAAGCGAGTTAATATCCACACAATTCCTCGTCTTCGGCCAGCCAGATCAATGTATCGCGATCCAGGCCTTTGATCGCGCCAAAGAGTTCTTCGACCACTGCCACGGCGGTCGTCTGTTCGGCAGTCATCGTTTTGCTCTGATTGAGGTCGGACAGGATGGCTTCGGCCAAGCGCTGCTGCTCAATGGGCGGAAGCTGCCGGGCAGCCTTGATCATCTGTTGTAAGCTTTGACTCATCTGGATTACTCCTGCAATCGGATGAGTCGCATTATACACATGGTTGGGTGTGAATATAAACGTGGCAGTTCGGTGTGGAATTTAACCTTGAGATGAAAATGGGAGTGGTAGACCAATGAGAAACAAATCAGCCTTGATCAATATCCTCGGTGCTTTCTTGCTGGCGGCGGCAATCGGATTGGCGATCTATTGGGCCGCTCGTCCGATGCGTGGACAGGCAGCGGCCAATCGGCGCACGGCTAACAATCCGATGACGCCGCAGCACCATTCCCCTCAAGCAAGCAGGTCTTTTGCTCCGCCGCTGCTCGATTCCGCCAAGCGTCCGGCTGCACCGCAAGCCTTACGAGGCATGCCGCTCGCGTTCATCGAAAATCGCGGGCAAGCCGATGCGCGCGCGGCTTTCCTGCTGCAAGGGCGTGACACGACGGCCTGGTTCACCGCGCAAGGGCTGACAATGGCTTTCCATCGGACAAACGCCAATCCCGTTTCGGCACCTTCCGGCGCGGACGTAACTCGTCAGCGGTGGGCGCTGAAGCTGGATTTCGTCAATGCCAATTTGGCGGGGCGGCCAGAGGGCAGGAATCCGGCGCAAGCCCGGGTGAACTATTTCAACGGGCTGCCCCAAAACTGGCGCACTGGAATTCAGACCTACGCGGCGATTGTTTATCCCGACCTGTGGCCGGGCATTGATCTGGTGTACAGCGGAACAACCAACCGCCTGAAGTACGAATTCATCGTCAAACCCGGGGCCGACCCACGGCAAATCAAACTCGCCTATCGCGGGACAAGTGCGCCGCTGGCCGTCAATGCGCAAGGGCAACTGGAAATTTCGACTCCATTTGGCGTGATTCAAGATGACAAACCAACTTCATACCAAGGGGATGTGAAAAATCAATTTCCCGGCGTAGGACAAGATGACATCTTGTCCTACGCCGGGAAATTGATTTTTCACACGAACCAAGGCAAAGGCAAACAGGTCAAAACGGAGTTCGTTGTTGCTGAACGCGCGGCGGATGGTTCTCAAGCCTACGGCTTCAAGGTGGGCAAGTACGACCGGCGCAAGACGCTGGTGATTGATCCGGCGATTCTGGTTTATTCCGGTTTCATCGGCGGCGGCGGCGATGACGAAGGGCACGGCATCGCGGTGGATAGCGCGGGCAATGCCTATGTCACCGGCGTGACGACTTCGGCGCAGGCGACGTTCCCGGAAACTGCCGGACCGGATTTGACTTACAACGGGCGGACGGATGCTTTCGTCGCCAAGATCAAGGCCGATGGTTCGGGGTTGATTTATGCCGGATACATCGGCGGCGACGGCGATGACGCGGGGCACAGCATCGCGATTGACGCCAGCGGCAATGCTTATGTGACGGGATGGACGAATTCGACGGCGGCGACCTTTCCGGTGCTGGGCGCGCTTGGTGCGGCGTTTGGCGGCGCGATTGATGCCTTCGTGGCAAAGGTGAATTCAACGGGAACGGCGCTCGGTTATTGCGGCTACCTTGGCGGCGATGACGAAGATGAAGGGTTGGGGATTGCCGTTGATGGAAGCGGCAGGGCTTATGTGACGGGGTTGACGGCTTCGACCGAAACGACCTTCCCGAAGCTGGTCGGGCCGGGGCTGCTCTTCAACGGCGCGGTGGATGCTTTTGTCGCGCGCGTCAAAGCCGATGGTTCAGGGCTGGAGTATGCGGGTTATCTGGGCGGCAGCGGAGATGATCAAGGGCGCGGCATTGCAGTGGATGCGGGCGGTAATGCTTATGTGGCGGGACTGACGACTTCGACGGAAAGCAGCTTCCCGATGGTGGGTGCGCTCAATCCGGGTTTCAACGGCGGGACGGATGCTTTTGTCACCAAGATCAATTCGACCGGTTCGGCGATCAGTTACTCCGGCTTTCTCGGCGGCAGCGGGATTGACGAAGCCTATGGCATTGCGGTGGACGGCGCGGGGAATGCGTACCTGACGGGGCGGACTACTTCGACCGAGGCGACATTCCCCAAACTCGTTGGGCCTGATTTGATCTTCAACGGCGGGATGGACGCGTTCGTGGCGAAGATCAATCCGGCGGGTTCGGCCTTGAGTTATGCCGGGTACATCGGCGGCGATGGCGATGACGAAGGCTTCGGCATTGCGGTGGACAGTGTGGGCAACGCCCACGTCACCGGGCGAACGACTTCCGGCGAGGCTTCGTTTCCGAAATCAAATGCCTTCGATCTGACCTTGAACGGCGCTTCGGACGGCTTTATTGCAAAGGTCAATCCGGCGGGCAGCGCGCTCAGCTATGCCGGGTATCTAGGTGGCAACGAACTGGAAGAAGGTTTTGGAACGGCTGTCCTGGGCTTGCGGCAGGTGTATGTCACCGGGCGCAGCACGTCGGAGACAAGCTTTCCGACAATGATTGGCCCTGGCTTGAGCTTTGGCGGAGCGTCGGATGCGTTTGTGATGCGGGTGGATGATAGCAATGTGATTTGCCCGGCACTGGGCATCGGCCCGGAAACACTTCCGGACGGCACGATCAGCACGGCTTACAATCAGGCGTTGGCAGGCTCTGGCGGAGCCGGAACGTATAGCTTCACGATCATCAGTGGCGCCCTGCCGCCCAATCTGGCGCTTTCTGTAGCGGGAGTGATTTCCGGCGCGCCGGTTCAAGCGGGCAGTTTCAACTTCACCGTGATGGTCACGGACGCCACCGGCTGCACCGGCACGAAGGTTTATACGCTGACAATCGGCGCCTGCCAAACAATCTCTGTTACGCCTGCATCGTTGCCCGCAATCGCCAGCTTTAGCTTTTACAGCCAGACAATCGCGGCCAGCGGCGGCGATTCGCCATACAGCTTCACCGTCAGCGCGGGCACATTACCGGCGGGCTTGACGCTGACCGCGGGCGGATTGCTGTCGGGCGTGCCGACCGCCGCCGGGTTGTTCAATTTCACCGTGCGGGCGACGGACATTAACGCCTGTTTTGGCGAGCAGGCCTACTCGCTGACAATCACGGCCAATCCGGGTTTGCAGTTCTATCCGCTGCCTGCGCCGGTGCGCCTGCTGGATACGCGCAATGTTCCCAGCGGCTGCGTCACCAATGTCGGCGCTCTGGCCGCCGGTTCCACCCGGACGGAAAATGCCCGCACGGCGTGTTCGACCATTCCGGCCAATGCCACGGCCATCATCGGCAATATCACCGTGGTTCCGTCGGGGCCGGGCTTCCTGACGCTGTTCCCCAGCAACGTCACCCAACCGACCGTCGCCAACTCCAACTTTACGGCGGGAGAGGTCACCAACAACTTCTTCACCGTCGGACTGGGAGCCGATGGCGCGTTCAAGATTTTCACCAGCGCGGCCACGCAGGTCATCATTGACCTGACCGGTTATTACGCCCCGCCGGGAGCGGGCGGGCTTTACTATCATCCGCTGCCCTCCCCCGTTCGATTGGTGCAAACCTTCCCCGGACAAACCGGCTGTTTCCTGAACGGTTCCCAGCAACTACAGGGAACCAACAATCCGAACGCCGATCCGGCACTCGATTTGATTGTGGACGGACGCGGCGCGGGATTGCCCAGCCCTTGCAACTCCATTCCCGGCGATGCCGTGGTGCTGATCGGCAACGCGACGACGGTCTTTCCAAACGCGCCCCTCGGCTTCGGCTACCTGACGATCTATCCGAGCGACGCCACGCGCCCGACCGTCGCCAGTTCCAACTACGGAAACAACGACATCATCAACGGGCCGTTCGCGGTGAAGTTGGGAGCCGACGGCAAGTTCAAGGTGTTCACCTTTTCGACGACGCATCTGGTGATAGACATTTCAGGGTATTACAGCGCCAGCCCGAACGATGCGAACGGAGCGGGATTGCTGTTTAACCCCCTGCCGACGCCGATGCGGTTGCTGGAAACGCGAAACATTCCCGGCTTCCCGCTGGTGGGCTGTTACAAACCGCAGGCGCCGATTGCGGGCGGCGTGGGCGGCATCCGCACGCAACAGGTCTGGGGAACCTGTTCGGATCAACCGATCACGATTCCGAACACTTCGCAGGCGATTGTCGGCAACGTGACGGCGATCAATCCGGTGGGCGCGGGCTTCGGCACGTTCTTCCCCGGCAACGTGGGAATCGCGCCGACGGTGGCGACAACGAACTATCCGTTCCCGGTGGTCTTCGGCTACAACCGGCATTACTACGTGGGGCTGAGTCCGGCGGACGGGACATTCAAGATTCTGACGCAGTTCACCAGCGATTACATCGTGGATGTGTCGGGCTACTTCGCGCCGTAAACTTATTTGTGCTGCGGATTGGCGATGCCTTTGTCGCGGATGAATTGCGGCGGAAAGTCGGCAGTGGATGAACCGCCCTTGCGCCGCAACCGGCTGGAAGCGCCGCGATCCGGATAAAGCGGAATGTACATTCCCGCGCTCGCCTTGAGCGTGTCGAACAACTGCTGATTCATCTGTTTGACCGTCGCCTGATGCGCTTCGCTGAAAATCAGGTTGACAGCTTCCAGCGGATCGGCCTGCAAATCGTACAGTTCGTCCGTGTCCCAGATGCCGTGGAAGTGAATGTATTTGTAGCGGCTGCCGCGCAGGGCATGCACGGTCGGCGTCTGCGGAAAATTCCGCTCCCAGTAATATTCATACAGCAGCGAATCACGCCATTGCGTCGTTTTGCCCTGCGCCAGGGAAATGAAACTTTTTCCGGCCAGAGATTTCGGCGCTTGCAATCCGGCGGCTTCCAGCAGGGTCGGCGCGATGTCTATATTGGCGACGACCTGTTCGACGGTGGTTCCGGCTTTGAACAGTTCCGGGCATTGCATCAGCATCGGCACACGCATGGATTCTTCATACGCCGTGCGCTTGTCAATCAGGCCGTGTTCGCCGAAGGCAAAGCCGTTGTCGCCCATGTAAATCACCAGCGTTGAATCCAGCAGCCCTTTTTCCTTCAGCCAGGCCATCACCCGCCCGACGCTGTCATCCACGCCCAGCAGCGTTTCCGCGTATTGTTTGTAGTATTCGGCGATGTCGAGGTCGCTGTGATACGGGAAATCCACGCCGTGCCAACTGTTGCGCTGATTGCGCACCCAGGCCGGGGCGTCTTTGACATTGGCCGGATTCTGCGTGCGCGGTTCGACAAAGGTTTTGCCCTTGTACCGGCCCTTGTGCCGGTCGGCGGGAACGAAATCGGCATGCACGCCCTTGTGCGACAGGTAGAGCATGAACGGCTTGTCGCCTTTGCGGCTGTTGAGCCAGTTAATCGCGTAATCGGTCAATTCGTCCGTGATGTAACCCTTTTGCGGCACTTTCCTGCCGTCCACATTGAAGCCGTTGGGATTCGGCAAATAGGTTCCCTGCCCTTTGAAACTGACCCAGTGATTGAAACCGCGCTGCGGGTCGTCTTTTTCGCCGCCCATGTGCCATTTGCCGATCATCGCCGTTTCGTAGCCGGCTTTTTGCAGGTATTGCGGAAAGAACACCAGATCGTCCGGCACGGGGTTGTTGTTGTCCACCACGCGGTGCTGATGCGCGTACAAGCCGGTCAGAATCGAAGCGCGCGAAGGTGAACACAGCGCCGTCGTGACAAAGGCGTTTTTCAGATACACGCCGTTGCGCGCCAGCGCGTCCATGTTCGGCGTTTCGATAAACGGCTGGCCTTTCAGAAAGCCGAGCGCGTCATAGCGATGATCGTCCGTCAGCAGAAAGATGATGTTGCGCGGTTTGGCTTTGGGAATGCGCGGCAGCCGCAAATTGCGCGGCGATTGCGCCCGGGCTTGAAGAAACCCCGCTCCCAGCAGGAACACGAGCGCAAAAAGAAGAGATAAGGTCTGCCTGGTTGATGTTTTCATGGTCAGTCTGGTGATCGGTTTTATTGGCACGACGGGAATTTCAATGGGTCATCAGCTTCAACCCAAAGGGACAAAGGACCAAAGGAACAAAGCTTGTGAACATTTTCTTCCCTTCAAACCCTTTGTTCCTTTGTCCCTTTGATCCTTTGCGATGAAACAAGCATTTCTTACCCACAAAAATCTCAGTAGTGCCGTTTTATTTTTGCCGGTGCAAACGCTGTTTCATTTCGGCGACCGTGGCGGCGAATTTCGGGTCGCCGGCCAGGTTGCGGTATTCGCGCGGATCATTGGCGTGATCGTACAGTTCCACGCCCTGTTTGCCTTCATTATCCCATTCGGTGTAACGCCATCGCTCCGTGCGGACGCTGCGCCCCATAAATCGTTGTCCCTGCGGACCGCGCTCAACCTGTGTGTAGGCGGCTTTGTCCCACTTCGCCAGCGGATTGTCGAGCAAGGGACGCAGGCTGCGCCCCTCCAGTCCCGCAGGCGCCGGGAGGCCGCACAAATCCGCCAGCGTCGGATAAATGTCCAGCAATTCGACCGGGCGCGCAGTCGCGCGGCCCTTGGCTTTCGCGTTAGGCGAGGCGATGATCATCGGCACGCGCGCCGATTCCTCAAACAGGCTTTGCTTCATCCACTGCCCATGCTCGGTCAGCAAATATCCGTGATCGCTCCAGAACACGACGACGGTGTTGTCCGCCAGTTTCAGCCGTTCCAGCGCATCCAGCACCCGCCCGACCTGCGCATCCATAAATGTGATCGAAGCGTAATACGCCTGAATGACTTCCCGGCGCTGCTGCTCGCTCGTCCCCCAGTACAGCGGCTTTGTCGTGATCGCGGCGTCCGGCACGCTCTTCAAATGATCGGGCGGCTCGTTGGGCAACACGATTTTGTCCAGCGGGTAAAGATCGAAGTATTTCTTCGGCGCAATGTACGGGCAGTGCGGGCGGTAAAACCCGGCGGCGATGAAAAACGGTTTGTCGCGGTGATCTTCCAGCAGGCGGATGGTTTCGGTCGCAACGATGCCGTCGGTCTGTTCTTCGTCCGTGCCTTCCGCCGCCAGGTAGGACAAGGAGCTGCCCAGCCCGCGCT
Source organism: Heliomicrobium sp. (assembly GCA_021155085.1). Lineage (GTDB taxonomy): Bacteria > Acidobacteriota > Blastocatellia > RBC074 > RBC074 > RBC074. Next base: position 32,804 of record JAJNQA010000045.1, on the reverse strand, counting down.
GCGGCGTCAGGTTGCGCAGCAACCCTTCCTCGTCCTTGTCGCGCCCGCGCGGATTGACGAATTTGTCCCACGACGGCGGATCGTCCAGCCCGCTGGTGCCGATACCGCCCGGCACGCCGAAGTGATAAATCTTGCCGACGCGCGCCGCCACGTAGCCGTTGCGGCGAAACATCTGCGGCAGCGTCACGGCATTGGGCAAGGCCGCGCGAAAGTGCGTGGTCAGGTCGTAGACCCTGGTTGCATCGGGCCGCCGTCCCGTCATCAGGCTGCTGCGGCTGGGGCTGCACAAGGGAAACTGCGTGTAGGCGTTGTTGAAGATTCTGCCCCGCCGCGCCAACCGGTCCAGGTTCGGCGTTTTGACCAGCGAATGCCCGTACGCGCCAATGTGGTTGTTCAGGTCATCCGAAGCGATAAACAGCACATTCATCCGCCGCGCGGGTGTGCGCTGCGCGGCGGTTTGCTGCCAGGGCGCGGCGATCACAGCCAATAAGATTAAGGCGATGAAGGATGGTTTGATCATGGTGATTGCCTTGAGATTCCAATCGTGGAGTTAAAACACCAGCCGCAGGCCGAATTGCACCTGCCGGTTCGGAACCTGCGTGGTCGTGATGCGGCCCGCCTGTGCGGCGTTGACCTGCACGTTCGGCCTGCCGAAATGCACCGAATTGGTCGCGTTGTACAGCTCGCTGCGGAATTCCAGCCGGAAGCGTTCGGTAATCTGAAAATTGCGGGCGATCAGCAAATCCAGGTTCGCGAGGCCCGGCGCGCGCAGCACGTTGCGCGCCGAATTCCCGAACGTGAATTGCGCCGCCGGAGCGAAGGCCGTTGGGTCATACCAGCGATCCACCGAGCGTTCGTCGCGCGACAGATTGCCATCGCGCAACTGGTTTGGCCGCGCGGGCGTGGTCGTATTGGCGGGATTCGGCGCAACGGTCGGCGTCAATGGAAACCCGGTTTGAACGTTGAAGATTCCACCCAATTGCCAGCCGCCGAACACTGCCCGCGTGACCGCGTTCTGACTCAGCCAGCCCCCCTTGCCGCCGAACGGCAGATCGTAAATCGCGCTGGTCACCCAGCGATGGCGCAGGTCAATGCTGGACGAAGCCTTTTCGGCGTTGGTGTTGCGCGGGTCTTGCGGCATGACCGCGCCGTTGCCGGTGTCTTCGCCATCCACCGAATTATCAATCGTATGGCTCCAGGTGTAGGCCGACAGCAGTGAAAACCCATTGCTGAAACGGCGCTCGGCCTTGGCCTGCAGGGAATGATAGCTGGAATGCGCGAACGGCGAGGAATAAGTGATCCCGCCAAAGGTGGGAAACGCCCTGCGCGGATTGATCGCGCCCGCGCCCGGCGGCGGCGCGTTCAGATCGTTGAAGCCGCGCAAATAGGCCGAACTCGAACCGACGTAGGCCACCGAGAACACGGTCTGCCCGAAGAGTTCACGCTGCACGTTCAGATTCCATTGGTAGATTTCCGAGATCGGAAAGTCTTCCGGGAAGCTGACCGCCGACGGATTGACCGCGCGAACCGGATCAAGGAACCCCGCCGGGAAACCGCCCGCCAGCGGCACGCGCGAAGTCGCCGAAGTTGTCGCGGAGACATCCGTGATGCTGACCGAAAAGGGCAGATTCGCCGCGCCCAGTTGCGCAATCGCCTGGAATCCCAGCCCGCCGTAAAACACGCCGAACGAACCGCGCACAACGGTTTTCTGATCCACCGCGTAGGAAAATCCCACGCGCGGCGCGAAGTTGTTTTTATCCAGATTGGAAAAGCTGCGCTCGCGAATGCCGCCGTCCTTGGCGTTGACCGGCGTGCCGTAAGTCGGGCTGCCGGGATTCAGATCGAAGTTGGCCATGCGATTGTCGGCTTCCCACATAGGCGTTTGCAGTTCGTAGCGCAAGCCCAGATTCAAGGTCAGTTTCGGCGTTACGCGCCAGGTGTCGTTGCCGTAAAACCCATAGTAATGATCGCGAAAATCGCCCGTCAGCAAGGTCGAAAGCTGCGCCGAACTGGTCAGCCCCAGCAGCAAGTCCGCAATGGGCGAACCGCTGCCCGTGCCCGGCACGCGAGAAGTGAACTGCCCGTTAAACGTGAAGCTGCCGCGCGCGATGTTGGAAGTCCCCGCGAAATTGCTGCGCAACCGCATATCGCCGCCGAATTTGATGGAGTGATTGCCGCGCGTCCACGAAAGGTTGTCGGTCAATTGAAATACGCCGACGCGCTTCGGATTCGGCGCGAAAGTGCGGTCGCCGAGCGTGGAAAAGTTCGTCACCGTGAAGGTCGGCAGTCCGGTCAGCCCTTCAATCTGCGGAATACCCCGGATGCCGAACTGATCGTAGAGCGACTGTTCCGCCGGGCTGAGCTGATCGGATTTGTTCCGCGTAAAGCCGATGCGCAATTCGTTGACCAGCGTGGTCGAAAAGATGTGCGTTTCGCCGCCCGCGATGGACCACGCTTTTGGCAATTGTTTCAACGGAAAATCGGCAAAACCATTGCCGCCATTGCCTGGTGCGGCGAAAAATCCGCCCTGCGTGATTTCGCGATCCGACCAACTGAAGCGCACGAACATGGTGTCGGACGCGCCGAAGGAATGATCGCCGCGCACATCCAGTTGATCGGCGGAATCGGTGGTCGGCACATTCGCAACGTAATTGTTGACCGTGCCCGCCTGATTCGGCGCGGGGTAAAGCGCTGCCAGCCGCCGTCCAACCGCGTCCATGCGCGCTTCGGGAATGATGTTGTTCGCGAACTGCACGCGCGCACCACTCACCACATTGGCCGGATCGTAAATGTTGATCGAACCGAAATTGCCACGAATCATTTCCGCCGTCGGCACCGTCGTCGTCGAAGTCCGCGCCCGTTTGTCGCGCGTTCCCTGATAGCTGGCAAAAAAGAAGCTTTTGTTGCGCCAGATGGGACCGCCGAAAGTTCCGCCAAACTGGTTGTACCGCAGCGGCGGGCGCGTCAGATTGGCGCGGTTGGAAAACCAGTTGTTGGCGTCCAGCTTGTCGTTGCGCAAAAACTCGAAGGCCGAGCCGTGAAATTCGTTCGTGCCGGATTTGATGGCCAGGCTGATAATGCCGCCCGCCGAACGGCCATATTCGGCGCTGTAATTCGCGCTCTCCACCTTGAATTCCTGAATCGCATCCACCGAAGGCCGCAGCGCCTGCGTCGAATTGGTGTCCACGCCCAGGATGTAATTGTTGTTGTCCACGCCGTCAATCAGATAGGTGTTCTGAAAGGTGCGGTTGCCATTCAGACTGACGCCGTCCGTCGCGCGCGAACCTTGGTTGGGCGTCGCGCCGGGCATCAGCGCAACCAGTTGCGAATAGTTCCGCCCGTTCAGCGGCAGGGTAACGATGGTTTTGTTGTCCACCACCTGCCCGACGGAAGTCGTTTCGCGGTTCAGCAGCGGCGCATCGCTGGTGATGGTGACAGTTTCGGTAACCGCACCGGCTTCCAGTGAAAAATCCAGGCGCGCCACCTGCTCCACATTCAGAACGACGCCCTGACGAACGACGGGCTTGAATCCGTCCTTTTTTACGGCAATGCGATATTCGCCCGGCTGCAACAGCGGGACGGTGTAATTGCCTTCGTTGTTAGTCACCGATTCCCGGTTCAGGCCGGTGTTTTGATTGGTCACGGTGACCTGCGCGCCCGGCACGACCGCGCCCGAAGAATCGCTGACCCGCCCGGTCACTTGCGCGGTTTGACTGAGCGCGGTCAACGCCGTGACGGAAAACAGCAAGGCAAGAATAAATGTGCGAACGAGATGGTGGTGCTTCATAAAGGTCTCCTGGAAAACGTGGAACAGACGTCAGCCCAATGAGGTTAAGTTTAGCTGCGAAGCCGCAATATTTTCCATTCAGCCTTCTCCATTTTTCATTGTTGGACAGGTAAACAAGGCGTCTTTTCTGCTCAACAAGGGAAAAGGAAAAGTGAAGAATTGAGAATGAAGATGCTCCACTTCGACTAACTTATCCTCATGGGGCTTCAGCCTGTCCTCACTTGGTGCGAAAGGCATCGCTATTTGACGCTGAAACGCGGCTTGCTTTGGTTCATTTCCCTGTCCCATTCCGCCAGCTTTGCCCGCAATTCCACAACTTTCTCCTGATGTTCGTAAAACAAATTGCGCCGCTCGCCAGGATCGTGGTCAAGATCAAAGAGCAATAACCCAACGCTGGTCGGTTGCGTCACCAGTTTCCACTTGCCGGAGCGAATCGCCTGTTGCCGAAACCCCGCGCGATCAATGCGCCAGCACAGCGTGCGCTCCTGTTCCGGCTGTTTGCCTTGCAGCATCGGCAACAGGTTAATGCCGTCGAGTTGGCGATCCGGCTTGACGCCTGCGGCGGCAAGAATCGTCGCGGTCCAATCCATCGTGACGGCGACCTGGTTCGATACTTTGCCTTTCGGTAGCGCGGCAGGCCAACGCGCCAGGCCGGGTACGTGGATGCCGCCTTCCCAAAGCGTGCCTTTCGTATTGAAGTACGGGCCATTGTCTGACAAGCGTTCGCCGCCGTTGTCGCTGGTGAAAATGACGAGCGTTTCTTTGGCAATGCCCTGCTGATCAAGTGTGCTCAGAACTTGCCCAACGGCGCGGTCCACGCTGTGCATCATCTCGACGTAATCGGCGCGCGTGCCGTCAAACCAGGTTTCGCGCGTGCGCACCGTGTCGGGACGATTCGGTCGCTGGAACGGCCAATGCACGGCGTTGAAGGCGAGATACAAAAAGAACGGTTTGTCTTTTTGGCGCTTAATGAAGTCCACCGAACGCCGTTCCAGATGTTCGGTCAGATAGCCTGTGACTTCGGTCGTTTTTTCTCCTTCATAAAGCACGTTTTCGCCCGGCGAATTGCGATGGGAATACATATCGGCATTGCCGCCGATGATGCCGAAATACTCATCGAAGCCGTGCCGGGCGGGCAGAAATTCCGGTTCGGAACCAAGATGCCATTTGCCCATCAGCGCCGTGGCGTAGCCGTTGTTTTTCAGCATCCGCGCGATCGAACCCTCTTCTGCCGGCAACCCCGCATCCTTCATGTCAGGCGTCAGCGCCCATTCCAACCCGGCGCGTTGCTGATAACGCCCGGTGATGAACGCGGCGCGCGTCGGCGTGCAGACCGGGCCGTTGGAATAGGCTTGCGTCAGCTTGACGCCTTCTTTGGCGAGCCGGTCAATGTTCGGCGTGCGAATGTCTTTGGAACCGAAACTGCTCAGATCGGCATAGCCCATGTCATCCACCAGAATGAAGACGACATTAGGCTTGCGCGTGGCCTGCGCTTGCGACACCGAAGCCAGGAAGAACAAAAGCAAGAGCGAAGTAAAAGTGTTTTTCATCATGTCAACGTGTGTTTCGCGGGGCCGTGCGTTCGTTTTGCCGATATTGATCGAGTAAGGCTTTCAATTCACGCACCGTGGCGGATTGCGAGTCGAAAAGATTTTTGGTTTGCGCCGGATCATTCCGCAGGTTGTAAAGCGCGCCTGCCCCCGCGCAGTCGTGTGCGCCGCGTTCACGCCGGAACCATTCCGGTTCTTTGTTGCCGTCGCCGCAGGTGGGGGAATCCACCAAAACCCAATCGCCTTTGCGCAAGGCCAGATGCCCGTTGATCTGGTGATACACCAGCGCTTCGCGCACAGGCTTTTTGCCCCTCTTGCCCAACAGCGCGGGCGTTTGATCATAGCTGTCCGGCGCGGCGGATTCCGGCAATTTGAATTTGGTCAAACTCGCCAGCGTTGCCATTACGTCTACGTGCCCGATCAAGGCGTCGCTGGTGCGGCCGGCGGCGATCCGTCCCGGCCAGCGAGCGATGAAAGGCACGCGATGACCGCCTTCCCATCCATCGCGTTTGACGCCGCGCCAGTTGAGCATGCTGGCGTGCTGCGACTGGCGCAGCCGCTCATACGCGCCAACTGCCAATTCGACAACTTCCGGCCCGTTGTCGCTGGTGAAAATGACCAGCGTGTTTTTATCCAGGCCATTGCGTTTGAGCGCGTCAAGCACCGCGCCGACGGCGGCATCGGTTTGCGCGACGAAATCACCATAGACACCGGCCTGGCTTTTGCCGTCGAATTCCGGCGAAGGCACCACCGGATAATGCGGCGAAGTCAGCGCGAAATAGAAAAAGAACGGCTGTTTTTTTCCGGCGCGCGATTCGATGTAACGGACGGCGTTTTCGGTCAAGGCGGGCAGGATTTTCACCGGCTCCCAACCTTTGACCATCGGCCCTTTGCGATTGATCGCGCCGTTGATCATCGGCGCAGCTTCAGCCGGAACGCCCAGCGTGCGGTCGTTTTCGATGAAAACATACGGCGGGTAATTGGGTACATCGGTGCCGAAATAATAATCGAAACCGCGTGTCAGCGGCCCATTGGCAACCGGACGCGTGTAATCCACATTGTCCAGGCTTTCGGCATTCACCACCGCCGCTTTGCCATCCTTGGTTGGCCAGTCCCAACCCAGATGCCATTTACCGACAATCGCCGTGGCGTATCCCTGCTGCTTGAGCATCGCAGGCAAGGTCAGGCGATCGGCTTCGATCAGCGGCGGGCTGTAAGGCCCCAGCACTCCCCTTTTCAAACTCGAACGCCATGGATAACGTCCGGTCAGCAAGCTATAGCGCGTCGGTGTGCAAACCGCCGAAGGGGAATGGGCGTCGGTCAAACGCACGCCTTGCCGGGCCAGTTCATCCAGACGCGGCGTAGGGATTTTGGATTGCGGGTTATAACAGCCCAAATCGCCGTAGCCCAGATCGTCCGCCAGAATAAAAACCACGTTTGGCTGCCGCGCGCTTTGGGCAAAAGCGGAAAACTGAAGGGCGAACGACAAGACAAGAATGGCGCCTACGAGTAATTTCATGATTATTTTCCAGTGGGTGCGGCGATGCGTTTATCAAGTTGGTTTTCGACCGGTGGAATCGCTTTCCTGTGCGCTTCGGCGAGGCGGCGAATTTCGGCGATGACTTCGGGATGTTTCGCCGCCACATTCCATTTTTCCGACGGGTCAATATCCAGGTTGTACAACTCCGGCGTCGCGTGTGTGACTTCCGGTTCGCCGCCGTATTCCGATTTCGTGATGAAATGCGCTTTGAACGAACCGTGCCGCAGGGCATAGAGTTTCGAGCCGCGCCAATACGGCATCATCTGGCGCGGGCTGCGGCCTTTGCCGTGCAGCACAGCCGTCAAATCGTAGCCGTCCAGCACGCGATCCGCCGGCGCTGGCACGCCCGCCAGATTGCAGAACGTCGGCAGCAAATCCAGCGTTGCGCCCAGGTCAGTGACGACGCCGGGTTTGATCGTGCCCGGTTGCCAGAAAATCGTCGGTTCGCGCATCCCGCCCTCATACGTGCCGCCTTTCGCCCCGCGCAGCAAGCCTGCCGAACCGCCCTGTTCATCAAACAATGCCCATGGGCCGTTGTCGCTGGTAAACACAACCAGCGTGTTGCGGTCGAGTTTCAATTGCCGCAGCGTGTCGAGCAACCGGCCCACGTTGGCATCCAGCTCTTCGATCACGTCGCCATACAGCCCGCGCGCGCTTTTGTTCTCGAAATCCTTCGAGCGGAACAGCGGCATGTGGGGCATCGAATGCGCGAGGTACAGAAAAAATGGTTTGCTTTTGTTCGCGCTGATGAACTTGATGGCTTCGTCGGTGTAGCGTTTCGTGATCGTCGTTTGATCGGCGGGACGTTCCAGGATTTCTTCGTTGCGTTGCAGCGGCACGTTCCAGTATTCGCGCTTCGGATTTTTCATGAAGGCATGGTATTCCGCCCGCGAACTGAATTTGACGACGGCGTCCATGTCGTTCGAGTACGGAATGCCGAAGTACGAATCGAAGCCCTGTTTCATCGGCAGGTATTCCGGCTGCCAGCCCAGATGCCATTTGCCAATCGCCGCCGTCGCGTAACTGCGCGTTTTCAGCAATTCGGCAATTGTGATTTCGCTGGCGGGCAGACCGCCGGTCGAATTGGGAAACAAGACGCGATTGGTGTCCGAAAACATCCCGGTGCGAATCGGCAAACGTCCGGTCAGCAACGCCGAACGGCTGGGCGTGCAAACCGAATCCGCCGCATAAAAGCTTGTCCAGCGCTGGCCTTCCGCCGCCATGCGATCCAGATGCGGCGTGCGAATGGTCGGATTGCCGAAGCTGCCCAAATCGCCATAGCCCAGATCGTCGCAGAAAATCACGACAAAGTTTTGCGGACGCTGCCTGGATTGCGCACCGCCGGGGTTGGCCGCCAGGGCACAAACAAGACAGAACAACAGGAGCTTTGCGAGTGTTTTCATAGATTTTGTGTTTTGCATAACAAGGAAGCCTCTTTCATCCTCATTTGGTCATTCGTTTGGTCTTTTGCCACGGCACAGCGCCGGCTCGTTGTAATTGTTTGCGCAACGCGGCGGCCAGGTCCTGAAAGATTTTGGTTTCCTGCCGCGCCAGATCGCGTTGTTCCAGCGGGTCGGCGGCCAGATTGAAAAGCTGCAACGGCTCGAACGGAGAATTGTGAACCAGCTTCCACTCTCCGCGCCGCACGGCATAGTAATCCTGTCCCTGATATTTCGCGCCGCCTTCACGCCGCATCCAGAATAAATCGCGTTCGACCACAGGCTGATTTTGTCCGAATAATGCAGGCAGGATCGAAGCGCCGTCAATCTCGTGCCGGACGGGAACCGCCGCCGCTTCGCACAGCGTCGGCAGCAGATCCATCGCCAGGGCGACGCGCTCCGAACGCGCGCCTTGCGGAATGCGCTCCGGCCAGCGCGCAAACATCGGCACACGGATGCCGCCTTCATATAAATCCTGCTTGCCGCCGCGCAAATCGCCGCAGTTCGCGCCCAGGCTGAGCTGGCCGCCGTTGTCGCTGGTGAAAACGACCAGCGTGTTTTGCTCCTGTCCGTTGGCTTTCAGGGCGGCCAGGACGCGCCCGATGCCGTCATCCATGTGTTCGATCAGCGCCACCAGCTTCGCCCGCTGGTCGGTGATGCCGGCTTCGCGCCGCTTCACTTTGTCCAATGATTCTTTGGGCGGTTGAATCGGATCGTGCGGCGCGTTGTAGGCCAGATAAAGGAAAAACGGCTGCGGCTTGGCACGCCGTTCAGCCAGATAATCAATCGCCCATTGCGAAAACAAATCGGTCGCGTGACCTGCCGGATCAATCGTCCGCAGGTTGCGCCGCATATAGTTATTGTCGTGGCGGCGGTGATGGTAATAATCGTCCATCATGTCGCCCAGAAAGCCGTGAAAGAAATCGAAGCCGCGTTCGGTCGGCGTGTCCGGCGAAGTCAGCCCCAAATGCCATTTGCCCACGATTCCCGTGTGATACCCGCCCTGCTTGAGCAGCGCAGGCAACAGCCGCGCCTGCGGCGACAGCGCGCCCCAGTTGTTGTCCGCGTGCGTCCGAATCACGCCGGGAACGCCGACCAGATCAGGATAGCGTCCCGTCATCAGCGCGGCTCGCGTTGGGGAACAGACAGGCGAATTGGCATAAAACCGCGTGAATTTCATGCCCGCAGCGGCCAGGGCGTCCAGGTGCGGCGTTTTGACATCTTTGGCTCCGTACCCCGACAGGTCGCCATATCCCAGATCATCCGCGAGGATGACGATGATGTTGGGTTTGCGCGCAGGTTGCGCCAGCGTCGTGGCGGCGCTCAGGAGCAGAGCCAAAGCGCAAATTGAGACAAGTATTTTCATAGCAAAACCGGTATCTCGGCAGGAAAATGGCAGGCAGAAAAATGCAGAACAAGATCTCAAATATAGCGAGTCTCACATGAAGGAGACCAGCTTCAACGCAAGGACGCAAAGACACAAAGGATCAATTAAGTCTGCGGAAACAGTTCTCCCCGGGTTTCCTCTTTTGCGTCTTTGTCCCTTTGCGTCTTTGCGTTGAGTCGCATTCATTTGAAATTCGCTATCTTTTCCTGTCTGGGAAATGCTGTGGGTTAGTAAATCAATTTCAGCGCGAATTGCACAACGCGCGGCTGGTTCGATTGCGCGCTGACCTGTCCGAACTGGGCGCTGCCGAAAGCCGCGTTCGGCGGGGCAAAGCGCGCGGTGTTCGTCAGGTTGAAAAACTCCGCGCGGAATTGCAGGGCCACGCTTTCATAAATTTTCGTGTTCTTGACGACCGAAAAATCAATGCCGGAAATGCCGTCGCTGCGCACGCTGCCCAGCGAACGCGGCGCGGAGCCGAACGTGTACGCGGCGGGCGCGGCAAAGGCCGCCGTGTTAAACCAGCGCGTCAGCGTGCGTTCGCCATCGGCGAGGACCGGATCGCCGATCAGGTTCGGACGCTGCCCGCCGCCTTGCGCAAAGGTGGTATTTGTCGCACTGGAAAACGCCAACGGCCCGCCAGACTGATAGGTGTAGATGGCCGAAACCTCCCAGCCATTCACCAGCGAACCAGCGACGCCTCTGGGGTTGAATTTGCGGCCAGCGCCAAACGGCAGGGCGTAAAGCCCATTGACGACGAACCGATGCGGCGCGTCCAAAGCCGACAACGAACGGTCAGCGCGCAAGTTGTTGAGGTTCTGAAAACCGGCGTTGCTCACACTCTCCCCCGCGAATTGCCCCAGCGCGAGGTCAATCAGCTTCGAGAAGGTATACGAGCCGTTGACGGTCAACCCTTTGCTGAAGCGGCGCTGCACGGACGCGACCGCCGCGTGATAGTTGGACGAGGCAAACGCCGCGTTCGCCGAAACGACCGAAAGGAAATGCGGGTACGGGCGCAGCAGTTGCGCGCGCGCCACCGTCGCCGCCGCCAGCGTTCCCGTCGTAATCTGCCCGACGAAAGGATTGGGAACCTGGGTGCGCAAGCCATCGCCCAGCGCCAGCGCCGAATCCGGCAATTGATTCAGTTCCAGATCTTGTTGCAGCTTCAATCCGCGATTCCCCGCATAGCCGACTTCCAGCAGCATGCCGCCCAGGATTTCGCGCTGCACATTGAGGTTCCATTGCGCCGAATAGGACTGGCGAATGTTGCGATCCGTGAATCGTATGTTCTGTCCGAGCAAGGTTGCCGCCCCCAACTTGCTGCCCGTTGGTTGATTGATGCCGGTGGGATAGGGATTGTCCAGATAGTTAAGGGGAGTGACGCCGTTGAGACTGGCAACCACCGAGGTGGCGGCTTCAAAGCCGGACACCCCGAAAGCTCCCGATGCGCCGCCGACCCCGGTCATCGCGGCGTAGAAAATGCCGCCGCCGCCGCGGATCACGGTTTTCGGCGCAAGGTTCCAGGCAAAGCCGATGCGCGGCGCAAAGTTGTTGCGGTCAGGATTCCATTGCTCGCGCGGATTGCCGCCCACGCCGACAAAGGCTAACGCCCCGCGCAAATTCAGGCCTGGGGCCGTCAGCGGCGGCGTGGCGCTTTGGTCAAAGTTGGTGAGCTGGTTGTAACGATCCGTGCGCGGCGATTCGTATTCGTAACGCAAGCCCAGATTCAAGGTCAGCTTGTCGGTCAGTTTCCAATCGTCCTGCAAATATCCGCCGAAGTATTTCACCTGCATCGCCATCGAAGCCGCGCGGCTGTAACTGCCCGCGCCAATGCCGAGCATAAACGAGGCAAAGCCAAAGCCCGTGCTGGCGGCGGCGGCGGCGGTCGGATTCGGCCCCTGCGTAAAGTTCTGGGCAAAGGAAAAGTTGATGGCCGTATCAGCGAATTGCCAGTAGTTCGGACGCAGCCACCGCGTCTCGCCGCCGAATTTCAGCGTGTGCCGGTTCAGCGTTTTCGTCAGCGATCCGACCCACGAAGCCGTGTTATCGCCAAAGCTGATCAGATCGTTGCCGCCCAGTAAATTCGCGGTTCCGGAATTGGCGATGCTGAAACTGCCGCCCATTCCCGCCACCGTAATGGTGGGAAATGATTCCGGAATCAGTTGCGACTTCAACGCCGCGGGGAAACCGAGCGATGCGATGTCAAAACCAGTACTGAAGGGGCGGCGATTGTTTTCGAGCCGCGTGAAGCTGAAAAGAAAGCTGCCCACCAGCGACGGGCTGAACGTGACGGTGTAATCCAGTCCGAAATTGCGCCGTTTGAAGACCTGCGACCCGAAGGTCGGCGAAGCGATGTTGTTGTAGTAATTCGGGCGATTGATCGGCGAATCGTCGAAATTGAACCGCCCGCTCAGACGCTGGCTTTCGCTCAATTGATGATCCAGCCGGACCGAAAAGGTGTCCTTGCTGATGCGGTTGGCCGCCGAGGTCACATAATTGCCCGCCGCCGTGTTCGCATTGCCCGCCGCGTTCGGCAGCGGAATGAATTCCAGCATCCTGGTGAACACCGGGTTGAAGCGGTTGCGCGGAATGACATTGCCCGGAAATTGATCGCGCAGGAATTGCGCCGGATTCGCCGGGTTTGCGCGCGTCGTGGCCGGATCGTAAATCGGAATCACCGCGCCCGCCGCATTGCGCGTTTGCGAAAAGTCTCCGTTGCGTTGCAACAAGGTCGGCACGGTTCCGATGTAGGTGCCCCCCTGCGAAAAGCGCACGCCTTCATAGCTGCCGAAAAAGAAGCTGCGATTCTTGCCGTCGTAATGCATCGGCCCGAAAACCTTCTCCGGGAAATCAATGGGGCCGCCAATCGTCGCGCCGAATTGATTGAAGCGAAACGGCGGTTTTTTCTGTCCCGCGCGATTGCCGAAAAAGGTATTGGCGTTCAGCGCATCATTGCGCAAATAGTCATACACCGTGCCGTGATATTCGTTCGTGCCGGAACGCGTGACGATATTGAAAACACCGCCGGCGGCGCGTCCGTACTGCGCGCTGAAGCTGTTGGTTTCCACCTTGAATTCCTGCACCGCATCGGGATTGACAAACACCACCGGCTGATTCTGGGCGGCGGCGGTGTTGGGCGCGCCGTCCAGCAGGTACTCGTTTTGATTGCCCCGCGCGCCATTGATGGAAACAAACGATTGACTGATCTGATCCACGGGCAAGTCGTTCAACCCCGCCGATGGCCGCGCGCCGGGCACCAGCGCCACCAGCGAATAGGGATTGCGGCCGAGCAGCGGCAGGTTCTGGATGCGTTGTTGATCCACCACCTTGCCCAGCGAAGAGGTTTCGGTTTCGAGCGCGGCGGTGACGGCGGCGGCAATGTTCACGGTTTCGGTCACCGCGCCGGTTTCCAGCGTGTAATCCAATCGCGCGACCTGTTCGACCTGCAGCACCACGCCGGATTGCACCAGCGGTTTAAATCCGTTTTTTTGCACGGCGACTTGATAGGTCCCCGGTTGCAGCAGCGGCACGGTGAAAAAGCCTTCGCTGTTGGTGACGGTTTCGCGTTTGAAGCCGTTGTCCACATTCGTCACCGTCACTTTGGCGTCCGGTAAAACCGAACCTGTTTGATCGCTGATGCGTCCGGTGACTTGCGCCGTCTGTGCCAGCGCGGACAGCGCGGTAGCCAGCCACAAGGTGATAAGAAACAATGTACGGAATAGGTGCTGGTGGTTCATGGAAGTTCTCCTGTATCGTGACGTTATTTTGAAAGCGCCTGCTCAAAGGTTCGCAACGCGCCTTCCCATTGCGTCAGCGCGGCCAGCGTGCTCCGCGCCGCCTGTTGCGGTGAATCGCCGCCCTTTCCGGCAAACAAACTGTTGCTCAGTTGGGCGAATTGCCCGACCGCACGGAAAAGCTGCCGGACATCGGCCTGCCGATGACTGGCGCTGCCAGCCGCTGGCGGCGTAACCGCCCCGGTAATCCCCCCGGCAATCATGGACAAGACCGGATTGAGTTGTGCGTGTAACGAACGGCGCTGTGCCTGCAAGCGCGCCAGATGGTTGCGCATCATTTCAAGGATGCGCGGATCCAGGATGCGCTGGCGATTTGGCGCGGTAAATTCGTCTTCCTGTTCGGGGTTGAATCGTTCCGCCAGACGACGCAACGCCCACGCTTCTGACAAGGCGGCGGCGGTTTCGGAAACGACGGCGTCGGAAAGCTGCGCGGCTTTTAGCGCCGCGTTCCGTCGCTCATTGCCGCGTTCGATGAAATACTTTTCCAGAGCCTGCTGGAATGGATTGACACTGGCAGCGTTGGCGGCCGAAGCGGGGATTTCCGGAGCGGCAAACGTATTGGTTTCCGCTCCTCCGGCAGGCGTTTTCGCCGCCAGTTGCCGCGCCGCTTCCTCAATCGTTTGCAGATTGGGGATCACCAGCGGCACCGCGCGCAATGCCTCATTCAGTTGCTGTTTGCGCGCTTCTGTTTCGACCAGGCCGCGCACGGTGATTTGCCTGCCGGCCTCGCGCACAACTTCAATCTGTTCGCCCAAATCCGCCTTCAGTTGATGCAGCGTGTACAAAGCGGCGACTTCGGCGTCTTTCAATTCTGCCTCCGCCGGAAGCGGTTTCAACGCCGCGGCGGCGACCGGCGTTGCGATTGGCCTGCTGACAAACGGTTTGGCGGTCGCGGGCAAAGCCAACAGCGCCGGCGGCAAATCGGAAAACACCGTCAGCGCCTGCAACGGCAGGACTTCATAGGCCGTTTCCAGAATTTCATAGGCGCGAGTTTCCCGCTCGCCCTGCACATACAAAACCAGCGACACCGCGTGCCAGTCGCTTTCGCGCACCGTTAGCGAAGCCTCCCGAATCGTGTTCGGCGCCTGCCGCGGCTCGACGATGGTGGTCAGCGTTAATTTGTCCTCCTGCTGGGAAACCAGTTCTGTTTTCGGTTGAATGGCTTGCCGCCATTCGGCGAATGCCGCGGCGGAAAGTGGGCGCTGCGCATCGAAATGGTTCGCGCCAAGCACTTTTTCCAACTCAGCCAGCAGGGCGGGGGCGGCAGTTTCACCGGCGCGCAAAAAACGCAGCCCTTGTTTGTCCGCCACGCGCTGGCGGAATTGTTTGCGTTCGGCATCGCTCCAGCTTTCCCAGACAACGGCGTCTGAAGTGCCAACGCGTTTCACCTGCAACTTGCGATAAACGACGGGGTCGCCCACCCGGCGCAAACTCAGCGTTTCGGCCTGTGCGGTTCGCTGCAATAATTCCTGCGCGGAAACCGTCCGTTCCGCCCGCCGGAAAATAACCGCCAGCGACGCAATGATCAGCAAACAGGCAATGGCGGCCACTGCCACCCGCCGCTGCGCAAATTGCCAGCGCAGCGTCATTGCCCAGCGCGAAAGCAGTGAAGACCCGGGATCTGCCGACGCGGCCAGGCGCAGCCGTTCAGCAAATTCCAAACTGGCGCGCGGCGGCAAGCTGGAATCTGTGCCGGTTTCCGCTTCGCAAAAATCCATGAAGGCCACGATTGCCCGGTCGAATTTGTCCCGCCGGTTGCGGCAGGCCCAGCAGCGTTCCAGATGCGCGCGCACCTTGCCCGCCTGCCGCTCGCTCGCTTCGCCATCCAGAAACAGCAGCAGTTCTTCCTCCGCCGGATGCCAGCCGAAGCGGAACCAGTTTTTCCCCTGCTTATTGCTCATTTACTTCCTCGGCCAGGTGTTTGACGGCGCGCCCCAGAAAGGTGGCCACGCTGGAAATACTGATGCCCAGCACTTCGCCGATTTCGCGGTAATTCAGCCCTTCGGCGCGCAGAAACAGGCAATGCCGCTGTTGCGGCGAAAGCTGGGCCAGCAAGCCGCGCAATCGCTGATGGCGCTCACTGGCCAGCAAACGCTGTTCGGCGCTCGGCGCGGCGTCAATGATGGCCGCCAGCGGCAGCGCGTCGTCTTCGATTTGTTCCAGCCGCCCCTGCTGCCGCAAACAATCAATCGCCAGATTGTGCGCCACGCGATACAGCCACGGACGCACATTCCCCATGGCCTGCCCTTTTTGCAGGCTGTCATACAGCCGCAGGAAAGTTTCCTGCGTCAGGTCTTCCGCTTCGGCGCGCTTGCCGATCAGGCGGCAAATATGCCGGTAAATGGGATCGCGCAGTAATTCAAAAATTTCGGCGACTTTTTGTTCCAGCCGGGAACTTCCCTGCATCTCGCGCAGAACGCGGGCGTCGAGCCACAGCTCGCCCAGTTCATTACCAGCGGATGCCGACCAGAATTTCATTGTTCGCGTTTACCTCAAAATGCAGGAATTACAATTGCCCTGGCTGAGGGTGTAACGTTTGGCGGCGTGGATTTTACGACAACCCGCCAAAAAATACTTTTCTCAATGGCGGCGGCTGGAAGAATTCAAAATTATTCCTCCCGCACATTAACCATCAGACATTTTCCAGGACAAGGTCCAGGCCCCCGCGCCGACGCCCCCGGCCAACACCGAATTTTTGTGGGTGAAACTTTTGCAGCCCATCTCTAGCCAAGCATTGAGCAGCGCGATAGGCTACAGGCGCTCAATCTCAAAATTTTGGTTCACTGACTCTGGAGGCTCCTCATGACGTTCATTCGTGTCGTATTTTGTTTGCTTTCACTCCTGCCTGTCTCAAGCGCGCTGGCGCAAACGTCCCCGGATTGGACAAAAATCGAAGAAGAAACCATGCGCCATTTCCAGGCGATCCTGCGGCTGGACACCAGCAATCCGCCCGGCAACGAAAAACTGGTGGTGGATTACCTGAAATCCGTGCTGGAACGCGAAGGCATCGAAACCAAAATCTTCGCCAACGATCCCAATCGTCCCAATCTGGTGGCCCGCTTGCGCGGAAACGGCAAAAAGCGCCCGGTGTTGATTATGGGTCATACCGACGTGGTCAAGGTTGATCCGGCGAAATGGACGCATCCGCCGTTTTCGGCCACGCGCGAAGGCGGCTATGTTTACGGGCGCGGCACGGTAGATGACAAAGACAATGTTGTCGCCTGCCTGATGGTGATGCTGCAACTCAAACGGCTGAACACTCAGCTCGACCGCGACGTGATCTTTCTGGCCGAAGCGGGCGAGGAAGCCAGCACGCAATTCGGCATCGCCTTCATGGTCGAAAAACACTGGCCGGAAATTGATGCCGAATTCTGTTTTGCCGAAGGCGGCGGCGTCACGCGCACTGGCGGCAAGGTCCGCTTTGCGACGGTGCAGACTTCCGAAAAGATTCCTTACGGCGTGACGCTGACGGCGCGCGGACCTGCCGGTCACGGTTCAGTTCCGCTGCGAACCAATGCGGTCGTTCACCTGTCACAAGCGATTGCCAAACTCTCCGCCTGGTCAACGCCGATGCGGCTGAACGATACGACCAAAGCCTATTTCGAGCGGCTGGCCGCCATCAGTTCCGCTGAAGAAGCCGACCGCTACCGCAACGTAGCCAATCCGGAAATGAGCGCCGCGATTCAAGAACATTTTGCCGTCAATGAACCGCGCCATCATTCCATGCTGCGGACTTCGATTTCGCCGAACATCATCAAGGGCGGGTATCAGGTGAACGTGATCCCTTCGGAGGCCGAAGCCACGCTGGATGTGCGCGCCTTGCCGGACGAAAACCTGGAAACCCTGCTGGCTGAAATCCGCAAAGTCATCAATGACCCGGCCGTCACGGTTGCCAGAAACGAACGCAACACGCGGCCCGGCGCGCGGCCTTCGCGAATTGACGCCGAAGCCTTCCATGTTCTGGAAGCCGCCGTCAAACAGCATTACAACGCGGTCACTTTGCCGACGATGAGCACGGGCGCGACGGATATGGCGTATCTGCGTTCCAAAGGCGTGGAATGTTACGGCGTCGGCCCGCTGACCGACAGCGAAGATGGCCCGAAAGGTTTTGGCGCGCACAGCGACCAGGAACGGATTCTGGAAGAATCGCTGCACAAGTTTGTCCGGTTCCACTGGGACATCGTCATCAATCTGGCGAAAGCACGATAAAAGCGGAAGAATTTTGCCGGCGTTCGTCGTACTGGCCACCGGCGACACTTGCGCCAATCACTTCCTCAAAACGATAAAAACTCATTGGCCGCCAGTCGGCCTGAACTGGAGAATTACCCATGTCATTAACTCGCCGCTCATTTCTAACGACTTCTTTAATGGCCTTGCCAGCGGTCGCCTTGGCTGCAAAACCTGAACAGAATTGGCCGCAGTTTCGCGGCCCGGCCGGACAGGGCATTGCCGATGGATTCCCCACACGCGCCAATTGGAATGTGGATGCGGCAGCGGGCAAATCGGAAGGCCTGTTATGGCGCACCGAGGTTCCGGGTCTGGGACATTCCAGCCCGATTCTCTGGAAAGATCGAATTTACATGGCCACGGCGATTCCGAAATCCGGAAAACCGTCGCTCCGCATCGGGCTTTACGGCGACGTCAAACCGGCGAAAGACGATGAAGAGCAGCGCTGGCTGGTGCAATGTTTCGACAAGAAAAACGGGAAACTGAAATGGGAACGGTTGATTCGCGATGCCAAGCCTTCGACCGTGCGCCACGAAAAAGCTTCACACGCGAACACGACACTGGTCACGGACGGCAAACGTTTGGTCGGATTTTTCGGCGCGGACGGACTCTATTGCCTGGATATGAAAGGCAAGCTGCTCTGGCAAAAAGACCTGGGACGCATCAACGTCACCTGGCGCAGCATCGCCTGGGGCTTCAGCAGTTCTCCGGCGCTGCACAAAGACCGCATCGTGGTTCAATGCGACGATCCGAAAGACCCGTTTGTCGCGGCGTTGAGCCTGGAAGACGGCAAAGAGCTTTGGCGCACTTCCCGCAAGGGCGCTTGTGAAAACAGTTGGGGAACGCCGCTGATTCACGCGGACGGCGCGCGGACGCAGGTTGTCACCAACGGTTACCCGTATATCGCTTCCTACGATCTGGAAACCGGCAAGGAACTGTGGCGGCTAAAAGGCGGCGGAGACATTCCCGTGCCGATGCCCTTCGTCGCCGACGGCTTGATCGTCCTGACCAATTCCCATGGCGGGAAAACGCCGCTGTTCGCCGTTCGCCCTTCGGCAACGGGTGACATTTCGCTGGCCGAAAACACCACCAGCAATGAATCCGTGGCCTGGAGCGCGCCGAACGGCGGCGCGTACATTTCCACGCCGGTGATGTATGGCGGCTACCTTTACGTGGCCAACTACAACGGCACGCTGCGCTGCTTCGATTTCAAAACCGGCGAAAAAATGTTTGAAGAACGGCTGAGTCCGGATGCTGTTTGCTCGGCGTCGCTGGTGGCGGCAGATGGCAAAATTTATTGTCCGACCGAAGACGGCGTTGTCTATGTCCTGAAAGCCGGTCCCAAGCTGGAAGTGCTGGCGAAAAACGAACTGGGCCAGCCTTGTCTGGCGACACCGGCAATTTCGCAGGGTGTATTGTATTTCCGCACTTCAGGCAGTTTGATGGCCATTGGTTAGGCCGAAATGCCAACCACGAAAATCACAAAAGGCACAAAGCAGATCCAAATACGCGTTGTGTCTTTTGTGCTTTTTGTGGTGGATCCCTCTTGGTCTTTATGAAATCCGATCTAAGTTCGCTGAAAGCCTTTCTCAATCTCTTTGGCTGTGATGCGCAGAATGATCGGGCGGCCGTGCGGGCAGGTGGCGGGGTTTTCCATTTTCAGCAGTTCATCAATCAGCCAATACATCTTTTCGGGCGCCAGCGGCATATTGATCTTGATGGCCGCGCGGCAAGCCAGGCTGGCGGCAATCTCGGCTTGCAGTTCATTGAGCGACAATCCGCGCCGGTCGTCTTCAATTGCGTCAAGCAATTCCACCAACAACGATTGCGCCGTTCCTGAACCCAGCATTGCCGGAATTGCCTTAATCGCAATCGTGCGCCCAGACAACCGGCCCAGCTCAAAGCCGTTCTTTTCCAGTTCCGGCACAAGTTGATCGAAAGTGGCGGCTTGCGCGGGCGACAAATCCAGCGTTTCAGGAATCAACAATCGCTGCGTGTCAATCCTGCGGCTGCGAAGTGCGCGCCAGTGCTGTTCAAACAGGATGCGTTCGTGCGCGACGTGCTGGTCAATCAACAGCAGGCCCGCGCGGTCGGTGGCGATGATGAAGCTGTTGTGCATCTGACCGAGCGGATAGATTTCGTCGGCGGTCAGTGAAATGTTCTGGGCCGGTTTGAGCTGGGAAGCGGAAGCGTCAGCGCCGCGCGTCCCCATACAGCCGATCCGATGGCCATAAATCAACGGCGGTTCCGGCAATGAAGTGGAATCGGTTTCCGGCTCGGCGGGGAAGGAAATTGTTTCGGGCAGTTGATTTGGCGAATCTGTGACCTGCTCGCTACCGCTGGCGGTACTGGTCTGATTTTCGGCTTCAACCTCGTCTGAAGATTGAAAACTCAAATCCATCTTCTGCTGTTGCGGAACTGGCTGTGACGGAAACGGGGCTTGAAACCGGAACGCGGCTTTCAACTCTTCACGGGAAACCGGCGGCGCTTTCTCTTCAAAGGCAGGCCGCGAAGAGTCATAAGATCCGGGCGATCCGGCTTGAGCGGCCTCAAACTTCCGTTCGGTAAAAGGCGTCGCCGCCGCTTTGGCTGAGCCGATCGCCGCGCGCACGCCATCGCGAATCAGATCATAAACAATCGCGCTGCGCACAAACCGCACTTCGGTCTTGGCCGGATGGACGTTGACGTCCACTTCCTGCGGCGGCATTTCGATCAGCAGCATCGCCGAAGGATACACGCCGGACGGAATCATCGCACGATAGGCTTCGCTCAAGGCTTTGCCGATTACTTTGTCGCGGACATAGCGGCCATTGATGAAAAAGTACTGGCTGTCGCGCGTTGTTCGCGTTGCCGACGGCGACGAGACATAACCGCGCAGACGCAATTCACCCGATTCGCTAAGCACTTCGATCAAATCGCCGATGAATTCTCCGCCAAAAAGCTGATACGCCCGTTCGCGCAGATTGCTGACGGGCGTGACGCGGATGCTTTCGCGGTTGTTGTTGGTCAACGTGAACGAAAGCTGCGGGTTGGCCAGCGCGTAATGCGTCACCAGATTGGCGATGTGATAGCTTTCAGTTGCTTCCGACTTCAGAAATTTGCGCCTTGCCGGGACGTTGAAAAACAGGTCGCGAATTTCGAACTCCGCGCCGCGCGCAAACGCGCAATCGCGCACGTGGAGCATTCGCCCGCCGCTGATTTCGATTTCGGTGCCGACCAGATCGTCCGCCGCCTGTGACCTCAGACGAACTTTCGCGACCGACGCAATCGAAGCCAGCGCTTCGCCGCGAAAGCCCAGGGTGTTGATGGCTTCCAAGTCTTCGGCGACTTTCAGCTTGCTGGTGGCGTGGCGCTCAAAGGCCAGAATCGCGTCGTCGCGCGACATGCCTTCGCCGTCATCGCTGATGCGAATCAGACGCCGTCCGCCGGATTCGATGGCGACTTCGATCTTCTTCGATCCGGCGTCTATCGAATTTTCGATCAACTCTTTGACGATGGAAGCCGGGCGTTCCACCACTTCACCGGCGGCGATTTTGTTGGCAAGGCTATCGGGCAGAACGCGGATTTTTGACATTGCGTAAAGTCTGGGTTTTCTGCACCTTTGACGGGTGCGTTGTACGTTGAAACGAAATGATCATAATTGAATTCCCCTTGCTTGCGAAACCAGAAGGCTTTTTCCCCAAGTCATCACCAAAAGGAAAGAAGGAGATTCCAGAATGAAAAATATCAATAAACGAAATCTGCTGGCTGCCTTGTTCATCGTCTGCGCCAGCACCATTGCCGCTTCCGCGCAAGAGAACGAGATCGCCGTGCTGGTCGGCGGAATGAAGACCGGCGACAAAGGGCTTCAGTCCACGCAAACGATCAAAGCCGCCTTCGATGGCGCGGTCAGCTACGAAATCAATTACGCCCATCGGCTGGTGGACGGCAAGCTCGCTTCGTTGCACGGCGAACTATTGATCGCGGGCGCGCCAAAGACCAACGTCAAATCCACCAGCCTGCTGCTGCCAAAAAACTACTCCACGATCTTTTTCACGCCGGGTTTGAAAGTGAAACTCTTTCCCGGCGGCATCTCGCCTTACGTCGCGGCGGGCTTGGGGCTGGGCCGATTTACCGCCAGCGACACCAATCTGAATGGCCAACCGAACACCGGCGACCGAAAAAATACGACGTGGGTGTTCAACTACGGCGGCGGCGTGGACATTCCGATCTTTCCGCACATCGCGCTACGCGGAGAAGTTCGCGACTTCATCGCCGGAACGCCGAAGCTGAACTCGCAGCTTTTCGAAAAACGCGAACATAATATCTTCGTGGGCGGCGGCGTTGTCGTGCGGTTCTGAAAATGGTGAGAGGCTGAGTTCAACGTTGAACTCAGCCTCTCATAAAACCCGCAAATCCTTGTCACTGCGACTTCGACCAGTCTTCCACCTTCAACCCCGGCACCTGGCTGAAATCTCCCAGATTTGCAGACAACAATGTGGCATTGTTCGCCAAGGCAATAGCCGCAATCTTCAAATCCATCGTGCCAATCCGAATGCGTTGTTTCTGCAACTTTGCAAATTCGGCAGCGGCCTGATTATCGAATTCGAGAATGTTTACACGGCGATAACTCTTTACCATTCGATTGAGCCGCTGGTAGCGTTCGACTTGTTGATCCAACGAACGTGCCTGCGCCAGCCACGAAAGCCAACCTCGCATCTGTTCTTCGAAAGTAATAATGGTCGTTGCCAACTCCTCTTCGGGCAGACTGGACAAGCGGAAACGCAGCCGCTGCGATTCGTGGCTGGTGGTGCGATCCGTCAGGCTGAAGAGGTCAGTATCAAGAACGTGCATTTCAACCTCAGCCGCGTTTGGCAGATTTCTGCTTCACCGTATTTTTCCTTGCCTTGCCGTTCGCAGGTTTAGGACGCAACGATTCGCGATACTGCCGCCCTAGCTCCATGGCCTTTTCGTAATCGGGATCGTTATCAAAAATCCCCCAGCGCTCTTCCCACCATGGCATTTTCGGCTCGGCTTCCTTGCCGTTGACAACTTTTTCCTTCAAACGTGCAACTTCGTCCGTTAGCGCAATAATCTGTTTTTCGAGTTCCGCTACTTTAACGGCAAGTTTAGGTGCCGCCATAGATCCTCCTTTTGCAATTACACCAACGTCTTGATCTTCAATTCCGCAAGCTGTGCAGGCGCGACTTCGCTGGGGCTGTCGGTCATCATATCCGACGCGGTCGAAACTTTCGGGAAGGCGATCACATCGCGGAGCGAACCCGCTTTGGCCAGCAGCATCACCAGACGATCCAGCCCCAGCGCGATGCCGCCGTGCGGCGGAGTTCCGTAACTCAGCGCATCCAGGAAGAAGCCGAACTTTTCGCGCGCCTCTTCGTCGGTCAGGCCCAATGCCTTGAAGACCGTTGCCTGCACGTCCGAGCGGTGAATACGAACCGAGCCGCCGCCCAATTCCTTGCCGTTCAGCACCAGGTCGTAGGCTTTGGCATAAACTGAACCGAGATCGCCGCCGGTGAGTTTTTCCACGTCTTCATCGCGTGGCGAAGTAAACGGGTGATGTTTGGCGTACCAGCGTTTGTCTTCTTCGTGGTATTCAAACATCGGGAATTCCGTCACCCACAGCAGCCGGTTGTCATCTTCGTTGATCAGCTTTTCGCGGCGGCCCACTTCCAAACGGACTTCGCCAATGGCGTCGCAGGCTTTTTCCCATTTGCCGCCGACCATCAGGATCGAATCGCCTTTCCTGGCTCCGGCGGCTTCGACGATTTTGGCGACGCCGTCCGCGCCCATGGTTTTGGTCAGCGCGGATTTGTTTTCGGCTTCCAGCACCTGAATATAAGCCAGTCCGCCCGCGCCAAAGCGTTTGGCGTGTTCGATGATGTCGTCGTATTGCTTGCGCGACCAGGTCGCCGCGCCAGCGACGACAATGGCTTTGACGACACCGCCTTTTTTGATGGCGTCGGCGAAGACCGGAAACGCGCTGCCTTCAAATTGCGCGGTCAGATCAATCAATTCCAGACCGAATCGCATGTCCGGTTTGTCCGAACCGAAGCGATTCATTGCTTCGGTGTAGGGCATGTGCTGAAAGGGTCGCGCGGGCACTTCGTAACCGGCGACTTTGAAGCATTCGACGATCATCGGTTCGATGACATTGAACACGTCATCGGGCTGGACGAAGCTCATTTCGATGTCAATCTGCGTGAATTCCGGCTGGCGGTCGGCGCGCAGGTCTTCGTCGCGAAAGCAGCGCGCAATCTGGAAGTAGCGTTCGTAGCCGGAAATCATCAGCAACTGTTTGAACAACTGCGGCGATTGCGGCAAGGCGAAGAACTTGCCCGGCATCGTTCGCGAAGGAACCAGATAATCGCGTGCCCCTTCCGGCGTGGATTTGGTCAGGATCGGCGTTTCGATTTCGTAAAAGCCCTGCTCATCCAGCACGCGCCGCACAGTGAACGCCAGTTGGTGGCGCAGCCGGAAGTTCTGCTGCATTTCGGGGCGTCGCAAATCCAGGTAGCGGAACTTCAGCCGAACGTCTTCCGAAGCTTCGCAGCGTTCAATCTGGAATGGCAGCGCCTGGGAATCGTTCAGGACTTTGACATCCGTGGCGATGATTTCGATTTCGCCGGTCGTCATATTCGGGTTGAACTGGCTTTCGTCGCGCACGATGCATTCGCCGGTCACGGCCAGCACAAACTCATTGCGCACAGCTTTGATCTTGGCGTGCGCTTCGGGCGATTTATCGGGATCGAAGACGACTTGCGTGATGCCATTGCGGTCGCGCAGATGGATAAACGTTACGTTCTTATGTTCGCGACGGCTGTTGACCCAGCCCATTAACGTCACGGTTTGCCCGGCTTGTTCCCGGCGAAGTTCGCCACAGTGATGAGTGCGTTTTGTTTGTCCAAGATGATCCAACATGGTTCTTTCCTATTTTTACAGTACCGGGAGCGGTAGCGACCGGGTGTTTTCATTGAGCGCTTCCCAAGATTCCACCCGGTCGCTACCGCTCCCGGTACTGTACCGATTTTCAATTCAATTTAGAGATGATTTCTTCCAGTGAGAGCGATTCCTGTTCGCCCGTTTGCAGATTCTTCAGACCGTATTTTCCGGTCGCCACTTCGTTGTCGCCGATGATCAGCGCGTAGCGCGCTTTGGCTTTGGCCGCCGCCGCCATCGCTTTTTTCATTTTGCGGTCTTCAAATTCGATGGCCACGGCAACACCAGCCTGGCGCAAGTCGCGTGCGAGGTTGAACGAGTGCTGGCGGGCGGCTTCGCCCAGAAAAACGATAAAGACATCCGGCGCATCGGCGGCACGCAAGCCTTCCACTTCGCCGTCCGGCAACGACATCACCATCCGGTCCAGCCCGAACGCAAAGCCGAACCCTTTGGTCGGCGGCCCGCCCAGCGTTTCCGACAGTCCGTCGTAACGGCCTCCGCCGACAACCGTGTTCTGCGCGCCCAGGCCGTCGTGGCCGATGATTTCAAACGCCGTGCGGGTGTAATAATCCAGCCCGCGCACCATTCGTGGATTGATCGTGTAGGCAATGCCGCGCGCGTCCAGATGCGCCTTGAACTGCTCGAAATGCGCGCGCGAAGCCTCATCCAGCGAGTCTGTAATCACCGGCAAGTCTTTGACAATCGCCTGACAGCTTTCCACCTTGCAGTCGAAAACGCGCAGCGCGTTGGTTTCAAACCGGTGGTGACAATCCGCGCAAAGCTGATCCAGTTTGGGCCGGATTGCTTCGCGCAGGGTTTCCAGATAGGCCGCTCGGCTCGCTGGTTCGCCGACTGAATTGATCAGCAGCGTCGTGTTCGTGATCTTCAGCTCTTTCAAAAACCAGTCGAGCATTTCGATCACTTCGGCTTCGATGGCCGGATCGTCGCTCGATCCCATCACTTCGACGCCAATCTGGTAAAACTGGCGGTAGCGCCCCGCCTGCGGACGTTCGCGGCGGAACATCGGGCCGATGTAATACAACTTGGTCAATTCGCCTGGCGATTTGTCCGCGAAGATTTTGTGCTGAATGTACGCCCGCACCACCGACGCCGTGTTTTCCGGACGCAGGGTGAGCGATTCTCCTTCACTGTCGGCGCGGGCGCGATCCACGAAGGTGTACATTTCCTTGTGAACGATGTCGGTCGCTTCGCCGACGCCGCGCGCGAACAGTTCGGTCTTTTCAAAAATCGGCGTGCGGATTTCGTGAAAGCCATAGCGGCGAAAAGCTTCGCGCGCGACGTCCTCAACGCGGTGCCACAGCGGCATATCGCCGGGCAAAATGTCTCTGGTTCCTCGAACGGTTTGAATCATAAAAAGTCTGCTTTGGGTGGTGTTGCAGGCTGGAATCGGCCTGACAGATTAAGTCGCAGATTGTAGCATAGCCATTGGTTTAGCCAAGTCAGTGTTAAAACGGAGGAGATCAATGCTTATAACCGAACGGCGCGGCGCGGTGCTGCTGCTGACGCTGAATCGCCCGGACAAACGCAACGCCCTGCATCCGGCGTTGATTGCCGAATTGACGGCCACGCTGGAAGAGGCGGCGATTGATGCCACTGTGAACGCCGTCGTCATCACCGGCGCGGGCAGCAGCTTTTGCGCCGGACTTGATCTTGAGACGGTGCTGCAATCACCATTTTCGGACAAAGTCGCGTACCTGGAAACCGTCTTCGCGATGTTCCAACGCATTTACACGCAGCCGCAGCCTGTGATTGCCGCCGTCAACGGTCCGGCAATGGCAGGCGGATTCGATCTGGCGGCGATGTGCGACATTCGTCTGTGTACGCCGGCGGCGATCTTCGCCCAAACCGAAGTTCAACTGGGTCTGACGCAGATGATTTACCCGCTTTACAAAATCATCGGCCTCAGTCGCGCCAAGGAACTGGCCATGACCGGAGATGCCATCAATACCGAAGAAGCTTACCGAATCGGTCTGGTCAATCACGTTTATGTCGCGGAAGAATTGATGAATGAAGCGCTGAAACTGGCGGAAAAACTGGCTTCGCGCCCGCGTCAGGCATTGATTGAAACCAAACGGCTGACGCGGGAATTGATTGACGTGGATACGCAAACGGCCTTTCGGCGAATGGGCAAAGCCATCCGTGACCGTCTGCAATCCGAAGAGCACGCGCAAACAGCGGCGGAGTTCGCCGCCAAACTCAAACAACGAAACTGAATAGGAAAGTTTGATGATGAAAATATTGTTGTCGGTTCTACTCGCGGTTTTAACGATGAGCCTGGTTTCGGCGCAACAGCAAGCCGACCCGGCCCTGCTCAGCGACGGACAATTGCACGTGGTGATGTGTGGAACGGGTTCGCCGCTGGCGGATGCAACGCGCGCTTCGGCTTGCGTGGCGGTGGCGGCAGGCGGCGAAGTCGTTTTAATTGACGTTGGCCCCGGTTCCTGGCGGCAAGTCGCCGTCAACCGCATTCCCGCGCAAGCCGTCAGCGCGGTCTTGCTGACGCATTTCCATTCGGATCACATCGGCGACCTCGGCGAAACCGTCACGCAAAGCTGGCTGGCCGGTCGGGCCAAACCGCTGGAAGTTTACGGTCCGCCCGGCGTTGAAAAAGTCCTTGCCGGATTCGCGCAGGCTTACAGTCAGGACGTGGAATACCGCATCGCGCATCACACCGAGGCGATGTTGCCGCGCGCCGGTTCCACAGCCGTCGCCCGCGAAGTGAAGTTGAAAAGCGACACGGAAGCCGCCGTCGTTTTTGAGCGCAACGGGCTGAAAGTGACGGCTTTCAAAGTCGAACACGATCCGGTCAAACCGGCTTACGGCTATCGGTTGGATTACAAAGGTCGCGGCGTGGTCGTTTCCGGCGATACGGCCAAAAGCGCGAATCTGGCCAAGCACGCGGCAGGCGCGGATTTGCTGATTCACGACGTGCTGGCCAAAGACGTGATGGGAATGGCGGCGGGCAACATCGAACGCGCCGGCGACAAACGCCGCGCCAGGCTGGTGCGCGACATTCTGACTTACCATGCCGCTCCCGTCGAAGCCGCCGAAATCGCCAACGAAGCCAAAATCGAAACGCTGGTTTTCACCCACATGGTTCCGCCGCTCAATCCGCCCGTGACCGAACAAATGTTTTTACGCGGCGTGGCCGACGTTTTCAAAGGCAAAGTGGTGCTGGCCAAAGACGGATTGCGTTTTGATCTGCCCGCACGGAATTGACGGTATGTACGTGCGCGTGCTAGTTTGCCTACCGGTCGGTCAGTTAGAGCAGGCAATGAAACCCCAAAAAAAACAGTTCAGATTGAGCGGCACGGAGCGCGTGGATCAAATCTATCGCGTGGCGGCGCAGATGATTTGCGAACGCGGCTTCGACGCCTGTTCGATGAAGGATATTGCCGATGCCGTCGGCATCACCAAAGCCGGCATTTATCATTTCATCCCCAGCAAAAAAGAATTGCTTTTCGCGATTATGAATTACGGGATGGACACGCTCGAAACCGCCGTCATCAACCCGGCGCGCGAAATTGCCGATGCCGAACAGCGGCTGCGGTTGATCGTCACCAACCATTCGATGTTGATCGCCCGCGGCAGCAACGACGAAGGCCATGATCCGGTAACCATCCTGGTCGAAGAAGAAATGGGATTGCCGCTCGCCCATCGCCGCAAGATCAAACTACGCAAACGTGTTTATCTGGACCTGGTTCGGGGCACGCTCAAGGAACTCAAGGCCGAAGGCAAATTGAAAGACATTGACGAAACGGCGGCGGCCTTCAGCCTGCTGGGCATGATTATGTGGCTGGCGCGCTGGTTTCGGCCCGACGGGCGTTTGTCTCGCGAACAAGTCGCCGAAGAGATTTGCAAGATCGCACTCGGCGGGATTTTGGGTTCAATAAGCGCTGTCAAACCTTCCGTCAAAGCGGCTACGCAAAATTCCATCAGCAGAAACGGCGCTCGCCGTTGAATCATCAACATTCATATGAATCAGCACCGCAAGCGGTAGCGGATAACAGGAAAGGACTCAAAACATGAGAGAAGCAGTTGTCGTCGCCAGTTCGCGCACCGCGCTGGCCAAATCGTTTCGTGGATCATTCAATCTGACGCACCCGGCGGACTTGATCGCACATTGCATCAAAGACGCGCTGGCAAAAACGCCGCAACTCGACCCAGCGGAAATTGAAGATGTCATCATCGGCGCGGGTTACCCATGCGGAGCGCAGGGTCAGAATGTCGCCCGCGTCTCGTCCATTCTGGCCGGTTTGCCGGTTTCGGTGGCGGCGACTACGGTCAATCGCTTCTGCTCCTCCGGCTTGCAGTCTGTGGCAATGGCCGCGCACCAAATCATGGTCGAAGGCGTGGACGCAGCCATCGGCGGCGGCGTCGAAAGCATCACCATGCTGGGACGCGACAACAACCCGCATCCGGTGGTCAAGGAAATGAAGCCCGGAATTTACATGGTCATGGGCGACACCGCCGAAATCGTCGCCAAACGCTACGGCATCAGCCGCCAGGCACAGGACGAATACGCGCTTTCCAGCCAGCAGCGCACCGCCCGCGCTCAGGCCGAAGGCTTCTTCAACGATGAAATTGCACCGATGAAAGTAACCGCCGGAATTCTGGACAAACAGACCGGCCAGGTGGTTGACCGCGTGGAAAAGCTTTGCGACCGCGACGAATGCAACCGCGCGGACACCACGCTGGAAGGCTTGCTGGCGTTGAAACCGCACTTCGACAAGGAAAGCGGGCAAGGTTCGGTGACCGCTGGCAATTCCTCGCAGCTTTCCGACGGCGCGGCCATCAACCTGCTGATGTCCCGCGAACGCGCCGAAGCCCTGGGCCTGAAACCCAAAATGATCTTTCGCGGATTCGCCGTTTCGGGCTGTGAACCGGACGAAATGGGCATCGGTCCGGTTTTCGCCGTGCCCAAACTGCTGAAACGCCACGGCCTGACGGTGGACGACATTGACCTGTGGGAGTTGAACGAAGCCTTCGCCGTGCAGGTGGTTTATTGCCGCGACCGGCTGGGCATTGATCCGGCCAAACTCAATGTCAATGGCGGCTCGATTTCCATCGGCCATCCCTTCGGCATGACCGGTTCGCGTCTGGTCGGAACCATCGCCAACGAAATGCTTCGCCGCCAGGCGAGGTACGGCGTTGTCACAATGTGCATCGGCGGCGGTCAGGGGATGGCAGGTTTGTTTGAAGCCTGCAATTAACAGCTTCAGTCTGGCTTGGCCAGGTACAGGTAAACCGGGTAATGCTTTTCGTGAACAGAGCTTTTCATCGGCATCAGCCTGTATCTGGCCAGCATCGGCTCCTCCGGCGTCAGCCAAATGACCGCCCCATAACGCTTTGATCCGAACCCGTCGGCAATTACTTTCCGCAATTCCGGCGACCTGCCGTCAATGTACTGAAGAAAATCTCCGAAGTGGTATTGGTGGCCGGAGGCAATCGCCAGTTCGGGATGAACGCTGACCACCAGGCTTTCCGGCGGCACTTCGCGCTTCAGAGTTTCGACCACTTCGCGGTAATAGCCCAGACTCTTCCAGCGGTAACTTTCCGCGCGCGCCATCCGCCAGAACTCCAGTCCGGCGGCCAAAACGAACAAGGTGACGATGCCCAGAAAGATTTCTCGCCGATGCCGGATTCCCGCCATCCAGTTCCAACCCATCGCAACGACGACCGCCAGCACGATCGAAGCCTCCAGGTAGTAATTGATGTAACTTCCGCTCCGCGCCGAAGTAACAAATGCCAGCCCCGCCGCCGCCGCCAGGTAGCCCAGAAGTAACATCTCCGGCGATTTCAACGCGCGGACAAGTAACTCACGCGAAGTAGCGAGTGAATTTCCTGCTGACAATGGCCTGACTCGTCTTACGATTCCCGCGATGATCACTCCCGCGGCAATCCAGGTGGAAGGCGAGCGAAACATGCTGCCCAGCCATTTCAGCGAAACCTGATAGCTGTGCGGAACCTGCCGCATCAACACAAAATGCTGCCAGAAATATCCGCCCGACGAAGTCAGATTGAGCGCCGCCGCAATTCCAATCCCCACCACCGCGACGCCGAAAAACACCGCCGCCGCCTGCCGGAACCTGCCCGTTTGCAAGTACCGCGCAATGACCACCGCAATTGGCAGCACCGTCGTCTGTTTGAAAAACACCGCCGCCACGAGCAGCCCCACCACCAACAACGCCTTCGGCCAAGACAATGAGTGGTCAAGGGAGTCTGAAGAGAGAATACGGAACAAACGGAAATCACGAAACAAACCGAAAAGACCAGGAAAAAACGACTGAGATTTTTCCGTCTGTTCAGTTATTTCCGTTTGTTCCGTATTCTCCCCAGCCCTCCGCGACGTGGCACAGTCTGCGAATGCCAGCGCGATGGCGCTGATGCCCAACGCCAGCGAAGGCAAGTCTGACCGATGCACCGCCAGGTAGTGATACAGCGGCAGCGAAGTCAAAAACGTCATCGCCGCTAAAGCTACGCTGCTCTTACGGCCCGTCAATTCTCGGCTCAGCCGCACAATGCACAGCAGACAGGCCGCCGCCGAAATCACGGTCAGCAATCGCCCAAACCAGAACTGCCAGCCGAACAGCCGCAATCCCGCGCCGACGGTCAGGTAATACAAATATCCGTATGGAGCCATCACGAACGGTTCCTGCGTCGCGTAGGCATAAGGATTCTTGCCCTCCGCGCTGAGCAAGGCTGGCGTCCAGACGCAGGCTTCAAAATGCCCTACATCAAATGGATAAACGATTCGTGAAATGCTGATTCCGGCAAGCAGGGCAGCGAACATTGCTAAAATTGCAAAAAATAACAGTGCAAGTTTGTTGCTGTCACAACCCGTAAAATTGACGAACAGCTTGCGAGAGAAGCCCACAAAAATATCCTTTCGCGATGGTCAAGTCCCTATTTGTTTTTAGCTCCTGCATTCCTCACAAGATTTACGATGTCTTCACGACCACGCAACTCGGCAAGCTTCAGTACGCTTAAACCTGCGTTATTTCTCCCATTTGGATCCGCCCCCCACAAAAGTAATAGTTTTGCGGCGTCATAATGCCCACCTGCCACAGCTAGGAATAGTGCGGTTGATCCATTATCGGTTCTCTCATTTACAGAGCCCCCCTTAGAACGCAATAACTTCATTGAGGTCGTATTACCAGTAGCAGAGGCAAGCATTAGTGCCATAACCCCATCATTGTCCTTCGCATTAACATCTGCTCCTGCGTTTAATAGTATTTGCAATATTTCAGGATATTTCACAGCAGCAACCAATGCGGGGACGCCGTTATTATTTTCAGTATTCGGAGCCATTCCCGACAGCAAAAACAATTTAACGGCTAAATAGTTTCCTTTCGTTGCTCTTTCTACAAACGAAGTCTCACCATATTCTATTCCCAGTCGAGCCAGTTCGCGCTTAGCAGTGATTGAGTTTTTAACTCTCTTTAAAATATCTTTGAAATATTTAGGCTCGCGACTATCTCGGCTAAAGCTATCTACCAGCGTAACAATCGTAGCTTTCTCAGATATAACTACGTTTAGTTGCTCATCTAAGACCAGCCATTTCCCTCGTTCATTCGGCAGATTTACTTCAATTCCCCAACTACCTTCTGGTAGCGCCAAGCTAATTACAAATTCCTTCAGCTTGGCGTAGCTGCCGTTTATGTGGCCAAAAGTTACATATCGTTCTCTTATAATGTCTCCTTTTTTATCACGGACCCGCAGTTTTATTCCTTGCCACTGTTTCGACTGAGCCAGTAGCGACTCCAGGCTAGGTTGCCGAAGGTGAAGCTCAATTGTGCCGTAATATACTTGTACAGCCACATCTCCTAAATCTAAACTTCGGCCTCTGTTCACAAGAATTGACAATCCCTTAAATGAATTGCTAGAAGTAACCAAATCATCGAAAGGCGGGGGAATGCATTCAAAAGTCTCGGGCGGCAGTGGCGACATAACGAATAACTTTAGCTCTAAAGTTTCTCCCACAATTAAGTTAGTGGGCAAAATCAATCTGGTATTTTGAACCAACACCTTTTAGGACCTGAATTAACAACCGCATTAGGTCTTTGAATGACTGGTAAGCCTTCAATGGTAACCACTGGTACTTGATCATACGCCAGAGAATTTCG
>JAJNQA010000026.1 GCA_021155085.1 Heliomicrobium sp. | reverse complement strand
GGCTTCTTCAACTGGCTGCAAAAGAAAACCCAGATTCACCACGCCAGCGCGGTACGCTCCGACGATGCACTGAAAATCCATTGCTGGGGCAAGCTGACCGTTGCTTACTTGATTTTAGTTTTTAACCCCTGATTCACATTTTATTCAGAGGTATAGGATGAAAATCAGATCATTCGTTTTTTATGCGACCGTGCTGGCTGTTTTGTGCGCGGTAAGCATCGTCGGCATAGGAGCAGCACGCGGTTGGTTCACTGCTGCCAGCAGGCAGGCTGTCAGTGCTCCGGTTGATGAAAGGCTGGAAATTGAGATGGTCACTCTTCGTCGTTTTGGATTTGAGCCGTCTGCCATCACGCGTTCGTCAAAAGGCTTTTTGCTCAAGGTAAACAATCGCCTTAACCAGCCGACGTTGGCGCTTTCGCTCAACCAGTTACAAAACAACCACGTTAGTGCAAAGGTCAGGGAGGTGAACCTGTCCAGCGGGCAGATAGATTGGACGGCCTACCTAACCTTGTCCCCCGGAGAGTACGAACTGACTGAGGCGAGTCATCCTGGATGGAAGTGCCGAATCACAGTTGCTAACCCCTGATACAAGCAAAGCGTTTCTTTCTTAACCTACAAGTAAACAATTCAAAAAAGTCAAAGCCATGAAAAAAACGTCACGCCAATCGAATCGCGCGCACCGTCACCAGTTCGCTTTCAGGTTTGCAGGATCGCTGATGCCGGTTTTGTTTCTATTGATGCTCTGCGGTAAAGGATGGGCGCAAGCGCCTACAACGGCGGCTTCCGGCTTCACACCGGAGGGGCTGAAAACTGGCGCACCGGCGGGGTCGTTTCAACTGAGCGGCTTTGACAACATCAACTACTTCAACGGCAATCTGAATTTCAACCTTCCCTTATTGCAGGTTGGAGGAAGAGGGAAAACGGGTTACACCATCCCGCTCAAAATCGAAAACAAATGGCTGGTCAAGAAAACGCCCAGCATAGCTGATTTTGTTGATACGCCGGAGCCAAACTCCTGGCAAAAAGTCGTTACGCCGGGGTATGGGCCGGGAGTCTTGATTGGCAGAGTTGTTGGAGCGTTGGGACAAAACTGTGGTCAGGCGGGTAGCCCTATAACCTACACTCTTACCCGCTTGACCTTTACCGCCGGGGACGGCACGGAATATCAATTACGCGATACGACATTTCGCAACGGCCTGGACTTCGAAACCACATGGAGTGATTGCAACGTTGGGATTACCTTGAATCGCGGGAAGCATTTTGTCGGCGATGATGGGTCAGGCGTCACATTCGTTTCGGATGAAGACATTTTTGATGCCTATAATGGTGCGCAAACAGAACAAATCGCCCCATCCGGTTACCTCATGTTGCCGGATGGAACCCGTTACCGTATTGAAGACGGTATTGTTAGATGGATGCGCGATCGAAACGGTAATAAAATGTCTTTTGGTTATGCTTCAGGCGATCTGGCGTTAATTACCGACTCACTCAATCGTCAGGTTACGATTTCTTTATTCGATGCCGCGCAGTCTCGATTTTATGATGAGATCACTTATAAAGGCTTTGGCGGCGCGGATCGGAAAATCCGTGTTGGGTATAAGCTGTTGAGTCAGGTGCTAATAAGCGGCCAGACAATGTCTTTTCATGCGCTATTTCCTGAGCTGAGCCTGACCAGCGTAACAATGACCATCTTTGATCAATGGGTTCCATCGTCAGTAGATTTGCCAGACGGGCGAAGTTATCAGTTCAAATACAATGCTTATGGCGAATTGGCGCGCGTGGAATTGCCCACGGGCGGGGCAATTGAATACGATTATCTGGAAGGATTGGTTGACAACACGCCGCTGACCGGTTCCGGTGTTTACCCCCCGGAAACCGGTGAATTCGTACCTCATCAAATCTACCGCCGTGTTTCTCAAAGGCGCGTTTACGCCGACAAAAACAGCACTGTCTTTGAACATCAAATGACGATTAGCCGCCCGGAGGGTCTGACGGCAGAACAGAATCTGGGTTATGTGGATGTCGAAACCTGGGCTTATCCAGGCAAGGATGCGGGGGGAGCGCTGCTGAGCAAGGAGAGGCATTACTATTATGGTTCGGCAAAGGTTAGTCCGACGCAGGAGCCGATCAATTATTCCGAGTGGAAAACCGGCAAGGAATGGAAAACGGAAGTTTTTGCCGCCGATGGCGTAACCGTCATTAACCGAGTGGAAAACACCTGGCAACAGCCGCAGGATGGTTTTTCCTGGCCGCTGACCGCGCCGGAAACGCCGGAAACGAACGATGCCGCACGCCCCAACAATCCAAAGATCACGCAGACGATCAAGGTTCTGGCGGAAACCAATCAGGTTTCAAAACAAACCTTTGCTTATGATAAGCATTTCAATCAAACAGACGTTTACGAATACGATTTCGGAGCAGGCAGCGTGCCCGCCATTCCCACGCGGCACTCCCGCACGAATTTTCTGACGCTCAACCCGGTAAACGGTATCAATTATGCCGACCCGGCAAATGTTGCAGTTGGATATACTCTCAGCGATTACCACATCCGTAACCTGCCGGAAAATCAAATCGCCTATTCCGTCCATCCGGCGACGGGCGCTGAAACCGTAGTTGCCCGGACCGATTACGAATATGACAGATACGACACCAATCACCACGCCGCCTTGATGCCGCGCTCCAACATCAGCGGCCTGTGCAATAACACCTCGCTGAATTGTCCGAACGGGCCTGACTTCACCAACCCTGGTTATCAGATACGAGGCAATGTGACGGAGGTGAAACGATACTCCAACGCCGCCAGCCTGACCGGTGCCATTACCACTTACCAGCAATACGATGTTGCCGGAAATGTCGTCAAGGCGATTGACGCGGGACGCGCTGATGGCACACGCTCAACGACAATTGTGGATTATGACGACCGGTTCGGCACGCCAGATGTCGAGGTGCAATCGAACACGCGCCCGACAGAGTTGGGAACGACGCTGCAAACCTTCGCTTTCGTGACGAAGGTGACCAATCAACTCAATCATACAGCCCATACGCAGTTCGATTTCTACCTCGGCAAACCGGTAAACACCGAAGACGCGAACGGTGTTGTGTCAAGTATCTTTTATGCCGATGATTTAGATCGTCCGACGGCGGGGATTCGAGCGGTTGGCAGTCCCGTCGCGAATCAGGTTGTCTTTTTTTACAACGACAGTAACAGCACGGTAAACGACAACCCGCCGCATTCTATTACGACCATCGGTGACATTAATACTTTCGGCCAAAGCAGCAACGGCAATGGAATGAAATCGTTGGCGCTGTATGACGGATTGGGCAGAACCTGGCGCAGCGCGGTTTATGAAATCACGCCTGAGTCCGACAATGTCAACAAATGGGCGATCACGCAAACCAAATTCGACGCATTGGGACGAACGTGGAAGGTGTCGAATCCGTTTCGTTTGCTTGCAGCCGATGGTCAGGAAGGAACGCTGGAATGGACAACCACGACTTATGACGCTCTCAGCCGGGTGACGGAAGTGATGACTCCCGACGGCGCAAAGGTGAAAACCATCTATTCCGGTTCCACGGTCACGGTTACCGATCAGGACAATAAATCGCGCAGCAGTCTGACGGACGCGTTTGGGCGCTTGATGCGGGTGATTGAAGACCCCGGCGCGGGCAAGCTGAACTATCGAACCGATTACACTTACGATGCCCTGGACAATCTGACCAAAGTCCGGCAGGGAGGCGTTCCGCTATCCAGCGGCGGGAATGTTATTCAAACGCGCACCTTCCTCTATGATTCCCTGTCGCGATTGCTTTACGCCAACAATCCCGAACAGGACGCCACGATTCAGGGACCGTCAGGGACTTACTGGACGATGAAATATGGCTATGACCCCAACGGTAACCTGACCAGCCGCACCGATGCGCGCAACATCATTGCCACGTACAGCTACGACGCGCTCAATCGGAATACTCAGGTCAGTTACAGCGACAATAAAACACCGACGGTCACACGGTTTTACGACTCCGCGCCGAATGGCAAGGGGAGATTGCAGCGCGTGGCAACTGAAAACCTCGATCCGCGCAACAACGGGCAGATTGCACATTCGCAGACCATCATCAACAACTATGACGCCGTGGGGCGGGTGACTTCGCAAACACAGCGATTTTTGAGAGGGACGCCGACCAATCAGATGCCGGCGGATTATACGACGACGCGGACTTACGACCTGGCTGGCCACGTCAAACATCAGAATTACCCCTTCGCCGGGCGCTATGTGGATTACGAGTACAACGACGGCGGGCGATTGAAGCATTTCACCGGCAACTTGATGGGCTTTGGAAGTCCGACTTATTACGCCACCAGCGTGGACAATTCCGGCATTCGGTACAATGCCGCCGGTCAAATGTTGTATGAGGTTTTCGGCACTTCTCCCTCTCTGCTCGCTCATCGCGTGAACTACAACAATCGGTTCCAGATGATTGAAACCAAGCTCGGAACCGATGTCAGCATCAACGATTCCAGCGCGTCCTCAACCTGGACGCGCGGAAAACTGAAATTTGATTACGGCACGACCGACAACAACGGCAATGTCCGATGGCAGGAACATCTTGTGCCGACGAGCGTGAATTCGGGAAGCGCGCCGACAATCCCGGACAGCGTCAATGAGTCCGTCATCCCGATGCGCGATGAATATCTGTACGACGAACTCAACCGCATCACCAAAGTCACGGGCAATAAGGTTGTTGGGAGCACGACAACCCAGATTTACACCCAAGGCTACAGCTACGACCGGTTCGGCAACCGGAAGATCAATGCCGCACAGACCAGCGGGACGGGCGTCAATAAACGGGTTTACAATCCGAATCCGCTCAACAACCGGTTGCGGGAATTGGCGTATGACAAGGCGGGGAATGTCCTGAGCGAGACGCTCTATGGCAGCCGGGCGGAGGTGCGCGAATACGACGCCGAAAACCGGATGACGCGCGCGGTGAGCAGTAACGGCGCGCAACAGAACTATTACGTCTACGACGGTGACGGACGGCGCGTGCGGCGGATTGTGGGGAACGAGGAAACTTGGCAGGTCTACGGCATTGACGGAGAATTGCTGGCGGAATACAAACTGTTGAACGGCGCGCCGGAAACGACGCCGAGCAAGGAATACGGCTACCGGAATGGGCAGTTGCTGATTGTCGGCGATAAGGCGGAGAGCAAGGTCTGGTGGCTGGTGACGGATCATCTGGGCACTCCGCGCATCGAAGTGGATCAGACCGGGGCGCTGACTTCGAGTTCCTTGAAACGACACGATTACCTGCCCTTCGGGGAAGAAGTGAAGGTCGGCGTGGGCACGGGCAGCATTCGGACGACAGGGATGGGGTATGAGATGGGACAGGTAGTTGGCGCAAGGCGTCAGAAGTTCACGGGGAAAGAGAGGGACACTGAAACGGAACTGGATTACTTTGGAGCCAGGTACTATTCAAGTATAAATGGCCGTTGGTTGTCGCCAGATTGGTCTGAAATGCCTGAGCCAGTTCCATACGCTAATTTAACTAACCCCCAATCACTTAATCTATTCAGCTATGTTGGTAATAACCCAGTAACCGATTTTGATGAAGATGGTCACCAGGGAAGAGTGGAAAAGATAAAGAATCTTATTTTGGGGAATGGATACCAAACTGATCAAGAGGTAGAAACCGAGCGATACAGGAAAAAAGATGAAGAGTTTCGTAGAGTTTACGCTGAGCTTAAAAAACTAGGCGCTACAGACGACTTTCTAGGTCAGCTAACTGCTCAACAACAAAGTGATCTCTATCAGGCAATTCAAAGAGGAGATAATTCGGTTACCTCAGGTGGAGTAACTATCAATATAATTACTCCGTCACCAGCATTGACGGGGGATCCTTATCATCCTGATGTGGTAAAAAAACGCCAAAATGATAACGCTCCCTGGAGGGCAGCAGAGGCAAGAAAAGAGGCGCAAAGGCTTGGAAATGAACTTCTCGGCAAATATAAACAAACAGGGATTGGGCAAGCTTCTGGTAGATCTGGAGGACATGGTGAAGCATTTAGGAAAGCAGGGAACGAACTTATACAACGAGCAAATAAAATTGTGGACAATCCTGAGTTGAAAGAGGCACTCAAGATCGAAGGAAAAAGACTCTTAAACCAAGCCAAGGGACATAGTCATAAAAATTAATTACTCAAGGAGATGTTATGATTGATAGTAGATTTTCTGCCGAATCATTTACTGCGGCAGGTTTAGATACACCTGCCGCTCAAGAATTGGCCGATTTATTGGCTGTAGAAACGCTTAAAGAACTACAGTCCGTGGTCGAGTTGCCACTTCGACATATCATCGAACGTCTTAATCAAATGGGCCATAATCTCACTCTTGAGAAGCCTGCCGCTGATGGTGATATTTCTTATAAAGACGACTGTGAGGAGGATTCTGGTTATCACTGTAAGTTAAGACTTGGGGTAGATATTGTTGTATCCACAGGTTATGCCCATTTGTCATCAGGGAATGAATTCTTCGAGATAAAAGAAGACAATGCCAAGAACTTATAGGTAGATAATTCGTGCTATCAAGCGGATTTCCGAGGCCGTCGAAACAGAAAAATTCGCGATGAACTATAGCTATGGTTGTGTGACGTTGCGCAGGGGGCGATTACAAGTGTGTATCGGAAAGGAGAAGTGTGTCATGAAGACGAAACATCAGAATTGTTTGCAGGGTGAAGCCGTGACCGAACGCATTGGCCGACATTGGCGCGCTTGGTTGTTGGTTGTTTGCGCTGGAGTGGCGGGGATTGGATTGGCGATTACGTGGGCGCGGGTGCGGGCGGCGGAGCGTTCCGAAGACGGATTGTGGGAGCAGGCCGAGCAGGTGGCGCAGCGGTTGCGCGAGCGCGGCGAGATTCCGGCGCGGGCGCGGATGTTTCGGTTGGAGGAAGCGAGATTGGCGCGCATGTTGGCGGGTGGGGCGAACTCCAATGAGAAAGATCGTGGAAACAAGCGCGGCGTGATGACTTTGCCGATGCCGGAGGGAGCGTTTGAGCGGGTGCGGCTGGAAGAAGTGCAGGTGATGGAACCGGCACTGGCGGCGCGGTTTCCTGAAATCAAAAACTATCGCGGCGAGAGTGTGGAGCGCGGCGCTTGGAGCCTGCGGATGACGCATTCGCCGCAAGGGCTGTCAGCGTTCGTCACCGATGGCGAGCGGACCGTCTCCATTCAGCCGATGGAAGTGGACGGCGCGCGGTATTACGTCAGCGCCTGGGGGAAGGATTACGAGGCGGTGGCGGGCGAGGCGCGCTGTCTGGTGGGCGAAACGGAATTGCGCGGGCAGGGAGAATTGGCGCGACAGAGTGCTCGGCGCAATCTGCGAGCGTTCGCGCCGCCTGTGGGGGCAACGAAGCGAACGTACCGGATTGCGATTGCGACGACTGCGCAATACGTCACGGATTTTGGTGGCTCGTCAAATGCGCAAGCTTCACTGACTACCTGGGTAAATGTGCTCAGTGGAATTTTCGAGAAGGAGCTTTCCGTTGCATTTACGTTGGTTACGAACGCGAATGTAATGGGCAACACTCAGTTTAACGGTCTTTCGTTATCACAATTGGTGGATAAATCGCGTGAAGTCTTGCAGCAGAACGTCGGGCTGGCGAATTACGATCTGGGATTGGTCTTCGGCACCGGGGCGACCAGCGGGCTGTCTTACATCGGCGCGGTTTGCGAAAACGGAGGCGACGGCGGATTCGCTTACAAAGGTGGCGGCGCGGTGCTTTTCGCCACCGGTTGCGGTGTGAACTGCAACGCCGGAAACCCTACGGGACTGGGAATGCTGGCGCACGAAGTCGGGCATCTGTTCGGCGCGACGCATACCTTCAACGAAACGGCATGCAGCCCAACGTCGCGCGTTCCCGAAACCGCGTTTGAACCAGGCAGCGGGTTGACCCTGATGTCGAATGCGGGGACTTGCGCGGGGCACAACATCGCGGCGGCGCGCGCACTGCACTTTCATTCGGGCAGCTTCGAGCAGATGGCGGCGTTCATCAACGACAATTTCGGCGGCTGTGCGACAGTGTCGAATAATAACAACAACAATCCGCCGACAGTGAGCGGCGGCGTGGATTATGTGATTCCAAAATTGACGCCATTCACGCTGACCGCGTCGGGCGGAGACGCGGATTCCGGAGACGTGCCGAACCTGACTTATGTTTGGGAAGAAATGGACGCAGGAGGCGCATTTCCGAATCCGCCATATGCTGATCAGGCGAGCGATCCGCCGGAGACGACCCGCCCGCTGTTTCGGTCTTTTGCGCCGGCGGCCAACGGATCTTCGCGGACATTTCCGAGTCTGAATTACATCAAGGACAACGCGAATGTGCCTCCGGCGACGGATGTGAATGGTTTGCAAACGGCGGAGAATTTGCCAGGGGTCGCTCGGCAGTTGAACTTCAACGTCACGGTGCGCGACCAGCGTGGCGGCG
Source organism: Heliomicrobium sp. (assembly GCA_021155085.1). Classification (GTDB taxonomy): domain Bacteria; phylum Acidobacteriota; class Blastocatellia; order RBC074; family RBC074; genus RBC074. The sequence continues at coordinate 126,456 of JAJNQA010000026.1, read as the reverse complement.
TTGGCAATGATTCGGTGGCTGTGGATGTGGTGGGGAATGCCGGGCCATTTCGCGTCACAGTTCCCAACACGAATATGAGCTTGAATGGTGGAAGCGCACAGACCGTGACTTGGGATGTCAGCGGCACCAGTGCGTCGCCGATCAATTGCAGCACCGTGAACATTCTCTTTTCAGCCGACGGCGGTAATACGTTCGGGGCATTGGTAAGGAATACGCCAAACGACGGCACTGAGGCGATCACTCTGCCCAACATCGCGACCGGACAGGCACGAATCAAAATTGAAGCCGTCGGCAATCTCTTCTTCGACATCTCCGACGCCAATTTCACAGTCAATACAGTCGCTGGATGCGGCTATTGGATTGGCTCGAGCGATCAGAAATTTTCGTCCAACAGTGGGACTGGCAGTGTCAGTGTGCTCGCGGGAAACGGGTGTGCGTGGACAGCCGCGAAAACTGCGTCGTGGATCACCATTACCGGTGGCGCGAGCGGCTCCGGCAATGGCACCGTCAGTTACTCTGTGTCGGCCAATACGGGCACGACACGCACCGCAGTCATTACCATTGCAGGACAGCCGTTCACCGTCATCCAGACCGGAATCGTAGAGTCTAACGGATTGCAGTTCTACCCATTGCCTACACCGGTGCGTTTGCTGGAAACGCGCGCAGGATACAACGGATGCGTGAACCCGGGCCTGCAGGTCAATGCCGATACCACATTCACTTTGTTGGCGCGAACCGTTTGCGCGGGCATTCCGGCCAACGCTGTTGCGGTAACGGGTAACATTACCGTGGTTCCTTCGGGACCTGGCTATTTGACGCTTTTTGCCAGTGACATTCCGAAGCCGAATGTCGAGAACTCCAATTTCAAAACAGGCGAGGTCACCAATAATGTTTTTACCGTGGCATTGAGCGCGCTTGGTGGAGAATTCAATATTTACACCAGCGCGACGACGGCAGTGATTATTGACGTGACAGGATATTACGCTCCGCCAGGTCCGGGCGGGTTGTATTATCACCCGCTGCCGAGTCCCGTCCGACTGCTACAGACCTATCCCGGTCAGACAGGTTGCTTCCTCAATAACTCACAACAACTGGCAGGCACGAACGATCAGCACGCCAATCCGGCGCTCGATCTGGTGGTGGATGGACGCGGCGCGGGCTTGCCCTCGCCTTGCAACACCATTCCCGGTGACGCAGTCATGTTGGTGGGCAATGCGACCACCGTATTTCCCCAAGCGCCTTTTGGATATGGCTACCTGACAATTTATCCCAGCGATGCGGCTCGTCCGACGGTGGCCAGTTCCAATTACAATCACAATGACATCATCAACGGGCCATTCGCCGTGAAGCTGGGCGCGGACGGGAAGTTCAAGGTCTACACCTTCAGCACGACGCACCTGGTGATAGACATTTCAGGGTATTACAGCACGAACCCGAGTGACGCGAACGGAGTCGGCATGTTCTACACTCCGCTTTCGAAGCCGGTGCGGTTGTTGGAAACGCGGGCGACGCCATCAAATTTGCCTGGCTGTCACAAGACGAACACGCAAATTCTGGACGGGTACAACAATTCCGCCAATATCAGAGTGCAACCGGCCCAAGGAACGTGCGAGGATGTGACGATTCCGACCCAGGCGTTGGCAATTGTGGGAAACGCAACGGTGACCAATCAATCCACAAATGGCAATTACGGATTTTTGACGTTCTGGCCGGGGAACATCACCACTGCGCCAGTCATCGCCACCTCGAACTATCCGGCGCAATCTCCGAATGGTTACAACCGACACTTTTTTGTCGGGCTAAGTCCCACCGGACAATCGAACGCGGGGGCATTCAAACTCTTGTCTAACTACCCGACTGATTTACGAGTGGATGTGTCAGGCTACTTCGCGCCGTGACGGGGCCCGGAGTTTGCTCTGGCGAGCCGTGTCGGAGTTCGTAATTTTTTGCTGGCAGAGATGCGGCCGGTTCAATTTCCAACAGTGAACGTGGTGGATGTCTGCGCCATTGCTTCATCAATTCCGGCTGTGCGCGAAGCCGTAATTGCAGGGCGTCAAGTTCCGCCGGAGAAAAATAATTTCGTTTTTTCTCTTCCAGCTTGTTCGCCGGAATGTGCCCGTAAAGCCACAGGCGATAGCTTTTCAATCCGTTGCCGTAACCGCGCTGGATGGCTTCCAAATCGGTTCCGCGCTCAAACCGCGCCGTGAAGCTTTTGCAGGCGAGCCGCACCAATCCAAGCAAGGCCAATCTATTTCTCGTTTTGAAATAAACAACGTGGCTGAGTTCGTGCGCCAGGATCGCGCGCAATCCGTCGTCCGGCACGCCGTGCGCGAAAAGGTTTCGATTGACGCGCAGCAGACAGCGCAGCTTCTTTTTGAACAGAAAACTGGTGAAGGTGAAGCGGGTCTGAAAGTAATCCGACGGCGAATCGAATAGCTTGATTTCAATTTCGGCGTTTTTCAGATCGGCAAGTTCGGGATAAGAAGCGGCTTTGATCTCTTCGACGATTCGCCGCACACGACCCGCAACGTCATCGCTGGCTTGCGCACTCGCCATCGTTTCCGCGGCCAGCGCCAGAGAGATGATCAGCACAATCAGGGCCGCTTTTCGCATCGGTTCGTCTCAATCCGCCGATTGAGCCTCCTGCTTTTGCCGTGTGAAACTATCGTGCGCCTGCGATTGTTCCCGGTAATCAATTAACGATTTCAGCAGCGTTCGCACTGGCGTCGGTTTGAATCCACGTTGCTGGTTTTGCGCGCCAATCTCGAACGCGATTCGCCATTGCTCGAACAGAATCTTGTAGGCGGCAAAGACCGAATTCTTCGGATCGTAAATGCTGGTCGCTTCCGAAGTGACGCCGTTCAATTCGATTACCTTGAAGTTGCGGCCTTGTTTGAAGTCTTCAATGTTTGGCGTGCGAATATCGAAGCGGCCAAAGTAAAAGCCATCGAAGTTCTGGCAGATTCCATCAATCGCCGTTTCCAGTTCTGCTGTTTTGACCCAGGCGCCGTCCAGAAAGACTGCCCCACGGCAATGCGTGCCCAGTTCGACCAGGCGAACTTTCTCGTTTGGTGGCGGCACGTTCCACAACCGATCCGCGTGTTTGTCCAGCAGAAAGCGCGCCATGCAAACCGCGCGGCTGTCATTCAGGATCAGTTGTTCCAGGTTGCTTTGGCCGTCGGCGACAACCGACGGAAAGCGTTTTTCCGTGATCGCGAAAATGCGGCCTGTCGCTTCGTTGGGGTAACGGTAATAGAACACGCCGAACTCTTCGCCAGGAATATGCTCCTGAATCACAGTGGGCACATTCGCCTGCCGCAGATAGCTTTCCAATTCGGCGTCCGATTGGATAATGCCTACGCCGGAACCGCGCTGGCCCGCGTCGGGTTTGAGCACGACGGGATAACCAAGCCGGTATTGATCGAGGAAGTGTTTGACCAGCGCGACTCGTGCTTCAAAACTCTGGCCGGCTTTCAGCAAGTCCCAGCGCGGCAGGAAGTCGCCAGCTTTTTCCAGCCCGGACAGTATTTCCGCCTTTGATTCGCCGATGAATCCGCCGCCCGGAATCGCAGGATTGGCCGCCGTGAACAGCGTCAGGCTGCGATGTTTCAACATCAGCCAGGCGACATAGGCGATGACTGGCGGATAAAAAACATAAGTCGGCCAGAACTCCCAATGTGTCATCCGCCGCCAGCTTGAAAGGAGCAACCGCCGTCCTTTCCAGGTCGAAAGCCGCACCAGCAGTTTGACCAGCGCATAAATCAACACGCCCGCGACGGCGGCTTTCAGCAACAGGCTTTGCCCGCTAAATATCGCCGATTCGATCAACTCCTTGCCCAGCAGCATCGCCAGCCCCACCAGCAGCGGCGTCCAGACCGCGCAGGCAATCGCGAAGTACAACGCGAATTTCCAGAAGCTGGTGTGCAAGGCTCCGGCGGCGAAATAGGTCGGCAGCCGCGCGCCCGGCAGGAAGCGGCTGACGAAAATCACCTTTGCGCCCTGCTGCTGGAACCATTCAGAACTGCGTTCGACAGCCGCTGCGTTGACGAACCATTTGACGGGCGCGCATTTCAAGGCGGCTCGCCCCAGCCAGCGCCCGGCCAGAAACAGCAGCAAATCGCCGATGAAAATTCCCAGAAAACAGGCCAGCGCGCCGAGCGTGAAATCCAGGCGTCCCTGCGCCGCCATCACACCTGCGGCGATGCAGGTCAGGTCTTCCGTGATCAGCGTTGCAGCGGCCAGCAACAGGACAACGACGAAGGCCGTCACCCCCATGAATTTCGGCAGATTTTTCGGGTCGAATGGCTCTTGCGACGCAGCGATACGCGCAGGCTCCGCCGAAGCTTTGGTCAGCGCCTGACCCGATTCCGCGCGGCGTGTGAACTCCAGCAGCATGGGCGCAAGGTACTCAAACCGGTTGAAAACCATGAAGTGATCGTAATCCGACACAATCAACTCGCTTTGCGGAACCAGCCGGTGATGTTCTTTGGCGGCTTCGACAGGCACCAGAAAGTCATGCTGGCCGTGCAGAATCAGCATCGGTTTGTCATACCGCCGGAGCAAATCGCGCAAGGGCCGCTGGTCGGAATCGTAAAAATTCCGGCTGTAGGAAACCGAGATGGAATCGGCGTAAGACGCTGGTGACCAGGGCAGGCCTTCGCGAATTAGCCAGAATAAGCCGAGCTGCAATCCGTGAACGCCATGATTGAGATGGTAATCGCCCAGCAATTCCATTTCCTGCACGCCGATGGAGGCCAGCAAGGTGATTGAAGCCACGCGCTCCGGCGCAAGATCATACAGATTCAAGGCGACGCCGCCGCCCATGCTGAAGCCTAGAATATGCGCGCGCTCGATTTTCAATTCGTCCAGCAGTTCAATCAGGTAGCGGGCGTGCGCGCGAAACGAATAATCCGGAATATCGCGCGTCGAAAATCCGAAGCCCGGCAGGTCCGTAATGATCAGCCGGTGCGAGGCTTCCAGCATCGGCGCCAGGCGTTGGAAATTGTCCGCCGCGCCGGGGCTGCCATGAAGCAGCACGATGGGCAGCGCGCCATTTACGCTTTGGCCGCGATCTTCGTAGGCGAAGCGGATCTTTCGGTCGAGCGTGCGTTCGCCATCAATTGCTTTGACCATTGCGGCGCAACACTGCGGCGGCGATTGATCCGCCGGTTTCCACCAGTGCCAGACGTGCGCGGCGGCGAGAATCAACAGGTACGCCGCCAGCAATCGCCAGCGCCAGCGCCGCCACCACAACCGCAGCTTTCCCGTGGGAGAGTTCATCATTTTGCTCTGGGTAGGACTTGGATTTCCGCCTTGCCTTCGCGGCACGGCGAGTGAGGATGATAGCGAAACTCAACGGAATTGGAATCTACTTTGATCCGGCTGAAGCTGACCGTTTCGGCGTCAATGCGATGCATGCAGGTGGAATAGGCGCTCGGCGCGGGATCGTGGCTGCGATGATATTCGAGCAACAGGCTGGCCTGACTGGAGCGCGGACGTTCCGTGCGCACTTCCCTGATGGCTGGCGCGGACGGAACGTCCGCGACCCGGTCGGCGGTCAATTCGTGAAACCTTTGTTTGCGCGCTTCGACCACTTTGCCCGAATCGAAGGAAGAAGAGGTCAGCGGCATGCGCGCTTCCGCGTCGCGGTCAATCAGGCATTCGCCGCCGTCCCAACGCACCATCAAGGCTGCTTCGCACGGCATCAGGGTGAGCAGCGTGAACGGCTGAAACTTTTCCAATCGTACTTCGGCGATACGTCCAAGCACTTCTTCGCGCGACCGGGAGCTTGCCAATTCCATCAACAGCAAGCCGCGGCTGGTGAAATCAGTGGGCCAGACTTCAGTCCGTCTGACTGGCTGGGCCAGACTGAAGTCTGGCCCACGTTGCGTTTGGTGAAAATTCAGCAGGCAGAGCGTCAGGCCGAATTCGTTGACGCTGATCCATGAACCGCCAAAATCGCCATCGCGCGGCGCGATGGTTTTCACGCCTTGCAGGTCCAGCACCTGCGGCGGCAAAGCGGGTTTGCGCGTCCGCGCTTCGTCGCGATTGCAGAACAACTGGTAGCCGCCCGGTTCGTGAATCCAGCTTACGGTACACATTACGCTTTGGCCCGCCAGTGTTTCAGCGTGGATGGCGCGACGCCGAAATCCGGCGGCAAGTCGAATCCCTGCACGCGCAGCAGCAACGCGATCAGCGCGTAATGATGCACTGTGTGGCTGAGCAAAAATTGCAATTCGCGGCTGACCGATGACCGGCTCCACGCCGATGACTCCTGCGCCTGCTCGCCTTCCAACTTCACGCGCAAGGTTTGCTGGCCGTCCGCGACCGGCAATTCGCGGAGTTGCCGGATCACTGTTTCAATTTTCACGGCCGCCGCGGAGCGGTCTTTTTCGATCAATTCGTTTCGCTCCCGGCAATCGTAATCAATCCTTCCTTCTCCAACTCCGCGCAGGAAACTGTCATAAAAATCCAGGCAATGGCGCAGATGGCCGCCCACACCGGCTTTGGCGATGCCGGTTGGCACGCTTGCATAAAGCCGGTCTTCAATCGCGGCCAGCAGGCCTAAGGCTTGTTCCAGCAAATGAATGTTACTGCTTGTCATAGCTTTTTCGTGTGAATCGAGCGTGATTGGTGAATTACCGGATGGAATTGTCCGTTGACTGCGTTCCACAAACTTTTTGCCAGCAGCTTGCGGTCGTCGGCCATGATTGCGTCTTCGCCATAGGTGACCGTCGCCTCGAATTTCGACATCAACAGCAGCTTCAGAAAATGCGGCGCGAAATCCATATCGCCCCACCAGCAGACGGCGGCGTGAGCGGGCGGTTCATTCGGCGGCGTGCGGTAACTGATCGAAGCATAGGAAACCGGATATCCGGCGCGCGCCGCCGGTTCCAGCAGCGCCGGACTGAAAGGCATGATCTTGTCGCCCATGGTGCTGGTGCCTTCGGGGAAAAGGACCACGCCCAGGCCTTCATCCAGGCTTTCGTTGATCAGCCGGATGACGCGCGGGATGTCCAGAAAGTTTTTCCGGTCAATGAAGATCGTGCCGACGCCCGAAGCCAGCGCGCCCATTCCCGGCCAGCCGGCGATGTCGTTCTTGGCGACGAAATTACATTCCAGATGCGAGGCGATGGTGATGATGTCAATGTAACTTAAATGATTCGCCACCAGAAAAAATGGCGGACGCGGCGGCTTGCCTTCGATTCGGATGCGCATTCCGATGATCATCGCCAGCAACTTTGCCCACCAGGTCATGGCGAATTTTCGCGTCCAGCGGCGCGCTCTGCCATGACGAGGAAAGACCTGCCGGCCGGCCAGCCAGGTCGTTTGCATCACGATGGTTGCGGCAATCAAGGCGGCCAACCGAATCGCCGCCCGAAGAATTCTGATCACGCTGGCGGTAGTCCTCCCCTTCCGATTTTAAGTTGGTCAGCAAAAACAATCCGGTGTAATCGCCCGCTTCATTTCCCATATATCAATTGTCATTTGTCATTCGCCATTGCTCGGAGTTCTTTCCAAACGGAATCGGGAAAAATGAAAAATGACAATTGGAAAATCAAAAATGGAAAATGAAAAACGAAATACAGAGTTGTTTGGCCCACGAACTCACACGCCGAAGAACATCTGCTGCGTCTGCCTGTCCATTCCGAACAGGTCGAAGAGCACAAAGAAATCAATCGTTTTGAACGCGCGGTCAATCGCCGGCTGGCCGCAGACCTTGGCGCCGAAGCGCAAATACGTGCGGAACAGCCGGGGCAGCTTGACCTCGAACGGGGCTTCCACAAAGAAGTGCGCCGGATAACATTCCACGCCAGGATTGGGCGAAACCTGGAAGCGCTCGTGCAAATGCCCGTCGCGTTCCAGCAGTTCCATCGTCAGCTTGCCTTCGCTGGCGTCCTGGCTGGTCAGTGAACAGCAGCCGAACAGGAACCGTTTGCGGTTGAAGGCAATATACGACGCCAGCCCTTTCCACAACAGAAACAGCACTTGCGTGTTGCGGTAGGCTTTGGCGATGCAGGCGCGTCCCAGTTCGATCGAATCCTCCAGAACTTCCACCGGCAGATGGGAAAGATCGAATTCGGTCGCCGAATAGAACCCCTTCGCCGCCGCCGCCATCGCTCCGGTTTGCAAACGATAAGTGCCGACGACGTTGCCGGAGGATTCTTCGATCACCATTAAATGATGGCAGGCCAGGTCGTACTCATCCAAATCGCGCCCGGTTTGAAAAGAGGATTCGAGTCCTTCACCCAGTTCCAGATTGAAAACATCGAACCGTAATTTCAGCACCTCATCCAGTTCTTCACGGTTTCTGACAAAGCGAACGCGATACCTGCCTTCGCTAATTTCGGCCGGCGGCAGACTGTCGCGAAAGCGAGGGTATTCGTGTGTTTCACCTGCTTTGGGCACAGATAAGGTCTCTGCAAGCATGGAACCTCCTCGTTTACTGGGTTGCATTGATTCCGTAATTTCGCGCCGTGCTTCGACTTTCTGATTTCGGTGCGATGCGGAGTATAGCCGCAAGCTCAAAGGGCTTGAAAGTCCCGCATCGCGGCTTTCCTCTGAATAACGATAACGCTGGTCCGCAAATTAACAGCGGCTATATGACCTGCTGCCAGGCATTTATTCCCAGACTTTTCAGGCCGGCAAAATCCCGAAAAGATTTTCCGGGAACTGCGGATGTTTGGAATATCCGAACCCTTTTTTGGGATTACCAGCACGAAACCCCTGCGAGCCTTTCGGGAAAAGGCTCCGTGAACCAAGGAAGATTATGAAAGCAGCAGCAAAGACATTCAGACCAGGCGAACACAATCATTCGCATGCGCAGAATCGCTTCGGAGTCATTCCCACGGCGGAGCGATTGGAAGCGGACACAGCGCGGGCGGGCCGCGGCGTCACGATCGCCATTCTGGATTCGGGCTTTACCCCGCATCCGGACCTGACCGAACCGCGCAATCGGATTGTGGTGTTTCACGATGTGACCAATCCGAAAACGGAACTCGACGCCGCGCAAACGCCGCGCGCCTGGGACTGGCACGGCACGCAAACTTCCGTGACGGCGGCGGGCAATGGCTTTTTGTCCGATGGCGTGTATCGCGGGCTTGCCTCGGAATCGCTGGTCGCGCTGGTCAAAGTCAGTGATCACGGACGCGTCAGCGACGAAACCATCGTGCGCGGACTGGAATGGGTGATCGCCAACAAGGAGCGTTACAACATCCGCGTTGTCAGCATGTCGCTCGGCGGCGACGACGAGGTTTCCTTCAGAGACAGCCGGGTGGATGAAATCGCCGAACGAGCCGTTCGCGCCGGGTTGGCGCTGGTGGTTGCGGCGGGAAATGCCGGCTGCACAGCCGAGCGTCGCCCGATTCCGCCGGCCAATTCGCCTTCCGTCATCACCGTCGGCGGGTACGACGATCACAACGAATTGAAGAATCCAAACCTGGATGCCTATTGCTCCAGCTTTGGGCCGACCATTGATGGTCTGCTCAAACCTGAAATCATCGCGCCCGCCATCTGGGTGGCCGCGCCGATTCTGCCCGAAACCGATTTTTACCGGCGCGCCGAAGCCATTTCTCAACTCGCCGCCGCGCCGGATTACCAGTTGCAACGACGCGTCCGCAACCTGTGGCGTGAAGCCGGGCTGCCGCTTTCAATCGCCGCCGCGCCGCCCGCGCAAATTCGCGAAATGGCTGAAACCAGATTGCGCGAGAACAAAATCGTCGCCACACATTACCAACATGTGGACGGCACTTCCTTCGCCGCGCCGATTGTGGCTTCGGTCATTGCGCAAATGCTGGAAGCCAATCCCCGCCTGACGCCCGCGGTCATCAAAAACATACTGATCGCGACAGCAGATCGTTCTTCAAGGCTGTCATTGCACCAGCAGGGTTACGGCATTCTGAATGCGCGCCGCGCCGTCGAAGCCGCGGCGCGCGAAGCGCACAACCACGAACACTGCGATTTCAATCCGCCACGCGTCGAAGGCGGCAGACTCGTCTTTTGGCATCACGACGATTTGGCCACCAGTGTTTCTGTCGCCGGGAGTTTTAATCAATGGAATTCGGGGGAAACGTTCTTTGCCAGGCATTCCAGCGGCCTGTGGCGGGCGGAGATGGCGTTGCCGCAGCCGGGAAGCTACCAATACAAATTCGTGATCAATGGCGAACGCTGGCTGGACGATCCCAGCAACGGATTGAAGCTGGCAGACAATCACGGCGGCTTTAATTCCGTGCTGAACGTTAGCGAATAACCTTCGGAAAAAGGGGAATAAAATGAAGTCATTCAATCCTGTGTCCGAACAGGAAGAACAAAAGCTGATCCGGGCGATTTTATGCTAGCCGCATTAAGGAACCACTGGCCGGAATATTTGATGGAGGCGGCGGAGTTGGGGATTTTCATGATTTCCGCCTGTGGTTTCGGCGTGTTGCTGGAATATCCCGGCTCTCCGGTTCTTCAAATGTAACTTCAGCAACTGTTCGTCACGCTAACTCAAAACAGTTGCGGCTTAACAACAATCAATCACTCTGGAGGGGGGAAATCACCATGTCCAAATTAGCCGTAATTCTGAATCTGATCGCCGTGGCGTCATTGCTGGTTCCGGCTTCGGCGCGGCACAGCAGCGGCAGGGCATAGACCTGTTCACCAACGGCAAACCGCTGAGCGGCGACATTGCCAGCAAATTCAAGCTGTTTGACACAGGGATGGAAGTGGACGAAGAGCCGGGCAACGGCCCCAACCAGGGCGCGCGGCAGAAAACGGCAACGTTCACGCCGCCAATGATCCGGCCTTTTTCACGCGGAATCGCGAGTGATTCAAGGTGACGATCACGCCACGATGGTTTTATCCGTGGGCTCTCAACGTTTTCGCCGTGGAGCGGCGGGCGCGCCAATCACAAACGGCGCATCGTTGGAGGGGAGGGATTTCATTTTGACGTTGTATTCGCCCGCTGGCAGATCGAAAGTAATGCGATAGGTCAGCCGAACGGATTCCCCCGGATTGATGACTTTGCTGATGGGTCTGGAATCATCCGGCTGCGGCAGCAGCGTCACTTCCGGCTGGCGTTTTTTCGGATCAAGAATCGTCAGGGAGAGCGCCGCGATGCTCAGCTCACAAACCTTCGAGGATGGATTTTCGATGACCGTTTCAATCACGGCGTCCTGGCTCTTTTGATACCTCGCCATTCGCGAAACGACCGTGGCCTTAAGGTCGGAGAGCGAGCCGGCAGAAGCTGCCGGCGATTTAGCCGCGGTTGTTTCGTACGGGCCGCCCAGAACGCCTGTGCCGGAAGGCGCCTTGGCCATAACCAATGCCCTGTACCCGTCAAATTCGGATTTGTGCCGCCAGACGGCTGGTTCCCAAATGTCGCCGATCCGATCGAAGAACACCTTGGCCATGGCGTATTGTTTGGCCATTGAAGCCATCAGCGCCATTTCATTCAACCGGAAATTGCTGGTCCCGTGTGTCGCTTCAATCTGCTTGTACCCTTCCAGCAGGCGCGTTCCCGAAATCAGGTTGTCCCGGAAAAAATTGCCCTGTGAAAGGCTGCTGTCAAAATAACGCCGAACGGAAGAGACGATCATGTAGTAGGTGATTTCGCCTTCCACGCCACCAATCTCGCGGGCGGAGTTGTCGGCAAAGGCTTCCCATTGTCCTTTTGTTCCGCGCGCCAGCGGCACAGGCAGCAGATCGGCGGCCTTGGTTTGATACAGGTAATAGTAGGTTGGTTCCAGCGCCACGCCTTCGGCAAAGATATTGTTGTAACGCGGCCAATCCCAGTCGCGGCGTTGTTCAATCGCCAGCTTGACGAAATACCAATGGGGGCAATAAGACCGAAGCTGCGATTCAGTTTTCGCGGAATACTCGCGTTTGACCTTTTTCAGAAACCCGGTCATCAGTTTGTAGGGATCGAAGGTCAGGGCTTTTTCCGCCTGGCGCATGCGTTGCTGGTATTGTTTTCCGCCCACTTCCTTGTCTATCGCCATCCAGTCCTTGGCGTCGGTTCTGACTTTTTTGGCGTATTCCACCCAGGCGCCGCCCAGCGCCACCCGCGCTGTCATTGAGTCAGCCGCCTTGTCCGCCCAGGCCTGCAACCGTTTCAGATGAATTGTCCAGGCTTGCTCGGTTGCACTCACACCGGCGCTGGGAAAGCTGAGCGTGCGGTAAAACACGTAGAGTTTCCATTCCGCGCCCGGAAAACGCTCTTTGTTTTCGCGCGCGACGAAGGCGGCGCTATCCAACTGGTCGAAGTTCTCTTCTTCAAAATTCTTCCTGACCTCGTCAACAAACTGTTGCTGCGTCAGTTTTTTCTGCGCGTCCGCCGGAGACTGTAATGAGACCATCGCCGCCCGCGCCTGGAAGGCGGGAAAAACAAGGCAGGCCGCTAAAATCATTCCAAAAGGCAGTTTCAATCTGGATGGCATGGTTGTTACTCCTTACTTTCGATAGCCGAACCGGTTCTTGCTGAGGGATGGAGTACGGCGCCAACGAGCGAAGGCAGATCCTGCAGAGGGGAAGGTTTGCGGCAAGTTTCAGTTTGAACTTGCCGCGTTGGCCTGCGCTGAATACGTTGACGCCACGTACTGATTCAGAATCTCGATAAATTCCGCGACGATTTTCGGACCTTTCAGCGTCGTCCGCAGTTTGCCGTCAACGAACACCGGGGCGCGCGGGTCTTCGCCGGTGCCGGGCAAACTGATGCCGATATTGGCATGTTTGGATTCGCCCGGGCCATTCACCACGCAGCCCATGACCGCGACTTTCATTTCTTCGACGCCGGTGAACTGCTCGCGCCAGATGGGCATTTGCGCGCGCAGGTAACCGCCGATGTCTTCGGCCATTTCCTGAAACAGCGTGCTGGTCGTGCGGCCGCAGCCGGGACATGCGGTGACTTGCGGCGTGAAACTGCGAATGCCGAGTGACTGCAAAATCTGCTGGGCGACAATGACTTCTTCGGTGCGTGAAGCGTTCGGCGCGGGCGTCAAGCTAACTCGGATCGTATCGCCGATGCCTTCCTGCAACAGAATGGCCAGTGCCGCTGTGCTGGCCACAATCCCCTTCGCGCCCATTCCCGCTTCGGTCAGACCCAGGTGCAGGGCGTAATCGCCGCGTCTCGCCATTTCGCGGTAAACATCCACCAAATCCTGCACGTCGGAACACTTCGCGCTGAGAATGATTTGGTCTCGCGCCATTCCATAACTTTCGGCCATCTCCGCCGATTCAATGGCGCTGCGGACGATGGCTTCCTTCATCACATCCTTGGCATCCAGCGGCTCCGGCAGTTTGGCATTATCGTCCATCAAACGCGCCAGCAAAGTCTGATCCAGGGAACCCCAGTTGACACCGATGCGCACGGGTTTCTGATTTTCCAGCGCGACGTCAATCATCTGTTTGAAATTGTCGTCGTGCCGTTTGCCAGCGCCGACGTTGCCGGGATTGATGCGGTATTTGGCCAATGCCTTTGCGCAGTCCTTGAATTCGGTCAGCAGAATATGGCCGTTGTAATGGAAGTCCCCGATGATGGGCGTGTTGTGTCCGGCATCGCGCACGCGCGCGGTGATCTCCGGCACGGCGGCGGCGGCTTCCTTGTTGTTGACGGTGATGCGGACGAGCTCAGAACCGGCCTGCGCCAGTTCGATAATCTGCCTGGCGGTCGAAATGGCATCCGCCGTGTCGGTGTTGGTCATGGATTGCACAACGACGGCGTTGCATCCGCCCAAATGAACACCGCCAACACTGACGGCTGTGGAAGGTCTGCGAATGATTTTGGCCATAAAAAGAATCGAAGTCGAATTGAGATTGAATGCTCGCTATCAATCGCGAGCAAGGATTCTATTCGACCGAATTGTTCATTGGCAAACCTGAGTTCTGTCAGGCTCAAGTGGTGGAAGGTTGATTCCGGCGGGAAAGTTTGTTTTCTGTGGAAGCCTGATGACAGGCTTCCACAGGTTACTGGAAGTTACCGGGTGATGCGTTCACCCTTGTAATTTTTCCATTCATTGGCGAAGTAATCCGCATCTTCCCCTGAGCGCGGGTTGACACCCATCACGATGCGGCCATTTTTGATGTCGTTCTCATACTCTTTCGCGCGGTCTTCCGGAATTCCCGAACCAATCAGCGCGCCGATCAGTCCACCAGTCGCTGCTCCCGCACCGGCGCCAGCCAATGCTCCAGCCAATGGGCCGGCAATGACCAGACCCAATCCAGGAACCAGCACACTGGTTCCCAGTGCGGCCAGGGCACCAATGATGGCACCGGCCGTGGTGCCGATTGCGCCTCCCATTCCGGCTCCTTCCATCGCCTTGCTGCCCAATTCGGTGTCCGCGTCCGAGAAATGCTTCTTGCGCGTATCGTCCGACATCATCAGATTGATATCATCCTGCCGATATCCGCGAGTGGTCAGAGAATTGTACGCACGCTCGGCGCTGTCGCGATCCGCGAATGATGCTCCGACCCAGCGGCGATCCTGTGTTCTCGTGCCGGTTTCGCCGAATGCTTGATTGGCTTCCTGACGGGCATTCCCGCGAGCATTTTCCCGTTCGCCTTCCCGCTCTAAATGACGATTGCCCGTCACCGCACCTGCGGCTTCCTTGGCCGCGCCTTTTGTCCGTTCGCCAAATGCGGAAGCTTCTTCCCGCAATGTGTTCTCCGGTTGTTTTTTCGCTACATTACCCATGATTATCTCCCTTGGTTATAAACGTTGATGGTTTAATGACAAGCGGCGCGGCGAACTGGTAATCCAGTCAGGTACTACTCAAGCTGGAGTGTATTTTTACCCGCACAGTTCCTGCTCGTCGGGATGACCAAGGCAAAAACGAGGCCAGCTTAAACATTGGATTTAAGCGGGAAATTCGCTGGATGTGGTTCGAGAACGATACAACCTGCGTCTTTGATTCGTGCGAGACGGACAGGCGCAGTTTCGGATGAATACAATTTCTAATGGTCCTTGCATTCATACAGTGAATGAACGAACTGGCCGGCAACCCCCGCCGGTTGTTATGCTGTCATTTGGCGGAACTTGAAATCACTTGAGAGAAGGCTGCAATTTAACTAATGAAACTTACCTTACCATCCTTTGCCAAGATCAATTGGACGCTGGAAGTTCTGGGCAGGCGCCCCGATGGGTATCACGAACTGCGAACGCTGCTGCAAACCGTCAGCGTGGCCGATGAACTGGTGTTTGAATCGCCAATCCTGGACAACGGGCGGGGAATTGAGATCGTCTGCGACCATCCGGATGTGCCCTGCGACGAGACGAACCTGGTGCATCGCGCGGCCCGGCTGCTCAGCGATTTTTCAGGGATTGAGAGAGGCATTCGCGTCACCATCAACAAGCGAATTCCAACGGCCGCCGGATTGGGGGGCGGCAGCAGCAATGCTGCGGTAACCTTGATGGCCTTACAGAAGCTGTGGGGCATCAACATCTCCACGCAGGATTTATTTGCGATTGGATCAAAGCTTGGTGCGGACGTGCCGTTTTTCTTTATGGGGGGAACTTGTTTAGGCGTTGGGCGCGGGGATGAAGTTTATCCTTTGGCGGACATCAAATCGGATCAACTTCTGTTGGTCAATGCGGGAATCCCGGTTCCCACGCGCGAAGTTTACGCAAATTTGCCGCCTCGGTTGACAAACCCGGAGGCCATCACTAAGATGCCCACTTCTTTCTTGACTGCTTACACAAGTATCACAAAATCAGATGAGCAAATGTGCCGAATCGGGTTGTGTAATGATCTGGAGATACCGGTTCTGGCCCGTCATCAATTGCTCGGTGAGATCAAACAGAGGCTCAGGCAGGCAGGTGCAAGCGGGATCTTGATGTCGGGCAGTGGCTCGACGATCTTTTCGATCTTTGAAAGTGAAGCGGCGCGCTCCGGCGCGCAGCGCGAATTGAGTCGAAACGGTTGGTGGTGCGCTCCGGCGCGCACGCTGGGCCGTGATGAGTATCAAGCGTTTTACCGGCAGGTTTGAGCATTCGGAATTGAAAGCAGACAAATGAAGGTGTCTGGATCGAATTGCTCGCCGCCGCAGAATTTCTAGCGAGACTCAATTCGTGCGTAATCACGTGAAAGTTGCCAATATTAAAGTTTGCTGGGGAGTCGCCAAGTGGTAAGGCAGCGGCCTTTGGAGCCGCCATTCGTAGGTTCGAATCCTACCTCCCCAGCCACCGAAAAAATGTGACGAGTGGTGAACGATGGATGACGGGTTCAAGCAGGGCTTGGTCAATTGTCGTTTGGCACTCGTCAAAGTTTGTCAAGAGTTGTGAAGAGTTTGCAAATCTTTTCGGGCAATGCCAGCCGCTCGTTGGCCACGGAAATCTGTCAGTACCTGGGGATAGAGCTGGGCCGCGCCAATACGACGCGTTTTCCGGATGGGGAGTTCAACTTTCAGATCCTGGAAAATGTGCGCGGGGGTGATGTCTTCATTGTGCAATCCACCTGTCCGCCAGTGGATGCGCACTTGATGGAACTGCTGATTATGATTGACGCTTTCCGGCGTTCATCGGCGGATCGAATCACTGCGGTGATTCCCTATTACGGCTATGCGCGTGGCGACAAGAAAGACAAACCGCGCATTCCGATTTCCGCCAAACTCGTGGCAAGTCTGATTACGACCGCTGGCGCACAGCGTGTTTTGACGGTGGATTTGCACGCGCCGCAGATTCAGGGCTTTTTTGACATCCCCGTGGATCATTTATTCGCCGCGCCGGTGATGATTGAATATTTCACCAAGAACCCGATTGAAAATCTGGTGGTGGTCGCGCCTGATCCTGGGGGAGCGGAGCGCGCCAGAGCATATGCGAAACGGCTCAATGCCGACTTCGCCATTGTTGACAAGCGCCGCGATAAATCGCAGCCGGGGCATGCTGAAGCCGAAGTGATGAACGTCATCGGAAATGTCGAGGGCCGCAATGTTCTGATTGTTGACGATATGGTGGACACGGCGGGAACGCTGACAAAAGTCGCCGAGGCATTGTCGAAAAAAGGCGCGGAGAGGGTTTTGACAAGTTGTGTCCACGCGGTGCTTTCGAGCAATGCCGTGGATCGAATTTGCAGGTCGCCGCTCGAACGAGTGGTGACCACCAATTCTCTGCCGCCGAAAGATGAGTGCAAACCGCCGAGGTTTGAGTACCTGAGCATCGCTCCCTTGCTCGCGGAAGCCATCAAGTCAATTCATGATGAAAGTTCGGTGAGCAGATTGTTCATCTGATCTTCGGGATCGAAGTTATTTTGCAAAGAGAAAGCGGAGTCTAACGTTATGAGTTTCGATAACAACATTTCATTGAACGCTAAAAATCGTGAGGAGCGCGGCAAGAATGCTTCGCGCCGTTTGCGCGCGGCAGGACTGGTTCCCGTGACTGTTTATGGCGGTGGCGGCGAATCCACCAGCGCGACTGTCACCAAACGCGAATTTTCCGCGCTGATCCGGCATCACGGACGCAACACGATCTTCACGCTGGATGTGGAAGGAACGGCGGGGCCGGTCAAAATCGCGGATGTGCAGATTGATCCGATCAAGGGATTTCTGGTGCATGCGGACTTGATGCGGATTTCAATGACGGAGAAGTCCAAATTTGAAATTCCGATCAAAGTCGTCGGCGAATCTGAAGGCGTCAAACTATCCGGCGGGATTATGGATATTCCGACACACGCCCTGGAAGTTCGCTGCCTGCCGGGCGATCTGCCCTCGGTTGTCGAAGTTGACATTACCCATCTCGGCCTGGGCGATCACCTCAGTGTCAAGGACCTGAAACTGGGCGACAAGATCGAAATTCTGACCGATTCGGAGACCGTCATTGTCAATATTGTTGCGCCTCGCGTAGAAGAAACTCCAGCGGCTGAAACTGCCGCGGAGCCCGAAGTTGTGAAGAAGGGCAAGACGGAAGAGAAGTGATGAGGATTGAGGACTGAGTTGTGCTTTCCCGCTCAGCACTCAACGCCAGCTATGTGGTTGATCGTCGGTTTAGGCAATCCGGGTCCAAAGTACGAATGGACGCGCCATAATTGCGGTTTTCTGGTTATTGATGAATTGGCGCGCCGGGCCGGACGCGAAGTTCGCACACCGGAATGCCAGTCATTGACAACTCGAGTGATGATTGACGGGCAACAAGCTTTGCTCGTCAAGCCGCAGACGTTCATGAATTTGAGCGGCGTCGCCGTCGCGGCGTTGACGCAAAAGCATGAAATTGCCGATGCCGCAAACGTGCTGGTGATCAGCGACGATCTTGCGCTGCCATTCGGCAAGCTACGGATTCGGCCCAAGGGGAGCGCCGGCGGCCAAAACGGTTTGAAATCCATCATCGCCAAACTTGGCACGCAGGATTTCCCGCGGCTGCGTCTGGGGATTGCTCCGGAACACGCGACGGGAAACGCTTCGGACTTTGTGCTCGCTGAATTTCCGAAAAAAGACCGCGGTGCGCTCGCTGAGATCGTGACGCAGGCGGCTGATGCCGTCGAAGCTATTTTGACAAAAGACATCGCCTCGGCGATGTCGAAATACAACTGAGGTTAATGCGGGGCGATTGCCAAATTGCCTCTGTATTACTCCTTGCCTGCCGGCAAAAAGCCGGCAGGCTTTATATCCACAAGGAGAATTGATTTGAGAACCTACGAACTGATGTTCATATCCTCGCCGAATACGATCGAAGAGGATATCAACAAACTCACTTCCCAACTCGAACACACAGTGACGGACCGGGGTGGCAAAGTCACCAAGATTGAACCCTGGGGCCGTCGCAAACTCGCCTACAAAATTGAAAAATTCGATGAAGGCATTTACACCCTGATCCACATCGAAGGCACCGGCCATGAGATTGCCGAAGTCGAGCGCCGCCTGCGCGTGACGGACTTCGTCATTCGTTATATTTCCGTGCGCACCGACGAAGATCTGAAGCGTGCCGCCAAGGTCAAAGCGAAACGCAAGACCACGCTTGCCCCGCGCGCCACTGACGATGATTTCGATTCAGATTTCGATGGTGATGACGATCTGGATGGAATCTAGCGGAAGCTTCCGCGGGAGAGCGCTTTCAGCATCACCCGCAAGGTTAATCTCGGCACGCCAATTGAGTTTGTGCCGTTCACGATTGGGAGAATAGTTATGGCTGATATGGAAAACGATGACAGAAATGGCAGGGGGAATAGAAACGGGCGTTCATCGCGCCATTCGCGCCGCCGCCGCGTTTCGCGCCTGACGGCTGAGCGCATTGATTACATTGATTTCAAGGATGTGAAACTGCTGCAGTCGTTCATTGCCGAAAATGGCAAGATTCTGCCGCGCCGCCTGACCGGCGTCAGCGCCTGGCAACAGCGTAAAGTTACAGAGGCCATCAAGCGCGCACGCAATATCGCGCTGCTGCCTTACACGAAATACTAAATGCGTTTGGACTGCCGCCTTCCGGCGGCTTCCCAAACGGAGGAGTTGAAGCTATGCCACTGATGGAACTTTTGCTCAGAGAAGATGTAGACACGCTTGGCGTGCGCGGCGATTTGGTCAAGGTCAAGCCGGGTTATGGACGCAATTATCTGCTGCCGCGCGGGCTGGCGATTCAGGCCACGCCGGGCAACGTCAAACAGATTGAAATGCAGCGCCGCAATCTGCTGAAAAAAGAGGCCGCCGACCGCGACCACGCGACACAGCAAGCCAACCTGCTCAATGAAGTCACGCTCGAATTCGCCCGCAAAGTCGGCGAGCACGGCATGCTTTACGGTTCAGTCACTTCGATGGACATTGCCGAGGCCTTTGCCGCCAAAGGGTTTGAAATTGACCGCCGCAAGATCCAGCTCAAGGATCCGATCAAGGAGCCGGGAGAATTCGAAGTGCCGGTCAAACTGCATCGTGAAGTTACGACCAACGTCAAGGTCGTGGTGAAGAACGAAGACGCCGCATCATAAATCGGCGATTCCTGCTGACACGCATATACAACCACGGCGGAGCGAAGAGCTGATCAGCTCAACGCTCCGCCGTTTTTCTCGCTTTGAAAGAGTCTGGAGTTCGGGCTCTTCCTCCCCAGGTGTCTGGTTATGGCAAACGGCTCCGGTAAAGATTTCACGCTGGAAAAGTCGCTGCCGAGCAACGTCGAAGCCGAGCGGATGATTCTCGGCGTCATTCTGCTCGACAATCTGACAGTCAACCAGGCCGTCGAAATTCTCAAGCCTGACGACTTCTTTCTCCCGTCGCATCGCCGCATCTTCGAAAAAATGGTCAAGCTTTACGAGCAGGGGCAGGCAATTGACCCGCTGACCTTGCAGGAAGAGCTGCGCCGCGCGGGCGAATTGGACCAAATTGGCGGCCCGGCCTACATTGCTTCGCTCTTTGACGGCGTGCCGCGCTTTTCCAACATCGAAAGCTATACCCGCATCGTCAAGGGCAAATCGCTGCTGCGGAAACTGATCGGCGCATCGAACCAGACCATGCAGATGGCTTTCGACGATGAAGACGAACCGGAAGAAGTGCTCGACCGCGCCGAACGCCTGATCCTGTCCATCGCCGAAGACCGCATCAAACAGGGTTTTACCCACATCGGCGAAGTCGCTGAAAAACAGCTCCACGTCATCGAAGAAGTCGCCGCGCATCAACAACTGGTCACCGGCATCGCCACGGGTTTCACCGACCTCGATTACATGACCTCCGGCATGCAACGCGGTGATCTGGTCATCATCGCGGCTCGTCCGAGCATGGGAAAATGTTTGGCGGCGGATGCTGAAATCCTGCTGGCTGACGGCGAAATCGCGACGATGGAAGAAATACATTTCCGCCATCGCGGCGAATTATTAACGCTTGGGGATGACTTCAAGTTCAAATTCGCTGAGCCAAGCGCCTTTGTTGATGATGGAATCAAACCCATCTTTCGCCTGACAACCCGGCTGGGGCGACAAGTTGATTCGACCTTGCCCCACCCTTATCTGACAATCGGGGGTTGGCGGCGTTTAAGCGAATTGAAAGTCGGAGATCGAATTGCCGTGCCGCGACGCTTGCCTGTATTCGGTTCGGGGCGTTTGTCCCAGGGCCGAATCAAAGTGCTGGCTTATCTAATTGGAGATGGTAATCTAACAAACATCAATCCTTCTTTTTCCAATGCCAATCCTCGGTTGCAGCAGGAATTTGTCGAAAGCCTGAAAGATTTCCCCGGATTAAAAGTTCGCCCGGTTGAAGACGGAAAGCGCACACCGGCTTTTTACGTCGCCGCGGATGGGGAAATTGTCAAAACTGAACGGGGGGTCTTTGCCAATCACCTGGCCTCTCTGATTCCACGCGGCAAATCCAGGTCGCTGGCTCACAGGCTGGGCGTAGCGCCATCGCTGGTTTGTCTTTGGAGGCAGGGAAAATGTGTTCCCAGGGCGGATGTTTTCGAGCGTCTATGTCAAGAACTGGAGCTTTCAGAGGATGACGTTGTGACGGGCGGTGTGACAGGTCTCCGAATCCACGGCCGCAACTCGCTGACGATGTGGCTTGAGGAGTTGAAACTTAAAGGCTGCAATTCCCGCGAAAAACACATCCCCGCGATTGTATTTCGTTTGCAGGCCTCACAACTGGCGCTTTTCCTCAATCGGCTGTTTGCCACCGATGGCTGGGTGGCGATTACGAAGGGACAGAATCCGGCACTTGGTTACGCGTCCGTCAGTGAAAGGCTGGCGCGTCAGCTTCAGCATTTATTGTTGCGTTTCGGTGTCGTTGCGAAGTTGAGAAAGAGGTTGGTCAAGTCTGCTGAAACGCGTCGCGAATCCTGGCAATTGGACATTACTCATGCCGATTCGATCCGTGCCTTTGCCGCCGAAATCGGAATCTTTGGCAAGGAAGAAAAATTGCAGCGTGCGTTGGAATTGCTTGCGCCGGAGAACATTCGCAACAACCGAGATTTAATTCCGGCTGAAGTCTGGCAGCAGATAGAAATCAGTAAAGGCGCTGAATCCTGGGCATCGCTGGCCAGACGCGCCGGGCTGAAATCCGATTCGAATCTCCACGTTGGCCAGCGTTCTTTGAGCCGTTCGCGTTTGTTGAAACTGGCGGAGGCGCTGGAAAACAAGCATCTGACCGAATTAGCACGGAGCGATGTTTACTGGGATGAAATCGTTTCGATTGAGTATCAGGGCGAAAAGCAGGTCTACGATCTGACGATTCCCGAAACACATAACTTCGTCGCCAATGACATTTGCGTTCATAACACAGCGTTCGCATTGAACATCGCCCAAAACGCCGCGCTCGGCCAGGATTCGTCCGGACGTTTGCACGAAGACCGCCCGAAAGCCGTGGTTGGGGTCTTTTCGCTGGAAATGAGCAAGGAGCAGCTTGTTCAGCGCCTGATGTGTTCACAGGCGCAGGTGGACGCACACCGCTTGCGCAGCGGAATGCTCAACAAGGAAGACTGGCGGCGGCTGGCGCTGGCGGTTGGCGAATTGTCCCAGGCCGATATTTTTCTGGACGATACGCCGGGCATCACCGCGTTGGAAGTCCGCGCCAAATCGCGGCGGCTGAAGAATGAGCAGAAGCGGCTGGATCTGCTGATCATTGACTACCTGCAGTTGATGAGCGGCAAGGGCCGTTCGGAATCGCGCCAGCAGGAAGTTTCGCAAATTTCCCGCGAACTGAAGATTCTGGCCAAGGAACTCAATGTCCCGCTGATTGCGCTCTCGCAGCTTTCGCGCGCCACGGAAACCCGCACCGATCACAAACCGCAGCTTTCGGATTTGAGAGAATCGGGATGTTTGACAGAAGATAGCTTGATTACTTTGGCTGACAGTGGCGAGCGTGTGCCAATAGGTCAGCTTGCAGGCCGGTCTGAGTTCGCGATATGGGCGTTGAATGAGGCGACAATGAAGCTGGAGCGCGCAATTGTCAATCACGCTTTCTCCACCGGTGTTAAGCCGGTCTTTCGGCTCACGACGCGGTTAGGACGTATGATTCGAGCCACCGCAAATCATAAATTCAGGACGTTGACTGGTTGGAAGCGGTTGGATGAATTGCAGGCCGAGGAAAGAATCGCATTGCCTCGAGTGTTCCCGGATCAATCACATCAAACAATGGTGGACGCAGAATTGGCTTTGCTGGGACATCTAATCGGTGATGGCTGCACGCTGCCGCGCCATACTATTCAATACACGACCCGAGAAAAAGACTTGGCCGAGATAGTGGCTGATTTGGCAAGGGCAATTTTCGGTGATGATGTTGAGCCTCGAATTAAGCAGGAGCGCTCCTGGTATCAAGTTTATCTGTCCTCCACTCGGCATCATACCCATAATGTTCGTAGCGCAGTCGCCGAGTGGCTGACAGAGCTTGGCGTCTGGGGATTGAGGTCACACGAAAAACTCATTCCGCAGAAAGTCTTCGCCCAACCCGTTTCCGCCATTGCTCTCTTTCTGCGTCATTTATGGGCCACAGATGGCTGTATTCGTCCAGGTGCCGGTGGGCATGCCCCTGCCGTGTACTATGCTTCAAGCAGTGAACAACTTGCTCGAGATGTTCAGTCTCTACTCCTGCGGCTTGGAATCAATGCTTTGTTGAGACGCATCGGGCAAGGCGAAAAAGGGCGTGACCAGTATCACGTGGTTTTGAGCGGCAAAGCTGATCTTGAACAGTTTGCGGAAAGCATAGGCGCTGTAGGCAAGTATAGAACGCAGTCTCTGCAGGGGGTGGCTGAATATCTGGCTCAACGGAAGGCGAACACGAACAGAGACGTGATCTCGAATGAAGTTTGGCGGAAAACGGTTGTGCCGGCGATGCAGGAAGCCGGGATCACCACTCGGCAGTTGATGGCTGGCATTAACACCGCTTACTGCGGCACAACGATTTACGAGCAAAATGTCAGCCGCGAACGCGTATTACGGATTGCTAAGGCGGTGAATTCGGAAGTGCTCCAAAGGCTGGCGCAAAGCGATGTCTACTGGGATCAGATCGTTTCCATCGAACCGGATGGGGAGAGCGCCGTCTATGATCTGACAGTGGAACGGCATCATAACTTTGTCGCCAATGACATCATCGTCCATAACAGCATTGAGCAGGACGCGGACGTGGTGATGTTCATTTACCGCGAAGAGGTCTACAAGCCGGAAACGGAAAAACAGAACATCGCCGAAATCATCATCGGCAAGCAGCGCAACGGCCCGATTGGCAGCGTGGAACTGGTCTTTCGCAAAGCGCTCACCCGATTTCATGATTTGTCGAAGGACACGATGTAGCGCATCCCTTGAGCGATCATGCCGCGACTTACGAATCATCGTCCAACATGGGCAGAAGTCTCCTTATCCGCGCTGACGGAAAATTACCTGACGCTCAAACGGCATGTGGCCGTGAATGGCAGTCCGGGCGCGCCGCTGATGGCCGTCGTCAAAGCCAACGCATATGGCCACGGCGCGGTGGAATGCGCGCGCGCGCTGGCCGCTTGTGGCGCGGACTGGTTCGGCGTGGCCTTGGTGGAAGAGGGCGTCGAACTGCGCCAGGCCGGCATCGCGCAGCCCGTGTTTTGCCTGGGCGGATTCTGGCGGACGCAGGGCGAATTGATTTTGGCGCACAATCTGACGCCGGCGCTGTTTCGGATGGATCTGGCGGAAGAGTTGAATGCGCGCGCGCGCGAAGCCGGGCGGGTGGTTGATTTTCATCTCAAAGTGGACACCGGCATGGGACGGCTTGGCGTGCCGGTCAGTGAAGTGGCGGAGTTTGCGCAGGCGTTGCGGACGTTCGATCATCTTCGGCTGGATGGCGTGATGACACATTTTGCCGATGCCGACGGACTCGATCCGGAATACACCGAACGGCAGATTCAGCAATTCAATCGAGCGGTCTTGATCGTGCGTGAACTGGGTCTCCGGCCAACCTGGTTGCATCTGGCCAACAGCGCCGGGCTGCATGCCTTTCCGCGGGCGCATGGCAATCTGGCGCGGGCGGGCGCAGCGATGTATGGCCTGACGCGAGACGTGCTTTCGCCTCGGCGGGAACCTTTACCGCTCAAGCCGGTAATGTCGCTGAAATCGCGCATTGTTCTGTTGAAGACGGTTCCGGCGGGAACTTCCCTGGGCTACGGCTGCACCTTCACCACGGTGCGCGAAAGCCGGATTGCGACCTTGCCGATTGGCTACGCCGACGGGTTTCACCGCGCCCATTCCAACCACGGACGCGTAATCGTGCGCGGGTATTTCGCCCCCGTCGTCGGGCGCGTCAGCATGGATTTGACGATCATTGATGTCACCGATGTGCCAGATGACCTGGGCGCGGTTGAGTTGGGGGACGAAGTGGTTTTGATCGGCGAACAAAATGGGGGGCGAATTTCGGCGGAGGATTTGGCTGAACAGATCGGCACAATTTCCTATGAAATCGTCACCGGCGTCTCCGCGCGCGTGCCGCGCATTTACGAATGACAGCGGTGCGGGGACTGGCCGTTCGGGACTGTAGGATCAATGTCCCGCGGGCGTGGGAATGGCGCGATAGGTTTCGTAGTGGAAGTTGATGAGAATGTTGTCCTCAACTTCCGATCTAACGACAATCTGGTAGGCCGCCGGGAAACCATCGTGGCCGTCTTTTTTCATTTGTCCCTTCAATTCGATCAGATGTTCCGGCGAAGTGAAAAATTCAGCCGCCGCCTGCGTCCCCGCTGAATTGACGCCGGAAAAAATTACCGTGCGATACTGCTGATGAGTTGCGCTTTCACTGGGCAGCACGGTGATCAGCCCGTAAGTTTGCACGGGACGGCTTCTGGGATCGCGCCGGACGGCATACAGCCGGGATGGCGTTTTTCCCTGTTCCGTGCCGAAGACAGCGTCGAGGTAATTGACCGTCAGGGGGCACTTTTCCAGAAAGTGCGCAATGGCGGCGCTGTATTCTGGCGCGCCGAACAAAATTACATTTCGCCGCCGCAAGGTCGGGACCGTGATCACTTTTTCGGGGAAGAGCTGCGCGGCAGCGCCAGCCGAGAGCATGGTTTTCAAGGCTGTCATGGCGGCCAGCGCATCGCCCCAGTAGGTAGCGTTTGTGGTCAGCGTCAGGGATAACTCCTGTTCGGGTGGCGTCGGGTACCTGGTCCGATACCAATCATAGAGTTCTCGCGGCATGGGACGTCCGCCGGGATCGTCAAATGGCAGCAGCTCCGGAGTCGCAGCCGGCAGGGAAAGGGTTTTCGGATGTACCGAAAGACTCGGCTGATTGGCGACACAGACCAGCACGTCGGCATTCTGATTGAGAAGCGGCCCCCAAACTTCGGCCAGGATTGGCGGCGTGGTGTGACTCGCCGGATTTGCGGCTTGCTTTGCGCCCAGCAGCAGATAAAGCAATCCGGAGACAAGCAGTGTGAAGATGATGCCGCTGGCAGCTCCCTGCCGAAATCTCGCCTTTTCCTGACTTTTCACAATTTCCACCGGCGCGGCAATTTCCCCTGGCAGTGGCACCGGCAGAAGCGGCGAACTGAGTTGCGCTGGGGCACCGCTATTCTCTTCCGGTCTCACGTCGAGTGCAGACTTTAGCTCAGGTGAACTTTCGACAAAATGCGGGCAGTAGGAGCCTTTGGTCAGCTCAATGCGCAGTGCGGCGTCAGACTGTTCGTGCTCGTAATATTCCTGAAGCTTTTTCCTCAGCGCGAATGCACGGTTTCGCACCGCCGAATCGTCGCCAGGCGAATAATTGCTAGGCCTGCCCAGCGCCTCTACGCCAATCAGGTATTCCGTCAGTTCGTGTCCGCGGCCAGCGATTTCCATTTCACATACGTACTTCAGGAAGCTTTTTAATTGGTCGGCACGAGCAAACGTGTGACTGTGCAAGACAGATTCAAGCGCCGCTCGTTTCTGTTCCGGGCTGGCAGATTCGCTGGTTTCAGTCACCGCTTCATTCATAAGTGCTTTAGATTGAGTGTTGTTTGTTGTGGAGGAAACGTCTGCGGGCAGATGTTAGCAAACGTTTTGTGACGGGCCAATACTTGCCAGATATTTATCCGCGAAGTAAAACCCTAGCCGCTTTCCTACCAAATCAAAAGACAGACAGATTCGCTTTGCTGGTTCCCGGTAGTTCTCTTTGAGTCGTATGTCGTCTCCGGCTTCTTCGGAGGCGTTTGTAACCCAACGTGTGCATGGCTGCTCAGCCTGATCGTCGGTGCGGTCGGCCGTAGACATGGCAAATCTCAAATTCTGTGTTTCATTGCGCCTTTTGGGGGCGCTTTCTCTGGAGATACCCTAATGACTAGAACCTGCATGAGATTCTTCAGCGCGGCGCTTCTGACGCTGCTGATTTCGATGTTCGCCTTTGGGCAGACGGATCGCGGAACGATCACCGGCACGGTGACCGACAGTACCGGAGCCGCGGTTCCAGGGGCGGCAGTGACCGCGACCAATACCTCGACCAATGCTGCTTCGGCAGTGACCAGCAGCAGGGAAGGCGTTTTTGTCATTCCCGCGTTACCACCCGGAACCTACCGCGTGACCATCGAAAAGACCGGTTTCAAACGCGCCGAGATTGCCGGGGTAACCCTCGTCATCGGTAACACGGCCACGGCCAATGCCACGATGGAGGTCGGACAGGTAAATGAGATTGTCGAGATTGCGGCCACGGGCGGCGCGCAGATTCAGACCGAAAATGCCAAGGCCAGTTCGCAGGTTTCCAATAAACAGATTGATGAACTGCCCTTGGTCGTCAGCGGAACCATGCGCAGCCCGTTCGACCTGACGCTATTGACGCCGGAATCAAAGCCGATCGGTCTGGGCGGCGATGCGGGCGTTCAAGGTCCGGGCTACAGCTCGAACTTCTCGCTCGGCGGCGGGCAGGGGGGAACTTGGGGAATCACGCTGGATGGCGCATCTTCCGGCACCAGCCGCTTCGGTTCGACGGAGTGGGCGAGCCTGAACACGCCTTCCATTGACGCAATTACGGAGTTTTCCGTGGATACCAATGGGTTCAAGGCCGAATCGGGCCGAGGCCAGGGCGGAAGCTTGAACTTTTCTTCCAAATCCGGCACGAACGAATATCACGGGACCGTCTACGAATTCGGGCGCAACAACTACTTTGACGCGCGCAACTACTTCGAAAACAAAACCAGCACGCTGAAACAGCATGATTTCGGGTTGACGCTGGGCGGTCCGGTTCGCATTCCCTGGGTTTACAATGGGAAAAACAAGACGTTCTTCTTCGGTTCGGCGGAATGGTTTCGCAACCGCGCCGGCTCCAACAGTTTCGTGACCTCAGTGCCGACGCCTGAAATGTATAAAGGCGATTTCAGCAAATGGGTGGATCCGACCGGCAAATTGCTGACCATCTACGATCCGGCGACGACCCGGCTGAACCCGAACTACAATGCCAGCAATCCGATCAGTGAATCGAACCCGCGCTTCATCCGCGACCCGTTCCCGAATAACCAGATTCCGGCGAACCGGATCAGCCCGCTGGCGCAGAAATATCTGGATTACGTCGGAACCACGGTTCATCCGAACGCGGCGGGCGCGCCGGGAACTTATTCCTACGTTAATCAGAACTTCCGCAGCCTGGCCGGCAGCTCGCTTTTTCCGTGGACGAAATGGAGCGTCAAGATTGACCATAACTTCTCCGAAAAACATAAAATCAGCGGTTTGTACAACTACGGCTTGAGCGAAGTGCTGCCCGGCGTGGACGGCTTCCCGCAATTGCCGGCTTCCGTCAGCAACTTCCGCTACACGCAGCAGGACAGCCACGTCTGGCGGGTCAACTACACCTGGACGATCACGCCAACGCTGGTCAACTACCTTTATGGCGGCGTCAATTGGTGGAAGCAGTTCAACTACACGCCGAACATCGGCGGCGGCTGGAAGCAACGCGGCATCTGCCTGCCGGGGGCTTTTGATTGCGACGAGAATCTGCTGCAGATCGAATACCAAAGCGATGGTTATTTCGGCTGGGGCGGTTCGGCGGGAGACGGTTCGGAAAATCCGATCTTCACGTTCGGCGACGATCTGACCGTGATCAAAGGCAGCCACACGATCAAGGGCGGTTACCTGTACGAACGCATGCACTACAACGGCTTCGGACGGCAGACTTTGTCGGGGTTGGTTCGCGTCAGCCGCGCCCAGACCAGCATTCCGCAAAGCGGCAATTCCGCCCTGGGCGGAGGCAACAGTTTCGCCTCGTTTCTGCTTGGTGAAGTGAACGGCGCGCAGACCGAAAACAACCGTTTTGTGCGCCAATACTGGCGCGGACATGCGGCCTACATTCAGGACGACTGGAAGGTCAATCAGAAGCTGACGCTCAACTTCGGCCTGCGTTACGATGTTTCGCTGCCGCCGCTGGAACGCGACGACAAATGGAGCGACTTCGATCCATTCACGCCGAATCCGCGCGCTGACAATCGTCTGGGCGCGCTGCGCTTCGCCGGGTTCGCGCCGGGCGAGGTCGGCAAACGCACGCTGGTCGAAGGCTGGTACAACGGTTGGGGACCGCGCTTCAGTTTCGCCTACAGTCCGGACCAGAAAACCGTCGTTCGCGGCGGCGTCGGGCGAACCTTCGGGTTGGTGCGGACGACTTCGGGCAGCACACACTTCGCGGGGGCAATTCAGATTTACAGCGTGCCTTCGCCGGACGGCATCAATCGTCTGTTCAAGCTTGACGACGGATTCGTCGTCAACGGCGTCAATACAGTGCCCCAGCCACCAAGTGTGGATCCTGGCTTTAACACGAACGCCGAAGTGGATTGGTGGCAGGGACAGGAAGTTTCGCGATTGCCGGAGAACTGGAACTGGACGTTGTCGCTGCAACGTGAACTGCCGGGCAAATTCCTGGTCGAAGCATCCTACAATGCCAGCGTTGGCGTGCATTTGATGTCCGGATTGCTCAACGTCAATCAACTTGATTCCCGGTACATTTACGATCCGAGGGTTCAACCGCTGTTAAGCCAACGGATTGATTCCGCGGCGGTGCGGGCGGCGGGGTTCACCAAACCGTATGCGTCGTTCCCGGACAATCTTTCGCTGGACCGCGCGCTGCGTCCATTTCCGCAATACAGCAGTATTAACACCTGGAGCGGCAATGGCGACCGCAGCGGACATTCGACCTACCATGCGGCAATTTTCAAGATGGAGCGCCGCGTCAATACCGGCATCTATCTGCAAGGCTCGTATGTCTTCTCGAAGCTGATCACCGACACGGACACAGTGGATGCGGGCGGACGCGCGATGGATCAGTACAATCGGCGTCTGGAAAAATCCGTCGGCGCGTTTGATCTGCCGCACAACTTCAAATTCAGCTACATCCTGGACGGACCCATCGGCAAGGGGCGCAAGCTTGACCTGGGCCGCGTGGGCAACACGGTGTTGGGTGGATGGCGCTTTTCAGCCATCCATGTTTATACCAGTGGCCAGCCGATTCAGTTGAGCGGCGGCGCGGTCGGTCTGGGCGGACGCAACGCCGCGCTGGTCAAGACCCTGGACGGCTGGGTCGTGGACGCGCCGGATAATCCGAATTACCGCGCAACGACAGGCTTCACCAGCTACTTCGCGCCGGTTTGTTCGATTGCGGCTTTCTGCAACGCCGCCGGGCAGGTGGTTCCGCAAACCAACACGTTGGGCAACGCGCCCCGCTTCAATGGCAAAGCGCGCCGTCCATCCAATCTAAACGAGAACGTTTCGTTGCAGAAGAGCTTCCAGTTCACCGAACGCTTCCGACTCGATTTCCGTTGGGAGGTCTTCAACGTTCTTAATCGCGTGGTGCTGGGCGGGCCGGATACCGGCATCACCAGCCAGAACTTCGGACGCATCACCAGCGCCGCCGCGCCGCGTCAGATGCAGTTCGGGTTGAAGCTGTATTTTTAGGAAAGTCTGAACCCTCCCAAACGCACAAAGCGAAAGGCAACGGTTTCGGAAAAGCAAAGCAGGCCGGCAATCTCAGGATCGCCGGCCTGCTTTGCTGTCTGATTCCCCTGTCTCTTCGCTTTTGTTTTTCGCCCGGCTGATGGCGAAAGGACTGATTCTCAGGTGAAAAATTGGGAAGCCTGCTTTGGCGACGGGCTTCCCAGTCAAATATGCACCACAGGAACCAAAAGTTGAGCCGGACGACGATTTGAATGGTGCCGGGAAAAATAGGGATGCACTGACTGCCAACAGCAGCACATCCCTTTCAAAGGGGAAATTGCGACTTTAGCCGAGCCGCAAACTCATCAGAAGCTCAGCCGCAGTCCGAAGCGGAAGACGCGTTCGTCAATGCCTTCACGGCCATAGGAACGCACGCTTGTGATTTCCATAAAGCCGTTCAGACGCGGGCGGCCATTGGCGTCCAGCAGGATATTTCCCGCCGCATCGCGCGAAGGCGACGACGCATTGCTGCCTGGCGCATTGAAATGCGGCGTATTGGTTGCGTTGAAGGCTTCGGCGCGAAACTGGAGCTTGATGCCTTCCGTGATTCTGAATTCGCGGAACAGGCCCAGGTCCAGGTTCGTTGTGCCGGGACTGTACAGTGTGTTGAAGCCCGCCGTTCCGAACCGCGTAGTCGTCACGGGCGCGAACGCGGTTGGGTCGTAATATGGATTGCCCGTTCCAATCCCGCCCAGTTTCTGGACTTCGGCCTTGACCTGATCGGCGCGCTGTGTGCTGCCCGGCGCATTCAACGATGTGCCGCTGGCAGTGACTGAGAACGGACGGCCGCTGAATGCCCCGAAGAGCCAGCTCAATTGCCAGCCGCCTGTTAATGCGGAGGCCAACGCGTTATCGCTCAACCAGCGCTTGCCTCTACCGAAGGGCAATTCCCAGGCGCCCGAAAATTGGAAGTTGTGCGGAAGGTCAATGCCAAGGACGGCCCGGTTCAGATTACGAAAGTTCGGGTCGCGAATGTTGAGAGCGCTGTCATTGTCCCCGCCCAGATTGACCAGACCGATGACCTTGCTCCAGGTGTAATTGGCTTCGAGTTGCAGTCCATTGGAGAAGCGGCGCTTCAACGAGGTCTGAAGGGAATCATAATGCGAGTTGGCGATTCCGTCCTGGATGAACGTTGTCGCAACGCGTCCAAACTGCTGATTGAGAGGTTGGCTGGCGGTGCCGCCGCCGACGCGCCCGGCGTTGACATCGGTCAGGCCCGACTGACCGATGGTGCGGGTGGCGATGTACCCGGCCGATGCGGTGAAGCCCAGTCCGATACTTTTTTCCAGCACCAGGTTCCACGATTGTATGTAGGGCCGCTTGAAGCTGTCGCCCAGCGTCAACACACTGACGTTGCCCGGAACAGGCACCGTGCCGCTGCTGATGTCGGGCACTTCCGGAGGCGGAATGCCATCCTTCAGCAAACCGGCAGGTTGCGACGAATTGGCCGGAACGATATTCAAGTTAATCAACATCGGGTAGTTGGTGCGGAAGGTGCGCGCCAGGCTGACGGGGTCGTAGGTGATTCCGTACCCGGTGCGCAACACGAAAGAGTCGCTGATGCGATAGGCAATGCCGAGTCGCGGCGAGAAAAGCCGTTTGCTCAGTTTGACGCCGCAATCTTTCGGAATGCCAGCAACGCCGCAAACCTTCATCGTGTTGTTCGTGAAATCGTAGCGTTCAATGCCGCGTCCCTCACGTTCAGGCAGCGGGTAGTATTCCCAGCGCGTTCCCATGGTCAGAGTCAGTTTTTGATTGACCTGCCAGCCATCGCGGAAATAGAAGCTGTAGGCTTTGGCGCGGAAGATAATCGGCGGTTCGGGCAGGAACGTTCGCCCGGAACCTGTGTAATATCCCAACAGGAACGTCGCCATTGAGTTGGCCTGCGTATTGCCGAGCTGGAAGCTTGAGCAGGATGTTCCCGCCGCATTCGCCGTCAGGCAAAGCTGGCTGGGGCCGCCGCCGAATTGGAAGCCGCCGGAAGTAGGTTCGGTGTTGCCGCCGCCGTTCCATTCCACCTGCAGGTGATTCAAGGTCTGTCGCGCAAAATCAAAGCCGAAACGAATATTGTGATTCCGCTTCGTCCAGTTGAAATTGCTGACGTATTGCCATTGCGGATCGTTGCGGTAATAGGGCATGAAGCTGTCCTGCACGCCCAGGTTCGCAAAACCGCTGATGCGGAAGCGCGGCCAGCCATTTTCAAAATCGCGGGTTCCGTTGGTGCCGGGAATTCCCAGAACATCCAGACCGACTCTCTGATCCAGAAATCCCTGTTCGGAATTCGTTCCCTGTCTGGTGTAACCGACGTTGCCGTCAATGATGAAATTGGTATTGACCGTGTAAACGCCGGCCACCGTCACACCGTAGGTTTCTCCGGAGCCTACGCCAGTGTTTCCGCCCTGCGGGGCTGTTCCCACGCCATCAAGCGGGCCCAGCGCGCCGGGATTGAGCTGTTTGTAGGTTAGAAAGCTGAAACGCCCGTAGGTCGTGAACTTTTCGCTGACGTTGTAATTGATCTTGGCGTCAATTGTCTTGCGATCATAAGCGTAGGGCGCGGTCGCATAATAATTGTTCGCGGTGCCTGTCCGATTGGGCAACGGCAGATCTTTCAGAATGAGTTGAGCAATCGGACTGATCCGATTGGTCGGAATGATTCCGCCCGTGAACTCCGCGCGATTGCGTCCCAGGTTATCGCCCGTGGCCGGATCGAAAATCCCCACGCCGGCAAAGGACAGGTCGCCGTTGCGCATTTCCGCCGTCGGCAACGTCAGCAGCCGGTTGCCGAGCTGCCGGTCATTCGTGCCTTCGAAGCTGGCGAAGTAGAACAGCTTGTCTTTGATAATCGGGCCGCCCAGGGTGCCGCCATACTGGTTGTAAACGCGCTTGGGTTTGTCCTGCGCCACGCCGTTGATCGGCGTCAGATTCCAGGGACGCGCCTTGGTCAGGTGGTTGTCGTGATATTCAAACGCCGAACCATGCAGTTGATTGGTTCCGCTTTTGATTTGCACATTAACGGCGGCGCCACCGGCCAGCCCCTGTTCCGCGTCGAAGTTGTTGGTCACGACATTGACCGTTTCGATGGATTCGAGCGCGGGAACATAGGCGGTGACGTGCGGCAGAAAGATGTTGTATTGACTGGCCCCGTCAATGCGCGTGTTGTTGGAGCTGGAATTCGTGCCATTTACGTTGTACTGCAAGGCGCGCGACGGGTTGGTGGGAACTGAGTGGGCATTGTTTGGCGGCGTGATGCCCGGCAGGGCGCGAAGCAGTTGTTGATAGTTGCGGCCCGGCGGGATCGGAACATTGAGCAGCGTCCGGCTGGTCAACTCCGAGCGAACCTCGGCGCGATCCGTTTGCAGGACTCCCGCGTCGGCAGTCACCGAAACCGTCTCGGACACCTGCCCGATTTCCAGCGATATATCCGAACGGGTAATACTGTTCAACGTTACATCAACGTTGCTGCGCGTGAAGGTTTTGAACCCCTGCCGGCTGACCGTGAGGTCATAGGTGCCGGTCTGAACGGTGGAAAAGTTAAAGCCTCCCTCCGGATTGGTCAGAGTTTCACGGGTTTGATTGGTCTGTTTGTTGGTGATCTTGACCGTAGCGCCTCCAACAAAAGCATTTTGATTGTCCCTGACGTTGCCGACAATCGAACCATAAAGCACCTGCGCTACACCGGTCACCGGAAACATCGTTACCACAATCAGAACCACCAGCGGCATTCCGTGAAAAACAAAACGGCCCATCGGGTTTTTCAAGCATTCTCGAAGATTCATCGTGGTCTCCTGGATATTGAGTGGTGCCCCCGGAAGGCTCCGCTTCCGGGGAGGTAAGCAGCCGTGTCCCCCGCCTGGAATTGATTCCAGGCGGACATAAACCTGGCGCACGATTGGGCCGTCATCAGCGTCAGCGGTTCAATCAGAGGGGGGATGCCGGTAGGAATGGCGAACTTCCAAGCCGGAGTGAGGACAGGAAAAGCCTTTCTCCCATTGCCTGCTGTTCCACCATCGGAAGACTCGTGATACTCTCCCGGCCATTCCGTACCGGCAGCAATCCACTGGCGATCAGATAGTTTGCGTTAGTTGATGTGCCCTTAACTGCTGAAACTTTTCATCCAAGCAAAGTTGCCTTTTTCGCCTGGTCCACAAGGTAGAGAACCCATGCAAAACAAACCGAAGGGTTTCTGCTGACACAGGCTTGATTGGCCCGAAGATGGAGCAGGAAAGGCCGGAAAATCTTCAAGGCAACAGTCATTTTTTATTGATAAGTTCTTGAAGCGGCAGGTTGATGGGAAAATTGATGGAAATCGGTGAGGGAAATCACAATGGCTGAAAGGTTCCCAAACTACTTTTATGCATTTGGGCCATTCCGGATGGACCCGGTCAGGCGCCTGTTGCTGCGCGATAACAAGTCTGTCCCGCTCCCGCCAAAGGCATTCGAGCTGTTGCTCCTGCTGGTGGAAAACAATGGTCAGGTGATGGAAAAGACGGAACTGCTGGAATCCCTGTGGCCTGGCAGCGTGGTCGAGGAGGCCAATCTGAGCCAGACCATTTATTTGCTTCGGCGCGCTTTGGCGGATGGGACGGAGGGACAACACTACATTGAAACGATCCCCAAGCGTGGGTACCGTTTTGTTGCCGAAGTCACCGGCAGCAGGGAAGAAAACAAGGACGCGGATGAGGAGGATGCCGGCAAGGCGATTCTATCCAATGAACGAACGCTGAAATTGCCGAAGGCTGGCGAGACCGCGGCGCAATCAACTCGATTGCCTGTGAACCGCCGTGACATGTTTCCGCGTTGGCGAAATTTGACGGTTTATGCGGTTGTCGCCGTCCTGGCGAGTTTGGCAACGCTTGCCTTTCGCCTTTGGTTTCCGCCTGGAACGGCAGGTTTGGTATCCGGCGGGACGGTTCATTCATTGGCGGTTCTGCCGTTCAAATCGCTCAGCCCGGAAGACGGCGCAAATTATCTTGGTTTGGGAATGGCCGACGTTCTGATTACCCGGCTCAGCAGTCTGAACCAGATTGTCGTTCAGCCCATCAGTGCGGTTCGCGGATATGACCGGCAGGATGCCCATCCCCTGATGGCGGGCCGGGAGTTGAAGGTTGACGCGGTATTGGACGGAACATTTCAAAAGCTGTCCGGCCGCTTGCGCGTCACGCTCCGGCTGCACGATGTGCGGGATGGAAAAACCCTGTGGAGCGGGAAATTCGATGAAAGCTTTACCGACATCTTCAAAGTTCAGGATTCCATCTCCGAACAGATCGCTCTGGCGCTGGCGTTAAATCTGACGCGCGAGAAACGAAGCCTCGCATTCAAACGCTACACGGATAACTCCGCCGCCTACGAGCGATACCTCAAGGGGCGTTACTGGTGGAGCAAACGCACGGTGGTGGGGCTGAACAAGGCCATCGGTTATTTTGATCAAGCCATTGCGCATGCGCCGGATTATGCGCTTGCCTTCGCCGGTTTGGCCGACTGCTACAATCTGCTGAGCATTATGGAGGCGATGCCGCCCCAGGAAGCCTTTCTCAAAGCCAGGTCAGCAGCGTTCCGGGCCCTGGATTTGGACAACACGCTGGCCGAAGCCCACACTTCGTTAGGGTGGATCAAATTTGTTTACGAATGGGACTGGAATGGCTCTGAACGTGAATTCAAGCAGGCCATCGAACTCAGTCCCGGGTATTCAATCGCGCACGACTGGTACGGCGTGTGTCTGGCGCAGCAAGGGCGCTTTGAGGACGCGCTGGCGGAATTAAAACAGGCGGAACAACTCGACCCCATTTCCTTCGTCATTCAGGTTCATATTGGCTGGCTTCATTACTACGCGGGCCGGTATGATCTGGCGATTGATCGTTATCAAAAGGTGCTGGAAATGGAACCGAACTATGCCTGGGCGCGCATGCATCTGAGCCAGGCCTACGAGCAAAAAGGTATGTATTCGGAAGCCATCGCCGAGTTA
Organism: Heliomicrobium sp.; assembly: GCA_021155085.1. GTDB lineage: Bacteria > Acidobacteriota > Blastocatellia > RBC074 > RBC074 > RBC074. Next base: position 89,718 of record JAJNQA010000026.1, on the reverse strand, counting down.
CAGAAAGCACTGGCTTTGTCCACCAACAGCCATCGCTACCTGGCCCGGCTGGGACGGCTTTACGCGGTCAGTGGAAATCGGCTGGAAGCTCAAAAATTGCTCAACCAACTGCTGGAAATGGAAAAAGAGCGGTATGTCTCTCCCTACAGCCTGGCCCTTGTCTACTCCGGGTTGAATGATAGAGCGCGCGCGCTGGACTGGTTGCGCAAAGGGCTGGATCAACGCGCCGGCAGAATGGTCAGGTTACAGTTCGATCCCAGATTCAGTAACCTCAGATCCGAACCGGAATTTGAAAGGATTTTACGGCGCATGAACCCGTCGGTTCAGGCTGCTGTTTTTCCAGGCCGGCTGTAAATTCACGCTGAGAATTGTGTGAAATCCTTTGAAATGCTTGTCACTCCACAGCCGCCTCGTTAGAATGCGCGCCGACCTAATCTTTCCCGCAAAGAGTCGCTAACTCACAACAGATAGATGAATACCGCGGATGTCAGGACGCGGTGTTGAGTTTTCCAGGAGGCGCAATGTTTCGTCACAAGGCCGTGGCGTCCTTTCTACTGCTTGTTTTCGGCTGGTTCTGCCTGATGCTTTCTGGCGGTGATTCCCGCTCCGCGCAGGTTGCTGTTCCGCCAGGATTGCGCACGCAGCGCGATACCTGGACGCCGCTGATGGATGTGCTCAAAGGCGGTCGTCCGCGGGTCACGGATGAACAACTGGAACGGCTGAAAAACTTATCCATCGAAAATGTCTGGGGCGCGATTCAGGGCAAGGGCTATCGTCACTGTTTCGTCACCCATCTGAAACCGACGCAACCAGGATTGAAGATGGTCGGACGTGCCCTGACCATGCGGTATTTGCCGCAGCGCCCAGACCTGGACGAAGGCGTCCGGCAACTGGCCAGGGAAGGGAACTGGGATCCGGCCTTCAACGTTCGCGGCGGCGAAGACGCCAAGCCCGGCGATGTCGTCGTTGTGGAGCTGGGCGGAATGGTGGATCGCGCCACCTTTATGGGCACGATGACCGGCCTTGGCATGAAAGTGAAGGGCGTCAAAGGCATCGTTGTGGATGGCGGCATCCGCGATTTGAACGAGTTTTTGACCTGGAAGGATTTCCCGATTTATTACGCCGGAGCGCATGCTTCGGCGATGGCCGATCAGATTGGCGTCGAATGGAACGCCCCCGTTCGCATCGGCCAGGTGACGGTGCTGCCTGGGGATGTGGTCATTGGCGACGAGGAAGGGTTGTTGTTTTTCCCGCCGCAACTGGCCGACGAAGCGATCAAGGCGGCGGAAAATCAGACCTACAACGAGCAGTTCAAGGAAGAGATGCTGAGAAGCGGCAAGTACCGCGCGCGTGACATTTATCCGCGCCTGAGTCCCGACATGGAAAAAGTGTTCGAAGAGTGGAAGAAGACGCACCCGCGCAAGCCCTAACGCTTTGGCGATTGTTGCCGGGAACGTAATTCTTGTTTTATCTCCTCGATAGATTTTTCCATCTTTTCCATTTGCTTTTCGAGTGATTGCTGACGTTGATTCATCCCGTCGAACCTGGCATTCATTTCACGGCGTAAAGCGTCAGTCTGAAAAATGCTGGTGCCGATCAGACAGGTCACAACAGCAATCAACATGGTGATTGTAAAGATGACGAACTGTTTGATCGTTTGCCGATCATTACGCTCGCTGTTGTGTTTTATGATCTCAATTTCCCCTTGAGTTTTTGCCAAGTTGACTCTCATTTCTTCAACCTTCTGCTGCAACTCCCGAAATTCCGGGTTAATGGTGGCGTTCATAATACCCTTCTGTGGCTTGAGTGATTTCGGGGTGGCGGCGCGATTAAAACCGAGCGCACCAAGTTGGTAAGAGCAACTTGTTCATTGCGCATAACCCATCAGGTGATTCCATGAATCGTCGAGACGCTTTACGCAGATTTTCCGCTGCCGGTGCGGCTGGCCTGCTTTCGTCACACGAGGCGATGGCGGGAGCTTTCGCGCAAGATAAAACAACTCCGCAGGCGATGAAGGGCTTGTCGCCGGTCAAAATCAAAGACATCAAAACCATTCTGACCGCGCCGGATCGCATCCGGCTGGTTATTGTCAAAGTCGAAACGACCGAGCCCGGCTTGCATGGCTGGGGCTGCGCCACCTTTACGCAGCGGGCCTACGTCGTGCAGACGGCGATTGAAAAGTACCTGAAACCCTTTCTGATCGGCCGCAATGTGGATGAGATCGAAGACATCTGGCAATCCAGTTATATGAGTTCGTACTGGCGCAACGGCCCGGTGTTGTTCAACGCCATGAGCGGCGTGGACATTGCCTTGTGGGACATCAAGGGGAAACGCGCCGGCATGCCGGTGTATCAATTGCTGGGCGGCAAGGTGCGCTTCGGCGCGGATTTGTATTTTCACGCGGCGGGCCGCGATTTTGCGGAAGTCACCGACCGCGCCAAACAGGCGATGGAGCGCGGTTACCGTCACGTTCGCGTGCAGGCCGCCGTGGAAGGCCTGGCCACCTACGGCGCTGGCGGACCGAATCGCGGCACGGGGGCGGCGCCGGCCAGCAATGACGAAGCCGTTGGCCCAACCAATCCCAAAGCGATCTGGGAACCCGCGAAATATGCACGGATGCTGCCCAGGCTGTTTGAACATCTGCGAAAAAATCTTGGCGACGAAGTCGAATTGCTGCACGACATTCACGAGCGCGTGACGCTGACGCAGGGAGTGCAGATGTGCAAGGACGTGGAGCAATATCGCCCCTACTTCATTGAAGACCCGTTTCCCCCCGAAGACAACGCACATTTCGCGCTGCTTCGCCAACAGTGCTCGACGCCCATCGCCATGGGCGAATTGTTCAATACGCAGCAGGAATACCTGCCGTTGATCAAAGATAAATTGATTGATTTCATCCGCATTCACATTTCGCAGATCGGCGGCCTGAGTCCGGCGCGAAAGGTCCAGGCCTTGTCTGAATTCTTCGGTGTTCGCACGGCTTGGCACGGCCCCGGCGATGCTTCGCCGCTGGCGCATGCCGCACAGTTGGCGCTTGAACTGGCCAGTTACAATTTCGGCATCCACGAAGGCTACGTTTTTCCGCAAAATACACAGGAAGTTTTCGCGGGCTGCCCGGAAGTCAAAAATGGCTATATGTACGCTCAGGAGAAACCTGGCTTGGGCATTGAAGTGAACGAGGCGCTGGCGGCGAAATTCCCGTTCCCGGACGGTCCGCCCAATTTCGATTACAGTTGGGGAACTACGCGCCGTCGCGATGGCACAGTCATTCGGCCGTAAGGAGTCAGGTGGTTGTGACGTGGACTAAAAACAAAGAGGGACTGTTGAGTTTTGCATCAACAGTCCCTTTGTAATTTTACGAAAGGAGGAGGCTGCCAAAGCCTGTCGCGAGCAGAGAAAGTATCTATTCCGAAGATCCGCGGATGCTGTTTATGGGGCGGTGTAATTGCACACGCCGAGCGGATTGTTGCCATTGAGCAACTGGTAGATCTTCGTCAGTTCAACCATATCGCTGATCCGGCTGTCGGTAATGCTGAACCGGGTTTGCTGGTACAGATCTTTCAGCCTGGTCTCTGGCGAAAGCGTGAAACCATTGCTCAGAGTGACTTCTTCAAAATTCAGGTTGTAACAGGTCAGTTTGCCTTCCATTGCGTAAAAGACCTTCGGCGAACCGTCCCCGCCTGCGTTGAGGACGTTCAACTGCGCCGTGACAAATTCCTGATTCAGTTTCTGCACTGTCGTATACCCGCCCGCCAGCGCCAGGCCCAGCACACGTGTATTGGTGGTGGTGACCGGATTGTTGCCGTTAACGCCGGCGATGACGACCGTCCCTCGCGGGAGCTGCTTGATGTTCAATTTGAAATACTGCGCCGAACGGTAACAAATCGCGTTGCATTCATCGCCCGCGCCGCCGCCTGGATTCGGGAGTGGCGGAAGTGGCGGATTCGGAGGTTCCGGTGGGAACGGGCATTCGGCCTTGCAGGGAAGACCGGTCGGGAAGCCCCCGCGCAGGTTCCTGAGCAAGCCGGCGCCGGGATTGTTTTCGTCTCCGGCAACGCGATTGCGAATCACGACGATATCCGTAAAGACCACCGAGGTTGCGCCGGAATTGTCTCCCCGCTCGATTTCAACGCCAAGACGGTAACAACCCTGCAACTCCGAAAAGCCCATCATCGGCCAGGCGAAGGTCAGCAAATCCGTACGCATTCCGCTTTCGCCCGCCGAGGTCAGATACGCGACGGAAGCGCCTTGTTTCACCATCGGGCCGGTCGCATAACGATTGCCGACAAACAACATCAGGTGTGGATGCAACTGCGTCACCTCGACACCGGTATTCTGGACCGTGAAAAGCGCCAATTGCGGACCAGGCTTGCCGTCGGAATGCTCCAGGAACAGGCGAACCTTGTCGCCATACGTTCCCGGCGTTGCCGCGATCATCAGGTTGGAATCCCAGATTTCTTCGGTGCAGGTCTTCGCCGTGACTTTGGAATTCGGCTCGGAAAGAGAGAGTCCCTGTGGCTTCACTGTTGGCAGCGCGCCGACGCTTTCTCCATCGCCGCCAAAAGTCTCGATATTGATGGGAAAGACTCTGGCGCTTTCCGGCGCGTCGCTGGCGGCCATTTCCACCGGAAGCGTTTGAAGGAATAGATCTCCATCGGGCAATTGCGGCGATTTCTCGAAGCCATGCACGACGGCGGGAATTTTCAATCTTAGGAATTGTGCGGCTTGGGCCGGTTGGGATTGGCGACTGGGAGTAATGACAAAAGTTAGCAGACCAGCGATTAAGCTGAGTAATGTGATAGAAAGAGCAATGCGATACGTCCTCATAAAAATCCCCTTCCTAGCACCCATTCACTGCGGCAGACAGTTTGGGGGAGCTATGGTTAATTAGCACCATAGTTTTTGAGGCACCAGATGCAAACAACAGTTAGCACTAATGCAGTGCAGGCAAGCACCTTGTAGTCCAAGCAGCACTGTGCAGTACAGATTTTGCATCTTAAGCGGGGGAGATTTGCTTGATCAACCCATTCCTATCGTTTCACTTGAAAACCTGCCATTTTAATGTGTCTCCGGCCCCGCTTTACCTCTTGATCGGCTGGAGTGTAGGAAAGTTATCAGTTTGATTCTTCTATTTTTTCGCTTCAGCTACTTACTTTCAGATTTCCTATTCCTGACACTCAATACTTCTCGATTCGGTATAACTCTCGCATCCTGCTGTGCAATGATTGTGCCAGCGTCACGGCCCGGCCAGGTCCTTCGGTTAAGTGCTGATTTCGGTAGTAGCTGCCGCTATCACCCAGATGAATATTAGAAAAAGACGGAAACTTTTACTCTCCACCGGGTATTTTGTTTACAACGAAAGGTGACAGGAACAGGGAATGTGACAACTCTTGATGACAGTTCTGAGCAATGCACTCGGCTGCAACTGGCGGGATGGGAAATAATGGCGCCAATTTGTGGGGTACCGGACTTTCGCCCGATCATCATTCCCCAAATAACCGCCACCCAAGGACATCCAAATGAAACTATAGACTTCAGGAAAAAGACGTACTGCGGATCGTTAGTCCGCGGAAGCATTCTAAGAAGTTCTTTTTTTGAATCCAAAGGGTTTGCCCGCCACGACCTCAGCCGACTAACAGTCGGCTGTACATTTCTTATTCTTAAAAGCTATGCCTGCCTGTGGGAAAATGATTGGACGGAAGAATCCGCGCTCTGGCGAGCATTGTGCCAATCGGCTATAACTTGCCGAAGAGAGGACAAACCACACTTATCGCAAGGGAGAAGAAATGACTTACAAAAACGCACTTTTTCGGATTGCTTCACTGTTGGTTCTGGCTTTGGCGTTCAGCCTTCAGGGATTGGCGCAGGACATTGCCCCCAAGCTGGATGAATACTTGAGCGAAATCACCAAACAAGGCCGTTTCACCGGTTCGGCGCTGGTGGCGCGCGACGGCAAGGTGATTTTCAGCAAAGGCTATGGTCTGGCGAACGCCGAATTCGACGTGCCGAACACCGCTCAAACCAAGTTCCGGCTCGGTTCGATCACCAAACAGTTCACCGCCGTCTCAATTCTGCTGTTGCAGGAGCGTGGCAAACTCAGCGTGCAGGACCCGATTTGCAAATACTTCGACAGTTGCCCGGAAACCTGGAAAGAAATCACGGTTCATCACCTGCTGACGCACACGGGCGGGTTGCCGAATTTCACCAACTTTCCCGATTACGCGAAGACCATGATGATTCCGGCGCCGATGGAATCGCTGATTGCCCGCTTCAAGGACAAACCGCTCGATTTCAAACCCGGCGAAAAATGGAATTACAGCAACTCCGGCTACGTCGCGCTCGGTTACATCGTCGAAAAAGTCGCGGGCGAATCCTACGAAAGCTTCGTGCGGAAAAATATCTTCGAGCCGCTGAAAATGGCCAACACCGGCTACGATCATCACGAAACCATCCTGAAAAACCGCGCCACCGGTTATGCCCTGATCAAGGGCAAAAAAGCCAATTCGCTGCCGATTGATATGAGCATCCCGCACGGCGCGGGCGCGCTCTATTCCACGGTCGAAGACCTTTTCCTGTGGAATGAAGCGCTGTTTTCCGACAAGCTGCTTTCGGCCAAATCGCGCGAAGCAATGATGACGCCGGTCAAAAACAATTACGGGTACGGCATCGGGATGAACGAACAGTTGAATCGGAAAGTGGTCAGCCACGGCGGCGGCATTAATGGCTTTTCGACCATGCTGAGCCGCTTTCCCGAAGAGAAGCTGACCGTTGTCGTTTTGCGCAACGCCGATTACGGCAGCCCGAATCCCGGCAAAATCGCCAGCGACCTGGCCGCGATTGTTTTCGGCGAAAAATACGAAATCCCGCGCGCCCAAACCGAAATCAAAGTCGAGCCGAAAATTCTGGATGCCTATGTTGGCCGCTACGAATTCACCCCGGCGATGGTGCTGACGATCACGAACGAAGGCGGCCAGTTGATGGCGCAACTGACCGGGCAGCCGAAGTTCGAACTCTTCGCCGAATCCGAATCGAAATTCTTCCTGAAAGTCGTCGAAGCCGCCGTCACCTTCGTCAAGGATGACAAAGGCGAAGTCACGCATCTGATCCTGCATCAGGGCGGCGACCGGCAGGCCAAGAAGGTCAAATAAGCAGCGTGGTTAATGATCGCAAGCGGACAGGAAAATAAAAGACAGGAAAATAAGAAGCTCTCAGATTCGATTCTCATTTTCCTGTCCCCCATTTTTCTGTCCGCGGGTTTTCGTGCTGAAACTTCTTGGAAAAGGAAAGAGCGATTCGAGAGCGCAGGCAGGCAAGGATGTACTGCGATCCCAGGTTTTGGAGCACTGTATGAACAAGTTTGTGGTTTTCCTTCTTCCGGCGATTTTGCTTGGGCTGGCGACCTGCCCGCGTTCGCAGAGTAAACCGGCTTCACCCACTTCAGTTGATGCGCAAGGCGCCCGCAAAACGGTTTACGAAACCCGCGCCAATCACGATCCCGACGGCATCGGCAAATTTTACATGGGCCGCGAAATCGCCCACGTGATGGGGCATCAGGGCGCGGACTGGCTGGAACGCCCCGACCGCATCGAGACCGAACTGCCCGACGAAGTCGTCAAGCAGATGAACTTGAAACCGACCGATGTGGTGGCCGACATCGGCGCGGGCACGGGCTATTTCACCTTTCGCATCGCGCCGCTGGTCAAGCAGGGCAAAGTCTTGGCCGTGGACATCCAGCCCGAAATGCTTTCGATCATCGAAGGCCGCAAGAAACGCTTCCAGGCCGACAACGTCACCGGCATCCTGAGCACGGAAACCGACACCAAACTGCCTGCCGCGTCGGTGGATGTGGTGCTGTTCGTGGACGCCTACCACGAATTTTCCTACCCGCGCGAGATGATGGAGAGCATCGTCCGTGGCTTGAAACCCGGTGGCCGCCTCGTCCAGATCGAATACCGCGGCGAAGACCCCGACGTTCCCATCAAACGCCTGCACAAGATGACTGTTGCCCAGGCCAAAAAAGAGATGGCGGCGGTCGGTCTGGTGTGGAAAGAGACGAAAGAGTTTTTGCCCCAGCAGCATTTTCTTGTGTTTGAGAAGGCAAACAAGTGAGGCGAAAAAATGCCTGAACTGACCTACGGCGAATTCGCGCAGATGCTTTATGCCACGAACATCATTTCTGATCCGTGGATGGGCGGCAGGGAGCGATTTCGTCTGCAACCGGTCGTACTCAGCCAAGAGCAGGCCGAACAACTGGCGATCGTCGCCGAGCGCGTTGGCGCGATCTATCACGAAGTCAGCGAAGTCGTGCTTGACCATGCGGAATTGCTGGATGAATTTTTCGAGCTGACGCCGTTTCAGAAAATGATGTGGCTGGCTTCGGGCGGACGCTGGCACGGCATCGCGCGGGTGGATTTGTTTCTCTGCACCGATGGCCGCATTCGCGCCTGCGAGATGAACTCCGACACGCCGTCGGGCGAAGCCGAAGCGGTGTTGCTGAATCAACTGCTCCACCCGTTTTCGCCGGACACAACCGACCCCAATACCGATTTTGCCGAAGATTTCTGGCTAATGCTGGTTGCATCGCACCACGCACGATTGCTCGGAGAAGAAAATCCGCAATCCGCAATCGGCATTCAGCAATGGCAGCAAAGGCCGCAATCCATCGGCATCATTTATCCCACCGATTTGCCGGAAGACCTGAGCATGATGGCGATCTATAAACAGTGGCTGGAAGAGCGCGGTTGCCGCGTCACGTTCGGTTCGCCGTTTAATCTGATGCTGGACGCCCAGCGACGCGTGACGGTGATGGGCGAGCCGGTGGAGTTGATCGTCCGGCATTACAAGACCGATTGGTGGAGCGAACGCGAACTGATCTGGGCGAATCAAGCCGAATTTGCCGACCCGGACCCGCTCGACCGCGAATTGCTGCTGCTGCTGCAAGCCGAAAACGAAGGCCGCGTCACGGTCGTCAATCCCTTCGGCGCGGTCGTCACACAGAACAAACTGGCGATGGCGTTGATGTGGGAACGGAAGGAATTGTTTTCAGCGGAATGCCAGCAGTGGATTGAGGAATACATCCCGGAAACGCGGCGCATCACTTCGCTCGATCCGCATCAGCTCAAACAGGAAGAATGGGTGCTGAAGTCCGATTTCGGCTGCGAAGGGGATTCGGTCGTCTGCGGCGCTTTCGTCAAACCGCAAGATTGGCAATTGTCGCTGGCCACGCTGATTCCGAAGCATTGGGTGGCACAGCGATTTTTTGAAGTCGCGCCGATTGACGATGGCGAGGAGGTAAATGCGTTGTTGCCGAATTACGGCGTTTACCTGCTGGGCGGAAACGCGGCGGGTTTCTTCACTCGGTTATCACGGAAAGCGACCGATCACTCTGCGGTCACCGCGCCGACGTTCATTCAGGCAGACTGACAGTTTATTCAAATCTCAATCGCAAGCCTCCGCGCACCATTCGCGGCATGCCGAGGGTTTCCAGCGGCGTGCGGCCAACCGAGTAACGCTCATTCAGCAGATTTTGCACCGCCAGGAAAACCTCGAAGTATTTGGCGAAGGGCTTGGCCACGTTCACGTCAATCAGGGCGAAGCTGCCCAGCGACAGCCGGTTTTGATCGTCGTCGAACTGTTTGCCGGAAGCGCGGAACTGCATCGCCGCCGTGACGTAGCGCGGATGCGAGTAAACCGTTTGCAGTGTGAACTGATGGCGGGGAACCTGTGGAATCAGCAGCCCGACGAGCGTCACATCCTGCGGGGCGCGTTTGACGGTGGCGTCCGCGAATAGATAACCGGCGGTGATTTGCCAGAAGCGTGCGAATCGCATTTCGGTTTCGGCTTCGATTCCGCGCGAGCGCGTGCGGCCCAGATTCTGACGCTGCCGCGTGATCAACGCCGGAGTGACCGAAAGCGTGAAGTTGGAAACCGGATTGATGGTTTCCGTCCAGTAACCGGTCAGGCGCGCGGTCAGGTTGGCGGTGGCGTTCCAGCTTGCGCCGGTTTCGCCGCCGGTCAGCCGTTCGGCAACCAGGGTTTCATTGGCCAGCGTCTGCGTGTCGCCAACGCGGAAGCCGCGATACAACTCATTGAGCGTCGGCGCGCGAAACGCTCTGTAGGCGGATGCGCGCAGGGTGAATTCCTCTTTGGGCCGGTAAATCAGCGACAGGCGCGGGCTGAATGCATCCTGCGAACGGGCAGGGAAGAAGCGCGGCGTGACGGCGCCCGTGGTCAGGTTGCGCGAAACAGACGCTGCCGACGAATCTCGCCAATGGTCGTAACGCGCATTCACCGAAAGTTGCCAGCGCGAAGTGATGTTGACCAAATCCTGCACGAAGAAGCCAGCGCGGCGCTGGCGGCCACCGGAACTGACGAAAGTCGTCGCACGATTATTGGCGATGGCGGTTTCATCGCTTCTGCCGCGCACGCCGCGAACGTCCACACCGGCAACCAGCAGGTGCTTTTCAAAACTCAGGCGCGACCAGCTCAGCGAAGCGCCCACATCGCGCGATGGCACGAACTGCAATCGGTTCAACGCTTCGGAATTTCGATTGGCTGCGACGGCGGAAAAAGTTTGATGGTATCGCTGCTGATTGGCGAACAGTACCGCATTCCAATTGCTGCCGTCCGGCGTTCGGAATCGCGCGCCGGTCGCCAGCGATTCGTCCGCCGTATCGTTGAGCTGCAGCACGGTTCCGTTTTTGCGATCTTCGTCAAACAGCGCGCCGCGCAGGAAAACCGTGTTCTCCGGCGTCCATTCGTACCCAAACCGCAGATTCAGCGAGCGATGTTTTGAGGCCGCGCGGTCATCGGCTGTGCCTTGAATCTCCGGCGCGATGGTGAAATAGCCGTCCGTGCGAAAGGCTTCGCCGGAGATTGCCGCGCTGAAACCACGCCATTTGTCGGCGGCGAAAAAGGTCACATCTGACGTGTCGCGCGTTCCGTAACTGGCTTCGGCGTTGACGACGCGGTTGGACGGGCGCGTCAGCACGTTGATGACGCCGCTCAGCGCGTCCGAGCCATACAAATCCGATGAACCGCCGCGAACGATTTCCACCCGGTCCACTGCCGCGCGCGGAACGCGATCCCAGTACACCCAGCCGCCGAAAGCATCATTGAGGGGAACGCCATCTGCCAGCACCAGCGTCCGGCTGGCGCCGCTGGCGCCCGCGCCGCGCAGGCTGACGCCTTGCGTGGTTGGATTGGCGACAATGCTGCTGGAACGGCGAAAAATGCTGAAGCCGGGAACCTGGCGCAGCAGATCGTCCACGGTTTGCGCCGCCGCATTGCTGACATCATCAGCGTCAAGCACGGAAACGCTGGCTGGCGCATCGCCCAGTCGAATTTCGGCGCGCGCTGGGGTGACCGTGACGGTTTCGGCCAGCGACGCCGGTTCCAGCACGATGTTCAAGTCGGTTGGCCCGCTCAGCGTGATTTGCCGCGTGTGGCTGCCGAAACCCTTCGCTGTGACACGAAGCTGGTACTCGCCCGGCGCCAGGGGAATCGTGAACTTGCCGTCGTCGCCAGTGGTTGCAGCGCCGGCGGATTGTTTATTGGCTGTGACGGAAACCCGCGCTCCGCTGACTGCCGCACCACTGCCATCAGTGATGCGGCCCGACAGGACGGATTGCGCGGGGGTGCTTTGTCCCTGAGCAGGATTGCCCGCAAGCAAGAGAAGCAAAAATAGTAAAGACAAAATGGATGCAGCGGCGCGGGGAAATGCTTGTTTCATCGGCATCAACTCTCTCACGCGGATCAATCGTGCAGGCCACTCGTCCCTGTCATTGGTGCGGGTGCGCGTGAGGTTTCTCCTTCTGGTTCGAATTTGCTTTTACCGGTTTGGTCTTGAGGTCGAATCGTAGCAATTCCGCCGGAGAATCACCAACATTCTCGAATTGTCGTTGCTGGCCCGCCGCCAGCCACCCAGCTTTGCCGGATTCCAGCGTCAATTTGGCGCTTTTCTTTTTTGCATCCGTCGTCTTGAACTTCGCTGGGGTGAGCGCAATCAGCAGGATCGGTTCAGTTGCGCCGGCGGAAATCTCCACATTTTTGCCAGGGGCGACGACCAGCCGCGTGGCGCGGATTTGTTCGTTCTCGAATTGGACCTTCGCCAGGTTTTCGCCCGCCGGAACGTCTTCGCGGTAAAACTTGCCGCGCAGGGTATTGGCGTTGACAGGTTCGGTTTTGAATTCGACGCGCAGAAAATCGCTCGGCGTGTCGTTGTTGTTCTCGACTTCGTGAACTTCCTTGACGGCTTTGTACAGGCGGAAGCTGCCGGCTTTGACGGCGGCGCGGGTGACGGCGCCGTAACTCAAGCCGATGTGCCGGAAAACGACCGGCCCGCTGTCATTCAGATAAATATACGCCGCGCCGGTTTCGGTGTGGTCGTGTGCGGCAATCTTTTCTTTCGCGCCGTAATGGACGCGAACGACTTTGACCCATTCGTTTTCGAATTCCAGATGGTAATTCCGTGGCAGGGTCTTCAGCGGATCTTGAGCAACGACCGCGATCGTGGAAAAACAAACGGCAGCGACAAACAGAACTAAACGATTCATTCCCTTTTCTCCTTCAGAAGTGTGCTTTGGGTGGGCGTGATTGCCCGCCACCTGTAAAGACGAATGCATTTCAGGAAGGATGCAAACTCCGGCAAAAAAAATCAGCAATCCACGCGCTTGCAATTGGGCGTGTAAGAAATCGGCTTGCCCCGGCAATCGAACTCGAACTGGCAGCAGATCATCATCATCTCTTTCAGTTTTGCCCGGCCCCGCTGAACGCGGGATTTCGCGCCGGGCAGGGAAAGGTCCAGGCGTTCGGCGACTTCCTTCAACGGCAAACCTTCCAATTCGGCCAAGAGCAGGGCATCGCGATAATGTTCCGGCAGCCATTCGATCATCGGGCGCAGGCAACTGGTTAGTTCGCTCCACATCGGGTCATCTTCATCAGGTTCGAGCGCCAGGGTCTCGGCCAGATCCTCCGGCAATGGTTCGTGGCTTTTGCCGGTGCGGAAATGATCAATGATTGAATTTTGGGCGATGCGATACAGCCAGCCCTGCAGGCGTTCGTCGTCAGCCAGCGTATCCAGCCGCGCGTGGATTTTGACGAATACGTCCTGCAACAAGTCTTCCGCCAGATCGCGATTGCTGACGCGATGATTGATGAAGCTCAGCAGACCGTCATGATAATCCTGCCAGATTTGTTCGGAGGTGTTCATTGCAGATCCTTGTTTGTTTAAGCCGCACCGGACGGCTGAACTCTTTAACTGGCCGCTGATGGAAATTTCCAGGACGGTTTCTACCAGCAGTTTGTTGAACACGGCAAGCCCGCTTAGAGAGAAAAAGAAAAGCCATCTGCCGGCAGATGGCTTAGAGAAAGACGGAATTGGTTGTGGGTGACTCGGTTTTTCCCCCGCCGTCACAATCGCCCGGCTGTCCCCAAACCAGACTTTGCAACGAGCCGCTGGCGCTGTCCACGATCAGCCACTGGCTCTGTTCCAGGCGCCAGAGCGTGAAATCGCTTCGCCGGTCGCCGCCGAAGTTATTGACCGTAGGCGATTACTTTTTGATGTCGTTGAAGTGGAGGATGGAATTGAAGAGCATTCCGAACTCTCCATGATTCTGCCAGCGGTAACACGGATTGGTTGCAAACAGAATCACGCGGCCACGGCCCGTCGGCACATCCACGATGGCCGGGCGATTGCGGGTTTCCGCCACGCCGCGCATCAAGCCGCTCAGAACGGATTTCTCCGTGCCGGGGAAGCGCATCAACACTTGCTGCTCGCGGTCGCGTTCGGGAACGTTGAGCAGCGGCCCGTTGGCATACCTCACCGGAATCGTCTTCTGCCGGTAACCGTAAAAGATCGGATGTTCGGGCTTGAGGACTTCGGTTTCGACAATCGGCCCCGGCGCATAAAACTGCGGTGAAGTGCGGCCCGCGTCAATTCGCCGCGTCAGGCCGAATTCGGCGGGGAAGAAACTCGCCTGACCCAGCGTCACCAGCAGCCCGCCCGCATTGACGAACTTTTCAAACTCGGCCACGCCTGCCAAACCCATTCCGCCAGTGATGTCTTCCGACGAGCCGTACATTCCCATCGTTTTGAACTGGTCGGTTTTGGTGTACGCCAGCGGCTTGGATTTCGGCTCGATGTCGAAAACCAGCCCTTTGCCGCTGCGGCCTTGATTGGGAACCAGAATCAGGTCGTAGGCGTCGCGGAGTGAGCCTTGCTTCACGCGCTCCTTATAAATCAGATCGTATTTGATCTCGAACTTGTCCAGCGCGTGGCGCACCCAGCCGACTTCCTGTGTGTTGCCCCAGGTGGTGAACACGGCCATGCGCGGCAGATCAACGTCGTGCAGCGGGACGTTCGGCATCGCGGAAAGCGCAACGGCGGTCAGCCCCAGGGCTTCAACGGTGGCTTTCAGTTTGTCGCTTGCCGACAGGATGAACGAGCCGGGAGGGAGTTCGGTGTCGCCGACTTTGAAGCTTTGTTCGTTCGCCTGCACCTTCACGTCGCGCAGCCGGTAGCGCAGCGTGATCAGATTGTTCGAGCCGTGATTGGCGACGGCGTAACCGACCGTGGTATTGCCTTTGATCTGGCCCTTTGGTTCCAGCTTGTCCACTGGGATCGTTGTGACGCTGAGAATCGCCTTGTCCGCGATTTCCTTGACTTCCGTTTGCGTCATCAGGCCCATCGTCCAGCCCGTGTCATCGTAAGTGCGCAGGCTCGGATCAGGAAAGTTTTGCTTTTCCAGCAGAATTTTGGCCAGCCGGCCATACGGCTGATCGAGTTTGACGATGAACGATCCCGCAGGGAACGCGCCCTCCTTGAGCTTGGTTTCCGCAGTCGTTCGACCGACCTCAATGCCTTGCAGCCGAAGGGTGTTGACCAGGAATTGAACTCGCGTCGGATCGTCATTCGGCGGAATCACAAACCCGGCAGGCCCGTCTTTCTTGACTGCTTCAATCGAGTTTCGCGATTTCTTGTAGAAGTTTTCCAACACGATTTTTGGAAACTGGCTGGTCAACTGCAACGCGGAAAGCACGCCCGTCTGCATGTAGTTCGTGTTGTTTCGCATGGACCATTCGACTTCGCGGTAAGGTGGCATCGGGCGATACCATTCGCGGCTGGTTTGGCCCGCGCCTTCGGGCGGCGCGACTTTGCGCTTCATCGTGTTTGCGCCGCCGTTGCCGAAGGTCTCGTACATCCGGATCATTCCATTGTGATTCGACGACATAAACGCCAGATAGCCGGGCGACCACATATCCACAAAACCATGTGTCCAGACGCCGGGCATCCCGTATTTGATCATCTGCGCCATTTCAAAGTTCGAAAACCACGGCAGTTCGCCATACAGAATCGGGTCAAGCGTCGGCTGCTGCGGCGCTTGTCCGCTGAAGGTGTACATAAACGGCACCGATTCGTGCAGGTCGTGCATGATCGGCGGATGCCATTCCAGATACCAGTTCAGCAGATTCCGCATCGTCACCTGAGAATAGTTAATGTCGCGGTTGTTATCGTGAAAGATGTACTTGCCCCAGTACGGCGGCCCGCCCATTGAATCTTCCACACTGGTTTCGTCCAGTTTGTGACGGTAATACCAGTCCACATAGCGGTCACGGCCGTCCGGGTCGGCTGCCGGCGTAATCGAAACAATGACGTTGTCGCGAATGGCGTTGATGAGCGGCGAATCTTCGACCGCCAGCCGGTAGGCCAGTTCCATCAGCATCTCGGGTGGGCCGGTTTCGCCGCTGTGCAGACCGCCGGAAAGGTGATAAATCGGCTTGGCTTTGGCGACGATTTCCTGCGCCTGCGCTTCGGTCAAACGGCGCGGATCGGCCAGTTGCGCCAAATAGCCGCGATAAGTTTCCAGATTCTTGATCGCCTCTTCGCTCGCCACAAAAACGACCAGGCATTCGCGGCCTTCGTCGGTTTGGCCGATGTTGATGACTTTAACGCGCGGCGAAGCAGTGGCCAGACGGCGATAGTATTTGTAACTATCAGCCGTGTAGGTCAGCTTTTTTGGCTGGCCGATGTGATACCCAAGCACTTCTTTTGGCGAAGGCACGCCAGCGACTTTCGGCAGATGATCCACCAGCGGGCTGATGAATTCGGGCTTGGTCGTCCAATCCTTGACCGAGCGGGCGAAGTCCTCATCCATTTGCTGTTTGCTGGTTTGAGCAAATGTGCCGCAGGTAAGCGACACAACCAGAATGATGAGTAAAAAAGGACTGCGAGGGAAGGGCAGGTAGCGCATGCGAGCTCTCCTTATTGATTCCAACTGTTCGGAATGATGCTCAACTATTTCGGTTTTGTTGGCGGAGCCAGGTTCCTATGCCGATCAGGGCAACACCCAACATAAAAAGCCAGAACGATATACTTTTATAACTCGGATTCAGCACTCTGGTGAGTTTCAGAATCGAAAACACGAGTGACACTCCCCAACAGATAGTGCCGATCAAAAGAATGATTTTCGGATTCAAGGTTGGCTCCTTCTGCCGGTCTTTATTCTTCAACTGCCGCGTGCTTCAAGACTTCTTCCTGAGTGGTTTGTTTGGCGTTCAATTCGGCCACGAACTTGCCGCGCCGCATGACCAGAATTCGGTCGGCCATTCCCAGCAATTCGGGCAAGTCAGAAGAGACCATTACGATGGCTGCGCCAGCTTCGGCCAGTTCATTGATTTCGCGGTAGATTTCGGAGCGGGCGGCGACATCCACGCCGCGTGTCGGTTCATCGAGCAGAAAGACCTGGCTGTTGGCGAAAAGCCAGCGCGCCAACAGGGATTTCTGCTGGTTGCCGCCGCTCAACCGGCCAACCGGTTTCGTTGGCGCGGGCGGGCGGATGCTGAGCTTTTGAATGTAGTTTTGCGCGGCGGCGGTTTCGATTTTGCTTTGCAGCCGTCCGCCGCTGACCAGCGCCCGAACGTTGGCGAGCGTGATGTTCGTCGAAAGCGGCAGGTTCAAACACAGACCCGTCCGTTTGCGGTCTTCAGTCACCAGGCTTAAACCGCGTGTGACCGACTGGCTGGGTTGTGTTGCCAGAATCTTTTCTCCATTCAGCTCAATTTCGCCGCTTGTGGGCGGCGTCGCCCCGAAGATCGCTTCGACCAGTTCGGTTCGTCCCGCGCCGGCCAGTCCGCCAATGCCGACGACTTCACCGGCGCGCGCTTCAAAACTGACGTTGTCGAATTTGGGCGGAAGCGACAGGTTGCGGATTCGCAATTTCACTTCGCCAATTTTGGCATTGCGTGGCGGGAAGATTTCTTTCAATTCGCGCCCGGCCATGTGCTTGATCACTTCGTCGGTGGAGATTTTGCCCCAAGGCCCGGCATAAACTGCGTTGCCGTCGCGCAGGATCGTCACTCGGTCGGCGATTTCGTCCAGTTCTTCCAGCCGGTGCGAAATGTAGATCACCGCCAGTCCGCGCGCTTTCAGATCTCGAATCAGCCTGAACAGTTCTTTGACTTCCTGATCGGTCAGCGAAGACGTCGGCTCGTCCATGACGATGACGCGCTTGGCTTCGACAATCGCCCGCGTGATTTCGACCAACTGGCGGTCGGCGGCGCTCAACCGGCCCAGACGCGCTCGCGGATTCAGATTGAAGCCGTATTCGCCCAGCAGATTTTTCGCCCGGTCGTTCAGGTCGCGGTCATTGATAAAACCAATGGGCGAAACTTTCAGCGGTTCGCGTCCGAGGAAGATGTTTTCGGCGACCGTCAAATGCGGCGCAAGCGACAGTTCTTGATAAATCATCGCAATGCCCGCCGCCAAAGCATCCGCCGGACGCGCGAATTTCACTGGCTGGCCGTCAATCAAAATCTCTCCGCCGTCAGGCTGATGGACGCCGGCCAGAATCTTCATCAACGTGGATTTGCCCGCGCCGTTTTCGCCGAGCAGCGCCAGGACTTCACCGGCTCTGGCTTCGATGTTGACGCTCGCCAGAACGGTGTTGCCGGAAAAGGATTTTGAGATGGCGCGCATTTCCAGCGCGGGGGAAGAGGAAGTCATATCTTTTACCTGGACGGCAAAATTTGGAATGCGACGCCATCGCCCTCGCATTCCAAGGATTATTTGATCAGGCGTTGCATTTCCGGGGTGCTGACATTTTCTTTGGTCAGCAACTGGACGCCGGTGTCAATGCGGCGTTCGACCGTTTTGCCCGCCGCTTTGTCCACGATGGTTTTGACGCCTTCGTAGCCCATCTTGAAGGGGTCTTGCAGCACCAGCGAGTCAATACCGCCTTCCTGAATGCTGCGCACCAGGTCGGGGCTGGCGTCGAAACCGACCAGCGTGACTTTGCCGACCAGGTTGCGCTGGCGAATGGCGTTGACCGCGCCGACCGAAGAGGTTTCGTTCGAGGCGAACAGGCCCGCCAGGTCGGGGTTGGCGGTTAGTATGTCTTCAGCGACGGAAAGCGATTTGGCGGCGTTTGATTCACCATAAAAGATGACCGGGATGAGTTGAATGCCAGGAAATTCTTTGGTGATGGTGTCGCGGAAACCTTCTTCGCGTTCGTCGGTCGAAACCGAACCCTTCTTGACCCCCAGGATCGCGACTTTGCCTTTGCCGCCCAGCTTTTCACCCATGCGTTTGGCTGCTACCGCGCCACCCTGCCGGTTATCGGTGGCGACGTAGGAAATATAGTTTTGCGAGGAAATCCCGGAGTCGAAGATTGTCACGGGAACGCCGTCGCGTTGCGCGCGGTCAACGATTGGAACCAGTGAATCGCCGTGCGAAGGCGCCAGCACGATGCCATCCACGCGGCGGCTGATCATGTCTTCGACGATGTTGATCTGTTCGGAGATGTTGGTTTCCTGCGCCGGACCCTTCCAAACAATGTCCACATTGAATTCCTTGCCGGCAGCTTCGGCGCCGGATTTGACGCTTTGCCAGAAATGGTGCGAAACACCTTTGGGGATCACGGCGATGGATTTTTTGCCGGTCGCATTTTTTCCGCCACCGCAAGCGGCAGCGAGGACGGCGAAAAGACAAAGGGCGATTTGGATGGCCAGCTTGGTGTTGTGCTTAGTTTTGTTCATGGCATTCACGAAAGTACGGCGACTCCTTTGATGTAATCCGCTCCGAAGCGGTCTTGCGCGAAGCCCTGCGGGACGGCTTCAAGCGAGTGATAGCGGTGCGTGATGAATCTGGAAACGTTGATTCGGCCTTGTTCGATTAATTCCAGGGAACGGCGGTAGGTGCTGGGCCGCCCATCGGCGTCGAATCCGCCGGATGCGCCGATGGGGGCAATCAGCGTTGGTTCCAGAAACTGGACGTTGTTCAGCACGCCCAGGTCTACGCCGTGATGGCCGTGGCCATACAGAACGACCGTCGCCTGCTTGCGCAGCAATCCGGGCATCTGTTTGAACAATTGGGCAATGCCTGCCGATTCGATCAGAAAGTTGATGCGTTCGCCGTGGGTCAGATCGTTGACGGCTTCAACCAGATTGACCTCCAGCGGATTCACCCCTGTCGCGCCGTACTCATTGACAAGCTGGCGGCGTTTTTCGTTCGGTTCGCTGACGATCAACAGACCTTCAAAGCCGATGACGTTCCGCAGGTATTGCGTAAAGAGTAATCCGGCAGGGCCTGCGCCGCAGATCAACACGGATTTTACCGGACGTGCCGCATCGCGCAGGAACTGATAACGGGCAGGAGTTT
This sequence comes from Heliomicrobium sp., assembly GCA_021155085.1. Classification (GTDB taxonomy): domain Bacteria; phylum Acidobacteriota; class Blastocatellia; order RBC074; family RBC074; genus RBC074. The sequence goes on along the minus strand of JAJNQA010000026.1, from coordinate 70,064 downwards.
TCAGCGCGACTTCCATCGTATGCCGGATGCAACCGAGCGGCTCGGACAGCACGGCTTGTTCCAGCGGCAGGTCGCTTTCGATTTTCACCGCGTTGAAGGCGGGCAGGGAAAGGAATTCCGCCAGTGCGCCCGGCAAGCCTGTGATTCCGTGTTCGCCGTATCGTGCGCATTGATGGGAATCGCCCGTTACGCAATATTCACAAGACAGGCCGTCACTCCGGCTCAGACAGTTCAAGCCCTGATCGGCCACGATGCGGTCGCCGGGTTTCAAATCCGTGACCCCGCTGCCGACCGCAACAACTGTCCCGCAAAATTCGTGACCGAGAATCTGGGGCTGTTCTTCAAACGGGATCACTCGGCCCGTTGGATCGGTGTGATAGTTGGCGTGGCCTTCGTAGATGTGAAAATCCGTGCCGCACAGGCCAACCGCGCCGACTTTAAGCAGCACTTCGCCAGGGCGTGGTTCGGGTGTCGTGACCTCGCGCAAATCCATTTTTCCAGGAGCAGAGAGAACTAATGCTTTCATTGAAGTCTTCATTGATCGAGGTCGCTGATGTCGAGCCGGTTTTCGCTTTGTAGCAGCGTGAACCGGTCAATCGTCTCTTTCACGCCTTGTGCCAGTGGGGTGTGCGGCACCCCACCAAGCGCGGCGTTGATCGCCGAATCGTCCAGATGAGAGGGCATCTTGATTCCGTCTGCGGCCACCGTAATTAATCCTTTGGCGGCCGGAACCCATTTTTCGATTTCCGTCACAACGTCGGCGACGGGAACCGTTTCGCCGTGCAGATTGAAAACATGCGCACCCTGCAAGTTCACCGTCGCCGAACGAATGAACGCATCCGCGCAGTCGGCAACATAAAGAAAATCGGTTTTGCCGCCGAAACGGATATGAAACGGTCGTCCAACGATGGCAGCTTTCATCGCTTTGGTCGGATCGGAAGTCATCCCGAAATCTCGCCCGGTGCCGTACACCGTCAACGGGCGCAACCCGATGCTGCTGATTCCATTGTCCAGAAAGTAGACGCGCGCGTTGTCTTCGTTGCAACGCTTGAATGCGCCGTAATGCGTGGTCATTGCGCCTGCTTCGCCCTCGCTGACGGCCTGGCCGTCTTCCGCTTCGCCGAAAACGGCGGCGGAACTGGCGTAAACAACTTTCTTGATTTGTCCGCCGGAATTCTTCGCGGCTTCGAAAACGTTGATTGTGCCGATAACGTTGACCATCGCCCCGTGACGTGGATTGGCTCGGCAGATGGGAACCTGTACGCCGGCCAGATGAATGATGTGATTGATGTTGTTTTGTTCGACGGCATGAGAAACCGTATCACTGTCGGTGATGTCAGCTTCGACAAATTTCGCCCGGGCGATTTCGTCGTCGTCCATAATCAGCCGCAATCGCTGCGGGTTCGCGCTTTGATCGAAAATGGTAACGCCTGCACCCTCGGCGAGCAGCCTTTTAACTACCCAGGCGCCGATAAATCCATGCGCGCCGGTGACCAGGAAATTCTCTTGAGACATCAGTGCTTTGCCTTTGCGATAAGATTAAAAGTTTGGAAGCGCGCGCATCATAGCAACTGCGCTTGAAATTGAAAACGAATCTCCCGGCCTTAGCCATTTGGAAGAGCAAAGATCAGGCTGGGCAAAAGTGGAATTCAGACTTGGACGTATCTATATCTAGATGTACAAGTTTAGTTCTATATCTAGATGTACAAGTTTAGTTTGCAGTCGTTTCTTTAGCCTTCGGCGGCTGTAGGCAGAAAATGACGTAATCCCCGCGTTTACGAAATTCGTCAGGCTTGATCGAATCAAGATCATCCACCGGAATAATGGAGATTACCTTAACTTTGGCTTTGGGCTGCCGGCGAATGACGCGGGCGGCAGTACCAAGCTTATTGTCGCTGTGAAATGAGCCATTGTAATGAACGATTACGGACTTGGTTGGCGAACTTTTGAGTTGATCGAAATGCGCGGAAATGGATTCAGCCATTGTTTCATCCTTGACGCATTGTGCGAAGTAGAACTTTTCCGTCATTGCACGCATTTCCGCTACTTTCTTTTCATCTTTTTGTCCGCCGGATTTCGAATCCTCACCTGGATGGCTATTCATCGCTTCAGCAAACTTTTTAAAGTAGTCGTCAAAGGGACATTGAAACTGCGCTGCGGTCATTTTACGCTCGGCTTCAGGTAACGCATCAATCGCGGTCATTCCCTGTCTGGAAACTTGCGAAGCGTATCGTCGTGGAACATTGGCTGCAATCACAGGCCAGCGATGGGCGCGGGCTATTTCAACCAATGGGCGGTAATCCGTGGCGTAGTTGGGCCAGGGGCGAGAGGTTTTGAGAAACTCTTCTTCACTGACTTTGCCAGCCAGATAATTATCCAGTATTTGTTGAGCGTCCCGCTCAAACATTTCCATCGAGACAGTGACGCCGATCTTACGGCGCAGCAAACCAGTCAAAATGGCCTGCTCAAGTTTATGTGTGGCGGGATCATCATGTTTTTCTCCGACGAAGACCACATCAGCGCGAGCCAATTCAGCCATCATTGACTCGAAGTCGCCAAATCTTTTTTCTTTGGAATCGTAAACTCGCTGCGGAAGATAGCTGGAACCGGATTGGTGTGGACTTTGAGATTGTGCATCTGCTGCAAATGTACCGAAAATCATGACCAACATCAGAACTGCCCATACTGAAACTCGTTTGCTCTTGTTCATTCGTATAATCTGCCTTTCGCCAATACACTTTGATATTGAGACAATCTGTCTCAATTGGATTATCACTATGACGGAATTGCAGTATAAAGGGAATGATCTTGTTCAAAAAGGAAACGGTGCAAAATGGTGGAAAATCTGATGTCGGGAAAAAGGTCATCCACTCATTCCCATTTGACTCTCGGCAAGTTTGGAGAGCAATTGGCGGTTGGTTATCTGAGAAAAAGTGGATACGAAATTGTTGCCACGAATTTTATTGTTCCGATAGGATACAACTCCGTTGGACGGTTAGTAACCGGTGAAATCGACATCGTGGCTTATGACAGGACTCATCATCCTTTTATCCTGTCATTTATTGAAGTCAAAACTCGCACCAGATCGGATATTGTTGCACCAGAAGCAGCAGTAGATCTCCGGAAGCAGCGGCAGATTATAAAGGTCGCGAGACGATATCGCCGATTAATGCGTGTCGAAGCTGAGCCTTTCCGCTATGATGTAATTAGTGTTCTTATCTTACCAGACCTGAGCACTGCTCTCTCTTTGTTGTGTAATTATTTTACAGAACAGCGCTTTATCCAAAGCAGTTGGTACTCGCAAAAGTTTTGACTTTTATGTAATGCCCGTTGACAAACTGCAGAAGCTTGGGCTAAAAATGCTTTTCCGCAAGCGGGAGTAACTCAGTGGTAGAGTGCAACCTTGCCAAGGTTGAAGTCGCGGGTTCAAATCCCGTCTCCCGCTCCAAAATTTTCGGCTTAATAAATAGCTCGCCAAAATCATCAGAAGCAGTGCCGGAAACTTTAAGCTTGAGCTTATCTCTTCCTTGCTTGGCTTGTTCCTGATAGAAGTATCAAGAATCCATTTAACTCACAAATTGCCTTCTTTGATCGCTTCGTATGCTTTCGAGAAGGGGTTACCTCACTAAATAAAATACAGTCTATTATTTAGATCTATTGTGTTTGTGGCTGAGCAAAAAGGGCTGCGAAAGCTTTGCGTGGGTCTTCGCGTTGAGTACGTTGGTTTTCAACCCACTCAACCACGGCAGTCACCGTTTTTTTCATATTATTTTTTTTCATTAACTGATCCCTTTTGGCTTTCTCTCGTTCGATAACCTCACCTCGTTTGATCAATTTTGCCTTTACCATATACTTCTCCTCCCAGCTTTGAATGCCATCAGAAGTTTTACGTTCTTTACTACGCCTTTCCTTTTTAGCAATTATCATTCCATTAGCTGCAGGTGAAAGATCAAAGATCTTAAGCGAATTAAATATAAAAATCCGTGCGAAAAATGAACACACTGTGATACTATTTACTTGGAGTTCTCGCTCCGCCATTTTGATTCGTTACCCCAAAAGATCTTCCGCCCCAATCCCGATCGTCAGACATTCAGCATCGGATCGCTCGCGCAAGAAGCTTTGAGGCAATTTTATAGCGCGTATTCAGTAATTGAAGTGATTGCTGTGTGTATTCCTCATACGGCCAACGCTATTGAAATACTTTTCGCTCACTTACTTTTTATTTCGACTAAACTCTGTTGGGTTTGGAACTGGGAGGCAAATATGAAGGCAAAACTGATTAAAAAGGATTCTCCTTTACAAGAACAATTGAAACAAACACGAAGGAACAAAAAGCTGCGTAAGAAGAACAACGGTGCCCGTACAGCATTTGAGATTACAACAGACTGGCTAAAGAATCGGCGCGAAGAGTCATCTAATGCAAGAGAGGCATTCGCATCTCTTTTCTCAAACACTGATCCTCAATCGGCTTGAGAACCAAATTTAACCCACCCTTTTCTCATCACTGTGGAAGTATTTTTATTCTGCAGGTCCTTCAATCTGTTTCGCACCTTTTGCAACCTTTCTCACCATTGACCGGTTCCAGTTTGACCTGGGAATTCAAGGTGATGAGATAGAATCACATTTTTCAATGTTATTGGTCGTTCACCGTATTTGCACAAAGTTTGGAAATAGCACGGGACGCATCTGAGAATGCGCCTCACGACGTAAAGTGTGCTTGCTCGGTTTTTTCGTAAAGTGCTTGCTTCATCTGGTTCAAAAAATGGCTACCTATCCTTGTCGGCCATACCATCTCCAAATTCGACTCTGCGGCGCGTTTGAGCTATATTGTCCACGCCACAATATTCATATCGAATACATCAGGAATGGAACAAATCTCGATTGACTTGGACAGGAGCAACATAGGCTGCCAGATGGCAGCACTAGGCAAAAGTCTGACCTACTGCCAACAACGCCACCGCCCGAGTCTTTCTTTGAGGACGTATAAAGACAATGCAAGCAAAAGCTCAACTTGAAGAACAGATTAAAACAGAAACACAGACACCGATTGCTGATCCCGATCCGCAGGAAACCTCTGAGTGGCTGGAAGCGTGGGATCAAATTCTGGAAGAACAAGACCCGCAACGCGCGGCCTTTTTGCTGGAAGCACTGACGAAGCGCGCCCGGATGTCAGGATTGAATATCGCTCCGAAATTCAACACGCCATACACGAACACGATTCGGGTTGAAGATCAAGTGCCCTATCCGGGAGACATCACCATTGAGCGCCGCATCAAGAGCGTGATTCGCTGGAATGCGCTGGCCATGGTTTTACAACAGAATAAGAAAGACCCAGGCATTGGCGGCCATATCTCGACCTATCAATCCATCGCCACGCTGATGGAAGTTGGGTTCAACAATTTCTTTCGAGCGTCCATTAAGGATCAAGCAGGCTCGGATCAGCCAGGCGATTTCGTTTATTTTCAAGGCCACGCCAGTCCAGGCATCTATTCACGTGCTTTCCTGGAGGGCCGTTTGTCCCAGCAGCAGTTGGAAAACTTCCGGCATGAATTGCGCGGCGAGCCGGGACTGTCGTCGTATCCGCACCCGTGGCTGATGCCAGATTTCTGGCGCTTCCCGACGGTTTCGATGGGATTGGCTTCGCTCAATGCCATCTATCAGGCGCGGTTTATGCGCTACATGGAAAACCGGGGGTTGACTGCCAAGACCGACCGTAAAGTCTGGGCCTTTCTGGGAGACGGCGAAATGGACGAGCCGGAATCAATGGGGTCTATTACGCTTGCCAGCCGCGAGAAACTGGATAATTTGATCTTCGTGGTTAACTGCAATCTACAACGCCTGGACGGACCGGTGCGAGGTAATGGAAGCATCGTCCGCGAACTGGAAGCTGCCTTCGGCGGCGCGGGCTGGAATGTCATCAAGGTGCTGTGGGGCAGCGGCTGGGACGACCTGTTTGCCCGCGATACCAGCGGCCTGTTGATGAAACGTATGGAAGAGTGCGTGGATGGCGAATACCAGAACTTCAAGGCCAAGGGCGGCGCGTATGTCCGAGAACATTTCTTCGGCAAATATCCAGAGCTGCTCAAGCTGGTTGAACACCTGAGCGATGAAGAATTGGGCAATCTGAAACGCGGCGGTCATGATTCGCTGAAAGTTTACAATGCCTACAAACGTGCCTTTGAGCACAAGGGCGGGCCAACCGTAATTCTGGCCAAAACGGTCAAAGGCTATGGCATGGGCCCATCGGGAGAAAGCCGGAACCTGGCGCATCAGGCGAAGAAAGTCGAAGAAACCGACCTGCTCAATTTCAAAACGCGTTTTAATCTCTCGTTTTCCGAAGACGACGCAAAACACGCCAAACTCTTCCTCCCGCCCGCGGATAGCGAAGAAGTCAAATACCTGCACGACCGGCGCAAAGCGCTTGGCGGTTATTACCCGACGCGCGAAGAGAAAGCTCCGAAGTTGCAAGTGCCTTCGCTGGAATTTTTCAAGGAACAATTGGAAGGTTCGCAAGGACGCGAAGTTTCTTCAACGATGGCCTTCGTCCGCATCCTGACGCTGCTGATGACCAAGGATAAGAACGTCGGCAAAAACATCGTTCCCATCGTTCCCGACGAAGCCCGCACCTTCGGCATGGATTCCCTCTTCCGTCAGGTCGGCATCTACGCCAGTCAGGGGCAGCTTTATCAACCGCACGATTCGGACATGTTCCTATTCTACAAGGAATCGAAAGACGGTCAGATTCTCGAAGAGGGAATTACCGAAGCCGGTTCGATGTGTTCGTTCACGGCGGCGGGCACGGCCTATGCGAACTTTAATGTGGAGATGATTCCGTTTTACATCTTCTATTCGATGTTCGGATTCCAGCGCATCGGCGATTTCGCCTGGGCATTCGCGGATTCGCGCGGCAAAGGTTTCCTGATGGGCGCAACCGCCGGACGTACCACGCTGATGGGCGAAGGCCTGCAGCATCAGGACGGACACAGCCTGGTGCTGGCCAGCACCGTTCCAACCTGTGCTGCTTACGACCCGGCTTATGCGTATGAACTGGCGGTGATCATTCAGGACGGCATGCGCCGTATGTATCAGGAGCAGGAAAACCGCTTCTATTACATCACGGTCTATAACGAAAACTATCCGCAACCGGCCATGCCCGAAGGCGCGGAAGAAGGCATCATTAAAGGCATCTACAAGTTGAAAGCCGGCAATGGCAAAGCCAAAGCTCACTTGTGGGGCAGCGGCCCGATGCTTAACGAAGCTTTGAAGGCGCAACAGATTCTCGCTGAACAGCACAAAATCAACACCGATGTCTGGAGCGTGACCAGTTACAACGAACTACGCCGTGATGCGCTGCGCGCTGAACGCTGGAATCGGCTACATCCGACGGAAACCGAGCAGAAACCTTACATCACGCAAGCCATGGAAAAGACGGATGGCCCGATCATCGCTTCCAGCGATTACATGAAGATTGTGCCGGATCAGCTTGCGCCATGGTTGGGGGGCCGTCTGGTTTCTCTTGGAACTGACGGTTTCGGACGCAGTGACAATCGCGAACATCTTCGCAAGCACTTCGAAATCAACACCGCTTCTATCGTTGCGGCGACGCTGTCGAAACTCGCCCGCGAAGGCAAGTTCAACGCGAAGAAAGCTGCGCAGGCGATTGCCGATCTCGGAGTTAACACAGAGACAATTGATCCTGCGATTGCCTAGCACTAACCACAACACAATTGAGAACGCGGATGAAGCAGATGTTTCATCCGCGTTCTTGTTGGACAGAACGAAATTGCTCTTCCATCACAATTTACCGATAGGAAACCACGCGGGAAAATTCATGACGAAAATCTTTATCGCCGGTTTATCGAGTGCGTTGATATTGGCGCTGATTGCACTGGGAAGCTTTGTTGAGCAGAAATCCACCAGCGCCGCAAGCCAGGAGGCTCCCGAATACGGCCCCGCCAAAGGAACGCTGGTGATTGTCGGCGGCGGCCCGACGCAAGGCACGGGAATTATGGAAAAGTTCATCCAGCTTGCAGGCGGCCCCGACGCCAAATTCGTCATTGTGCCAACTGCTGGCGGGAACAAGACGCCGACGGGGGACATCAAGGTTTACAAAGAAGAGGATGTGGTTGCCGGGTGGAAGCGGCGCGGCATCAAAAACGTTCGCATGCTGCATACGCACGATCCGAAAGTCGCCGATACCCAAGCGTTCGCTTCCATCTTGCGAGACGCCAACGCCGTCTGGTTCGACGGAGGCCGCCAGTGGAATATCGTGGATTCGTATATGAACACCCTGACTTACCGTGAATTCCACAAAGTGCTGGAACGCGGCGGCGTGATCGGTGGCTCCTCCGCGGGCGCAACCATTCAGGGCGATTATCTGGTGCGCGGAGCCATCGCCGGCCCGGACATCATGATGACGCCGGAAAAAGAGCATGAACGCGGCTTCAACTTCCTTCGCAAAACGGCCATTGACCAGCACATCAACACCCGCATGCGCTGGGATCACCTGATTCCGGTCATCCAGAAATATCCGACCCTGCTCGGCATCGGCCTGTCCGAAGCCACGGCGATTATCGTCAATCAAGATCGTTTTGAAGTGATGGGCGCATGGAAAGTGGCGATTCACGACAACACGCAAGTGTATCAGCCGTGGGAGAAACCCTATTACGTGCTTTCGGCAGGCGACGTGTACAACATGAAGACCCGAAAGATCGAGAAATACGGCAACGGCGCGCTGGCTCGACCGCAACCGGCGGCAGCGTCCGGGGCTGCACAACCGAATCGAAGTCCCAACCAATTCTAGTCTGGTTGCCATTCGAAAATTGGTGGATTCTCTCGGCCTGGATATTTGCACCCGTTCCATTGCACTGCTGCGTAGTTGGCGAAGAAAGCAAATCAACCTTTAACTTTCCAATCACGAAGGAGTGTTCTGTTATGCGGAATGAACGCCGAATGGCCCGATGGATACTTTTTTCCGTCTGTTGCCTTGTGTTTTCCCTTCCCACGCTGGCACAGACCGATGCCAAGCGCGAGGCGGAGTCCACGACCAAGCAAAGCCTTGAATTTGGCTCCACAGGCACGATTCACATTGTAGATTCTCTCGGCTTGGTCAAGGTCGAGGGCTGGGATAAGGACGAAGTCGAACTGACCGTTACGAAAAAGACTCAGAAAAAGTACGAGCCAAAGGACCTGACCAAGGCCGCCGCGGACCTGGAGCGGGTCAAGGTCGAAATGCACCTGGTGTCGGAAAGCACCCTGCTGGCAATCAACACAACTTTTCCGTCGCGAACGCCAACGCGATTGCTGCGCGGCAAGACCAATGTCAACCTGGAATACATCATCAAAGTCCCCCGCCAAAGCACACTGCTGATTAAACACGACATCGGCGAAGTAGATGTCACCAACGTCTTCGGCGACATTGAAGCCACCTCGCGCATCGGCGAAATCAGTCTGAAACTGCCGGAAGAGAAGCAATACTCAGTAGACGCCCGCGTCAGGCTCGGCGATGTTTCGTCGGAATTTGGACCTGACAGCCAACGGCAGGGACCCTTGAGCGTCGGGGCAAAACTGACGGGCGAGCCAGCCGCGCCCACCCGGCGAATCTTTTTGCGGCTCGGCATCGGCGACATTCAAGTCACCAGGTTGCGCTGGGAGAAATCCAGCGAATGAACTGAAAGAAATAGCCGCTTCAGCAGCATCTCCAAGAGGAAAGGCTTTTTCGATATGATGTCCGACATACCATATTGTTCGCAGCCTCGGCTGGCAAACCATTTGTTTTTCCGCTACGACGCTACGACTTCGACACGCTGGCAGCTTGTCGAACGCCCCAGCGAGTATGTCGAGGTTATCAGTAGTCCGTTCATGGGAACAGCCATTCCCGGAACTGAACAAAGTTCGCATCCTGCATTTTCTCATCGCTCAAGTTAAATTCACTAGCCAGAGTAGTTAGCCTCAGCCGTAAAGCTGGCACGACGCTTGGAAGAAGGTGCTAAAAATTTAGCAAGACGGTTTCCGGTGCGTGAGTGGGCGCGCTGAGGCTGTTGAAGTCGGAGTAACGGAACACTCTCCCGGACATTTGGTCGAGTTTGGCCAGCATTTTTTCTGCGACCATTTGGCAGTTTCCGTCACTCACTCCCATCAATTCAAATCCAACAGGAGAAAAAGAATGGAAACCTTGTGGCAAGACCTTCGCTTCGGTTTGCGGCAGTTGCTCAGCAAGCCAGGGGTCACGTTGATTGCAGTGCTGTCGCTGGCGCTCGGAATCGGCGCGAATACAGCGATTTTCAGTTTGGTGGATGCGGTGCTGCTCAGGCCACTGCCGTTTCACGAACCGGATCGGCTGGTGATGGTTTGGGAAGATGCAACGCAGGTCGGTTTCCCGCGCAATACACCTGCCCCGGCCAATTACGCAGACTGGAAATCACAGAACAAAACTCTGGAAGACATGGCCGCGCTTAACTGGCGGAATTATGCCCTGACGGAGGAAGGCGAACCGGAGAAGGTCGAAGCACAAGGCGTGACTGCCAATTTCTTTTCGCTGCTTGGCGTCAAGCCCGTGCTGGGGCGCAGCTTCACGGCGGAAGAAGATAAGCCGGGCGCGGATCAAGTGGCGCTGATTAGCTATGGCCTGTGGCAACGGCGCTTTGGCGGCGATCCGGCGCTGGTTGGGAAAGAAATTTTGCTGGACGGGCAGAAACGCACTGTGCTGGGTGTGATGCCGGCCGGCTTCCAGTTTATGTCAAAAGAAACGGGGCTGTGGGTTCCGATGGCTTTCAGCGCGGAAGAACTGGCCAATCGCGGAGGCCATTATTTGACGGTGGTGGCGCGGATGAAGCCGGGTGTCAGTCTGGAGCAGGCGCGGGCGGACATCGCGGCGGTCACGCGGGGCATCAATCAGGGCCATTCGTGGCACGGGTTTGAACTCGGTTCGGTGGTGATTTCCCTGCGCGAGCAACTGGCGGGCGACGTGCGGATCTCCCTGATTGTGCTGCTGGTGGCGGTGGGCTGCGTCCTGCTGATTGCGTGCGCGAACATCGCGAATCTGCTGCTTTCGCGCGGCGCGTCGCGGTACAGGGAAATCGCCGTGCGCACCGCGCTGGGCGCTGGACGGCTGCGCATTGTGCGTCAGTTGCTGACCGAAAGCACTTTGCTGTCCTTGGCAGGCGGGCTGACCGGGCTGCTTTTCGCCTGGCTGAGTTTTTCCTTTCTCAAGCAAATCATCCCGGCCAGTATGGAGTTGAACGCTGGGGTGAAAATTGACGCGCGGATTTTCGGCTTTACGCTGCTGCTCTCATTGCTGACCGGGATCGTCTTTGGCCTTGCGCCTGCCCTTCAAGCCGCCAAAGTGGATTTGAACGAAGCCTTGAAACAAAGCGGCGGACGAACCGGCACGGGGGCAGGCCATCGCCGGTTGCGCGGCATGTTGGTGGTCACCGAAATCGCGCTGGCGCTGGTGCTGCTGGTCGGCGCGGGATTGCTGATTCAAACCTTTCTGAAGCTTCGGGCGCTGGACATCGGCGTTAACCCGGACAATGTGCTGACGCTGCGAACGCAACTCCCGCGCGGGAAATACGGTGAATTGCCGAAGCGAACGGCTTTTTATCAGCAGGTGTTGGAACGCGTGCGCACGTTGCCCGGTGTCGTTGCCGCCGGTTACAGCACAGCCGTGCCACTGACCTGGAAGGGCGGAACCAGTGGCTTCGTCGTGGAAGGGCAAAGCGTGCAGGGGCCGGGACAGGATGCCAATAACCGGCAAGTTACGGTGGGGTATCTGGAAACGATGGGCGTCAAACTGCGGCAGGGCCGCTTTTTCGATGAGCACGATGATGCCCAGGCTCAGCCAGTCGCTGTCATCAACGAGACAATGGCGCGGCAATACTGGCCGGGCGAAAGCGCTGTTGGGAAACGCTTCAGGCTCGGAGGGACTGATTCAACCAGCCCCTGGCGGACGGTCATTGGCGTGATCGGCGATGTGAAAGAAATGGGGTTGGAAGCGCCGCCGAAAGCCGAATTCTTTTTCCCATACCAGCAATTGCCGGACATGCTCTGGAACATGCCGCGCGACTTGACCGTGCGCACAACCGGCGACCCGCTGAGCGTGGCAGCGGCAGTGCGTCAGGCGGTCTGGTCGGTTGATCCTGCTCAGCCGGTTTCCAATGTCCGAACAATGGAAGAAATCATGGCGGAAGAAGTCGCGCAGCGCCGCATCGGGATGACGCTGCTGGCGGCTTTTGCCGCGCTGGCGTTGCTGCTGGCAAGTCTTGGGATTTACGGCGTGTTGTCTTATGCCGTCACGCAGCGCACGCAGGAAATCGGCATTCGGATGGCGCTCGGCGCAAATCGCCGGGCGGTGCTGCGGCTGGTGATGGCGGACGGACTGCGGCTGGCTGGTGTGGGCGTCGCCATTGGGTTGGGCGCTTCGTTTGCGCTGACGCGGCTGATGTCAGGGCTGCTGTTTGGCGTCAGCGCCAGCGACCCGCGGACTTTGGCCGGCGTGACCTTGTTGCTGACGGCGGTCGCGCTGCTGGCTTGTTACATCCCGGCGCGGCGGGCGGCGAAAGTGGATCCGATGATTGCGCTCAGATATGAATGATGTTCGTCCTGGTCTGGTTTCGTGGGAGCGATGGGAGTGATCGGAATGATGGGAGCGATAGGACATTAACGAGCGAAGGATTCAGGCCTATAACTCCCATTAATCATCTTGCTCCTATTGTTTCACTTTAGAGGAGAAATTATGCAGACCTTGCTGCAAGACCTGCGTTACGGCGCGCGGATGCTATTGAAAAATCCCGGCTTCACACTGATTGCCGTGATTACCCTGGCGCTGGGCATCGGCGCCAACACGGCGATTTTCAGCGTGGTCAATGCGCTGCTGTTTCGCCCGCTGCCGTTTCGCGAACCGGAGCGGCTGGTCTGGATCGCCAACACGGGGACGACCGGCGGACTGTCTTCGGTCACCTCGCGTGTGGCGAACTTCAATGACTGGCGCGCGCAGAATAAATCGTTTGAAGACATTGCTGCCTATTTCGCCTTCTTTGATTACGGCAGTTACAACCTGGTTGGCGTGGGCGAACCCGAACGCTTGATCGGTGTTGGCGTGTCGCAAAACCTTTTCTCGGTGCTGGGCGTTCCGCCGCTGCTGGGGCGCGGTTTCAGTGACGAAGAAAGCCGCTGGAACGGCAGCCAGGCAGTGATCCTAAGCCACAATTACTGGGTGCGGCGTTTCGCGGCAGACCCTGGCATAGTTGGCCGTTCGCTGACACTCAACGACAAACCGACGGTGGTGGTGGGCGTGATGCCGGCGACTTTCGACTTTGCTTCCATCTTTTCGCCCGGTTCCAAAATAGACATCCTGACGCCTTTTCCGCTGACGCAGGAAACCGACCGCTGGGGAAACACGCTGGCGGTGATCGGGCGGTTGAAACCGGGCGTGACTGTGGCGCAGGCGCAGACGGAGTTTGATTTGCTGAACCGGCAAATCCAGCAGGCCAACCCGGATCGCTGGCGCTGGGGCGCGAAATTGACCGGATTAAAAGAGCAAATCAGCGGACGATTCCGCCGGGCTTTCCTGGTGTTGTTCGGCGCGGTCGGCTGCGTGCTGTTGATCGCCTGCACCAACCTGTCGAATCTGTTGCTGGCGCGTGCGGCGACGCGGCGAAAGGAGATTGCGGTGCGGCTGGCGCTGGGAGCAAGCCGTTGGCGGCTGGTGCGGCAAATGCTGACCGAAAGCCTGTTGCTCGCATGCGGCGGCGCATTGCTCGGCCTGCCGCTCGCGTTTGGGCTGACACGCGCATTGGCGGCGTCAAAGGCGTTCAGCATTCCGCTGTTGCAGTCTGTGACGATTGATGGAAAAGCGCTCGCCTTCACGTTGCTGGTTGCCTTCGCCACCGGGCTGCTCTTCGGCATCGTGCCTGCGTGGCATGCTTCCGGCGGAGACGTGCATGAAGATTTGAAAGACGCCAGCCGCGGTTCCAGCGAAGGCAGGCGGCGGGCCTGGGTGCGTCAGGCGCTGGTCGTTTCGGAAGTGGCGCTGGCGTGCGTGCTGCTGGTCGGAGCGGGTTTGCTGATTCGCAGCTTCAAACAGTTACTGGAAGTTGATCTGGGATTCCGCCCTGAACAGGCCGCCGCCTGGCGCATCGAAACCAGCAACCGATTCCAGAACGATGCGCAACAGGTTGCCTTCTTCAATGAATTGATTCGCTCCGTCGAAGCCGTGCCAGGTGTCGAATCCGTTGGGCTGACCGATACTTTGCCGCTGGGACGCAATCGCAGTTGGGGCGTGGGCGCGAAGGGCGTGACCTATCCGCAAGGCCAGTATCCCATTGCTTTCCCGCGCATCGTGAATCACGGCTACCTGAAAACGATGCGTATTCCGTTTCGCGGGGGCCGCGATTTCACCGAGCACGACACGGCGGAAAGCGAGAAAGTGCTGATCATCAATCAGGCGATGGCCGAGCGGCTCTGGCCCGGCCAGGACGCCGTTGGACAGATTGCGAACGTGGGCAGATTTGAACGTCGTATCGTCGGCGTTGTCAGCAATGTGCGTCATAGCTCGCTGGAAGAGGTGTCAGGCTTGGAGATGTATTTGCCCATCACGCAATCCGGCTCCGGTTCGGTGGAACTGGTGGTGCGGACGAAACTGTCTACCGAATCGGTGGCTCCCGGCGTGCGCGCGGCGCTCGGCAGAGTGGATCCAAATCTGCCGACCAGCGAATTTCAGACATTGGGACAGTTGGTGGATCAGGCGGCTTCGCCCAAACGGCTGGTGACGCTGCTGCTCGGCGGGTTTTCGCTGCTGGCGCTGGTTCTGGCGGCATTGGGGATTTACGGCGTGATCTCGTATTCGGTCACGCAGCGAACGAACGAACTGGGAATTCGCATGGCGCTGGGCGCTCGCGCCACTGACGTGCTGAAACTGGTGATCGGGCAGGGAATGCTGCCCGTGGCGATTGGGCTGGCACTGGGGTTGGTTGCGGCGCTTGTTCTGACACGGTTGATGGCAAGCCTGTTGTTTGGCGTCAGCGCGACTGACCCCATGACATTTGCCGGGATTGCGTTCCTGCTGGCGGACGTGGCGTTGGTGGCCTGCTGGCTGCCTGCGCGGCGGGCGGCGAAGATAGATCCGATGATCGCGCTCAGATATGAATGAGGTTCGCATTGGCGTGGTTTCGTGGGAGTGATGGGATTGATGGGAGCGGTAGGATGTTGATGAACGAATGATTCAGGCCCCATAACTTCCATTACTCATCTTGCTCCAATTGATTCATTACAGGGAAGAAATTATGCACACCTTCTGGCAAGACCTGCGCTACGGCGCGCGTATGCTGATGAAAACGCCCGGATTCACGGCGATTGCGGTTCTTTCGCTGGCGCTGGGCATTGGCGCGAATACTGCGTTGTTTAGCGTGGTGGATGCGCTGTTGCTGAAAATGCTGCCGGTCCGAGAGCCGGAGCGCCTGGTGCTGTTCAGATCAGTGGCTCCGCGCGGATTCAGTCCGGGCAGTTATAACGGGAATTCCACGACGGATCAGGCGACGGGCGAGCGGACAATGACTTCATTTGCCTACCAAAGCTTCCAGCGGATGCGCCAGCAGCAAAATGCTGCGGGGGTGCTGTCGGATATTTTCGCGTTCGGCAGTGTTGGTATGACGGCGAATGCCGACGGGCGAGCGGACGTTGTCACCGGACAGGCAGTGTCGGGTAATTACTATATGGGCCTGGGCGTGCAGGCCCTGCTCGGACGAACGCTGACTGATGACGATGACAAACCGGCGGCCAGTCCGGTCGCGGTGCTCAGTTATCGTTACTGGCAACAGCGCTTCGACGGCAGTAATTCAGTGATTGGCAAACAGGTCAATCTGAACAATGTTGCGTTCACGATTATTGGCGTCACATCGCCGGGGTTTGAAGGCGCAGGACAAGCCGGTTCGACGCAGGACATCACGATCCCAATTGCCTGGGAGCCGCAGATTTATTCTGACCGCCAGCGCTCGCAACTGAATGGCGCGGGCGTCTGGTGGCTGCGGGTGATGGGACGGTTGAAGCCGGGCGTAACGGCGGAAGCGGCGCGCGCGCAATTGGAAAATGCGTTTCACCAATCTGTTGTCGAACATCGCTCGGCGCGGCAGGTGCAGGCGCAGGCGACCGGCGGAAATGCCATCAGCGATTTGGATCCCAAACAGTATCCCCGCCTGTTTCTCGATCCTGGCGGGCAGGGCGAAATGAGCGCGCGCCGATATTACGCACCGTCGCTTTATATGCTGCTGGGCGTCGTCGGGCTGGTGCTGCTGATCGCCTGCGCCAACGTGGCAAATCTGCTGCTGGCGCGCGCGGCGGCCAGGCAAAAGGAAATTGGCATCCGGCTGGCGCTGGGCGCGGGCCGATTCCGCCTTGTGCGGCAATTGCTGACCGAAAGCGTCTTGCTATCCTGTCTGGGCGGGCTGACGGGAATTGTCTTTGCATTTTGGATCAAGGACGGCTTGCTGGCCGTCAGCGATTGGGGCGGGCGCAGCATGCGCGCGCTGGAACCGCGGCTGGATTGGCGCGTGCTTGGTTTCACCGTGGGGCTTTCGTTGTTGACGGGAATTATCTTCGGCCTGGCTCCGGCCTGGCGTTCGACAAAAGTGGATTTGACGCCGGCGCTGAAAGACAGCGGGCGCGGTTCGAGCGCGGCGTCGCGTTCGCTGCTGAGCCGCGGCCTGGTCGTATTGCAAGTCGGGCTGTCTTTGCTGCTGCTGGTCGGCGCGGGGCTTTTCCTGCGCACGCTGGTCAATTTGCAGCGCGTTGATCCGGGGTTCAATACGCGCAACCTGCTGCTGTTCGGCATCACGCCCGGTTTCATCGGTTACAAGGATGAAAAGCTGGCGCAGCTTTATCAGCAACTGGCCGAGCGTCTGGAAGGCTTGCCTGGCGTGCGGAAAGTTACTTTTTCGACCAGCACCCTGCTTTCCAGCAGTTCAAGCTCGCGCAGCGTCTATTTGCGCGACGCGCTCAACGCCGCTCCCGACGCGGAAGGCCGAATCAAGGCGAGCGGCCCTGGCTACATCAATCACGTGCGCGAAAACTTTCTGGAAGCGATGGAGATTCCTTTGCTGGCCGGACGTACGCTGCGGCCACAGGACGACGCTCGCACGCCAAAAGTCGTGGTTGTCAATCAAACCTTCGCCAATAAATACTTCCCCAACGAAAATCCGATCGGCAAACGCTTCACCTTCGACACAAAGAAACCTGACGAAGTCGAAATTGTCGGCCTGGCCAAAGACGCCAAATACACGCGCCAGCGCGATGAAATTCCACCGACGGCCTACATCCCGTGGCGGCAGGATGTGGGTTCGATAATTGGCGTGACGATGGAAGTCCGCACGGCGGGCGAACCAACAGCAAGTGTCGCCGCTGTCCGCGAAGCCGTCCGCGAAGTGGAACCCAACCTGCCGCTTAACAACATTCGCACACAAACCGAGCAGAACGATCAGACGCTGGCGATGGAGCGGCTGCTGGCCAAGCTGGTGACGCTGTTTGGCGTGCTGGCGCAATTGCTGGCCGCGATTGGTCTGTTCGGCGTGCTGGCCTATGCCGTATCGCAACGCACGCGCGAAATCGGCATTCGCATGGCGCTTGGCGCGGACCGCCGCGACGTGCTGAAAATGATTCTGCGGCAGGGAATGACACTGGCGCTGATCGGCGTCGCGCTGGGACTGGCAGCCGCATACTTGATCACGAAATATCTGGAAAACCAGTTGAATCTGAAAACCATGCTGTACGGCGTGCAGGTCAACGACCCGCTGACGTATGGCGTGATTTCGGTCCTGCTGGCGCTGGTGGCGCTGATCGCTTGTTATATTCCGGCGCGGCGCGCGGCAATGGTAGACCCGATGATTGCGCTCCGATATGAATGATCATTTCGCGGGACCTTGGAGTCATCCATAAGATTGGCCCCCAAAATCTTATGGATGCATTCGAGGTTCAATCAATGAAGGCCAAAAACAGCATCGTCATCAGGCACATTGCCGCCCAAACCAGAAACACAAATGTCAGTGGATTTCGCGCGGCTTTTTTCAGCCTTTGCCACAACTTTCCGTCAGCAATTGGCCGCAGGCTGCCTCTGGCCGCAAATCCCGCATTGAGCTGATTCGGCGAGGAACAATCCAATGTCATCCGTCTTGTTTCCGTATTTGTCATTTTCCCTCTCCTGAAATTCTTGACCGCAAGCACTTATCTCAAAAAACGTTCGTCTTTTTTGGGTTGATCCACATCACAAGCAAGACGAATGCTCCTGTTTTTATCCCGTCACCGCATCCCGTAAGCAAGGAACGAACCAGAAGCCCGGTCAATGATAACTTCCTGTAAACCGGGCATATAGATTGCAGTTCCATGACAGAGGCGAAGATTGCCGCAAGGTAAACAAAGAGTTAGTGGATGGGGTGGGATAAAATCCGACAGAAAACGAACCCGGCATTCAAGGCAGTGTGACAGGAATGAACAGGGGGCAGGTTGGGAAGGGGGAATCGCCGTGATCCTGCAATGGTGCGAATCAAACCTGATGAAGTTATCGCCCCCATTCTCCACGGGAACTGTTAGGATCGTGAAGCGAGGGGAACGGATTGGCTTTGAAGGCTTCAACCCTGATGCCAAAATAGGATGCCAAAATGATGTAAGGAGACAGTGGATGTTCATCAAAATACTCTTTGTCGTTTTTATTATTTGCACCGGGCTGCTGACGCTGGATGGGGCAAGGCTACAGGCGCAGGAACTGGTTTCGGCCAAAGTGCTTTCCAGTGAAGGCCAGGTGGAAATCCGCCGGGTGCTCGGCAATCAAGTGCTGGCGCAGAAAATTGCATTCAAAACGGAAGACAAGCTCAACGCGGGCGATACGATTATCACGGGGAAGAAGGGAAGGCTGGTGCTGGGACTTTCGGACGGCTCACAAGCCGTCATCGCGCCGCAAACTACCGTCATTATTGAGGACCTGAGCGCATCTCCGCGCACGCTGTTCAACGTTATTCGCGGCAAGACGCGCATTCAGATTGAAAAGCTCGGCGGCCAGCCGAATCCCTACCGCGTTAACACGCCGACCGCGGTCATCGCCGTGCGCGGCACGGTCTTTGATGTGCTGGTGGAAGATGAAGAAACACAGGTTTATTTGCACGAAGGTTCGGTCGCTGTCACCAACCTGCGATTGCCGAATCAGCCGATTTTTCTATCCGCCGGACAGATGACGCGCGTGATGATGCAGCGGATGCCGAATCAGCCGAATGCATTCAAACCCGGTCGGAACGATGGATCATTCAAAACCCGGCAGCAGGCCGGGCCGCCTCAAAATAACGGGCGCATTGCGGACAGTAGCGGAAGACCGGAGCCGGGGCGGGGTGGCACACGACCTGCGGGCAGCGCGCCATCCGCTTCCGGGCGCGACAATCGGCCAGCCACGGTTGGCGGGCAACCTGATTTCGGGCGCGGCGGATCGGCGCCAAACAACTCCGGGCCGAATGGCAATGCTCGGCCTGGCAAAAGGCCTTAAGTTTGATTTTCCATTTCCCATTTTTCATTTCTCATTGGGTTTGCCTGAATTCAATCAATGGCAGATAACAAATCAAAAATGGAAAATGAACAGACAGGATTTCTCATTGATCACCACAACTGAACCCAATTCCAAACCTCACAAAGTATTAGTCGTGGACGACGAGCGCGGCGCGCGCATGGCGCTGGAAGTCCCGCTTCGGCTGAGCGGTTACGACGTGGCGGCGGCAACCGGCGGGCGCGAAGCCATCGCGCTGGGCAAAGGGAAAAAATTCGACGTCGTGTTGACGGACATTTACATGCCGGACCTGAACGGCCTGGAAGTCGTCCGCGAATTTCGCCAATCCAGTCCCGACACCAAAATCATCGCCGTCACCGCGCAAGGCTCGCTGGAAATCGCCATGCAAGCCATCGAAGAAGGCGCCTTCGATTTCATCGCCAAGCCTTTCAACATTGACGAAGTGCTGGCGATTGTCAGCCGCGCGGCCAATCACGCCGCGACCACGGAAGCCGCCAGCCCCGACCCGGAGCATGATTTTTCGGCTTCCGGGCTGATCGGGCACAGCCCGCAAATGGTGCGCGCGTACAAACTGACCGCGCATGCCGCGCGCACCAGCGCCACCGTGCTGATCGAAGGCGAATCAGGAACCGGCAAGGAATTGATCGCCCGCGCCATTCACCAGAACAGTTCGCGGGCAAAAAAAACGTTCACCGCCGTCAATTGCAGCGCGATGACCGAAACCCTGCTGGAATCGGAACTGTTCGGTTACACCAAAGGCAGTTTCACCGGCGCGCAGGCCGACCGTGCGGGACTGTTTGAAAGCACCGACGGCGGAACCATTTTTCTGGACGAGCTGGCCGGAACCAGTCCGTCATTTCAGGCCAGTTTGCTGCGCGTGCTGCAGGAAAAAGAAGTGCGGCGGCTGGGCAGCCGCGAAGCCCGCAAAGTGGATGTGCGCGTCATTGGCGCGACCAACGTCAATCTGGAAAGACTGGTCGAGCGCAACGAATTCCGCAATGATCTGTTTTACCGTCTGAGCGTGCTGACCATCGCCCTGCCGCCGCTGCGCGAACGTGGCGCGGAAGACATCGCGCTGCTGGCGCACCACTTCCTGAGAAAGTACGGCCAGGCGCACGGCGAACAGATTCGCATCGGCGAAGACGTGATTGACCTGCTGGCGCGCTATCCCTGGCCGGGCAATGTGCGAGAACTGGAAAACACCATCGAACACGCCGCCGCCGTCTGCAACGCCCGCCTGATCACCATCAGCGATTTGCCGCAGCGCATCGTCGAACGCGCCCTGCCGCCTTCTGCTTCCGCTGCGCCCGCCAGCGTTTCACTGATTGATGACCGCCCGCTGCTGTCAGAACTGGAACGCCGTTATGTGCAACTCATCCTGGCCGAAACCGAGGGGAACAAATCGCGCGCGGCGGAAATCCTGGGCATTGACCGCCGGACCATCTATCGCTACCTGAATCCTGGAAACAATCAGGACTCTGAAACTTCCTGATTGCACGCCCTTGAATTGCCAGGGAAATTAGCCATTATCCATTTCGCATTCCCCATTATTTGAGAGGGTGACGAATGCATCTCCCTGCCGAGTAATGGTCAATGGATAATGGTGAATACCGAACCATCGCAAGCTGACAATTTGATGATCCGGAATAAATCACAAGTCTTCCGCACCACGTTGATTCTCCTGTTCAGCATTGTGCTGGTTGTGGTCGTGACGTGGTTTGCGCCTTCGCTGTCGGAGACTTCGCTGAACATGTTGTTCCGGCTGCGCGGAGCCTTCACCGCGCCCGCCGACATCGTCATTGTGGCGATTGACGACCGCAGTTTGCAGCGCATCGGCCAATGGCCCTGGCCGCGTTCAGTGATGGCGGAGGCGCTGGACAAACTGGCGCAGGCGAAGCCGCGCGGCATAGGCCTGGATGTCATTTACGCCGAGACAACGAAGCCTGAAGAAGACGGGCGATTGGCTGAAGCCATTGCCCGCAATGGCCGCATCATCCTGCCCGCGCAGTTGTACAAATCCGCCAACACCACTGCCTGGCTGCGCCCGCTGCCGAATTTCACGCAAGCCGCGCGCGGTCTGGGCCATGCGCATGTTTCGCCCGAAGTGGGCGGGATGGTGCGCAGCATCCAGCTCAGCAAAGCGGACGATCAAGGCAACAAGCTCTGGGCCTTCAGCCTGGAAGTCATCCGCGCCGCCGAAGGCATTTCCGCTGATGACGCGAAGGAAGAATCCGGCTGGCTGAATTTTGGCCCGTATCGAATTCCGGTGCGTGATGATGCGACCAAGACAATTCCCGGCGTCACCATCATTCGCCCGAATGAAATGCTGATTAACTTTGCTGGCCCCACCGGTTCATTTCAATCTTTGAGCATTGCCGATTTGATCGAAGGCAAACTTCCCACCGCCGCCTTTGCCGGGAAGATCGTGTTGATTGGCGCGGTGGCTGATTCGATGGGGGACACGCGGGTTGCGCCGTTTATGCATTACTCCGCCGACGGAATTCAGCCGCAAGGGGGGCAGGAAATGCCCGGCGTGGAGATTCACGCCAACATCATCAACACCATTCGCCGCCGCCTGTCATTTCGCCCGCTGCCGGAGTGGATGGGGTTTGCCGCCGCGCTGGCTGTGATTCTGCTTTCGGCGATGACCATTCGATGGGTGGATGGCTGGCGTCAAATCACGATTCTGGCGCTGATCCTGCTTTCCATTCTGACCGGAAGCTTTCTGGCCTTCAGCCATTACCTGGTAATTCCGCCGCTGCCCGCGCTGCTGACTGGATTCGCGGCGGTGATTCCGATGCTGCTGAACCGGTCGCTGGCCGCCAGCCGCGAACTCGATCTGAAGCTGGCCGCGCTGGTCAGCAGCCAGAAAGGCTTTCTTCCCGATGAAACCCGGTCCGGCGCGGAGTTCGTCCAGAATCAATTGCGGCTGGATCTGCCGCAGAGCCTGACCTGGAAGCTGCGCGCGGTGGACGACCTGACCACCCGGCTGCTGGCGCGCATGAGTTTCATCAACCGGATTCTTTCCAACATGGCGGAAGGCGTGCTGGTTGCCGATCTGGAAGGCCGAATCGTTTTCGCGAACCGCGAAGCGACGCAACTTTTCGATTGCGAGCAGGGAAATTTGGCCGGCGCGAATCTGGCTGACTTTTTGATCGAACGTGGCGTGATTGATCCGGTCAAATTGCGGGAAGCGGTCGCCAGCGCCGCCACCGGGCAAAGCGTTCAGCTCGACTATGAAAACTCTTCGACGGAACCGCGTTATTACTCGCTGCTGCTGTCGGCGCTGCCCGCCAATCTGGACGCGCCCGGTCTGACGGAAAGCGAAGACGCGCTGGATTCACTTTCTTCCGGCGCGGCCATCGGCGTGGTCGTCCTGATCTCCGACATTACCAAACGCGTTGAACTGGACAGGATGAAGACCGAAACCCTGCAACTGGTTTCGCACGAACTACGCACGCCGCTGACTTCGATTCAGGGGTTGAGCGATGTTTTGCTGAAATTCCCGGTTCCAGAAGGCGATTCGCGCGAGATGCTCAGCACGATTCACTCTGAAGCCGTGCGGCTGGGCGAAACCATCAACCGGTATTTGGACCTGACCCGCCTGGAATCCAGCGCGCAAGCATTGCATTTGTCGCCCGTGGATTGCGGTCAGTTGATCGCCGGTTGCATCCGCAACCTGTCTGTTTTTGCCGCCGAACGCCGGATTCGCCTGACCGCGAAAATCGAACCCGACCTGCCAGCCTTTCCCGCCGACGCGCAGCTTTTGACGCAAGCGGTCAGCAACCTGCTCAGCAACGCCATCAAATACAGCCCGCCGGAAACCGAAGTCGTCATCGCCGCCGCCCGCCAGCAAGCCAATTTAACGATCAGCGTTCGCGATCAGGGCTTTGGCATTCCGGAAGAAGCGCGCGAACGCATCTTCGAAAAGTTCTACCGCCTGCAACGCGATACCACGTCGAACATCGTCGGCACGGGACTGGGCTTGCCGCTGGTCAGGGAGATTGTCGAACAGCACGGCGGACGCATCACCGTCGAAAGCGTGCCGGACAAAGGATCCACGTTCACGATTCACCTGCCGATTGGGAATGCCACGGCTTCGGCGTAGCATTCCCAACGGCTGTTCAGCATCCCGGTGGGAAAACCGGGACGATGTAGCTCATCGTGTTGGTGTTGGTCAGCGCGTGCAGGTTATGCCCTTGATTGAAAGCCCCCGAACTGGACGACGCATTGGCGTTGAAATTGATCACCGCGCCCGTGATCCCGAACAGACCAGGCATCCAGACCTTGAACCACCCGCTGCGCCCGGCGGGCACGAACTGTTCAAAGCGCGGCGCGATGCGCGGGAAATTATTTGAAATCGAAGACCGAAACTGGCAGGTTCCCGGCGTGAAGCTGAAACTCAAACTCGCTTCGGCGTCGTTATAAAACAGCCCGAACAACGAACCCAGCGTTGCCGCCCCGATTCCCAGATTTCCGCCGATTCGATTCAAAATCAGCAACGTGTCGTTTCCATCCGCACGGCTGGGCAGATTGTCGCTGGCCAGCACATGCGGCAGAACGTTGTAACTTACACCGTCAAAATTCAGCGCCGCCGTCGAAGCATTCGCGTCGCAAGCGGGCAGGCCTCCGGCGATCGCCGAAATCGCCTGCGCGCCAAGATTCGCCGCGTGGCCGCTGGCAAACTTTACGAATTCGTCGCCAACCAGATGATTGAAGTTGATCGGGCAGCCGTTTTCATTCACCGCCACCGCGACAACATACCCTGTCGTTCCCGGATCGAAATCCGAAGCCAGAAAGCTGGTCGTCTGGTTCGGTGTCAGACAGATAAAACTGTCCGCCACCGAACATGACGCGCCGTCCACGAAAAACAAATGCACGTTCGCGGGCAGCGCCGGATGCGTGTTGGTCAGGCTCAACCGCGTGTTTTGCTGATTCGGATTGGTGGCGGAAGTGTAGATGTTATAGATCAAGACCGAACCGGCTTTCCCATTGCTCAGCGGGGAAGTGGTTTGCGCCAGCGCGCCGGGGCCAGCGGGCGGGCAATTCAAGGTTGCGCAGGCTGTGACACTGCCCGGCAGGCTGTTTCCGACCTGCGCCACCGAAGTTACGCAAACCTGCGCTCCCGGCGGAAAGGCATCGCCAACTTGCGCGTTGTAACGAATCGTTACCGTTTGCCCGGCGGCAAGCGTTCCCGTCCAGTTGACCTTGTTTGTTGCGGTATCAACCAGGCACGCACCGACTGTCGCAGTGCAGGAATTGGCGATGGCAAACAAACGCTGATCCGGGGTTGCGGTAAAGCTGGCCGGTTGTACGGAATTTCCGGCGTTGGTTACGGTCGCTTCGACCGCAACCGTCCCGCCTGGCCCCAGACAAACCACTGGATCGCCAATCCTGCTTGTCAACGTATGAACCGTTAAAGGGTACGACCTTTCCGCGCTGCAACCATTTGCGTCGGTGGCTTTGATCGTAAAGTTGTAATTCCCGGTGTTTGCCGGCTGCCCGGTCAGAGCGGCGGTGTTTGGCGAGACTGCAGTCAAGGTCAGCCCCGCAGGCAGTGCGCCGGCAGTCACTGAAAACGTGTATGGGGCGGCGCCGTTGCTGGCGACAAGGTTTTGATTGTAGGGAATGTCCTTGAATGCATTCGCCAGGCTGTTTGGGCTAAGTCCGATTACCGGGCAGTTGGTAATTGTAAGTCTATAGGCCTTTGTCTCTGGAGACCCTGGGCCGATGCCTCTTCCAAGCACGAAATCAAAAGTGCCCAGTTGGGTCGGAATGCCGCCAATGACGCTTGAGGCACCATCAATTGGTATGAAAAGTAATCCGCCGGGCAAAATTCCGCAGATGAATGAGGTCGGCCCACTGAAATTGGCCAGATAGTTTTCGCCAATTCTGCCGGCTGGAAGAATGATTGGCGTCATATTGTCAGGCGAACATGAAGTTACTGTCAGCGTGTACTGCCGCTCGCTAAAACAAGCCTGGCTATTCGTGGCGCGCACGGTAAATGTGAAGCTGCCGATTGTCCTGGGTGTGCCAATCAAAGTGCCATCATTCGTCAATGTCATGTTAGGGGGAAGCGTGCCGGCGCTGCGCGAGAATGAAACTGCATTCGTCTCTACCACGCCGAATATCACACGATAGAATGCGCCCGCGGGAGTAGACGGCAGCGCCGGTGTTGATGGGGTAATAGTTAGTGTTTGGCAAGTAATATTTATCGAAAAGCTTGCGGTGGCAGTACAACCGTTTGCGTCCGTGACGCTCGCGGTAAAGTTGAAAACTCCCTGAATGGTTGGAGTTCCTGAAAAGCGACCTTGAGAGGAAAAGCTTAGTCCGGGCGGCGCGCCAGCACCGCTAAAGACGTATGGAGCCGTTCCGCCAGTTGCTGTCAGCGTCGCATCGTATGGTGTGCCCACCTGGCCTGAAGTGACCGCTGATGAGTTGATTGTCAGCCCCGGACAAGTAATTCCCAAGGCAATGGCATTGGATTGGCCGCCTGATGGCAACGTAAACACGGAAATGTTGACCGAGCCGCCGAGTGTCAGGTCACTTGCCGGAATGTCCGCTTCCAGTGTTTCTGAATTGATAAAAGTTGTCGGGCGCTGCTGGTTATTCACCCGAACTACGGAAGTTGGCTGAAAATTCGCGCCAAGAACTTGCAGCCGGGCGCCTGGACTCAATCTAATGACAGAGCTTGGGATGAGTTCCGCAATCGCGGGCAATACAATCTGGTTGATCTGTAGCGAATGCGAATTTGATGTTCCGCCTCCGGGCGCGGGATTCATTACCGTAACCGACGCCGACCCTGCGGAAGTAACATCGCTGGCCGGAATCGTCGTCGTCAATTGCGTGCCGCTGAAGTAACTCGTCGGACGCGTGTTACCGTTCCAGCGAATCTGCGAATTGGGTGTAAATCCAGTTCCGATGACGGTTAGCATAAACGACTGGCCAGCGAAGACTTCGTTCGGCCAAAGCTGGCTGAGTGTGGGCGCTGGATGGTTGCCGGTGATGGTGATCGTGCCAGTCTTGACGCACGTTACCGCGCCCGCACCGATGCGGCGGATACGGCGGTTCAAGATGTCGGCCAAGAGAATCTCGCCATTGTTTCTCACAATCAGATTAGCCGTGACAGGTGCTGGTACGGCAGGGAAAAACGTGCCAACGCCAGGAACACCAGAGTTGTCGAACATTAACCGCGCCCCAGTGACGGGACCGCCATCGCCGTCAAATCCCGGTGTCGAACCTGCCAGTGTGGTGACGGCGCCATCGGACGCAATCCGCAGAATTTTGCGCTCCTGGTTGCTGAAAGAACGGCTGCTCTGCGTGACGTAGGCATTGCCAGCAGCATCCACGGCAACGTCGCGTGGATTGGCAATGCTTGTGGCATTCATCAGCGTGAAAACACCGCTGCCCGCGCTGGTTTCGCGCAAGACACGCCCATTGGTGAAATTACTGAAGGAGACCGGCAATCCGGCATCGGCGCAGTAAATCCTGCCGCTGGCATCCACTCCCAGTCCGGTGTATTGCGACGCGCTCAGCGTCAAACTCGAAACAATGCCTGTATTGCCATTGATCTTGCGAACCTTTCGATCCCCCGTTTCGGCCACGTAAAGATCACCTGTTGCGGGTTGCACCACCACATCAGCCGGGTCAAAGAACCGGGCGGCGAGTGCGAATCCGCCATCTCCGTTGGGAGACGTATTCCGGCTACCGCCTGCAATTGTCCTGACGAATCCGGGCGGTACGCTGATTGGCGAGGCGGAACCGGGATAGAACGTCACGGTCGTCTGGCTGGTATTGATAAACCGAAGCAACCCGGTACGCCGGGCAGGGGAAAGAAAGGTGCCAGGGCCTCCCCTTGAATCAGCCACAAACACTCCTTGTGCTGTGACGAAAACGCCTTGCGGCGTGTCGAACGTCGCCCGGCTGATGGGCACATTATCGGTGGCGTTCGGCGGGATGTTGCGATTGACAGTGGCGATGTGCCCTGCCGAGACAGTCAATTCAACCACCGTGCCCGCAAAAAGCGTCACCGCGCTCTGGCCGCGATTGACGAAGCGGATCGTGTGGCGATAGGTGTCGGCCAGCCACAAATTGCCATTCGCATCCGCCGCCACGCCACTCAGATCGGAAAGCGCCGCGCCGGTCGCCGGGCCGTCGAAGGGTTCCATCAAGCCATTGCCCGCAATGGTCGCCACCGTGTTTGGCGCGACAGTCTTTCCCACCACCGAAACCGGCTGTGTGCTGAGGTTCACGTAACGTATCCGGCCACGCCGGCTGTCCCCTTGATCAAGAACGAATAATCCATTGGCGTCGGCCTCCAATCCGGCCAACTTGTGAAACGAACTCGCTCCCGGCAAACCGAAACGCGCCGTGGTCGCCGACTGGCCATCACCGCAATTGTCAACGCTGTAATTGCAGCTTGCGTAGGAAACTCCGGCAACCACAACGGGCGAGGGCACTCCGGTCAGTTGCATCACTACCTGCTGATTTCCGTTTGCCCCGTAAAGCTTGCCATCGCGGAAAACCAGTCCTGTTGGAAAAGGATTGATCGGGCGGTTGGCATTCGGCGGATGAAATTGGAGTTGCGCAACAAGAGTGAGAAACCCCGTGTTATCAAGTTTGATGATGCGCGCATGGCCGGTATCGGCAATATAAAGGTTGCCTGCGCTGTCAAATGTCAGTCCTCGCGGTTCAAGCAATGCTGTATTGACGCCAGGCAGTGGGATGAACTCCTCCTCCCAGCGAGTCGGGAAGCCGCTGCCGGCAACAAGCGTGGTTTGATCAATTCCCGTTAGCCTGTAAACGCGATTGCGCGCGGCAAAGTGAAGTTGCCCCGTCTGTGGATGGATGGCCAAACCGCTCAAACCCGGTTCCGGTGCAACTCCGATCCGCAGCGCCTGCCTGCTCGGCACTGCACTGCCCAGCACGGTTTGCGTCGCGCCGGAAACATTGAAGACGACAATCGTTGAATTGCTCGCATCGGCAACAAAAATTACGTTCCCGTCCAGGCTCACCGCGATTCCGACGATTGTGGCCAGGTTCAATGTCAGAACGCCTTCCGCATTCGCCGCGTCCATCAAAACGCGGCTGGTTCCCGGCGCAATCGTCTTGCCCGCCAGTGTCACGCTTGCCGCGCTGGTGTTGATGAAGCGCAAAAGACCTTCCCGCGCGGTTTGGTCGAAGACATAAACTCCACGTCCCAGCGGATCGCGCGCAATCGCCGTCGGCGAAGTGAATGCCGACCGATTGACTTCCAATCCTTCGCCGTATCCGCCCGCGACAGTGTCAATCGTCGTCACACCGTGGTTGGCGCGTGTCGTCAGCCGCCAGGTGTATACGCCCGGCGCGGCATAAGTGTGCGAGGTGTTCGCATCTCCGGCGCGCGTTGAACCGTCGCCGAAATCCCATTCGTGGCTTGCCGTCGAAGCGCAGCCATTGGCCGTCGCCATTGCCGCGAATGAAACGGCATCGCCCGCAACGGCAGTGCCCGGCACCACTGCGTTGCAATCCACCTGACAACCGGTTTGACCGGCGGCTTCGCGCCCGGAAGACCTGAATGCCAGATACAGCGTGAGGATCAACAGAAAAATAATGAAGAAGGTCGGGCGGCTGTCGCACGGAAACGGCCACCGGCGATTGGGGGAATACAGCATTGATTGAACTCCTCTTTACTTGAGCAGATTTCAACTCGAACGATTGGCTTGCCCGGCTAACAGCCTGGCGGAAAAACCGGAATGACATAGCTCATCGCGCTGGTGTTGGTCAGCGCGTGCAGGTTGTGACCTTGATTAAACGCTCCGGCGCTCGCCGTCGCATTCGCGTTGAAATTGATCGCCGCGCCCGTCAAGCCAATGGCCGAATCGTCGCTTTGCGAATAAAGCTTCATCCAGCCGGTTCGCCCGGCGGGAATGAATTGTTCAAAGCGCGGCGCGGTGCGCGGGAAGTTATTCGTGATGCTGCCGCGCAATTGGCATCCACCCGTCAGCGTGAAGCTCAAGCTGACTTCCGCGTCGTCATACAGAATGCCGAAGATCGGTCCCAGCGTCGCCACGCCCGTCCCCAGATTTCCGCCAATCCGGTTCAGGATCAGCATCGTGTCATTGCCGTCCGCGCGGCTCGGGATGCTGTCCAGCGCCAGCACACGCGGCACCGGAGCGTAACTGACACCATCGAAATTGAGCGTCGCTGTTGAGGAATTTGTATCGCAAACCGGCAGGCCGCCCGCAATGGCTGTAATCGCCTGCGCGCCCAGATTGGCCGCGTGGCCCGATTGGAACTTCACGTATTCATCGCCGATCAGGAAGTTGAAGTTCGTGGGACAGCCCGTCGCGTCGGTTGCCACTGCCACCACATAGCCCGTCGTTCCCGGATCCAGGTCGGAAGCCAGGAAACTCGTCGTCTGATTCGGCGTCAGGCACAGGAAGCTATCCGCCACCGAACACGACGCGCCATCCACGAAAAACAGATGAACGAATGCCTGCCGCGCCGGATCGGTATTCGTGATCGAAAGCCGCGCGTTTTGCCGCGTTGGATCGGTTGCCGAAGTGTAGATGTTGTAAATCAGCACCGAGCCCGCCTTGACATCGCTTATTGGCGAAACCGCCGCCAACCGCGCGCCGGGCCCAACGACCGTGCAATTGACCGCGCAAGCCGACGCGGTGGCAGGCGCGCCGAAGATGTTGACGACTTTCGCACTGGCCGTCAGGCAGGTTTGCGTGGAGAGGTTGTCATCAAACTGGATTCGGAAAGTGATCGTCACCGTCTGATTCGGGCTGAGGTTGCCGTTCCAGGCGACCTGTTGCGGCGTCGCGGCGCAAGCGCCCAAATTGGCCGTGCAAGAATCAGGCAGGGCGCGCGCTCCCGCTGGCAGCGGCGCTTCAAAATTGACCGGCGCAGAAACGACGCCAAAGTTTCTAACCGTCATCGTCACGGTGGCCGTGCCGCCGCCCACCGCGCAACCATCAATGGCAGCCGTCATCGCCAGCGGATCGGAAGGCGGCGGGAAGATTGGCGGCAACACCAGCGTGTAATCGCGGTTGCCGCTGAACCCGGCGCTGTCGCTGGCCTGCACGGTGAAGGCGTGCGTGCCCGGTTCCTTGGGGGTGCCGCTCAAAACGCCTTCGCGAGACAGCGTCATTTCCGATGGCAGCGCTCCCGCCACCACGGCGAACCGCGTTTCTCCCTGCGCGCCGGGCGCAGCCAGCGCCTGCCGATACGCCTGTCCCACCACTGCCTGCGGCAAACTTTCCGGCATCAATCCCAATCCGATGTTGACCGTGTAGGTTTGAGAATTCGTGCAGTTGTTCGCGCCTGTCGCCCGAACCGTGAAGCCATAGCTGCCAGCAGCAGTTGGGTACCCATTTAACAATCCGCGGTCGCCGTACAGTGTTACGCCGGGTGGCAAGCTGCCCACCGTCACCGCGTAGTTGTACAGACCGGCGGGCGAAGCCACCACCGCAGAGTTATAAAGCTGCCCCACATTCCCCGATGGCAGACTGGCAGGCAAGGTGATCGCTGGACAGCCAGCGCCGCCAATCACAAAGGAATACTCTCGAACTCCTGTGCAACTCCCAAAGACCGTCGCCCGAATCGTGAAATTATATGTGCCTGCCACAGTCGGCGAGCCGCTCAGCAGCCCCGAAGCCGGATTCAACGACAACCCCGCAGGCAAAACGCCCGCCGTCACCGCAAAGTTGTAATTCCCGGCGGGCGAAGCCGTGACAGTCTGGTTGTAGGCCGAATTCAAACTTGGCGTCGCCAGCGCCAAAAGCGTGATGGAGGGACAAACCACGGTAAGCGAGTAGATTTGTGAACTGCTGCATCCATTTGCACTCTGCGCCTTGATGGTGAAGCTGTAGGTTCCAGGCACTGCCGTCAATCCAGTAACCGCGCCAGTGGAAGGATGGAGCGTGAATCCGGAAGGCAAATTTCCCGATTGGAGGGAGTAGGTGTAAGCGCCGCCCGGTGAAGCCGCGACGCTGCCCGAAAAACTCACGCCCGCCGTGGCATTGCCAAGCGAAGCCAGCGTGAGGGCCGGACAGTCAATCGTTACCGTGAAACTGCGCGCGCCGGAGCAACTGCTCACCGCGGCGGTGACGGTGAAAGAGAAACTCCCGGCTTGCGAAGGCGTGCCAGTGATTGCGCCGGTGGCTGCATTCAGCGTCAGTCCGGGCGGCAATGCGCCGGAGGTGACGCTGAAGCTATACGTTCCGGCGGGCGTCGCCGAAACGGTCTGGTTATAAGCCGTGCCGATGGTTCCGCTCGGCAGATTCGACGGCATCACCGTGATGACTGGACACTCCACCGCCAGCACGTAATTATGGAAAACGGTGCATCCGCCCCACCCCGTCGCCGCCACGCGGAAATTGAAAACTCCGTTTTGTGTCGGCGCGCCGCTGAAACTGCCGTTGCTGCTCAGCGTCAATCCGTTCGGCAGCGCACCGCTCGTCACCGCAAAGTTATAGATTGTTCCAGTAGGTGAAGCCGTCAGCGAATGTGGATATGAAGTGTTGACTGCCGCCGTTGGCAAAGTTATCGGCCCAAGCGATATTGGTGGACAACCGACTTGCACGGTGAAGGTCGCATCCGTCATCAACCCGCAATCATCCGTGGCGCGAACCACCACCGTGTATGCTCCGCCGACGCCTGCACTGGTCACGCTAACTGCGCCGGTCTGGTTATTGACGCTGAGTGCCAGCCCCGTCGCGGGCGTAATGCTTTGCAAGGCAATTTCCGCGACCGCTCCATTGTCCACCGGGCCGTTCAATGGTGTGAAAATCGGCGTTGCCCCCGCCATCACGCCTTGTCCCGCATAACCAAGCGTCGGCGGCGTATTGGCCGTCACCGTCACCGTCCAACTCGCCGTTGTCACTTGATTGTCGCGATCCGTGACTTTCAGCGTGAAGCTTGCCGTCGTGGCCGTGCAGCTTGTCGAAACATCGGCTCTGATTTTGCCGTCCGCACCAATGGAAAGGAACGTGACCGTCACGCCGTTTTTGCTCGCGCTTGCGCCAAAGCTGTCGCCGTCGGCGCTAATGCCGAAGGTTAACGGCAACGGCCCATCTTCGGCGTCGTTGACCGCAGCAATGTCAAAAGGCTTGGCGCTGCTGCCCGCCGCTAGACTCAGCGGAATCGGCGCGATGACCGGCGGGCCGTTGACCTGCAATTGCGCGCTTGCCGTCAATCCGCTGCCGCCGTTGTCTGAAACAACGTTGCCGGTAACGTTGGTTTTCAATCCGGGCGTGGTGGCTTTGAGCTTGACGCTGAAGGTGCAAGCCGTGCCGACCGGAATCGTCGCATTGCTTAAATTCAAACTGCCCGCGCCCGCCAACGGCGCGAACACTCCCGTGCTGCAACTGTTGCCGATCATCGGCACAGTATCCACTTCCAACCCCGCCGGGAGATTGTCCGTCACGCCGACGCCCGTCAGCGCCACCGTATTGGCCGCCGGATTGGTGATGGTGATCGTCAACGTCGTCGTTTGATTGAGCAACACAGCCTGCGGCGAAAACGATTTGGCAATCAGCGGCGGCGTCACGACGGTGTGAGTTTCGGTGGCGGAACTGCCGCCGAAATTCGCATCGCCCGCATAAGTCGCCGTCAACGTGCGATTGCCCGCCGTCGTCAGCGCCAACACACAAGACCCGCCGCCATTGCTGAGCGCGCCGGTGCAGGAAGCCACTCCATCGCTGACCGTAACATTCCCCGTCGGCGTCCCCGCACCGGGCGGCGCTGCCGCCACCGAAAAAAACACCATCACGTTTTGCCCCACCGCCGAAGAATCCGGGCTATCCGCCGTAATGCTGGTAATCGAACCGGCTTGCGCGACCGTCAACGTGAAACTCGCGTCTTTCGTCAGACCGCAATTGTCCGTCGCCCGAATGGTGATCGTGTGCATCCCGACAGGCCGAACATTGCCGAACGTCACCGCGCCCGTGGCACTGTTGACGTTGATCGTGCCGCCATAAGTCCCCTGACTTTGCAGCGCGAACGAAGCGATGCTGCCGTTGTCCGTCGCCATCGCCGGAGTGACCGTCAACGCGCCGCCATAGTTTGTGGATTGGCTGTTGTAACTGAGCATTGGGGCGGTGTTGGCAGTGACAGCCACGTTCAGCGTTGCCATTGCCGTCGCGTTGTTGTTATCCGTCACCGTCAACGTAAAGCCGGCATTGGTTGCCGAACAATCGGCGACAATGTCCGCTGTTACTACGCCATTGTTGACGGCGAGGTTTGAGACCGTCACGCCGTTGACCGTCGCCGACGTGTTGCCGTTGACGGTGACAATCAATGCACCGCCATCCACATCCGCGACATTGGCGATAGTCGAATTCGAGACCGGGCTGCCTTGTTGCCGCGAATTGGCGGCGGCATTGATCGTGGGCGCGGTATTGACCGTCAACGTGAACGTTCGCTGTGCGGTCGCGCCGCAATTGTCAGTGACAGTAACGGTGATCGTGTAAGTCCCCGAAGGCGCAGCATTGGTGACAGTCACCGCCCCGGTAACTGTGTTGCCGCTGAAACTGCCCGTGAAGGTATTTGGTGAAGCCGTCGCCGTGACACTTTGAATTGTGCCGTTATCGGCAGGCGCAGCATTAGGCGTCAGGGTTACGCTGCCGTTTGGGAGAACGCTGGTATTGGCGTAAATGCCGACGGTAGGCTCGGTGTTGGCGTTGACTGAAACGTTGAGCGTCGCCATCGCCACTGCGCCGCTGCTGTCGGTCACCTTTAGCGTGAAGACGGTATTGCTCGCACCGCATGCCGCAATGACATCAGCGAAGACTTGACTGGTTGCATTCGGATTGATCCCGTTTGCGCCTGCGTTACTGTCGGTGAGCGTAACGGTGACGCCGTTGAGCGTGGAGGTGTTGCTAAACGTCGAGCCATCACTGCTGATTTGAATTTGTAGAGTGTTGGCTGCGTCTTCCACATCGCTGACCGTGGCAATATGGGAATTAGAGCTTGGCGAGCCTTGCTGTCTTGAAATACCTGTCTGGGCCACAACTGTAGGCAACGTGTTGCAGGCAAGATTGAAGACATAAGAAGATCCCGTGGGGTTTGTTGTTCCCCCTCCAATTGCGCCTGCAATGACCGTGTCACCGGTGAGCGCGACAGCATAGCCGAATAGATTAAACCGGAGACCGAGGGGATCTAAAAGTTTTTGCTGTTGAATCCAAACCCCACTGCTGCGCGTGAATACATACGCGGCCCCAGCTAAAGTTGCATCTGGCTCATTCTTACGTCCTGAGCCAATAACAGCGGTATCGCCGCTGATGGCGACAGAAGAACCAAAGCTATCGCTGGCGATATTATCAGAGGAAGTGAGTTTTTGTTGTTGGGTCCAAACACTACCACTACGAGTGAACACATAGGCCGAGCCTGCTCTTGCCGTGCTCGTATAAGGGTATTGGTATGCGCCAATAACGGCTGTGTCCCCACTTATGGCTACAGAAACACCAAAGTTGTCGAGAGCAATACCGTCCGATGCCGTAAGTCTTTGCTGTTGTGTCCAGACGCCATTGTTGCGCGTGAAGACGTATGCGGCTCCCACCCACTCAACATTTGCAACGTATGCTCGAAATGCGCCAACAATGACTGTATCCCCACTGATACCAACTGAAATCCCGAAGTTATCCGACCTGATTTCGGAGGCGGTGAGTTTTTGCTGTTGTGTCCAGACGCCACTGCTGCGTGTGAACACATAAGCAGAGCCTCCAAATGAAGGCGCATCTGAATAGTCTTGCCAAGCACCGATTATGACGGTGTCACCACTAATGGCTACAGACCAGCCGAAGTTGTCATTGGCTGTGCCATCGGCAGCCATGAGTTTTTGTTGCTGTGTCCAAACGTTGCCAGCGCGAGTGAACACATAGACAGAACCAGCATTAGCCCCACCCGTCGTATCGCTTTGATATGAGCCGACAATGGCTGTATCGCCGCTAATTGCGACTGAGGCACCAAAGGAATCGTTTGAAGCGCCATCAAGAGCTGTCAGTTTTTGTTGTTGTGTCCAGACACCATTGTTACGGATGAACACATAAGCCGATCCTGTGTTACCTCCCCCTACTGTATCGTCACCGGGAGCGCCGACAATAGCCGTGTTGCCACTGATGGCAACTGAAAAACCCGCATAGTCTTCACCTGCACCATCCGAAGCAATGTTTTTTGCCTGTGGATTCCACACCGGGACACCACCGCCGCTGCAGTCAGGAGGAGCCACAATCACCACCAACGTCGCAGTCGCTGAGGCATTCTGATTGTCGGTGACACGTAGTGTGAAATCTGCGCTCGCCGCGCCTGCCGCTGCCCCGACATTCGCCGTCACCACGCCGCCCGCACTGATGCTGAGGCCGGAAACTGTCACGCCGTTTAAAGTCGCCGAAGCCGCGCCATTGACTGTGACGTTCAGAGAGTTGGCTACCTGCTCAGCGTCGTTGACATTGGCGACGGTCGAATTGGAACTGCCTGCGCATGCCGTGCGCATCAGGATCGCAGAGCTAATTGTGGGCGGTGTGTTATTAACCGTTAGCGTGAAACTTGCATCTGTGAATAAATTGCAATTGTCAGTCGCGCGAATCGTGATGTTATGCGTACCCACTGGACCCGCATTGCTGAGCGTAACCACGCCGGATGAATTAACGCTGACATCGCCTGTGAACGTGCCTTTGTCATGCACGGCAAGACTGGCAATGCGGTCGTTGTCACTCGGTCCGGTCAGCGGATTGACTACCGCACCACCACTGAGTGCGACGGCGATGTAATTGAAACTGAGTAAAGGAGGAGGGTTCGCAGTCACATTGATTGCCAGGCTTGCGAATCCGGCAACACCGCTGCTGTCTGTGGCGCGAATTGTGAAGCTCGTACCTGTTGCGTCGCACGCAGCCACCAAATCCGCAAAAATTTTCCCAGCGCTGTCTGGATTGGTTCCTGCCGCGACTGGATTTTTGTCCGTGAGCGTAACCGTCACACCATTGAGCGTTGCCGAATTGCCAAAGGTTGTGCCATCGCTGCTGATTTGCAGTTGCAAGATGTCTTCCGCGTCTTCGCCATCCAGGGCGGTGCCAATCTGGGCATTGACAGTGGGACTTCCAGCCTGTGACGTGGCCCCAAGCGATGTCACGGTTGGGGGCGGCGACAGCGAGCAAACCGAAGAGGGCTGTAAGAACAAAAGACCATGCAGATTGCTGGGTGTGCTGATAGACCCGCTGAAAGTCGTATTATGCGCGTTATCAAACACAAATCGCGTAATCCTCGCCGCTCCATCGTTGGAAACGAAAAGTTCGCCCCAGGGACTGAAAGCTACATCAATAGGACGCGCGAAACTCGGGTTGGTAATTTGCCCGTTGGGTGATGCATTGCGGTTGGCATCGAAGGTAAAACGCGAGACGGTATGACTGTCAAAATTGGCCACAAACAATTCGCCCCAGGAACTAAACACCATTCCGTGCGGGTTGGACAGGCCATTGCCGGAGATGGTTCCATTCAAGGTTATATTGCCGTTCGCATCGAATTTGTACCGCACAATGTAGTTATCTCCGCAGCATCGCGTCACGAACAATTCTCCCCAGGGCGTCAACACCACGCCGCGCGCACTCGTATTTCCCAACCCGGCAGTAATAATTCCATTGGGCATCAAATTGCCATTAGCACCTATCAAAAAGCGCAACATGCTATTGCTATTCAAACCTTGCGGCACAAAGAGTTCGTTGTTTCTGATGGCCATCCAAAACGAACTGATCATATCCGCCGTACGAAATTTGCTGCCGTATGTCATTGCCCCCAGAGGGTCTCCAAAACGCAGGAAAGAACTGAGGTTGCCACTTGCGTCTGTGCCTTTGTCACCCACCAATAATTCCCCAGTTGTGGGAATGACAATTCCATGGTGAGGAAACTGCAAATCAGGATGAGTGAATGTAAGGTCTAATGTGGCCGAAGTTGGCGTTACCCGATACCGATACATTCGCCCATCAGTTCTCAGGTTCGAGAAAGTAACCAAGGTCGCATCCGTACAACTACTCACCGTCACCGTAAACGTTGCATCCGTTGTCTGATTACAATTGTCCGTTGCGCGAATTGTGATGATATGCGTTCCTATCGGCGCAGCATTGCTGAGCGAGACAACGCCCGATGAATTGACGCTGACATTGCCGGTGAACGCGCCTTTGCTTTGCACGGCGAGATTGACAATGCCGCTGTTGTCGCTTGGCCCACTTGCGGGATTGACGGTTGCCGTCATTCCAAAAACGATGGCTGCGGGATTGTTGTAACTGAGCACGGGCAGCGTGTTGGTGCTGACCGTTACCGTCAGTGTTGCGATTCCAATCGTTCCAACGCTGTCGGTGACTTTGATCGTGAAACTGGCATTGCTCGCGCCACACGCCGCTACGACATCGGCGAAAACTTGGCCGGTGGCATTTGGGTTTGTACCCGTCGCCCCGGCATTCCTGTCGGCCAAGGAGATGGTGACGCCGTTTAGCGTGGCCGTATTGCTGAAGTTCGTGCCGTCGCTGCTGATTTGGATTTGAAGAATGTTCGCAGCTTCATCTGCGTCACTAGCTGTGGCGATTGGCACATTAGCAGCAGGACTGCCTACCATACACGTCTGCCCAAGTGGAGTAATCGTAGGTGTAGAGTTAGCGATTGAGGTGTAAATCTGACCGCCATTTACCACTGCAACCAGTTTGTTGCCATCGGCTGAGGAAGCAACTGACTCCCAATTTCTGTTGCTTTCGCGTGGCGTCCAATTCACGCCTGAATCGGTCGAGGTGTAAATCTGCCCGCCAATAACAACCGCAACCAGTTTGCTGCCATCGGCTGAAGAGGCAACTGATTCCCAAATTCTATTACTTTCGCGCGGTGTCCAGCTCACACCTGAATCCGTTGAAGTGTAAATCCTGCCTCCGCCTACCGTCGCCACCAACTTGCTGCCATCCGCTGAAGAAGCTGTTGCATACCAATTTCTATTACTCTCGCGCGGCGTCCAATTTACGCCTGAATCGGTTGAGGTGTAGATCAAGTTGTTACTGTCCAATGCAATCAGTTTGTTCCCATCGGTTGAGGAGGCTATTGAGCGCCAGTTTCTATTATTGTCGCGCGTCGTCCAGGTTAGGCCTGAGTTAGTCGAAGTGAGAATGTGATCGCCCACAACCGTTGCGGCCAGTTTGCCCCCATCAGCAGAAGAAGCAATTGCAAACCAAGGTCTATCGGTTTCCCGCGCTGTCCAACTGACACCTGAATCTGTCGAGGTATAAACCTGTCCTCCATTAACAACCGCAGCCAACTTAGTTCCATCGGCTGAAGACGTAACTGTATGCCAATTTCTATCGCTGTCACGTGGCGTCCATCTCACACCTGAATCTGTCGAAGTATAAATTCTGCCTCCTTTAACCACCGCGACCAATTTGCTTCCGTCGGCGGAAGAAGCCACCGAATACCAGTTTCTGTTGCTCTCGCGAGGCGTCCAGGTGGCTCCATATGCGCTGAGGTTCTTTCCAATATCTGGTTGCAGAGGATTTTGGGCAATTTTGCGGCCTTCAGCTCTCGCCCCAAACAACTCTATTGTGTCGCTTATGCCGGGATGAGTTAGCCGCGTAGCCGAAACACAGACTGCCAGCGAGAAAATAAACAAAGTTAGATAAGTAAAAAAGTTGCGGCTGAACATAGGTGGCCTCCTCTAATTTCAAGATTGTTTTGTAGACGATGCAGCGTGCAACGTGTGCCTGTGTCTGCTGCGCTTGGTGTTGGCGTAAAAGCGGTAAGACGGCTGATCGCTGACCGGTGGCGGATACACGCCAGATCGCGCCATCGCTTTGCCGGGCGAGGCTTGAAGGCCTTGCTGTTTCAGGTATTCGCTGGCCGCCGCGCCTTGCAAATTGGGCAAGGACGCTTGACCGGCGCTTGCGCGCGGTCTTGGAGCAGGCAAAAGCGCGCACAGGAACAACGTCAGGAGCAACAAGGCTCGCAGTGTGATGGCAACAGGGCGGCGCAGCGAAGGTTGCGCATGAGGAACATTGGTTGAGGTCTGCATGGTGGCTTTCTCCTGGCGTTGTGGTAGCGGGCAAACGGGCGGCGCGGCCAGCGCTTCTTGCAGGCTGGTGGCGCACTTCATCTTGCGCGCTACAGTTTGGAGCCGACCCAGCCGGAGGCGACCGGGCGGCATAATGAATTTTGGAGAATGGTTCCCTGTTGGCGTCCGCCGCGCCCGCCAGTGAATTCGGGCCAATCAGCCGGGAGGAGCGTTCAGGAAAAAGACTGCATAAGGATTCAGAGGAAGCGCTGTGTGCTGATCGCGGCGGAGTGTAGAGAGTGGCGGGAAAATTCGCAAGTTCACCGACAAAAACAGGCCGCGACGGAAACCTGGAGGTGTAATGCCTCCAGGTTCCCATCGCGGCCTGACGATTTCGGTCAGCGAAAGGTCCGCGATCAGGGCGCGAAGTAACCCGACACATCCACGATCAGATCGGTCGTGAACTGCGTCAGGATCTTGAACGTCCCATCCACCGGACTCAGGCCGACATAGTAATGCCGGTTGTACCCGAAGGTCACCGGGAACGGATAGTTCGAGGTGGCAGCGGTCGGCGTGCTGATCGCGTCGCCAGGGTAGAAGGTCAGGAAACCTGCCGCTACCGGGTTAATGACGGTCGCGTTGCCGACAATCGCGCGCGCGGTGTCGGGAATCGTGATCGGTTGATCCGAACACATTCCCCAGACTGGCTGCGTGCGGATGTTCGGTTGCCCCGCGATGGGAGCGTTTGGCCTGTAACAACCAACCAGTGGCAGGCTGGGGAAATCCGGTCTGGTTTCCAGCAACCGCATCGGGGTTGGCAATGGGCTAAACAACAACCCGGCTCCATTGGCGTCGGTCGGACTGGCGCTGTAGTAGCCTGTGATGTCCACCACCAGATCAGTTGTCGAGAAGGTGTAAATCTTGAACTGGCCGTCCGCGCCCAGTTTGACGGCAAAGGGGCCGTTGATTACGTCGTTGTTGGCGTAATTCGAGCTGGCCACCGTCGGGCGCGTCGCGTCGCTGGGATAGATGGTCAGATATCCGTACCCGAGCGGCGCATTTGGAAAGACCGTCGTCGCGTTACCGACCAGCACTGCGGCGTCGCTGGGAATAGAGTTACAAGGCGACGGCAACCCAGGGCCACGGCCTTGCACCGGCAGATCCAGGTTTGGATCGGCGTTCGGATTGTTCGTTCCCATCAATTGGGATGGTTGGAAACAGCCGGTTTGTCCGGCGCGCGTTTCGACCAGCCGCACCGGCGAGGGAAGCGGATGGTAGAACAGCCCGCCCGCTCCTGGCGGAGCGTAATAGCCGGTCAGGTCAATGATCACGTCCGTCGCCGCGCTGGCGTAGATTTTGAATGCGCCGTCTGCCCCAAGCCCGACAGTGAAGAAATTGTTAGTCACTTCACCGGCTTTGAAGTTGGAGTTGGCGACCGTGGGTTGCGTGGCGTCGCTGGGGAAGAGCGTCAGGAAACCGGGTGCGGAAGGCACCACGGTGATATTTCCGATGACCGCCGTGGCATTGGCCGGAATCATTGAACACATCGTTCGTGCGGGCTGTGTTCGGGTTTCACCGGCAGTCAGTGCGCCAGTTCCCGTAGTGCAGCCGTTGAAACCCGTGCGTGTGTCAAGCAGCCGGACAGGGCTGGCAAGCGGATAGAACTGCAGCCCGTTGCCGCTGATGATCACCGTGTAGGCCTGCGTGCCCATGCAGTTATTCGCATCCGTGGCTTTGAAGGTGAAGGTGAACGTTCCTGTCGCCGTTGGCGTGCCGGAAAGCGCGCCAGCAGTGGAAAGAGTCAAGCCCGCTGGCAGTGTGCCCGCGCTGACGGTGAAATTGTAGGACGCCGTCCCGCCGGTCGCATCGAGCGTTGCGTTGTAAGCCGTGCCGACAAAGCCATTCGGCAGCGTTGCCGGAGTGATGGTGATTGTTCCGCAAGGCGGATTGATGACCAGCGTGTAGGCCGTTTCACCGAAACAGTTGTTTGCGTCGGTTGCGCGGACGGTGAAGCTGAAATTGCCGAACTCCGTTGGCGTTCCGGATAGCAGGCCGCCTGGTGCCAGGGTTAAGCCCATTGGCAAAGTGCCCGCGCTGACGGCGAAGTTTGTGGCGCCGTTGCCTCCTGTTTGCGTGAACGTCTGGCTGTAAAGCGTTCCAGACATCCCCGGTGGCAACGCTGGGCCAGCCGGGCTGACGGTAATGCTCTGGCAGCCGATGGTCAGCGTGTAAGCCTGCGTGGCCGTGCAATTGTTCGCGTCGGTGGCCAGCACGGTGAAGCTGGACATGCCGGTCGCGGTTGGCAGGCCGCTGATCAAGCCCGCCAGGCTCATCGTGATTCCCGCCGGGAAAGTGCCGGATTGAAGCGTGAAATTGACGGTTCCACTGCCGTTGTTGGCGGTGAGTTGCTGGCTGTAGGCCAAACCAATCGTTCCGTTCGGCAATGCAGGACCCGCCGGAGTGATGGTGATGGTCTGGCAGCCGATGGTCAGCGAATAGTTTTGCTGTCCGGTGCAACTGCCGAAGCCGGTGGCCGTCACGGTGAAACCGAATGTTCCCGTGGTTGTCGGTGTGCCGCTCAGCACGCCAGTGGACGGATTGAATGTCAACCCCGCAGGAATGGACAGCGCAGGGATCGAATAGGTGTAACCGCCGCCTGCCGGAGCAGCGGTGAACGTCTGGCTGTAAGCCTGTCCAACCGTTCCACCCGTCAAAACTGTCGGCGAACCTGAGGACGGGGCGATCGTGATCGTCGGACAATTGATCTGCAAGGTGACGATGACTTCGCCGAAGCAGTTGTTGATATCCGTGGCGCGGATGGTGACGTTGACGCCCGCGGCAACCGTCGGCGTACCGGAAAGCTGCCCGGTCATTGGGTTGAGTGTCAATCCCGCCGGCAGATTATTGCTGCTGACGCTCCAGGTGATTGCGCCGCTGCCGCCTTCCTGCATGAATTGCACCGGGCCGTAAGCCGAACCGGCAGTGCCTGCCGGAACAGTGGACGGGGTGACAACGATTGTCGGGCAAATCACGCCCAGGGTGAGGCCGACAATGACCGGGTCGTGATCGGAGGCGCGGTAGGGAGTTCCCACATTGATGGCCTGCTGCGCCGCCGACTTGAACTCAAGGTTATAGTCAAGAATCGTCGGCTCATCGGCGTTGATGTGCCAGATGGTCGTGCCGGAGACGAGAGGGTCAAGCTCCTTCGACGCCAGCGCGTGATCCAGGTAACCGGAGTATTCGTCAAACTGATAGGAGTAACGGCTTGCCACAGGCACGAACTTTTGCACCAGGTCAATCAGACCGCCGGGGCCGTCCATCAACCGGTCGCTCGCGTCGTCTTCAAGCCTGAAGATGGGATCTTCCTCGCCATAGGCATTGAGATCGCCCATCACCAGCACTCTGGCTTCGCCCGACGCGGTCTGACGCTCTTCGATGAAATCCAGCAGGGCTTCGGCCTGGAGCGTGCGCTGCAGGTTGTCGCATCCCTGCCCGTCGCCCTGATCCGCGTCCAGTCCGGTGTCATTGGCGGAGCAGGCTTTGGACGTGAAGTGATTGACGATGAAGACGAACTTTTCGCCGTTGGAATTGAGGGTAAACGTCTGCGCCAGCGGATTGCGCGCCTGGCCTTCCCAGATGGCGTCTGTGTCGTTGACGGCTACCCCGTCCGGCGTGACGGTTGTCGTCTTGTAAATGATCGAGTTCTTGATCAGATCCGTGCCCGGCGTTGTGCCTTCCCTGAACGCATACGTGCCCGCCGCGGTGGCGGCATTCAGGCCGTTGATCAAATCCTGAATGGCGCTGGTTGCATTGTTGCCGTCGTTTTCGATTTCGATGACGCC
Source organism: Heliomicrobium sp. (assembly GCA_021155085.1). GTDB lineage: Bacteria > Acidobacteriota > Blastocatellia > RBC074 > RBC074 > RBC074. Next base: position 26,686 of record JAJNQA010000026.1, on the reverse strand, counting down.
GTACACATCGGCATTGATGGCCAGAATGGCGGCAATGATCTTGTCGCGCTGGCGGTTAAATTCAGCCAGCGAGCTTGCGCCGCGCGACGTCGGGAAGCCGCCGCCCGCGCCGTTGCCGTTGAAGTAGTTCAACACATTGAAACTGGAAGCTTTGACGTTACCGCCAACGGTTGCGGGCGTTGCCGTGCGTGGATTGGCCGAAGTGAAGACGACCGGTGCGGTGGGCTGGACGCGATACTCGCTGAAATCGAAGGTCAGCACGCCTTGTAAGCCGGCAATTGTATCACCGACGCGGCGCGTATTGTTTCCGTCGAAGTAGGGAGTCGGATCAGGATTTTGAATTGACAGGCCGTCATCGAGCAAAACATAGCGGCGCGGGTTTGATTCCGCCACGGCCAGTGCGCCAACGCTGTTGGTGCGATCGAAGTTATTCTGCTGGAAAAGCCGGCCATCGGAAGAAAGCACGACTTCGCCGAACCGGCCCAGACCGAAGTTCCCCGTGACGGTCAGCGTCTCGGGAAAATTGACCAGCATGTTTTCGTAACGTTCCAGGTCGTTGTTGACAGGTTCCGGCAGGTCAACGGCGGTTGGCGCGGGCAAGGTATTTCCCGAGCTGCAAATAATGATCGAACTGGCGGGGTTGATCTGTGTGTTGTTGAACTGTTCGGAAACCGTGCCGGTGATTCGCACGCGATCTCCCACGGCAACGTTCACGGCAGGCGTGTCCCCGTCGAAGATGAAAATGCCGTCGGAAGTCGCCGGATTGGCGTCTCCCGTGGGATCCTGGACGTAAAAGCCTTTCAGACTGCTCGCCCCCTGGAAATCGCCAACCACGATGCCTTCGATTGTGGCGCTCGCGCCGGCGCTCGGACTGGCCGTGCCGCTGCCCTGAATTGTAAAGATCGGTGTGAAAGCCCCACCGCACGACCCAAGATCCGCCGTCGTGAAGTCGAAGACGAAATCCGCCGCCATGTTGTCTGGCGGATCGTTCGCATCCACGTCGGCGACCTGGGCGGCGGTCACCGTCACTGTACAGACTTCGTTTTGCACAAAATCGGTGTCTGGATTGAGCGTGAACGTCGTTGGGCCTCCCGACAACGCAAAGGTGTGCGCGCCGCTCATGGCGCAGGAAATGGAAAAGGCGCTGGCCGGAGCCGTGACGTCTTCGCTGAAAGTCACTGAGACATTCGCAGCCAACGGGATGCCGGTCGCGTTGTCCGCAGGATTCGTGCTCAACACCGAAGGCGCCACATCCATTACCGGGCCGGTGCTCACGACGATGTCGTCCACGCCAACCCATTCGTCGGAACCGGTGGCGTTTGAGGTGATGATGCGCACTTGCACCAGCGGCTGGTTTTCAGCGGCGGCTGGCAACGCCACGCTGATGGGCGTGACCAGTGTGCAATTGGCGACATCCGCGGCCGCGGCATTGACTCTGGCCGTGGCATCGGCGACGTAGCCGGCGGGGATGTTCGTAAAGTTGCCCGAAGCGCCGACACGGTATTGGAGCGCCACCTGCTGTTGCGCATTGTCAACGGAGCAGTCTATGTCGCGCAGGTTGTAAGAGACGCTGATGCCCGTCTGCCCCGTGGTGTTCAGATAAAGGACGATGTTTGGATGATCGGCTGTGCCCGAACCTTGCAGCGCGATGGTTTGTTGCGAGGTGGATTGCAGCGTGGCCTGAAACTCCGCGACGCCGCCAGCCGTGTTCGTGTTTGGATTCGTTTGATTGGCGACGACATCAATCGTCGTCAGCGGATCAAGAACCGTTTGTGGATCAATATCCGTGGTCGTTCCGGATGCCGCGCGGTCCCCCAGAAAGCCTTCGATGCCCTGGACTCCCGACCAATCGTCATTGGCGGTGATCAGGCCGGTGTTCGTCCAGTCCTGGCTGAAGGGAAGGGTTTGTGCGGTATTGTTGGCGCTCACGATCAAGCCGTAGATGGACATGACCGAAGCCGCAATCGCAAAAGTCAGAAATAAGGCCAACCGCATTCGTTGTGCTGGGCGCGGACGCAGAAAGCCAACGAATCGTGTCAAAGATTTGATCATATGTTGCATCGGATTTTCCTCGTAGTCTGTGGGAGCGTGACGAAATTATGTTGGAAAGCAAATACACACCCGCTGCCAGGTCGCTTCCGGAACTTGCCGAAGTTCACCGACATCTGAGTGATGAAACGGAACGGTAGGGGATGGGGCATGGGTGTAAGAATCAAGGTCAAGTTCGCGAATCACACCGCGAGCCTAATGAGGCGTGGACGCGGGTTAAAATTTCTTCTATACCGAACGCAAGACTTCAAGATTGACGATTTTTGAAGGGGAATTCGAGAGCGGCAGTGTACGCACTTTCGCGATTTCCGTCCAGACAATGCCAGAGCTTTGCAATCATTTCACACGAATTGAAGGCGGCGGGCATCAAGCCAGGCGTCGGCCATGTTTTCGGCTCAGGCAGCGGCGGATTTTCCTGACTTTGACACCTTTCGATTGCGCCCATAGAATGCCGCTTCTTTACAGATCCGGCGAACCTGAATTCAAACTCGAACAAGAATCCTAATGAGCATCACACCTGATTTTCTGGCAATTTTGCGTTGCCCATTCTGCAAATCGAAGGTCCAACTGAAACCGGACGGCAGTGGGCTGAAATGCGAAAGCTGCCATCGCGTGTACCCGATTCGCGATGACATCCCGATCATGATCATAGACGAAGCCGTGATTGAGGAAGCGGACGCACAAAAGTAATCGCTCTGACCAACGCCCCAAAATGTCAGCCTCACTTTTTCAACAGTTGCCGCAAAACTCGCGCGTGCTTTTCATCCGGCTCCGCAATCTGGGCGAAGCCGTGCTGGACACGGCCAATCTGCGCGCGTTGAAACGCTTCCGCCCGGATTTAGAAATCGCCACGCTGGTCGAAGCGATCTATGCCGATTTGTACGCCGCCGATCCCGACATCGAAGCCATTCCGCTATTGCGCGACGCGGATGACAAACGCAGCACATTTACGGCCCGGCTCAGCGTCATCAAGGAAATTCGCAACCGGAAGTTCACCGCCGCCATCAACCTGCACGGCGGGCCGACCAGCGCGCAACTGACCTTTGCCAGCGGCGCGAAACATCGCGTCGCTCCGGCGCATTTTCGCAATGGGTATGCCTACAACCTGCGAATCCCGCCGGTGGACGACCTGCTGAACCAGCCCAACGCCAGCCAGAAACTGCATACCGTCGAAAATCAGTTTGCCGAATTTCAATGGCTGGGCTTGCCCGGTGAAACGCCAATGCCGACGCATTTGTGCGTTGCGCCGCCAATGCGCGAATCGGCGAATGGGAAGTTAAGCGCCGCCGGAATTGATCCGGCAAAGCCTTATGCGGTGCTGGCTCCGACCAACGAGTTTTACACCAAACGCTGGATGCCGGAACGCTTTGCGGAAGTGGCCGGGAAACTGATTGAACGCGGTTACCAGATTGTGATGACCGGCGCGCCGACGCCGGAACAGATTGCGCAACTGAAGGCAGTCCAAGCCGCGACGAAACAAAAACTCTCCAGCATCAGTTCGCTGAGCATCGGCGAACTGATTGCCGTGATTGCGGGCGGGAAACTCTTCGTTGGCAATGACAGCGGCCCGGCGCACATCGCCGCCGCCGTCAAAACGCCGCTGGTGGTGATGTTCGGCCCGGCCAGTTCCATTCGCTGGCGACCGTGGCGCGCGCCGTCGGAACTGGTGCAGAACTACTTCGCCTGTAATCCCTGCTCGATGTACACGTGCGAAGCGTTTGACGAGCCGGAATGCATTCGCTCAATTCGTCTGGCTCAGGTGATGGGCGCGATTCAGAAGGTGTTGAGCAATGGCTGATTGGCCAGATGCCGTTCGATCACTTTTTTCAATTCGTCGAACTCGATCGGTTTGCTCAGGTAGCTGCTGCCGCCACAGGCCTGCACACTGTCGAGCGTTTCCTGAGAGTCGTAGCCGGAAATAATAATGATCGGCAGGTTTTGGAATTCGGCGTGACTGCGAATCTCTCGCGTCGCTTGCAGGCCGTCCACCACTGGAAGCGAGATGTCCATCAAAACCAAGTCAGGTTTTTCGCTCAGCGTCCGGGCGATGGCTTCCTGTCCGTCGCGCGCTTCGATGGCGTCGTACTTGCTCAGCTTGAGCATCAGCTTCAGTGCAATGCGATGGTTGTCATCGTCTTCAGCAATGAGAATCCGTGGCAGATGTTCCGTCATATTGAAAGTGTCTGTCCGGTCGCGGCGAGAAAGTCATTTTCGCAGCGGCCAGCGTGGGGAGATCGAACTTTTCAAGATTGTGAGTGATAAATTGCTTGAACGGGGCGAATTCTAGCAGCCGGTTGCGACCGCGACAAGACGGCGAATTGTGGTGGCCAGCCAGCAATCAGCCGCCGAAACCTCAGCGTGAATTGAGATTAACAACTCTTTTTGCTAGCATACGCGCGCTGTTTCGGCGGAAATAAAAATCAATCACAATCCCCTCCATACCTCCCCTGTTTCAAGTAGTGTGAAACGATGAATGAAACAATGCCAGACGCAATAACCAATGCTCTGATGATCCTGTGTCAATCAGATGGACGGATTGTGACGGCTGATCGAGGTGCGATTCTGCTGCTGGGAAGCGGTGGGGGGACGGAAACCGCCTCCGCGACGATCTCGCAAATTGCGGCAAAGTCAGATTGTGTGGAGTTGCCGGCGATGTTTGCACGCTTTGCCGCTGGGGAGCAGGTTTTTACGAAGGCTGTGACAGTGGGCGGGTCTTCTGGATGTGAAGTTTCGCTGCGGCGGCTCAACGGGTTTCAATCACAACCGCTGATCGCCGTCGAAATGAATCTTCTTCGCCAGCCTGCGGCGGAAGAAGATCAAGCCGCGCTGCTTGAAGTCGGACGCGCGATGAACCGATTGATGCATGACTTCAAAAATCAAATGAGCGGCTTGAAGCTGTATGCCGCCTATCTGAAAAAGCGTTTTGCCGATCAGCCCGAAGGGGTGGAGATCGCCGATAAGATTGTTCAGAGTCTGAATGAGATGACGGAAAACGCCTCGTTGATCGGCAAACTGACCCGGCCGGTCGAACTGAAGTTGCTGGAAGAGGATCTGGTGGCGTTGATTGAACAAATTATCCAGAATCATCTGCCGCAAGCCGCAGCGCGAAATGTGGAGATTGCTTCCCAATTCGCCGCCGCCACGCTTCGGTTGCCGCTTGATTCACAGCAGATGCGTTCAGCCCTCGATACCGTGCTCGCCCAGGCAATTGATTCGTCGCCTGGAGGGGGCACGGTGATGGTGGAATTACAGACCAGCCGGGATGGATTGCGGTTTTCGATCTCCGATGAAGGCGATGTCTTGAGCGAGGAACATCGGCAATCGTTTTTCAACTTTTTGACGAATGAGCGGCTGAACAAAACCTCGCTTGGGTTGGCGTTGGCTCGCCGCATCATCGAAGCGCACGGCGGAACCGTCGAAGTATTGGCGGCGCAGCCAGCGGGAAAAACAATCTCGATCAAGTTTGGAAATTGAAAATTGAAAATAGAGAACAGAATTTTAGTTGTTGACGATGAACCTTCGATCACGGACGGATTGCGCCTGCTGCTTGGCGCGGAAGGGCACCTGGTTGAAACTGCTTCAAGCTTCGGCGCGGCGCGTGCGCTGCTGGAACGTCAGGCGGGAAAGCTGGCTTACGATCTGGTCCTGACTGATTTGCAGTTGCCGGATGATCAACAGGGCGGCTTGTCGCTGCTGCGGCTGGTCAAGGAGCATACGCCGGAAACCGAGGTGATCATCATCACTGGTCATGCGACTGTTTCCGAAGCCGTCGAAGCCACGAAATCCGGCGCTTTCTTCTTTGTTGAAAAACCATTCGAGCCGGAGCAGATTTTGCTGCTGGTCGAAAAAGCGCTCGAACGCCGCCGCTTGCTGAACGAATCCCAGAGCATGCGCAAGCATTTTCAGCGCCAGGAATTTTCCAGCATCATCGGCGGATCGAAGTCCATGCAGATGATCTATGAAACGATTGCCAGCGTCGCCAAAAGCGACGCCAACATTCTGATCATCGGCGAATCAGGCACCGGCAAGGAATTGATCGCCAACGCGATTCACTTCAATTCGCTGCGCGCGGGGAACGAACTGGTCAAGGTCAACTGCTCGGCGCTGCCGAAGGAATTGATCGAAGCGGAATTGTTCGGCTACGTCAAAGGCGCCTTCACCGGCGCGATTCAGAATCGCTCCGGGCTGGTCGCGCAGGCCAAAGGCGGGAGCCTGATGCTTGACGAAGTTGGCGAAATGCCGATTGAATTGCAGCCGAAACTGTTGCGCGTGTTGGAAGAGAGGCGCTTCCGGCCAGTGGGTTCGACCGAGACGTTTGAGGCTGACTTCCGATTGGTTTGCGCAACCAACCGTGAGCCCCGTGAAGCGATCAAGGAAGGATTGATGCGCGAAGATCTGTTTTATCGAATCTCGACGATCACGATTAACGTTCCGCCGCTGCGCGAACGCGCCGAAGACCTGCAACTGCTGACGGATTTCTTCTTTCACAAATTCAAGGACAAATACAGCCGGGCGTTGCAAGGCTTTTCGCAATCAGCTTATCACCGGGTCTTCGCGCATCGCTGGCCGGGCAATGTGCGCGAACTGCAAAATGCCATTGAGCGCGCCGTGCTGCTGGCCAAAGGTTCGCGCATCGAGCCGGAAGATTTGCCGTTTGGGGATCAGATCATCGAAAGCATTCCGGAAGCCTTCTACGTTCCGCCGAACATGACGCTGGAGGAAATCGAGCGCATCGTCATTGAGCAGACATTGAAACGCACCAGCGGCAACAAGCAGGCGGCGGCGCAGGTTTTGGGCATTTATCGCCCGCGCCTGTACAGCAAAATCAGGAAGTACAGAATCCAGGTGCCGCGGGAGACTCGCAGACGTGAAAAGAGGGGAGATGAACCTACAAACCAACACGGGTAAAAAAGCGGTTTTCGGATGCCTTGCTTTGATGGTGTTGTCTTGTCAGTTTGCATCGGCACTGGTTCAGCAGGTTGTACAGGACATTCCCGCCAATGCCCGCATGACGAAAAACGAAGTGATTGCCGTGCAAGTCGAGCTGCGGCGGTTGGGTTATCTCAAAACTCGTTTGTCCGCCGAACTTGATCCCGAAACACGCGAAGCCGTCAAGACCTACCAATCAAAGAATGGCCTGCCGGTCACCGGCAAGATTGATCCTCCGACTTATCGCAGGTTGGGGCTGCCTTATCCGGCTCCCAAGCCGGGGGACAAAAGCGTTTCCCAGCAAGTCGGCAGCGGTGTCAAAGAGGGCACACGGGTTGGATTGGAAAAGTCCTGGGAGGCGGGCAGCTATGCGGCATCGAAATCAAAAGACGCCGCCAAGGCTTCCTGGGAAGGAACAAAGGTCGCCGGCAACGCTGCCAAGCGAAAAGCTGATTCGATGATCCGCCGCGATGATGAGGATGTTCAACCGGAAGTTGAGGAGCTTTTCGGCTCAAACCCGGAGTGGAGCGAGGTGAAGTTTTCAGTCAAAGAGGGGATGGTCACAATCAAGCTTCCACCCAGAAGCACTGTGGATGTCGGAGCGCTGGTTTCAGAAGTACGCAAGATCGCCGGAGTCCGGTCGGTTTTCGTAATAGTTCTTTGATTGGAAAACAGGGTAGGAAGCAGGAGCGGGGGAAGGAGGGCCGGACAGGGCTACACTTTTATCGGCTCCCGCGAGGTCGTTCTAACGGGCAGTAAACCTTGAAGCGTTTTCAATTCGTCTTCAATCTCTTTCAGCTTCTTATCAATTTCGTCGCAGCGTTCCTTGATGGTTTGTGGCTGGTCGTCCGGAATCAGCGCAGCCTGGATCAGTTGTTCTTTCTGCGTTTTCAGCCGCTCTTTCAGGTTGTCACTTTTTTCTTTCAGCGAGGGGTTGTCAACGGCCTGAATTGCCTTGTCAATTTTTTCAATCGTCTCGCCGAGAGTCTTCAGCCGGCTTTCTTTCTGACTGCTCTCGATTTTCTGTGTTTCTTCCTTGGCGGTTTTTTCTTCGGATTGCTGCTTGAAGTAGGTGGTGGCGCTCAAAACCAGCCCCGTAATTCCCAGCAAAACCAGGCCAATAAAAATTGCCAGATTGGCCTTGGAAGATTTTTTTCCAGGCTGGGCGCCGTTGGAGTGGTTTAAGGGCGAGCGGTTAGTTTCGCGAGCCACGTCAGCGGAGGCTTGCGGTGACAGGGCGGAAATCGGTTTGGTGAACCGCGAATCAAACGCATCCGTTGCCGGCGCCTGCTTCTGTGGGGCGGTAACCCGCGGATCTTCCTCGAAATCTTCGGGAGCGAAGACGGCGGTGATCGGCTCCACCCGATCCGACAAATCATTGGTTCGAAGTTTGCCGGAGGAGGAACGCTGAAGCGGGGCGGTGAACGGAGTCGCTTGTTTGGGGGGCAGCGGAAGCGGTTCTGTTTTTCTGACCTCACCATCAGGGGAGGGTGGCGCTGGCGATGATTGCGAAGAGCCAGATGAATGATCCAGCGGGTCTGTCCTTGCTCCCGTGACCCAGGTGATTTCCGTCGGGGTATCAGGGGAACGAGCCAGACTTTTCGGGGTCAGCGAATTGCTATCAGGCAGGGGCAGGGCGGAACCAGAGAACTGGGCAACAACAACGGTGATATTGTCTTCTCCGCCTCGCTCATTGGCCAGATTGATCAAGGATTGGCAAGCGGATTTGAAATCGGAAGCTTCATTGACGATGCGCGCAATTTCGTCGGCGTGCATCTTGCCAGACAGCCCGTCGCTGCAAATCACGAGGGTGTCCAGTTGGCAGAGCGGCACGGCGTTGACTTCAACATTGACGTTGTTATGTGCGCCGAGCGCCTGGAGGATCACGTTCCGGTAACTGTGGGTTTCGGCTTCCTCTTCGGTGATCTGCCCCGCGTCAATCAATTGTTGAACGAGCGACTGGTCCTTGGTGACGCGATAGATTCTGCCCTGTCGAATGAGATGCGCGCGACTGTCACCCACCTGCGCGAAGTACACGTGGTTGCCGTGCGTGGCGACCGCCGTGAAAGTGGCTCCCAGCCCCCTGTGAGCCTGATTGGTTTGTCCGTCGGTGTGGATGATCGAATTCGCTTCTTCGACTGCCAGGCGGAGTCGTTCGGAAAAGGGCATCCTGCCGTACACTTCGTGGGCTTGCAGTTGGAGCATGCGGTCTCGAACGGTTTCAACTGCAATTCGCGAGGCGACTTCCCCGGCCAGCGCCCCCCCCATGCCGTCCGAAACGGCGAGCAAAGTTCCGTAATAGCCCTGTGTGTATGTCAGTAAATCTTGCGGCTCTTCCTCATTGGCGGTCCAGCTTCTGCCGGACGAAAGATCAAGGATCAGGAAGTTATCTTCATTGCCGCTGCGCACCATGCCCACATCCGTTTGGGCATAAAGTGCTAAATTGATGGTTGGATCGGCCATAAGTTAAGTGATGAGTGATGAGCGATACGTGATGAGTGATGAGTTTGTACCTCTTTTTCCACTACCACTTCTCAACTGTCACTGCTTCTACGCTCGTTGTAATGCTGCATCCAAATCCGCGAGGATGTCTTCAACGTCTTCGATTCCGACAGAGATTCGCACAAGACCGTCCGAAATACCAAGCCGCAAGCGTTGCTCTGCGGGAACTGAAGCGTGTGTCATCGTTGCCGGATGTGAAATCAATGTTTCAACGCCGCCGAGGCTTTCAGCGAGCGCACAGAGGCGCACATTATCCAATACACTGCGCGCAGCCGCAAGAGAACCTGTTTCAAATGCGATCATCCCCCCAAATCCTGTCATCAATTGCTTGGCGCGCTCGTGCTGGGGATGCTGAGCCAGCCCGGGATAATAGACTTTCTGAACTTTGGGATGTTCGTCCAGAAAGGCCGCGACCCGGCGTCCGTTCTCGTCATGCTGGCGCATTCGCACAGACAGCGTCTTGGTTCCGCGCATGATCAGAAATGAATCGAAGGGGGAAAGAATTGCTCCCACCGCATTTTGTAAAAAGCCAATCTGCTCCGCATCTTCTTTTCGAGCCGTGACGGCAACGCCGCCAATGGTGTCGCTGTGACCATTCAGATATTTGGTGGTTGAATGCACGACAATATCCGCCCCCCATTCAATCGGGCGCAGGAAGTACGGGCTCATAAACGTATTGTCCACCACCAGGCGAATATCGTTTGCCCGCGCCAACTTGCCGATGCCTTCCAGATCGGCCACTGCCATAATCGGATTGGTCGGCGTTTCCAGGAAGATCATTCGGGTATTGTCGCGCAATGCACTTTCAACATTGAGGCTTTCCGTTGTGTCCACGTAGCTGAAATCCAATCCGAAGCCGCGCAGCACCCGTTCAAACAGGCGATAGGTGCCACCGTACGTGTTTTCGGAAACAATGACGTGGTCGCCCGCTTTGAGCAGTTTCAACACCGTATCAATCGCCGCCATCCCAGATGCAAAGCAGTGGGCCGCCTGACCGCCTTCGAGCGCGGCCAGATTTTTTTCAAGCGCCAGCCGCGTCGGATTCTGCGTTCGAGCGTATTCGAATCCCTTATGCTGGCCAAGCGCATCTTGAACGTAAGTGGAGGTTTGATAGATGGGCACGGCGACCGCGCCGGTCGTTGGATCAGGCTCCTGGCCTGCGTGAATTGCCTTGGTTGCAAAACCCATAACTGATTTAATCTTTATTGATGAAGACCACAAGTTAAATGCCGCGCAGATATTAAATACTCAACCAGGAAAAAGGAAGCAGGAATTTTGAGCAAATTTCAGCATCTTTGACTCAGGTCCTTTTTACGGCTTCGCATCCATCCAGTTTTCACCCGAACCAAGTTCGACCGGAAGCGGCACGGCGATCTTGACCGCGCTCTCCATTGCGGCTTTGACGACCTCTCCGGTTTTCGCCAGCTCTTTTTCCGGGACTTCAAAAACCAGTTCGTCGTGGACTTGCAGAATCATCTTCGCCTTCAGTTTTTCCCGCCGCAGTGCGTCGGCCACGCGCATCATCGCCAGTTTGACGATATCCGAAGCCGAGCCTTGCATCGGCATGTTGACCGCTTCACGTTCGCCGCGCGCTTTTGCCGCGCCTTTGCTTTTCAGATCAGGAATCCGCCGCAACCGGCCATAAATGGAACGCACGGCGCAACCCGCATCGCAGGCTTTCTCCGGCAATTCGTCCATGTACTTTTTCACGCCGGCGTAAGTGCGGTAGTAATCGTCAATCACCTTTCTGGCCTCGGCGCGCGAAATTCCCACCCGTTGCGCCAGTCCGAAGGGGCCGATGACATAGGCAATGCCGAAATTGACGATCTTGGCCACGCGGCGTTTTTCCTTCAATTCCGCCGCGGTCGTTGCGCCGAAGACTTCGCGCGCCGTGCGTTCGTGAATGTCTTCGCCCTTGCTGAAAGCATCCAGCATGACAGGGTCTTTGGTGATATGCGCCAGCAGCCGCAATTCAATCTGTGAATAATCTGCCGATAGCAAAACGCAGCCGTTGGCTGGAATGAACGCGCGGCGAATCCGCCGGCCCATCTCCGTGCGAATCGGAATGTTCTGCAAATTCGGATCGGTGCTGCTGATGCGGCCCGTGGCGGCAATGGTTTGATTCAGCGTTGTATGAATGCGGCCATCCGCCGGATTAATCAGGGAGGGGAAGGCGTCAACGTAAGTGCCTTTCAGCTTCAATAGCTCGCGGTGATCAATCACCAGACGCGGCAATTCGTATTTTTCGGCCAGTTCATCCAGCACGTTTCGGTCGGTGGAGATTTTGCCCGTCGCCGTGCGCTTGGAAACTTCATAATTGAGCTCTTCAAAAATATCGCCGAGTTGCGTGGGCGACCCGATGTTGAATTCGCGCCCGGCGAGTTCATAAATCTGCTTTGACAGCCTTTCGATTTCCCCCTGCATCTCGACCGAAAGTTTGGCCAGCACCTCGGTGTCCACGCGAAAACCCGCCTGTTCGATTTCATAGAGCAGCGGAATCAGCGGCATTTCGATCTTCTGGTAAACGTAATCCAGCGTCTGTTCCTGGAAATCGAACTGAATCTTGTCGTCGGCGATTTTGGCGTTCATCACGTCGGCCAATCGTCCCGTCAGATCGGCGGCCTGCGCGGTTTCGTCATGCTCTTTGGCCAGACCGTAGCCGCCCAGGTATTCATTCGCCATTGCCGTCAATTCATATTTCGACCGTTCGGCGTCCAGCAGATAGGCTTGCAACAGTGTATCGTCCGTCGCGGTTTCAATCGTGATGCCGAGTTTGCCCAAAATATGAATTGCGCGTTTCAAATCGTGCGTGGATTTTTCGATCAGGCCGTTGTCGAAAATCTCCTTGAGCAGTTTCGTCGCTTCTTTTTGATCGTCACAATTTTCAAAATCGAAGAAGTCCGCCGAACCCGGCGCGGTCGAAAACGCCACACCGGCCAGTTCCGGCCTGGCGGTTTCAAACAGACTGTTCGCCGCCGTGTTTCCGGAAGTCTCCGTCAGTGCAAAGGCGAACCGGTCGCGGTTGAACAGGGAAGCGACCAGCGTGCGCAGTTCTTCCACCGTCGAAATTCTTTTGTACTGCGTTTCGGCGTGATCGGCGGATTGGCTCTGCGCTGGGCCGCTGGCAGTTGCGCCGCCCGCGAATTCGCGCGTCAATTGGCCGAATTCCAGCTCGGAAAAAAGTTTGTGTGCCAGTTCGTGATCCGGCGCTTCGTAGATCAATCCTTTCAGGTCCAGCTCAACCGGCACATTGACGTCCACTGTCGCCAGTTCACGAGACAGCCGGATTTGTTCAACATTGTCGCGCAGTGATTCGCGGTAGGTTTTGCGCTTGACCTGCTCCCAGCCGGCCAGCGCATTTTCAATGTTGTCGAATTGTTCCAGCAATCCGACCGCGCCTTTTTCGCCGATGCCGGGCGCGCCCGGGATGCAATCCACCGCGTCGCCCATCAATCCGATCCAGTCCGCGATCTGATCCGGGCGGACGCCGAATTTGGCCTTGACGCCCGCTTCATCCAGCAGCGTTTCGCCCATGCTTTTTTCAACGCGCAGGACGACCACATCCGGGTCGTGAACCAGTTGCGAGAGGTCTTTGTCGTTGGTGACGATGACGGTTTGCAAACCTTCCAATGACGCCTGCCGCGCCAGCGTGCCCAGAATGTCGTCGGCTTCGTACCTCGGCATCTTGACCACGGGGACGCGCAACGCCTCGCAGACGCGGTCAATGTAGGGAAGTTGCACCGCCAAATCCTCCGGCATATCGGGCCGGTTCGATTTGTAGGTCTCAAAGCGCTCGTGCCGGAATGTCTTCTCCTTGGAATCGAGCACCACGCCCAGGTAATCGGGCTTGTGTTCGGCGATCATCTTCCGCAGCGTCATCGTGAATCCGTACACCGCATTGGTGGGCAACCCCTTCGAGTTCGACAATCCGCGAATCGCGTAATAGGACCGAAAGATGTTCGACATTCCATCAATCAAAAAGAGGCGTTTTTTGTTTGGCATGGCGGGATTATCCGTGAGGCACGGAGAAAGGGTCAAGAAGTCGGGGCGGCGGCGAAAGAATGTGGGGTTTCGGTCTTTCCATTCGCCTTCATTTGCCAGTCAGGCGTTCAACGCTTACCCTGCAACTGCTATGAAAAACATGCGCGTTGCCTCCGTGCAATTCCAGCACATGCCCAGTGACAAACCAGCGAACCTGAAAAAAATTCAAGCTTTTGTCGCCCAAGCTGCCACTCGCCAGGTTGAATTGATCGCGTTTCCCGAAATGTGCATCACAGGGTATTGGCACGTACGCAACCTGTCGAAAGCAGAAATTCAGGCGCTGGCCGAACCGGTTCCGGAGGGGGCTTCGACGCAATTTCTGCTATCGCTGGCCGCTGAACATCAGATGACCATTGGCGCGGGCTTGATTGAATTGGCTGAAGACGGTGCGATGTACAATAGTTATGTTGTGGCCAGTCCTGACGGACGGACGGCTTGTCACCGGAAATTGCACGCGTTTGAGCATGAACATATCAAGCCGGGAAACCGCTTCACGGTCTTCGATCTTCCGCAGGGAGTGCGCGTCGGCGTGCTGATCTGTTACGACAACAACCTGATCGAAAATGCGCGAATCACGTCGTTGATGGGCGCGGAGATTCTGCTGGCTCCGCATCAGACGGGCGGATGCCGTTCGCGCAGTCCTCGCGCCATGGGCACGATTGATCCCACTCTGTGGCATCACCGCCGGGAAGACCCGGAAGCAATTGAAGCGGAGTTTCGCGGGCCGAAGGGGCGTGGCTGGCTGATGCGCTGGCTGCCGGCGCGTGCGCACGACAATGGAATGTTTTTGATCTTCAGCAACGGCGTCGGTCTTGATGACGACGAAGTGCGAACCGGCAACGCAATGATCCTTGACCCTTATGGCGAAATTCTGGCCGAAACCGGCCAGGCTGATGACGATATGGTGATTGCCGATCTGGAAGCAGACGTGTTGCCGACTTCCTCCGGTCGGCGCTGGTTGCAGGCGCGGCGGCCTGAATTATATGAGCGGCTGACAATTCCTACAGGCAAAGAGCGGGGCACGCGGTCTGTCCGGTTTGATGGGTAGTTGGCAGGCCAGTTCCTGGTTTTGACGAATCCGAACAAGGAGTAAAGATAAAATGGCTTCAAAATGGCGGGTCGCCATTCTGGGACTGGGGCATTGGTATTCGGCCTACAACCTGGCGCGAGCGCTGCCCGAATATCCGAAGGCGGAGTTGGTCGCCGTGGCCGGGCACAATCAGACGCAACTGGATGCGTTCGCCGATACATTTCAAATCGAAGGCTGCAATGATTATGAAAGTGTGCTGGCGCGCAAAGACATAAACATTGTTCATCTCGCCGCGCCCGTGGCGGAACTTCCAGAATTGACGATTCGGGCCGCGCAGGCCGGCAAGCACATCGTGCTGGGCAAGCCGATGGCCATGACCGTGGAACAGGCGGACCGCATGGTCGAAGCCGTGGAATCGGCGAAGGTTTTGTGCATGTCCTGGCAGAGTCACCGGCGGTTGATTGCGGCGGGGTTGAAAGCGCGAATTGATGGCGGCGAAATTGGCGAAACGATTTTGCTGCATCAAACCTGCCGCTGGTCCATCGCCGAAGACTGGTTCCGTTCCGGGCAGCCGGGCTGGTTCGTTGATCCCAAACAAGTGCCGGGCGGCGCGTTCATTGACGAAGGCATTTACTGGATAGATTTTTTCCGCTGGCTGACTGGCAGCGAAATCGTGCAGGTCGAAGCCAAAATGGCCAATCTGGTTCATCAGGACATCGAAGTCGAAGACTGGGGAATGGCGACCTTCACTTTTGCCAATGGCGTCATTGCCACACTGGAAGCTTCGTGGACGATCAACGCTCCGCAAAAGACCGGTCCCTCGCCGAAACAGAACAGCGTGCTTCGCACCGAAATCATCGGCACGCGTGGCGAGATGATTCATCAATGGTTTCGCGAACCGGGCCTGGCCGTGCTCGCCAGCGGCGCAGCGGATTGGGTTTACGAACGCCAATCGCAGGAAATGCTGGCGCCGGCAGTGCCGCAACCGCTCGATCATTTGATTGACTGCCTGGAAAACGGCAAGCAGACGGTGGCGGGAATTCGCGAAGCCCGCAATTCTTTCGTGGTCGCAATGGCGGCGTATGAATCCGCGCGCAAAGCTGCGCCGGTTCAACTTTCCTGGGCATAGAAAAAAGAAAACACAGAAGACATGGATAACAAGCAAACCTGGAATCCCGACCGTTATGCGCGCAATGCGCGTTTTGTCGCCGACCTGGGCATGCCGGTGTTTGAATTGCTCGCCCCAAAATCCGGAGAGCGAATTCTGGATGTCGGCTGCGGCGATGGCGCGCTGACGAAAAAGCTGGTCGAAATCGGATGCAGTGTGGTCGGCATTGATGGCAGCGCCGAACAGGTCGAAGCCGCGAAAAGGCTCGGCATTGATGCGCGGGTGATGGACGGCCAGGCCATGACGTTTCAGAATGAATTCGATGCGGTTTTCAGCAATGCGGCATTTCACTGGATGAAACGACCGGATGACGTGATTGCAGGCGCCTGGCGAGCGTTGAAGCCGGGCGGCAGGTTCGTCGCGGAATTTGGCGGTTTCGGCTGCGTTGAAAAGATAAAGTCGGCATTGATTGCCGCGCTGAACCATCGCGGCTACAATGGCGAAGCCGCTGTTCCGTGGTATTTTCCCACCGTGGAAGAATACGGACAGCGATTGAAAGTGGGCGGATTCAAAATCAATTCCATCGCGTTGATTCCCCGCCCGACGCCTTTGCCCGGAGACATCACCGGCTGGCTGGAAACTTTCGCCGAGAGTTTTATCAAGGTTTTAGCTGAACAAGAGCGGTCTGATTTTGTCGAAGAAGTGCGCGAAGCATTGCGCTCGAAGCTGTGCGATTCCGAGGGAATCTGGATCGCGGATTACGTCCGGCTTCGCTTTGCGGCGGAAAAGCCATAAGATAGCGCCATCATGATTGAGCGTCCGTCAGGCACGAGTTCCTCATAACCTGCCATCACAAACTGAATCCGGTCACACCGTTTCCAACCGGTGCGATGGCGACGGGACTTCCGCAAGGGCGCAAGCAAAAGTAACCGACTGGCTGTTCCGATCACGCGATGATCGGAATGGCGGCACTTTTTGATTTCTTGGGAAGGTGTGTGCAACTGCCTTATTCAAAGGTCAGGGAAGCAACGATAACGAATGTATCTCACGACTCATCTACGTAAAAATTTCGATTACAAGCTACAACATCGCGGTCACAAGCAGCAGTGGAAGGTCAGGCTCAAAAAGGCCACGCCCCAGGCTGTGGAAGCCTCCTTGCGGTCGTTCAAGATTGTCCTGGTTCGTCACGAAGATCAAATTCTGGCCGAATGCACCTGCGAGGACTTCGCCCGGAATCAGGTGTGCGAACATCTGTGGGCGGTGATCATCGAAGCCGACCGGCGCGAAGCGCTGCACGGCGACAACGGCAGCGGGCCGCTGGAACTGGTCAAATGGGATATTGCGGAAAAAGGGCATCATCTGAGTCCCGCACTCGCCTCCCAACTCGTCGCCGCCCCGCGGCCAGACAAGTGGAAAAAGCAGCTCGGCGAATTGGAGGATCAAACTGCGCCGGGCGCTCAGGTCGCGCACGCCGCTCGGCAGGAAGCCTGGCCCGCGACGCGGCAACTGGTTTACGCCATTGATGTTCCCGCGACCGCGCAAGGCCAGGGAGCGTACCTGGAACTGTTCCATCGCGACCGCAGGAAAGATGGCGAATGGGGCGATGTCCGATTTTCAGGATTCAATCGAGGCGTGCTGAATTATTTGCCCGATCCGGATGACCGCTACATTCTGTCCATGCTGCTCGGCGCACCGCAACAGCATGATTACAACGAATACAGCCACGGTTACGGCTACGTCACCGCCGCCACCATGCCGCGCTACCGCCTGCTGGAAGCGCAGCCGGAAATACTGCTGCCGGTCATCTGCCGCACGGAGCGCGCCTATCTGCGCCTGAAAACGCCTCAGCATCCGAACGAAAACGATCTGGTGGAATGGCTGCCGATTCGCTGGGATGAAGGGGCGAAGTGGCAGTTTCGAGTTGCGCTTGAACCCGCCGAAGGCGGTTATGACGTTCGCGGTTATCTGGTGCGTGATGACGAGCGCCTGCCGTTGTCAGAACCGGTCCTGCTGATGGAGGAAGGAATTTTCTTCACGCGGGATCGGGGAATGATGTACGAGCACGGCGACGCATTCCCGTGGGTGAAGCTGCTGCAAAAGTACAAAACGATTCATGTGCCGGAAGAGATGCAGACCGAATTTTTAGGCGAACTGCTCTCCAAACCTTCGCTGCCGCCGCTGGAGCTTCCCCCGGAGTTGCAATTCGAAACCGTGCAGCTTTCGCCCCGCCCCCGGTTGAAGGTCAAACCGCCAGGCAAAAATGAATGGCTCGACCGCGATGAACTGCGCGGCGAACTGGCGTTCTCTTACGCCAACGCGGTCATCGGCGCCTACGACAAACGGCGCGGCGTTTATGATGGCGAAGCGCACACCTTTTGCCGGCGTGATGAAACCGCCGAACAGGCGGCCATGAACCGGCTGGTTGAACTGGGCTGGCTGATGCATCCGCCCGATGCCGACAACGAACTGCCCCGCTGGCGGCTGGCGCTAAACAAGCTGCCGCGCATCGTGCGCGAATTGCTGGCCGAAGGCTGGCACGTCGAAGCCGACGGCAAGGTTTACCGCCAGTCCGGCGCGATCAGCATGCACGTCAAATCCGGCATCAACTGGTTTGACCTTCACGGGACCTTTGAATTCGACGGCATCAAAGCGGCCTTGCCCGCCGTGCTGGCGGCGCTGCGGCGCGGCGAAAACGTCGTTGCCCTGGGCGACGGCACCTTCGGTTTGTTGCCGGAAGAGTGGCTGCAAAAGTACGCCTTGCTGGCCGGACTCGGCAAAACGGAAGGCGACAAACTGCGTTTCAAAAATACGCAGATTGGCTTGCTGGATGCGCTGCTGACCTCGCAACCTGACATCCGCTTCGACAAAGCCTTCGCGCAAAAGCGCGCCGAGTTGCAGGATTTTGAAGGCATCGAGGCCATCGAACAGCCCAAGGGTTTCGTCGGCGAACTGCGCGGCTACCAAAAAGAAGGCCTGGGCTGGATAGATTTCTTGCAGCGCTTCGGTTTTGGCGGATGTCTGGCCGATGACATGGGCGTAGGCAAAACGCCGCAGGTATTGGCCCTGCTGGAATCCCGCCGCCAGCTTCGCGCGGCGGAAGCATTGGCCGCCGCCAAAGCCGCCAAAAGCAAAAAAGCGAAAACGGCGGTGGCAAAAACAGCCAAGCCCAAAGCCGCTCCGCCGGTTCACACGCCGCCTTCGCTGGTCATTGTGCCCAAATCGCTGGTCTTCAACTGGCAGCAGGAAGCGGCGCGCTTCACGCCGAAATTGCGCGTGCTGGATCACACAGGGCAGTCGCGGCAAAAAGGCGAAACCGCGCATTTTGAAGATTACGACATGATCCTGACGACCTACGGCACGCTGCGCAACGACATCGAGGATTACAAGGACATCAAGTTCGATTACGTCGTGCTTGACGAAGCCCAATGGATCAAGAACCCCACTTCCGCCTCCGCCAAAGCCGCTCGACAGCTTCAGGGCAATCATCGCCTTGCCCTGAGCGGCACGCCCATCGAAAACCATCTGGGCGAATTGTGGAGCCTGTTTGAATTTCTGAACCCCGGCATGCTCGGCGCGGCATCGGTGTTCAAATTGACCGGCGCGGGCGCCCGCAATCCCAACGAAGAAACCCGCAAACTGCTGGCGCAGGCTTTGCGCCCGTTCATCCTGCGCCGCACCAAAGCGCAGGTTGCCACGGAACTCCCGGCCAAACTGGAACAGACGCTGTACTGCGAACTGGAACCGGACGAGCGCAAGCTGTACAACGAACTCCGCGACCATTACCGCGCCACGCTCCTCGAACGCATCGCCACGGAAGGCATGGCCAAATCCAAGATGCAGGTGCTGGAAGCCCTGCTCCGCCTGCGCCAGGCCGCAATTCACCCCGGCCTGATTGATCCGAAACTGGCCGGTCAGGACAGCGCCAAACTCGATCTGCTGCTGGAACAGATTGACGAAGTTCTGGAAGGCGATCACAAGGCGCTGGTCTTTTCGCAGTTCACTTCGATGCTGACCATCCTGCGCGACCGCCTGGACAAAATGGGCGTCGTGTACGAATACCTGGATGGCAAAACCCGCGACCGCCAGAAACACGTCGAACGCTTCCAAAAAGACCCCGACGTCAGCCTGTTTTTGATCAGCCTGAAAGCCGGCGGCACGGGCCTGAACCTGACAGCGGCGGAATACGTCTTCCTGCTCGATCCGTGGTGGAACCCGGCGGTCGAAATGCAGGCCATTGACCGCGCTCACCGCATCGGCCAGGAACGACAGGTCTTCGCCCACCGCCTGATCGCCCGCGACACCGTCGAAGAGAAAGTACTGCAACTGCAAAGCAATAAACGTAATCTGGCCGACGCCATCATCAGCGCGGACAATAGTTTGATCCGGGATTTGGGGCGGGAGGATTTGGAATTACTGTTGTCTTAAACCCGGATTTAAGCTTGGAGGTAGCGGGGAACGTGGGGTAGGCTGTGCCTGCTGAAAGGAGGCAATTTCAATGAGTGTCGCAACCTTACCGCAAAAAGAAATTCGTTGGACTCCCAGACTGATCAAACGCTTGCGCGACAGGCGAACGCAGTCGGAATTTGCGGAACTGCTTGGCGCAACCGTGGAGGAGATCGAACTTTGGGAGAGCGGACAAGCAGCGCCGAATGCGAGGCAAACAGAATATCTCTCCGAGTTTGCCGAAAAAGAGCGCTTTCTCCGCAATTGGAAACTGGCAGGCTCAGGCGTCCTGCGAACCGATTTGGGCGAAGCGCTCAGTCAGAACAGAAGGGAAATCAGCCAACTACTTGATTACAGGGTGGATAAGCTTCAGGAGTAATTGCCGATGTCAGTTTATGTGACTGATACACACGCATTGCTTTGGTATTTCACCAGCCAGCGCAGAATGCTTTCAAAACGCGCGTTCGAGGTTTTTGAACGAGCCGAGCGCTATGAAGCATTCATTTACATCCCGGTTGTGTCGCTGTGGGAAGTTTCGCGCCTCGACCACGTCGGCGCAATCGAACTCCACGAGCCGTTCGAAGATTGGGTTGATGCTCTGTCTGTACAACCCTGTTTTGAGTTCGTCCCACTTGATGAGCGGGTGATCATCGAATCTCGCAGATACAATTTCAATCGGGATATTTTTGATGCCGCGATTGTCGCCACGGCAATCGTGAAAGATTTGCCGTTGATTACCAGAGACAATGCGATTACTGATTCAGGTGTTGTCGAGGTTTACTGGTAAACCTCTCTTGTGAAACTACCAGCAATTGGGAAGAACGATGTATTCGCTAACACCCTCACAACTTGCAATGGGCTGGATCGAAGAGATTCATGGTGAAATGGTTGAACAGCTTGGCGTGGCTAATGGCTCTAACGCTGTTTTCTATCGGGACTCGAACAGAATTCGCGTTGAGATTTTTCCTCCGCCATCGCCTGAACTGGTGGAAGATATCAACGAGACCCTAGAAGAAGTGAAAGAGGCCTTTGCAGAATTGAAACGGCTTGGTGAATAAGCAAAATGAAATTCACGTTTGTAAGGCAACATAAATCTATAAACTCCTTTCCACTGACTGAAATTGAAGCAGGCTTTATTGTTATCACTGGCATAAACGGTGCTGGCAAAACCCATTTGCTTGAAGCAATTGAGAATGGAGGGCTCAAAGTTGAGAATATACCTCGTGGTGCAACGAATATACGACGTTTTCACCATACAGATATGCAGCCAAACGATACTGGCGTAGCGAAGCCTTCTGAACTTTGGGCCCAAAGAATAGGATTGTGGGATGAGATTCAACAGCCCATCTTCGACCATCAACAAGTCATACGCGAACGTCTTACTAATAATGGTATTGCAAGCGACAAAACTGAAGATTTTGGAAGAGTTGCCGAGTGGACTGAGCAAGAAATTTACGAAATCGTTAGTGATCGAGGCAGAGCCTCTAAAATTTACAAAGAGCTTCAATCATGGCTCACTAACGCTAATAATGAAGTAGTGTCGGGTTGGCGGCAAAACATTAATCGTAAAGGGCTTGCAGAACTTTTAGTGAGTCGAGTTAATTGCGTCACTGGTCTGACCGAAGAAACCTTCCGTAAGCTGGTACCTGTGGATTGGAATCCCACCGATGTCTTTCAACAAAACTTTGCCCCGCTATTTGCCAGCTATCATCGTCTGAGGGAATGGAATAAAGTGAACCGTTTTTATGCGACCCAAGAAGGGGAGGAGCGCCACTGGATTACAGATGAGGAGTTTTATAGTCAGTACGGCCTCCCACCTTGGGAAACGGTAAATCGGATTTTAGAAGAGGCAAACTTACCCCTAAGAGTGAATTGGCCTGAAGGAGACTTTGATGTGCCATTTACTCTGAAGCTTCACAATACCGAGCTTGATTGTGATGTTTCTTATAAGGATTTATCATCTGGCGAGAAGATCATTATTTCGCTAGCACATTGTCTTTACTACGCTGGTTCTAATAACCCCTCCTTATCTCTCCCAAAGTTACTTCTGCTTGATGAACCTGATGCTCCCTTACATCCATCAATGACACGGAGCTTTATGCGGGTTATTGAACAAGTGTTGGTTGGCGAAAATGGCGTCAAAGTGATAATGACAACCCACTCACCGACGACAGTCGCTTTTGCACCGACTGGTTCTGTTTATAAGCTGGAGCGTAAACCGCGACGCCTTGTGCCTTGTTCAAAGGATTCCGCAATTACAGTTCTTACCGATGGATTTGCTACAGTGCTTGAAACAACAAGGTTTGTTATTACAGAAGCTATGATTGATCACACCACTTATCAGTCATTGTTTCAGGCCATTCAAATGAGCGGAGCTTGGCCTACGTTACCAAATCTTGTTTTTGTTCAAGCCTCAGATTCTGAAAATCGAACTGGGGGTGGCAAAGGGCAAGTGGCTAATTGGGCGGGAAAACTATCAGAACTCGGTTTACCTTTCTTTCGTGGGTTGATTGACCGTGATTCGGGCAATGCTGACTCGCCAGTTATCAAAGTGCTTGGTCGCTATAGTTTGGAAAACTACTTGCTCGACCCTATTATTTTGTATGCCTGCCTCGTAGACAAAAATCGTTATCAATCAGTTTTGAAATTGGATGAATTGCGGGAGTGTAATGTTCACTCGATAACAAGTTTTCCTGCATTCCGACTTCAGGAAATCGCAGATGCTGTTTGTCAAAAACTCGAATCATTTCGCCCTGAATTGGTCTCCACGGAAAAGTTTGAAGTTGAATACCAAAATGCGCACAAGATAAGCCTACTTGCTTGGATGCGCGATACGCGCGGGCACGATTTAGCACAGATTGTGTGTAGCTGCTTCCGTGATGGTGAAAGGTCGTTGATATCAAGAAAGCTCGAAGAACCAATACTAATGCTTACAGCGAAGTTACCCGGCTTTATCCCAAAGGATTTGGTGGGGCTGTTTGTGTCACTGGCGAGCTAACATGTGTTCATAAAGAGGATCAATAGTTCGGTGAACCTTACAATCGTGATAGTTTGTTTGCTTGCGACCATACTCACCGGCTGTCAGGCAGGCGAAACAAATTCAGCCACCTCTCAAACCTCATCCAGAAATTCTACGGGCGCTTCCTTCGACGATTTTCTTCAAACTGGCATCGCGCCAGCGGACGGATTCGATTTTCCGTTCGGCGACGCTGATGGCAAAGGCGCGTACACCGACAACGCGACCGGCAAGACGCACCAAGGTTGGTACGTCGCCACGAAGTTTGGCGAAAAGTACAGTTTGGGCATTCATCCCGGTGAAGACTGGAACGGCAATGGCGGCGGGAACAGCGATCTCGGCCAGCCAGTTTATTCTGTCGCCAGTGGCCGCGTGGTCTTTGCCGAACAATGCGGTCAGCCGTGGGGGAATGTTGTCGTCGTTGAGCACGTCTTTTATGAAAACCACCAGCAGCGGCGGATTCGGTCGCTCTACGCGCATCTGCAAACGATGAAGGTCAAGCGCGGCGAAACGGTCAAGCGGCGGCAGCAGGTGGGAACCATTGGCCAAGACCCGGACAAAACCTTCGGCGCGCATCTGCACTTGGAATTGCGGTGGGATGAATCGCTTGCGCCGACATACTGGCCTTCTTCAAATGGCAAAGACTTGCGGTGGGTGCGCGAACATTACGCCGAACCTTCCGGCTTTATCGCAGCGCACCGGCGATTGTTTGTGCCGCAGCAGGAAGCGGCACTGATTCTGGTAGATCAGGAAAGTTACAAGATGCGGCTGTACGAACGCGGCAAGCTGAAAGGCGAATACGACATCAGTCTGGGGCAGGGAAAAGGGGAAAAGCGATTGCAGGGTGATAACAAGACGCCGAAGGGAATGTACTTCGTTTTGAACAAACACCGAGGCAAGTTCGATGGCGCTTATGGCGAGTTTTACGGCGGGCATTGGATCAAGGTCAATTATCCGAACCGCTACGATGCGGCGCGCGGGCGGGCGGAAGGGGTGATTTCGGCGCAGCAGGAAAGCGCGATTGCCGCCGCCTGGGCGCAGCGCAAACCGACGCTGGAAAACACGCGGCTGGGCGGCGGCATAGGCTTTCACGGTTGGGCGCGGGAATGGCAGAACGACGGGCCGCGCCATCTTTCGTGGGGTTGCGTGGTGATGCACATTTACGACATCCGCAAAGTCTTCGATCAAATTCCGTCCGGCGCGATGGTAGTGATATTCTGATAAAGCAAAGGACTTATCCACGAAGTGACACGAAGACGCACGAAGCTGACAAGGTCTAGGTTTTCTTCGTGAATCTTCGTGTGATTTCGTGGAAGAAAAGTGTCCTGCTCAATCGAGCAATTTCAATAAAGGATGAATCAAATGAGTAAACAAAACTCTGCGGGAATTCCGCTGCGCACGCTGGGACGCACGGGCCCAGATCAAGTTGAAGTGACGGCGATTGGCTTTGGCGGCTATCACCTGGGTACGATCAAAGACGATGACGAAGCTGTGCGGTTGGTGCATCAGGCGATTGAGGCGGGCATCACTTTCATGGACAACGCCTGGGAATACCACGACGGGCGCAGCGAAGAGTTGATGGGACGCGCCATTGCCGACCGGCGCGACGAAGTCTTTTTGATGTCCAAAGTTTGCACGCACGGGCGCGACCGGCACGAAGCGATGCGGCAACTGGAAGATTCGCTGCGACGCCTGAAAACCGATCATCTGGATTTATGGCAGGTTCACGAAGTCGTTTACGAAAATGATCCGGAATTACATTTTGCGGCGGGCGGCGTGATCGAGGCTTTGGAACAGGCGCGGAAAGAAGGCAAAGTTCGCTTCGTCGGTTTCACCGGCCACAAAAGCGCCGAGATTCATTTGAAGATGCTGGCGTATGAATATCCGTTCGACGCCTGCCAGTTGCCGCTGAATTGTCTGGACGGCACGTTTCGCAGCTTTGAGCAAAAAGTGTTGCCGGAACTGGAACGGCAGGGAATCGCGGCCATCGGGATGAAGAGCATGGGCGGCGTCGGCGACATGGTCAAAGCGGGGGTGGTCAGTCCAGAAGACGCGTTGCGCTACGTGATGAGTTTGCCCGTGGCAACCGTTGTCAGCGGCATCGAATCGCCGGAAGTTTTGGAGCAGAATCTGAATGTTGCGCGGGATTTTCAGCCAATGACGGCGGATGAAATGCAGGCGCTGCGAACTCGCTGCGCGGCGGCGGCGGGCGACGGGCGGTATGAGCTTTACAAAGTGTCGGCCAAACACGAAGGGCCGATTGGCCGGGCGCAACATGGCTTTCCGCCGTACAAGGAAATGAGAGCCTGAACCTATGACGGCGGTTGATGTGGAACAAGATGGCATCTTGTTCCACATTCGCGGAGGAGGTCTTGATGATAAAAGTCTTGATGCTTGATCTGGGAGAAACCCTGGTTCATCAGACCACCGTTTTTCCGAACGTCCTTGAAGCGCTGGATGCGTTAAGCCGGTTTGAGACTGCCGATGGCAAGCCGTTGGCTTTGTGTCTGGTGTCAGATTTTGAAATGCCCGCATCTCCGCCGACGAAGGGGAAAATCAAGGCGATTTTTCAGAAGTACGTTGCCTTGCTGGACGGCTTCGGATTGAAACGCTTCTTTGAACCGGTCGAACGGCACGTGACGCTTTCGACGCACGCCGGAGCTTTCAAACCGGAGCGAAGCGTTTTTGAAATGGCTTTGAAGCGATTGAAGGTTACGGCCAGGCTGGATGAATGCCTGTTTCTTACCGAAAACCTGGAGCACGTTCAGGCTTGCCGGAATTTGGGAATGAAGACGCTGCGGTTTGGTTCGCCGGGCGATTTCAGTGATTGGTCGGAAGGGCCGTTGTTGATTGCCAAACTGGTTGCGCCTGACAGCGATTTGAATCTGCAACTGGCGCTGAACGTGCGGCTGGCGGTGACGCACGAACTCGCTGGCGTGATGGTATTGGAAAAAGAACCCGGCGACAAAATCCACAGCCAGGCGCAGCAGTGGGTTTCGGTTGCACAGCCAGGAGAAGAAAGCCTTGCGGCTCAGGTGCCGGGCGAAGTGGAAATTGAGTTGGATTCAACAGGCAGAATCCGGTCGGTCGAAGTGGGCCAGCCGGATTCTGAAATGCTGGAAGAGTTTCGCAGTTTTGCCGAATCGCTGAAGGCGAACCAGCAGATTTCTCGTGGCGCGGGAGCGCTTCAGCCAGGCGCGACGCACAAGATCGAAACCGATGAAAAGGGCCGTCGCCGCCTGGTGCGCAAACGGTTTTCGGCAATTTGATTTCATCTCAGTGCCAGCAAGCCATGGCATTAGGTCAGACGCACGCCATTAACCATTCTCCATTGCAAATTGGCCATTAATAGCCAGGGAAGATAGGTTTCCCTCCTGACAGATAATGGTCAATGGTGAATGGAGAATGGTTAATTTCATTGTTGCGGAGTAACTGCTCAGCCCAGTCTGCGAGCAAGCAGACAGACGAGCAAAAGAGTTTAGCGTAAAAAGCAAGCATGTTGAGTCGCGAAGAAATCAAAGCCGTTTACGATCAGGGCCCGGACGCAGTGATTGCGCTGGTCGAAGGA
>JAJNQA010000001.1 GCA_021155085.1 Heliomicrobium sp. | reverse complement strand
CGTGGCGCGGACTTCATCCTGCAAGAATATTCAAATTAAGTGCGGTCTGAAGTCCGCGCCACGTTTTTCAATGGAGGGTGAGAGAAGACGGAACCCCAAACCGCCATGCACATACCGGGAGGCTTACGGCACTGTGCCGCCAATGCGGAACGTAACCGCGTTCGAGGTTTGTCCGTTGGCTCTCAAGCTAAGGCTGACCTGTCCCGCGCCGGCCAGTTGCGGCGGAATGATCACGTTGACTTGATCCAATCCTTCAAAATCCGGATGGCGGCCGGCAAAAGTGATCGTCGCCGTGATGCCCTGAATGGTGGCGGTGATGGCCTCGGCCACGCCGTTCTGGTCGGTCGGATTGTCGGCGGGCGTGTTGCGCAAACCGGTGGTGAAAAGCACCAGGTAATTCGGGCGCGCCGCCGTGCCCGGATCAACCGCGCGCTCCGTGCCATCGGGATTGAGCAGCGAAAGGAAGTTGACGCCGTCCAGGGTGGTCAGTCCGGCGGCGGTACCGGCTCCGCTGGCGCTGAGCGTGAAGATGCCGGGCTTTGCACGGTTGATAAGTTGCGAACCGGTGCGCGTTGTGCCGTTGGCGTTGGTGACCGTCACCACGGCCAGACCGTCGGGCACGTTACTGGGAATGGCGAAATTGATCTGCGAACTGCTGACGAAAAACAGCCCGGCCTCCGTGCCATTGACCGAAACCCTGATGCCGTCAAGCGTTTTGGGCAGTGGCGTGGTGGTCGCCACGGAAGTCCCGCCGGTTTGCGCCTGGAATGCGCCGAACATCGCCGTAATCACGTCCGGGGCCAGCACATCGCCAATGTAGCTGGCCGCGTTGACGGCGGCAAATCCCGCCTGCTGCGCCGACGGAATAAACGTTGTGCCGACGGCGATGTCGCGGATGATTTCATTGACGCCGATGGTGCCGACGGCGCTCGCCGCACCGCTCAACAAATTGATCGTGTAAAACTGCGATTGCGTCGCGCCGGCAGCCGTCAAGGACACATAGCCGCTGCCGCCGCAATCGCTGATGTCGAAGCCTGCGTCATTCGCCGTGTTGACGCCCAGTGGACCGACCGTGAACAACTGGCCGGAATTCGGCGAAACCGGCGCGCCGCCCGCCGACCCCTGCCGCACCAGAATGTCCAGGTTCGAATCAATGCCAAACAACGTCGTCGAAGGCGTTCCGGCCACGCTGTTCGTATAAGCCACGGCAACCAGATTCGGATTGGCGGCGGCGTTCGCATCGCCCGTGGCATAAACCAGTGGCGTGTCCGTTCCCGCCAGTGCGCCGTTGTTGGGATTGAGCCGCAGATTCTGATCGGCTTCGCTGACGACACGAATGCGGTCGGGAACCGGATTGAAATCAAACCCAAATGCCGTGCCGGAAAGCGCAGGCGTAAAGGCCGCGCCAGTGGCCGTCGCCGCGCCGGTCAGTGGATTAATCGTGTACAAGCGGCTGGCGCTGCTCAGCGCGAAAAGCTGGCTGCCCGCCGGACGGAAATCAATCCCCACGATGTTTTCGCCCGCGCCCAAACCTGTAATCGGCACTGCGCCCGTCACCGTTCCCGGCGTCAGGCTGTTGAAACTGACCAGCATGTTGCTGGCCGTGATGGCGAACACGTTTTCAATGCGAGTCGCCACGGCAATGTCGCGAATCACCGCGCCGCCGCCGATGTCGCCCAGCAAAATTGCCGCGCCGGAAGCCGTGTTGATCGCATACAACGTTGAGACGGCTGTGCCTTGCACGTTCAGGGCGGCAAAGGCCGCGCCGGTTTGCGGCGCAATATCGAATCCGACCTGATCCGAGGTGTTGACGCCCAGCGCGCCGACGGTCGTCAACTGGCCGCCGTTCGGCGAATTGGGTGCGCCGCCAATGGAACCTTGCAGCGCCAGCGTGTCCAGATTGGAATCAATGACGTACAGCGTGGTGACCGTCGTCCCGGCGACATTGTTGGTGTAGGCCGCGCCAACGATGTTTGGATTGGCGTTCGCGTTCGCGTCGCCCGTCGCGTAAGCCAGGGGGGTATCAACCCCGGCAATCGTTCCGTTGTTCGGATTCAATCGCAGATTCTGTTCATTGTCGCTGACCACGCGGATGCGATCCGGCACCGGATTGAAATCGAAGCCAAAAGCTGTGCCGTTCAGCGGCGTCACCAATGGCGCGGCCCCGGAAGGCGTGGCTGCGCCGGTCGTTGTGTCAAGCGTATAAACGCGGCTGGCACTGGTGATGGCCAACAGTTGTCCGGTGGCTGGGCGGAAATCAATGCCCAGCACCTGCTCGCCGCCCTGCAAACCTGTAATTGCAAGCGGCGTCACATTGCCGGGCGTTCCGTTATTGAACCGGAGCAGTTGATTATTGGTATTGACGGCAAAGATCGTTTCAACCCGCGTGACAAGGGCGATGTCGCGCACGATGTCTGTTCCCCCGATTCCGCCGATCATCGTCGCCGCGCCGGTGGTCAGATTGATCGAATAAAGCGCGGAAGTTGTCGCGCCCGCTGCCGTCAATGAAGCCACTGCCAGATCCCCCGGCGCGGCGATGTCAAAACCGACCTGGTCCGTGGTGTTCACGCCCAGCGCGCCGATGGTAAACAATTGTCCGCCGTTCGGCGAAGTCGGTGCGCCGCCCGGCGAGCCCTGCCGGACCAGTGCGTCCAAATTGGAATCAATAACGAAAAGATCGGTGGTGGTCGCCGCGTTGAAATTGCTGGTATAAGCCGCCGCCGCGATATTCGGATTGGCATTCACATTGGGATCGCCCACCGCATAGACCAGCGCAGTATCGGTTCCCGCCACCGCTCCCGTGTCCGGATGCAATCGCAAATTCTGGTCGGCGTCGCTAACCAGACGAATCCGATCCACGGTCGGATTGAAATCCACGCCGAAGGCGGTTCCAGCCAGCGCGGGCGTGAATGCGGCTGTTCCCACAGCCGTCGCTGCGCCCGTGTTCGTATTGATGACATAAATCCGGCTGGCGCTGCTGATTCCATAGAGCTGTCCGGTACGCGGGCGGAAATCAATGCCGGTAATGGTTTCGCCCTGCGGCAACCCTGTGATTGGTAACGTGCGAAGAATCGCACCGGGCGTAATGGTATTGAAGTTAATCAAAGTATTCGCCGCGGTCACGGCGTAAACAGTCCCCTCCATCTCCGAAACCGTCGAAAGCCCATTGGCCTGAGCGGTTGGCACAAACAACGAACTGCCGATGGACAAAATCAAAGAATTAACCAGACCGGCCACGCTCAGCGCAACCGCCATTTTCAGCAAGTAATGGTTCCTTTTCTTCATCTGGATAGACCCCTCCCGTGAAGCCACAAGGGCCTCGTAGTTCTGGTAATGAGTTGTGGTATCTGTTTCTAAATCAAAACCTGCAGGATCGTCACCGTGGACCAACTCTCCACGGAGCCTTCACTGAGTTCGGTTTAACGAGCATTTGGGGACGAAATTGAACTTATATTGATCAGTTGAGGGGGAGAGTTTCTCGACTGTGCCAATATTATCCGGTTTGATTTAGCTTAATGGGTTTCTCGAATCACTATTCAACACACTATTCGTAACTTCAGGTACAAATGGTTTTCTCTTTCGGAAATAAATATCCAGAAATGGCCGAAAAATGAAATTCAGGCAGGCGGACTAATCAGCTTCCTTCGTGTACCAATCTTCGTGCGGCGACCACTGGTGGCAATCCAGACACCCTGTCCAGCGCCACTGATGGCCACAGCCCGGACACAATCCATGCGTGTCAAAAGTGTTCCAGACGGCGCCGCAACCGCCGAAGAAGAACTCGGGGTTCCCGCAATCATCGCATTGCCAGCGGCTGGATGCCTCCGGACGCCATTTGCACAACGGGCATCGAATGCGGCTGGATTCCGGCTCTTCGTGGTCCTGCCGGGTATGGCTTTCGGCAATCTTCTCCGGCATCAAGCCTCTCTGAAAAAGCGAGAAGCCAAGAACCGGAAGTAAGAATCGGTGCAAGTTTTTTTTCTGTAACGGCATATTTTTCCTACCCTCAGGCGAATCGAACAATGTGTCCAGTCGGCTGGGTGTCAGGTTAGCTTGTCCGGCGGCGCATCAACAAGCCATGGGGTAAATTTCCGTCTTCTCGCCCGCCCCTCCTCCCCGGCATGGATTGCCAAAAACGGCGGCAAGTTTTACCCTGCCGCCGGTCGCTGAAGCTCTATCAAACCTCTCACAAGAAATATCTGTACCGGAAAATGGAACTGCTGGATTTCGATTTTGAAGAACGAATCGAACGCGCTGAAACTCTGCCCGCGCGTTGTTATACCGATCCTGCGTATCTGGCGTTGGAGCAGCGCCGAATTTTCAATTCAACGTGGCAGCTTGCCGGACGGCTGGATCAAGTTGGCCAGGTGGGAAGTTATTTTACGGCGAATGTCGTAGACGAACCGGTGCTGATCGTGCGCGGCAGCGACGGCGAACTTCGCGGTTTCCACAATGTTTGCCGCCATCGCGCCGGTCCCGTCGCGCAAGGAGCAGGACAATGCGACAAATTCCGCTGCGGGTATCACGGCTGGACGTATGCCACCGATGGACGATTGATCGGTGTGCCGGATTTTGAAGGCGTTGAAGACTTCCACCGTGACGAATTCGGCTTGCGCCCGATTCAGGTGCAAACCTGGGAGCAGTTCATCTTCGTCAATCTTAATGGCCAGGCCAACCCGCCCGGCCTGTTTGATTGTCTTGAGGATATTCCGGCGCTGACAAAACACTGCCGCCTGCCGGAGATGAAATTCGCCGAACGGCGCGATTATGTGATTGACTGTAATTGGAAGGTCTACGTGGATAATTACGCCGAAGGCTACCACGTGCCGATCATTCATCCCAGCTTGATGCGGGAGCTTGATTTTCAGCGTTATCGAACAATCACCCGGCGTTACTATTCGCTGCAGGACGCACCGATCAAGGCCGGCGCTGAATCCGCGGATGCTCCGCAGCGCCGGTACTCGCCCACGGCGGAACAAAGCGAGGCCTTGTATTTCTGGGTCTTTCCAAACCTGATGCTCAACATCTACCCTGACAACCTTTCGACCAATCTGATTGTGCCGCTCGGTCACGACAAAACGCTGACCATCTTCGAATGGTATTTTCACGAGGTAACGTCCGCGGCGGCGAAAGAGCGAATCAAAACCACAGTGGATTTGAGCGATGAAGTTCAACAGGAAGACATCTGGATTTGCGAGGAAGTGCAAAAGCGCCTGAAATCCATCGCCTACGACCGCGGGCGGTATTCGGTGCGGCGCGAAAACGGCGTGCATCACTTTCACTCTTTGTGGAATGAGTTTATGCGCGCAGACGGTTGACCACGGATAAAGAAGTTTTACGTACCATCTGAAGCCCAATGAGGTTAAGTTAGAAAAGATTGGATGTCACCGTGACAGTAGCCCGACCGTAAGGGAGGGCTTGATTCGAAATCCAAGCCCACCCATACGGTCGGGCTACTGACACTAAATTAACCTCATTGACCTGAAGCCGGTACTCCGAACAAAACCTGAGGCGACAAATGGCAAACTACGCGATTAGTTTTGAAGATCATCAAGGTACGGAGATTGTGGTTTTGCGAGAGGGCAACCGCGCGCGCGCCAGGATTGCGCCCGGTTTGGGCAATAACTGTTTCGAGTTTCAAACGTCGGAGCCGGTGCTTGAAACCATCGCGCTTGACCAATTCCTGGCCAAGCCGACAAGTTACGGCATCCCCCTGCTCTTCCCTTTTCCCAATCGCATCCGCGATGGGCAATTCACATTTCAGGGGCAAAGCTACACGGTTGACCCGCCCCGGCACGGTTTCGTCCGCGACAAAGCCTGGCAGGTTGTGGCGACGGGTGCGACCGACGAAGAAGGCGCTTGGGTGCGTTCGCGCTTCGATGCGAACGACTATGCCGCGCAGATTCTGCCGCAATTCCCTTTCCCCTTCGTGCTGGAAATGACGTACCGGCTGCGCGACGAACGGCTGGAACTGGAAGTCACCGCGCAAAACACCGGCGACAAAGAGATGCCTGCCGGTTTCGGCATTCACCCTTATTTTCAGAAGCCGGCGGCAGGGTTGATTCGCGTGCCGGCAAACAAACGCTGGGAATTGGCCGACAGTCTGCCAACCGGCAATTTACTGGATGTCGAAGCGCAATATGATTTGCGCGAGCAGCGCGACTTGGAAGGTTTGCAACTCGACGACATTTTCACGGACTTGATCGTGGACGAAGACGGCCTGACGCGCGGTGTTTTGATCAATCGTGAAACCTGGAAAACGACCGTCGTCGAATTCGACGACGCGCAGTTTCCGAACGTCGTCGTTTACACGCCGCCCGCGCCTCGCCAGGCCGTCTGCATCGAACCGAACACCTGCCCGACGGACGCCTTCAACCTGGAAGCGCGCGGCATCGCCAGCAACGTGCTCGTCCTGCAACCCGGCGCGAGCGTCAATTTCAAAATCTCCATTTACTCGTGTTTATCTTGAAGTAGCCCAACCGTAAGGGAGGGCTATTGACACCAAGGCATCAATCCATGAGCGAAGACAAATTCAAACGATTACATGACAAGAATGTCGCCGCTGAAGTCGGCGGCGGTGAAGATCGCATCAAACGTCAACACGCTGAAGGCAAGATGACGGCGCGCGAACGCATCGAATTCCTGCTCGACGATGGCAGCTTTGAAGAGTTCGACAAACTGGTCACGCACCGCTCCCGCGATTTCGGGATGGAAGCGCAGCAGTTTCCTGGCGACGGCTTCGTCACCGGCCACGGGTTGATTGACGGGCGGGAAGTTTTCGTTTTCGCCCAGGATTTCACCATCTTTGGCGGCTCGCTGTCGGAAACCAACGCGCAGAAGGTTTGTAAGATCATGGACCTGGCGATGAAGGTAGGCGTGCCGGTTATCGGCCTGAACGATTCCGGCGGCGCGCGCATTCAGGAAGGCGTCGCCAGTCTGGGTGGCTATGCGGACATTTTCCTGCGCAACACGCTGGCGTCGGGAGTGATTCCGCAGATTTCAGCGATTATGGGACCATGTGCGGGCGGCGCGGT
This sequence comes from Heliomicrobium sp., assembly GCA_021155085.1. Lineage (GTDB taxonomy): Bacteria > Acidobacteriota > Blastocatellia > RBC074 > RBC074 > RBC074. Next base: position 4,666 of record JAJNQA010000001.1, on the reverse strand, counting down.
GTATTCCCCGGCAATCACCGATTTCACGCTGATGGTCAAAGACACCAGCTACATGTTCATCACCGGCCCGGATGTGATCAAAACCGTCACGCACGAAGACGTGACCAAGGAACAGCTCGGCGGCGCAATGACGCACAACGCGACCAGCGGCGTGGCGCACTTCGCGGCGGAAAATGAAGAAGACTGCCTGCGGCTGATTCGCGAATTGTTCTCGTTCATTCCGTCAAACAACCTGGACGATCCGCCGCGCATCGCCTGCAACGATCCGGCGAATCGCGCCGACGAAGCATTGAACAACATCGTTCCGCCCGAATCGAACAAGCCGTACGACATTCGCCAAATTTTCACGAAGGTGGTGGATGACGGGTACTTTTTCGAAATTCAGGAGCATTTCGCCCGCAACATCGTCATCGGCTTTGCGCGGCTGGACGGCCAGCCGGTGGGCATCGTGGCCAATCAACCGGCGTTCCTGGCCGGCGTGCTGGACATTGACGCCTCGGTCAAAGCCGCCCGCTTCGTGCGGTTTTGCGACTGTTTCAACATTCCGATTATCACCTTTGAAGACGTGCCGGGTTTTCTGCCGGGAACGAATCAGGAATACGGCGGCATCATCCGCCACGGCGCGAAACTGCTGTACGCTTACGCCGAAGCGACGGTGCCGAAAATCACCGTCGTCACGCGCAAAGCGTACGGCGGCGCGTACTGCGTGATGGGATCAAAACACATCCGCACGGACATCAATTTCGCCTACCCGACGGCTGAGATTGCCGTGATGGGCGCGGAAGGCGCGGTCGGCATTCTGTACCGGCGAGAAATCTCCGGCGCCGAAAACCCCGAAGCCGCCCGCCGCGAAAAGATCGAAGAGTACCAGGACAAATTCGCTTCGCCCTACGTCGCCGCCGAACGCGGCTTCATTGACGAAGTCATCGAACCCAGACACACGCGGCAAAAACTGATTCGCGCCTTGAAGCTGCTGGAAAACAAACGCGACACCAATCCGCCGCGCAAACACGGCAATATTCCGCTTTAACCGGCTGGGAGCGCGATCATGACGATGGCGCTCCCAGTGGCCATCTTATCGTTCGCCTTCCAAACTCCGCCACTCTCCGGACTGAATGAATCCCGCCCAATAGTAAGGATGGCTGTAATCGGCTGCCGCGCCCGGTTTTGCGGCACCGCGCGTCAGGCGGCGCAGGAAACCGAGTTGGACCTGGCGCAGCGCGTCGGTGCGGCCTTCGCCGCGTTGCAGGCGTTGGTAGTATTCGATCATCAGGTTGCGCGTGGCCAAATCAGACACTGACCACAAGCTCATCACCTGTGATTCTGAACCGGCCAACACCAGCGCCCGGCGCAAACCGTAAACGCCTTCGCCGTCTTTCACATCGCCGATGCCGGTTTGGCAGGCGGAAAGCACGACCAGTTTGGTTCCCCATAAATCCAGGTCGGCGGCTTCCAGCGCGGTCAGGATGCCGTCTTCTTCATTGGCGGGGCCGCTTTTAAGTTGGTTGGCTCCGGCCAGCGCCAGCCCGGAACGCAGCAGCGGATTTTCAACGGGTTGAGACGATGCGCCCGCCGCCTGTCGAGCGCCAGTTTGCGGCTTCACGACGTCTTCCAGGAAAAAGCCATGCGTGGCGACGTGCAGGACGTTCGGACTGCTGACTTGTTTGATAACCGCTTCGGTCGCTTCGTTCTGAGTGAGCACTCTTGCGCCGGACAGCAGGGACTTGAGGGCTTGCGCCTCGCCCGCCGTTCCGGGCAAAGCCGGAAAATATGCCTGAGTGATGGCGGAACCTTTGACTTCCGCCGATTGCACGCCCGCCTTGTAACGCAGGATGCGTTCCGACGCTGGCTTATCTTTCGCGTCGTCCCCGAAGTTGGGATTGGCGACAATCAGCGCGGTCTGTTTGCTGGACTGTTTGACCTGCAACCGCAGCAGGTCGCGCCCGCTGGTCAGATAGCTGAAGCTGTAGCGCTCAACCAAAAAACGATTGTTCTGATCCACCAATGCGGCGAAAGGAACCAGGTTGATGTTGCCGTCGGGCGCGACCAGAACGCGGCGCGTGGTTCCCAGCAGCGGGCGGATGGGTTGCATCACCAGACGGTCAACCGCACGGGCCAGCCGTTTGTAATCGCGCCGTTTGCGGTCGCGCAAGGCTTTTCGCAATTTGTCTATCGCGTCGTCAATGGGCTGCTTTGCGCCCAGCTCCACCCATTGCGGTTCGCCTTGTCTGCGAACGATGTAGGCGACGTAACGCGGCGCTTCCAATTCATCTTCCGGGCCGGTGTTCCGCGCGTTGTAAGGACGATAGGCGGCATACTCAATCAGCGCCGCGCGAGCCGGGATGACGGCCTGCACGCTGCTGAGCGTCACGGGTTGCGATTGCGCGCGGAATTCGGCGCTGCGGCGGCTGATCTGGTCTTCCAGCTTTTCGCGCTGCTCTTCCAGCGTTTTGATCTGGGCTTGATGTTCGGCGGGTGTCGTGCGCTGCGGGCCGTTCAGCACCAAGCGAGCCAGTTGCGCCCGCGTGGTTTTCAACTGATCCAGCAGCGCGCGATCTTCCGGCGTGGCGCGGCGGCGCAAGCTGGCGATGCTGTCGGTCATGGCGTCCAGCGCCCGGCCTTTGCGCTGTAACAGAGTGGTTAAGGATAGACGCCGTGCATCCGCATCCTTGGGCGCGTACTTTACGTGCAGCGAGACGGTTTGATTGGTTTCCCTGCTCAGCGTGGACAAGTAAGCCAGCTTGGAGCTTTCGGAACCGGCGGCCAGGTTCAGCGCGATATTGCGTTCGCTGACTGCCGTTGCGCGCGTTTCCGAAGTGATCGCCTGACGGAGGTTATTTTGCGCGATTTCATCGCGCACCATTTCTACCAGAATCGTCGGGACATTTGGGTGATTCGGCCCCAGCGATTTTTCACGAATCGCCAGCGCTCGTTGATGCATCGGTTCGGCTTTGGCGTAATCGCCCTGCACTGCGTACAGCGAAGCCAGATTGGTCAGCGATTCCGCCACATCCGGATGCTCTGGCCCTTGCAGCTTTTCGCGAACTGCCAGTGTCCGCAGATGAAGCGGCTCCGCCCGTGCAAAATCTTTTTTATAAACGTAAATGCCAGCCAGACTGTTGAGCAGATTGGCAATCTGGGGCGTTTCCTGTCCGGGGCCTTTATCCACGATCTTCAGCGCGCGCTGGTAAAACACTTCCGCCTGATTGTATTCCCCTGCATTGCCTGCGAGCGTGCCCAGACTGAGCAGCGTATTGACCAGCACGGGACTTTCCGGCCCCAATGCCCGCTCTCTGATTTCCAGCACGCGCTTCAATATTCGTTCCGCCTTGGCGCCTTCTCCTTTTTGGCCGTAAATCACGCCCAGATTGTTCAGCACTCTGGCGACGCTCAAATGATTCGGCCCAATCGTTCGTTCCCAAATTTCCTGTGCGCGCAGGTACTGCGTCTCAGCACGCACGAAATCGCCCTTGGCCAGATAAAAGCTGCCGAATTCGATCAGGATGCCAGCCAGATCCGCCTGCCTTTGCGACATGGTTTTTTCAGCCATGGCCACGGCGCGCAGATAAAACTGTTCGGCCTGCGGTAAATCCCTCTTGTTGCGATTAACCGTTGCCAGCAGATTCAGGGCCAGCGCGACTTCCGGATGTTCCTGACCGAAAGCTTGCTGGCGCAATGCCAAAACGCGCTCGGCGGCGGTAATCGCTTCGGCGTGTTTCGCGCCGGCGGAAAGCGCCAGCGCTTCGTCATTGAGTTTGCGCGATTCCTGCAAGGTGCGCTCCGGCGCGGTTGCCGCGCGCGGCGTGGCCAGCCGGATGCTGTATTGCCCAGCTCCCGCATCTTTCAGCGAAGCCGCCACCGTCAGCCGGTAGCTGCCCGCGGCTTCCACCACCTGAGTGACCAGTTCCTGTCCTTGCCCGCGGCTGTCATTGTCGAATTGCGCGATACGCTTGCCGTCCGCTCCCGCCAAGGTCACCGCCACATCAATACCGCGTTGCGCAACCGCGACTTCCAAGTACTGTCCTGGGCTGAGCGTCACCTGATAAGCATGGCTTTGACCGCCCGCCAGATCGCGTTCGACAGCTTGTTCCGGCGTCAAAGTGCGCACGTCTTGCGCGCTTTGCGCCAGCGAAACAATTTGCCCCCACGTCATCAGCGCAATCATCATCCAACCAATTAAAAAGATAAATGCTTTCGATTGTTGGCGCTGGCTTTGGTGAATCTGGCGAAAGAGTGGAAATCGGTAGTTTTGGGGGAACATGTTTGTCTCCTATTTTTTTACTGGTGGAAGAGGAAAATCCTGGTTGTTGCTTGAGAAGTCGCAATGTAATTGCTGCCCATGGGCAAGTCAACATTGTTTTCCGCGCCAGCCCTTTTCATCTTCACCCTGAAGAAAAAAAGGCAGGAACGACATCGCACCAATGCCATATCGTTCCTGCCTGATCGGGTTTTAGTTTGGGTTGAAATCCCGGGCAATTACGGCGCGAAGTACCCGGACACATCCACGATGTAATCGCTGGTGAACTGCGTCAGGATCTTGAATGTCCCGTCCGTCGGGCTTAAGCCCACGTAGTAGTGCCGGTTGTAGCCGAACACCACCGGGAACGGATAGTTCGTCGTCGCCACCGTCGGCGCCGTTCCCACGTTGCCGGGGAAGAACGTTCCA
>JAJNQA010000091.1 GCA_021155085.1 Heliomicrobium sp. | reverse complement strand
CAAACAGCGCGTAGACTTGCTGACGAAAGTCCGTCAGTGAATTAAGATGCGTCGGGGTCGGTTTGTTTTTGTTCACACATAACAACTACCCCAAGCGCGGCTGGGTTCAAAGCCCAGCCGCGCTTTGTCTAAAGTCGAATTCATAATTAAGGCTTTTTCGCGGTAGGTTTTTGAACCGCGCCGCTGCACGTTTCAGCGTGCGGTTTGGTTCTGGCGGCGCGTTCAAACCCTCCAGAACAAAAACGGCTGTCACGCACCGAAAGCTGAATTTCCAGTGTGAACCGCGCTGTTGCTGAGCGCGCTTTCATTTTAGATGACCTCACTTAATACGATCACATTGAGCGCTTTGACGCGCTTCAAATCCTTATCGTTCGTAATCAACTGCACGCAGCCGCTGGCAAGCGCGCAGGCTGCGTGAATCGCGTCGGGAGTTTTCAGATTGATTGACGCACGCAAACCAGCCGCGTCGCGCAACAACGCCGCCGAAACTGGAATCAGATTCATTTCAGACGCGGTCAGCACTCTTTCGTAATCGGCGACAAGCTGCAGGTTATTCCGCTTCAATGCTCCGGTCAGCGCTTCCAACAGGATCAGTTCACTGCTAACTACCTGAATTTGCCCAGATTCTGACGCCGCCCAGAGCGGCTCAAGCAGCGCGAAATAATCCAGATGCTGCTCAACGGTGTAAATGACCGGAGCCGTGTCAATGTAAACCACACCGGACGCTGGCAAGTTCAGCGATCCCACGAATCACGCTCCATTTCCAGATATGCGTCGGCGTCGGCAGAGGTTTTGAATAATCTCCCGGCAGGCATTTCCTGAACCATCTGGCGGACTGACTGGCGCGGCGCGGTCTCGATTTCGGCGTGCGTCAATTCAGCCAGAATCATCGCGGCCAATCGTAGCCTCTCGCCAGGCGGCATTTGGGAGATTGAAGTCGTGTAGATTTCTTGAGCATTTTGCATTGATTTGTTTCTCCTTTGCTTCGACGGCAGCATTATAATCCCCAGAGGAGCACGGAATTCAAAACCCTCTTAAATCCATATTTCGCAATTAGGCAGGTCGAGTTCTTCTCTTATCGCCTCAACGCTTCCGCCAATATTAAGACCTCGTAAATCAAGGAGGCGTAGCTTCTTTAGCCCCTTTAAGCACTCTAGCTCCACATCAAAAGCTGGATACCAACCCGCGAGTTCGAATAAATCTTCATTCATGTGGATATGAAGGATTTCAAGATTTACTAACCCCTCGAAGTACTCAAGATCAAAAAACTCTGTCACTTGAAGGCTGAGATAGCGCAAATTGGTCAGTTTATGTAATGGCGCTAAACGACAAATATTGGTTCCCCATATTTCTAGTCCACGTAGTTGAGTTAGATTTTCCAGAAAGAGCAGGTTATCAATCGAGGTTTCCGAGAGGCTAAGCCATTCCAATCCCGTTAATCGTTCAATCGGCTCAATGCCTTCAGACATTCCATTTTTTGCAGGCAACCAGTTAAGGCTATACCCAAGTTCTAACCCTTGAAGGTCATTGGGCCGAGGAATTGTTATGGGGAAACTGTCAAAGAAATGATTGCATTCCTGTGAATGCCCATTGTCTTCCGATTTTATAGCGTATTCGTACTTTCGCTTCTTGGCGTCGAGAATCAACTTTTTCCCTGGAGGGATAAGAACATCGCCGAATGCTTTCCCAATTTCTTCCCACCGCTTCTTTTCCCAGATTTCTATGCTGTCATTTACGGTATAGAGTGTCCCGACTGAACAGTCTTCTGGAAAACTGACGACCCTAGGCTCACGCTTCACCAATTGGGAAAGCCCACGCCGTACCAAATTTGTTGACCGAGTGGATATTCCACCACTGACTGACTGAACAAGCCCCCTCTGCTCGTTCTTATGATTGTCACTCATCACGACCACCTCCAATGATGATTTCATTCTGTACCCAGTTTCCTGACCAGTTTCAATAGCACGTCGTAGCCTTCGACTTTCGCACGGATAATTCCTTCATCAACCTCTGCGGCCATTTCCGCCAGCAGGTCATAACCTTCATTTTCAGCTCGTTCGACTCTGGCTTTCAGTTCCGCCAGTTCCGACGCTTTCAGTTCCGCAATCTCCACATCAATCGCCGCAATGCGCTCCTCTGCTTGAGCAATCTGGCGAATGAGACGAACGAGTTCCGCACCAACGCCTTCGTCCTTGACTGATTTCGGGCTGCGCTGCCAGTCGCGCAAAATGGCTTGCAGCCGCTCATCGTTGCCGGTTTCGTAGGCGCGATTGACTTCAACCATCAACTGATGACGGCGCTCGCGTTCCTGTGGATCAGTGGCAAGATCAGGGTGAAGTTTCCGAGCCAGGTCGCGATACAACTTTTTTAGATCATCGGAAGGTCGGAACTTTTGGTGTGGTTCAACCGATTGTGCATCCGGTGCAGCATCCGCCGATTCTTGCGCCTGCTCGCGAGTTTGTGTGGCCTCTTCTTGGGCTGCCTTGTTATTAGGATGCAGGCGCGACTGAGCCTCCGCAATTTGCGCGTTGATCTCGTCAAGTTCGGCATAACGAACACCAACGATGCGCAAATAGCGTCGCTCGAATACGTGCAGTTCAGCCTGTAGCGTGACTCGTTCAAGCTCGCGTTCAGCCAATTCGGCTTCAAGCAATGCCAGTTCGCCCCTTTTCTTTTCCAGTTCCCGCTCTTCGGGCGTTTGTTTGCGAATGAGTGCCGTATTCATAGTTGTGAAGTTGTGAAGTTGTGAAGCAAAAGGTCAAAACAGTTTGCCATTCGCCGAGTCCTGCCGGTCAACCCGCAGTTCGATCCATTTCACGCGCCCAGCCTGAACGGCGTCTCTGATCTGTCTTTGCCGGGAATTGAGGGAAGACGATGCACCGGTTTTGACTTCAATGAAAAAGATGTTGCGCAATTCGTCTTCGTCCAGTCCATCAAAGACCATCAGATCAATTGGGCTTCCGACAAATCGCGCATCTTTGGGATTGAATTTGAAATCAGGCAGGTACGGAACCACATGTTCCGTGACTTTGCCGACAATGACAGACTGGCTTCGACCGATGGCATCACTTCGGATAAGCAACTCGTTTTCGCTCTTCCATTGTTGCAGTGCAACGCTGGCTTCTCGCACTGCAATGTCCCGTTGCTGCTGGTGAATTGCTGCAATCTCTCGAACGCGCCAGGACTCATATTGTTGCTGCGCGCGCGATTCAATCTGTGTCTGTAGCTGACCGATAGTTTCTTTTTGCGATGCCTCGCGCTGTCTGGCTGAGAAATACTGAACAATCAAGAAAACGATGGCGAGCGTCAGCGCGACCACCAGCATCAAGTTTGTGCTGTCTTGCATTGTATCGTCCTTTTCCGGGGCTGACTTGAGGCACGTCAAATGAGGCGACGCGGCGCATCCTACGGCAGTTTGATTGGAGATACCAGCGATAGCGTGTCGTTCCGGCCATCATTTCGACAATGGGGTGCTGCGCCATTAGGATCGCTCTGGCCCAGCACTCCATTGATCAGTTCCAGTTTACGGAGCGAAGTACCCCGACACATCCACGATGTAATCGCTGGTGAACTGCGTCAGGATCTTGAACGTGCCGTCTACCGGACTCAGCCCCACGTAGTAATGCCGGTTGTAGCCGAACGTCACTGGGAAGGGATAGTTCGTGGTCGCGACCGTGGGTGCAGTGGCGACATCTCCGGGGAAGAAGGTGCCGAAGCCTGCGTTCACGGGATTGATGGCGGTCACATTGCCCACCACGCTTCGCGCGGTGTTTGGAATTGTGATGGGTTGATCTGAACACAGCCCCCAGACCTGCTGCGTGCGGATGCCGCCGGTTCCGCCCACAATGGGCGCTTTGGGTTGATAGCAACCTGTGAGTGGGAAGCCGGGAATGTTTCGCGTTTCCAGCAGGCGCATCGGTTTCGGCAACGGGTTGAACAGCAGCCCAGCGCCGTTGGCGTCGCTCGGGCTGGCGCTGTAATACCCCGAAATGTCTATCACCAGGTGCGTCGTTGAGAAAGTAAACACCTTGAACTTGCCGTCCGCGCCCAGTTTGACGGCGAACGGCCCGTTGATGATGTCGCCCGATCCGTAATTGGAACTGGCCACCGTCGGGCGCGTCGCGTCGCTGGGATAGATCGTCAAATACCCGAAGCCGGAGGGCGCGTTCGGGAAAACCGTTGTCGCATTGCCGACCAGCACGGTGGCGTCGCCGGGGATGCCATTGCAGGGCGAGGGCAATCCGGCGCCGCGGCCTTCCACCAACAGATCGAGCGACGGATCGGCGTTCGGGTTGTTGGTTCCCTGAAGTTGCTGGGAGCCATTCAGGAAACAGCCGGTTCCGCCGGGGAAGGTCTGCACCAGCCGCACCGGCGCGGGCAGCGGATGGTAATACAAGCCTCCAGAATTGGCCGCGCCCGGCGGCGCATAGTACCCCGTCAGGTCAATGATGACGTGCGTGGTCGCACTGGTGAAAATCTTGAACGCGCCGGCATCCGGCCCGCTCGCTCCCAGTCCGACGGTGAAAAAGTTATTGGTCACTTCTCCGGCGTTGAAATTGGAATTGGCGACAGTGGGTTGGGTTGCGTCGCTGGGGAACAGGGTCAGGAAACCCGGCCCCGATGGCACGACGGTGATGTTGCCGATGACGGCCGTGGCGTTGGCCGGAATCGTGGAGCAGGCAGTTCGCGCGGCCTGGGTTCGTGTGGAACCGGCGGCGATGGTGCCGACGCCGGTGACACATCCGGTGACGCCGCTGCGTGTATCGAGCAGCCGCACCGGCGCGGGCAACGGATAAAACTGCAAACCGCTGCCGCCGATGACAATGGTGTACGCTTTCGTGCCCGTGCAAGTGTTCGCATCCGTCGTCTGGACGGTGAAATTGAATGTGCCGGTGGCGTTCGGTGTGCCGGTCAGCGCGCCGCCGGAAGCCAGGTTCAGTCCGCCAGGCAGCGCGCCGGCGCTGACGGTGAAGGTGTAGGCGGGGGTGCCGCCGTTTCCGGTCAGCGTCTGGTTGTAAGCCGTTCCGACGAAGCCGCTGGGCAAACTGGCCGGACTGATCGTCAGCGTGCCGCAGGCCGGATTGATGACCAGCGCGTAAACCTGCGTGCCCGGGCAGGCGTTGGCGTCGGTGGCTTGAACGGTGAAGTTGAATGTCCCCATTCCAACGGGCGTGCCGGACAAAAGTCCCGCGGAGGAAAGCGTCACCCCGTTGGGCAGAATTCCCGAACTGACGGCAAATGAATACGGCGCGGTTCCGCCATTGCCGGTCAGTTGCTGGCTGTACGGCGTGCCCGCCGTTCCGGTGGGCAGCGGCGCGGGGGTCACCGTGATCGTGGGACAGGCGACTGACAGGATCGCGGCGTTTGTCTGCGCCATGTTGCAGCTATTGGTAAAAACCGCGCGATACTGCGTGTTGTTCTGGGCCAGCGTGACATTGGTCAAGGTCAGCGTCGGATTCATTTCGCCCATGAGATCGGTGAAATTGAAACCGCCGTTGGTGCTCACCTGCCATTGCACGCCCGGCGTTGGAGTGCCGGTGGCGGCGGCGTTGAAGTTGACCGTCGCGCCCACCGTCACGCTTTGATTGCCGGGATTGGTCGTCACGTTCGGCGAGGTGTTGATGGTCAGCGTGGCCGGGTTCGAGGGAATCGAACCGCAGGAGCCGGTCACCACCACATCATAAGTTCCCGCGTCGCCGGACGCGGTCACGCCAATCGAATAGGTGCTGTTGACTGCGCCTTCGATGTTGACGGTGTTCTTGCGCCATTGATAGCTGAACGGCCCTTCGCCCGAAGCAGTCACAAAGAAGCTCGCCGGTGTGCCGGCACAGGCGATTGCATTGTTCGGATGCGCCGTGATGGTGAAGCCAGGGCAATCCTGATTGACGGTGAACGTCTGCCCGGCAATCGTAATTGTGCCGGTTCGCGCGTTGCCGGTGTTGGCCGCGACCGAATAACCGACCACGCCGTTGCCGGAACCGCTGGATCCGCCGGTCACCGTCAGCCAGGCGTCATTCGACGCCGCCGTCCAGTTGCAACCTGATTCGGTCGTCACGCCGACGGAACTGCTGCCACCCGCGGCGCTGAAGTTCTGCGAAACGGGTGCGATGCTGAAGGAACAACCATTGTCCTGCATCACGGTAAAGGTCTGATCCGCGATGCTGATCGTGCCGCTGCGCTGCGCGCCCGTGTTGGCGGCCACGCTGAAACTGGCCGTGCCATTGCCCGTGCCGTTGCCTGCCGTAATGCTGATCCAGGGGGCCATGGTCGTTGCGGCCCAGCCGCATCCGACAGTCGCCGTCACCATGACCGAGCCGTTGCCTCCGCCGGCGGCAAAATTCTGCATCATCGGCGAGATTGAAAAGACGCAGCCGCTGTCCTGTGTGACGGTGAAAGTCTGCCCGGCAATGGTGATGGTGCCGGTGCGCTGCGGACCGGGATTGGCTAAAACAGTGTAACCAACCGTTCCATTGCCAATGCCGCTGCTGCCGCCGGTGACATTGATCCAGGCGGCATTGCTGACCGCAGTCCAGGGACAACCCGCATCAGCGATGACGTTAACCATATTGCCGCCGCCCGCCGATGGAAAATTCTGCGTCCCAGGCATCAGCGAATAACTGCATCCGCTGCCGCTGCAATTCCCCGTGAAGACCTGAGCGCGAATGACCAGATCGCCGTTGATTCCCCCAATCCCCAAGTCCGCAACCGTGGTGAAATTGTTTCCATCCGTCGAGACATAGGAACGATTGGCGTCCGGCGACGATGTATCCAACACGCCCGGAAAGGCATTGGAGTTGAAGGCAATGCCGAAGCCGACGACGAAATCCCCGGAATTGATGGTGATCGGCGTGACAGGATAATTACTGAATTGATTGAGCGTGCCCACCGTTGTGCCGATGGTCTGGAACGACGTGCTGTTGATATTGAGGTTCCCGTCCGTATTTGCTCCGGCCACAACCGTTATGGACGTGCCTGTGGTCACCGCAGAAACTGAATCGAAATAGATTGAAACCTGGCTGAGTGTTGCCGGATAGCTGGCCGGAGTCAGCCGTGTGACGTAATAAGTCGTTCCGCCCACCGCGCCGAAACGGAAGGCGTTTTCAGGCGCTCCGTCGTCCACGGCCAGCGTCACCGGCGGCGAAGGGCAAACAATATAGTTTTCCGACTGCACATCGGACGCGCCGGGTTTACTGATGGTGATCGGCCCGCTGACCGCGCTCGCCGGCACCGTGGCGGTGATCTGCATGTTGCTGTTGACGGCAAATGTGGCGTTGACGTTGTTGGTAAATCTGACTGCATTCACGCCCGTGAAATTGATGCCGGTGATGATCACGCTCATTCCGGCGTTGCCGACTTTCGGGCTGATGCCGCTGACCCCCATTTCGCTGCCGCTGGGCGAGACCGTGAAGCTGGCGTCGGAAATGTCGAAGAAGATGTTGCCGATGGCTTCCACCTTGACCCGCGCGCCGGTCGAAAAGATGCCGATGGGAACGGTCACGGTTTCGCTGCCGTCATTGGGCGTGCTGCCGATCAGCGTGATCGGGAAAGTCTGGCCGCCATCGGTCGAAAGCGTGATTTTGACGTTTGCGCAACTGACTGGCGCGGCGCTGGTGCCATTGACATTCCAGGTGACGGACTGCTGCGCGCCGCCCATCCAGGTGATTGCGGTGTTTGGCGTGGTCACGGCAAACGGGCCGGAGCCTGGATCCACCGTTAACAGCACCGGATCGTCATTGACGCCGCCGCGCTGGTCGCGCGCGGTCACGCGAAAATTGAGCTGGCGCTGCACCTGTGGCAATTCTTCCGCCGTCTGCAACCCGCCCACCACATCCGGCGGATTATTGGCATTGTTCAAAATGTAAGTCAGGCTGGGAAACGTCCGCGACGGCAGCGAGCTGGGCGAAAACGGGCGAAAGATCGGGCGCGTCGAAAAGATGAAATCTCCGCTGTCGTTGTAGGGCGGATTGCTGTAGAGCGCGCCGCCCGCGTCGAGTTGTTCCCAGGTGTAAAGCAGATTCGCCGTATCGCCCGCATCCGGGTCGCTGCCCGTTGCCGTCAGGGTGAACGGCGTGTTCTTTGGAATGGTGTAATCCGCGCCGCCGCTGATGGCCGGCGGATTATTCCCTGTCGCGCCGGTCGTGGCGCAGGTCGCAGAGGCGTTGATGTAGCTGGTAATCTGCTGGAAGCTGCCGCTGTGAAAGCGCAGCTCGCGCGAGTTGGTGATGTTGTCCGGAGTACACAACCCGGCATATCCCATGATCGTCAGGCCGCCACCGGATTCATAGGCGGTGCTGGGCGTGCGCAGGCTGCCGCAAATGATCGAGCCGGCATTGTGTGTGTGTGTCGCACCAAATTGATGGCCCAGTTCGTGCGCCAGGCCGCCGATAAATGAAGCGTTGCCCACGGGGCCAGCCATCAGAGTGGCGCCGCCGCCTTTGGCCGGTCCCAACCCGTCGCTGTTGAAGTCGTTGTTATTGCAAACCACGCCGACCAAACCTTCGCCGCCGCCGCCCGTTCCCAGCACATGGCCGACATCGAAATTGGCTGCGCCGACACTATCCCGCAACACAGTCCGAACCTGATTGACCATCGTGGTGGTGTTGCCGTTGCTGAACGGGTCCGTGCCCGCGTCAGTAAAGATAATCGGCGTTTCCAGCGTATTGCTGACCAGCATCAGCCGGACGGAAAGTTCTTTTTCGTAAATCGCATTGACGCCATTCAGCCAGGTATTGATCGAAGCGATGGCGCTGGCCGTTGAACCGCCGCCCAGATTCGCATCCAGCGTGTATTCGCCGGTTGCGGCGACGGCGATGCGGTAGGTGCGAAGCGTCTCGCCAACGCTGGCGGCCGGACGCTGCGGCCCGTGCAATCCCTGTTTCAAGACCTTGCTTTCGTTCATGCCGCAAGTCCATTGATCCGCTAGCCCGTCCGCCGAAGTCGCGGCATAGGCGAATAAGTCCGATTCATCCGGCGGCAGCACGGTGAAAGCGCCCGCCGCGCCCAGCACCAGCGCGTGCAACCCGCGCGGCGACCAGTCGCAGCGCATAGTCGCCGCCGGGTCGTCAATTCCCCGCCCGCGATAGCTTTTGATTTCCGGGAATTGTTTGCGCAGCGCAGGTTCCATAATCGGCGATTCCTGCACCTGGAACCGCGCCAGATTTCCGTCCGGCATGGGCAGACTGAGAATGGCGCGGCTGTCGGACAGCGCGCTCGCGCCTTCCATGGGCGCAGTGTTCAGGACCTTTGCCAGCGCCTCGCTGTTTAACCGGAAAGAGCGCGGCTTCCCTGCCTGTTTCTCTTCACGCCAAATACCAGCGCCGGCGACACTGGAAGCCTGGCTGGCCGGAAATCTGACCCCGATTTGCGGTTGCGTCTGCACGGCAAACATCCGCTGCACGCGAGCGGCAAAGGAAGCCGACGCCAGCCCCAATGCGGTTCCAACAATCACAAGCAGAGCGATTCCGCCGACTCCATAACGAATCATTCCCGGAAACCGTCCGGCGGAGCGATGAGCGAAGCGAATCATCCTTTTCATATCCTTCATATCAGGCCTCATGGAAATAAAAGAGAAGCTGGGTGCGCATCGCTTCCAGCGTGCTGGACTTCGATCACGCACCCGATTGATAGCCGGTGAGCGCCCACGACGAAATCGCGCTACCCTGTTGAAAGCTGAAACGCGCGCGCGCCAGGGCTGCCAGAGCTGTCAGAGCTGTCAGAGCTGCCAGAGCTACCAGAGCTAAACGCTGCAAGCGATGCGCACACAGCTTACGGCGCAAAATATCCTGACAGGTCAATCACCAGATCGGTGGTCACCGAGGGGGAAATCTTGAACGCGCCATCCCCACCCAGACCGGTGATGAAATGACGATTGAACACCTGTCCGGTGGTGAAGTTCGACGCAGCGACAGTGGGTTGAGCGGCGCTACTGGGCCAGAAGGTCAGAAAGCCGCTGCCTGGATTGACGACTGTCGCATTGCCGATGACTGCCAGCGCACTGGCGGCAATCATTTCGCCATTGCACAATCCGCGCGCGGTCTGGGTGCGGATAATGTCGGCCAGCAGCGGCGCGCCCGTCGCGAAACAACCCGTGTACCCGGCGCGCGTTTCCAGCAGGCGGACCGGTTTCGGCAATGCGCTGAAAAGCAACCCGGTGCCGTTCACGTCCGTCGCTTCCGCGCTGTAATAACCCAACACATCAACCACCAGATCCGTTTGTGTCGTGGGATAAACCTTGAATCCGCCCGTTGCGGAAAGTCCCACGGTGAACGGCGCGTTCATCGCCTGTCCGGGCAGATAGTTCGAACTGGCCGCCAGCGGCCGCGTCGCATCCGCCGGGAAAAGCGTCAAATACGGGAATCCAGGGCCTTGCGAATTGACCGTCGTAATGTTGCCGGCGATGGCTTTGGCACTGGCCGGAAGCGTCACGCCTTCGCAGGAGCCGGGCAGCGTCAGCACGGTATCCACGCCTCCAGGCATTGGTGCGCCCGGCGCGGAACACCCGCTGAAATTGGCCCGCGTATCCAGCAGGCGCACAGGCTTCGGCAAGGGATGGAAATACAAGCCATTTGCCGCGGGCGGCGCAAAATAACCTGTCACGTCCACCACGACGTGTGTCGCCGAAGTCACGAAAATCTTGAACGCCCCATCGCCCGCGCCGAGTTTGGCGGTAAAAAGGTTGTTGAGAACTTCATTGGGACCGTAGTTGGAATTGGCGGCCATGGGCTGCGCGGCATCACTTGCGTATAGCGTCAGATAGCCCCCGCCCGATTCGACCGTGGTGATGTTGCCGGTCAGCGCTGAGGCGTTGGCGGGAATCGTCAGGCCATCGCAGGTGCGCCCGGCAGCCATTTGCGTGCGCGAAGTTCCGCCGGGAATCGCTGCGCCCGGCGCATCGCAGCCGCTCTGTCCGGCCCGCGTGTCGAGCAGGCGCACCGGGTGCGCAAGCGGATAAAACATCAACCCGTTGCCGCTGATGACCACGGTGTAGGCGCGCGCGCCCATGCAGGTTCCGGCATCGGTGGCTTTAACAGTGAAATTGAACACGCCGGTGGCGGTGGGGATTCCAGACAGCGCGCCGTCCGCCGACAAGTTCAGCCCGGTTGGCAAAGCCCCTGCGATAACGCTCCAGGTGATCGCGCTGACGCTGCCCGTTTGCGTCAGGGTCTGATTGTATGCCGCGCCGGTAAAGCCGTTCGGCAAGGTGGCAGGGTTGACGGTGATGACCGGACATCCGGTTGCATCCTGTGTCACGGTGAAGGTTTGCCCGGCGACCGTCATCGTCCCGACGCGCTGCGCGCCCGGATTCAAATCAACATTGTAATTCACCGTGCCATTGCCCGTGCCGCCATTACCGCCGGGTATTGTGATCCACGGCGCATTGCTCGTTGCCGTCCAGTTGCATCCGGCGTCCGCCATCACGCTGACCGCACCGCTGCCGCCGCCAGCCGCCACCGCCGCCGCCGACGGCAGAATCGAGTAATTGCACGCCGGGGCGGAAGCATCCACGGCCGCCTTGATGTCCAGCCGTCCCCAGCCGTAAACGTTGTTCGGGACGCCGCTGCTGCTGCATGCGGTGAAAGGCACATCCACCGCCGATTGATTGAGCAGATTGATGGTCTGCTGGATTTGATTGCGCAGCGCCGGCCGCGCCGACCACAGCAGGGCCACCGCGCCGGCGGTATGCGGCGTTGCCATCGAAGTCCCGCTGAACGAAGAGTACCCGCCGCTGCGAACCGCCGACCGCACGCTGACGCCGGGCGCGGTAATTTCCGGTTTCAACCGGTTGCTGCCGTCAATCGTCGCCGGGCCGCGGCTGCTGAAGCTGGCGATGGTCCCCGTCGCGGAACTAAACGCCCCGACCGTGTACGAAGCGGCGTAAAACGACGGCGGATCGCTGACCGTCGAACAGCTCGAACCGCTGTTGCCCGCCGCAACCACCATCATAATTCCGGCGGCGGCTTGCGCTTCAACGGCGGATTGCAGGGTTCCGGGCGAACACCCTTCCGAAGGCGGACAGCCCCAGGAATTGGCCGTGATGTCCGGGGCTTTTGCCGGATCGCCCTGCGCCACAGTCCCGCCAATCGGATACGGCGCCAGAAACCATTCCATGCATTCGATGTAGGTGGCCGGAGTGCCATTCCCCTGATCCATATTGCGGCAGCCGATGAACTTCGCGCCCGGCGCAACGCCGATTTGATTGGTCGCGCCGTCATCGCCAAGCACGGTTCCGACGGTGTGCGTCCCGTGATTGTCATCGTCGCACGGCGCGGTGGTGTTCGGCCCGCAGGAACCGCCGCCGCTGTGAATGCTGTCATGCCAGTTGTAATTATGATCCGCCGTCGCGCCGTTCCAGCCCCGGTAATGGTTTTTCAGCGCCGTATGATCCCAGCGAATGCCCGTATCCGCGCCGCCGATGACAATGCCCTGGCCGGTAAAGCCCGCCGCCCAAACTTCCGGCGCGCGAATGAAATTCACGCCGGGTTCGATCGCCGCCGGAGCTGCGCGCTCATTCAACCGCCGAACGGCATTGCGAACTTCCTCCGCCGTCGGCTGTGCTTCAAACTCATTTTTGATGCGTGGATTGCCTTCAATGCGGGCGACATCGCCGCGCGCGGCCAATGCTTCGGCCACTTCGCGCGTGCCTTTCACCCAGATGGCATTGACGATGTAATACGACCGGTGTTCGATCTGGCGCCGGGTGAGCCAGTCCAGAATCGGCGCCTGCGTCGCCTGCGCCTTGGCCAGCAGCGTATCGCGCACGAAGCGGCCTTTTTCCGGTTTCGTGTTCAGGGCGCGCGCGGCGGCCAGATCGGACTGCTCCGCCAGAATCACCAGAAACTCGGCTTCCTTGCCGTCCGCCGTGTTGGCAACCACCCAGTCGGCAAGCTTGTGTTTTCCGTTTTGCGCGGCGCTCACCGGCGAACCGCTGGTTTGCCAGCCAGCCAGCATCACTGCCATGGAAAGAAGAATCAGAATTGCAAAGGCAAAAAGAGGTGCGGGTGAAAAGGATTTTGTGGCCATTGTTTTGAGTTAAAGGATCAAAGAAGAATCTTGTTTTTCAAGCCGGGAATCCCACCACAAAAAGCACACAAGTCACAAAATCAGAGAAAGAAGCCTTTGTGTTTTTTGTGCCTTTTGTGGTGAATGATTTTCCACTTGCGACGCAACTACGGCGCAAAATAACCGGACAGGTCTATCACCAAATCCGTCGTAAATTGTGAATAGATTTTGAATGCTCCGTCCGGCCCCAGCCCCACCGTGAAGTGGCGGTTGTGAACCTGTCCGGTCACAAAATTGGAATTGGCGGCCAGCGGTCTGGTCGCGTTACTCGGCCAGAAAGTCAGGAATCCGCCATTGGAATTAACGACCGTCGCATTGCCGACGACCGCCTTCGCCGTGTTCGGGATGTTGACGCCCGCGCAAGTTCCCTGCGCCGGTTGCGTGAATTCCGTGTTGCCGTTGATCGGCGAACCGGGGGCGGAACATCCGCTGAAGCCCGCGCGCGTTTCCAGCAATCGAACCGGCATGGCGAGCGGCGTAAAGAGCAATCCCGGACCATTGATGTCGCTGGAGTCGGGACTGTAATACCCCGACACGTCTATCACCAGATCGGTCGTAAATTGCGGATAGATTTTGAAATCGCCATTGGCGGAAAGCCCCACCGTGAATGGCGCATTCATCACCTGTCCCGTCGAATAGTTGGAGTTGGACACCACCGGCCTCAGCACATCCGCCGGAAACAGCGTCAGAAAACCGCCATTGGAATTCACCACCGTCGCGTTGCCGACGATGGCTCGCGCCGATAACGGAATGCTGGCTCCGCACAGGACAACGCCGGTTTGTATCCGCTCGACGTCGCCAATCAGCGGCGCACCAGGCTGGTAACAGGCTTGCGCGCCGGGGCGTGTATCCAGCAGCCGGACAGGATTCGGCAGGGGATGAAAATACAATCCTCCGACACCTGGCGGCGCGTAATAGCCGGTTACATCCACGACAGCATGCGTGTCGGAAGTGACGAAAATCTTGAATGCGCCGTCGCTCCCCAGCCCCACGGTAAACACATTGTTGAGCACTTCGTTCGGCGCATAGTTGGAATTGGCCACGGTCGGTTGTGCGACATCGCTGGGATAAAGCGTCAGGAATCCGCCCCCCGATTGAACCGTCGTGACATTGCCAGTAATCGCCAGCGCATCGGCTGGAATGGTGACGCCATCGCAGGTTCGCCGCGCAAGCTGCGTTCGCGAAGTTCCCCCCGGAATCGGCGCGCCCGGCGCGTCGCAGCCGGTGAATCCGGCGCGCGTTTCCAGCAACCGGATCGGTTTCGGCAGCGGATAGAACATCAGTCCCGGAACCTGCGTGAGACTGGCCGTGTACGTCGTATCGGTCGCCGGCGTCGAAATCGTATGTGTCGCCGCCCCGGCGTCCGACCACGAAGCGAATTGATAAATTTGCCCGTTGACGTTTTGCGGCGAAACCACGCCCAGTTCCCGTTCGATGCCCACCACGCTCAGCACTGAAACCGGCGTCGTCATCGGCTGGCCATCCAGCGTGATGCGCGCTCCCACCGGGTTCGCCGCCACGGTCAGCGTCACGGTGCGCGGCAGCACATCGCGAAAAACCGAATGCTGCGCGCCGCCCGCATCGGTCACCGTCAGATGAATTCGATACCAGACATTGGCCGCCGTTTCACCCGTCGTCGGAATGACGAACGATCCACTGGTGATGCCGCTGGTCGGCTGCATAAACGGGTGTTCGTGCGTGTCGTGATGGAAATCCACGCGCCAGGTAAATGCGCTCGCGGGCAATGTCCCATTTTCAGGATCAGTTCCCGTCCCGGCGAAGTTAATCGTCTCGCCGCCGCTGTACAGCGTCCCGGCGGTCGGCTGCGTAATTGTCGCCGTCGGCGGCTGATTGGTGATGACCGTCAATGTCGCGGGATTGCTGGTCGCATCACCGGCGGAGTTACTGACAAAAACCGTGTACTGCGCGCCGTTATCGCCCGCCACGGTTGGCGGGGTGGTGTAGCTGGCGGAGTTCGTGTTTGGGATGTCCATGTTATTTCGCCGCCAGACGTACGTCAGCGGCGCGGTTCCCGAAGCGGTGACGTTGAAGGTCGCCGTCTGCCCCGCGTTGACCGTTTGATTGACTGGATGCTGCGAAATCATCGGCGCCTGATTCGCGGTGTATTGAATCCGCCAAAGCTGCCCGCCGCCGCCGCGTTGCAGGTAATACAAACTGCCGTCGCTGCCCACCTGCAAATCCACCGGCGAAGACAATCCGCTGGCGAAATTCGTCGCCCCGCCCACGCCCGGCGGCGAAGCCGGGTCAATGTATTTGATCCACCCGCCGCAAAAATCCGCCAGAAAGTATTTGCCTGCGTATTGCGCCGGAAACGTCGCGCTGGCCGGATTGTAGAAAGTCCCGCCCGTGATTGCGCACGTGTTGGCGTCATTGCTGTAGTAATAAATCGGGTCGCGGAAATTAGCGTTCGGCGGGCTGCACGGGCTTTCGCAGCTCGGCCAGCCGTAATTCGACCCGGCAATGCCGTCGTTGACTTCTTCCCAGGTCACCTGCCCGACATCGTTGATGAACATCCGGCCCGTGCCGGGTTGGAAGTTAAAAGTGAACGGATTGCGCAATCCCAGCGTCCAGATTGCCCGGTTGTTGCCGGTCGCCTGATTGAAAAATGGATTGTCCGCCGGAATCGAGCCGTCGGAATTGATCCGCAGCATTTTGCCCAGCAGATTGTTGAGCGTTTGCGAATTGGACGAGACAGCGTTTTCGCCGACAGCGACATAGAGTTTACCGTCCGGCCCGAAGTGCATCGCGCCGCCGTTGTGATTGGTCGCTGACAGATTATTCAAGTCCAGCAGAATTTGTTCGCTGCCCGGCACAACCACATCGCCATTGGCCGTGAACCGGCTGATGCGGTTGTGAACCGATGGCGTGGTCGCCGTGTAGTAGATGTAAATAAACTGATTCGCCGTGAAATTCGGATCGAAGGCCACGCCCAGCAATCCGCGTTCGCCTGTGGAACTGACCGTCACCGTCAGAAAAGGGCTTGCCAGCAGCGCGCCGTTTTTAACCACGCGCAATTGACCACCCTGCTGGCAAACAAAAATGCGCCCATCCGGCGCAATCGCCATCGCCGTCGGACTGCTCATCCCGCCAGCCACCAGCGTTTCAGTAAATCCTGACGGCAGCGTCGCCGCCGAAGCTGGCCGCTCCGGCCAACCGGTCAGAAAACCAACCAGTAAAATTGTTAAGAAGGTGAAGGTGCGGAGGAAGATTGGGGAGAACGCACGCTTGCGCAAGAAGGGAGAACTGGCGACAGAAACACAACTCATCTTTTCAGCCATAAACGACTCCTATCAGCGACCAGCGCAAATTCAAATAGCCTGATCCCAAGCCTTGCCTGAGAATTTGCCGATCAAGTTGATGAAACCCAATGAGAAAAGCAGGCGCTGGGGAATGCGGATTCGAGTTGCCTGCCTGATTGAATACGCGACGAGTTACTTTCTTCGCAAGCCTTGAGATTGTCAAGTAGCATCCACGAAAGGGCTTAGCTTTTAATTCAGGTTCCGCAACTCCTGCCAGCTCAGCCCGAAACGCGCCAGATATTTCCGCAATCGGTCGGCGTCATTTGCCGTTTTTTTGCGTTCGCGCGATGTACCGAACAGCTTCCTTCCGGCTTCCGACAAGCTGCCCGTTTCGCGGCAGATTTTGACGACGCAGGCCAGTTGCAGCCGGTCGAACAAATCCAACTCTTCCAATTTTTCGCTGCCCAGCAAAGCTTCCAGCAACTCTGCGTCGTCGCTCGCCGGTTCCGCCCACATCTGACACAGGCATTCAATCTCTTCTTCGACCACTTCGGTTGAAATTCTGCCGCCCGGAGCCAGCGTCGCCATGCGCGTAATCGAACTGTTCAAATCACGAAAATTGCCTTGCCAGCGGGCTTCGGCGGAAACAGCAAATTTCAAAAACTTCGCCCGCGCTTCGCGGCTGAAGGTGACGCGCGTGCCGTAGCGCTGGGCGAATTCCTCCAGTTCGAATTCCAGGTTCGGCTCAATATCTTCGGCGCGTTCTTTCAAACCCGGCAGCCGGAACGTCCACAGATTGATGCGCGCCAGCAAATCATCGCGAAACCGCCCTTCGCGAACCATCAAGGCCAAATCGCGATTGGTTCCGGCAATCAACTGAAACTCGCTTTTGACTTCCCTGTCGCCGCCGAGCGGCAAAAAGACTTTTTCTTCCAGCGCCCGCAGCAGCATGGTCTGTTCGTCAATTCCGAGTTCGCCGATTTCATCCAAAAACAGCAGCCCGTTGTTCGCCGTCCGCAGCAAACCGGGCCGGTCTTTCAGCGCGCCGGTGAACGCGCCTTTGACGTGGCCAAACAGCGCGCTCATGGCCGCATCGCCACGAATGGTCGCACAGTTGATTTCGACAAAATCGCCCGTCACCTGGTGCCGTTCGTGTTTCAGCCGATAAATCCGCTTCGCTAGCCGCGACTTCCCCGCCCCGGTCGGTCCCATCAGCAAAATCGGATTGCGCGACCGGATGGAGACTTCCTCGATCCGGTCAATCAGCTTGTTGAATTGTTTATTACGCGTGGGAATGCCCGATTTCAGAAAGGTCACGCTTTCGGCGCGCTCTTTGGCAAAGCGCGAGGCGATGCGGTCGTATTTCGACAAATCCAGATCAATCGCCCGATACCAGCCGATCACTTCGCGCTCTCCCCGACTGACCATCGCGGTTTGAATCAGCTTGCCGGGAAAGTAACGGGCTTCGGTCAGCAAAAACATGCAAATCTGCTGGACGTGCGTGCCGGTTGTGATGTGAACCAGGACTTCTTCGCGCGCCGGATCGAACTTCTGGCCCCGCGCAAAATCCAGCAGCGCGCCGTAGACTTCTTCCAAATCCCAGGGATCGTCGAATTCAATCTGCGTCGGGCGAATTTCGGTTTCCGGCGAAACCGCGCGGATGTCGCTGATGATCACTTGCGCCAGCTTTTCGTACCGCTTCTGGTACAGCAATTCGTAGCGTTGAATGATCAAATCTTCCTGTTGGCAAATCGCCACCGTGGGCCGCCAGCGATCCCAACGCTCCGGCCCTTCACCCGAATCCAGGTTCGCTCCCAGTAATCCGATCAAAACCACGTCTTTTTGAGCCATAGAATAAAATCTAACTCCTTAGCGACAGGGATACTAAATCTCTCATCATGAAATCGCCAAGTCGAACAAGGGAAAGTTTGCACTCCGGAAAATTCTCAATCTGATCAACAAGTTACCGGCGCCCAACAATTTGTTTTTAGGCCCGGCAATCCTTTGGAATGATTCGTGCCGATTCAAATGGTCGAAAGAAATCATGTTCGTAGTTCCGCCTTCAGGCGGCTGGCTTGGCCAGAGAAACTTTGTAAGTGAGAAAGCCTACCGCCTGAAGGCGGAACTACGAACAGCAAGGAGAGCAACGAAATGGCAAACAAGAAACTGTTCAAAACCCTGGCTGGCAAGCTGCTGCCGAAGACCAACGCCATCAATGAAGCGGGCGGACGCGCCTACAAGCTGTCGCCGAAAGCGGCGCTTGCGCAATACGCCGTCACGGGCTGCCTGAACAACACGTTTTACGCCGACGCCGAAACGCAATTGGCCAAGGTGATCGAGTTGTCGCAGCAGGTGGACGCGGTCTTCATCGCGCAACTGGCGTTGTACGCCCGCGAGCGCGGGAACATGAAAGATATGCCTGCGCTGCTCTGCGCGGTCCTGGCGGTCAAGGACGTTTCGCTGCTGAAAGCCGTCTTCCCGCGTGTGATGGATAACGGCAAGATGCTGCGCAACTTCGTGCAGATGATTCGGTCGGGCGCGGTTGGCCGCAAATCGCTCGGAACCGCCCCGAAGCGTCTGATCAACGAATGGCTGGAAGCGCGTTCGGACGAAGCCGTCTTCAAGGATTCGGTCGGTCAGTCGCCGTCGCTCGCCGATGTCGTCAAGATGATCCACCCGAAGCCGAAGACCGAAGCCCGCGCGGCGCTGTACGGCTATTTCATCGGTCGCGATTTCAACGCCGACGCGCTCCCTCTGCTGGTTCGCCAGTTCGAGCAGTTCAAGGCGGGCGAATCGCTCGATGTGCCAAAGGTTCCCTTCCAGATGCTGACCAGCCTGCCGCTCGGCACGAAAGACTGGACGGAGATTGCGCGCAACGCCCCCTGGCAGATGACGCGTATGAACCTGAACACCTTCGCGCGGCATGGCGTGTTTCAGGAGCCGGGATTGCCGGAGTTGATCGCGGAACGGTTGCGCGATCCGCAGGCGGTTCGCAAAGCGCGCGTCTTTCCGTACCAGTTGATGGCGGCGTATCAGAACGCCAGCGGGCACGAAATTCCGCACGCCGTGCGCGAAGCGTTGCAGGACGCCATGGAAATCGCCATCGGCAACCTCCCGAAAATCGAAGGCAAGGTGTATGTCTTCCCGGATATTTCGGGTTCGATGCATTCGCCGGTGACGGGACACCGTGGCGGCGCAACCAGCAAGGTGCGCTGCATTGATGTCGCGGCGTTGGTCGCGGCCGCGGTGTTGCGCCAGAACCCTTCGGCGGAGGTCGTCCCGTTTGAAAGCCGCGCGCTGGAAATCAGCTTGAACCCGCGCGACAGCGTGCTGACCAACGCCGAACGGCTGGCAAGTCTGCCTTGCGGCGGCACGAACTGCAGCGCGCCACTGGCGCTGCTGAACCAGCGCCGGGCAAAAGGCGATTTGATCCTCTACGTTTCGGACAACGAATCCTGGGTGGATACGCCGCGTTACGGCACGTTCGGCGGCAGCGCCACCGAAACGATGAAGCAGTGGGCCGAATTCAAACGGCGCAGCCCGCAGGCGCGAATGGTCTGCGTTGACATTCAACCTTACGGCTCGACGCAGGCGCAGGAGCGCGCGGACATCCTGAACGTGGGCGGATTTTCGGATCAGGTCTTCGACGTGATCGCCGACTTCGCCGCCGGACGCCTGGCCGCCGATCACTGGATCGGCGTCATCGAGTCCGTGACGTTGTAACTGGGAGCGCGAGCGGCCCGCTCGCCATACAAGAAGCGCGAAGCTTCCTTTTCCCAGCTTTCTTTTCAGGCCGAATGCTGTCCGGGACTACATTCGCTACTAACGACCAATGTCTCGGTGATTCCTGGTCGGCCTGTTTTTCAGTTCTTTGAAATCACTTTTGGCGAATGCTGGACGGGAGTACATGGTTAGCCGCAAGGCGAGCGGGTTCAATCCCCGCCTCCTCCATTTCACTTACGGGGGAGAACTCTCTCCGATCTTGTCGCCAAAACTTTTGCGACGAATGCCGGTGGAACTACACGACGAGGTCGCGGGTGCAATTCCCGCCTGCGCCATTTCCCTTGCGGCGCAGTAGCTCAGTTCAGAAGAGCGCGTATGTTTCATCCCTCTTGTCGTCGCAGTCATTTGAAAGCGTCTTCAGCCAGGTAGTGGCAGAAGGTGGCGGTACGGGGAGCGTTATTGACCTTGTCCTTTGGGGAAAGGACAAAATTCGGGATGCAAAGGTTATTGACGCTCGCCTTACCGCCACCCGATTAAAGCAGCGTCCTCAGCCAAAAGGACAACAGTTCTTTGATCATCGGCGCGAATGCAGCCGGAAGTACATCGGACGCGAGTTCGAGTCTCGCCCGCGCGTCGTCACTGACGCGGCGGTAGCTCAGTGGGTAGAGCAATGCGTTTCGGCGATCCCTTGTCGCGCTGACTTTTTGCGTAAGCCTTTGCGCTTGCGCCTGTTATTAACCCAAGCTGCACTCTGAACAGTGCAGCAAACCCGGAGGGTTTTATGGCCAGAACAAAACGATTTGAGAACGAGTGCTTTCAGCGAACCCACGAGCAAGCGGCGTAAAGGGTATCCCTCGGAAACTCACGTCAAACGAGGCCGCCGCGTGGTTCACGGCAAGAAAGAATTGATTGAAAAGCTCGGACGCAACGACCTGTGCTCCTGCGGTTCCGGTCGCCGGTTTCAAGAAATGCTGCCTGAGCAGCAAGCGTTATGATGGCTCACAGCGCAACTATTATTTTTAGGGAATGAAGTCCAGTAGTTCTTCGTCTCGTAGAGACGGCTGACTTTAGGCAGGTCGTTTACGGCCTGCGAGCGTAGCGACAAAATCACCGTCCCATCGGGACGGTTGAATCCGTCAGAATTTAGGCAGGCCGTAAACGACCTGCCTAAATTCAAATGCCGCTACGCGGCAAATGAACCGAGTTGATCATTGACGGTGTTCGCGGCGAATGCTGAAGGAACTACATCGTAATCTGACGGGCGAAAGCCTTTGCAGGTGCAAATCCTGCCTGCGTCGAAAGAGGCAGTGGCGGAAATAGTAGACGCATCAGAAAATGTTTCTTCGATTCCTTGTCGCCGCGATCAACTGACAACCCAGGAAAAACGATGACCACGCAAAGAGAAAAACTACTGGAACTGCTGCCCCGCCACGGCTGGGAAGTGACGAGCATTGACCATGACTGGTCTAATTCAGGTTCTGACTGGTTCGTTGATGAGCTGTGGGAAGTTGAATCAACGCGGTCGCCGCGTGGGTTAAAGCTTTGGGTGACGTTCGTGGTTGATCCGCAAACGCCGAATCTACCGGAACGAAAGAAGGGGTAAGGAGTTTATGCGGTCAAAGCCGCACGGCGAAAACCGACCGGCCGGGGAATCGAAGCTGACGAAGTCGGTTTGTATCTTAACAGCGGCTGGGAGGCTCGGCTGCCGGAGTTTTTCGACCAGTTGTCCGCGTTCCGCCATCGCTCCCAATCCTCGAAAGATGCCCGGCGATGAGACGGAAAATAATGGAATTGCCGATTCCTTTCCGCCGCGTAGCGGCTGAATGAATTTAGCCGTGCGTTTCAACGCACGGTGAGCGAGCCAAGAAAATCTCCCGTCGCGTAGCGGCGATTGAAATTGAGGCGGATTCAAGCGTCGCTACGCGACGCGCATCAATCGCCCATCCCATTCCCAGCGTTGAAACGCTGGGCTAAAGTCAACCGCCGCTACGCGGCAAATTGAACTCCGCTCGCGTTGCTGAAAATGGAAGAGGTGCAACAAAACAGATGGACGGTGGTCACGGACAGATGTTGAGGCAGAACCTATAGCGGCCCGAAAACGAGGCGGGGATAAACAAGCAAGGGAATCGCGTTATATAAACTGTCCGACCGGTGATCAGCCGGATGTCGGTTCGAATCCGACCGCGAGCATGCACGAATAACAAATCAAAGAAAGGCAAGCTTATGCATCCAACAGTAGTAAACGAATTTGACGAAACACAAGTGAAAGAGGTTTACACGCGATTTGGTCTTGCGATGTATCAGGCTCAAAATCTTGAGCGCCAAATAGCAATACTCTTGGGAACCGAGTATGGCCCTGGAAAAGGAACTGTGGCTCAAGCGCAGTACGAGCGGCTTTTTGACTCTCTTTTTGGAAGAACTATGGGACAACTCATCAATGAGTTGTTAAAGGCAAGTATTATCAAGGCAACCTTTGAGTCTGATTTACGCCAAGCCCTCAAGCAAAGGAACTGGCTTGCTCATAACTACTTTTGGGATAGAGCCGGGCATCTTTTAACGATCAAAGGCCGTGAGGTAATGATTGAGGAATTGACACATCTGGCACATAAATTTGGCATTCTTGACCAACAGCTAACCTTGGTTTCAGAGCGATGGCTACAAAAAATAGGGGTAAAGGAAGATTTAGTACAGGACCTGTATCAAAAAGAGTTTGAGAAGCTGTTAGATGCGGCGAGGTAATTTCTATGGAAAACACTCATTACAACCTGATCGAAGTTGAAAATGGCGTTCCCGTCAAAGCCTGGACGAAAGGCGTGAAGCTGGAAGACGAAGCGAAAAAGCAGTTGCTGAACGTCGCGCAGTTGCCCTTCATCCACAAGTGGGTGGCCGCGATGCCGGATGTTCACTGGGGCTTGGGCGCAACCATCGGCAGCGTCATCCCGACCAAAGGCGCGATCATTCCGGCGGCTGTCGGGGTGGATATTGGTTGCGGGATGATGGCTGTGCAAACGACTTTGACTGCGAATCATCTGCCGGACACTTTGCGCAACATTCGCCGGGCGATTGAAAAAGCGATTCCGCACGGGCGTACCGAACACGGCGGACGGCGCGACAAGGGAGCTTGGGGAGAAATCCCTCGGCGGCAGCAGGGCGTCTGGCGGCAGTTGGAAATCGGCTACAAGGCGATTGTTGGAAAGTACCCGAAGCTCGATCGCGGCAATCACGTCAACCATCTGGGCACGCTGGGAACCGGCAACCACTTTATCGAAGCCTGCCTGGATGAAAACGAGCAGGTCTGGTTCATGCTGCATAGCGGTTCGCGCGGCGTGGGCAATCGCATCGGCACGTTCTTCATCGAAATGGCGAAGGGCGATATGCGCCAGCACATCAAAAACCTGCCCGACAAAGACCTGGCCTACTTTACGGAAGGCGCGGAGCACTTCGACGATTATGTCGAAGCTGTCAGTTGGGCGCAGGAATTCGCGATGTACAACCGCAAGCTGATGATGGAACAGTTGGTGGACGCCGTCAGCGAATCGGGCGAAGTGCCGGATTTCAAACTGACGGAAGTTTCGGTCAACTGCCATCACAACTACGTCGCGCGCGAAGAGCATTACGGCGAAGAGGTCTTCGTTACACGCAAAGGCGCGGTGCGGGCGAGGCTGGGCGATTACGGCATCATTCCGGGCTCGATGGGCGCGCGGTCGTACATCGTTCGCGGATTGGGCAATCCCGAAAGCTTCAATTCGTGCAGCCACGGCGCAGGCCGCGCAATGTCTCGCAACGAAGCCAAGCGCCGTTTCACCACCGCCGATCACGCCAAAGCCACCGAAGGCATTGAATGCCGCAAGGACGAGGACGTGATTGACGAAACTCCGGCGGCGTACAAGCCCATCGAAGACGTGATGAACGCGCAAAGCGACCTGGTCGAAATTGCGCACACCTTGCGGCAGGTGGTTTGTGTGAAGGGCTAAAGGGAAAATCAAAAGGTAAAAGGCAAAAATCAAAAGGCAAAAGTAAATGGGGACGTTCCGCCCTTTTGATTTTTGCCTTGAAACTTTTGCCTTTTGATTTTCCGGCTATTTCCCTTCGTACGTCACGCGGTAAACGAAACCTTTGCCGTCGTCGGAGATGTACAGCGCGCCGTCCGCGCCGGTGATCAGCCCCGCCGGGCGGCCCAGGATTTCGGCGCCTTTCATAAAGCCGGTGACGAAATCTTCGGTGCCGGTGGGTTTGCCGTCTTTGAAAATGATGCGGACGATTTTGCCCGGCGAGCGTTCTTTGCGCGCTGTCGCCGAAGAGCCGTGCAGCGCCACGAACATCGCGCCGCGATAGCTGGCCGGGAATTTCTTGCCAGTGTAAAAGCGCAGGTCAATCGGCGACGAATGCGGCTCCAGCGAAAACGCGGGCGGCGTAGCTTCGCTGGCTTTCAGCGAACCTTTGGCATTTTCCAGATTTGAGTTGGGAACGTTGTTGTCGATCAGATACGGCCAGCCGTAATTCTTGCCGTCTTCGATGCGGTTGATTTCGTCGGCGGGTTTTTCTTCACCGTGTTTGTCTTCGCCCATGTCATCGGCCCACAGCACGCCTGTTTTCGGATCCCAGTCCATGCCCAGGGCGTTGCGCAAACCCTTGGCGAAGGGGCGTCCGCCGCTGCCGTCGGCGTTGTAAACCATGATCGTCGTGCGGCGCGCGTCGTCTTCTTCGCAAAGGTTGCAGGAAGAGCCGATGGAAACGTAAAGCTTGCCGCTCTTGTCAAAACCGATCGTGCGCGTGTAATGCCCGCTGGTCGAAACCGGCAGGTCAACGAATTTTTCCGGCGTGCCTTCGACTTTGCCGTTGGCGAATTTGACGCGCAGCACCGCCGGGTTGGTCGCAACGTAAAGATAGCCTTTTTGAAACGCTAGGCTGTGCGGACGGGTCAGACCGCTCAGCACGACTTCGACTTTGTCGGCTTTACCGTCCTTGTCGCGGTCGGGCAGCGCGACGACATCGCCTTTGCCCTGGCGCGCCACGTACACCACGCCATCAGGACTGACGGCCATCAGTCGGCCACCCGTCACGTCCGAGGCGAAAACAGAAACTTTGAATCCGGCGGGAACCGTCAGTTCCGCGGGAACCGCGGGAGCCTGCGGCTTTGCGGGAGCCTGTCCGAAAACTGAAGAGGCGAACATGAAACTGAGAAGGCAGCAGAACGAAAGATGCTTGGTTCCGGCAACGAGACGGAACAAACTCGTGAGCGAGTTTTTCACTGGTGTTTCTCCTTTTGAATTGTTGATGAGTGCAATTGAAGCGATGCGAGTGCGAAAGCCTAGCAGCGAAGCCGAAATCCGGCAACCCTTGGGCTGACGCCGCATCCGCCAACTGAGTAGAAAGCCAAATTTATGCGAAAAGATATGTCGAAAGTGGTGATCGAGCGTCCGCGATACGGTCACGGCGATCCCAGCAGGAAAACCAGGCTGCGGATCAACCGCTACGATCCCGGCAACGAGTATGAAGATTCGCCGAAGCATCTGCCCAGTTCGAAAGGGCGCGGAACGAAGATGTTCTCAGACTTTCTGAATCCGCTGGAGCGGTTTCTGCAAAGCAATGTCGGCAGGCCGTGGGACAAGGTGTATAGCGAACTCTGTAAATATCTGGATCGCCGCAAAACGACCGGGCGGCATGTGTTTCAACATCTGGAAGATTTTGTTGAATTGAATTGCTTCACCGGCGAAAACGGGCTGATTTACGTGTGCGATGACCGGCGAGGTGTCCGCCCGCTAAGCGAACAACGCTGGCGCAGAAAAATCTATTACGTCCATCCGCAAAGCAAACTGCTGTCTGAATTCGACGGCAAAGATAAACGCACGGCGAGGTGGAAACACGAAGAACAAAAGCGCCAGCAGCGCAAAACCGTCGAGCGCATCCAGATCAGCGTGAATCAAAGCTACCTCCGCATCCACGGCATCTGGTTCATCGGCGATTACGTGCCGGACGAAAACCGCGTGCGTTATGACCCCGGCGCGGAAAAGCTGGGCCTGCTTTACTGGGATGGCAAACGCTGGATGCAATTGGTCAGCAAGCGGAAATGTAGTCAGCAGGAATTGCAAGCAGCAAATCTGCGGTCTTCATTGTAATTTGACCACGCGATAATCCTTGTTCTGATACACAACGCCGAATTGCGCCTTCGAATCCTTTGGCAGGACAGCGTAACCGGCGTTGTATTTCTGTTTGAGCGCCAGCAGTTGTTCGTTTGTCAGTTTGGCGAAGGCCTTGTCGAGCGGTCTGCGGTTGTCGAAGCCGCGCCCGGCGGGAAGCTCGCCGCCGGAAAGATCGCGCAGCCGCTCGAACCATTCGGCCAGGTTCATCGAACCGTCCGGGTTGAGTTTGAATTCCGCCACAATCGAACGTTCGGACAGGACCGAAAAGCCGTTTCTGCCGGGCGGCGCCAGGTAGGTCGTATCACGCGGGCCATTGGCCTTGACCCAGCGCGCGACATCGGCCCAATTGGATTTCTGGTCGGCGAACCGCTGGACGCCGAAGTAGTAAGGCACGTCGAGCCTTCTTGGCGAGTACCAGCTCCAGGCCGCCGCCGCGACGATCAACGCGACATTGGCCAACATCAACAATCTGCGGTTTGTCAGCAGGTGATTCACAAGCAGCACAAAACAGATTGCTCCCAGAATTGTGATCAGCGGTGTCAGGCGCAAAAACTGCACCTGCGCCAATTTATCGTTTTTGATCAGGTAATAATCCGTGAAGTGAATCAGGCAGAGGAAAATCAGCGTCCCACAGCAAACCAGCAACTTGCCAATCGCCTTGCCGGTTTCGTTTTCGCGGCGGCGTAAGAACCAGTAGGCCAAACCGATCACCGCCAGATGCCCTGCCACCCAGACGGCTGCCGCCGCTGAAAACAACTCAAAATGATGCGGATGACGGAAATCAATGTAATATGCCGATGAGACTGATGATTTCACCAAACCTCGCTGCAACATATGACTGACGTGCCATAATGCGGGCGAAGCCGGAACGATCACCAGTGCAGCCAGGACGAATGTTTCCTTCAAACCAAACGCCCGCAGCTTGATCAGATACAGCGGCAGGGTCATCAACGCCAGCGTCAAACCAATTTGCAGATGCAGCAGAATCGTCAGACCTGTCAAAAACACCGCCAGCCGGTAACGCTCCCGGATCAACGCCGCCAGCACCAGCAGCGCCAGCGTATGCGCCAGCAACGGCGGCATAACTTCAGGATCGCCGAGAAATTCGTTTAGCTCCAGTCCTTTGCCCGTCCAGGAAAATCTGGTCGCCGCAAATGCCGCCACTACCAGAAATCCCCAACGAGACAACCCCAGTTCGCGGCAGAGTCCGAACAAGGCTGCGCTCATCGCCAGCATCGCCAGCACGCCCAGCAAGATCAGCGCGCGGTCTTCGCCCAGCAAGGACGATCCGCCAGCAACCAGATACGCAAATGCTCTGTGGTGATAAAACCGCAGCGCGATATTGAAATCGCCCGGCAGATAATTCGGGTTCAGAATCCGCCGCACCACTGGCAGCAATCCGACGTGGTTCGAAGCGCCGACGCCTATGCCGCCATTGCAGTAAATCATCGCCACGGCAGCGGCAAAAATGCTGGTCAGGTTGAGCAGCGTGGAAGCGAGTGAGGGATGGTTTGATTTTTCTTGATCGTTCATAAAACGGTCGAAAATTAGCCATTGGTCAATGGTCGTTGGCGAGACTCCGCTTCGCCGATTTCGTCAGCGTGGCCAGACAAATCAGGCCGACAGCCGTCCAGCAAAGCAACCGCAGCTTTCGGTAAATCGCCAGCGTTACGCCCGCCGCCGTGGTCAAACCGAGCGCACCCGTCAGCCAGGAACTGCCCGCTTCATCCACGCCGACCTTCGCTGGAACAAAGGCAAACAGCAGATTGATCAGCCGGTTGAGCGCTTCCAAAATGAACGCGGCGGTCAGCGTCGGATAAACGCCTGTCAGCTTCAGCGTCAAAAAGACTTCGGCCACGCCGGCCAAATGGAAAACGGCTTCGCCCAGCATCACCCAGAAAAAATCCTTCGGATGTTTGCGGAAAAAATCGAAGATGTACTCTTCCAGTTCCAGCAACTGGTGCAGTTCTTTATCCAGCAGCCGTTGAAAGCCGGCGTGAGGAATCAGCCGTTTGATGGTTTCGCAAAATCGTTCAACGACGACGAACTTCAGGCTGAAGATAACGGCCATCGAAATCAGCACCAGAATGGTCAGAATCGCAGCGATGATCAGGATCGTGCGCATCGAATCGCTGACCGAGGCATCGAAAAGCAAAGCCAGCATCCCGCCCAGCAGCAACAGCACGCAGGAGGACGTGTAGCTGAGCAGTTCCACCGCCGCCGCCGCCGAAGCATCTTTTACTGGAACCCGCCCGCCGAAAAAGAAAACCCGCGAAGGTTCCGCAACGAATGGTCCGCCGGAAGTAACCACGCCCATCGCATCCGCCGCCAGCCGCGAGCGCAGCACGGGCCAGAAACCGCCCAGACTCAACGCCCGTGTTTTCGGCTCGAAGCAGCGAAACCACGCCCAGGCGCGGCCCAGCGGACGAAGCGCTGAAACTGCCAGCAGCAGCAGGAATCCCCAGCCGATAGTCTGAATGCGCGCGGCGATCTCCTGCCAGCCGATGCGCTGGATGATGTAAACAAACAACACCAATCCGGCCAGCAGCGAAATGGCGGCGACCATGTGCGCCCTGTTTGCCCTGTGTAAATGCGGTTTCATTGAAAAGGGTCAGACCGTTTGGCTCAACGAACTTCCTTGGGCCGTTTGAAATAGTAGATGGGATCGTTTGGCGCGCCGTGTACGGAAACCAGTTCCCAGCCCTTTGCGCCCAGCTTGTCGAAATTGCGTTCCACCACGAAGGCTTCGCGGAAAGAGTTGTCCGGCTGCTTTCGCATCCCGGAAAACTGTTCGCCGCTGAGCGAGGAAAGATTCTGATTTCCGCCGCTGACGATCAGATATTCCCATTGGTCATCGGCGACGGTTTCTTTGGCCGAATCTCGCTCGCCGCGCGAACGCTGGCCTGCCACTTTCACTGCCAGACCCAATGACAAAACCAGCGCCGCCGTGAAGGCAAAGATCAGGATGGGACGGAGTTTGATGGTCATAAGTTTTGCTCCTTTGGGAAAGCTGCGTTGACACTCTTAAATACGCGTTCCTATAATCGCCGCTCAAATAGCACGTCACATCATCATCATCAATGCCGGTAATGGCAACGTGACCTATCGAGAAAATCAATTCTTGAGGAGTTCCACCACCTTGTTAGATCAGGACAACGATCAGATTCAACAGCGCCGCCGCCATCTGGAAGAAATCGCGGCGATGGGGCACACGGCCTACACCAACCGCTTCGACCGCTCGCACACCGTTTCCCAACTTGTCGAAAAGTATCGCGACCATGCCGGTAAGAAAGAAGAAGCCGAACTGGCACTGGTCAACGCCGAGTTGAAAGCGGCAGAAGGCGGCGAGGTTCGCATCGCCGGGCGGATTATGACCATGCGCCTGATGGGCAAAGCTGCATTCGCGCATTTGTCTGACGGTTTGCACGCGCTGCAGGTTTACATTCGCAAAAACGATGTCGGCGACGATGCCTGGGCACTGTATCAAAAACTGGATTTGGGCGATTGGATTGGCATCACGGGTTTTCTGTTCATTACTAAAACCGGCGAATTGTCGGTTCATGTCAATCGGCTGCAATTCCTGTCGAAAGCATTGCTGCCAATGCCAGACAAGTATCACGGCGTGACGGACAAGGAGTTGCGTTACAGGCAGCGCTACGTTGATTTGATTGCGAGCGGGGCCATTCATGAACGCCAGCCGGGCGAACTGACCAGCCGCGAAGTTTTTGAGCGGCGCGCGCGGATCGTTCGGGAAGTCCGCAACTTTTTCGATGATCGCGGCTTTATCGAAGTCGAAACGCCGATGCTCACCGCCCTGGCGACGGGCGCGGCGGCCAAACCCTTCGTCACG
This sequence comes from Heliomicrobium sp., assembly GCA_021155085.1. GTDB lineage: Bacteria > Acidobacteriota > Blastocatellia > RBC074 > RBC074 > RBC074. The sequence continues at coordinate 6,097 of JAJNQA010000091.1, read as the reverse complement.
CATCACAATGCGCTGGATATTGACCTGTACGCCCGCATCGCGCCGGAGCTGTATCTGAAGCGGCTGATCGTCGGCGGGTTCGAGCGGGTGTACGAACTCAACCGCAACTTCCGCAACGAAGGCATCTCTTACAAACACAACCCGGAATTCACGATGCTTGAGTTTTATCAGGCTTATGCGGATTTCAACGACCTGATGAACCTGACCGAAGAACTGGTCACGATGCTGGCGGAAAAAGTCTGCGGCACGCAGCAGACGCCGTTCAAAGATCACGTCATTGACTTCGGCAACTGGCAGCGGCTGACGATGCGCGAATCCGTGCTGAAGTATTGGCCAAACGACGCCACACGCCCGACGCTTGACGGGCTGTTGGAGCGCACACAATTGGAAGATGCGGCGTCGGCACTGGATTTGGGATTCGATCCGAAGCTGAATGACGGCCAATTGCTCGGCGCCATCTTCGAGCACGTCGTCGAACCGCATCTGATTCATCCGACCTTCATCACCGAATTCCCGACCGAGCTTTCGCCGCTGTCGAAACAGAAGGCGGACGATCCGCGGTTTGTCGAACGCTTTGAGTTGTACATTGCCAATATGGAAGTCGCGAACGCTTTTTCAGAGCTGAACGATCCGGTCGAACAGCGCCGCCGCTTTGAAGAGCAGATGAAACAGCGTGACCGCGGCGACGAAGAAGCCATGGTCATGGACGAAGATTACATCCGCGCGCTGTCTTACGGCATGCCACCCACCGGCGGCGAAGGCATAGGCATTGACCGTCTGGCCATGATCCTGACGAATCAACATTCGATCCGCGACGTGATCCTCTTTCCGCACATGCGACCGGAAACGAAGTAATTGCCGCGAGGCGATGTGCCAAATCGCCTCGCTTTTCTGCCATTTTCGAAGGAGACCTCACCTTGAGCAAACAAGCCGTCAAAGGCAAACGCAATCAAGCCCAGCCTGAAGAACCCGTTGTCCAGGCGCCGAACCTTCCCCCCAAACGGGACAACCAAAAGTTGATTTTTCCTGGCGCGGCAGCGGCGGCACTGATCGTGAGTTTGGCGATTTATGTGCTGCGGCTGGACAAGGTTGTCGGCTTGGTTGTTGACGATGCCTGGTATTTGCTGCTCGCGAAGGCGCTGGCAACCGGGCAGGGATACACACTCATTAATTCGCCAACGCCAGGCATCACTCCATTTTATGCGCCGGCCTTTCCGTTTCTACTTTCGATTTTTTATCGTCTTTCGTCCAATTTCCCCAACAACATCTGGCTGCTGAAATCGGTTTCGATTGCGGCAATGATGGGCGTCGGCGTGCTGGCATTCAGTTACTTCAAACGTGACCGCGAGTTGCCGCCGTGGGTAGCGCTCGGCCTGGCGCTGGCAACGACGATCTATCCGGCGCTGGTCTTCCTGGCGACTTCAACGGTGATGTCGGAATGCGTGTTTATGGTGGCGCAGCTTGGCGTGATCGTGCTGATTGAACGCGGAGTCAAGGCAGGCCAGTTGAGCCCGGCTTGGAGGTATGCAGTTGCCGCTGGCGCGCTGGCGGGATTTGCATTTCTGACACGACCGGCGGGCGTCGGCTTGCTGGTGGGCGTGGTGCTTTATCTGCTCAAAGAAAAATTGTTCAAGCAAGCGATCATTTTCGCGGCTATTGTGGTGTTCCTTGTCGGTCCCTGGATGCTTTACTCGCGAACTCACGCGCCGACGCCGGAGCAACGCGCTGAACAAGGTGCAAATATCGTCCAAAGCTACTCGACGCAGCTTTGGCAGCGAGTTGCCGGCCAGCCGCTTTCCGGCACGATTACGGCTGGAGACTTGCCCGAACGCATTTGGAAAAACCTGTCCGAAATCGGTAAATATGATTTCGGCGGTTTGGTCTTTTACTCACTTTTCCGGCCCCTGGAACCTGCGCTGCCAATGCGATTAGGGCAGGAAGCGCGAATGATCTCACTATTTTTTGCGGCGCTGGCAATCATTGGATTCATCGCCTGTCTTCGCGAGCGGATGACGCTGGCAGAATTTGTCACGCCACTATCCATTGGAGTGACAATCCTGTGGGGCTGGGAACAGTATCGTTTGTTGCTGCCGCTTGTGCCCTTTCTGCTGTTTTACATTTTGATGGGCGTGCGCTTCTTCGCCCAGCTTTATCAAAAGCTTTATGACGAACCGAAGCCACGCGGCGCGCTGATCCCGCTGTTGATCTTTTCGTGGCTTTTTGTGTTGAGCAATCTTTACGCCAACTACCAGTACATCCAGCGCAAATATGACCCGATTCCGGCCAATGGACTGCGGTGGGTCAGTTCCTACGAAGAGAACGAGGCATTTATCAAATATATTGGCGAAAACGTTCCGAAAACCGATGTCATCGCCACGCAAAATCCTGCGCTCGTGCATCTTTACACAGGTCACAAAACTGTGGCTTCGGACGATCCAGCCGGATCGTGGGAGGCCTGGACTCGGCTGCGTGTTCGTTATCTGGCACGCACTTCCCCGGTGACCCTGCCTCCTCCGGATGCGAATGAAGCAAAATATCGAAATGCTTTCCGCCAAAGTGGAACGTTGAATCTCCGCCTGATTGATTTGGGAGATCCCTCATCGCGTCCGGTGTGGGGCAAGAACTAGCCGAATGGCTTACGAATTCTTCATTGCGTTACGCTACCTGCGGGCCAAGCGAAGGCAGACAGCAGTCTCAGTCATCACCGCCGTTGCCGTCACCGGAATCTCGGTCGGCGTTGCAGCGCTCATTATCGCTCAGGCCATGATTGGCGGTTTTCGTAGCAATGTGCAGGAAAAGATCCTGCAAGGCACCGACCACCTCAATCTTCTCAAAGAAGATAATAGCGGAATCGAAAATTATCAGGAGCTGACTGAACGAATCCGCCAAATTTCTGGGGTGCGCGCGGCATCGGCAACGATCTACGCCCCGGTTCTGTTGAGCGTTGGCGGGCAACTGGAGCAGGCTGTGCTAAAAGGCGTTGACACGACTGCGGGACAAGTGGCGGAGGAATTTGCCTCCATTTCAATCGAAGGCAATCCCAGTTTGCTTCCATTGCAGACCGGCCAGCCCCAGCCCCTTTCAAATGTTGAGCCAGCAGACTCGCCACAAGTTGAAGCGTCGCCGGAATCCACCAGTGAAACAATCATCATCGGGCGGCAATTGGCAAGGTTGCTCGGCGCCAAACTTAACAGCCAGGTGACTGCGGTTTCAGTTGCGACACGGTTGACTCCTGCTGGATTACAACCACGCCCCCGTTACACGCAATTTCACGTGGCGGGGATTTTCGATTCCGGATGGTATCAATATGACGCGAAATGGGCATATATCTCGCTCGCGGCGGCGCAACGGTTGACGGGCAACCACAACACTGCTGGCGTAATTCGGATGAAAGTCTCCGACATTTATCAGGTGGATGAGATTGGCAAAAAGGTGAGGGCCATCAGCGGCGAAGGCTTTGTCACCACGGATTGGCAAGAACTGAATCGTCCGCTTTTTGCCGCATTACAATTGCAGCACCGGGTAATCATCGTATTCTTCACTTTGCTGATTGTCATTGCCGCACTGAACATCATCACAACACTGACAATGATGGTGATTGAAAAGCATCGCGACATTGCCATCCTCCGCGCTCAAGGCGCAACGCCTCAGGCAATTCGCCGCATCTTTCTGCTCCAAGGCTTGATCATCGGCATTGTCGGCGTGGGGATCGGCCTGGCATTTGGCCTCGCCCTGTGCTGGATCGCCAACCGTTATAGACTGATCTCGATTCCTGCAGAGATCTACTCAGTCTCGCATATAACACTGAAAGTGCAGGCACTCGATTGTATCTGGATCGCAGCTATCGCCATTGTGATCAGCCTACTGGCAACCCTCTATCCTGCGCGCGCCGCCGCCCAGCTTCCTCCGGTTGAAGCGCTGCATCACGAATAACCTCCAATGGCAATAATATCTTCGCTCTGACATAGCAGGATTCACTAAGATTTTTAGAGCTGATTTCATATTTCAGCAAAAGCCGTTGACAGCCAGCGTACAGTAAGCGTAGACTCCGCCGCGTTAGTCGGCTTTCCTCACCTCTGTAGTTTCAGAACGAAAGCCTGCTGGCGCCTCTCTGGATATGCCAGTCAAACAGTATATCTTTCAACTATGTTGGAATAGATTGAAGTACCGAAGTACAATCGATGTCACTGGGTTAGTCTGGCAAAAAAAATTCGCAAAGCTATGCTGCGGGTTAAGTGCATTCTTTAACGCCTTACCGCAAACCTTGTTTCAAAACCTCTCAACAATTTCCACATTTAAGGAGAAAATCGAAATGCGAACCTCACGCAAATTCACACACGCGCTGCTCGCGCTTTTCGCGCTTTTCGTTATGTCGTCATTCGCAATGGCGGCCGATCCTGGCTTGAACTATCCGCCACAGTCGGAAAGCAGTGATCAGAAAGCTGGTTCCTTGCTGGTTTACAACTTCTACACTTCGGGCGCCACTTCGGGCAACGCTCAAAACACCCGCATCAACATCACGAACACGAGCACCTCTTCGGCGGCTTTCGTTCACCTCTACTTCGTCGGGGAAACCTGCTCCATCGCTGACAGCTTCATCTGCTTGACGGCGACACAGACGGCTTCTTTCCTGGCGTCGGACGTTGATCCTGGCATCTCTGGCTACATCGTGGCGGTCGCGGTGGATGGCGTCAATGGTTGCCCATTTGCTTTCAACTGGCTGATCGGCGATGAGTACGTCAAATTGACGACTGGCCACGCGGCGAATCTGGGTGCCGAAGCTTTCTCAGCGCTGTATGCCGGTGTTCTGCCTGGCTGCGATGCGAATTCCACCACGGCAACGTTGAATTTCAATGGACTCTTTGGTGGTTACAACCTGGTTCCTGCAGCTTTGGCTGGCTCGAATGTCCCAAGCCGTGCGGATGGTAACGATACAATCGTCATCCTCAACCGCATTGGTGGCAACCTGGGTATCGGTGCAAGCACGTTGGGTTCACTGTTCGGCATTTTCTACGATGACGCCGAAAACAGCCTGAGCTTTACGTTCTCAGGAAGCTGCCAGTTCCGCAGCACGTTTTCGAATGCCTTCCCGCGCTTGACGCCTCGCTTTGAGACGTTCATTCCGGCCGGCCGCAGCGGTTGGTTCAAAGTTTTCCAGCAAACAGGTACGGTTGGTATCCTGGGTGCGATGATCAACTTCAACGCGAACGCGACGGCAGCTGCGAATGCTTTCAACGGTGGTCACAATTTGCATAAGTTGACCCTGACTACTTCGTCCTATGTTGTTCCGGTCTTCCCGGCAAGCTGCTAACGCTTGTATTGAAGATCAGATATTCAATAGTCCGAAAAACAAAAAGGGATGGACATTTTGTCCATCCCTTTTTGTTTTTCGGACTATTGTTATGATTTTAAAGCTATTAAGTTCGTCCTTGCCCTTCCTATTAAAACTGTTGACATGAACTCTCCGAGCACTTACACTCCGCCCCGTTAGTAGGCTTTCCTCACACTGGTTCTTTCGAAACACCTCAAGAAAGTTTACTGATCAAAACAATACTCGAAGCAATTATTCTGTTTCGGGGTTTGTATTAGCTAGCCCCTAATTGACCTCTTTATCCTCTTGTTTGTTAGCTTGTATGAATCAACTCATTTTTCTGACTATCATTCTAATGTGGGTAGTTGGATCTATACGGATTAGGTAACAAGTATTTGCCTTCCAACGAGATGATTGAATTTCAAACTCACTAGACAAACGTTCTTAGCAAACACGATTTTCAACAAGGAGACATTCTAAATGCGAACCTCACGTAAACTCACATCAGCAGTACTGGCACTGTTTGCGCTCGTCCTGATGTCAACGGCAGCGTTGGCGGCTGATCCCGGTTTGGTTTACCCGCCGCAGTCGGAAGTTAGTGATCAGAAAGCTGGTTCTGTGCTGGTCTACAACTTCTACACTTCAGGCGCCACTTCGGGCAACGCTCAAAACACCCGCATCAACATCACGAACACAAGCACCTCTTCGGCGGCTTTCGTTCACCTCTACTTCGTCGGGGAAACCTGCTCCATCGCTGACAGCTTCATCTGCTTGACGGCGACGCAG
>JAJNQA010000048.1 GCA_021155085.1 Heliomicrobium sp. | reverse complement strand
AGGACAATTTGGCAAATTGTCCTGCCACGCTGGGGTGCTTTTAGAGCGGTCCACTAGCCAATCTTGATGCCAATGCTTTCCAGGAACTTGGTGGGTTTTTCACCGCCGATCAGCGCGAAAATGTAATCGTTTTTGAAGCGGGCGGTTTCCTTGGCAGTTTTCGGGTCGCGGTCGCGGGCGCTCATCAGCGCCACTTCGCCGGGGGTGATCTCTTTGATCGTATGACCGAAATACGCCTTGATTTTCCCTTCATCAATGCACTCGTAAACCATCATCTTGTTGCCGAGCTTGAGGTCGCCTTTGAGATTGCTGCGGACGATCAACGTGACAGTGTTATCGCGCCAGCCGGTAATCCGTGTGCTGTTGTCCGGATCATTTCGAAATGCGGCGAGGTCAACCGCCGCTTCGATGGCGGAGTTGCCCGCGCCGACCACAACGACATGCTTGCCGCTGTAATCGTTCGGGTCGGTCAGTTTGTATTTCACCTTTTCGTCTTCGTAGGCCGGGCGCGGCTTGAGTTTCGGCACGAAAGCGTTTCCGCAGCTTTGACAGAATTTGTTTTCTCCCGTGCGCGCAGCACCGCACTTGTTGCAGAAGCCCGGCATCACCATTTCGGTCCCGGTCACAGTGATCTTCAAATCCTCGCCTGCGACGCCCAGTTTCATCGGGGTGCCGCGATTGCCAATGGCCAGGATGACGCGGCGGGCACTGTATTGCATTTTGCGTTTGGTCTTCTCCTGATCCGTTTCGACAATAAAGACTTCGCCGGCCTGTTTAACGCTTTTGCAGCTTTCGAATTCGTTGACCACCAGACCGTTCGATTTCATCGTCTCCATCCATGAACCGACCATGGCTTCTTTTGACGCGCCCGGGCCTTCCAGCTTGATGCCGCCCACAACCGGCTTGTCCGCCGGATTGAAAAAGACGTACTTGCCGCCGGGATAAGTCTGTTGAATCGTGGCAACCACTTGATCCTGCTCGATCGCGATGTAACTCAGCCCGCGTTGTTTCGCGAGCGCGGTCGCGGACAGGCCTGCCGGGCCGATGCCGATAATCGCCACGTCATAATCGGCATTGCCTTTTGCGCCTGACTCTTTCAGATCATTGACGATGTAATCAATTACGCCGCCCCCTTCGTTGATGGCGTTCTTGATCAGCGGCACGCCCGACACGTCACCGATCAAATACACGCCGGGTACATTCGTCATGAATTTCTGATCGCGGTTCGGCACTTTGCGCTTGGGAATCTTTTTGACGGTGTTGACGACAATGCAGGACTTGGGCACGGTCGGGCATTCGACCTGGCAACTGGTGTCTTCCATGCACTGTTCAATGGCGATCGGCGTGGATTTCCCGTTGACGATGGCCAGCACGTCGTGCGGGCAGGCATCCACACATGCGTGACAGCCGATGCAGGTCGCGGTGTTGATCACCGGATGCGGATACGGCGGCCCGTCCGGATCAAGCGCGGAGCCAAGCGCCTGGGGCAATTCAGCGGTTTTGCCCTTCTCTTGGGGCGGTTTCGCCTCGGCCTCGGCCATGGCCTCAAAAACCTTTTTGCGCCGCCGCGAAGTATCCGAGCTGACCATGACAAACCCGGCAACGGCAGTCACCAGAATCAGGCCGAGCCAGCCGACCGTTGGCACCGCGCCATAGCTGGCCGTAAATCGTGAAATGGATGCCGCGCCCAGTAACAGCGCCAGCAATAACAACGTGATGATGAATTGCGATCTTTTCATAATTTCCGGGTCATAAGTTACGGGTCATCCGGTGAGGATCAATGGGTGCCTGCAACCCTCAGATCAGTTGAAAAACGGAAACAACACTTTCAATTCGGCTTTATCGGGCCGGCGGCCATACTCGCAAATCTCGAATGCCTCGGCGTGCTGGACCTTGGACGCGTGGTCCTTGCCGTACCATTCCTCCAGGTTCTTACGATATTTGTCGGCAACGCCGCGCTGGCGGTCAACAAAGCGTTTGCGGACAACCGCCCAGCGCTCTTTCTGCTTCGCCGGATCGTTCGACATCAACTCCGCCGAACCGTTCGCGCCGCCTTCGTAAAACTGCGAAGCCATTCCCAGCAGCCCGTCCAGTTTCTTCTCCATGACCGAATCAATATCCACGATGACGTCAGCTTGAAAAGGATTCGGTTTCTCGAACCGGTCGGAGGAATACATAAAAACAGGGTTATTCGTCAGGTGCGGCACGTCTGGCGCGAAGTTCGGCACGGTGACCATATACGCCGCATCCTGAACCAAAATGCCCGTGTAGCGATGGTCGGGGTGATAATCGTTCGGACGATGACTGATGACGATGTCGGCTTTCCATTGGCGAATCAGCCGGGTGATCGTTTTGCGGTTTTCGAGCGTCGGCAACAGTTCGCCGTCGTGATTGTCCAGCACTTCGACCGTTGAGCCCAGAATCTTCGCCGCGCGTTCAACCTCCACCTTGCGGCGGCGAGCCAGTGGCCCCCCCGCTTCGTTCCAATGCCCGATGTCGCCGTTGGTCACGGCGACGAGTTTGACGGCGTGCCCTTTGGCCGCCCACAGCGCGGCGGTCCCTGACACGCCAATCTCCGCATCATCCGGGTGCGCGCCAAAAGCGATAATCCGCAATTGGCGCTGTGATCCCGCGAAGGAAGCCGAAGCCGGCTCAAACAGCGGGATGGCGCAGATAACGATCAGCGCCATCAAACTTGCCAAACAGGCCTTGCTCTTTGCTCTCATAATTAATCTCGCCAATGCACAGGGCGTTTACCTACCTGATGCGCCGCAAGCTCGCGACAGACTCCTTCTCTTCTCCATGCTGAGCGTGGCACGAAACACAGAGCGGGCCATTCGCCTGGACACTGCCCATTAGGTTCCTGCCCTGATCGGCGAAAAATGGGCGCGCATTCGCGTTTTGTGCAATCGCTTCCGCCGGATCGTTGCCATGACAGGCGGCGCATGACTCGCGCACACCCTGGGTGACGGCGGCGCCTTCAAAACCGGCGGTATGGCAATCCGTGCAATTGCTGCGGCCCTGCTGGCGTCCGGACACATGGATCAAATGAAACTGATCTTTCTGACTGAACTGTGAGGGCAGACCGGGAAGCCCTTTTCTGGCCCATTCGGTATCCTCTGTCTTGGGCACGTTCCATTGGCCATTTGACACAGGGTAGCCGAACCCGCCGCCATGCGGGGTTTTCAGCGATTTTCCAGTCAGCGAGGAAACCACACCGCTGCCGTCGCGGTGACAGCCGACGCAGGCCACATTCGCCACTGTCGCCGGTTTGAAATCACGCCCGTGATGTTCGGTATGACAAGCAATGCAACTCAGCCCTTCTTTCATATGCTTGTCTGAAACTTCGGAATGAAATGCGTTCGTGGTGTGGCAGGTGGCGCAATTCACATTGAGCGAAGCCGAGGCCGAGTGGCACGTTGTGCAGGAACCGGCGTTGGCTTTCGTGGCAATTTCCGGCTTGATCGAAAAATCACTTCGAGCGTGCGCGGTGGAAAGCGCGCCGGGCGAATAAGCGTCCTTGAACGCGAAGATTGCCACCACCGCCAGCACGGTCACAATCACCGTCGCCCAGCCAAACAGCGCGCGCGGCCACGGGCGTTGCAGGTCGCGCGTCGGCATCCAGTTGAATTGCGCCTTGCCCAGCCGCCGCTTGACCTGCGGCTTGAGCGGTGAATCGGTCGCCAGTTTTCCGGCCTCGCGTTTGCGTTTGTCCCAGAAGATTTTCAGCGCCTGCTCGTCCCCTGGCTTGAGCATGCCGGTCAGCATTCCCGTGCCCGAAAGCCGCCGCGTGCCTTTGGGCGTGGATTTTTCGCGCTGCAACTGCGCCAGAACGTTTGGATCCAGCCGGACAGTCTTGCCCTGCTCCGGGGACGGCGTTTGCAGCAGCCCCGTTCCCTTGCCGGGATTGGCCGCCTCTACCGGCAGGGGTTTGACGGTCATCTCGACTTCGACCATCAATCCGTCCGCCACATATTTCGGGTACAGGAAGAAGGGCCCGACCTGAACGACATCGCCATCGGCCACTGGCGTTTGATCGGCCAATTCACCGTTGACCGTCGTGCCGTTGGCTTCGGACAAATTGAAAACCCAGTAATCGCCGCCAATCTCTTTGATGCCGGCGTGGGTGCGCGAAACCGTCGGGTGATTGAGCACCAGGTCGTTGCCTGTCAGACGCCCAATCGTCAAGCCTTCACTTTCGACCAGCGCCGGATCGAGATTGAGGTCTTTGCGGATGATGACGAATTTGTTCATAAGTTGGTGGTCGGCAAGCGGTCAGGCTGCCTTGACATTCGATCATTCGATTGAAAAACAACTTAGCGAGCCAGGAAATAGATCACCTGGATGATGTGCGCCAGCAGCAATGCCAGCATCAGCGATGTGACCAGCACGTGCGGCGCGAGCCAGAGTTTAAGCAATTGATGCAGGTAAATCAGCGCATCCACGCGGCGCATCGTCGCGGCGGTTTCGACAGCCTTGACGAACTTCCCTTTTTCGGCCTCATTCAAACCCAGCATGCTTTGCTTGAAATCGGAGGTGACGCTTTCCAGCATTTCGTCCAGCGACTCGCGTTTGAGGTATTGCCGGGTCAGAAAACTGAAGGACAAAATTCGCGGAATCACCTGCTGTTGAATCGCCGTGCGGACGGGCGGCGCGGCGGCGGCCATCGTCGCTCCCAAATCCTCGCTTAATTCTTCGCGCCGCTGAACCAGATCTTCGTGCAGCAGCGGCTGCCCTTCGATCTTCGTCAGCACGCGCGGGGCGAAGTAGTAAATCAAGATTCCAAACAGGCCGGTCAGAATCACCAGGTCGAAAGAAACCATCAGCGCGGTGGTCAGCGCGCCGCCTGATTCGGTTCCGCCGTGCAGCAAAATCAGGATTCCGGCAATCACGCCCAGATAACTGTGCGCCAGCATCCAGTAACGCAGCGGGCCGGATCGTTTTTTGTAACGCTGCCGCCGGATCGGATAGGCCATCACTCCGGCGATGCCGATCAACCCCACGATGCCTGTCAGCCAGCGGATGTCCAGCCAGGTGCCAATGAGCGGCTGCTCCAACCCATACCGAAACATTCCCAAAATGGTCACCAGCGTCAGCACCAGCGTGGCGCCCAAACCGAGCGCATGAATCAGCCGCTTGCCAAAATCCTTGTGCGAGGTGTGACGCGCCACGACATGCGTCGAATCGCGGAAGATCGTCCCTTCGACATTTTTGATTTCAGCAAAATAAGTATGGGGATCAACGCGCAGCAGCGCGCCTGTCGGGCAGTTCTCTTCGCAGCTATAGGCTTTGCGTTTCGCTCCTGGCGGATTGAGCGTCGTGCCCTGGCACAGATTGCATTTGACGGCGAGCAAATCTTCCGTCGTTTCCACGGATGGCGGCAGCGGATCCGGTTTTAACTCGAACCAGCCCTTCCAGCCCTGCACCCCAACCTCGACTTTGGCGGATTTTCGCGGAACCATCGAAATGGCGTTATAGGGACACTGCGTTGCACAGTCGCCGCAGCCGATGCAGGTTTTCGGATCAATATCCACCTGCCCGCCGGGAAAACGGCCAATGGCGCCGGTCGGGCAGCCGGTCAGACATTCAGGGTCCTGGCAGTGCATGCAGACCGACGGCGAAAGCAGGCTCTGAAAACTCGATTTCGGCTCCATCGAAACGGGCCGCGTGACGTGAACGCCCCGCCGCAACAACCGCGAACGCCCGTGCATCTGATGGCAGGCCATCGAACAGTTGCCGCAGCGCACGCACAGGTCCATGTCCATCACCAGCAGGTTCGTGCCATCCACCAGTCCGGTCTCGATCAAGGCTTCCTGCGCTCTGGCGATGGGTAGCGGCTGGCGGCCTTCGTTCGGATTGTCCGGCGCGGCCATTCCCGTAAAGGCCAGCAGTAGAATCTCGCGCAGTTCCGGATGCTTGCGAAGCTGCGAAAGCGAAATCTCCAGAACCTCCGTCCGCCCCATCAATGTGCAGGTCTGTTCCCAGTTGCCGTCGCGCGTAATCGCTTCGACGCCGAAACAGTGCGAAGGGCCGTAATACGCTTCCGGCGCTTTCGCATTCCAGTTGTCGGCCACGTTTTCGAGCGGCGTGAGCTGCCGGGTCACCTTCATCGGCGTCAACCTGGCCCAGCCCGATTTCAGCACGTAGAGACTTTTGACCACATCACCCGCGCGAAAAAGCACATGGTTTTTGCCGAAGACTTTGAACTGAGAGATGGCTTCAAGCTGGCTGATCGCTTCCTTGCTCAGTTGGGTGGAAGCGCCAATGTCCTGAATCGTCGTGGCGCGTCCGTTGCGGCGGTAGGTCGAATCAAGCACCTCGCCGAATTTCGGAAGCTTGCGCAGCAACCGCAGCGCCGGACGCAATACTTCCATAATCTGTACAGGCTGGTCCTGGGGAGCGCGGATGGTGGCGGTGCGCGGCATCCCGGCCAGCACGGACATTTCACCGAACTGAACGCCCGCGGGAATCTCCGCGACTTTGGTTCGGCCTTCGTCAAACAGCACATCAGCCTTGCCGTCTACGACGATAAAAAACGAATTTCCGCCCCAATCTCCCTCACGAACAATCTCTTCCCCCGGCGCGTAGGTCAGCAGCTTCACATATGGCCCAACCCGCTTGCCGTTGTAATTGCGGCCATAGACGATCACTTCCAGATCCAGTTCGTAATCGTAATGGCCATCATGCTGCGCCGTCAGGTCGGCAATGGCGCCGATACTTTCGATGGCGGACAGGACTTCACTATGCTTGGTAATCTCTTGCGGCATAAGGTTCCGATGACAAAATCAACCAGTTGTGGAATTTGAATGGTGCGATGCGAAAACAACGGCGCATTTTTATAGACCTGCTCGTTGTTAGTCAATCGAATCGTTGAGGAAATAATTTGAAAGAGGTTTGTCATCATGCGGATGGAAGTTCCGCGGCGCCCCAAAAGACACAAAATCGCACCGTGGATGACTGGCTTCCGCCAGGCGTCAATCAGGCTCGGAAAGCCTTTGCTGTCGCCGTGCGGCGGCAAATTAAAAAGATTGAGAAGTAAACCGTTGGTCAGCCTCGGCTCGTACATCGAGGGGAAGCAACTAATTTTCACCGCATCAGGAAAGTCGTCATGAAAAATTCATTCTCTTTCAAATTCTTGGGCGTGGCGTTCCATGCCATTTTCGCCATCTGCACATTAACGGGTCTGGCGCAGGCTCAAACCACCTCCGGCTGGCAATGGCGCAATATTACCCCCGGTTCCGGGCCTGCGCCCGAACCTCGCCGCGACGGCGAACTGATTTTCGATCCCGTTGGCAAACGTCTCGTCCTGTTCGGCGGCAACACTGACGCCGGACTGAGCACGGACACCTGGGCATTTGATCTGAGCGCCAAAACCTGGACAAAGCTGGCCACCCTGGGCGCGCCGCCTTCGGGACGTTTCGGATTTGACGCCGTTTATGATCCGGTTGGACATCAAATGGTGATTTACAACGGCCAGGGCGCAGGCTTTTTCAACGATACCTGGACCTTGAATCTGACCACTCTGGAATGGAAAGACGTTTCGCCCGCCTCACAAAACGCCCGTCCCAGAAGGCGCTACGGCTCAGCGGCGATTTTCGATTCACAGACGCGCAGCATGGTCACCTTTGCCGGTTTCACATCCGAAGCCGGGCGGTTTCAGGATACGCAGAGCTTTGCTTTGGCGGCGAATGCCTGGGCGGACTGGACGCCAACCGGCGCAAAACCGCAGGTCCGCTGCCTGCTGACGGCGGCGTTTGATCCTGCCAGGAGGCGAATGATCATTTATGCCGGACAGCGGAACGGCGCGCTTGACGACATCTGGTCTTTCGATCTGGCCTCGCGGCAATGGACGGACCTGACTCCGGCGCAGCGCCCGCAAGGCCGTTTCTGGTCCACCAGTTTCGTCAACAATGCTGGCCGCTTTATGATTTTCGGCGGATCGGGCGCGGGCAATTTCAATGACACCTGGGAATTCGACCTGACTCAAAAGCAATGGACGCGCCTGGAAATCGAAAACCCGCCGCCGGCGCGCAATGCGATGATGGGGGCATATATCGAAAGTGAGGACCGGTTTATCGTTTTCGGCGGCACGGGCAACTCCGGCAACTTGAACGATGTGTGGGAATTGAGCCGAAAGACGGTTCCGGCCGTGACGACGGTTTCCGCCGCCAGCTTCAATGGCTCGGTGTTGTCGCCCGAATCCATCGTCTCCGCGTTTGGCTCGAATCTTGCGACCGCAACCCAGATTGCGGCCATCACGCCGCTGCCCACTCAACTTGCCGGAACCAGCGTCAAGGTCAAAGACACTGCCGGGATCGAGCGTGTCGCGCCACTCTTCTTCGTTTCGCCGACACAGGTGAATTATTTAATTCCCGCGAATACCTCTTCCGGCGCAGCCACCGTCACAGTCTCCAGCGGCGACGGCTCGACGGCGACGGGAACAGTGCAAATCGCCAATGTCGCGCCCAATCTGTTTTCCGCCAATTCCACTGGTCAGGGAGTCGCCTCCGCCATCGTCCTGCGCGTGCGAAGCAACGGATCACAAGTCACTGAACCAATTTCCATCTGGGACGCCGCGCAAAGCCGTTTCGTCCCCACACCAATTGATCTGGGCGATGAAAGCGAGCAGGTGTTTCTGATTCTTTTCGGAACCGGCATTCGGTACCGCAGCGCCTTATCCAACGTCACCGCTCAAGTTGGCGGCCTGAATGCGACCGTGACTTACGCCGGAGCGCAGAACGAGTTCGCTGGGCTGGATCAAATCAATCTGCTGCTGCCACGCAGCCTGGCCGGACGCGGCGAAGTTGATCTGGTGATAGCCGCCGACGGTAAATCAGCCAACACGGTCAAAGTCAGCATCCGATAAACAGATTCATTCGCCATTATCCATTGTGCATTTTCCATTAGCAGACAGAGAAAGTTGATTTTCCTCTGACCAATAATGGTCAATGCTCAATGGGTAATGGCGAATGAGTTCATACCGCTACGCCTCTTTTTCTACCGCTTAGCCGAAAATACCTACCGTTCCGCAGAAAGCAATTGAACCATCCGTCCAGTCGGCGTATTCCTGTCCCCGAAGTGACAAACAACTTATGACCGAGGGAGACCAATGACAACGACAATGACCGATCCAATCAAACCGGCTGCTTATGCCGCGCCCTCGCCTGTGGTCGTGCGCGATTTGCGCAAACGCTACGGCCCGGTCAAGGCGGTTTCCGGCGTCAACTTTGAAGTGCGGCGTGGCGAAGTCTTCGGCCTGTTGGGGCCAAACGGCGCAGGCAAGACGACAACCGTGGAAATCATCGAAGGCTTGCGCGCCCGCGACGGCGGCGAAGTCCTGGTCTGCGGATTCGATCCGGCCAGGGCGTCCGGCGAAGTTAAAGAGCGCATCGGCGTGGCCATGCAGGCAACCGCGCTGCCCGACAAAATCGGCGTTCGAGAAGCCCTGCAACTGTTCGGCAGTTTTTATCGCCAGCGCGCCGACGTGGATCAATTGCTGAAACTGGTTTCACTGGAAGAAAAAGCCGGCAGCCGTTTCGAGACGCTTTCGGGCGGACAGCAGCAACGCCTGGCCGTTGCGCTGGCGCTGGTCAACGATCCCGAAGTGATCATCCTGGACGAACCGACGACGGGTCTGGATCCGCAAGCCCGCCGCGAACTGCACAACGTGATTGACACGCTGCGGCAGTCCAACAAGACCGTCATTCTGACAACGCATTACATCGAAGAGGCCGAAAAGCTCTGCGACCGGGTCGCGATTATTGATCACGGCCAAATCATCGCGGTCGGCAGTCCGCAGGAATTGATCAGCCGTTCACGCGATCAAATCAAAATCGAATTCCGCACGACGGAAGCCGTGGCTTTGGCCGAACTCCGCCAGGTGCCTTTCGTTTCCGCCGTGACCGAAAGCCTGGGAACCTACGAACTGCGCAGCGCCGACGGAACGCGTTCAATCATCGAATTAATCAAATGGCTGGAAGCTGAAAAGCACGAGTTGATTGACCTCCACATCACCAGGCCAACGCTGGAAGACGTTTTCATCGAATTGACGGGAAGGAGAATCCGCGAATGACCCACACCCTGGCTGCCTGGCTGAGCAACACAACCATGAATCTGAAACTGACCTTCCGCGACCGGCAGGCAATTTTCTGGACGTATATCTTTCCGCTCTTTTTCCTGTTTCTGTTCGCGACGGTCTTCAGCGGCGGGAAACCGGAACGGCTGCCCCCGCTGATGGCCGGACTGCTGTGCATCAGCGCCATGTCGGCGGGCTTTTTCGGACTGAGTATCGGCCTGGTGACGATGCGCGAGCGCGGCATTTTGCGGCGCTACCGCCTGACGCCGATTAAATCCTGGATGATCATCAGCAGCGAACTGGCGGCTTCTTATGTCGTGCTGCTGACCACCATCGGCTTGCAGTTGGCGATCGCCGCGACCTATTACCGGATGAAAATCAACGGCAATCCGGCGGTGCTGCTGATCGCCGTCAGCATTGGCGCGCTGGCCTTCCTGGCCATCGGCTTCATCATCACCAGCATCGCTGATAACTCCAAATCGGCGCAGGTGATGAGCAACATTCTTTTCTTTCCACTGATGTTCCTGGGCGGCGCGGCGTTTCCGCTGGAATTCCTGCCTCCGGCGGTGCGCAGCATCTCGCGTTTGCTGCCTTCGCGATATATGGTCGAAAGCCTGCGCCGCGTCATCATCGAAGGTCAGGGCTTGCGCGCCATCGCACCCGCGCTGGCGGTGCTGGGCGTCACCTTTGTCATCGCCATCTTTGTCGCCGCGAAACTCTTCCGCTGGGAATCGCGCGAGCCGATGCCGCTGAAACAAAAAGCCTGGGCGGGCGCGGTCGTGGCGGTATTCGCTTTCGCCGCACTGCTGGTGAAGTGAAGACCGCGAAATATACTTTTCACGGGAACTGTGAGCTTTTGACGAGGAAACATCTCAACACAAAGGATCAAAGGAACAAGGGGTCAAAGACTCTTCCTTTGTCCCTTTGAACCTTTGCCCCTTTGTGTTGAAAAAGCTCACGTTGTAGCCGTGTTCGGTATAACAGGAATGAAATTGAACCGGTTCAAACTCTGGCTGTTGTTGATGTTGCTGGCATGTGTGGGCGAAGTGCGCGCGCAGTCAGTAGATGAAAAGGCTGGCGGAATCTCAGTTTGGAATCGCGCCCGGCAGGTGCAGAGCCAGATTCAGCGCGGTTACATCGAACGGCTGAACCGGCAAATCGAACAGGAGCCGGACAACGCCGGTCTGCGTGTTGACCTGGGGCGAGCCTATTTCAGTTCGGCGCTGCAAGGCGACAGCCGGGCGCGCGCCGAGGCTGAAAAAACCTTCCAGCAGGTGTTGCAACGCGAACCGGACAACGCCACGGCGCTGGCCTATCACGGTTCGCTGCTGGGCATGAAACTGGGATTTAATCTGACCGCGCCCAGTCAGATTTTTGAACTCAGCCAGCGGGCGCAGCGGGAACTGGATCGCGCGGTGAGCCTTTCGCCAGACGACGCCGAAGTTCGCGAATTGCGTGGCTACTTCAATTTTTATTCGCCGTCGCTTTTCGGGCGCGACCTGCAGGCGGTGGAAGATTTTTCGCGCGTGCTGGCCAGCGTTTCCAGCAAGCCGAACAGCGAACTTGATCAAGCGCGCCTGCATTTGGTGCTGGGCGATACGCACAACAAACGCAGCGACGAAGCCAGTGCGCGCGAAAGCTGGCGGCGAGTCCTTCAACTCGCGCCCGATACCGAACTGGCCGCTGCCGCCGAAGCCAGGCTGAAGGATCTGGAAAATCAAAACGTCGTCGTTTCAGCCTACGGCAAGGAATTGGTTGCGCTGTTCGGCTTTTTGATCGGCGTGGTCATCTTCTCCCTGCTGGCGGCGCGCCTGATGCGCGATGTGCGCGGCGCGGCTCAACCGCGAAAGGAAGTGCTGGCAGCGCTCACCGTCGCGCTGCTGGGGCTGGGCTGGAACGGATTGAATTTGTGGATGGTTGGCCGTCGCGCGCTGATCGCTTCATCCGGGCAGCCCATGTGGTTGACGCGCGATTGGGCATTGTTGCTGGCGCTTTCGCCGATTCCGCTCGGCCTGCTGGCGGCGTACCGGTTTTATCAAGCCGCGTTCATGGACATTGCGCTCAAACGCGGCGCGGCGCTGCTGGCATTGATCGCGCTCGCGCTCGGCTACACGCAATTCATCGAAGGCCGGCTGGCGCTGCAAATCCTGCGCGTGCCCAATTCCGCGTTGCAGCCCGTGTTGTTCGCCGCGCCGTGGGTGGCGATCTTTCTGCTTTATCTGCCGCTGCGGAATCGGATTTACAAACTGGTTGACCGCCATTTGTTCCGCCGCCGCGAGTACGCGCAGTTGATGGCCGAATTCAACGAACGGCTGCGGCTGACGACCGACGAAGCCAGTTTGCTGACCGTTGCGGCGGACACCTTGCGCGAAGCCTTTGCCGCCGACCCCGTACGTTTCGTCTCCGCCGGGGAATTGCCCGAAAACCTCCGGCAAAGCTTGAACGAACGAAACACGGGAGCGCTGATCCGGCATTGGCCCGGCCCCGAAGCGCTGGAAGAAGTGCTGGAAAACGAGCTGAAAAAGAATCGCGCCGAATTGGCGTTAGCAGTTCGCGTCAACACAGAAGTTGCCGGGTTGATGATGATCGGCCCGCGCGCTTTCAAACAGGCGTACTTGAGCGAAGAGCTGCGCTTGCTGCGAACCATTTCAACGGAACTGAGCCGCGCGCTGGAAAACCTGCGGCTGCACGAAGCGCGGCGGCGGCAATCCATTGCGGAAGAAGAGTTGCGAAAGCTGGTCGCGCAATCCGAATTGATGGCGCTGCGCGCGCAAATCAATCCGCACTTTTTCTTCAACGCGTTGAATTCGGTCGCGTCCCTGATTGGCGAAGACCCGCCGCGCGCCGAACAGTTGATCGAAAACCTGGCGGAACTGTTCCGCCACGCCTTCAAACCAAACTCGGAAATCATTCCTCTGGCGCAGGAATTGGAATTGATCGAAACCTACGTCGCGGTGGAAAAAGTCCGGCTCGGCGACAAGTTGCAGTTTCGCCAGTTTGTCGTGCCGGAAGCGCTGCCAGTGAAGATTCCGGCATTGACCATTCAACCGCTGATCGAAAACGCCATCAAACACGGCATCGGGCGGCGCAACGAAGGCGGCGCGATTACGCTCTCCGCAACGGTGCGCGACGGGCGATTGAGTATTTCTGTTGCCGACACCGGCGTCGGCATCGCCAGCGGCGAAATGCGTGAGTTGCTGACGCGCGGCGTCGGCTTGTCGAACGTCAACAACCGATTGACCAAACTTTATGGCGACGCGGCGAAGCTGAAAATTGACAGTGCGCCGGGACAGGGCGCGACGGTTTCGTTTGCAGTTCCCCTTACGGAAACCGGTAGGCTGAAGCCTGAACTCCATGCTGTTTCAAGATGAAAACCATTCGCACACTGATCATTGACGACGAAGAATTGGCGCGCAGCCGCATGCGGCGGATGCTCACCGGCTTTGACGATCTGGAAATCGCTGGCGAAGCCGAGAACGGCGCGGCGGCGGTGGCCTTGATTGAAGCCGAGCGCCCGGACCTGATCTTCCTGGACGTGCAGATGCCGGACCTGGACGGTTTTGAAGTGTTAAAGCTGGTGGAAAGCGATTCCCTGCCTCTGGTCATTTTCGTCACGGCGTACGATCAATACGCGGTCAATGCGTTTGAGGTCAGCGCAATTGATTACCTGCTCAAACCGGTTCCCCGGCAGCGGCTGGAAATGGCCGTGGCCAAAGCGCGCGAACGGATGGCTTCGCGGGAACAGGCGGGCAAACAGTTGTCGCAGTTCCTGCAAACGCAGCGCAAACCCGCCGCGGGCTATTGGCAGCGGCTGCCTGTGCGCGCGAGCAACCGGATTCTGATTTTGAATATTGACCAGGTGACGTCGCTGAAAGTGGATCGCGGCTTGGTCTGCGTGACCACGGCGGAAGGCGAGTTCTGGACAAAATACACGGCGCTGACCGAAGTCGAAGATTCGCTCGATCCGAAAGTCTTTCACCGCATTCATCGGCAAGTGATCGTCAACCTCAATCACGTTCGCGAAATCACGACCTTCGACAACAACACGGCGCGGCTGACGTTGACCGGCGGAGCGCAGGTGCAAGTCAGCCGCAGCCACATCAAAGAACTTCGGGAAGTTTTGCAGTGGTGAAGCTTCCCGTCAGAAGCAAGGAGAGGACAAAATGGAACCACACGTTTCTCGTCATTTTCGCCGCATCGTGGCGCTGGCGCTGTTCGCCGCGACAGTGCTGACGGCGCAATTCGCGACTTCGACGCAAGCCGTTGAACAGGACGCCGCCAAAACCGCGCAGGAACCACAACGCTTCGATCATCTGGTGCGCGCGGATTTCTTCGCCGGATTCGACGGCAATCAGGAACGCTTTGCCAAAGCGATGAAGCTTTGCGAAGAAACATTGGCCAAAACGCCCAAGCACGCCGAAGCCCTGGTCTGGCACGGCGCAGGCTTGCTCACGCAAGGCGGGCAGGCGTTTCAGAAAAACGATTTTCCGAACGGCATGGGCTTGTGGCAGCGGGGATTGAAGGAAATGAGCGACGCCGTCGCGCTGGCGCCGGAAAATGTCGCCGTGCTGATTCCGCGCGGCGCGGTCTTGCTGGAAGCTTCCAAACACGCCCAGCCGGAAGCGCATGCCAAATCCCTGCTGGAAACGGCGGTCAACGATTACGAAAAGGTGCTCAAAATTCAGCAGCCCTATTTCGACAAGATCGGAACCCACGCGCGCGGCGAATTGCTGATCGGTTTGGCCGAAGGCTGGCATCGTCGCGGCGATTTGATCAAAGCGAAAGGCTATTTTGAACGGCTGGTGAAAGAGGCTCCTGGGACAGACTACGCAGTTCGCGCTCAAGCCTGGCTGGAAAAGAAAACGCTGCCCCAGAATCATTCCGGACAGCGTTCGTGTACGAGTTGTCACACTCTTTGAAACTTGGCACGCATCGCTTCCAGCGTGCGGGCGTTCGCGAAAGACCCTTTGGCAAGAACTTGGTGTGTTGAGAATGCCCGCACGCTGGAAGCGATGCGTACCCAGGTTAAGGCCGGCTTCGCAGATTCAATTTCTTGATCACCTGCTGCGCAATGTCGCGTCCCGCCCAATCCACATAGACTTGATCGCGCGAAGCGCCCAGCGGTGGAACCGGCATTCCATACGGTTGCGTCGGGTAACCATACCCGGAACCGGCAATCCGCGCCGTCTTCGGCTCGAAAATCGTGTAGCGAATATCCAGCCCGTTCATTGCCCCGCCGCCCATCCGGTTGTAGGTCAGTTCAATCCAAACCACGTAAGTTTCGTTGTCTTTCGCCGCTTTCATCGCATCGCTGCGATGCTGGTTGCGTTCCTGATTCAGTCCGATGACTTTCAGCTCTCGCCGGAATTCGTTGGTGCAGCCTTCGCGCGCAGCGTCGGCGTAAAAGCTCGGAATTTCAAAATCGGTCATGGCTGTCGAAACCAGAATCTCCGGGCCCTTTTCCTTCTCCTTGGGCTTTTCAGGGGCGACTTCGGGTTCGGCGACGGTGCGGGTTTCGGGTTGATTGACGCCTTGCGGAGGCGGTTGCGTTTCGGCTTTCTTCTGCTTGCGGCCTGATTGCGCCAGCGCCGACGCGCCCAGCAGGAAGCCACAGGCCAGCACGATTGCCAGAATTTTCAGGTGATGACGCATAGAGTTTTCTCTCCTTGTTTTGCCGATGGAAATGTCGCGACCATTATTGCCCGAACGATGAAGAGCGCAAGCTTTACGGGAAAAACGTTGGAAAAACCGGGTCGGCGAGAATTGCGCTCATTGGCAGTCAGGGCTAAGATGCGCGCCGGTTCGAATCCAATTTTTAACTGAGCATCATTCAACTGATTTACGTCAACGGAATTCCGCTATGTCCACAGTTTCTCCGGTTGAAGCAACACGGCCCTTTGTTTTGGCGCTGGATGTCGGCACGTCGTCCGTTCGCGCCGTGCTGTACGATGTGCAAGGCCGCACCATTGAAAACATCGAAGGCCGCACGCATTACCAAATGACTGCCACGCAAGACGGCGGCATCGAAATCGAAGCCGACCGGTTGCTGGCGATCATCGGCGAAACCATTGACGAATGTTTGCAGCAGGCCAAAGCCATTGTCCCCGACCTGGCCGAAGCGATTGCCTGTGTCGGCTACAGTAATTTCTGGCACGCGATGCTCGGCGTGGATAAAGACGGAAACGCCGTCACGCCGCTTTATAACTGGAGCGATACGCGCAGCGCGGCGGACGCCAAAACGCTGGCTGAAGAATTGGGCGCGGAATGGATTCATCAGCGAACCGGAGTTGTGCCGCACGCCAGCTATTATCCGGCTAAAATGTTGTGGCTGAAACGGACCGATTCAGCGCTGTTTGCACAGGTGGCGCGGTTCGTTTCGATTGGCGAGTATTTTTATTCCAAAGTCTTTGGCCGGTTTGTTTGCGGTGTCGGCATGGCGACCGGAACCGGGTTGTTCAATCCGAACAAGAACGATTGGGACGATGAAATGCTCGCCGCGATTGGCCTTAGCCGCGAGCGGCTTTCTCCGCTGGCCGAAGAGCACGAAGCCTTGACCGAAATGCGCTCGGAGTTCGCCAGCCGCTGGCCTGCGCTCAAAAAGGCCAAATGGATGCCGTCAGTCGGCGACGGCGCTTGCAGCAATATCGGGTCCGGCTGTTTCAATCACAGTTCGATTGCGATCAACGTTGGGACTTCCGGCGCAATGCGGGTTTGCTGGCCGGTGGAACAGGTGAAAATTCCGAACGGGCTGTGGTTTTACCGCGCCAATCGCCGGTACGGGCTGATTGGCGGCGCGCTGTCGAACGCTGGTGACGTTTATGCCTGGTGCAAAAGAACCCTGGTGCTTGACGGCGATGAAATTGAAGCCCGATTGGGTTCGCTGGAATCCGATGGGCATGGCTTAACCGTACTTCCCTTTTTCTCCGGCGAGCGCAGCACCGGCTGGCACGATGCGGCACGCGCTTCGTTTTTGGGAATAAATCTGAGCACCGATCCGATTGAAATTCTGCGCGCTTCGCTGGAAGCAGTCTGTTACCGGTTCGCGGCCATTCACGAACGCCTGCAAGCCGAATTATCCGGCGAAACGCGGATCATCGCTTCAGGCGGCGGGATTCTGGCGTCCAAAGTCTGGACGCAAATGATGGCCGATGTGATCGGCGTTCCGGTGGTCGCTTCAGCAGTTCCGGAAGCATCCAGCCGGGGCGGCGCGATGCTGGCGCTGGAAGCGTTCGGGTTCATCAAGCAGTTCAGCGAACTGCCGACGCCGCTGGGAGAAGTTTTCGAACCAAATGCCGGCAATCATGAGAAATATCTGCTGGGACGGCAAAGACAGGAAAAATTTTACGACCTTTTAATTGAACAGGCCTGAGCCTTTGCCCAGGTCAACCCATGACAGGCAGAGCGTCGCCTGCAACCTCTCAAAGTTATTTCAAGGTGAACGTCAGAAGTCTTAGCAGACTGACGTTGATCGTGATAAGTTTAGTCGTCGCAGTTGACCGCTGAACGTTCAACCACCTATTAACAGCGCAAGGGAGAAAACAATGAATCCATTAGTAGAAGTCGAAAAGCTTGGCCAAAGCATCTGGTATGACAACATCCGCCGTTTGTTGATAGACAACGGCGACATTGCCGGGAAGATCGCCAATGACGACCTGCGCGGCATCACCTCCAACCCGACCATCTTCGAAAAAGCCATCGCCGGCAGCACCGATTACACCGATGCCATCCAGCAATTGATTACCCAAAAGAAAGGCACCGAGGAGATTTACGAAACGCTGGCCATCGAAGACATCCAGCGCGCCGCCGATCTGTTCACGCCGGTTTATGAACGGACGAACAAGATTGACGGATACGTCAGCCTGGAAGTTTCGCCGCTGCTGGCGCATGACACCGCGGGCACGGTTGCCGATGCCAAGCGGCTGTGGACGGCACTGGGTCGTCCGAACGTCTGCATCAAGATTCCGGCGACGCCTGCCGGACTTCCCGCCATTCGCCAGACCATTGCCGCCGGAATTAACGTCAATGTGACAATGATTTTCGCGCTCGAAAATTACGAGCAGGTCGCCGACGCGTTCATCAGCGGACTGGAAGATCGCGCCGCCGCCGGGCAGCCGGTTGACCATATCGCATCGGTCGCCAGCGTTTTCGTTTCGCGCATTGATGCGATTGTGGACGCCGAACTTGAATCTCGCATCAGCAAATCCAGTGATGAAGCAGAGAAAGCCAGACTTTCTTCGCTGCTCGGAAAAATCGCCATCGCCAACGCGAAACTGCAATATCAGCGGTTCAAGGAAATCTTTGCCAGCGAGCGCTTCGCCAAACTCAAAGCGCTGGGCGCGCAGGTGCAACGTCCGCTCTGGGCCAGCACCGGGACAAAGAATCCCAAGTATAGCGACGTGCTTTACGTTGACAGTCTGATCGGACCGGATACCGTTGACACGGTTCCGCCCGCCACCTATGACGCATTCCGCGATCACGGGACCCCCGCGCTCACCCTCGAATCCGGCCTTGCCGAAGCAAAAGCCTCGCTCGACGCACTCGCCGAAGCTGGAATTGATCTGGGGGCAATTTGCCAAAAGCTGCAGGATGACGGCGTCAAATCCTTCGCCGATTCATTCGACAGCTTGATGAAGACCATTAATGCCAAACAGGCCGAGATAAAAACCGGAATGACAGGCAAGCTGGAAATGAGTCAGGGAAATGCATAGATAACTTCAAAAAATCAGGTCTGCCATTTCCAATGGGGCAGACCTGACTTTTTATTTTGTCAGCCACTTTCGGGCCAATGAACGCTCTTCCGCTGGCCAGGCTGGATCGGGTTGCTGCGAGGCCCAGCGGGCTCACGGGTGAGGCAAGCTGAAAGAGAAAAAGTAAAGGAATTTATCCGGTCCGAATTCGATCTAAAACGATTCGATGCGCACCCGCTCAAGACTCCTCAAAAACAGCCAAGTGCCTGATAGGCAAAGATTAAATTTACCCCTGCAGCCGAAAAGCTATAGACGGGTGAGGCTAAAATGCGTACACTCATCAGCCAGATGAGTTCCTCACAAATCGCCTCAAATCTTCAAGGTAACTCATCGAAATCAAGTTTTGGGTCGGGCTTTGGCGCTGCTATTTCATCTGTTGTTGTGAAGGACTTGCCGCGAACGGGCCGATTCAAGACAGCAATTAGTCCTGAGAAGCCCTCTTTCCAATGCCCCAATTGAAACTGCCGATCATTGATGCCGTGAAGCATCGCGTGATCGGGGAAACGACCGAACAGGTATCAACTCGAACCGGCATCGAAATTACGTGAAATTATCCGGCCAACCTCGACAGGGTTTGCTGCGTCTGAGCGGTTCATAATTTGCGGACGTATTCTCCGAAGAAATCGCACAAGTATTCACTGACGCACTCACTGGGCGGTAATCAATAAAAACTCCCCGGCAGTTTTCAGGGTGTTCTTTGCCACAATTGCGGGAATTCCCTGCTATTGCCTCGCCTTCATTTCATTGACAATTCGAGTAAATCGGTAAAAGGCTCGGTGCCAAACCTGGGTTCCTGCGATCCCGGTGTGTTCAATACAGGCAACGCCCCTTGTCCCTTATTTAACCAATGAACCGCAAATAGCCAACTTAACAGTTGGCGGCAAAATTGCGGCAGACAACACCCGTTATTTCAAAACTCTGAATCCAAATTGCGTTTAATCTGAAGACAGGATCAGGAACAGGTGAAGACAGGCCTCACGAGGCGCGAAACTCGCGCCTTCGACTTCCAAGCCTGCCTCCTGATCGGCTTCAAGGAGACAGTTCCATGCGAATGAAAACAACGATTCTCACACTCTGCTTGACGCTGTGTCTGGCCCTGGCCGCCAAGTGGAAACCATCCTCCGTTTCCGCGGAAACCGCAGCGGTGATCTGTGGCTCCGTGCTGGCCTACAATCCGGCCACAGCCACGACTGCCGGCTCGATCAATATTAACGGCACGAATTATACAATTGCCCCAGGCACGACCATCGGGGGGCAGGCAATCATTTCGGTCGGCACGGGCGTCTGTCTTGACGCGGTCTTCAACAATTCCAATCAAATCGTCCCGCCCAGCACGGTCGGGGGCAGCGTGGTCACAGCCTGTGGCGGCGTTAACAGCTTCAAAGCCGCCACGCCGAATCAGCCGGGAAACATTTCGATCGGCTCGGCAAATTATGTCATCGCGGCGAACACGACCATCAAAGGCCAGAGCCTGATTAACGTCGGATCGAACATGTGTTTGACGGCGACGCTGAACGGGGGAGGACAAGTTTCCAATCCCAGTGCGGCGGTTGTGAATATTACTTCATCAGTTTTCACCTGCGGCGCAGTTTCAAATTACAAAGCCGCAACTGCGAATTCAACCGGTGGCATTACGATTGGCGGACTGAGTTTCACCATTGCCCAGGGAGTTGACATCGGCAATATCACTGTCGGCGCCAGCTATTGCATGGCCGGGGTTTTGGACATCAACGGCCAGCTTGTTGCGCCGACTTCAGTGGGCGCCAACGGCGGCAACGAAACCAAAGTCTGCGGCGTTGTCACGGACTACAAGTCTTCTCCCGCCGGCATGCAGGGATCAATCACACTGGGCGGAATCACATTGCCAATTGCGCCCGGAACCTTTATCGCCGGCCAGAACTCAATAGCTGTCGGCGGCAATGTCTGCCTGGCGCCCTTGGTGCTTAGCAACGGATTCGTTTCGGCGGGCACTGGACTGGCGGCAGGCGATTCGGCTTGCGCACAATTTTCCGCTCCGATGGTTGTGCATGGTCTGGTCAACGGCAGCGAAGACGATACCTTCCTGTTGCCGCGTCCATTTAACTTCCTGGTATCATCGTCAAACTCCGCCGGAGTCAGCACTTTCTCTGCCAATCCGTCCACGTTCGGACTATTCCCGGCGATTCAGGGAACCAATCCGCAGGGCATTATGGCCATGAATCCGAACATGACTGTTCGGGCAATCTCCTGCACGGACCTGTTCTGGGATCTCGTCTTTGAAATCTCGTCCAAGGGCGCGACGGAAGGCGATATGATCACCGTCTTCGCTCAAAACCCGAATGGCTCCGGGGTTCAGGTGATCGCCATGTTCACTGTGCAGAATGGCGGCGTTGTCCTCAATCAACTGCATCAAAACATCAGCATCACCGTCAATGGCAATGGTCCCTATGGCGTGGGCCACTTTATTCCACTGATGATTCCCGCCGGCAGCAGCGGGGGCGCACGCACACCGCCCATCGCCCTCATCTTCTCGATGGATATGGCATCCACGCTGATGAACTGCCTGCAACTCGGCATTGATATCAAACGCACCGGCGGCGTAGGAATGACCACCGTGGTGGTTGATTATGTAGTCGTCATCCGCAAAGGTGACGAACAGGAAGGTCAGGGCATCCAAACCAGCGGAAATGGTCTTTATCCGACGGGCCTGGCCTGCGGCGTAGTTTGCAATGGTTGTTTCCTGCAACCGACGCCGACGCCAACGCCAACTCCAACGCCGAATGGAACGCCGACGCCGACGCCAACGCCGACGCCGACTCCGACTCCAACACCGACACCGACGCCGACACCAACTCCGACGCCGACTCCAACTCCGACACCGACGCCGACCATGCCGCCGATGCCGGTGAAATGCGACACGGTCTGCTACCGTTCGATCCAGTATTACCTGACAAACGGAATGAACCGTCTTCCCAACGGCGCAATCCTGATTGGCGGAGTGAATTTCAATAACCCGGTCAGCATTCAGCGCAACAAGGAGTTGATCATGCAGGTGCTGCAAGGCGGCACGGGCCCGCTGCAAATGCTCAACAAGCAATTTGTGGCCATGCAGTTAAGTCTGGCATCGGCCGGCGGTACGGGGTCTCCCGTGGTCTTTAACACCTTCTGGAGCCCGATCCGGTGTTCCGGCATCACCTTTACCCCTGTCACGTTAAGCAATGGCGTTTCGCTCTCGCGTGACTCCCTGCTTGATACGCTGTTTATGCAGGCTCAACTGGCAATCCGTGAAAATCGCACGCAGGATATGGTCTCCCTGGCGAATATCATTGCGCTGCTCAACGGACGTTGCTGATTCCACAAACACTATCGTCCGGCGTGGCAGACCTCACTTCCGCCACGCCGGATTCAGACTCAGGTTCTTGTCAGCAGGCATCAGCCAATGGCGAATGTATCAGGAAGACTAAAATCTCATCTTCTTACATTCCCCCTTTTCTTCGATTCGTTTCACTGGGAATTTTGCGGTCTGTCCGACAACTTGGCTTGATGCCATCAGCCGGTTGCCCCGTCTATTACTGAAGATCAATTCCGCTTCAGCATTACCCCCCTGAGCCAAAGGCTTGGGATTTTCCCTTTGGAGAAATGAAACATGAAAAAACGAACTACACTCAGCATGCTTGCTCTCACAATTGGATTGATGTTGCTGGGCCTGTCATTTTCAAAAATCGGCGCGCTCTTCAACCTGACGGTCGCAGCCTCCGGCGCGGCGTTGCCGGCAGGAGCGGGCATCTGTGGCACGGTCTCTGCCTACACGCCTGCAAACAGCAACGCCACCGGCGTAATAAAAATCGCCGGCCTTACCTATGTCATTGCGCGTGGCGCGACAATTCCCGCCGTCTCCGTCGGGCAGGACCGCTGTTTCAGCTTCTGTTTTAACGGAGAGGGACAAATCACCGGCGGGGAGGGGTTTTCCGGCTATAACATTTCACTGGTTTGCGGCATTGTCACCAGTTTTTCCAAACCGATTGCGGGATTGGCGGGTTCGGTCAACATTGGCGGCGCCACGGTCCGCCTTGCGCCGGGCACCTATCTGGCCGGGCAGGATCAGGTTTCGCCCGGTTCCAACACCTGTCTCATTCCCGATGCGGCGGGCGATCTGGCCGGTCCCAACAGTTACTTCATCCAAAGCCCGTCGCACAAACAAGTGCGTATCCCCTCAATCGTCCATGGCAAAACATTTGGCACGAATTCCCAGGACGATACATTTACTCTGTCTGACCCGACCATCCTGACACTCAATTCTGATCAGGCTTCCGTCTTTGATGCCGGCCCGTACACCTTTGGCAGGAACGTGACAGCGGAAAGTCCCAAAGTTCAGGGTTTTTCCTACTCCACGCCGAACTCCACCCTGCAAGCGCTCTCCTGCACCGAAAGCTTTTGGGACATCGTCATGGAAATTGCCAGCAGTGGCGTCACCGACGGAGATATGGTGACGCTGAATCTGCTCGATTCCAACAAAAGCGTCGCGCAGCAAGTCGCCATGTTCACAATCCAGAATGGCAGCGCGGAAGTCACCAAACTTCATCCCGATGTGAAATTACTGGTCAATGGAATGAACTCAAAGGGAGTCGGCCAGGCGGCGCAGTTTCTTATCCCCGCTGGCGCCAGCGGCACACGCACCTTCCCGCTGACACTTGTGTTTTCCACTTCCTCGCCGGCATTTATGGGCTGCTACCAGCTTTCGGTCGAGGTCAAGCGCGGAAACAATATCGGAACAACGACCGTCGTGATTGAAAACATCGTGGTCAAACGCATGGAGCGCCCAAACGACCGCCAGACCAATATCGGACTCGGCTTGCAGACGGGCACCATTGGCTGGTATCCGTCCGGCAAAGTCTGCGATTTCATCTGCTGGCCCTGCCAGCAGAAACAGGGAAGCTGGCTCTCCGGCTTCGTCTATTGCGACAGCGATAACGACGGCGTGAAGGATTCGGG
This sequence comes from Heliomicrobium sp., assembly GCA_021155085.1. GTDB lineage: Bacteria > Acidobacteriota > Blastocatellia > RBC074 > RBC074 > RBC074. Next base: position 53,616 of record JAJNQA010000048.1, on the reverse strand, counting down.
CGAAGCCGGCATTGCCAATGTTGAAATCAGGCTGCTCAATTCAGGCGGCCAGGTGGTTGACACCACCCAGACAGACAGCAGCGGACTCTACAAATTCAACATCGCTCAGCCGGGCACCTACTCCGTGATGGAAGTCCAGCCGACGGGCAGCTCGGTAACGGGCGACGGCAAAGACGCGGCAGGAAATTGCGGCGGGATTGTCGGCAACGATCTCATCTCCAACATCACGGTCACCAACGGTGTGGAATGCGCCAACTACAACTTTGGTGAAGCCTGCGGGACGACTACGAAATGCGACACCATCTGCTGGCGCTCGACACAGTTCTTCATCACCAACAGCCGCTACCTGCCAGGCGGCACGGTGCTCATCTCCGGCGTCAATGCCAATAATCCAGTCGGAATTCAGCAAAGCACCAACGCCATTCGCATTGCGTTGCAGGGCGGCTCCGGCCAGATGCAAAAACTGAACAAGGAGTTCGTCACCGCACAATTGAGCCTCGCCTACTCCGGCGGCGGCGGCTCTCCGGTCGTCTTCAACACGTTCTGGAGTCCACTGTCCTGCTCCGGCATCGCCTTCGCGCCAGTGACCCTCAGCAACGGTGTGACGCTGGCCCCCAATTCCCTGCTCGACACGCTGGTCATGCAAACCACTCTGGCGATCAAGGAAAACCGTCTGAATGACATGGGCACGCTGGCCGACATCTGGAAGCTGCTCAACGGACGCTGCGGATAGTAAACAAACGGTGAATGAACTTTCCGGCAAAGCCGCACGCCTCCGCCAGTTTTCACTGGCGGAGGCGTGCGGCTTTCCTGCTATTTCAGGAGTTCACCTTGCTCTCAACACAATCTTTTAGGCGTTCGCCGAGCAAAGCATTGAGGTGTTCGTCCAAATCGCCCAACTGCGAGGCCATGAATTCGGACAAAGGCTGTTCGGCGTCCGTCCAGCGTCCCAAACGAATCAGCAGCGGAATGGGCGCTTTACTTTACGCCGATGTCGCGCCGGTGCTGCATTCCTTCAAACTGAATTTTGCCGACGGCTTCGTACGCTTTCGCCGTGGCTTCGTTCAGGTTTGCCGCGCGCGCCGTCACGCCCAGCACGCGGCCTCCGGCGGTTTCGACTTCGCCGGAAGCATTGAATCTCGTCCCGGCGTGGAAGACGACGACGCTTTCGACCTGCGCGGCTTCCTCCAGGCCGTGGATCGTTTTGCCTGTGGCGTAATTGCCGGGATAGCCCGCCGAAGCCAGCACCACGCAAGTCGTCACGTCTTCGCTCCATCTGGGTTTGGTTTTGCCAAGTTCGCCGCGCGCCACGGCAAAGGCCAGCTCCGCAAAATCGCTGTCCAGCCGCCGCAAAATCGCCTGCGTTTCGGGGTCGCCGAAACGGACGTTGTATTCCAGCGCCTGCGGGCCATCCGGCGTCAGCATCAAACCGCAATACAGCACGCCGCGAAATGGAAACCCATCGGCCCGCGCGCCTGCCAGCGAAGGCTCGACAATCTCGCGGACAATTCGTGTTTCGAGCGCGGCATCCAGCAAACCGGGTGTGGAAAATGCGCCCATTCCGCCGGTATTCGGCCCGCGGTCGCCATCGAAGGCGCGTTTGTGATCCTGGGCCACGGGCATTGCCGCGTAATCTTTGCCGTCGCTGAAAACCAGATAGGAAACTTCGCGGCCAATCAAGGCTTCTTCGATCAGCAGCCGCGCGCCCGCTTCGCCCAGCTTGCGCTCAACCATCAAGTTCTGGATTCCCTGCCTCGCTTCAGCCTCGTCTCCGGCAATGATCACGCCTTTGCCGGCGGCCAGACCGTCGGCTTTGATGACGACCGGAAAGCCGAAGGAACCGTCGCTGACGGCCTGGAAAGCCTCTTCAGCGGTTTCCACCACCACGTACCGCGCGGTTGGCACACCATGGCGCGCCATGAATTCCTTGGAAAAAACCTTGCTGCCTTCCAGCCGCGCCGCCGCCTGCGTTGGGCCGAAAGCGGCGACGCCGCGCAAAGCCAGCGCATCCGCCAATCCCTCCACCAGAGGCTGTTCCGGGCCGATCACGACCAGGTCAATCTTTTCGCGCGCGGCGAAATCGGCGATTGAATTGACATCGCCGGCAGTCACCTCCGCGCCAGCCGTCAACCTGGAAATGCCCGCGTTGCTCGTCGCAGAGAAAAGCTGTGTCACCTGCGGGCTTTGCTTCAGCGCCCACGTCAACGCGTGTTCGCGCCCTCCTGAACCAATCACGAAAACTTTCATTTTTTTTCAATCCGGGTTGATTTGTGGCAATTGGCTGGGAGCAAGCAGGCGGTGTCATTGGATCGCGGACGTTCCGTCCGCGATCCAACATCACGTACTCACTTCCCCGGACCAGCGCCGATGTTGAAGATGGGAAAGAAGGACGCACTTTACCCTTGATCGAAAAAACTTCAAAGCGCGGACCGCTTGACGGGCCGGAAGCCAAAGACTATCCTTCGCGCTTCCTTCAACAGCCGGTTTCCTCACTGATGGCGTCAGAATCAAATGTGAGCCGCGGGCAGCGAAGGTCAAATCCAAAAATTGCCATGATTGAAAGGCAGGTGAAATAGTTTGGCAGAAGTAAAGCTCGGCGATAACGAGACGCTGGAAAGCGCGCTCCGCCGCTTCAAACGCAAGGTACAGCAGGAAGACATCATTCGTGAAGTTAAACGCCATGCCTTCTACGTTCCTCCCGGAGAAAAGCGCCGCCTGAAATCGGCGCTGGCTCGCAAGCGCAATCGCAAAAAATACCGCCGCCCGATTCCTACCGAGTAGGTTTCTCGTCGGCCAATTCAAATCAAGCAAAGCTGCGGAAGTCGCCATCCGCAGCTTTCGCTTTTGGTGGGAACGCCCCTCACAATTTCGCCTGGTCACCACATCATCAACCGCAGAGCGTTGCTCTACGGCGACAGTGCCTTTTTCAACGCAGTGTTTTGCGCCCCTGCCCCCAATGCCAACAAAGCAGTTACGAGCAGATTTTTTGCAGGCTCCGTTCTGGCTTGAAGCTTGCTAACAAAGAAAGCTCCCGGTCGCCAACGCTTCCGGTACTGTCCCGCTTTTGAGAGGAAAATCAGATTTGAGTCAGCAAACAACGATTGGAAAAAGCTTCAGTGCAACGGGGATCGGCCTTCATTCAGCCTCGCCGGTCCATGTCACGGTCAAACCTGCGCCGCCTTACACCAGCTATTTGTTTCGCCGCACGGATCTCAATGACTTCGAAATTCCCGCCGCCCCGCAATATGTGACGCATGTCAGTTACGCGACGACGCTGATGAAATCCGGCGTCATGATTTCCACGGTTGAACACCTGTTGTCGGCATTACTGGGTTGCGGCGTGGACAACGCCATCATTGAGGTCAATTCGCTGGAAGTACCCATTCTCGACGGTAGCAGCCAACCCTGGGCCAGGTTAATCGAAGAAGCTGGCATCGTCGAGTTGCCTGCCAGGCGAGCCTACCTGCGCGTCTTGAAGAAGATTTCCGTCAGCGAAAAGAATCGTACGATGAGCATCGAGCCCGCCGAAGAATTCCGCATCACCTGCGAAATTGATTTCAATCATCCGATGATCGGACTTCAGCAGTACGAAGTCAGTTTTCAAAACGGCAGTTACCTGAAAGAAATCGCCCCGGCGCGCACTTTCGGCTTTGTCGAAGAGTTGGAGTTGCTGAAACAAAATGGCCTGGCGCGGGGAGGTTCGCTTGACAATGCCATCGCGCTGACGCCGGACGGTATTTTGAATCCAACGCCGTTACGCTTTGCGGACGAATTCGTCCGCCACAAGATTCTGGACATCATCGGAGATCTGGCGTTGTGCGGGATGCCGATTCTGGGCCATGTTCACGCCTCACGCTCCGGCCATGGTTTGCATACGATGCTGCTTTCAACCTTGCTGCGTGACCGTCAGGCCTGGGAAGTCACCACGTAATTTGAAATGCCCGAACGCCGCGCTGCCGGGCGACGAGCCTGAAAAAATGTAAGGTTGATGGCCGGTTTCCCGCTGGTATTTTTCCGCGATCCGCGCAATCGAATTGGCGGCTTCGCTCCGGCTCAGCACGGCGACCGTCCCGCCGCTGCCGCCGCCGGTAATTTTGGCTCCGAAAAGCCCCTGCTCCGGCCCCGCCTCGCGCACCAACTGCACCAGCCGATCCGTGCCTGAAGAACCCAGTCCGCAAGCGGAATAACTGGCGTGTGATTGGTACATCAGTTCGCCCAGCAGTTCCAAATTCCGCTCGCTCAGCCTGGCGCCAAGCAATTCCGCAAACAGGCGAACGCGATGATGTTCGTAAATGGCGTGCGCCGCCGGGATGCGGACGGCATAAGTTTTTTCGGGATCCACGTGGGTTACCGCGTCGGTCGTTCCTCCGTATCGTTGCAGGAATTCCGCACCGCCCATTCGCTCCGGCAATTGCGTGGCATAACCCCCTGCAAATTCAGACGGCGTGAGATTGGCCAGATAACCGCGCCACCGTGAATCGTCAATTTGAACCGTCTCGCCCGCCACGGCTTTGCCAACCGCCAATCCTGCCAACTCCGCCAAAATGCGATACCCCATAAATGCGCCGATGCGCACCGAACCATAGTCCGCGCCAGTTACGGCATGACGCACACCGGAATCCAGTCCCCAGAAGGCAATCCCAGGCGGAATCGTAACCAGGCCGCGAAGTTCCGCCGGCTGGCAAAGCAAGGCCAGCAACTGATTCGCTTCGCCGCAGGCTGCGGTCATTTGATCCATCACGCCGCAGGGCGCGCCCGCCACCAGATTTTCGACTTTCTGACAAAGAATGGCGGTCTCGCGTCCGTCCAGGGAAATGTCGAACGCCGCTGCCACGGCCTGCATGGTCGCGACTTCCAGCGCGGCGGAAGAACTGACCCCTTTTCCCTGCGGAACGGTGGAAGAGATCAGCAATTTCGCACCTGCGCGAAAATCGGCTCCGCGTTCCCGCATCAGGACAAGAAACACCCCGGCGACATACGCCGCCCAATGCTGCGTTGGATCCTGCCGGAAACGAGCGCGAGCAGTGTCATAATCCAACCCTTCCAATTCAGAGAGCGGCATTTCAAACGTCAACGCTTGCTCGCCATCCTGGGGCAGACTGACCATCTTCAGATTGCGGGCCGGATCACGCTGCAAGGCGGCAAAGGTCGCTTCGCGAATGGGCATTTCCAGCACCAGCGAACCGGAGTAATCCGCGATGCCGCCCATCACGTCCAACCGTCCCGGCGCTCGCGCGACAATCAATTCCGCGCCCGGCGTAAAAAGCTCGCGCGCCTCCTTCAGCGGGTGACGCCCCAATGAATTCAAAGTGTTGACGAAGTCCGCCGCATCAGGCAGATCATGCGTTGTGCCGTAAGTGAGTTGAATCATATTCACGAGTGAAAATATGCCTGTTGATTTTGGATGAACGCGGCGAACTATATTGCATCCCATGAACTTGCGTCTATTCGCCGATGACATTCTCAAAAACTTCACCATTTCCCGCCAGGTTGATTTTCGCATTTGGGTTTCCACAAACCGCGAACCTGACCGGCAGGCCGGCGAAAAAAAATCAGCAGTGTTTTTCGCTGCTGACATAGGGGTGTCACTTGGAGGAATTACATTCTTCGCGGCTTATGCTAGTTTATGCGGCATCAATCTCAGGTTGATTTGAGTTGCCAAAAAGTTTTTGTTTTCCACACATTCGAAATTGTTTTGCGGACAGAGAAGCCGTACTGCCCGCCTAACCATAGCGCAAAGGTGAACGTATGAATGTCGCCGGTTACCTGCCGATGATTGCGAAAAACAGTTTCCGCAATCGCCGCCGCTGTTTTCTGACCATCGCCAGCATTGCGGCATCGCTGTGTTTGCTGGGGCTGATGCTGGCGTTGTATCACTCGTTTTTCTTCACCGAAGCGACCGCCGACCAGGCGCTGCGTCTGATCACGCGCCATCGCGTTTCGCTGGCCAATTCCCTGCCTCTTTCCTATCAGCAACAGATCAAACAAGCGCCGGGCGTGAAGGAAGTGATGATCACGCAATGGTTCGGCGGCGTGTACAAGGACGCGCGCGACCCGGCGAACTTTTTCGCGAGGTTCGCCGTGGAGCCGGAAAAGTTCAGCACCATCAATCCGGAATACAAGCTGCCGGAAGAGGAACTGAAAGCATTCGTCGCTGACCAAACCGGCTGCATCCTCGGACGCAAAACCGCCCAACGCCATAACCTGAAACTGGGCGACCGCGTAACGCTGGTTGGCGATTTCTTTCCCGTCACGCTCGATTTCACACTGCGCGGCATTTTCGATAATCCGCTCGACAGCGAAAGCATGTTTTTCAGCTACAAATACCTGAACGAGAGTGTGGCCGCGACGGCAAACTTTCGGGACATCGTCAGCACCTTCACCATTCGCATGGAGCGCGCCGAAGATGCCAATGCCATCGCCAAAACCGTTGACGACACTTTCCGCAATTCCCCTGCGCAGACCCGAACCGAAACCGAGCTGGCCTTTCAACTCAGTTTCCTGTCTTTCCTGGGCAACGTGAAACTGATGCTGCTTTCGATTTGCGCGGCGGTGACCTTCACCATCCTGCTGGTTTCGGGAAACACGATGGCGATGGCCGTGCGCGAACGCGTGCGCGAAGTCGGCGTGCTGAAAACGCTGGGCTTCACCAAAGGCCATGTGCTGGGAATGATGATTGGCGAATCGGTCCTGATTTCGCTGATCGGCGGCGTCATCGGATTGGCGCTGGCCGGCGGATTATGCCTGTTGATTCGCGGACTTCCTTCGACCTTCGCCAATCTGAGCCAGATGACGTTGCCGCCTTCGGTGGTCGTCATTTGTTTGCTGGTGGCAATGCTGATCGGCTTTGTCAGTTCGATCATCCCCGCCTGGGGCGCATCCAGTCGGCCCATCGTAGAGGCATTGAAGGTAACTGATTGATCCTTCGGCTAAAAGCTTATGAAAATTCCCATTTCTTACAACTTGCGCAATCTGATTACGCGGCGAACGACAACGATCATGACCGCGCTCGGCATTGGTTTGACCGTCGCGGTGCTGCTCGCTGTTTTGGCTCTGGTGGAAGGCTTGCGAACCTCGCTGAGCGGGACGGGACATCCGCTAAATATTCTGGCCACGCGAAAAGGCGCGGGTTCCGAACTCGGTTCTTCGATGACGCCGGAGCAGTTCCAGATCATCAAATCCAAACCGGGAATCGCCCGCGCGGCGAACGGAGAGCCGATGGCTTCGCTGGAACTGGTGACGGTCATTTTGCTGGAAAGCCCGGAAAACCCCGCTGGCGTCAATATCAGTCTGCGCGGGCTGACCACAAGCGGTTTCGCAATGCGCGAAGACATCAAAATTACCGAAGGGCGAATGTTCCAGTCCGGGCGCCGCGAAATTGTCATGGGCAAGGGCCTGGCCAAGCGTTATCCGAAAGCTTCCATCGGTTCCAAACTCGATTTCGGGCGCGGCGATTGGGAAGTCGTTGGAATCATGGACGCCGGGCGGTCGGCGGCAAACAGCGAAATCTTCTGCGATCTGGCGCAACTGGCTTCGGATCAAAACCGCGAGGCGGGATTGAGTTCAGCGCTGATTCGCGCCGCCGATGCGGTTTCGATGCAGGCATTGATCAACGATTTGACCAGCGACCGCCGGTTGAACTTCGACGCGGTTTCCGAACGCTCTTACTACGAATCACAAACCAGTTCCGCCGCGCCGATCCAGTTTCTGGGGATTTTCGTTGCCATCATCATGGCCATCGGTTCCAGCTTCGCCGCAATGAATACGATGTATGCGGCGGTTGCGCGCCGGTCGGCGGAAATCGGCACATTGCGCGTGCTGGGGTTTTCCAAGCTGGGCATCCTGACCAGCTTCATGATCGAATCGCTGCTGCTGAGCCTGCTTGGCGGAATCATCGGCTGCCTGCTGGTTTTACCTCTCAACAACTTCACGACAGGCATTGGCAGCTTCGTCACCTTCAGCGAATTCAGTTTCGGATTGCGCGTCACGCCGGAAATCATGCTGACAGGCATTGTGTTTGCGCTGGTGATGGGCACGCTCGGCGGATTCTTTCCCGCCAATTCGGCGGCGCGAAAAGAGATTCTGACCGCGTTGCGGCAGGGTTGATCGAAATCTGACTCACTTTATTTATGCACAATTCTCAAACACCAATGGGTGAAGAACGCCCGCAGACAATGGACGCGGGATTGAAAAGCCTGCGGATCGATCGTTCCGCAAAACAGGCAACCAAATCCGCACGAAAGACCTGGCGCTGGGTGCTGTTCGTCGTGGTTCTGCTGGCAGCGCTGTCAGGCGGCTGGATGGTCTATGCCAGATTGAACGCCGCGACCGAAGTCGAGACGGTGCGCGTGCGCTCGGCTTCGTCCTCGGCTCCGGGCGACACAACGATTCTCAACGCCACCGGCTATATCATCGCCGCGCACAAGATCGCGCTGGCTTCCAAGGTTTCAGGCCGCGTCGCCTGGATCGGCGCGGAAAAAGGCGACCGCGTCAAACAAGGCCAGGTGCTGGTCCGGCTGGAGGACGAAGAATTTCGCGCCCGTGTGATGGAAGCCGAGGGGCAATTGCTTTCGTTGAAAGCGCGGCTGGCGGCGCTGGAAAACGGTTCGCGCCCGGAGGAAACCGCGCGCAGTCAGGCGGAACTGGAACAGGTTCGCGCCGATCTGGTAAATGCCCGCACCAGTTTGAATCGCACGCGCACACTGGTGGAACAAGGCATTCAGGCCAAACAAACGCTGGACGATGCGCAGGCCCGCTACGACGCACAGGCGGCGCGATTCGCTTCTTTTGAAAAAAGCCTGGCGCTGGTTCGCACTGGTCCGCGCCGCGAAGACATTGACGCCGCGCGCGCTCAGGTCAAACAGGCTGAAGGTTCGCTCGCTTTCGCGCGGTCGCAGCAGGAAAACACAGTCATCAGCGCGCCGATTTCCGGCGTCATTCTGGAACGCAATGTCGAACGCGGCGAATTCGTCACCACGGGCTTTGCCAGCGACCGGGGCGCGAAAGGTTATGTTGTCTCGCTGGCCGATTTGAACGACCTGCAAGTAGAACTCGACATCAATCAAAACGATTTCGCCAAACTCGGCGCAAGTCAGCCTGCAACCGTGACCACCGACGCCTATCCGGATCGCAAGTACCAGGGCGAGATTGACGAGATTTCGCCCGAAGCCAATCGCCAGAAAGCGACCGTTCAGGTGAAGGTCAAAGTCGTCAACCCGGATGAATTTCTGCGCCCGGAAATGAACGCCAGCGTGGCGTTTCAGGCTGTCAAACGCACTGCCATCAGCGGTGAGGCGGAAGCAAAGCCGTTCATTACCATTCCCGCTTCGGCGGTTCGCGACGGCGCGGTGTTCGTGATGCTGGACGGAAAAGCCGTCCGCCGCCCGGTGAAGGTGGCGGGCACTTCGCCGCAGGGCGCAACCGTTTCCAGCGGCTTGATCGGCGGAGAGGATTTAATCGTCAATCCGCCGGCGGAATTGAAAGACGGGCAGAAAGTTCGCCCAAAAACTGCAACCAAATAGGGCAAATAGGGCAAATAAGGCACGACTCGGAAATAACCCCGCGGCGGAGACCACAGAGGAAGAAGAGAAGTTTTCAAGTTTACCTCTGTATCCTCGTGAACTCCGTGGCTGAAAAGGATGAAATATCATGTCTGAAATCGTCATCGAAACCCGGCAGCTTTCCAAGGAATTCGTCCGCGACACCTTTCACGTTGTCGCATTGAAAGATGTCAGCCTGAGCATTCGGCAGGGCGAATTCGTCGCGCTGATGGGACCTTCTGGCTCCGGCAAATCCACGCTGCTGCATTTGATTGCCGCAATGGATCGTCCGACCGGCGGCGACATTCTGGTCCTGGGCGAAAACCTGCGCAGCCTGAGCGACCGCGAAATTGCGCGCTGGCGCAATCAGCACATCGGCTTCATCTTTCAATCCTTCAATCTGATTCCGGTGATGAACGCGTTGGAAAACGTCGAACTGCCGCTGAAACTGACCAACCTGTCAAAACAGGAGCGCAAGGAACACGCGAAAACTGCCTTGACGCTGGTCGGACTGGGCGACCGGCTGACACATTTGCCACGTCAGCTTTCCGGCGGACAGGAACAGCGTGTGGCCATTGCGCGGGCGATTGTCACGGATCCCGATTTGATTCTGGCCGATGAACCGACCGGCAATCTGGACGCAGCGTCAGCGCAGGAAGCCCTGACGCTGCTGACCAAGCTGAATCGCGAATACGGCAAAACCATCGTCATGGTCACGCACGATCCGCACGCGGCCAGCTTCGCGACAAAGGTTTTCCACCTGGACAAAGGACTGCTGCAAGCGGATGCGCCGGCAGCAGTCAGTGCCAATGCCTGAAGCCTAAACCCACGGCAAGGCGGCTGGCCGGAACATATTCAATATGGGAGTGCGCATTTCGCTCCCTGGGCGATCAATCAGGCCAGTCGTGCAATCAGTTGCCGGGATTCTCGCCATAAAACTTCCAGGTCGTTTTGTAATCGCGCGTCAGCTTCTGTTTGGTCAGCGTGGCGCGCACCATTTCGATGGGAATGCGATTTTCCCGCAGAATCTGGTCGTGAAAAGCGCGATTGGTCATCTTGCCCGATGCCACCAGTTCCTTGTACAGCGAGTGAATCTGCATTCCGCCAAGCAAATAAGCCGCCTGATACAACGGCCCGTAACTGCCCGCGAAGGAGCGCCGGACTTCCGCCGTGGCATTGTCCACCTCGTGGCCGACGCGTTTGACCAGCAAATCAATACACTCCTGCGGCGTCATTTTTTCCAGGTGAAAACTGAGCGAAAAAATGATTCGTGCGCAGCGATGCATCCGCCAGAACAGCATGCCGATTTTGTCTTCCGGCTTTTTGGCGAAGCCGCGGTCCCACAGCAGCAATTCCCAATACAACGCCCAGCCTTCCGTCCAGAAAGGCGTGCCGAAAAGCCCGCGATAGCTTTTGTACCGCTGCGTCATGAAGCCTTGCAGGTGATGGCCGGGAATCAGTTCGTGATGCACTGTGGCCCGCGAAAAATGCGGATTGTTGCCGCGCATGCTCATCATCTTTTGTTCGTGCGCCATCGTGTTGGTGGGATAGGAAACCAGAATCGTTTCGCCACCCAGAAAAAACGGGCTGACCAGTTGGCGTTCTGGCGACATCATTTCCATCCGCCAGCTTTCACGCGCCAGCGGCGGAACCGTCACCAGATCGTTCTTTTCAAGGTATTCAATCGCTTCCAGCGCCAGATCCTTGATGACTTCGGTTTGTTTGCCCGGCTCCACGTACAGATTTTTGACGTGTTCCAGCGCCTTCATCGAATCGTCGCCGAACCCCAGTTCGCGCGCGGCTTTTTTCATTTCGGTCTCGCACCAGGCCAGTTCCTTGTTGGCGATGGCGATCAGTTCTTCCGGCGTGTAGGGAATCATTTCGGCGGCCAGTTCGACCATCAAGGCTTCACGGCCAATCGGGTCGCCAATGATGTCGCTGGAATCGCCCGCTCTGGCATTGACCGCACCGCCACCGCCGCCGAATCCACCGCCGGCGCCGCGTCCGCCGCCGCCGCCAAATCCTCCGCCACCTGCGCCTGCTCTACCGCCACGTCCAGCGCCTCCACCACCCGGACCGCCAGCCATTGTTGGCCCCGCTGCCGCGCCGCCGCTTCGCAAACCGGCGCCACGTTCGGTCAGAAAGGTCGCGTAATTGCCCAGCGACGCATCCACGGCCTTGTACGGTTCATCCGCCCACCAGGTGAACAACGGATCGTAGCCGTTGTAATACCCGAACCAGGTTCGCAGCGTATTGCGCAGACTCCCCAGCGTCATTGCCGCGCGATTGGCGACCGACCGTTTCAGCTTTCCCGGCTCGCCGCGCAAACTGCTTTCCGTCGCTTTCCGTGCGGCATCAATCTGTTTGCTCAAATCGTTGAGTTGAACGGCGATTTTGGCAGGTTCGATCTTTTCCATCCGGCGGCGGGCTTCTGCCAGCGTGGTGATCGTTTGCGCGAAGGGCAGCAGCGGCGCGACTTCGGCCAGCGCCTTGTTTTGAATTTCCAACTGCTGCAACTCGTGTTCAAGGTGCAAGCGGAACAACACGTAATCCACCTTGCCGTCCAGACTCATCGAATCGAAGTTAAGCTTGCCCAGCGTGGCCAGCCAGTCGGAGTAAAACTGTTTGAAACGTGTTTGCCGCGCCGGCGAGATTTCCACCGGATAAGACCGCGTCAAACTGCCCCGGTCGGCGACAAAACGCTCAATTGCCGGGCGCAATTCGCTGAACGAAGAATCCAGGTCTTTGACATCTTCTTTGACAAATGGCGAATCGGAAGCCTTTGCCGCCGCCGTCAAAAAAATGCTGGTGGTTGAAGAAAAAATCAGACTGCCCATCAAAATCAGCGTCAGTGTGATTTTTGACGCCAAACGATACCTGCTGGGAATCATTGCGGGTTATCTCCTCTTAAAGAATAGGCAAGGTTCTCAACCTGCCCTATTGATACATATTGCGGGCCGAACAGGTTGAGAACCTGTCCTCCCCCTTCATTGTTTTCGGGAGTCATGCACGACCTGAATGACTCCTTTTGGAATGTTCGGGAATATGGCGCCGGAAGCTTTCACGCCGTTGCTAAAGACTCTGTTTCCGCGCACTCAGTTGCGGATTTATGGTAAAACTCAAACCGCCGCTACAATTCGGCGGACATCTTAATTGAGTTCAACGCGGCTTTGAATTTTACAAGCCCGTTGATTTGCCGGATGGTTTACTTGCTTGTTTCCCTTGTTCGTTTCCGTTGTGGCGAAATGCCTTGTTGAAAATAAATCCTGATGAACACCATGTATGAACAACTGACTGAACTCGCGCGCGATTTCTGGGAATGGCGCGCCCGCTATCAACCGGTTTCCAGCGACGATCTGGCAAGGTTGGAACGTCCGGCGGATTGGACGCCGGATTGGTCGCTGGCTTCCGTTGAACAACAGCGCGCGCAACTTGCGGCCTTTGAACTGCGCTGGAAACAGATTGATCCTTCGCCCTGGCCGATTCCGCAGCAAGTGGATTACCGGCTGCTCGGCTCTGCGCTGGCGCGCGTGCATTGGGAACTGGACGTGACGCGCGGCTGGGAGCGCAATCCGAAGTTTTACGTTGATCAATCGCTGGTCGCGCTGTTTGAAGAACTGCTCCGAAACGCCCCGTTCGATCAACAGCGCAGCGCCGTCGTCATTCGCCTGCTGCAAAGCTTCCCACAGACGCTGACCGACGGAAAGGCGAATCTGGAAAAGACCGCTGTCAAGCCCTTCGCGCTGGCGGCGCTGGCTACCTCAACCGGCATTCGCGCGCGCCTGACCGCAGTCACCCGGGAACTCAAACCGCTGCTCGCCGCCGAAAGCGCCGCCGAGCTTGACGCGGCCGCGGAAACCGCCATCACCGCGATGGAATCCTTTCACGATTGGATGGAACAGCGCCTGCCCGCAATGTCCGAAGATTCCGCCGTCGGTCGCGAAGGCTACGAATATTTCCTGAAACACGTTGCGCTGATGCCTTACTCGCCGGAACAACTGCTGGCAATGGGCGAGCAGGAATGGGAACGCTCGCTGATGTTTGAAGCCATCGCACAGGAACGCGCCAAAGGTTTGCCGGAACTTCCGCTGTTTCCAAATCAGGCGGCGCAGATCGAACAGGAAGCCAAAGACGAATTGAAGATTCGACAGTTTTTGGAAGAAAAGAATCTGCTGACGGTTCCCGACGGGGTCGGGCATTACCACAATCTGCCGCTGCCCGCTTACCTGGAACCGCTCTCCGACCTGGGCGTGGCCGATGACCTGACTTCGCCCAACCGGCTGGATGAAAACGGAATCAGCTACATCTTTCCGCCGTCGCCAACGCTGAGCTACTTCCCGCTCGCCTCCGCACGCGATCCGCGCCCGATCATCGTCCACGAAGGCGTGCCCGGCCATTACTTCCAAATGGCGCTTTCCTGGGCGCACGAAAACCCGATTCGCCGGCATTATTACGATTCCGGCCCGATGGAAGGCATTGGCTTTTACGGCGAAGAACTGTTGCTGCAAGCCGGTCTGTTCGACGACAGCCCGCGCACCCGCGAAATCATGTACAGCTTTCAGCGCCTGCGCACCCTGCGCGTGGAAGTGGATGTGAAACTCGCGCTCGGCTTGTTCTCGATTGAAGACGCCGCCGAATACCTCCGCACCCGCACGCCGATGGATGCGGAAACCGCGCGCCACGAAGCGGTTTTCTTTGCTTCAACGCCCGGACAGGCCATCACCTACCAGATCGGCAAACTGCAAATCATCAAATTCCTGGCCGAAGCGCGGCAGGCGCAGGACAAGGAATTCAGCCTGCGCGCCTTTCATGATTTTGTCTGGAAAAATGGGAATGTGCCGATTTCGCTGCAACGGTGGGAACTGCTTGGGCTGAGCAATGAAGTCTCAGATTTTGATTTGCCGGATAAATCAGAACAATCATCTTGAGTCTTGCCGGTTCCTAACCATTTATGTGAATCAGGGGTTAAAAACTAAAATCAAGTAAGCAACGGTCAGCTTGCCCCAGCAATGGATTTTCAGTGCATCGTCGGAGCGTACCGCGCTGGCGTGGTGAATCTGGGTTTTCTTTTGCAGCCAGTTGAAGAAGCCTTCGATGGGTTGGCGCAAGCGGCTCACGCAGCGATTGTAGTATTTTTCCCACTCGTTTAATTCGGTGCCTTTGAGTTGTTTCTGTGGCGTACGCAACGTGATGCCTTGCTCCGCCAGTTCCGCTGCCAGGGCACGGTCGCAATAGGCTTTATCGCCAAACAAAGTTGTCAGCGGTACGTCCAGTTCCTGCTCTTTGAAACTGCGCAAATCGTTGCACGATGCCTCGCGTAACCACAGTTCCTGCGGTTGCGGTAACTGGCCGCTGCGCCGCGTCGCGACGGCGTGCAATTTGACGCCGTGAAAGAAGAGCTTCTTGCTGGCGCAATAACCTACGTCAGCCGTTTCGCGCGCAACTTTCGCCGTATAAGCGTGCCCGCCGCGTGCCAACGCAATCGGCATGGAGTCAATCAGTTGGTCTAAGGCCGCCATTTGCCGGGCATTTAACCGCGCCTGTAATTGCGCGCCGAGGGATTGAAAGGTCGGCTCCAATTGATTCAACCGCACCACAAAGGTTTGGTAAGCCGGTAGCTGAGGGAAGTACTCCCGCCAATAATCGCGGATAAATTCGTGCATCGCCTTTTTGTCGAACCGCTGGTGCAAATGACAAAACCAATAAATCGCAATGAGTTCCTGATCCGTAATGCCACCCGGTTGCGCATTGTTACTCGTGCGTTGAAAACAAGCGGCACGCCCTTTATTGTGCAGTTCGCAGGCAAGTGTATAGAGTTCAATGAGTTGGAGTATCGTTTTCACACAACAATTCTACTCGTTTAACCTGCTTGCCTGCGATTTCAACCCCTGATTCACATTAAAGATTTCCCTGGTGTAAGGCGGCAATCAAAGCAACCGGTTACAAACCTATCCGAAGTGGAAACGGACGCCCTGCTCACAGATTGTAGGCAAAGGTTAAGCTATCGAGCTATGCACAAATGCGACTGAAGGCCGTTCAGTCAATCAAATGAGAGAAATCCGGCAGAGCATCCGAATTGAAATTTCATCACTTTTCAGTTTGCCGAAGATCGTTATTGTCAGTTGCTGATTTGTAAGCTGTTTATCGTTATTTGCGTGAGTTGAGTTAGTTGGACGCGCGGAGTGTATTTTTTTTTTGCGCAGAGTTGTCAAGGGGCTGTTACTCAAAATTCCTATTATTTTTCACTGCTACTCAACATTCCTGCGATCTGATTACCCGGAACGGATCTTCGATGTTACTTGGTTACTTGCGTGTAGGTCTGGTTACTCGAAATTCTTCCGCTTTGCCGATAGTTGAACCGCCTGTTTCACCAATCTGGACAGTTTCCCCGATTGCGGCTTCCGCTTTAGAATTCCGCACGGGATCAGCGACCAACCTTCACCGCTCTGATTTTCAAGCACGGCGAGGTTCAAATAGATTTCCACGAAATGACCCGGTCCACGGAGGATGGGCTGTCTAATCAACTTTTTACAAAATTTCATATCTGACTCACGCCCTGCTAACAACTTTGAATCAGTAAGTCCGTATAGTTGCTCCCACAGCGAACAAGGACGCCGCTGTGGGATTTTCGTCCTGCCGGTTTGCGTCCTTTCGTTCGTGCTGGCTGAAGCCCGCCGCTTCAGTGCCTGCCCAGCTACTCGTAAGCCCGCGAGTCCTGTCATGCCCCTTTTCCATTGTTGACTTTGAAAATGCGCAGTGCGATGGCGCTCCCAGCGAAGGGCGGCGATTCGTCCGCTGCACTCATCAATTGCCCTTCGGGGCTTGTTATGGAAAGGATTAGACACAGTATGCAAAAAACACATTCTCTTACTCGCTTTTTCGGGGCGGTCATCACGCTCCTCGCTTTGGCTGGCGTCGTTTGGGCCGATGATCCGCGCGTGCCAGTTCGCCGTACAAATGACAACCGCGGCGGCAACGCCAACGATCAACTGCCAGCGTCGGTGCTGGTTTTCAATCTTTTTACCTCAAGCGCCACCGGCGGCGGCCAGGCCCAGAAAAACACGAAACTCACCATTACCAACACCAATCGCGAGGCGCAGGCCATCATCCACCTGTTCGTGATTGACGGGACAACCTGCGCGACAGCGGATGCGTACCTGTGCCTGACGCCGAATCAAACCGCCAGCTTTCTGGCTTCGGACATTGATCCGGGCACAACGGGTTATCTCATCATGGTAGCGACGGACTCAGTGACTGGCTGTCCGATCAACTTCAACTATTTGGTGGGCAGCGAGATGGTCAAACTGGCAAGCGGGCATGCGGCCAAGCTCAACGCGGTCGGCTTCTCCGCGCTGTACCGAAACACGCTGCCCGGTTGCAATCGGGACACCTCGATGGCGACGCTGAATTTCGACGGGCGGGATTACGAAGCAGCGCCGCGCCGCCTGGCGCTGGACAACATTCCCAGCCCGGCGGACGGCAACTCGACGCTGCTCATCGTCAACAGCCTGAATGGCAATCTCGCCACCGGAATCACCAAGCTCAATCAGGTTTTTGGTGTGCTTTACGATGATGCGGAAAACGCCTTCAGTTTCGCCAGCCCCGCCGCGTGCCAGTTGCTGCGGCCACTGGCGGATGATTTTCCGCGCACGTCGCCCTTGTTTTCGCAAGTGCTCCCAACCACACGTTCAGGCTGGCTCTTTGTGATGGCCTCACGCGATCTGGGCCTGACCGGCGCCGCAATCAACTTCAACGCGCAGGCTGCCACCGCCGTCAATGCCTTCAATGGCGGCAGCAATCTGCACCACCTGGAAATGACCAGTTCCACACTGGTCATGCCCGTCTTCCCGCCGAGTTGCTAACCCGGCTAAAACACGCGGGCCGGAGCTTCTTCTGCTCTGGCCCGCGGCAATTAACGATCAGGCTCGATCACGTCTGGTCGTGTCAGATTTCCACTTCCACCTTACCGTGGGTCGCCCCCCCCGCCAAACTGCGCCAAAAGATTTAAGAAAACGCCCAACACACAAAAATACAATTCATTGAAAAGTGTGCGGATATAAAGTTGTGCCTTTCGCGCGTTGTCAGAAGGCGGCCCTGCTACCGAAGCAATCTTAGTTCATAAACGCCTGCCAGCTTGTTCAGGTCGGCTTTGACCAGTTGCCATTCGCGTTCGACACTGGCATCGAACCGGAGGCGTTTCATCAGCGCATTGACTTCATCCGCTTCGCTCATCACCCGTTCGACTTCGCGGCGGGTTTCGCGGAAACTGTCTTTCCGGTCGAATTCGCGGCGCAGATCGTCCAGCGCCTTTTCCAAATCCTTCACCTGATCGTTGATATTGTCTTCGCGTTTGGAACCATTCAGCCGGCTGCGGTCGAGATTGCGGTCCACCATTTTTTGAAACGCGTCGCTGCGGTCCTCGACGCGTTTGATGATGCGGTCAACATCGGCTTTGCTGTAAACCCTGCCGCGATACCTGCCCTGCGCCAAACTCGGCGTAGTCAACATCAATGCCAAAACAAATAGCCCAAAAATCATTGCTGTCATCTTCTTCATAAGCTTCTCCTTCAACAGTCAAGACTGCTGTTAATCCCTGGCGATAGACGCGGCAAACATCTTTCAAAAGCAACTACGTGCCAAAAGCAACTACACGCGAAAAGCAGCTACACGCGAAAACAGCCAGGCGCTTCGCCATCCGCCCGGCGAGGGGATCCGCCAGGCTTCGTTCGCCGCATAAGACGAAGGCAGTTGCGCATTGGCCGGAATTTCTTGAAAAGATTCCTTCTGCCACCGCATTTGGCGGCGGAGCGGCGGGCGAGTAATATCAATTTCTTTTCAGGCAAGGTTTGATCGGCGGAATTGATGCTGATGAATTATCGAAAACAGATTGGTTTGGGGTTGCTGGTGGTTCTGTTGCTGGCGGCTGGCGGCTGGCTGTTCATGCGCCGGACTGAACGCATTGAAATGGCCACTTATGTTCCGGAATCAGCCATCGGCTATCTGGAAATTCAGAACCTTCCGCAACTGCTCAGTCAGATGACTTCCACGAAAGCCTGGCAACAGCTTGCGCCGGCGTATGGGATTTCGGACACGCTTGGTTTTATCGGGCAGGCCAGCCGGTTCGGCTGGCTGGCGGATTTGGCTGGCAGTGACGAGCTGGCGCTGCTGTCCGAGGCACAGATTGCGGTCGTCATCACCAGTCTGGAAGCGCGCAATGAGGCGATCAAACCCCGGATGGCGCTGGTGGCTGAAACGCATGGCCGCGCGGGAACGCTGCGCAGTCTGGTTGAAAAACGTTTACCGGAAATGGCGGAAAAACTCTTCGGCCAGTCCAGCAGACAGGCCGGCGAATACAGCGGGGTGCAGGTCATCAGTTTCGCCGCCCCGAATACCGAGCGGAAATTGCTGGCCGCGCAGATCGAAAGCGAATTGATTCTGGCCAATCACGAAGAACCGCTGCACGCCTGCATTGACGCGCGGCTTGGCCGCAAGCCTTCCCTTGTCAACAATCCACATTTGTTTCAGGCACGTCCGGCGGTCGGCGCAGGCGCCAGCGTTTTTGGCTTCGTCAACAGCGAAGGCGTCAAACGATTGTTGCGGCTTGGCACCTATCTGGCGGCTGGCGGTGTCGTCGGCAAAGCAGTCCTGGCGGGTGCAGTCGGCGAAGTCTTCACCGATTTTTCAGGGAAAACCTGCGATGGAATCGCCTACGGCTGGAGTTTTGAAGAGGGTCAGGTCGTTGACCGCTACGCGGTGCTGTTCAAACCAGACCTGACGGAAAAGTTGAAAACCATCATTACAGCCGGTACAGGGGAAGCTCAGGCACTGGGCCTCATTCCCGCGGCGGCAAGCGAAGTAACCTTGATCAAAGTCGCCAACCCGAGCAAAACGCTCGACGGGATCGAAACGGTGATTTCTTCCCGCGTGGATGTGGCGCAGAGCTTTTTGCTTCATCAATTCGCCATCGGGATGCGCGAGGCGGCTTTCGGCGCAAAGTCAGGCGAGTTGACCGGCGCGGCCATCGGCGATGAAATCGCCAGCTTCAACCTGACCGGGGAACCGCAAGACAGGGTGTGGCTGGTGGCAGTGCGCGACCGCATCATGATGACGCGATTGGCGGAAACCGTTCTGACGCAGTTTCAAAACAAACGCGTCACAAGCATTCACCGCGAAAATATCGAAGGCGTTGAGATTCTGAATTCGGGCGAACCGTCGCGCGGGTCGGCCATCTTTCTGGGTGAGTTTCTGGCATTTGGCAGACGGGCGCAATTGATTCGACTGATCGAGGCGTATCGCCATGGACAAAGTTTGAAATCCGCGCCGCTGTTTGTCTCGGCAGGCAGAGCGTCCGCATCCGCACCGCTGTTAAGCGTTTCGTCGGTGAAAGAAGAAAGCGGCGAGATGATGGCGGCGCTGGCTCGCGCCTTCGGGCAGAATGCGGCTCCGGCGGACGCTGGCATCCTGAATCAACTGCCGCTGGCGGTCAGCGCAACTTCGCTCAACGATCAGGGGCTGGCGATTGAATCGCACTCCCCCTTTGGCAATTTTCCGTTTTTCGTCTCTTTATTTGATGGATCAACCAACCGGTAAGAACTCAGCCCAGAATCACGATCCCTTGCTGCGCGCCGTCAGGCTCACCAAAATCTACAGTGGCCGCGCCGAAGAGATTGCCATTTTCCGCGATCTGAATCTGGAAGTTGGGCGGGGCGAGATGGTGGCCATCGTCGGCGCGTCGGGCGCGGGCAAATCCACGTTGCTTCATCTGCTGGGCGGGCTGGACCGGCCCACCTCCGGAAGCATTAAAATTGCCGAGTTTGACTTGGCAAAAAGCGCTGAGCTAGACTTGGCCCGCTTTCGCAACCGACAGATCGGATTCGTCTTTCAATTTCACCACTTGCTTCCTGAGTTCTCCGCAACCGAGAACGTGATGATGCCCTTGTTAATCAACGGCATGGCAAAGCGCGAGGCTCTGACTCGTGCTCGTGGACTTTTACACCGAGTCGAGCTTCAAGCGCGCGCCGAACATCGTCCTGGCGAACTTTCCGGGGGAGAACGGCAGCGGGTGGCGTTAGCAAGAGCGTTGGCCTGCGCGCCAAAATTGTTGCTGGCGGACGAACCAACCGGCAATCTGGATGAGCGAACCGGCGAAGCCGTTCACTCGCTGATCCGCCAGTTGCAGCTCGAAGAACGGATGACTGCAATCATCGTTACTCACAACGAACGGATGGCGGCAACTTGCGACCGTGTATTGCGATTGGAAAATGGAAAACTCATTGAGTTCCAGGTTTGACAGACAAGACCTCGGAACCCAGAACCTGTAACTCAGAACTTTTGCTGTAGGATTTGGATGTTCGAACGTTACACAGAGAAAGCGCGCCGCGTAATTTTCTTCGCGCGTTACGAAGCCAGCCAGTTCGGCGCCATTCAAATTGAGGCCGAGCATATCCTGTTGGGGCTGATCCGCGAAGATAAAAATTTGACCTATCGTTTCTTCCACCGCTCCCACGCCACAGTTGAATCCATTCGCCGCGAGATCGAAGGGCGCACAGTGCTGCGCGACCGCATTCCGAACAACATTGATCTGCCGCTGGCCGGCGAAGCCAAGCGCGTGCTGGCTTTCGCGGCGGAAGAGTCCGAACGGCTGGGCAATCGGCACATCGGCACGGAACATCTGCTGCTGGGTCTGCTGCGCGAAGAGAATTCCATCGCCGCCGAAATTTTATACGAGCGCGGCTTGCGGCTATCGGACATCCGCCAGGATTTGATGCGGCAGGCGAACATGGAACGCAATGCGCACCACCGCAAAGACACGCCGCATCTGTTCGAGTTCTGCCGCGACCTGACCGCCGATGCGCTGGAAGGCAAGCTGGACCCGCTGGTCGGGCGCGACGAAGAGATTGACCGCGTGACACAAATCCTTTGCCGCCGGACCAAGAATAATCCGGTCCTGATCGGCGAACCGGGCGTCGGCAAAACGGCGATTGTCGAAGGGTTGGCGCAGCGTATCGTCAACTGCGAAGTTCCGTCTTTCCTGGTGGATAAGCGGATTCTGGCGCTCGATTTGAGCCTGGTGGTCGCAGGAACCAAATACCGCGGCCAGTTTGAAGAGCGGATGAAGACGATCATGCGCGAACTGATCGAAAATCCGCAGTACATCGTTTTCATTGATGAAATTCACACATTGATCGGCGCCGGCTCCGCCGAAGGAAGTCTCGACGCCGCAAACATCCTGAAACCGGCCCTGTCGCGCGGAGAAATCCAGTGCATCGGGGCGACGACTCCAGCGGAGTTCCGCAAATCCATCGAACGCGACCGCTCGCTGGAACGCCGCTTCCAGGCCGTCAAAGTCCCCGTTCCCAACGAAGAAGATACCATCGTCATCGTCGAAGGCATCAAGGATCGGTACGAGTCTTATCACAACGTTCGTTACACGGAAGATGCCATCGAGGCCGCCGTTTACCAGTCCAGCCGCTACCTGCCCGAAAGATTTCAGCCCGACAAGGCGATTGACGTAATTGACGAAGCCGGAGCGCGCGTGAAACTCCGCGTGCAGCGCGAAAGCGGCTACGTCCCGCCGCCGCCGCGCTGGCAGCGCGATTCACGCGACTCGCGCGAAATGCGCGGCGAAACGCGCGGCGATTTCCGCAATGATCTGCGCGACCGCGACCGAATCTATTCCAGCGTGCGCCGCACTCCGCAATACTACGAGCCGCCCGATTTCGAAAACATCGCCGCGCTGGTCGTCAAACAGGATATTGAAGATGTAATTTCACGCTGGACGGGAATCCCTGTTTCTTCCCTGCAGGAAGGCGAGGCCACCAAGCTGCTGCGAATCGGCGACGAACTGCACAAGCGAATCGTTGGCCAGGAATCGGCCATTTCGGCGCTGGCGCGCGCCATTCGCCGTTCGCGCGCGGGACTGAAAAGTCCGAATCGTCCGGTGGGATCGTTTCTGTTTCTGGGGCCGACCGGCGTGGGCAAGACGGAAGTCGCGCGGTCACTGGCGGATTTTCTGTTTGGTTCCGAACGAGCGATGATCCGTTTCGACATGTCGGAATTTATGGAGAAACATTCGATCTCGAAGCTGATCGGATCGCCGCCAGGTTATGTCGGCTACGAAGAGGGCGGGCAGTTGACCGAGCGGGTTCGGCGCAATCCATACTCTGTGCTGCTGCTGGACGAAATCGAAAAGGCGCACCCGGATATTTTCAACATCCTGTTGCAGGTTTTTGAAGACGGCATGCTGACCGATGCGCTGGGCAACACGGTGGATTTCAAACACGTCATCGTGGTGATGACCTCGAATCTGGGCGCACGGTTCGTCAACAAAGGCGGTTATTTTGGTTTCAATTCATCGCGGCAGGACGCGCAGACGAAGACCGAAGACCGCGTGATGGCCGCCGTTCGCGAAACCTTCAATCCCGAATTCATCAACCGGCTGGACGAGATTATCGTCTTCGAACCGCTGACCGATGACAATCTGCTGAACATCGTCGGCTTGCTGGCGAACCAGATGAATCAAACGCTGCGGCATCGCGGTCTGGAGATTCAATTGACCGAAGGCGCCAAACGCTGGATCGTCGAACAGACCTGCACTGACCGCAGTTACGGCGCACGTCCGCTGCGCCGTGCCCTGCAAAGGCATGTCGAGGACCCTTTGTCGGAAGCATTAATTCAAGGACAGCTCTCTGGCGTGTCGGTCATCGAAATCGTTCTGGATGGCGACAAGCTGGGCATTCGTCCCCTGCCTTTACTGGACGAAGAATTGTCCGAGGCATCGGAACCGCTGGAAGCGGGCGAGGTGCTGGTGCATTAAGATTTACGGCCACGAATTCGCGCGAATCGCGAAAAGAGTTATCACTTTTTCAGTTCGCGTCAGTTCGTGGCCTTTCTGCGTTCAGCGGGAAAGTTTCGGCTGACTATTTCAATCACAGGCTCTTTGCGTATAATACGTAACCTTAAATTTATCACTGCAATCTTGGCAATGTAGATCGTTCAGCGGGCGTGCCTTTCAGCAACAATGTTGCTGGGCCATGTCTGAAAGTCGCGCTGAACTGTGAGCGCGCGGCTTAATTTGCAAGCATTCACGGACAGCGCCAACTCCTGGCCGATCCTAGAACGATCAACATAGGTGGGAGAAGCTTCATGACCAAGCGCATTACCTTTGTGGCAAGCGCACTGATTCTAGTATTTGTTACCCTTGTCTCAGTTCGTCCGGCATTTTCGCAAAATCAGGACGTCTTCGTTGAAGACGTGGAAATTCGCGGCAACCGCCGAATTCCCAAAGAATCAATCCTTTATTACGTCCAGAGTAAACCGCAGGATCGTTTTGACCAGAGTTTGGCCAATCGTGACTTACAGGCGATTCTGCAAATGGGACTGTTCGATCCACTCGGAACCAAACTTTACGTTGAAGATGGGCCGCGCGGCGGCAAGATCATCATCTTTCAGGTGAAGGAATATCCGATTATCCGCGACCTTCAGTACCGGGGCATGAAATCAGCGACCGAAAGCGAAGTGCTGACCCGATTCAAGGAGCGCCGCTCACAAATCAGCAAGGAATCGCAATTCGATCCGGCCAAGGCCAACGGCGCGCGGCTGGTGCTGAAAGAGTTGCTGGCCGAAAAAGGCCATCCGAACGCCGTCGTCCAGATCGAAGTCGAAGACATTTCCGCCACGACGGTCGCCCTCATCTTCAATGTGGAAGAAGGTCCGCGCGTCCGTGTCAAGGATATTGAATTCACCGGCGACCGCGACGGCTTTTCGCAACGGCGCTTGCGCGGCGCAATGAAGCTGGTCAAGGAAGCCGGCCTGATTTCGACCTTTACCTCCAAGGACATCTACTTCAAAGAGAAGCTGCTGGATGATCTTGAGCGTGTGCGGTTCTTCCTGGGCACGAAAGGTTATCTCCAGGCCAAAATTGGCGAGCCTGTGGTGGAAGATGCCGGAACGGTTTCCGGCGGATTCCCGCTGCCGATTCCAGGACTGCGCAAGACCGGCCCCGGCAAGAAAATCAGTATTCCCATCGAAGTCGGTCGCCGTTACAAAATCACCAAAGTCGAAGAAAAAGGCGTGACCATCTTCCAGCCGGGGATTGTCAAAGCCGTGTCCGGTCTGCGGGAAGGCGATTACGTTGACGCCAAAAAGATTCAGGAAAACGTCTACAAGGGAATCAAGGACGTTTACGGCACCCAGGGGTACATTCAGGCCAGCGTGGATTTCATTCCCAAATTCACTGACAAAACCGCCGAAGAGGGCGAGGTTGAAGTGACGCTGGAAGTTGACGAAGGCCGTCAATTCAGCCTGCGCCGCCTGGAGTTCATTGGCAACACCAACACGCGCGACGTGGTGTTGCGCCGCGAGGTGTTGCTGAACGAAGGCGATCCGTACAACAAACGATACTGGGACTTTTCCCTGAATCGCCTCAATCAACTCGGCTTGTTTGAAGAGGTCAAGGAAAAGGACGCGATCACCCGCACCAACGACCGCGATCAGACCGTGGACATTGACCTGCAAGTCAAAGAGCGCGGGCGTCAGGAAATTCAGTTGAACGGCGGCGTTTCGGGCTTTGCCGGCAGTTTCTTCGGCATCACGTATTCAACCAATAACCTGCTCGGTTATGGTGAATCCCTGAGCCTGGCGCTGTCAGGCGGCAATCGTCAGCTTTCGGCGCAATTTGGATTTACCGAACCGTATCTGTTCGGCAAACCGATTCAATTGGGTTTCCAGCTTTTCACTTCCCGGTACCAATACATCGGCCAGGGATTCAACTTCGCGCAGGCGGATCAGATTTTGCAGGCCAGCTTCTTCGGCCTGTCTTCGGTTGATGCCGACACGCTCTTCACGCAGCGGACAACCGGCGGTTCGATCAACATTTCCTCTCCGCTGGCATTGTTCACCAAGAAGTTTCCGACCTTCGCGCGCTCGACACGCTTTGGATTGTCGTATTCGCTGGCGACCAACAGCATTCAAGATCCGAATGTCAATACCGATGGCGACCCGACGAACGACATTCCAGTAACGTTCTCGCAACCGCGCATTCTGACCAGCCGCATCACGCCGAATATCTACTACAACACGAAGAACGGCACGCTGGATCCGACCAATGGACAAAGCCTGTTTTTGGGCTTCTCGCTTTCGGGCGGCATTCTCGGCGGCGACGTGAACACCTTTGCGCCATCGCTGGAGTATCAGTTCTTCAAACCCGTATTTCGGCGCCGGACGGAGAAACCACACGTCGTGGCCATGCGCTTGCGCGCCGATCATATCCGGTCCTTCGGCACGCCGTTCACGACTCAGACACTGTCGTTCGTCGGCGGAATCCCGCTCTTTGAACGTTACTATCTGGGCGGAGAATTCGATATTCGCGGATACAATTTCCGTTCGATCTCGCCGGTCGTGCCCGCCGATTCGTTCCTGTCCACAAGAAACGTTTCGGCGAAAGTGGTTGACCCGGCGGATTCGACCAAGCTAATTGACGCTCCGGCGGGCACCGTCGCCCAAAGCGTGATCCGCAATTACACCTTTGAAGCGCCGGAAGGCAATTGCCCGGAGGCAGGTTCGGCGGCCTGCAATGTGCTGCGGGCGCGCCGGTTCTTTACGCCGATCGGCGGCGATACCCAGTTTATCTACAACCTGGAATACCGCATCCCGGTGTTCAGCGTGCTTTCGATTGCGGCATTCGCGGACGTCGGCTCCTCCTTCAACGCGCGCAAGTACCAGGATCAGTTGTCCACGACCAACTTCATCAATCAAACCATCACGCCCAGCGGCGTCACGCTCAACCCGGCTGGCCGTGTGGCGACGCCCGAAGAACTGGCCAGCGCGCCGCGCGATGTGTTGGGCAATGCGATTGGCTACCGGACAATCTTTCTGCAGGGGGATTCGCGCGATTACAGCATTGTCCGCACTTCGGAACAGAACGTGAAGTTCCTTTCCGACCTCCGCTCTTCAATGGGCCTGGAGTTTCGCGTGCAGTTGCCTGTCATCAACGTGCCGTTCCGTTTGATCTTCGCCTACAACCCCCAGGCGAAAACAGATATTACCGATCCGACCGTGCTGTTCATCGAGCGCCGCACGGTGATGCGCTTCAGCGTCGGACGAACGTTTTAAGGGCGGCTGGCGCTGGTGGCTGGTGGTCGGTATGAAGACCGATCTTCAACCGATCACCAACCACCGGCCACCAACTACCAACCATCGAACAGACTGGAGACTTCTTGAGAATGAAAACCAAGCTTATAACCACCCTTGCGTTGATGCTTCTGCTGCTATTGGTTGCCGGCGGCGAGGCGCGGGCGCAGGCACAGGCGGGCAAACCCAAAATCGGCATTGTTGACGTGCTGGCCTTCCGCGACGCCATCGGCGAACTCAAGGCCAAATATGACAAGCTGCAAGCCGAATTCGCTCCTCGCGACCGTGAAATCCAGGCGATGCAGACCAAATTGGCGTCGCAGGAAAAAGTGTTGAAGGAAAATACAAACCTGACTCCGCAGCAGGCCGCCAAGCTTACCGATGAGTTCGAGGCGGGCAAAAAAGAATACACCCGCACGGTTGAAGATTTCCAAGTGCAGGTTCGCAAGCGTGAGGATGATGAAACCGGGCCCATCAAGGAAAAGCTGGGGAAATTCCTGGAACAGTACTGCACGAAACACGGCATCACCTACGTCTTTGATGGCCGCGCACTGCAGGAAACAGGAATCGTCATCTATGCTTCCCCGGCTGCCAATATCACCGAAGATTTCGTCAAGGAATATAACAAGGCTTATCCGGCTCCGGCGGGAGCGGCCAGCGCCAAGTAGCGGCAGGCCAGCATCCGGCAGACGGATTGTCTCCGGCAGGTTTTCCGATTAGCAACTCGCGACAAACCGCAGGTTTGTCAGATATTTTTGTTAGGAGTGTGAAGAAAATGAAGAGATTGATTTTTGCATTCGCCGTCACCGCCGCGCTCTCAGCGGTGGCATTCGCGCAAACGCCGACGCCGCCCGCCCGCCCGGCAGCCAGCAACGCGGCGCCGGCAGCCGCATCCGCGGCCGGCGGCACAGGGGCCGAGGGGAAACTGGCCTACCTCAACAGTTCTCGCTTTCGCGATGGCATCTTCGAGCTGAAAGAAAGAATTGATGCGCTCAACAAGGAATTCGAGCCGAAGAAAAAGGAAGTCCAGTCTCTGGAAGAAGAAGTCAACAATCTGAAGAACAAGATCCAGACGCAAGGTCCGACCGTCAGCGCTCAAGTTCGCGCCCAATGGGTGGACGAAGGCACGGAAAAAGAGAAAAAACTCAAGCGCCTGGCCGAAGATTATGAAGCCCTCGGTCAAAAACGCCTGGCGGAAGCCTATCAACCCGTCTCCGACAAAATCATGAAGTTCCTCGATTCCTATTGCCAGCAACGCGGCATCGTGATGGTGATGGAAGGCGGCGCGGTTCAACAAGCCGGCGTCCTGCTGTGGGCTTCGACCGCGACCGACATCACGGAAGACTTCATGAAGGAGTTCAACAAAATCAACACCGGCGGAACCGCGGCTCCGAAGAAGTAACCGCCAATCCATCCCACATCTCTGGCGTTGAAAGTCGAACGCTGAACGGCGAGTGATAACCGCGAATGCGCATTGCCCGTTGTTCAGCGTTCTGCATTTGTTATGACACTTGCCGAACTCGCTCAATCCATCCAGGCCGAACTAAAAGCCGGATCGCCCGCCGCCGGCGAAAGCAACGTCACCGGCGTCAACTCGCTCGGTTCAGCGCAATCCGGCGAAATCACCTTCATTTCAGACGCGGCCCGTTTGTCACAGGCGCAGGAATCCCCGGCAGCGGCATTTATTATTCCCGCCAGGCTGGCTGACAGCGACAAACTGGCAGGCCGAAACCTGCTCCTGGCCAAAGACGCCAAACTTGCCTTCGCCCGCGCCATCCAGGCGTTCCACGCCAGACCGTATCAGGCGCGCGGCATCAGCAAGGATTTGGCCATCGGCGAAGGTTCGCAAATCGGCGCGGATTGCTCCATTCACCCGCGCGTCACGATTGGCCGCCATTCGGTGATCGGCGACCGCGTCACGCTTCATCCGGGCGTGGTCATCGGCGACGATTGCCACGTCGGGGATGACACGATTCTCTTCCCCAACGTTGCGGTTTACGAAGCCACCGAAATCGGCGCGCGCTGCCGCATCCACAGCGGGACGGTCATCGGCGCGGACGGCTTCAGCTTCACGCCTGACGAACAGGGCCGACAGTTCAAACTGCTGCAAACCGGTCGCGTCGTGATCGAAGACGATGTCGAAATCGGCGCAAACTGCTGCGTGGACCGCGCCGGTTTCGGCGAAACCAGAATTCACCGGGGAGCCAAATTCGACAACCTGATTCAGATCGGCCACAACGTCGAAATCGGCGAAGACACCGTTGTGGCGGCGCTGGCTGGCTTTTCCGGCGGAACCAAAATTGGCAAGCGCTGCATCATCGCCGGCCAGATCGGGACCAATCAGCACATCACGGTCGGCGACGGCGTGATCATCACCGCCCGCACCGGCGTGACGAAAAGCGTCGAAGCTGGCAAACTGATCGGCGGCATGATGGCTGCCATGGATTATCAACAATGGCGCAAAGCCCATGTGCTTTACACACGTTTACCCGAAATTTTCGACCGACTAAAGAAACTGGAAAAAAGCGTGGATGTGAAGAGTGACCGGTAAACTGATCCGGTTGCCAGTCACCACCCACGAAGACTGACTTATGGACATCAACGAAATTCAACAAATCATCCCGCATCGTTATCCAATGCTGCTGATTGACCGTGTCATCGAACTTGAACCCCTGAAAAAGATCGTGGCGATCAAGAACGTCACCATGAACGAACAGGTCTTTCAAGGCCATTTTCCCGGCGCGCCGGTTTATCCCGGCGTTTACATCATCGAAGCCATGGCCCAGGCCGGAGCCGTGTTGCTCTTTCGCGAAGTTCCCGACCGCGAAAGCAAGCTGCTGTTTTTCACCGGCATCGAAGAAGCCAAATTCCGCCGCCCGGTGGTTCCAGGGGATCAACTGCGGCTGGAAGTCACCGTGCTGAAATACAAAATGGGATACGCCAAGCTGCGCGCCGAAGCTTATGTTGAGGGCCAGTTAGCAGCCGAAGCCGTCATTTCCTCCGCAATTGCAGACAAACACAAAAAAGTAAGTTCGTAGTACCGGCTTCAGCCGGCATTTCTGGTTAGCGATGCTTCCGCCTCAGGGCGGGACTACAAACTTTATGATTCATCCAACCGCAATTATCAGTTCCAAAGCCGAGCTTGGCGCAGAGGTCAGCGTCGGCCCCTATTCGATCATTGGTGAACAGGTCGTCATTCACGATCAGGTGGAAATCGCCAGCCATGTCGTCATCGCCGGCCCTTGCGAAATTGGCCAGGGTACGCAGATTTATCCGTTCGCTTCATTGGGGCAGCCGCCGCAGGATTTGAAGTACAAGGGCGAGGAAACCCGCCTGATCATCGGCCAGCGCAATGTCATACGCGAATCCGTCACCATGAATCGCGGCACCGTCGGCGGCGGCGGACTGACCTCCGTTGGCGACGACAATCTGTTTATGGCCCAGGCCCACGTCGCACACGATTCCATCGTCGGTTCGCGCAACGTCTTTGCCAATCTGGCGTCGCTGGCCGGGCATGTGACCATTGAAGACGACATCATTCTCGGCGCATTTGTCGGCGTGCATCAGTTCTGCCGCATCGGCTCGCACGCTTTCATCGGCGGCATGTCGAAAATCGTCAAGGACGCCCTGCCCTACGCCCGCACAGACGGCACGGAGGCGAAGTGTTACGGCGCGAATGCCGTCGGGCTGCGCCGCAAAGGTTTTTCCAACGAAGCGATCCGCCGCATCCAGCATGCGTTCCATATTCTGCTGACCTCCAAACTGAACACGTCACAGGCGCTCGAACAGCTCAAAACCGAAATGGCTGGCTCTCCCGAAATTGATTACCTGATCGAATTCATCGAAAGGTCCCAGCGCGGAGTGACGAAGTAGCCTCGGCTTCAATTCGTTCAGATGAGTTGCTGAATGTGTTCCACCGCCGCCAGCACCGTGCGCGCATCCGGCGAAGTTTTATAACTGACGACGTTCGGCGGCAGATTGGCGGGCGCTTCGCGGCTGCCGCGCAATTCCTCCGACACCAGCAGCACAAAGTTTGTAAAACCGCCGCGCGCGAACTCTTCCAGCCGGTCTTTCAGATAACGCGGCGTCCAGAAGCCAAACAATTCGACGTAGACTTTCCGGCCTGTTGCATCTTCCAGCACCGCGTCGGGCACGAACGCCGTGCCGCCCAGATCAATCACTTCCCGGCAGGTTTCAGCCCGCCACTGGCTTTGAAGCTTCGTCCACGCCGTTAAAAACTTTTCCAGTAATTCCCCGCCGCCCATCCAGGCCGCTTCCGGCAACATCGGCAAATTTTTCTGCTCGCTGCTGAGTTCAAAAAACGCATTGCCGCGTTTGGTTTCAATCTCCGCGCGCATTCGCCAGCCCGAACATTCCAACAGCGCGGGCAGAAACACCGCCATCCGAATGCCGTACTTTTGCGAGCGGTGAAAAAGCGAAACTGGCCCGCTCAAAACAACTTCATAGCCCCGGTCAGCCCGCCCTTTGATCGTGTGAATCAGATCGTAGCGTTTGATTGCCGCAAACAACTGGCGATACCCGGCCACCTCCTGCGGCTGAACCGTCAACCGCATCTCGACGCAGCGATACAGCAGCGCCTGCGCCTGCGCCAGGTTATAACAGTCAATCAAGCCCGCCGCCTCTGGCGCGTCAAACGCAATCAGGCGTTGATTGTCCGTCAAGTCGGCGTAGAGGCTGGCCGCGATGGTTTCCGCCTCCGCCCCCAATTCTTCGGCAACTTCGGCTAGAAGCTGCCGGCGAAGCGCGGGCGTCACCGGGTGATGCGCTTTGGCTTTCAGAAACAGCTTTTGGCGAAGCTGCTCCGGTACGATGTCGGCGCCGGTCTGGAACTCGCACACATCCATCAGCAGCTTGATCATCCCGCGCAGGATTCTGTAATCGGTCCCCGTGCCGACGTATTCGTCCAATGACCGATTCAGTTCGGCGCGGCGCAAAGTGAGATGCTCCGCGAAAATGCGGATGAGGTCTTCGGCAACGCTCAAATGCGCGTCGTCCGGCTCCAGACGGCGCGGCTGAATGCGGTCGCCGCGTTGAAAAGCTATCGCTAAATCCGCTGTCAGCATTGTTGGATGTTTCCCTGAAAAAATGTTTTGGACGCGGAGAATACTATGAAAAAGCTGGCCTCGCCGCTACAAGCTGAATACAATCCGCCTGTCAAAATTTCACCAAGCCCTCTCGCAAGTTTTACAACCTGATCCATCAGCAATTGATCGGAGGAATTCCAATGATGCCAGCACTCAGATTCAGCCGGGTTTTCCTGCTTTTCGTTTCCGCATTGTCATTCAATCTGCTTGCGCAAACGCCGCCCAAAGAAGGCGCGGCGACCATCGCGGGCGTCGTCACCTTGAACGGCGAACCGATGCGCAATGTCGTCGTCACCGTGCAAGCGATCAATTCCTACGGTTCCAGCCAGCCCGTTCCGCCGCGCGCGAAAACCGACGCCAACGGGCGATTTCGCATCGCGGGCATCGCCGCCGGACAATACACCATCGGCGCGCTGGCGTCCGCATTTGTGACGGAAGGCAATCAACTCAATCAGTCAGGCTTCGGAATCCAGGGCAAGACGATCAGCGTCGCGAACGGCGAAACCATTGAAAATCTGGAACTGACGCTCAAACGCGGCTGCGTCATTACGGGCCGCGTCACCGGCGCCAGCGGCGAACCGCTGATCGAAACCACTATTCAATTGAGCCAGATCAATTCCGCCGGACAGTCCACGCCCTGGCGTCCGCCGATGAATACGGTGTCCAGCTCAATGATGTATCGAACCGATGATCGCGGCGTGTACCGTATCTACGGTTTACCCCCAGGCAAATACAAAGTCAGCGTGGGAGTACCTGTCCGAGCGAATGCCTTCACGATGCGTACCTCCCGCACCTACATTCCGGAAACCTTTCACCCCGACACCAACGACGAAGCCCTGGCCAAAGTTATCGAACTGGAAGAAGGCCAGGAAGCCTCCGACGTGGACATCAAAACCGCGGAAGCGGTGAAAGCCTATGAAATTTCCGGGCGCGTGGTGGATGCCGAAACCGGACAGCCGGTCGCCGGGACGAGTCTGGCGTTCGGCACGTTCAATCAGGACGGGCGAATGATGGGTTATACAAGCGGCGCGCGCACCGACGCCAAGGGCGAGTTTCAAATTCTGGGTGCGCGTCCGGGCAGGCACGGCATTTTCATTGAAAATCGCGAAGGCAAAACCGATTTCTACAGCGAGCCGGCGGCTGTCGAAATCATTGACAGCGACGTTGCCGGAGTCGAAGTCCGAGCACGGCACGGGGTTTCGATCAGCGGCACGGTCGTCATCGAAGGCACAAACGATCCGGCAGTGCTGGCCAGACGCTCGCAGATTTCACTCGAAGCCTCATTTTCATCAACTGCGGCCTTCACCGGAGCGCGCACCGGCAAGGTCGGAGCGGACGGCAGTTTCCGCGTCGTCGGCTTGCCACCGGGCAAGGTCAGGTTGTCCGGCTATTCCCAATTATTCAAAGCTTCCCTGCTCCGCGTCGAAAGAAACGGCGTGCCATTGAAAACCAGGGAGTTCGAGATTCGCCCCGGCGAACAGGTCAAAGACATTCGCATTGTTTACGGCTACGGCGAAGGAATCGTGCGCGGACAGGTAAAAATCATCGGCGCGGAGCTTCCCGAAGGCATTCGGTTATCTGTCAACCTGAGGCGCACGGAAAACCATACCTTCGGTCTTGTTCCCGCTTTGCTCGACGAACGCAGACATTTCATCATTAAGGATTTGGTTCCCGGCCAATACGAAGTTCGGCTCCAGTATGGCGTCACCGGCAAACCGACCAATGAGATGGTGACGAAGATTTTCCCCCGGCTGGCCGCCGTCAAACAGCTTGTGACGGTCAGCGATGGCATCGAAACCCAAACATCGTTGACGGTTGACCTCAGCCAGGAGAAATAGCCATGCCAAGCAAGACAAGTTTCGAGTGCAAAAAGAATCATGGGAAATGGCCATACCGGACTGTTTCTACCCGGCGGCTGACACCTCTCGGAATTCTATGGCTATTCGTATGGCTGCTGGCATCGGGAGCGGCTTACGGCCAGGAAAGCGGTTCCATCCGTGGCCGCATCGTCGCCGATGGCGGCAAACCGCTGGCTGATTACGGCGTTCATTTGTCATCAGGCAGTGCGCAAAGCACGTCCCGCTCAACGACCACGGACGCGGATGGCAATTTCCAGTTCAACAATCTTTCGGATCGGAGCTACAACATTTCGCTCAGCATTCAGAAAGGCTACATCCTGGCCGGTCCCGTCAAACTGGGCAATTTGCGTCCGGGCGAAACCGTCACCATCACCATGCGCAAAGGCGGCGTCATCACGGGCCGCGTCAGCGATCCGAACGGCGACCCCATCGTCGGTATTTCGGTTTCCGCCATTCGCATCCGCAACGAAGAAGACAAAAAGATCAACGCCTCCAACAACAGCTTTCCGCGCGCCACGGATGACCGGGGCATTTACCGTTTGTATGGCTTGCAACCGGGAACCTACATTGTCGTCGCCAATGGCGGGCAGTCTATTGTCGTGCCTGGGTTGTCCCCTTTTCATGGCGAAACGCCGACCTATCATCCGTCATCCACGCGCGACACCGCCGCCGAAGTCAAAGTCAGCGGCGGCAGCGAAACCTCCGGCGTGGACATTCGCCACCGCGGCGAAAGCGGACGCACTGTCAGCGGCAAAATCTCCGGCGCTGAACTCGCGCTACTGAATACCAGCGCGAGCGTTACGCTGCGGGATGCAACCACCGGCATCACTGCCGCCAACACCTTCGTTCAGAAAGGCCTTGGCGAATCCACCTTCGCGCTGCAAGGCGTTCCCGATGGCGAATATGAATTGGAGGCGCGTTACGGCAATTCCGAATCCGATGAAATGTTCGCGTCCGAACCCCGCCGCATCACGGTCAAAGGCGCGGATGTCAGCGGCCTGGATTTGCCAATGATTTCCCTGGCCATCGTTTATGGGCGTGTCTCGCTTGAAAAATCGGCCTCGGTTTGCGATCCGAAGCGGAAAATCAGCGTCGGGGAAATGTCCCTCTTTGCAACTTACGACGAACGCGCCAACGCCAAACCGCTTTCCCGCCGGCAGGTTCCCTACGGAAGCGGTTCGCCGAATGAACAAGGCGAATTCAAAATCACGCGGTTGACGCCGGGCCGTTACCGCCTGACCGCTGGTTTGCGAAACGAAACCGGGTTTGTGAAATCCATCAGCGGCCCGGTCATCTCTCTATCCAGCCGAGGCGTTCCGGTGCGTTCCGGCGTGACCGCCGAATTGAGCCGCAGCGGCCTGGCGTTGAAGGCGGCGGAACGATATTCCGATGTGACCGTCGCCGTCAGCGACGGCGGCGCGACGTTACAGGGAAAAGTCGCGGCCAAAGAAGGCGCGCCGCTGCCATCGCGATTACAGGTTCATCTGATTCCGGCGGAACCGGCGGCGGCGAATGAGCTGCTGCGTTACGCTGAAAGCCGCGCCAGCAAAACCGGCGAATTCGGCTTCCGGAATATCCCGCCGGGGAAATATTTTCTGCTGACGCGCGCGCTTCCCGACAGCGACGAAATCGAACGGCAAGCGAATCCGCTGGCTTGGGACGCAGCCAGCCGCGCTCAACTGCGCAAAGACGCCGAAGCCGCCAAACACGAAATCGAATTGAAAGCCTGCCAGCGCATCAAAGATCTCGCGCTGCCAAACCAAATGTAGGACGGGGCCTGTCCACAGTGTAGACAGGCCGCAAGCCTGTCCCACGTTTTCCAGCGCGTCAAAAACCACTTATAACTTTTTCAGGAGGTCAGCCAATGCCAAATCTCAAGCTGTTTGCAATTCTGTTTTTCGCGCTTTCCCTTTCCCTGCTCGCCCAAACGCCAACGAAAGAAGGCACGGCGAACATTACCGGACGAGTTTTGCTGAACGGCGAACCGGCGGCCGGCGTCTTCGTCGGATTGCAGCCGCAGCAGCAGGCGAGCGGCCCATTCGTCCCGGACCGCAGCAAATACTTGCGCGCGCAGACCGACAGCGAAGGCCGGTTTCAATTCACGCGGTTGAACGCCGGGCAATACAGAATTCTGGCGCTCGCCCCCGGATTGCTCTCCGCCGGTGATTCCCAGTTCACGCCCGGCAAGGTGCTGAATCTGGCTGACGGCGAAACCATCGAACGCATTGAACTCGCGCTCAAGCGCGGCGCGGTCATCACCGGACGGCTGACAGATGCAACGGGCAATCCGCTGGTCGAAAAAGAAATCCGGCTGATGAAGCAGGACGCGCGCGGCACATTCGCCAGATACAGCGTCGGCGGCAGTTGGGAAATGCTTCGCACGGATGATCGTGGCATTTACCGGATTCACAGCCTGCCCGCCGGAAAATACAAAGTCAGTTCCGGAAATCTGGCCAATGAAGCCGCCATGACCGGGCCAGTCCGAATTGTTTACCCGCTGACGTTTCACCCGGACACCACCGATGAAGCCCGCGCCAAAATCATCGAACTGAGCGAAGGCTCGGAAGCGGCGGAGGTGGACATCAAACTCGGTGAAGCCCAAAAAACCTTCGATGTCGCGGGCCGCGTCACGGAAAGCGCCACCGGAAAACCGGTCGCGGGCATTCGCATCGGCTACGGGCTGATGGACGCTTCCGGCAACATGACCAATTGGGGATCGGGAATGGCCATGACCGATGCGCAGGGCGAATACGTGCTGCAAGGCGTAATGCCCGGTAAATATGCCGCGTTCGCCGATTCGCGCACGAATCCGCAAAGCGAGTTTTACAGCGACCCGGCTCCTTTCGAAATCAACAGTGACGATGTCAGCGGCGTCGAGATCAGGGCGCATCGCGGCGGTTCCATCAGCGGACTTGCCGTGATCGAAGGTTCCAGCGACCCGGCGATCATCGGGCTGTTGTCGAAACTCAACCTGAACCTGAATCCGCGTTCAAGAGACACGGCGATCGGTGGCCGCAGCGCCAGACCCGGCGCCAACGGCGCGTTTCGTTTCACCGCCGTAAAACCCGGCAAAATGGACATCCGGGCGTTTTCGCCGTCCGGCGGGTTGAAACTGCTGCGCGTGGAACATAATGGCGCGCCGGTCACCGACGGATTGGAGCTTCAGGCGGGCGAACAACTCACCAACGTTCGCGTTATTTTCGGCCACGGCACGGCGACGGTTCGCGGGCAGGTGAAATTCGTCGGCGGAGTTTTGCCGGAAGGCGTGAACCTGACCCTCATCGCCAAACGATCCGGCGCGGGAACTGGCGGCGAATTCGCAAACTCGGTAGACGCGCGCAATCAGTTCGTTTTGCAGAATCTGGTGGCAGGCGAATACGAATTGCTACTCTTTGGCTACTCCGCCAACCGGACGCCCGAAATGGTGAAGCTGTTCGAGTCAATCGCCAAAGCCTCTCACCGCGTCACGGTCAGCAGCGGCGAAACGCAAACCGAATTCGTCGTTGATCTCAGCCAAAAGGAGAATGACAAATGAAGCGCGCGTTAACATTCAATTTGCATCATCTTTTGAACCGTTGTCCTTTTGCGTTGATTCTGGCTCTTTCCCTGTTTGCCTCCGTCAATGCCCAACAAAAGCGCGGCAGCATTACCGGCCAGGTCGTCACTGACGACGGCGCGCCAATGTCCGGCGTCAGCGTTCGCCTGTTTGCCGCGCCCGCCGGCAGCGGCGGCAGTTCGCCGCAAATTGTGGTGACCGACGCCGACGGAAACTTTCAGTTCACCAATTTGCCGACGCGCACCTATTCCGTGGCGGTGATGGAATCCGGCGCTTACTCGCCGCCACAGCGCCCAGCCAACACGCCAGCGACGCTCTACCGTCCGGGCGACCAAATCGCACTTCGGATGATTCGCGGCGGCGTCATCACCGGGAGGGTGATTTATGCCAACGGCGACCCGATGATCGGCGTTTCTGTCACGGCGATTCGCGTCCGCGACGCTGAAGGCCGTCCGGTTCAATTGGCAGGGCCTTCCCGCACGCGCCTGACAGATGATCGCGGCATTTACAGGCTGTACGGGTTGACGCCCGGAACGTATCTGGTTGCCAACAACTACGGGGGTTCGATGTTCGCCAACACGCAATTGCCTTTCGATGGCGACGCGCCGACCTACCATCCCTCAGCAACGCGAGACACCGCCGTCGAAGTCCAGGTCGCCGGAAGCGCCGAAATTTCCGGCATAGACATCCGCCATCGCGGCGACCGTGGCCACATCGTCAGCGGCAAAGTCATCGGCGGCAGCGACTCTTCCACAGAGATGGTTTCCTATCTGTCGAGCGTCATGCTGCTGAGTTCGCCTTCCGGCATACTTGCCGGCAGCACGTCCACCCGCGCGGGCGAAGGCGAAAACGGCTTTTCATTTCTGGGCGTTCCCGACGGCGAATATGAACTGCAGGCGAATCGCGGCAGCGCCGACGGTGAAAGCAGTTCTTTTACTGAACCGCGCCGCGTCACGGTTCGTGGCAGCGACGTGACGGGCCTGGAGCTTCGATTGCTGCCGATGGGTTCGATTGCCGGTCGCGTGACGCTGGAAACAGCGCCCACACCATGTCCAAAAGACAAAAGCACGATTCAGGAAGTTCTGCTGTGGTCCCGTCGCGAAGAGCAGCCCACCGACATGCTCTCCTCACTGCGCTCTTTTCCGGCCTTTTTTTCGGTCAATGAAAAAGGCGAGTTCAAAATCACCGCGCTGCCGCCAGGCAGGTTTCATCTGAGTCCGAATCTGCCGACCGAAAACTGGTTCGTGAAATCCATCGCCGGTTCCGGCACGGGAACTGGCGCGCCGGGCAAATCCGCCGCCAACGATCTGGCGCGCTCCGGCGTAGCCCTGAAATCCGGCGAGAAACTTTCCGGCGTCGCCATCACCATCGCCGAAGGCGCAGCCAGTTTGCGCGGCAAAGTCGCCGCCAAAGCGGGCGCAAAGCTGCCTTCCCGATTGCGCGTTCACCTGGTTCCGGCGGAACCGGCCGCAACGGACGAAGTGCTGCGCTACGCGGAAACCTTGATTGGCGACGACGGCGCATTCACGTTTACAAATCTCGCGCCGGGCAAATACCGCTTGCTGGTGCGCGCTGTTCCCGACGATGAACCCGCGAACCGCCTGCCGGTTCCCGCCGCCTGGGATACTGCTGGCCGCGCCCGGCTGCGCAAGGACGCCGACAAAAACGAAATCGAGTTGAAAGCCTGCCAGCACCTGAAGGATTACGTGCTGACAAAATGAATGTAGGACAGGCTTGCGGCCTGTCCACACTGTAGACAGGTCGCAAGCCTGTCACACATGAAGAGGAAACTGATGATGCAAACCTGCCAACCCATCACGGCTATATTCCTGCTGCTTGCAACGCTTTCTTTTCCACTCTTGGCCCAAACGCCAATCAAAGAAGGCACCGCCACCGTTTCCGGCGTGGTCACGCTGAAAGGCGAACCCGTGCGCGGCGCAACTGTCGCGCTGTCGCCCGACAGCCGCACGAACAGATTCGAGTTGAAAAACGTCCTGCGCGTGAAGACCGATGACGCCGGGCGCTTTCGTATCGAAAAGGTCAAAGCCGGGCTGTATTACCTGGGCGCGATTACGCCCGGTTACGTCTCGCCGAACGAAAACCGCTTCGGCCCGCAAGGCAAAGCCATCAACATTGCTGACGGCGAAAACATCGAAAACTACGAAATCCCGCTGAAATTCGGCGGCGTGATCACGGGCCGTTTGAGCGACGCCAACGGCAATCCGCTGGTCGGCAACGGCGTGGAACTGGGGCGCCTGAACGAACAGGGCAAACCGGAGCGCGTCTTTCTGGGACCGAACGGAAACTTGTACAGCGCGGATGATCGTGGCATTTACCGCGTGTATGGTTTGCCGGCGGGACGTTATCTGGTCAGCGTTGGATTCGAGCAGCGTCCGAACTCGATTGCGATGACCACGCAACGAACGTTTTATCCCAAGACTTATCACCCGGACGCCACCAGCGAAGCCCAGGCCAAAATCGTCGAAGTGACCGAAGGCCGCGAAACCACCGGCGTGGACATCACCGTCGGCGGACTGAAGAAAAATTTCGATGTGGCGGGCCGCGTCGTTTACGCCGAAAACGGCCAACCGGCGGCAAATGTCGCGGTTTCCTACGGCGTCAAAACCAACAACGGCCAAACCATGGGAGCTTCCGCCCTGACCGGAGAACGCACGAATTCCCAGGGCGAATTCAGGATTCAAAACATTCTGCCCGGCCAATATCTGGCCTTTGCCCAACCGGAGAAAACCGATCCTTCCTACAGCGAGCCCGTGGCGTTTGAAATCGGCGATGGCGACGTGACCGGCGTGAAAATCAAGCTGCACCGTGGAGCCTCCCTCAGCGGCGTCGCCCTGCTGGAAGGCATTTCCGATCCGGCCTTGCTGGCGCGGCTGACGCAATTGCAACTTTTTGTTTCGATCACGTCACCGCAATTGATTGCGCCCAATTCGCGCAATAACACCAGGCCCGCAGCCAATGGAAGCTTCCGGTTTGACGGCCTGCAAGCGGGCAAAGCGGCGATCACGCTCGGTTCGGAATCGCGAGGACGCGGATTTTCGCTGCTGCGAATTGAACACGCAGGCGCGCTGGCTGGCGATGGAATCGAAGTCGGCGCGGGCGAAAACGTCACCGGCGTGCGCGTGATTCTGGGGTTCGGAACGGGCGTGGTGCGCGGGCAGGTGAAACCTGCCGGTGGAAGTTTGCCCGCCCTTGTTCAACTGATGGCGCGCGCACGGCGCGTGGACAGCAGTCTGGCGTCGGGTAATTCCGTTCCGGTTGAACCGACCGGCGTGTTCCGAATCGAAAAACTCGCGCCCGGCGAATACGAAATTGTGCTGAGTTCCTACGTGCGCGGCGATGAGACGCTCCCCGGTTACGACGAACTCGCCAAACTGATCGCCAACACCAAACAGCGCGTCACCGTCACCAACGACGCCGAAGCGACGGTTATTTTGCCGCTCGATTTGAGCCGCAGGGAGGGCAATTAAATGAAGCTCGGTCGAATTCTGCCGGTCGCGTGTTTACTGCTTTCGATTTCTTCGCTGGCGCTGGCGCAATCGCCAAACAAAGGCGTCATCAGCGGTCGCGTCGTCACCGAAGACGGCGGCAACTTGCCCGGTCTCACTGTCCGTTTAACGCCTGCCGGAGTGACCCGCTTCGCCCTGACACGAACAACCACCACGGACGACGAAGGTAATTTCCGCTTTACGGATTTGCCGCCGCGCGCTTATTCGATTCGCGCGGAAGGCGGACGCGCTTACGTTTCCGCGCCGCCATCCACCGCCGAACGCGCCCAGCCGCGTTATCTGCACATCGGCGACAACGTCACGCTGACAATGATCCGGGGCGGCGTCATTACGGGCCGCGTCACCAACCCCGACAACCAACCGGTGATCGCGCTGCCGCTGGGCGCAATTCAGGTGCGCGATGCCGAAGGCAATCCAATCGCCGGACAAAGCGCTTCGCCCGCCGTGCGCGCCTTTACCGACGACCGGGGGATTTATCGTTTTTACGGACTGACGCCGGGAAGCTACGTCATCCTGGCCAACACAGGCAATCCGTATTTCGGCTCGCAAGCTTCGCTGTACGACAACGACGCGCCGACCTATTACCCGTCTTCGACGCGCGATACCGCCGCCGAAGTCCAGGTCGCGAGCGGCGCGGAAATCACCGGCATTGACATACGCTTTCGCGGTGAACGCGGCAACGCCATCAGCGGCAAGGTGACCGGCGGCGCGGCGCAAGCCAATGTGTCTTTGCTGCAAGTCAACACAGGCGCGCTGGTCGCCACCAGCCTGGTCTATCGTGGTGGCGAGGATGCAGGCTTTGATTTTTACGGCGTGCCGGACGGCGAATACGAACTGGCCGCCACGAACGATCCCGAAGCTGCCGACCAATTAATGTCGCAACCTCGCCGCGTCACTGTTCGGGGCGCGGACGTGACCGGCCTGGAATTGCGAATGCTCCCCTTGGGCTCCCTCGCCGGGCGTGTCGTCATCGAAGCGTCGCCCGCTACCTGCGATCAAGCGCCAAAAACCAGGATCGAAGAAATCGTCCTATTCGCCCGCCCGCAAGAAAAACCGAAAGGCGGAGCCCAACCGATTTTCAAACCCAACCCCAGCGAAAGCCCGGTTAACGAAAAAGGCGAATTCACACTGAACCGTTTGCAGCCGTTGCGTCACCGGCTATCCGTGAATTTGCCGAACGAAAACCTGTACGTGAAATCCATTGCGGTCAAAGCAGCAACACCCGCCGCCGGAGACCTGGCGCGCAACGGCGTGACCTTAAAACAAGGCGAGAAACTGACC
This sequence comes from Heliomicrobium sp., assembly GCA_021155085.1. GTDB lineage: Bacteria > Acidobacteriota > Blastocatellia > RBC074 > RBC074 > RBC074. The sequence goes on along the minus strand of JAJNQA010000048.1, from coordinate 11,619 downwards.
GGCGTCACCGTCACACTGGCCGAAGGCGCGGCCAGTGTGCGCGGCAAGGTGCAAATCAACCCGCCGGAAACACCCCTACCGCCTGCGGTCCATATTCTGGCGCTGCCAGCCGAAGCGGACGCCGCCGAAGACATGCTGCGTTACGCTGAAGCGAAGGTGCGCCAGGATGGAACATTCGCCTTCACCAATCTCGCGCCCGGCAAATACGTTCTGGTGCCGACCGGCATCCACGTAGACGAATCGGCGGATCGTCGGCAAGAGTTTCCCGACGAAAAACTCACCCAGCTCCTACGTCTGCGCCAAGATGCTGCAGCCCCCAACATTGTCAAAGTCGAGGTTGAATTGAAAGCCTGTCAAAAAATGACGGATGTGATTTTGAAGCTTACGGGCGCGCTGAAATAGCGTAAGATCGCGGCACGATTCCCGCCCCGCAATTCTCATCTCGAAAGGAATTCATCAGGATGTTTTCAAAAAAGATTTGCCTTTTGGTTTTATTAGCGCTGGCGTTGCCTTGCGCGGCGGCGTTCGGACAAAAGAAAACCGCTGTGCCCAGATTCGCCGGAACCTGGGTGTTGAATCGCGAAAAGAGCGCCGGGTTGACCGGTCAGCTTGGCAACGCGGAAATCCGATTGGTCGTCGCCCAGGACGCCAAATCACTTTCCGCCGAACAGAAAGTCGTGCTGCGTGGCCGCGAACAGCCGTCGCAGGAATTGAATTACCATCTGGACGGCAGCGAAACCGAAGCCGAAGTCGTCCGCCCGCTGGCCGGAACCATGAAGCTGAAAGCCAGATGGATTGAAAGCAGCAAAACGCTCGAACTGATTTCCACCATCAAGGGCGATGCCGGAGGCACCCCCGCCAGCATTACCACCAAAGAACAATGGCAATTGATCGGCGATGCCTTGAAAATCACGCGCACTCGCCAGTCGCCACAGGGCACGCAAACTTTCAGGCTTTATTTCGATAAACAGTAACCGAGCCGGAAAAGAATCGTTTAGAAAGGGCAGGCGCAATCAGCTTGCCCTTTTTTTGTCTTGCGGCCTGACCGAATCCTGGAATCATTCCCCGCTTTTTGATGAAAGCCCGGAACCTGCGCGGAAAAGCGTTTTTCCGCGTCTGTTTGGCAAAACAAAAATTGACAAGCAGATTGTCATAATGACAAACTGCTTGTCGTTCACGGTAACTCAAGAATGACTGAAGAAAAAAAGACTGCCCTCACGCGAAAAGCGAAAGCGCCTGAACCGGCGGATTCGGCGTTCAATGTGCTGATCAATGAAACCTCGCTGTTGTTTCACCGGCTGAAGATCGTCGCCGACGAAGTCCATCAGCAGGGCGAAATGTCCGGCGGATTGCGGAGCATTCTGCGGAATCTGGACAAGCACGGCGAACAGACCGTGCCGCAAATGGCGCGGGATCGTTCCGTGTCGCGGCAGCATGTGCAAACGTTGATCAATCAACTGGCGGAAGCCGGTTACGTGGAATTCATCGAAAATCCCGCGCACAAACGTTCCGCGTTCGCGCGCCTGACGCCGCTGGGCAAAAAAACGGTGGACAGAATGAATCGCCGCGAACACAAGCTGCTTTCAAAATCCGGCGTTGGCGTGCCGGACAGAAAAATGCACGAAGCCGCGGAAACTTTGCGCGCCGTGCGCGCGTTCTTCGAGAACAAGGAATGGCAGCGGCTGCTGAAATCCCTCAAGTAAAACAAAGTTTGTAGTCCCGTCTTCCAGCGAAAAGTCTTGACCGCCAAGTCCCGCCGCGTAACGCGGAACTACGAACGCTTTTTTGAAGGAGCGACAGATGCACTCACGGATCAATCTTACGCACCCCTTTCTCGAATCGCCACGCCCGTCTTCTTGTCCGTCCAACCGGTTGAAATCGCAGTTCGCCTGCCCGCAAGGCAGGCTGGGCGGTCTGGTCGGACGGCTGATGGCGTTCAAAAATGCCGGAATGAATCGCTTCGCGGTCGAAACGCTCGCCCCACAACCGCCGGATCAAATTCTGGAAATCGGCTTCGGGCATGGCCGTACGCTGCAATGGCTGGCCGAACGCGCGCATCAGGGATTGGTGGCCGGCGTTGATCTTTCCAGCGTCATGGTTCGCCAGGCCGCCAGACGCAACCGCGAAAAGATCATGGCGGGCCGCGTCGAAGTCTGTCAGGGCAGCGTCGCCAACCTCCCCTATGAATACGCCCGTTTCGACAAAGTGCTGGCCGTGAACAATTATCAGTTCTGGCCCAACGCCGAATTCAATCTGGTCGAAATTCAGCGCGTGCTGCGACAGGATGGCTTGCTGGTGTTGTGCCTGCGAATGAAGGAGCCGGGAAAATCTTTGCAGTTCGCGCCCGGCTTTTCACAGGAAGAAGTCGCGGAAGCCGCCGGATTGGTGCGCTGGGTAGGCTTTCGCGATGTGAAAATCACCCGGCGGCGCGCCGGGTATGAAACCGCCTGCGTGACGGCAAGGCGGTAAAGGCAGCCATCGGCAGTCAGACGCTGTATGACGGAAACAGCAAAGAGGGCTGGAAAGCGATTCGCTTTCCAGCCCTCTTTGGCTTGGGGAAAACCGGTGGTTTTCGTTAGAAGGTGTAGCGCAGGCCCATCAGGATGCGGCGGTTGCCGCCGTTGGTCGCCCATTGATTCAGGAAGTTCGCCCCTGAGTTGATCGCGGTATTCGGCGTGCCGAAGTTGCGCGTGTTGGTCAGGTTGAAGAACTCGGCGCGGAACTGCAGATTGTGACCTTCAAAAATCTTCGTGTTTTTGAAGATGCCGAAATCAATGTTGGCAATTCCGTCGCCACGAATCGTGTTGCGTCCAATGTTTCCGGTGCGCTGTCCAGCGGTCAGCGCCGAAAACAGGCTGGCGCCCCCTGCCGCGCGAATCTCGATCAGATTCATGCTGGACAGGTCGAGCGTGGTGTTGAGATTTGGACGAATCGCATTGCCCACCAGCGCATCAATGCCTTGCAGCGTGCCCGCCGGGTCAGCACCGTTCAGGATCGTGAACGGCGTGCCACTTTGGAGCGTGAAGAAGGCGTTGGCCTGCCAGCCGCCCAGGAAGCGTCCTGCCGCGCCCGCCTGATCGCGGAAGAACGGGAATTCGTACACCACATTGCCCGTCAAGCGGTGCGGACGGTCGTAGCTGGAACGCGCACGGTCGGCGTTCAGATTGTAAGGGTCTTGCGGCGTGGCGACTTCGCCCTGCGGTTGCGGGTTGAAGATTTCCGACGCTGTGTCAATGAAGGTGCTCCAGGTGTAATGCACGCCCGCGCTGAAATTCTTGCTCAGGCGTTTGTCCACGCTGACCTGCAACGAATGGTAAATGGATTGCGCGCAGTTGCAGCGCAGACGTTCGACGCCCCGCGTCAAATCCACACGGCGCGGCTGATTGGTCAATGTCGGTGTCGGGTTGTAAAGAAACGCCGGGTCGGTACGATTGGTGCGTTCCCTGACCACCGGATTGCCATCCACCGTCTGGAACAAGCCGTTGCCCTTCGTGCCAACGTAACCGACACGCAACACCACGTCCTTCGACAGTTCGCGCGAAACTTCCAGGCTGAACTGATCGGCGGAGGGCGAGCGGAAATCCGCGCCCACCGTTGTCTGGGTGATGAACGGCAGATTGGCCGCCGGCGGAGCGGCGGCGCTCAGCAGGTTGGAATAGGCGTTGTTCAGGGAAGGATTCAGCGCGAACACGAACGGAAACGCGCTGGCAACGTTCAGGTTGATGTTGATGAATCCGTAATCGTTGGTGCGCGAATACCCGCCGCGAATGACAGTCTTGTCTCCGCCAAACAGCATTCCGGCAACGCCGTCGCTGCCGAAATCAGGACGCCAGTTGAACCCGAAACGTGGTTGCAGGTTGTTCGTGTCGCGGTTCGGATTGCGGAACCGGAACACCGGATTGTTGCCGTTGGCCGCCAGAATGGCATCGTTGAATGGTTGCAGCGACCCTACGGAATTGCCCGGCGTCTCGTAACGCAACCCATAGGTCAGGGAGAAGTTCGGTCTGACCTTCCATTCGTCCTGCGCGTAGAAGAAATAGTCATACCAGTTGTAATACTGGATCTCGGACCCGCCTGGCACGGGCTTGTTGATTGCCGAGGCAATGGCCACATCGTTGACGAAACTGTCCAACGTGGCATATGCCAGACGGCCGCGGATGGTCGGGAAAAAGAAGCTCTTGACCTGCACGCGGCGAATATCAAAGCCGAATTTCATGGCGTGGCTGCCGCGCGTCCACGACAGGTTGTCCAGAATCTGGTAGGTGTTGTTGAAACGGAATTGCGGCAGGTTGACGGCCAGTCCAATCGCCGTGCGCGTGGCGGCGGCGTTGAAACCGATCAAACCCAGTTGGTTGATTTCGATGGACGGAATGGTTTCCGACGACGGGTCCGCCGCATTGGTGACGGAACCGAACCGCTGATAAGCGACGCGGAATTCATTGACCACTGAATTGGACAGAATGCTGGTAAAGCCAATGTTGGCGGACTGGTTGCGCGTCGTAACCAGATTCGCCAGTCCGACCGGCGTGGCTTGTCCGGTTCCGCCGCTGTTTTCATCGTTGAAGAAGAAGCGGCCATTGATCTGGTGCTTGTCGTTGAAGCGGTGATCAACACGACCGCTCCATTGATGATTATTGAAGGCCACCGAGTTCGCGCTGGTCAGTGATCCCAGCGGCACGGTAAAGGTCTGGTTGTTAAGTGTGAAGTTGGCGGAAGTGTTGTTTGCCGTCGTCGCCGCGGGCAGGAATTTCAGCAACGCCGCGACCTGTGGGCGGCTGCCGGCCTGGGCCTGCAAAATCTGGCGGCCGGCCTCGGTCGGCACTCCATTGATCGTCGCGCCGGAGCCGAGCTGGCGATCCGTCCAGCGCTGATAGGAACCGAAGAAGAAGGTCTTGTCTTTGATAATCGGCCCGCCCAGCGTTCCGCCGAACTGGTTTTCATTCCGGCGGGGCGCGTCGGTAAAGCCAGCGGCCTTGTCCAGATTGCTGCGCGCGTTGAAGACTTCGTTATTATTGAACCAGAAACCCGAGCCGTGAAAATTGTTGGAGCCGGACTTGCTGACGATGTTGACCACCGAACCCGCGGCACGGCCATATTCGGGCGCGAACTGATTGGTCACCAGCCGGAATTCCTGCACCACGTCCGGATTGTTGATCGGCTGCTGCGAACCGCTGACGCTGGGATCGTTGCTGTCCTGGCCGTCGAGCATGAAGTTGTTCGAGCGCAGGCGCATGCCGTTGACCGAGAAATTCAAGCCTTGCGCGAAACCGGTCTGGCCGCTGCCCAGTTGGCTGACGCCCGCTGCCGACAGCGCCACGTTCAGCACATTGCGGTTTGGCGCAAGCGGCAATTCCGACAGGCGCTTGCTGTCAAAGCGCGTGCTGACTTCGGCGTTGGTCGTGTTCAGCAACGAAGCATTTTCGTTGATGGTCACGACTTCCTCCACCGTGCTCGTTTTGAGCGGAGCGTTGACCACCGCTTCCTGATTCAGCAGCAATTCGACGCCCGTGCGGATGTATTTGGCGAAGCCTCTGGCCTGGACCGTAATTTCGTAATTGCCAACCGACAGGCTCGGAAACCGGTACCGGCCTTCTCCGTCGGTCATCGCCGAACGCGATTCATTGGTGCCGACGTTTCGAGCAGTCACGGCGGCATTGGCGACCACCGCTCCCTGCTGATCCGTCACAATGCCGGAAATCGCTCCGGCGGTGGATTGAGCATTGACGTGCCAGGTTACGCCTATCAATAGCGCAAGCAGGGCCGTCATCAACTTCATTGTATTTTTCATATTACCCTCCTGATTTTGTGATTGATTTTCCTAACTGCGGAGTTGAACGAAAATTGGGAATGGCTCCCATCTTTGCAGTTGTTTGGGGAAGGTTGGGTTTCACCCCTGGCAACAACGGATCAAAGCAAGTTATAGCAACAATGATATTTTGTAACTCAAGTGAATCTTGTTATTGGCAAGTCATGTTCCTATCAAGACGACAACAGGCGAGTTTCGCTAATTCCCGCAATATGCTGGATTTACATTAACAAATCAGCCAGATGACAAATGCAGCAGTGCAAAAACTTGGATAATCTCTTCAGATTTTCGGATTCCAAAACGTAATGGTCAGGAAAAAGTGGATCAGGGTCTGATGATGGAGAATCAGGAAATTGGTGGGAGGAATTGACCAGGACAAGAAATTAAGAAAGTTACGAGGGCTGAAATGCAGTCGTGCATTTCAGCCCTCGATTTTTTTAGTGAACTCAACCGGCCTTCCGATTAGAAGGTGTAGCGGAGTCCGAGCAAAATGCGGCGATTGCCGCCGTTGGTCGCCCACTGATTCAGAAAGTTGGCGCCGGAGTTAATGGCCGAATTCGGCGTGCCGAAGTTGCGCGTGTTGGTCAGGTTGTAAATATCAGCGCGAAATTGAAGCTGCTGACCTTCACGAACTTTGGTGTTTTTGATGATCCCGAAATCCAGGTTGGCGATGCCGTCGGCGCGCAGAGTGTTGCGCCCGATGTTCCCCGTGCGCTGTCCCGCCGTCAGCGCCGCGAAAAACGGATTGGCCTGATTGGCCAGCCGCGCCGCCGTCACCCGATTCCACAACTCGATGATGTTCAGGCTGGAGAGGTCTTCGGTGGTGATCTGATTCGGGCGAATCGCATTGCCCACCAACGAGTCTATGCCTTGCAGAACGCCTGCCGGATCAGCGCCGTTGAGCACCGTAAAGGGCGTTCCGCTTTGCAGCGTGAAGAAGGCATTGGCCTGCCAGCCTCCCAGAACGTGCCCCGCCAGCCCTTGCTGTTCGCGGAAGAACGGGAATTCGTAAACCGCATTTCCCGTGAAACGGTGCGGCCGGTCGTAACTGGACCGCCCGCGGTCTCCGCGCCGGTTGTACGGATCTTGCGGCGTCGCGATTTCGCCCGCCGGTTGCGGGTTGAAGACTTCGGAAGCATCGTCAATGAACGTGCTCCAGGTGTAGTGCATGCCCATGCTGAAATTCCGGCTCAACCGTTTTTCCAGACTGGTTTGCAGTGAATGGTAGATCGAAGAGGCTGAATTGGAGCGTTCGCGAATGGCGCCGCGCGTCAAATCCACGCGTCGAGGCACGTTCTGAAAACTCGGCGCGGGCGAATAGAGGAAACTCGCGTCCGTCCGGTTGGTTCGATTGGCGACCACCGGATTGCCATCCACCGTCTGGAACAAGCCTGTGCCTTTCGTGGCCACGTAACCAATGCGCAGCGCCCAGTCTTTGGCCAGTTCGCGTTGCATCTCGAAGCTGTATTGATCGGCATAGGGCGAGCGAAAATCCGCCGCCACCGTCGTGCGGGTAATGAAGGGAATATCCGCGGAACTGGGCGCTGGCGCGTTCAGCAGGTTGGCGTAGGCGCCGGTCAGCGATGGATTCAATGCGAACAGGAACGGGAAGGCGCTGGCGATGTTCAGGTTGATGTTGATAAACCCGTAATCATGCGTTCGCGAATACCCGCCTCGGATGACCAGTTTGTCGCCGCCCGTCAGCCAGCCCAGCGCGCCGCCTTCAAATCGCGGGCTCCAGTTGAAACCGATTCGCGGTTGCAGATTGTTGGTGTCGCGCTTCGGCACAGGCGTCAGCGCGTAGCGCGGGTCGTTGGCGCGGACAATGCTGTCACTGGCCGGAACCAGCGAGGCGATGGAGTTGCCCGGCAGCTCATAGCGCAAACCGTAGCTCAAGGTGAAGTTCGGTCGAATCTTCCATTCGTCCTGCGCGTAGTAAAACTGATCGTACCAGTTGTAATACTGCAATTCCGGCGCGCCGGGAACCGTCCGGTTGATGGCCGAAGCAATGGCGTTGTCGTTGACGAAATCATTCAGCGTGGCGTACTGCACGCGACCGCGCACGGTCGGCAGGAACAGCGTCTTGACCTGAATGCGCCGCACGTCGAAGCCGAATTTCAGCGCGTGGTTCCCCCTTGACCACGAAAGGTTGTCCAGAATTTGGTAGGTGTTGTTGAAGCGGAACTGCGGCAGGTTGACCGCCAGGCCAATCGCCGTGCGCGAGGCCGCCGCGTTGAAACTGCCCAGCCCCAGTTGATTGACTTCGATGGACGGAATGGACTGCGAATCCGGATTTTGCGCATCTGTCCGGCTGCCCAGGCGCTGGTAGGCAATTCGGAATTCATTGACCAGCGAATTGGACAGCAGGCTGTTGAATCCAATATTCGCCGATTGGTGGCGCGCCGGTACCACATTGGCCAGTCCCGCGGGTGTGGCCTGACCGGTTCCCTCACTCAACTGGTCATTGAAGATGAAGCGGCCATTCAGGCTGTGTTTGTCGTTGAAGCGATGATCGGCGCGCGCCGACCATTGATGATTGTTGAATCGAACCGTGTTGGCGCCCGTCAACGCGCCGACCGGAACATTGAACGTCTGGCCATTCAGTGTAAAGGGAAAGGATTGTCCGTTCGGCACCTGCGCGGCAGGCAGGAATTTCAGCAGCGCGGCGACTTGCGGGCGGCTGCCGGCCTGTTGTTGCAGAATCTGGCGTCCGGCTTCGGTTGGCGCGCCATTGATTGTGAACCCAGACAGAATCTGGCGATCCGTCCAACGCTGATACGAACCGAAAAAGAAGGTTTTGTCCTTGATGATGGGACCGCCGAGCGTGCCGCCGAATTGATTTTCAATCCGTAACGGCGCGCCATCGCGCGTGCCCCGCGTTACGCCGTTGATCACCGTGCGGCACGATCCGCCGGGATTGGCGGCCTTGTCCAGGTTGCTGCAGGCGTTCAGCCGGTTGTTGTTATTGAACCAGAACCCGGAACCATGAAAACTGTTTGTGCCCGATTTGGTCACCACGTTGAAAACCGAACCGGCGGCGCGGCCATATTCGGCCGTGAACTGGTTGGTCACCAGGCGAACTTCCTGCACCAGGTCAGGATTGTTCAGCGGCTGTTGTGCGCCGGTGACGCTGGGATCATTGCTGTCCTGGCCGTCAATGACGAAGTTGTTCGAGCGCAGACGCATTCCATTGACAGAAAAATTGACACCTGTGGATGAGCCTCCGCCGCCCGCCGCAAAGTCCGTCTGGCCGCTGCCAAGCTGGCTGACGCCCGCCGCCGACAAGGCGACATTGAGAAGGTTGCGGTTCGGCGCCAGCGGCAATTCCGACAGACGCTTGGAATCGAAACGCGTGCTGACTTCGGCGTTGGTCGTGTTCAGCAGCGAAGCGTTTTCCGTGACGGTGACGACTTCCTCCACCGCGCTGGGTTTGAGCGAAATGCTGACAATGGCTTCCTGATTCACCAGCAACTCAACGCCGGTGCGCAGGTACCTGGCAAAGCCTTTCGCCTGGAACGTAATTTCGTAATTTCCGATTGCCAAATTTGGAAGACGGTATCGTCCTTCGCTGTCCGTGGTCACAGTACGCGATTCATTCGTGCCAATGTTGCGAACCGTCACGGTCGCATTGGAAATCACGGCATTCTGCTGATCGGCAACGATGCCGGAAATGACGCCCGTGGTGGATTGCGCGCTGGTTTCCCAGGCCGCGCCGAGCACAAACACGAGCAAGGCAATCAAAAGCCTGAAAGTCTTTTTCATGGCTTCCCTCCTCTGTGGATTGTTGCAACTTTGTATTTGACGAAAGAGGCAGCGCGCTTCTTTCGCCGTTGAACTGGCGGCTGCTTGCGTGGAACCGATCCCGCAACAGGCTCAAAACACAGGTCGCGGCTCACGCATTGTTTGTAAGCAATCACCGCGGGTATTTGTGCAAGCTCTGTTCCGCCTGTGGTGGATGACGTGGAACAGACTTTAGTCTGTCCACAATGGCGAGAGGCTGAAGCCTGTCCCACAATTTCCTGTTTCCTCTTGCGCGATTGCCGGGCGTGAAGTAAAAGCTGAGCCGATGAGCGATAAACACAATCTCGAAATCTACGAAAACGCGAAAGAGCTGGCCTGGGCAGCCGCCTTGCGCTTTGCCAGTTTTGCGGAACAATCCATCAAGGCGTATGGGCGATTCACGGTCGCGCTGTCCGGCGGCTCCACCCCCAAAGCCTTGTTTACGATCCTGGCCGATAAGCCTTTCGCCGATTCACTGCCCTGGCAAAACATTTATTTATTCTGGGGGGACGAACGCTGCGTCCCGCCGGATCACGCCGACAGCAACTTCCGGATGACCAATGAAGCGTTATTGGCGAAAGCGCCGGTCCCTGCCGAGAACGTCTTCCGCGTTCCTGGCGAAGACGAAGATCACGAACGGGCGGCGGCCAATTACTCCGCGACAATTCAACAGTTCTTCGGTTCCGACGCGCCACAGTTCGATCTGGTGTTTCTGGGCATGGGCGCGGATGGGCACACGGCGTCGCTCTTCCCCGGCAGCGCGGCGCTGCAGGTGAAGGATCGAATCGCCGCCGCCAACTTCGTCGAAAAGTTCAACTCCTGGCGCATCACAATGACGGCGGCGACAATAAACAATGCCCATCACGTCATTTTTCTAATTGCCGGCGAAGACAAGGCGGCGACGCTGAAGGATGTGCTCGAAGGCGAGTATCAGCCGGAAAATTATCCCAGTCAGTTGATCAAACCCGCCAGCGGCGATTTGTTATGGATGTTGGATGAAGCCGCGGCAGCCCAGTTGACTGAATCACCGTCGGCGGACGGCGTTTAAGGCGACGGCGTTGGCTGGCACAGGCTCGTTCACGAGCCAAACCGGGCGGCCGCAGCCACTGACTCCAGGCACTGTTGCGCCTTCCCACCTCCCCATTCCCAACCTCGGAATAAATCGCGCCCCACCCCGGATTACTCTCCGGGAACTGAACGAAATCTGCTTATCAGTACAAAACAGGGAGGAAACCATGAGACTGAAAGACAAAATCGCACTTGTTACCGGCAGCAGCCAGGGCATTGGCCGCGCCATCGCCGTACGCTTCGCGCAGGAAGGCGCGGATGTCGTCATCAACAGCCGTTCGCGGGACGGCCTGGAAGAGGTGTTGCAGGAAGTCGAAGCGCTGGGCCGGCGCGGCTTGATCGTGCAGGCCGATCTGTCCAAAACCGAAGACATCCGGCGGATGTTCGCCACTGCCATTGAACATTTTGGCAAGCTGGATGTGCTGGTCAACAATGCCGGCGTCGAAAACCACGCGCCTTTTTGGGATGTCACCGAACAGGATTACGACAAAGTGCTGAACGTCAATTTGAAAGGCGTCTTTTTCGCCACGCAGGAGATGGTCAGGCATTTACGCGCAGGAAAGCGCCGAGGCAAGATCGTCAACATCAGTTCGGTGCATGAAGAACTTCCCTTTCCGAACTTCACGGCCTACTGCGCCAGCAAGGGCGGCGTGAAAATGATGGCGCGCAACCTGGCTGTCGAACTCGGGCCGCTGGGCATCAACGTCAACAACATCGCGCCCGGCGCAATTGAAACACCGATCAACACTAAACTGCTCAACGACCCGGCCAAGGTGGGCGCGCTGCTGGCGCAAATCCCGTTGGGACGTTTGGGACAAACCAGTGACGTGGCGGGGGTGGCGGTGTTTCTGGCTTCGGACGAAGCCGACTATGTCACCGGCTCGACCTATTACGTGGATGGCGGGCTGACCTGGCATTACGAAGAGCAATAGCGATTGCGTTGGATCGCGGACGGAACGTCCGCG
>JAJNQA010000033.1 GCA_021155085.1 Heliomicrobium sp. | reverse complement strand
GAAATTCTCTGGCGTATGATCAAGTACCAGTGGTTACCATTGAAGGCTTACCAGTCATTCAAAGACCTAATGCGGTTGTTAATTCAGGTCCTAAAAGGTGTTGGTTCAAAATACCAGATTGATTTTGCCCACTAACTTACTGCAAGGCGCTGGCGCAATTAGAGCGCCGCATAATGTCGCAGATGGATTTGACGAACGACGACAGCGATTGCGTCGAAGCCAGTGCGCGCGGTTGTTTTTGTTTCGTGTTTCCGTTGGGTTTGGGCATTTTTAGTGATTTTCCGCGCTCCAGAGGAGCGCAATGTTTATAGATTGGCAATTTGGCATTTCCTAAGCTCCGTAGGAGCGAAATGTGCCAGATGCCGCTCCTACGGAGCTTGAGGAAATGTGGCTCTCGAGTTCTATAAACATTTGGCTCCTATGGAGCCGGGAAGCGGGCTATTCCACGTTGTTTTCAATTGTTGATTTGTCATCAATGAAATCGAAAACGTATTTATCCTCAAAGGCAATATCGAATTTGCGCAGCAACGCCAGGTATTCATTCTTAAACGACTTTTGCAAATGATGCGTTTCCTGGTTGGCGATGTATTGAATGATCGTATCCAACTGCGAATGGCCATACGAGAACGCGCCAAAACCTTCTTGCCAATGGAACTTTCCTCTAATCCAGCGGTTCTCGTTGATGAACTTTGATGAACCGGCTTTGATGTCTCTGACCAGATCAGATAAGGCGATGTTGGGTTTCAGGCCAATCAGCAAATGCACGTGGTCGGCTACGCCATTGATTTGCAGCATCTTTTGTCCCTGATTGGTCACGATGCCGGTGATGTATTTGTATATCTCTTCTTTATTTTCGGGCTGAATCAGGCATTGCCTGCCTTGCACGGCGAAGACTACCTGAATGTAAATCTGTGTGTACGTGTTCGCCATTTTTGCCTCCCTTCAAACAGCTCCGTTGGAGCAGAATGTTTATAGAACTGTCCGGTAAAAGTTCCCCAGCTCCGTAGGCGCGGAATGTTTATAGAATCGAGCGGATAATTATTCCCCAGCTCCGTAGGAGCGAAATCTGCCCGATGACGCTCCTACGGAGCTTGAGGATTTTGGCATTCCCGCAGCTATAAACATTCCGCGCCGCTGGCGCTTTTGATCCAGTTTCGCAACGTTATTGCCCTTCAAACGCCTGTGCGAGCAGGCGCGCTGGCAGCACTTGAATATCGTCAAGCATCTTCGCCACAGCAACCTGTGCCTGTTCGGTTGTCTGTAAAACTTCATTGGCAAGCGAAGCAATGCGGCGCTGCTCTTCAATTGAAGGCAAGGGAATCTCGACCGCTTCTACCTGTCCAGGTGAAATATGCGGAACGCCAAGACTCTGATCGTGACCCGAAATTGCCTCAATGAACCGCGTTGTTTGCATAAAGGCGTAAAGGTAAGCCGCGTCCAGCCGGTCTGGGTTGAGCAGAAAACGCCCGACCCGTTGCACAAGCAAGGCGGGCAAGTCTTCGGTTTGTACCCGCGCCACTTTGATTCCACTGGAGATGATTGGACGATCAAGGCTGATGACCACGTCACCGTCATTCATCACGTAGCCTGGAAGTTTGCTCGCCCCGGCTTCCGCAAAGTAAACAGTTTCGTCCCAATAAATGCGCCCCGGCAAGATATTGGTATTCCGAAGCAGGCGAATGCCGGACGTGCGGAAGTCCTGACTTTTGAAGGCGTAGCCAGATTGAACCTTTGCCACCTCGCCAAGCTGGCCGATTTCTTCGACGCGAGAAAAAACATCGCTCAGCGCGAGCGTCTTCAGCACGTCCAATTCGTTGACTTGCGCTTGCGCCGCCTGCCGCGCTTCCTCGACGGCGGCAAGTTGGGCTTTCAGGCGGGCGGCGATGCGGTGTTGCTTGTCTTCGGAAATATCTGGCACAAGAAGCTGTTCAAGCCGAACCAGTGGCAAATGCGCAATAGTGGTTTTGGCGTTCTGATCTTCAAATGCACCGATGAATGCTTGATGCCTGATCCATAAACTCAGAAACTCTGAATCCGCTGTTCCTTTGTGTGGTCGTACTCGGTGCAAGGCCTTTTGGTAAAAGCAGTCCCTTAGTTCGCCCTGCCAAACAGCACAGCGCCCAGGTTCTCCGCCTTCGCAAACCAATAAGTCGCCAGGGCGTAGTTCAAACTTCTGCCGCTCGCGCTCGGAGAAATCCATCAGTGCAAGGTCAGACAAATCAATCCGATCCCACTGAATGTTTTGGTTCCGAAGATACGGGTATGACTCGACTCCAGTCTTGGATTTTGGAGAGAGCATTTTTCCAAGCTGAATTTCTGCAATGCTGCCTAGCGGAACTAAGTTCATACCCCAAACAACCTCATCTTTGCTTCCCGCATAACGTCCGCAGGCTTGCCCAATTTCCGCAACGCCCCCAACCCGCCTGCGCGCGCGATTTCCGGCACTTGCCACAACAATTCCGATTCCAGCGCTTCGGTGCCGCCCGCGCCGAACTGATGGCCGAGACCGCGCAAGACTTCGGCGGTCTTTTCGCCCACGTCGTCAAACCACGGCGCATGGATGGTCAGGTATTCGCGTTCGCGCTCCCAGCGTTTCAGCGCCCGCTCGCGGTAGCCGTAATGCGCGAACAGGTCGAAGTTATCGCATTCGCGCAAACCGACCAGTTCGCGCACGACTTCGGGCGAATACTGCTGGCCCAGCAGGTGTTCGATCAACTGGCGGCGCTTTTGCGTTTCAACCCACAGGCGGCGAAATTCGTCCAGCGTGTGCGCTTCGGCCACGACGCGGCGGATCATCTCTTGCCGATACTCTTCGACCGGAATCGGCACATCGCGGCCTTCGCGCCGTTGCAGGATGAAGCGGCCCTGAGGCGTAATCGAAACCGCCTGACCCGCGATCATCTCCGGCAACGGCGAAGGATCGTCGTCGCCGCCATCATCCCCGTCGCTGTCGCCGCCATCGTCGTCGCCGCTTTTCTTTTTGCGCGGTTTGACTGGCGCGGTGATGAAATCGGTGCCGAAAAGTTCCGTTACGCCAGTGTAATCGTAAAGCCAGAATTTGTATTTCTGCGTCGGTTCGTCAATCCGCGTGCCGCGCCCGACCATCTGGTAAAACGTGATGGACGATTCCAGGTAGCGGAAGAAAACCACGGCGTTCAGCCGCTCGATGTCCACGCCGGTCGCCAGCAAATCCACCGTGCAGGCGATGAAGCAGCGTTCGCCCGAACCGCGCATCGTTTCGATCAAATCCGAACCGCCCTCCGCGGTGCATTTGAAGGCGTAATGCTCTTTCGGCACGACGCCTTTTTCCTGGCACCATTGGGCGTAAAGTTTTTGCATCGCCAGCGCTACGCGGTCGGCGTGCAAATCGCGGGTGCAAAAGATGATGACTTTCTGTTCCGGCCCGCCATGCTCGCACAGCCGCGCAAACAGGTCAGCGCACATCGCGTTGATGCGCGCCGGAATCAGCAATTCGTTGTCGAAATGGCGCGCTTCGTAATTGGCTTTCAGGTCATCGGCTTGGACAGGTCTGCCGGTGCGGGCATCAATCGGACGTGCGGCCAAAACTTCTTCGCGGGTGAACGTTCGCCAGTCAATCGAAGGCTTCATGCGCACAATTTCGCACGCGGCCAGATAACCGTCTTCCTGCGCCTGAATGAGTGTGTATTCGTAAACCGGTTCGCCGAAGTAATTCAGATTGTCGCGCGTGATGGCGGCGTCTTCGACGGTTTGACATTGATCTTCGCGTAACTGGCGCGGCGTCGCGGTCAGGCCGATCTGAATCGCCGATGGGTTGCGCTTCAGGACTTCCGACCAGCGGCCCCATGCTGAGCGGTGACATTCGTCAATGATGATGACGCTGAACGAATCCGGCGGGTAATGCTGGGTGAGAAAGCTGGCGTAACCGTCATCGTCATCATCCAGCCCCAAGGTTTGATAGGTTGCAATGTGGACTTTGGCGTTTTTGGCGGCGTTCTGCCCGCGCTCGGTTTTGACAATGCGGACTGTGCCTTTCGGAAAGGCTTTGGCAATCTTGTCGTAAGCCTGCCCGCGCAATTCGTCGCGGTCGCACAGAAACAGCGCCGGTTTGGTCAGGCGCCCGGCTTCGTGCATTCGCCACAACAGATTGGCGGCAATCACGGTCTTGCCCGCGCCCGTCGCCAGTGAAAGCAGCACGCGCGCAGCCTCACCGCGTTGTTCGCTCAGCAAGATTTTTTCAAATGCGGCGCGAATCGCGGCATCCTGGTAATAACGCGGCTTTGAATAGGCTGCGCTGTCGGCCATGAATAGCAACGCGGCTTCGGGTTGCGTCAGGTCAATGCCTTTATCTTTGGCATAGCGCGCGGTCAATTCATCGTGACTGGGAAAGTCGGGAAAAGGAAACGGCCCGTCCGGCATCTGCCGCGTTTTGTCGAATTCGCCGTAACGGTGGCCGTTCGTCGAGAAGCAATATTGCACGTCGAAGCGCGTGCAATCGGCATAGCCTTTGGCCTGTTGCATGCCTTTCAGCGGGTCTTCGGTTTCAGCTTTGGCCTCGATCACGCCGACGGGCAGCGGTTTCGGCATGTCGCCCGCGTGAACGCACAACAGATAATCGGTGCGACCGCCGCCCAGGCGCCGCCTGCCCTTGTTTCCAATGGGTTCCACCGGCGCGGGCGTTTCCAGGCGCAGTTTCCAATGTTCGTCATATCCCTTGTTTCGGAGAATTGGATCAATCAGGTAAAAGCGCGTTTCGGCCTCGTTGTAGGTCACAGTTCACTTCGCTCCTTGTCATCAAGCTTTTCCTGGCAATGGAGCACATCTTTTAACGAAAGGTTGTTTTCTGGGTTTGCAGGACACGCGGTGCAGTATACGGATGAAGCGAAGCTTTACTCAAACCCATCGGGAAATGAGTTTGGAGAATCCTTTTAGAATGCTTGTGCGGTTTTGAGAAGTCGTGAATGGCATCAGCAGCAGGTTTGAGAAGCGCTGCCAGGTTCCGTCATATTCATCCAGACCGAAATTGACTGGCGTTGTGTTCTGTCGTAGGCGGAAGGTTCCGGCGATCCGGTCCCAGAAGGAAAAGATGCTGGAATAATTGCTGTCGGTTTCGAGCCGCAACCGAGAGTGATGTACGCGATGAATGGCCGGCGTGACGATCAGCAGCCGTACACAGCGATCCATTGGTTCCGGGAAGCGCACATTGCTGTGATGAAACAGAATCACTGGCAGCAGCAAGGTTTCGTAAACCAAAAGCTGGCTGACCGAAATCCCCAGCAACGGAATGACGGCCAGGCGCAACAGGGTCGAAAGGAGAAACTCCCCGGCGTGGAAGCGGATGGCGGTGGAGACGTCCATTTCAGGGTCGGAGTGGTGAACCCGATGAAAACGCCAAAGAAAACTGAATTGGTGATTGGCTCGATGCCAGAGGTACATCCAGGCGTCGAACAGCAGAATGGCCGCCACCATCGCTACGGCGGGCGGCAGCGAAATGATCCGCAGAAGGCCCACGCCGGTGGATTCCGCCCAGAAAATGACGCTTGTCAGAACTCCGCCCACCAACATTTTCACCGCGATGGAACTGAAACATCCCAGCGCCAGGTTTCGCGCGGCGTGTTGCCACCGATGACGGCGTCCGCCGGCTGCGGGCAAAATGCTTTCCATTCCGAATAGCACAGTCAGGCCGATTGCCGCTGCCAGGGGTGAAAGTTGTTCCAGTGAAAGTTTCATTACCAATCCTTGACGGGCAAGGTAGGGATCGGCAGAACATCAGGCAAATACTATTTTCCTGACGGCTGGTATAAGCTTTTCCTGATGCTGGATAACTTCAATCTTTACCCATTGCATGTCTTTCGCCTGGTCGCCCGCTCCGGCAGTGTCACGCGCGCGGCGCAGGACCTTTTTATCAGCCAGCCCGCCGTTTCCGCGCATTTGAAGGCTCTGGAAACGGCCATTGGCGAGCCGCTGTTTGAACGCACGCCGCGCGGCATGCTGCTGACATCGGCGGGTGCGGCCGCGCTGGAACAAATCAACCGGCTGTTCGCCTTGTATGAAGAGATTCCGGCGGCTGTGGACGCGCTGCGCGGACAGGTGCGCGGCGAAGTCGTGGCGGCGGCTTCCAGCACGCCCGGCGTCTACTTGATGCCGGGACTGTTGCGGCGGTTTCAACAGCAGTATCCTGACGCGCGCCCGGTGTTGCGGCTGGGAGACAGCGCCGACGTTCTGGAATGGCTGTTGACTTATCAAGCGCCGCTGGGAGTGATTGGCGAAATGAAACTTGCGCCCGGTCTGGAAAGCCTGGAAATCGCGACGGATCATTTACAACTGGTTGTTGGCGCAGGCGATGCGCTTTGCCGCGTCAACCGCGTGCGGGCCGAACACCTGCGCGGGCGCACGTTATTGTTGCGGGAACCGGGATCAAGCACGCGTGCCGGGGCGCAGCGACTGTTGGGGGAACGGCTGAATGAATTCGAGCGGGTGATGGAAATTCCCAGCACCGAGGCGATCAAGCAAGCCGTGGCATACGGGCTGGGTGTGGCGGTGATTTCGTCGCTGGCCACCAGACTGGAGCAGGACGCCGGATTACTTCAGCCCGTCCGCGACACGCAGTTGCGGCAGGCGCGAAAGTTTTTTCTGGTTAAACGCCAAGACCGCGTCTTGACCGGGAGCCCCGCCGCGCTCTGGCATTGTCTGACTACCTGCAGTTCAAAGATACGACAGGCGGGAAACCGCAAATCTCAACCCAAGGAGTAGTTTATGTCCGACGAAGGAAGAATCATTCAAAACACCGAAGAGGATCAGGAATGGGCTGACCTGCTGTCGCCCGCGCGCCGCAACTTCATGATCAGCGCCGGCCTGACGGCGGCGGGACTGACTGCCGGTAACATTGAAGCCAGCGGGCAGGACATCATCACGCCCGCCAGCTTCAAACCCATTGTGCCGCCGCCAGACGTGGGCAAAAGTCCGTGGGGCTACGAGACCATCAAGGAACCGACGCCACGGCCCCGGAGCATCCGTCCTGGCGAAGAAAATGGCTTGCCGAAAGCGCCGCGCCCCTACACGGACATCAAGAGTTATCACGCACATTTCTACTTCGATGAAGACAGCTACGAAAAAGCCGCGCTGGTGCGCAAATGGTCCATTGAACGGTTCCCGGTCGAGCTGGGCAACTGGAACCTGCAACCGCGCGGCCCGCACGTCACGCCGTCATTTTATTTCGGCTTTACCAACGATCTGCTGCCGATTCTGGTGCCGTGGCTGCAACTCAACAGTCTGGGACTGACCATTCTGCTGCATCCAAACACGGACGATCCGCGCGCGGACCATCTGTATTACACGCTTTGGGTGAATCGTTCGCAGCCAGTGAACGCGTACGGCATGCCGAAGCAGGCAACGGTGGAAAAGATTTTCCCCAACACCAAGCCCACGGTGAAACTGGAAATCTCGTAAAGCTTTCAGACTTTTTCCACGAAGCCACACGAAGCAGCACGAAGCATGAATTTGCTTCTCTTCGTGATTCTTTGCGTGGCTTCGTGGGAGAACCTGGTTGATTCTCTGAGCCGGACAATTCTGTCACCGGCAATCTCAACTTCGACAAAACTGTTGTCTCTTTTTCCCTGCAGATTTGCGGGGGAGGGAGTTCTGTTGCCTGAAACCGCAATGAACACAGCGGGTTCGCGCAGTTCACGGTTTGCGGCATCGGGCTTGCCAATAAAACTTGAATCATCTTTCAAAAATCAAACAGGAGAATAGGAATATGCAGGATACACCTCGACGTCCCGCGCAGCGCCACGGGCGCAGCCATCGCCGACGGCAAATTCGGCACGCTGGCGCGAAATGCGCTGTACGGGCCGGGTTTCCAATCGGTGGATGCGTCGCTGTTCAAAACCACGCAGATCACGGAGCGCGTCCGGGCGCAGTTCCGCTTTGAAGTCTTCAATATCTTCAACCTGGTCAACTGGGCGAATCCGGTAACGAACTTTTCGTCCGGAAGCTTCGGGTTGCTGACCAACACGCGCAATGGCGGCAGCGCGCCGGGCGTGGGCCTGGGCGAACCGCGCAATGTGCAACTGGCGCTGAAAATTCTTTTTTAAGTTTTGAGGAGGAAAATAGGAGGGTCTTGTAGTGAAAGCATTGACCGTGCCAAAAATTACTACTTAGACCCTCCTATTTCAATTAAGAATAGGAATCCGGGAGGAAACGCTTAAATAAGGAAGTCTTTTATTATCAATAGATTGTTGAAGTACGCCCCACTTTCAGCGGCCTAGGCTTAAATAAACTCAAGCCCAAAATGGAAGATAACGGGCGAATTTTTTGGAGCTGCCAACCTTTTCATCTGCTTTGATTAGGCCTGCCTCAATTGTTGCGGCAATGACCTGGGAAATGGCGGCGCTTTTCTTTTCCGGTAAGTGAAATCGTTCGCGCAATGATTGATTGGTCATTCGCTCCGACATGACCCATTTCAGAGCCGCGTGTTGATAGCAGGCGCGGATACGGTCATCACGATCCATATCGTTGAAATCCATCGGTCCGAAAATTGTGACAATGGTGCGGCGATGCCCTGCACGAAAATCCGGCGCTGGTAGCTGATAAATCTCCGCTGCTTGCACTACTCGATCAATGCCACTGCTTTTCTCCTCGCAGATACCCATTCGCCGCATTAAATCCGCAAGACGTTCATTGCGTGACTGGTAGCCATCAATGAACCGTTCTATCGGCACGATTGGTTCACCCGGATTCGAGATTTCCACGCGATTGCTGTAAATCTCAACCATTGCCGAAACTCCAGTTACTCCTAAATCCTGATGGATTAGCGCGTTGGCAACGAGTTCGCGGATCACTACTTCAGGAACCAGCTTCACCCCCTTGCGGATGGCATCTTCAATTACCTCGTTTTGAGGCAACTGGCCCATGATGAACCGCACTAAACCTTGAAAGCCGACAGCGTATCCTTTCGTTCCAATCTGATCGAGCCGGGTTTCCAGTTTCGATGTTCCGCTGTATACAACAACTCGCGGAGCTTTCCGTGAAAGATCAGGAAAATCTTCCAATCGCTTTGCCAGCAGCAGTGCCCCCAGCCGACGGAGCGCGTATCGGCTGTTAATCTCGTCAATCAATCGTTCATGCTTCAGCCGGTCTATTACTCCAATTCGATCAGTGGGATATGGCAGGCTGAGGAGCTCAAAAAATCTCTGCGTATCGAGTGACTCGACCACCTGCTGGGCATCCCATCCAGTCTTTGAGTGTTCCTCTAGCCAATCTGGTTCTCCTTCCGCGAAGATCTTTCGCAACTGATCTTCACTCATTGGAACGAGTGTTTCTCCCGATCTCATCAAATATTTGCCATCAAGGTGATACGCTGTTCCACGTGGACGAGATGGAATATGAAATACCAATATACGCCCATCGGGATGTGCAACTTCTTCAATCTCTACCCGAAAGCCCACTGCCTGAAAGAGTTTTTCCGCCATTCCCACCGGGTTATTGAAAGCTTGTGTCCCAACAACCGGGCGCGGAGGTTTGTCGGAAATGCCCAATAATAGATAGCCGCCGCCCTCGTTTGCCAGCGCAACGCAGTACTCGTACAGCTTACGGTTGTCGAATTGTACTTTGGCTTCTTTGAACTCTAATTTTTGATGTTCAGTGGGTGACTGCCGCCACAGATCAATTTGTACTGGTGTCGTAGCCATTGCTACAGCGCCTCCTTAGCTACGGTGTTTTTTGCTCGTGTCACGGAGCGCTAGAGTATAGGGATGAGTCTTAGATTTGCCCAGCTTGGCCGCTGCGCACGATTCGGGCGGTCGCAATAATGGCTCCTGTGTGGCGCTGGGTATGTTCGGCAATGTGAAAGAGCAGGCCGAAAACATTGGTGGGAAGTTGCGCGCGTCCAACCGCGCGGGGTTCAAACAGAACTTCCTCCGGTGTTGCGCGAATGACAGCCAGCATTTCATCAATTCGGGCTTGCGCGGCGGCGACCAGTTCGGCGGCGTCGGAAGGCGGTTCGCCGGGAAGCTTTTCCGCCGCCAGGAAGCGAAATTGTTCTTCGGTCAGGCTGCGTCCGGCGGTGTAGCTGAGCAGGCGGTCAATGCTTCCGGCGATGTGGCGCAGGTGAAACCCAACCGAAGGCGCGCCGCCCGGATTGCGCCAGAGTTGCGCGATGGTCAGCGCGGCGGCGTGCGTTTCCAGGTCTTCGCGGGATTGCAGCAGCGCGTGCGCGGCGGGCATGGTCAGCCTCGAAACATCCGCCAGCGGGCCGCGCAGCCAGGGTTCCGGATTCGTCATTGGTTTTCTCCTCTTGGTTTGGGCAGAGCCGAAATCAAACAGTAGAGGAATCGCATACCCGGACGAAGGTTGACAAGCCGTTTCCATAGCGGCTGGGATTGATTTTCAGGTTTGTTCAAATTGGCTCTGGAGCACAAAACTTCCAGCGGGCAGGTTTCTGGCGTACGTCCGGCAATTTACCGGCGGGCACCCACGCCAAGCCTGCACGCTGGAAACCATGCGCGAGAGAAACGAATCAGGGCTGGTTGGCTCTGGGCTTTGTCAGGGTGTCCCAGATGGACGCCGTCGCTGTGGCCGGCGGTTTTGCCGGTGTCGCGGGCGTTTTCCTTTCCGATGGCGTTACCGTTGGAGGCACGACTGGAGCTGCCAGCACTGGCGCGGGAGGCGTCGCAATCGGCGCGGCATTGGCTGGCCTCAGGTTCACGGCGGGAAGCATCGTTGCCGAGGCTTCGAGACTGCGGCTCGGTGCGCTTTGCGCGACGGCGCGGCGTTCCTGCTCGTCTTCGGTCTGGGCGCGAAAGAGGACGTCTTCGATGCTTTGCGTGACGCCGGATTGCTGCGTGCCCGAAAGCCGCGCCAGGTAATCATCCGGTTTGATGACGGCGGAGCGGATGATGTGCGGCGTGACGGTGATGACAATATCGCTCTGGCTGCTGGTCTGTTTGGGCGTGGTAAACAGACGGCCCACCAGCGGCAGCATGCCGATGAAGGGAATCGTCGCGCGCGTGTCGCCTTTATTGTCCTGTTTGACGCCCGCGACCACGGCGGTGACGCCGTCCTGCACGCGTGAAATCGTCGTCAGCGAACGTTTGGTGAACGATGGCGTCAGCGCTGAATCCGTGGCCGATGCTTCGACGTTGCTGGATTCGAGTTTCAACTTGATCTGGACATAGCCTTCGTTGGTGATGGTCGGCGTCATTTCAATCACCAGCCCTACGTCGCGGTATTGAATGTTGTCTACCGTGCCCGTGGTGTTCGTTGTGGTTCCAGTTGCCGTCGTTCCCAGGTAGCTGGTGCCAATGCGAACCGGAACGCTGCGTCCAACCACGGTCTGGTTCTGTTCACCGTCCAGCGCGTGAATCTGCGTGTTGGCCAGCAGCTTTGAATTGCCACGGGATTGCAGCAGGCTCAGGGAAGAAGGTGGCAGGCCGATGATGGTGCCAATGCCGCCGCCGAGGCCGAACAGACTGCCAGTCAGTGCGGAAACGCCCGCGCGGCCCAGTCCGCCCAGATCACTGAGCGAACCCGACGTGCCCGCATCCGTTGCCACGCCGCTGGTGGCCAGTTGGTTGCCGATTTCCAGTGAAGTGGAATTGGAAACTTCGTAAATGCCCACGTCAATCACCACTTCGGCGCGGTTTTTATCCAGGCTTTCAATCAGCGCCTGCGCGACGGCCAGTTCCGAAGGCGTGGCGCGAATGACCAGCGCGTTGAGTTGTTTGCTGATGTTGACCTGCCGCTGTGGCCCGAGGTTGGCCTGCACCAGCGTGCGCGTTTCGTTGATGTCGGCGTTGCTCAGGTAGAAGGTTTTGACCAGCAACCGCTCCAGCCGCTGCCGATTGGTTGGATTGTCGGCGTAAACGATCAGGGTGCGGCGGTCGGCCTGCTCGAAAATCAGCTTGCTTTGCAGCATCAGAATGTCCATCGCCTTGGCCAGCGTCACGTCGCTCAAGGCAAGCGAGAGCTTGTTGTTGTCCTTGAATGATTCGTCAAAAACCACGTTCAGGTTCAGCAGCCGCGCCATGTTTTCAATTACCAGTTTCAGGCTGGTGCCTTCCTTGTATTCGACCCGCTGCAAGACTTCGCTGCGAGCAGCGCGCTGCGGCGTGCGGATTTCATTGCTGGTCGGAACCACATTGCCGGTGCGCGGGTTGTAGCTGACAGCTTCCTCTCCGCTGAGCTGCGCGCGCTGCTGCTCCAGCATGCGCGCCATTTTGAGTTTGACGACTTCATTGGTTGGATCGTAAAAGGCTGCCCGGCCGTAGGCGTTGTACGCGCCAGCGTAATCGTTTTTTGTTTCGAGCAGGTCGCCGCGCGCGGCGAACATCAGCGAAGCCATCTGCATTGCGCGCAGCAGCCGCAGCCGGTATTCGGCGTTGCCCGGTTCGTCGGAAACGGCCAGCGCGTAACGCTCCGCCGCCAAATCCCACTGTTCCGCGCTTTCGTGTTTTGCGCCTTCCTTGAAATTCTTTCTGCCATCCTTGCCGGCGGCGAGCGCCAGGTGGGGCAGACACAGGCAGACGGAGAGAAACAGCGCCAGCAGTGCGCGCGAAAAAGAGCCGTGATTCATGAACACCTCTGATGATGAAGAGAAAACTACGCCACTGCCTGATGGTTCAGGCCGGTTGATTCCGCCTTGTGGTTTCACGGGGTGAAGAGGGCTGTGCGGTAGTTCGCGCACGCAGTGCAGTGCTGCGTGCGCGTGAAAGAGCTTGTTTGCGGGTGATGGTCAACTCAGCAGACAACGCCAACACGCTGTGTTCGAGATTTGGTTCCCGACTTTGAAGTCTGGGAGCGCCGACAAGGATGTCGGCGCTCCCGTTGAATTTCAAACCAGTAAAAAAGTGATGCCGCAATTCGCCGCCCGTGAGAGCGGCAAGCCGCGGCATCACTTTTTATCCCGCCATTCACGCCGCGCTGTTTTCGAGAACCAGCGACAGCAGGAAAATGACGAGTTTGACGATCAATTCAGGTAACAGCATTTGTTTCCCTCTCTCTTCTGCATTCTGACAAAAGAGAGTATGGCGGAACCGGCTGCCGGGTAATTCATGACCGAGAAAAGACTTTGTAAGCGTTGTAAATTCGCTCGGTACGCATCGCCTCCGGCATGCTTGCACGCCGGAGACGATGCGTACCGAGCTCTCAATTCACGGCAACCGTGGTTGTCGCGCTGGTTCCGCCGCCCAGATTGATGATGAGCGGCACGGCGTTTCCAACCGGCGCATTGCCGGGAATGCGCAGATTCAGTTGCCACAAACCCACCAGCCCCGGCGTCAATCCGCTGAATTCAACGCCCGCCGGCACGCCGCCAATCGTGACAACGGGTTTTTCGCGCGTCACGAACAGTCTGCCGTCAAAGGGCGCAATGTCTCCGGAAGCAGGCGCGGTAAGCGGCTGGCCGGTGGAAAACTCAACGAATTGGCCGCCTTGTCCGTTGGCATAAAGAATCAGAACGCTGCCGCGCGCGGCGGGTTTGGCTGTGGCGCTTTGTTCGCCGTTGAAGGTGAAGTCCTGATTCTGGGCCACTGCCTGACCTTTGCCGCTGGCATTCGCCGTGAAAACTCCGGGCGCGGCGGCGACGACGGAAAGGAATTCGCTGGTCACCGGCGCGCCGTTGTACAGCACTTCGACCAGCGCCACGCCGGGCGCGGTTTCATAAGGCAGTTGATAGTTGATCTGGAACGCACCGCTTCCGCCCGACACGCCCGCGAAAAACAGCGGCGCGGTGACGCCGTTGACGCGCACGCTGATGGCGGAAAGCTCCCTGGGCAGCGGCGTGCCTTGCGCGGCGACGCCGATGTTTGACGAGACGGGAATGCCGCTGCCGAAAGCCGCCAGAATCGCGCCCGGCGCGGCGGCGCTGCCAAAACTGGCCGCATTGACCGAGGTGGATTTGTTTTGTGTCAGCGCGCTGTAAGACGCGGTGTCATCCACCGCCAGGCGCAGTTCCAGATTGTCGAAGAAAACGCCTTCGCCGGTTTGCGTCACGCCATTGCGCGTGAACTGCAATTCCAGGCGAAAGGCCACGTCGGAACTGTCCGGAGCCGTGGTGTTGATGCCGAAGATGCCGTTGCCGGCAATGAATTCATCTGGCCGCAGCGAAAAATGTTTGAAGCCGCCGGTCGTGGGCGTGGCGATGGAATCCAGCACGATCATGTTGGTGAACGTGTTTTCGTTGAACCCGGTGTCGTCCGCCGCCGAAAGCGAAACATTGGTGTAAGGTCGCAACCGGACATAAGCAATATCCGTGATGCCGCCTTGCGCCGCGTCGCCGTTGAAATCGAGGTTGATGTCCACTTCCAGCGATTCGACGCTGGCGTTGAGTTGGGCGGCGAGCGCGGCGTTGGAGACCCGGTCGGTTGCGGCGTTGCGCGTCAGACCTGGCAGCAGAATCTTGTTCAGCGTCCACCAGCGCGTCTGGTCGTAAATGCCCGCGCCGCCCGTTGAACCGCTGCCTCGTTGCGTGGCGCTGACGCCGTAACTGGACCCAACGCCGCTGGGATCGCCCAGGCTTGCTGTTGATCCCGTGCCGCCGGCTTTTACAGCCGTTGTCAGTTGCCAGTTTCCGGCAAACGCGTTGCCGCTGGGCGCGACATTTGGCGCGCCGGGCCGCAGGCCCCAGGCGGATTCGGGAATGACGATGACGTTCGTTCCGCCGGGGTCCCCCCCGCTGGATGCTGGCTCCCATCGCGTGCGGTACACGTAAAGCCGCCGCTGCGCGGTGATGGTGAACTGCGATGTGAACGCCATGCCGTTGGTCGGTGTGATCGTGACATCGAAAAGAATCTTCTTTCCGGCGCGGTTCACGCCATCGTCGCGCAAGGTGATTTGGAAGTTGCGCGAGGCGCTGGCAAATGCCGCCAAATCGCCGTAACTGATTGTTGCGGGCTGGCCGGTCGGGCCGCCGTTGATGCTGACCACGCTGGCCGGAACTTCGCTTCCCGCGTTGACCGACAACTGCACGCCGACGCCGTTGGCCGCGACATTGGTCGGTGCATTGACGGTGATGGTGGCCGCGACGGTTTCGTTGCGGCTGATGAATTGATCGGCGTTGACGCCACCGCTGACCTCCGTTGACGCAACTGTCAGCACTGGAACCGCGCCGGCGGTGAAGTTGCCCGTGGCGACCAGCGCGTAGCCCTGCCGGTTGGAATCAATCGTCTGGTTGTTCGGCATCGCGACGACACCGCTTTCGCCATTGCCCGGCACGTTCGCGCCAATGATGCGCACGCGGTAATCGCCGGCCTGCGGAAATTGGATGTAGACGGCTTCGACGTTGTTCTTGTTATCGAAACCTGCGCTGCCCGTAGGCTGCGACCAGGCGCTGGCGAAATTGACGTTGCCGCGATAGGTCGCGCCGTTCGGCGCGATGATTTCCAGATCCAGATTGTTGACCAGCGCGGCGCTTGCGCTCAGCGCGGCTTTCGGGTCGGACCAGGCCAGTGTGATGCGCAGCGGTTCGACCGTGCTGACGCTGCTGACGATGTATTCGTGAACCTGTCCCGTGGTAATGGCCGCGTTTGTTGCCGGGCGCGAACCGTCGGCGGCAGTCGCTCCGTTGAAGATGTCCGCGATGACTTTCAACTCGCGGCGGTCGCCGGGGAAATAGAGCGCATCGTCCAGCGCCATTCGCCCCCAGCCCTGGCCGGAGTTCGGCAGCGAAGCTTTCTCGCCGTTGGGCGCATTGTCCGCCGTGTAGGCGCCTGTCATGTTGCGGCCCGAATTCAGAATGATGGCTTTGACCAGCGCGTTCGATGGGTTGAAGCCGGGACCGCTGGAACTGGCGCCGCCGGGGTAATAACCATCGGTGAAATATTGCCGCACCAGCAGCGCGCCGCCGGCCGCCATTGGCGATGAAAAACTGGTGCCGGACAGTACCGACAGGCCATTGTTGTTGTTCGGATTGGTCGGGTTGACCGCCGCGTCCAGCGCCGTTCTGGAGGTTTGGTAATCGAACTGCGAAACGATGCCGGCGCTTTCCGTCGCCGCGCGAACCCAGCCCGGCGCGATGATGTCCGGTTTGATGCGCCCGTCACGCGTTGGCCCGTGGGCGCTGAAATCCGAAACGGCTTCGATGTTGCCGGAGTTATCACCGCCCGCGGCAGTGGGCGAATCCGAAGCGCCGACCAGCACGTTGTTTTTGGCAATCGTGGACAGCGTGTTGGCGCCCGGTCCGTCGTTGCCCGCCGAGTAAAAAATCGTGTAATCGCGCAGCCGCCACATGATTCCGTCAATGTCCAGGGCGTCCTGATCGTAGGTGGCCGGCGGCGACGCGCCATAGCTGTTGTTATGAATACGCGCGCCGCTGCCGTAGGCCTGCTGGTGAATCAGCGCCTGACTGACGAAATTCGCCCCCGGCAAATCTCCGTCGGGGTGGCCGATATCCTGAAAGACAATGCGCGCATCCGGCGCCATGCCGTCTCCCGCCGTGCGCCCGGCGATTCCCGGCAGCGCTCCGGTCCCTTCCTGCAAATAACTTCGGCCCGCCGCCACGCTGGCGGTGTGCGTGCCGTGCCAGCCGTTGGAATCGTCATAGGCCACGGAGTTGATGTACGAGGCGCCCGATCTTTCCGTGGCGTTGAGAGTACGCTCTCCGTGCCTGTTGCTGGAGTTGGTGATGAATGCGCCCGCGCCCAGCAGGAAATAGGCCAGCACCTTGTTGTTCGGATCCGTGATGTTGAACGGCAGCAGTCCATTGCTCAATTCCTGTGTGGAAGTCGCAACGGAAAGCGTTTGCGCCGCCGCCGAACCGTCCAGCCGGAACTGCGCGTGATCCGTGTCCAGGCCGGCGTCGGCCTCGCCAAACACCTGCCCTGCGCCTGTCAGACCGTTTCGGAACAGCGCGGTGTCTCCGCCGCTGGTGCCGCTTTGAATAATCCGCACGCCGCTGTCATTGTGAAGCTGTTTTGATCGCCGCTGCTCGATCCATTCAATCCCTTCCACCTC
Organism: Heliomicrobium sp.; assembly: GCA_021155085.1. Taxonomy (GTDB): domain Bacteria; phylum Acidobacteriota; class Blastocatellia; order RBC074; family RBC074; genus RBC074. The sequence continues at coordinate 34,258 of JAJNQA010000033.1, read as the reverse complement.
GGCAAGCGCTGTCACCAGTTGCGGCAATCCGGATGACGGCGTCATCACCACACCCCAGACGCGCGAATCGGCGCGTTCTTCCAAAATCGGCCGCGTTTCCAGGCTCAAGCCAGCGAGTGCGGCGCGCGCAGCGTCCGGCTTTTCGCCGCTGAAGGTGACGAACGAAACCGCGATGAACTCTTCGCCAGCGGTGGCCTGCGCGCGGGTGCCGTTGGCGATTTCGTTGGCCATCCGGGCCAGGGAGGGTTCGATCTTGAGGGCTGGCCCGTAAGCGCCAACCCAACGAAACTGGCCGGCATCGCGCGCCGCCGGCAAATTGTTCAGGCTGTTTTGCCGCGCCCCTGCGGCGCTCACCAGATATGCGTTGTTCGGCACGTAGCCGACGATGTCATAGCCGCCGGCCAGCAGCGCATCCCTGTCTTCCGGCCTGATGGCTTGGTTGAATTGAATGATGAAATACGCGCGGGACTTGTCATCTGCGGCCTGCGCCTGCTTTTCCTGGCCCGTCTGCATGCCCGGGCGGGCGCGAATTGAAGTCGCCTGCAACTCCTGTGCGCCGATTTTTACAGTAGCCGGCTCACCGGCGCCCGGATCGAATTCCGCATATTTCAGCAGCAGCCAGCGCGGGTCGTTCAACCTTGCGTCCAGTTCGCGCAGCCTGATTTGCCAGGCGGTTTCCTGCCGTGTGACATTGGAACTGCTCTGGTCGCCGCTGGCGTTGGCTTCCGTCGCGATGAAAATCCCGCAGCCAATGGTCAAGGTGATGATCAGAATGCCCAGCCAAACGGACAGGCGGACGCGCGTTCGATCAAACATGTTCAACTACCTCCAATTTGAAATCAGGTTGTCAGGAATGAAGAGCCTGCCGTGGGCAGCGTCAGGAATCTTAGCCGGAAGTCTACCGTGAAAGTTCAGCCACAGGAAAAGAGTTTGTAAGCGATGTAAATTCGCAGTGAGAAGCGATTAAGAGTAAGTCGCGGGCGGTCCGTGAGTAAACGGTTTCAAGCCATGAACGCAGTGTGTAAAGGATGTAAATTCTGCATTCGCCCAATGAACTGCCGAAATTTTTCACGTTATAATCCCGCGCGATGAAGTTCCCAAAACCAAATCTGAAGCTGATTTCCAGCAGCCAGTTCATCATGGCGGCCGTGATGTTGTTGTTGTTGCCGCTGCTGGCCGCGCTGCAATATCGCTGGCTGGGCCAGTTGAGCGTCAGCGAGCGGGAGCAGCAGAAAGCGCATTTGCGTACGTTGGCCGCTCGTTTCGGCCAGGACTTCGATCAGGAACTGACGCGGACGTATGTTTCCTTTCTGCCGTTCGGCGAAGCGGAAGGGGCTGACTATCTGGGCGCGTACACGGCAAATTACGACCGCTGGAGCAAATCGGCTTCCTATCCTGGAATGGTCGAAAACGTTTATGTGTTGCTTGCCGATGAAAAGCATCAGTTGCAACCGCATCGGCTGAATCACGACACCCATTTGTTTGAAGCTGGCGATTGGCCGCCGGAGATGACGGCGCTGCGGAATCAATTGCAGGAACTGGTCCAGCGGGAAGCGCAAATGCAGAATTCGCCGCCGCCCGGTCCGCCGCCAACGGATTCACGTCTGCAGGACGGACCTGGGGCAGGTTCACCATCGTCAGGCAGGCCCGAAAATTTCAGACGGCTGCTGTCGCCGTTTTCCGAAGAGCCTGAGGCGCTGGTGATTCCGATGCTGGAACCGGGACGGGTTCGGAATGATATGAGTATTACGCCGCCCCGTGTGGCGGGCTTTGCCATTGTCGAACTGGATTTGCGGTACATCCAACAGGAGATGCTGCCCGCGCTGGCCAAACGCCATTTCGTTGCCGAAGACGGCAGCCGTTACGATCTGGCCATTGTCAGTCAGGGAAATCAGCGGATCGTTTACAATTCCAGTGCTGTATCCGGTTCGTCCTCATCACCCGCCGCGCTTGCCAATGCCGATGCCGCTGCTCCGCTGTTCAATCTGCGTGTGGAAGAGCTTCGCGATTTGATGCGGAATCGCTGGCGGCGGGGAGATGTGCGCGAGGGAAGAAATCGTCTTCGCCGCGCCATTTCCGCGCCGCCGGTGTTCGGTCCGCGCGAATGGATGGAACGCGAGCAACCCAGCCTGTGGCAAATTCACATCCGCCATCGCGCCGGATCGCTGGAAGCGGCACTGACCACTGTTCGCCGCCGCAATCTGCTGATCAGCTTCAGCATTCTGGCGCTGCTGGCGGCCAGCGTCACACTGATGATGCTGTCTTCGCGCCGCGCACACCGGCTGGCGCAACAGCAGATGGATTTCGTCGCCGGTATTTCGCACGAATTGCGCACGCCGCTGGCGGTGATCGAATCCGCCGCCTTCAACCTGGACAAGGGTGTGGTCAAGGACCCAAGGCAGATCAAGAATTACGGCACGCTGATCCGCAAGGAAACGGGCAGGCTGACCGAAATGATTGAACAGGTGCTGGAATTCGCCGGCGTGCAATCGGGACGGCAGCGATACGATTTGCTGCCAGTGAGTGTGAACGGCGTGATCGAAGATGTGCTGGCTGCTTCGCACCCGCTGCTGGTGGAAGGAGAGTTTGAGGTTGAAACAAACATTACACCAGACCTTCCTGTCGTTATGGCGGATGCTCAGGCAGTAGCGCGGGCGATTCAAAACCTGCTCAACAACGCCATGAAATACAGCGGCGAATCGCGCTGGATCGGTTTGTCGGCGGAAACGGTATTGCTGGGCAATGAACAGTTCGTGCAGATTGCCGTACGGGATCTGGGTCTGGGAATTCCCGATGAAGAGATGCCGCATATCTTCGAACCGTTTTACCGTGGCGGCGAAGCGCGCTCCGCGCAGATTCGCGGGAATGGTCTGGGGCTGAGCCTGGTCAAAAACATCATTGAAGCCCACGGCGGCCAGGTACAGGCCAGAAGCAAGCCGGGCGCGGGCAGTTCGTTCCTTCTGCGGTTACCTGTAATGAATCGGATGAGCGATTTGAAATCCACCGCCGAGATTGAACTACAGGCTGGATTGCCTGACGCAAAAATATGAACAAATGCATTCTGCTGGTCGAAGACGAGCCGGGGTTGGTGCTGACCCTGAGCGATTATTTGCTCAGTGAAAATTACGTGGTCGAATCAGCCACCAACGGTGAAGCCGGACTGAAACGCGCAACTGAAGAAGCTTTCGACCTGTTGATTCTGGATGTCATGCTGCCGCGCAAAAACGGCTTCGATGTGTTGCGTGATCTGCGCCAGCAGGGCATTCGCACGCCCGCCATTATGCTGACCGCACGCGGCCAGGTAGTGGACAAGATTCTCGGTTTGAAACTCGGCGCGGACGATTATCTGACCAAACCGTTTGATATGGGCGAACTGCTGGCACGCATTGAAGCCATTCTGCGGCGCGCTCCCGCCAAGGATTTCATCCCGGCTGAAGTCTTCGCCTTTGGCGACGTCCGTGTGGATTTTCGCCGCGCGGAAGTGACGCGCGCGGGGCAGACCGTGGAACTGGCGGCGCGCGAGTATCAGTTGCTGCGTCACTTCATCGCCAACCGGGAAACAGTGCTTTCGCGTGATGAATTGCTGAATGGCGTCTGGGGCTACGATTCCATGCCTGTGACGCGCACGGTGGATGTTCACGTCGGACTGCTCAGGCAAAAACTCGAACCCAACCCGCGCCATCCGGAATTCTTTCTGACTGTTCACGGACTTGGATACAAGTTCGTTGGATGATTCGCGCGCTCAATTTACATCCCTTACAAACTCTTTTCTTACGCTTTACGTTTGCCTGCAAATTACCACGCATGAACCGCAGCCATCTCCGTTCAACTCACATTACGACAACAAACAAGATCAAAGACACCGGCAAGATCAAAGACACCGGCAACATCAAAAACACTGATTGACAGACTGGGTTGAAAACAAGTCTTTGCGATGAAAACTGATCTTCAACTATCAAGTTCAGAAGGAGAGTTCGATGCAATTCAGCATTTCCGGAAAATTTCAAAAAAATGAGCAAGACCTGTTCGCATTTACCTCACTTGAGATCCCCCGATCATTCCAACGAAAAATCAAAGTACTTATTTCTAACCCGCTGACCTTCGTTATTCTGGTTTGGGCGATGATGTTTTTCGTTGCCAGCCTGTATTTCGTTTACGCGCAGGAGACGGGGAAGTCCGTGTCCAGCAATCCCGACATTTCTCAGAATAAACGTGTCTCCATCAAGCCGAAGACCATTGCGAAAAAGGACGCCACGCCCGCGAAAAAAATCCAGGCCGTGGAACTTTTCAGTGTCGGTTCGGAAACTGTCAGTCTGGATTTCTCCCGCAAGGCCATGGCGGGGGATGACAAGCCGGACGAATAGGCTCTGAATTGCAAGGTGGCTTGACGATGAGCGACATTCTGCTGATTCACGAACCCTGCGGGAATCCTGAAAAGTCTTTTCCACTTGCCGAACAACTTCAGCACGCCGGATTCGAGGTGGAGCTTTGCGCTGACGCAGAGCAGGGCGTGGTGCGCGCACTGGCAGGCGAACCGTCCCTGACCATCGTCGCCGTCGCCTCGCCGCTGAAAAGCGGCCTTGAAGTGTTGCGGCAAATTCGCCAGCGTTCGTTGCAGCCGGTCATGCTATTGGCCAATGGCGGCGGCAGCGGCGCAGAGCGGATTCTGGCCTTTGAACTCGGCGCGGATGATTACCTGGAACAAACCTGTTTATTCGAGGAAATGGCCGCCCGCATTCGCGCCATTCTGCGGCGCAGCGGCGGCGGCATCAGCGCTTTCGGCCATCTGCTGAAAGTTCATGACCTGGAATTGGACAAACTGAAACGAACCGTCCGGCAGGATGGCGAAGAGGTGATACTCACCACCTCCGAGTTCGATCTGCTGGAACTGTTGATGAAACGTGCCGGGCAACCGATTTCGCGCGAAGAGGTCGCGCAAACGATTTTCGGGCGTCCGCTGAATATGAACGACCGCAGCATTGATGTGCATGTCAGCAACCTGCGGAAAAAACTCGGCGCCGGACGCATCAAGGCAATTCGCGGCGTCGGTTATTCATTGACTCTTTAATCACTAAAAGCAGTACTCCCAATGAAACATTTATCTCTGAATCAACCTGAAGCATCACTTCCTGCATTTGGCCCTGCAATCGGCCCTGCAATCGGCTGCCCGGTTGGGTACGCCGCCAGCCTGACACAGAACTTTGACGACGAGTTGGCAAACTCCGCTTCGACCGGCTGCGAACTGGCTTTTGCTGAATTGCTGGCTCGTCATCGCCGCATGGTGACGCAGGTCGTCCGGCGCTATTTCGTCCGGCAGGACGAAATCGAAGAACTGGTACAGATCAGTTTTATCGAAGCCTGGGTCGCCATCGGTTCATATCGCGGACGCGGCCCGCATTCGTTCGCGGCCTGGCTGGCGAGAATCGCCACCACTTCCTGTTATGACGAATTGCGCCGCCGCCGCCGCCGCCGCGAAGACAGCATCAGCCAGTTGGGGGATGCAGAAGATGATTATTCTTTTGAACAACTGGACGCGCATTTCATCAGCGACGGCGTCGAACACACCGCCATCACACGCAACCTGGCTGACAAACTGATGATGCTGCTGGAACCCGCCGACCGCCTGGCCTTTGTCATGCTGAAAGCCGGTGATTTTTCCATCGCCGAAATTGCCAGCGTCATCGGCTGGTCCGAGGCCAAGGTGAAGATGCGGATTCACCGCGCCAAATCCATTCTGCAACGCAAGATGAAACGGCTGACTTAAATCCTGGGTATGCATCGCTTCCAGCGTGCGCCGCTTGCCACGCTCCGCACGCTGGAAGCGATGCGTACCCAATCTCAGCGCTGATTTCTGTTTGCCGTTGAACTTCGCACAGTGGTTTTTCCCCGCACGGATTTCAATCGCCGGGTTCGATCCCCGGACAATTCCTCCTCTTCCACCACGCTCTCCTGAAATTCAATCGTCGCACCCGTCTGGCTGCTGACAGTTTCGCTGTTGATTGTTGCCTGGATGACGATGTCTTTTTCCTTGCCGGCGATGTCTTCCGCCAGATCAGAAGTCAGCGGAATTTCAATTCGATCCACGCCCGGCAATCCCGGCTCCGGCCCGGCGTAATTTGGAATTAAGTCCGTTCCATCAAAGACAGCTTTGACACCGGTGGCGAATCGCCATCCCGTACCCGTCAGGACCAGAACTCTCTTTTCCCCCTCTTCGCTGACCGCGCAGGGCGGTGCGGAATACTCAATCGCGCCGCTCGGCAGAACAAGGCCGCATCTGGCGGTCACTTTGCCGTCGCCATCTTCGCTTTCGGTGAACAGGCCGGGCGCGGCGTCTTTTACTGACTGGCGCGTGTTGAAGGTTTTTCCATGAGTGAGCACCTGCACCAGGATGCTGTCGTTGGCTTCGATGCCTGTGGGCACGATGAAACGGACTTCTTCCGGCGCAACGCGCAGAATGCGCGCGGCGATGCCAGCAACTTTGACCGTCACGCCGCCCAATTCAAACGGCGGATTAGTGCGCGACGCTTCGATGGTTTGTTCGCTGAACACGTCGGTTTCGTCGTCGTCGTTCTGCACCAGCGCGTAGGCAATCGAACCGCGCGCGATGGGACCGCTTTCCTGGCTGGCCCCGTTGATGACGGACAAGTCCTGCTGGAAGCCAGCGAATTCCGTCGTCACTTCTTCCTGACTGGTGATGGATTCGGAATTGCTGGTCAGTAGCACCATGGTTTCGACGCTGACGCGATTGGCCAGGTCTTCGTCGAGCGAAACCGTGATTTGATCCAGGCCCAGATGCTCTCTGCCGTCGTCGTCCACATAAGCGCCGGAGAAACTTGGAATGACTTCCACTTCATCTTCTTCGGTGTCATTGATCTTGAAGCGGAAACGCACGCGAATATCCGCGCCGAAGCGCCAGCCTGTGCCATACAGCACCAGCGAATTGACCGCGCCCTGATAGCCAACAGGGCAGGGCAGCGCGGCGTATTCCGTTTCCTGGCCATTGTCCGAAGTGCGCATGCATTTGGCATTTGCCTGGCCCTTACCATCGCTGCGGACGGCGTAAACGCCTGGTGCGGCATCGCGAATATCCGCCGTGGTTCGGGAAATGACGCCGTTGTTATTGATGATGACCAGTACATCGTCATCCGCCGCGAGGCCCGTCGGCAGCACGAAATTGACCTGCCCGGAAGAAACGGAAATCAACCGGGCCGCGATTCCTGACAGTGAATCTCCAACCGTGACGCTGACGCCGCTGAGTTCATACGGATAATTGTCAAAGTCCAGAGATTCGCCCGGCGCGTTTGCCAGTTCCGAACCGAAAGCCGCCACAATCGAACCGCGCGCCACTGCCGTCCGGTCGAAGCTGGCGGCATTGGCCAGCACTGGCTCCGTCGAATTTTCCCGAATCGCTGGACGCAACACGGCCTGGAAAACTTCAGCAGTGGAATTGAACTGGCTGGCGAGCAGGTTGCCATTATTTGAAAACGCAATTGCTTCGCTGCCGTCGCTGACGAACGGGGCGAACAAAATCTGCCGCTGATCGGGCGTGGTGGTGGAAACTTCCGTTTGCGTTACCAGAAAAAACTTCGGGCTGGTTTCAGTCGAACCGGCAATTTCGTAGCGGAAGATTTCGCGGCTGTTGTTGAAGTTTCCGGCAGTGTCGTTGAGCACGGGCAGATTCAGCTTTGAACTGAAGACCACGAACGTCCCCGCGCCATTAACGCTGGGGAAGTAGTTGTAATCGCTCAGGTCGCGCTGGCCGACATCCTGCGTGGTGATTTGCGTGAAGGCTTTGGTCGTGGCGTTGTACAGGAAGACATCGCGAATCCGTTCGCCGGTTTTCGTCGGCGCAACGCCGCCCGCCGATTCAAACACCAGCAACGAACCGTCATCGCTCAAGTGCTTGGAAAACCGGCTGAGCACATTAACCGCGCCGTCTTCCGGCACTTCGGCTTGTTCCGTGGTGTTCGTGACCTGCGTCACCTGATTGATCGGATCGCCAACTTTGTACAGATAAATTTCTCCGTTCAGGTCGGCGTTGTTGACGGCGGCGCTGCCGCTGAAGTTGTAGCCGGAAAGGAAAGCCAGCGTCTTTCCGTCACCACTGAGGAACGGGTTGCTGATGAATCCCTTCGCTTCGAAATCCTTGATGCCTTCGTCAATGCGTTTGTGCGTAATCTGCGTGTATTTCCTGTTGTTTACTTCATACAGGTAAATCTGTGCGTTCTTGTCTTCGTTCTGCGCTGAAAATTGCAGCACGCCGCGCAGTTTGAACAGGCTTCGCGTGGAAACGAAGGCGATGACCGAGCCGTCAAAATTGATCGTCGGCGTGTTGTTGTCGAAGCTGTCTTTGATGCCGTCGGTTTCGGTGATGCGCTGGATGGTGGCGGCGGTTGCGCCGCGCGGCAGCGTCGCCAGATAGATTTCCGCGTTGCCGTCGGCGTTTGAAACATCGGTGAGCTGGGCGCTGGTCGAAGCGAACACGATGCGCGTGCCGTCGCCGCTGATGGCCGGCACGGCGTTCAGCGCGGTGGCTTGCCCCGGCGGACAGCCTCCGGGACAGTTCCGCCCGCTCAGCGTCTGCCCCGTAGTTCCGCCAGTGCTGGATTGCGTGCCGGTTTTGGTCACCTGAATGATCTTTCGCAGGTCGGTGTCGTACACGAAGATTTCGTTGTTGCCGTCCTTGTTTTCGCCGGTGAAATCATTCGGCGATTCAAAGACGATGCGCTTGCCGTCATTGCTCGCACCACGCACGAACGCGCCATTTGAGTTCGTCGTGTTGGTGATCGAAATAATCGAAGTTTGTTGCGCCAGCGCCTGGCGGGCGGTTCCAATTGATATGATCGCGAAAAGGGCAAAGATCAATCTTATTGCTCTGTTCATTCAGTAACACTCCTTCGGAACGTGGAACAGGCTTTAGCCTGTTCGCACTGTGAACAGGCTAAAGCCTGTTCCACGTTCCCGTTGTTTTAGGATTGCTCAGGAAAAAACGGCACGGGTGGCGGAAACCGAAGTTCGCCAAACCGTGCCGATCAAGCCTCTGCTTCTATATTCTGATAAGCGTTTCAGTCCGCGTTTCGGTTGGTAATGATTTGTCAGTTATTGCTTACAATTCTTAACAAACTTCCGTGGCCTTTCAGTCGCCTTTCCCACCAGAACTATTTGCAAAGTGTTCTCCGAGCCCTGCTGGAAAGCGCGGGCTACCAACTCAACTCAAGATGCGCTGAACAAGGGAGGAAAAGCGATGAATCTTTTTCAACTGACGAATCCGCAAGCCGGCCTTCGCCGTCTTGCCACGGCATTCGTCACTCTGCTTCTGGCCAGCCTGTTGTCTGTGGCTCAAGCGCAGACCGAAACAGGACAGGTCACGGGCAAGGTGACGGATCCATCGGGCAATGCCGTCGCGGGTGCGACGATCAACATCAAATCGCTGGAGCGCGCCAGCGAACGCAATTCGACCACCAACAGCGCGGGCATTTACGCGCTGCCGAACCTGCAACCCGGCGCGTACGAAATTACCATCACGGCCAAAGGCTTCGCTGTTACGGCGCAGAAGCTCACCGTGACAGTGGGTTCGCGTAACACGTTGAATTTTGGATTGGAAGTCGCGGCGGCCAATGCGCCGCCCGATCCGAAATATGTGGTCGAAGCCTCCGACCTGTCCGTGGATACTTCAACGCAAACGGTTTCCACCGTCATCACGCAAAAACAGATTCGGGATTTGCCTTCGCTGACGCGCAATCCCTATGACTTCGTGGCATTGTCGGGCAACGTTTCTCCGGGCGATCCCACACGGCGCGGCGCAGGCCTGGCGATCAACGGGCAGCGCGCCGCCAGCATCAATTTTTTGCAGGACGGCGCAGTCAATAACAACCAGTTTTCCAGCCTGATTGGCCAACGCGCGCCGCTGGAATCGGTGCAAGAATTCCGCGTTATTTCCGGTGGATTGTCTTCGGAATACGGACGCGCTTCGGGCGGCGTGGTCAATGTCGTGACCAAATCCGGCACCAATCAATTTCACGGCACGGCGTTCGGTTTCAATCGCGTTTCGGCCCTTTCATCGAACAGCTTCGACAACAACGCGAACGCGCTGGACAAGGGCGTTTTCACCCGCAACCAGTACGGATATTCCATCGGCGGCCCGGCCATCAAAGACAAGCTGTTGTTTTTCAACAGCAGCGAATGGACGAAGGTGCGCAGTTCGACGCCGGTCATTAACATCGTTCCGTCGTCGGCGCTGATTGCCGCTTCGTCCGAAGCGACGCGGAATTATTTCGGCCAGTTTGGTCTGAACACCAGCTTGCCATCCGACAATGACGACAACGCCAGCAAGCTTTATACGAAAGCCGAAATCGCCAACCTCTTTCCGATCATCAAGGGCGGCGCATTCGACAAGATCAAATCCGACACCATTGTTTTTGGACAGGTGGAAAACCGTATTGCAGCGGATGCCGGCGGCGGCGACCCGCAAAATGCTTTCCAGTCCGTGACACGGCTGGATTACAACTACAGCAACAAGGAAACGCTCACCCTGCGTTACGGCACTGACCGGCAAACGCTGTTTGACGGAACCAACAGTTCCAGTCCTTATGGTGGATTCAACACCGGCACGCAGTTGCAAAACGACAATCTGTCGCTGTCGCTGACGCAGGCGCATTCTTCGCGGCTGATCACGCAAACGCGGCTGGCCGTGAACCGGCTGGAATACAACCAGCCGCTGGGCAGCGCTGGTTCGGTTCCAGGCTTGTATTTCTTCGGCAATTCGACGCCGACGATTGAAGGTTATGAAATCGCGCTGCCGGGGTATTCGGCCAATCGCAGCGCGGCGATTCCTTTTGGCGGGCCGCAAAATCAGTTTCAAGCGTATCAGGATGGAACCTACCTGCGCGGCAAACACGAAATTCGCTTTGGCGGTTTGTACAGCTACACGCAGGACAATCGCACCTACGGCGCGTTGCAGAACTCGACGCAGATTCTGGGCAACACCAACAACTTCGGACAGGCGCTGGATAATCTGGTCAAAGGCAAACTCTACAGCTTCACCGGTTCGATTAATCCAAACGGCAAATTCCCCGGCGAAGTGATCACGTTGCCCGCCGAAGCGCCGAACTTCACGCGCAGCAACCGGTACTGGGAAGGCGCGGCGTACATCAATGATGCGTGGCGGGTGCGGCGCAATGTAACGCTGAACCTGGGCGTGCGCTACGAATTTTTCAGCACGCCGCACAACAAAGACCGCAACCTGGACAGCAACTTTACCTTCGGCACGGGCGCAAACCTGTTCGAGCAAATTCGCAACGGCAAAGTCGAATTGACTTCCGCCAGCGATGCCAACGGTTTTTATAAATCGGACACGAACAATTACGCGCCGCGCGTGGGCTTTGCGTGGGATGTGTTCGGCGATGGCCGGACCAGCCTGCGCGGCGGCTACGGCGTGGCCTTTGATCGCGTGTTCGACAATGTCACCGCCGCCATCCTGCAAAATCCGCCGAATTACGCCGAAGTTTCGCTGGTGGCGGGCACAAACGTCAGCGGCATTGACATCACCGACAGCAACACCGGCCCGTTTGACGACACTGGAAAACTGACCTTGCCGCAAACAAAGCTGACGGCGATCAATCAGAATCTGAAAACGGCATACGCGAGGTTCTGGAACGCTTCGCTGCAACGCGAACTGGCGCGCAATCTGATTGTTTCGGTGGATTACTCCGGCTCCGAAGGCAACGACCTGTATTCGATGTCCAACGTCAACCGCATCGGTTCGGGCAATGTCTACCTGGGCGATGCCTGCACAACGGGCAATTGCACGCGGCGGCTGAACCAGCAATACGCCGACATCAACCTGCTGACCAACGACGGCTATTCCACCTACCACGGCGTGACGGTCGGGCTTGACAGCCGGAACTTTCTGACGCGCGGCCTGATGTTCAACGCCCGCTACACCTGGGCGACGGCGAAAGACAACATCAGTTCCGCCCTCAGCGAAGGCGCGAACAATTTCAATTTCGGTTTCCTTGATCCGTTCAATCCCGATCTGGACAAAGGCTACGCCGATTACGACATTCGCCACCGGCTGGTGGTCAGCGGCGTCTGGGACATTCCCTACACGCCGAACTTCCAGCCTTCGACGCTGACGGGGTTGATGTACAAACATCTGTTCAGCGGCGTCAGCCTGTCGGGGATTTTCAGCGCGCAAACCGGCACGCCCTTCAGCGTGTACGACTGCACGAAGTCGGCCAACAACACCTGCATCCGGGCCATCGGCAGCGCCGATACGACCGGCTCCGACAACCCGGACGCGCTGGCGGCGGCGAACCGGTTTTCCTACATCAGCCTGACCGGGCTGACCGCCGGCAGCTACGTTAATCCGATTACGGGAACTTCGATCTTCGGGCCGTTTCCTTCGGGGATGACGGAGCGCAACAGCTTCCGCGGGCCGGGGAACTGGAACCTGGATATGGCCCTGTACAAAACCTTCCGCGTCAAGGAATGGGCGACCATTCAACTGCGCGGCGAAGTCTACAACGTCTTCAACCACGCGAACCTGTTCGTGGTCGGCAGCGAAACCGACATCAGCCGGTTCGGCTACGCGCCCGCGCGGCGTGACGGACGGCGCAATGTGCAGTTCGCGCTAAGAATCATTTTCTAAAAACACATTTGGAGTGCGAAAGCTGTGGGATACCTCTGGCAAATTCATTAGCAAATCTCTGATTCCTGAAACCTAAAACCTGATCTCTGGTTTCTCAAAAACAATTCCATTCAAGTCTTGTTTTTGGGATTGCCAGGAGTCAGGGAACAGGTTTCAGGTTTCAGAAAGATTTCGCCAGCGCCATTGCAGTCGCAGGCCAAAAGGAGCACGAAACTTGAAGCGGTCATTATCTTCTCAAGCAGTATTCGCGGTTCTGGTTTGCGCCATTGTTTGTTCGTTCCTCTTTCTGACTGCGCGCACTGGAAACGCCCGGCGAATTTCCGGCAAGCAGCAAGCCAGGCAGCAGACAGAAGGAAAGAGGAGCGAAGCGTTTGAAACCAGGCGGCGAGAGATTGACCAGCACATCAGCGATTCACGATTTTTGCTGACGCGGGCGGCGGTCTTCGATCCGCTGGGGAAAACTCCTGAACCGGTTCGCATCGGCCAGAAACAACTGACAACAACGAGCGCGCTAAGGGTGAGCAAGATCGCCGCACAAACTGAAGCGCCGAACCGGTATTACATCGTTCAATATCGTGGCGCGATTCAACAGGCTTGGGCGGACGAACTGCACACCAATGGCGTGGAAATCGCTGGCTATCTAGCCAACAACGCCTACATTGTTAAAGCGCCTGCGGCAAAACTCTCGCAAGCGGCAAGCCGACAAAGTCAGGTGCGTTGGCTTGGCGAATACGGCGCAGGATTGAAAGTTGCCCCCGAGTTGGCAGAGCTTTCCAGTGAAAGCTCGCTGACACAAGGAACCGCAAACGTGGTTCACATTTCCTTTTTAACTTTCAAAGGCGAGCGCGCGGATTCGATCCGCGAAACGATCAGCGGTTTCAGCATGGCCAATAACGCAGTGATCGAAGAGCGCAATGACGAACGCGTCTGGGGCGTGCTGGCGGTGCGGCGGGAAGAACTGACGCAAGTCGTGACGGCGCTGGCCGAAGTCGAAGCCGTCGAATGGATCGAAGAACGCCGTCCGCATCAGTTGCAAAACGACAACGCCGTGCGCACCGTGCAGACCGGCTTCATTGGCGACACGCCGCTCTACCGGCAGGGATTGACCGGCGCGGGACAAATTTACGGAACTGCGGATTCGGGGCTGGATTCCGACCATTCGCAGTTTCGGCTGGACGGCAATGTGGCGTCGCAGACGCTTTCGTACGCGACTTCGACCGCGACGCTGACCAACGGTTTGCTGCCCTTCCGAATTACAAATCAGAACAACAAGGTGCTGACGTATTACCTGCTGGGCAGCAGCAGCTTCCAGGAACTGAAAGACAATCCGAACGGCGGGCAGACGCTGGATGCGACCAGGCAGTCAGGTTCGCGATTTCTGAACGCGGTCGCCTACGACGACAGCGGCGCAAATTATCACGGCACGCTGACCACCAGCGTGGCGGTTGGGCGCAACTACGGCGCATCGGGGAGCGGCGCGGTTCCCGGCATCGCCACGCGCTCCACTGGCGACGGCATCGCGCCCGACGCCCGAATCGTTTTTCAAGACGTAGGTCACACCAACGGCCAATTGCCCGGCGTGGATTTCGTCAGCCAGGCCTTGATTCATCAGCAGGCATACAGCAGCGGCGTGCGCATTCACAACAACAGCTACGGGCCTGCGCCACCCGCAACTTACGATCAGGACGCGGCCGACGTGGACGACATCATGTGGCGGCTGCGCGATTACACGGTTTTCTTTTCCGCGGGCAACGACAGCCTGGGCGATTTTCAGGTGACGAATGCTGCCAAGAACAACATCGTCGTTGGCGCTTCGGACAGCCCCACTGGAAAGGGCAGTCTCGAAAATCTGGCGCGTTACAGCAATCACGGGCCGACGTTTGACGGGCGCATCAAACCGGACATCGTTGCACCGGGCGCGGTCATTGGCGCAACCGAAAACACCGATGAAGACAATTCGTCGAGCTATACCAATTCGACTTCAGCGACGGCCAAAGACGCCGCAGTCAATCCCGACGATCCGAACAACAATAGCACGCTGCTGGAAGAAGCCCGGACCGGAACCAGTTTCGCTTCGGCGGCGGCGGCGGGCAGCGCCCTGCTGGCGCGGCAGTATTTCACCGATGGTTTTTATCCGACCGGCGCGAAAACTGCGGCGAACGGCTTCACCCCATCAAACGCGTTGATCAAAGCCGTCCTGCTGAATTCAGGGCGTAATCTGACCGGGAGATTCACCGGCAGTAACTTCCCCATCAGCCGCAGCGAAGCGATTCCTAACGCTGGCCAAGGCTGGGGGCGCATCGCGCTGGATGACGCGCTTTTCTTTGCTGGCGACCGCCGCGAGCTAAAAGTCATCGCTGACATCTACAACGGAGCGACGGCGGCGGAGACCGCCCGCCCCGCGCCGAATCCGGCGATCACCACGGGACAAACGCAGACTTATCAAATCACCACCGTCAGCAACGTTGAACCGCTGCGCATTACCCTGACCTGGTCTGACCCGCGCGCGGCGATTGGTTCGGTGGTGGCGCTGGTCAACAACCTGAATCTGGAAGTGGTTGATCCACAGGGCAACGTGTTTCGCGGCAATGTGAATTTCAATGGCGGCTGGTCGCAGGCGGCCAACGGCGGAAGCTTCGACAACCGCAACACGGTCGAAGCGGTCTACATCCAGAATCCGGTTGCGGGCACATACACTGTGCGCGTCATCGGCGAAAACGTGCCCGGCAATGGCCGCTCGCAGATTGTGGCGCAACCCGGCGATGCGCGGATTGATTCCAACCGGCAAGGCTACGCGTTGATTGCCACGGGCAACTTCACCGCCGGAGCGCAAGCAGTGCTGAATCTGGCTGCCTCCAATGTTAACGGCGGCGTCAACGCCGATCCTTTCATCAGCCGGAATGAAACAGTGACGGCGACGCTGTCGGTTACAAATCCGAGTTCGTTGCTTGCGCAAGCGGTCAACATCCAGATCGCCGTTGCTGACACAAGTCAGGTTCCTGCCAGTTCAATCCGAATTAACGGGCAGCAGGCTGGACAACCGGTGACGGTCAGCATCGGCGATGTTGGCGCAAACGCCGGCAAAAGCGCCGCGTTTCAAATCACACTGCTGGACGACGGTCAGGAGCGCGTCGGTCAGGCGATCAATTTCATCGTCACGATGACGCCGGCAAATGGCATCACCTTTACCACGCAGTTTTCGATTCTGGCGCAGCTCAAACTGGTGACGTACCGGACGCGCTTTGAACCCACGGAAGACTTGGGCGGCGCGGGTGTCATCCCGATTCCCGAATCTTCTTGGACGAAGCGGAAAGACGATGAAAACCGCGCGAAAGACACCGATCCGTTTGACGGCAATTGGACGCTGACGACCGGGCAGTTCGCGGCCCGCAACGGTTCGACCGCGAGTTTGAGCGATCCCAGCGGCGCAGGAACCGGCTACGGCGTGGGCAGCACCAGCCGCGCCGACGGCCAGGTGTATGACGACACGCGCTGGTGGACGCCGAAGCTGGTTTTGCCCGGCTTGTTCGTCACTTCCTCCACCGGGCTGGTTTCAAATCCCGAAAATGCGCAGTTCGTCAAAGCCGAGATTGATTCGTTCGAGGTGGACGTGAAGGCCGATTTCAACGGCGATGTTGTGCATAGCACCAGTTCGGGCGACTTTTTCGTGCTGCGCGTCCGCCCGTACACGAACAAGGTTTCGATCCGCGCCACGGACGACAGCGGATTCAACGGCAACAGCTTTACCAACCTGCTTTACCTGGACGCGGACAATGTAACGGGCAGCGGCTTCGTGCATTACTCCGGCAGCAATTTCGCGGGCGGCGACGGCGTTTTCAGTTACGAAGAAGACGACGAAACCAAGGACGATTCCGACGTTTTCTTCCGCCTTGAGCTTCAATTCCGGCGCAACGGTTTTCCGCAAACTGGCGAAGGGGTGTTGGTTGACAACCTCACGCTGCGGCTGCGCGTGGCTGATACGGCTGTGTACGCCTCACCCTCCGCGGGCACGGTCGCCACGGTCAACGCCGCCAGCTACGAACGCGCCGTTGCGCCCGGAGAAATCGTCGCGGCCTTCGGTTCGGGCTTTCCCGCCGGGACGGTCGTCAACATCGCCGCTTCGACGCTGCCGCTGCCGACTACGCTTTCCAGCGTGGTGGTGCGCGTGAACGGCGTCAATGCGCCGCTGTTTTACGCGGGCGCGGGCGGCGTGTTCGGCGACGGGCTGTTCCAGATCAACTACCAACTGCCGTTTGAAACGGCGGCGGGCACCGCAACGGTGGACGTGCTCTACGACGGCAAACTCGCCGCCAGCGAATATCTGAACGTCAGCGCCGCCGCGCCGGGCGTGTTCACGCGGGATGCTTCCGGACAAGGGCAGGCCGTCGCGCTCAATCAGGATTTCAGCTTTAACGGCGCAGCGCGGCCTGAAGCGCGGGGCCGCTTTCTTGTCGTGTTCGCCAGTGGCCAGGGCGGGCAGTTGCTGGATGCGGCTTCGCGGCAGTTGATCACCTTGCCTTCGGGCGCGGCGGCTCCGGCCAGCCCGCTGTATGTCACGCCGGAAAATCCCACCGTGACGATTGGGGGTATGGCTGCCCCGGTGGCGTTCAGCGGGTTGTCGCCGGGCCTGGTTGGGTTGTGGCAACTCAATGTGCAGATTCCGGCTAATGCGCCCGTTGGGAACGCCGTGCCGCTGGTGATTTCGTTCGGAGAGAAGAACAGCAGAACCACGACCATCGCAGTCAATTAGGTAATAGGCGGACGAGAGGTCCGCGCTTCCAGGCTTATCGCAGTCAATTGAAAGAGGTGCGGACGGGACGTCCGCGCTCCCAGGAGAAGTGTATGTTCAAGCGTTATGTTTTTGCGGCGATAGTGGTATTCATCGCCCTGTTTTCGGCTCTGCCGGCGTGGGCACAAGATCAGCAGTTGATCGAAGAGATCGAAATTCGCGGCAACCGGCGCATTCCGCGCGACACGATTCTGTACAACATTCAAAGCAAGCCGGGTGACATTTACAGCGAAGCGGCAATCAAGCGCGATTTTCAATCGGTGATCGGCATCGGCGTATTCGATCCGATGCGCGCGCGGTTGTCGGTGGTGGATGGCGCGCGCGGCGGCAAGATCATCGTCTTTGAAGTCCGCGAATATCCGCTGATTCGCGATCTTCAATACCGCAACATGAAGTCCGCCACCGAAAGCGAGGTCCTGACGCGGATGAAGGAGCGCCGCGTCGGCATCAGCAAGGAATCGCCTTTCGATCCGGTCAAAGCCTTCAGCGCGCGCAAGGTGCTGAAAGAACTGCTGGCCGAAAAAGGCTTTCCCGAAGCACAGGTGGAAGTCGAAGTGGAAGAGATTTCCGTGACTTCCATCGCCGTGGTGTTTGAAGTGACGGAAGGCCCGCGCGTCCGCGTCAAGGAAATCGAATTCACCGGCGCGCGCGACGGCTTTTCGCAGCGCCGGTTGAAGGGCGCGATGCAACTGGTGAAAGAAGCCAGTCTGTTTACGACCTTTTCATCCAAGGACATCTACTTCAAAGACAAGCTGCAAGACGATCTGGAGCGTGTGCGGTTTTTTCTAGGCTCGCAAGGCTATCTGCAAGCCAAAATCGGCGAGCCGGAAGTCGTGCCCGACGGCGTCGCGTCCAATGGGTTTCCGCTGCCGATTCCGGGGCTGCGAAAAGCTGGGCCGGGCTTGAAAATCAGCATTCCCATCGAAGTGGGCCGCCGCTACAAGATCACCAAGGTGGAAGAGAAAGGCGTCACCATCTTTCAACAAGGCATCGTCGCGGCGGTGTCCCGGTTGAAAGTCGGCGATTACGTCAACGCCAAGCTGATTCAGGAAAATGTCTTCAAGGGCGTCAAAGACCTTTACGGCACGCAAGGCTACATTCAGGCTTCGGTGGATTTCGTTCCGAAGTTCAACGACACCAGCGATGAAGAAGGCGAGATTGAAATTACGCTGGAAGTGGACGAAGGCCGCCAGTTCAGCTTGCGCCGCCTGGAATTCATCGGCAACACGGCGACGCGCGACCACGTGCTGCGCCGCGAAGTCGTCCTGAACGAAGGCGACCCGTACAACAAACGTTACTGGGATTTATCCATTCTGCGGCTGAACCAGTTGGGATTGTTTGAAGAGGTCAAAGAGAAAGACGCCATTACACGCACCAACGACCGCGACCAGACGCTGGAAATTGACTTGCAGGTGAAAGAGCGCGGGCGGCAGCAGATTACCGTCAATGGCGGCGTTTCCGGTTTTGCCGGCAGCTTTTTCGGCATCGGCTATTCGACCAACAATTTGCTCGGATATGGGCAGACCTTGAGCTTCGATGTTTCCGGCGGCAATCGTCAGCTTGCGGCGTCCATCGGTTACAACGTGCCGTATCTGTTCGGAAAGCCGGTCAGCCTGGGCTTCCAGCTTTTCGCGCAGCGGCAGCAGTATTTCGGCAACAGTTACAACACCTTCAGCAATTTCTTTTCCACCGGCAACCTTTCGCAAGTGGAACTCGATTCGCTGTTTACGCAGGAAGTGGCGGGCGGAACCGTCAGCATGTCCGCCCCGCTGTCCGTCTTCACGCGGCGATTCCGCGAATATGCCAACTTTACGCGCGTGGGCGTGTCCTATTCGCTGAGCGCTTCGCGGATCAAAGACCCGAAGGTCAATACCGACAGCGACACGTCGAACGATATTCCGGTGACTTACAGCCAGCCGCGCATCGTCACCAGCCGGATTACGCCGAACATTTTTTTCAACAGCTTGAACGCGGCAATTGATCCGACGCGCGGCCAGAGCCTGTATCTGGGACTTTCAATGTCCGGCGGCGTGCTGGGCGGCGATGTGAAAACCCTGACGCCCAGCATCGAATACAAATTCTTCCGGCCTGTGTTCAAGAAGGATTCCGACCGGCAGCACGTCATTGGCATGCGATTTAATGCCGGGCACGTGCGCACCTTCGGCAGACTTTCCGATGCCCTGGTCAATACGCAATCGCTGGGATTCATCGGCGGCATTCCCATCACCGAACGCTACTTTCTGGGCGGCGAAAACGACGTGCGCGGTTACAACGTCTATTCGATTTCGCCGGTCGCCCGCTACGACTACTTCCAATCCACGCGCAACGTCGTGGCGAAAACCCTGAACAGCGCGGGCGAACTGGAAGACGTGGCCGATGGGTCGGTTCATTCCAGCGTGCTGCGCGCGTTCACTTATGAAGCGCCGGAAGGCGGCTGCGGCGAAACGAAAAGTCCGGGTTGCAATGTCTCCCGCATTGTTCGCAAAGATGCCGACGGCAATGAAATTCCTTTTTACACGGCGGTCGGCGGCGACACGCGGCTGCTGTTCAACTTTGAATACCGCATTCCGATTGCCGGGCCGGTGGCGTTGGCGGCTTTTACGGACGTGGGCACGGTGTTCAATCTGCGCAAATACAGCGACCAGCTTGTCACCTCGAATTTTGTCGAGCAGACGATTACGCCGACCGGCGTGATTTTGAATTCTTCGGGAACCGTGGCGACCCGCGACGAAATAGACAGCGCCATGGCTTCCTTCGCCAACCTGACCAGCGACGGATTGCCGCCGGGATTCCGCCGGGTTTATTTGACGGGCGATTCGCGTTCGTACAACAAGCTGCGGATTTCAGAAGGCACGACGCGCTTGCTGGACAGTTTGCGGGCCTCGGTCGGGATGGAATTCCGGGTGCAGGTTCCGGTGATCAATGTGCCGTTCCGGCTGATTTTCGCCTACAACCCGAATGCGAATCCTGACATTACCAATCCCAAAGTTTTGTCGCTGGAAAAACGCACGGTCATGCGGTTCAGCATTGGACGCACGTTTTAGGGACAGCATTAACCATTCACCATTGAACAGTAACGGGCAGAGAAGAACACCTGCTCATCCTGTCGAATAATCGGGAATGGAAAATTCGATCACATGAACGACTACACACACATACACGGTCTTCGGCTTTGTTTGCTGCTACTGGCAATCACGCTTTGCGCTGCTTCGGTGGCGGCGCAGAGCGGGCGGCGAATCTCAAAACCGGGTTCCGCACCGGACAACAATGGCGACGTGCTGAAAATCGGGACCGTGGAAATCAGCCTTTCCGTGACGGTGCGCGATACGCTGGGAAAAGCGGTGAACGGGTTGCGGGCGGAGGATTTTTTCATCTACGACAACGGACGGCGTTATCAGCCGATGCACTTCGAACATCGTCATGTGCCGGTGAATCTGGTGTTGCTGCTGGATGCCACGGGGAGTTTCTTCGATGGCGAAGAAGTCATCCACAAGGCCCTGCTTTCGTTTCGCCGCAAACTGCAACCGGCGGATCGCGTTGCCGTCATGCATTTTTCCGACGAAGTGTCGCTGGATCAGGATTGGAGCAACGAGGAGGTTTCGTTTCGAGAAGCGCTGAAACGAAACGAACATCGCGGCAACAAGGCGGCGATTTACGATGCGCTGCTGCTGGCGGCGGCGAAACTCAGCGGAACCGAAGGCCGCCGTGCCATTCTGCTGCTGACCAGCGGACTCAATACCGCCGGGCAGGTGCGGCTGAGCGAAGCGTTGGCCGCGATTCAAAACGCGGATGCGGCGCTTTACGTTGTCAGCGAAACCGAGGCCATTGCCAGCGCCATTCGCGGCAAATCGTCGAACGCCGAAATCCTGGCGTCGCTGCCGGCGCTGGAATCGGCGGAACGGAATCTGATCTGGCTGGCGGAACAAAGCGGCGGCGGAATCTATTTCCCGCTGAAGCTGGGCAGCCTGGACTGGATGCTGGCGGAATTGGCGGACGAGTTTCGCGCGCAGTATTTGCTTACATATCAGCTTTCAGCGGATTCCAACGACGCCCCCGGCAACCGGCTGGTCGAAGTGCTGGTGCAGGGCGGCCACAAAGCGCATGCTCGTTCCGGTTACTCCCGCCGCAATGCTTCGGCCGGTTCAAAACTCATCAGTTCCTCGCCAACCCTGCGATAGCGCACTTTTCCCTCTTCAGGCATAATCCGCCGGTCTTTTTTCAATCACACGTACAGCAATTCTCTTTCTGCCCGGACGTTGCCGAACGGGAGGTTGCATCCAATGACTGATTTCGACCTCAATCTCTATCAAGCGCTGCTGGAGGTTTCGGAAGCCATCAGCGCGCATCAGGATTTGCCGTCGCTGTTTCGGGATTTGCGGCAGCGCCTGCACGCGGTTGTGCCGTATGACGGCGTGATCGTGCTGTTGTATGACGAAGCGCGGGATTACATGCGCGAGTATTTCCTGGAATCCGAATTGGCATTGACCAACGGACTGCCGCGCGAACTTCCGGCGGAAGGAACGCCGGGCGGCTGGGTTTGTCATACGCAGGAACCGATGTTTGTCACCGACGCCACGCGGGAAACGCGCTTTCTGGAAATGAACCAGAGGGTCGCGGCAATTGGCGTGAAATCCTATTGCGTGCTGCCGCTGACGGCTGCGGGCCGCAGGCTGGGAGCCATCGGTTTTGCCAGCCGGCAGCCGTCCGTTTACCAACCGGAAAACCGGGATTTCCTGATGCTGGTTGCACGGCAGGTGGCGGTGGCGGTGGACAACACGCTGAACTTTGAAGCCGCGCGAGAAGCGCAGCAACGCTTCGCCCGCGAACGTGACCGGCTGCAATTGCTGTTGGACATCAACAACGCCGTCGTTTCCGCATTGGATTTGCGCGCGTTGATGGATGTGATCTCGCCCTGTTTGCGCCGGATTGTGGGGCACGATTTTGGCGCGCTGCTGATCTACGACCCGGAACATGACCAGTTGCGCGCGCACGCGCTGGACTTTCCCGAAGGGCCGATGACGGAAGGCGTGCTCTTTTCGATGGATGGGACGCCTTCAGGACTGGCATTCCGCTCGCGCCAGACGGTGCTGGTCAACCGGCAGATGCTCGAACGGTTTGGGACCACGCCGCTGATCAGGCTGCTGCGCGCCGAAGGCGTGCAGTCCGGATGCAGCCTGCCACTGCTTTCGCATGACCGTGCGCTGGGCGTGCTGACCTTGATGAGCCTGCGCGATGAAAACTTCGGCGAAGCCGACGCGGAGTTCCTGACGCAGATTGCCGGACAAATCGCCATTGCCGTCGAAAACTCGCTTAACTTCGAGCGCGCGCGCACGGCGGAAAAGGAACTGGCGCGTAAACTGGAACACCTGCGGCTGATGCTGAAAGTGACCACGGTGGTGGTTTCGCAATTGGATTTGCGGGAATTGCTGCTGGCCATTTCTTCCAGCATTCGCGAAATCATGGGCGCCGATACTTCGGGCGTTGCCTTGTTCGATGACGAAAGCCAGCAATTGCGCGCTTTCGCAACCGATTTTCCCGCCGGGCATCCGCTCCGGGAAGAGGGCTTTCCGATCCCACTGGATGGCAGCCCGGGCGGGTTGGCCTTCACTTCCGGTCAGCCCGTATTTCTGGACAAACCGGATGTGGAGCGGTTTCCATCAGCATTTGGCAGGCGCATTGCCGATGAAGGCTATCAATCGGGAGGCAGCATTCCGTTGATTGCGCAGGGGCGGAAACTGGGCGTGATGGGCGTTGCCAGCAAACGCGAGGCCGCATTTTCAGAAGAAGACAGGGCGCTGCTGATCCAGGTGGCCAATCAGGTGGCGATTGCAGTGGATAACGCACTGAACTTCGCGCGCGCGCGCAATGCCGAACAGGAAGCCAAACGGCAGTCCGCGCGGTTGCAGTTGATGCTGGAAATCAATAACGCCGTCGTTTCCGAACTCAGCCTGCGCGAACTGGTGCGCGTCACTTCCACGCGGCTGCGCGAAGCCTTGCCCCACGATGTGACGGGCATTTCGCTTTACGATCCGGAAAACAATCAATTCCGCGCCTACATGTTCGACCTGCCGGACAATCTGCCGCCAATTGAAGAAGGGACGCCCATGTCGCTGGAAGGAACCATCGGCGGGTTGGCATTCTTTTCCGGGCGTCCCGTGTTTTTGAATCGTTACGACCCTGAATTTCTGACTTCCGAATTCGATAAGCGCCTGATGGATGCAGGGATTCGATCCGGCGGGGTCGTGCCGCTGATTGCGCACGACAAGAAGCTGGGCTTTCTGGGCGTCGGCAGCTTTCACGAAAACGCTTTTTCAGAAGCCGATCAGGAATTGCTTGGTCATATCGCCAATCAAATCGCCATTGCGGTGGAAAACGCGCTCAACTTCGAGCGGGCGCACGCGGCGGAGGAACAGGCGAAACGCCAGTCCGACCGCCGGCAACTGTTGCTCGAAATCAATAACGCCGTCGTTTCGCAGCTTGATCTGCGCAGCCTGATCCAGATCATTTCGGTGTCGCTGCGCCGAATCTCCGGGCACGATGTGGTGGGCCTGGCGCTTTACGATCCTGACACAAATCAATTGCGGGCCTACGCCTACGATTCCCTGGACAAACAGTTTGCCATCGAAGAGGGAACGCTGATTCCGCTCGAAAGCTCGCTTAGCGGCTCGGCCTTCATCAGCGGGAAACCAGTTTTCCACGATCGAATTGACGAGCAGCGATTTCAATCGGATTTCAGCCGACGATTTCGCGCCGCCGGCCTACAGTCGGGCGGCGTCGTTCCGCTGATCGCGCACGGCCGTAAATTGGGCACGCTGGCGGTTGCCAGCTATCGCGAAGCCAATCTCAATGAAGATGAGAAGGAATTGCTTTGCCAGGTCGCCAGTCAGGTCGCGATTGCGGTTGAAAATGCGCTGGCTTTTCGCGAGATCGAAGCGCTGAAAAACAAACTGGCCAGCGAAAAACATTACCTGGAAGACGAAATCCGCACGCAGCACAACTTTGATGAATTGATCGGCGAAAGCCAGGTTTTCCGCCGTATTTTGAGACAGGTCGAAACCGTTGCGCCGACCGGTTCCACGGTGCTGATCTGCGGCGAAACCGGCACGGGCAAAGAGTTGATTGCCCGCGCGATTCACGATTTGAGCGATCGCCGCGAACGCACGCTGGTCAAAATCAACTGCGCGGCGATTCCGACCGGCTTGCTGGAAAGCGAATTGTTCGGTCACGAAAAAGGCGCATTCACCGGCGCGATTTCGCAGCGGATCGGGCGATTTGAACTGGCGCATCGCGGCTCGCTCTTTCTGGACGAAGTCGGCGACATCCCGCTGGAATTGCAACCGAAGCTGCTGCGCGTGCTTCAGGAACAGGAATTCGAGCGATTGGGCAGCACCCGCACGCAAAAAGTGGACGCCCGGCTGATTGCCGCGACCAATTGCGATTTGGAAAAGATGGTGGCCGACAGAAAATATCGCAGCGATTTGTATTACCGGCTGAACGTTTTTCCGATCACCATTCCGCCGCTGCGCGAACGGCGAGAAGACATTCCCGCGCTGACTCGTTTTTTCACACAGCGGTACGCCCGCCGGTTGAAAAAGCAAATCACAGCCATTCCGTCAGAAGTGATGACGGCGCTGACCCGCTACGCCTGGCCAGGGAATGTCCGCGAATTGGAGCATTTCATCGAACGCGCCGTGATCCTGACCCGAGGCTCGGATTTGGAAGTTTCCCTGGCTGAGTTGAAATCTTCGGAGCCCGTGACCACAACGGAACTGGCCACGCTGGAAGTCGCCGAACGCGACCATATTTTGCGCGCGCTGGAAGAAACCAACTGGGTGATTGGCGGCCCAGGCGGAGCAGCAGTGCGTTTGGGAATGAAGCGCACCACCCTGCAATCCCGCATGCAGAAACTCGGCATCTCCCGCTGAGGCGAGTGCCGAGATTTCGGCACTCGCCGAAATCTCGGCACAAAAAGCTTCGGCACTTCACTTCGGCACTCACCTTTCTTTACTTCATTACTTAAAGCAACTCTTTTTCTATCAGAGATTTATCCGCCTGCCGAAGGTCTTTCCGCAGTCTGGCAAAGCCATTGCACTATGCCTTGTCGTCGGGACGAAGTGGTCGCTGAAATGAAGTCGAAGTTTTCGAAGGAGATGAAAGAGATGTTGGCGCTACAAGAAATAGAAACTGCCGCACTGAACCAGTGCTACGGCTGCGGGGCTGAACTGTTGCCGCGGGACAAATTTTGCCGCCGCTGTGGCCTACGGCAGGCCAATCGGTACGCCACTTCCACCGACCTGGCGCGCGCACGAGATTGTGAAACAAAGCCGTTCGGCGCCAGTGAAGAGCCTTGCCAATCGTTTTCCGGACAATTGATCCGCGTCGTTGCGCAAACCATGTCCGCCAGAACCGCGACACAGATTCGCAGCCGTGGTTTGCAACGCCTGATCTGCACGCTGATCACGATCCCCATCTGGATGTTGATTGTGATGCTGTCACCGCTGGATGCGTTTGTGGCGGCCAGAGCTGCCGCCGGGTGCGTCAACAGCCGGCAATAGACCCGCCAGAAAGCGCCAGAAAGCGCCAGAAAGCGCCAGAACGCGAACGATTAGGACAGAGAAGGAGGAAGAATGTTGAGGATTATCGAACAAGAAAATGATCGTTCGCTGAATTTCAAGCTGGCGGGGAAGCTGGTCAGGGATTGGGCGCCGGAACTGGAACGTTGCTGGCAGCAGGCAGTCGCCGGACAGCGGCCTGACAGCGTCCGCGTGGATTTGACCGAAGTCACTTTCGTGGATGAAGCAGGAAAACGGTTGCTGGCCGCGATGGCCAACGCCGGCGTCGAACTGATTGCCGCCGATGTGTTGATGAAAGCGCTGGTCGAACAGATCGCGCAGGGACAGTACCGATAACCTTTGAAGGAGGGAGAATGTTTAAGAAGCTCATCACTCTGTTACTGACGCTTGCCGCAACGCAGGCGGCATTCGCGCAACCGCCGCAGCGCGTGGGCGTTGCCGCGGACAAACAAACCATTCTGACCTTGCGCGACGCCGTGACGATGGCGCTGGAAAACAATCGCGACATCGAAATCGAGCGGCTCAACACGCAATTGAACGAATTCGATCTGCGCGCCGCGAAAGGCGTTTACGATCCGTCGCTGACCAGCCAGATGTTTTATCAACGCCAGACGCTGCCCGTGGCTTCGATTCTGGCCGGAGGCGAAAACGGACGGCTGCAAACCAGCGATTTCACCGGTGCGGCAATTCTGTCAAAGCGGTTGCCGTGGCAGGGCGGCAGTGTCCGCGTCAGCTTCGACCAGAACCGCAGCACCAGTCAGAACCTGTTCAACGCGCTGAATCCGCAGTTCACGTCGCAACTGGCCGTGGAATTCACGCAGCCGCTCTTCCGCAACCGGAAGATTGACGCCGAGCGCCGCCAGATTCGCATCGCCAGCAAACGCCTGGATTTGTCCGACAGCCAGTTTCGCCAGCGCGCGATTGAAATCATCGCCGCCGTTGAACGCGCGTACTGGGATTTGGTCTTTGCGCGCCGTGACGCCGAAATCAAACGCGAATCCATCGCCCTGGCGCGCACGCAACTGGAACACAACGAACGTCTGGTGAAGGAAGGCGCGATGGCTCCGGCGGACGTGGTTTCCACGCGGGTCGAAGTCGAACGCCGCACGGACGAAGCCGAAGCCGCCGTCGAAGTCATTCAACGCGTCGAAAACGCGCTCAAGGCGTTGATGCTGCCGACTGGCATCGGAAACAGCGAGCAATGGAGCACCGCGCTGGTTCCCGCCGAACAACCGCAACTGAAAAACGAAGCCGCCTTGCCGGTGGACGATGCGCTGCGCATGGCCTTCAACAATCGCCAGGAGATGGAGCAATACCGGCTGCGCAAGGATTTGAACAAGGTGGATGTGGATTATTACCGCGACCAGACCAAACCGCAGATTGACTTGATCGCCAGCTACGGCACGCAAGGACTGGCGGGCAAATCTCGCACAACGGCCAATCCGATAGCCGGATTCAATCAACCGCTGTTTGACCGCATCAATCAGCTTTCGCAATTCGCCGGGCTGCCGCCGCTCGCGCCAATTGATTTCGGCACAACGCCGGACAAGTTCATCGGCGGAACCGGGCAGAGTTTGAACAACCTGTTTCGCAACGATTACCGCACCTTCCGCATTGGCGTTTCGATCAATTTGTCGCTCGGCAATCGCACGGCCAAAGCGCAACTGGGACACGCCCTGGCTGAAGGCCGGCAGCTTGATGTGCAGCGCCAGCGCACCGAACAGTTGATCGAAGTCGAAGTCCGCAACGCGCTGCAAGCCGTCGAAACCGCCAAGCGCCGCGTCGAAGCCGCCAGGAATTCGCGCGAAAACGCAGAACTGCAATCCCGGAGCGAACAGCGGAAATTCGACGCCGGGCAATCCACCAACTTCTTTGTGCTGGACCGGCAGAATGCGCTGGCTTCGGCGCGCGGTCGCGAACTGAAAGCGCTGACCGATTACACCAAAGCTGTCGCTGAGCTTCAGCGCGCGATGTCAACCACGCTGACCAGCAACAACGTCGCGCTCGCCAGTCGTTGAACACACAGTGGAACCGCAAATTATTCATTCTCCATTTTCCATTATTGAGCAGAGGGAAAGGTTACTTTCTGTCCAAAAGTGAAGAATGAAGAATGGAGAATTCAAAATGGGCAGTTCAGGAAAGGAGAACACTATGACTACGAAGAACGACGGGAAACAGAATCGAACGAAAAAGATTGTGCGGGGCTTGCTGATTATCACTTTGCTGGGTGGTGCGGCGGCGGGGTGGTTTTACTTTCGCCAGCCCGCCGCGCCGAAGGAAATCATCGAAGTGAGCGGCCGCATCGAAAGCGACGATGCCGTCGTCGCGGCGAAGACTTCCGGGCGCATCCGTGAAATCAGCGTTCGTGAAGGCGACCACGTTAAAGCCGGGCAAGTCGTGGCTGTGCTGGACGATGATCAGCTCAAGGCGCGCGTGGATCAGGCGCAGTCCGACGTTGTGCAGTTCGAAGCCAGACTGCAAAGCGCGCGGCAGCAGGTCGCCGTGCTGCAGGCGCAACTGGAACAGAGCCGCCTGGGCGTCAGCCAGGCGCGCGTGGATGCCGAAGGCCGCGTCAGTCAGGCGCAGGCGCACGTCGCTTCCGCCGAAGCTTCGCTGGCACAGGCTGAGGTTTCATACAGACAGGCGCGTGTGGATGCCGAACGGTACTCCACGCTGGCCGATCAGGGCGACGTTCCGGCGCGGGACGGCGAGCAGGCGCGCACCACTGCCGAAGCCCACAAAGCCGTGGTTGACGCGGCGCGCAAACAGGTCGAAGCGGCGCGTGGCGCATTGGTTACGGCGAAAGCCAATCTGGACAATCCGGCGATTCGCGCGGCGCAATCGCTGTCTGTTGAACAGCAGATTCGTCAGGCGTAGGCAGACATTCAATCCGCCGAAGCCCAGCTTGCCCGCAGCCGCGCACAGTTGCAGGAAGCCGAAGCCAATCGCGGTGACCTGCAAATCGTCGCGCCATTTGAAGGCACCGTCGCGACGCGCTCCGCCGAACCCGGCGAAGTCGTTTCGCCGGGCAAAGCCATTCTGACCATTTTGAATCCGAGAATGATTTACATGCGCGCCTTCATTCCCGAAGGCGAGATTGGCCGCGTGCGCACGGGACAATCGGCGCGGGTGTATCTGGACTCAAACCCGAAGCAACCGCTCGAAGCCACGGTCGCGCGCATTGATCCGCAGGCGTCCTTCACGCCGGAAAACACGTACTTCCGCGATGACCGCATCCGGCAGGTGGTCGGTGTGAAACTTCAACTCGTTAATCCGCAAGGTTTCGCCAAACCGGGCATGCCCGCCGATGGCGAAGTGCTGGTTGAAGGCAGTCAATGGGTGGCAACGAATCGCTGAAGACTTGCATCCGGGCACGCCCGCATTTTCGCCGGTGTGCCCAGAAGGGAAGAGACGACGCGCAATTAATTTCATGTTTCAATGATCATTTGATCGGATATTTTCCGCATGTCAGATTGAAGTCGCAGGTTTTACTGAACGAGCAGCGCGCAGTCGAAAGCTCGATTGCCATCGCGTTGCAACTTGAAAACATTCTGTCAGTGATCGGAGGAACATTATGACCGTTGTCGCTATTTTTTTATTCGCCGTGCCATTCATCAGTCTCTGCTCAGTAATTTTGATCATGGGGATTGTGGATATCCGGCGCAAACGAGAAATTGAGAAAAGCCGCGTTGCCGCACAGCGCAACAGCACGGCAGTTGAGAAGGAGTCTCGCGATGAGCGGGTTAGTGGAAATCACGCAAAACTATTTCGATGGAAATCTGGTGCTGGCTGGTTCGGGGGAAGCGGTCATCACGAGCGCCGCTGGGACAGCCATTCACCTGCGTGGGTTGCGTAAAGATTACGGTGAACTGGAAGCCGTTCGCGGCGTGGAACTGGAAATCCGGCGCGGCGAAATCTTCGGGCTGATCGGGCCGGACGGCGCGGGCAAGACTTCGATCTTTCAAATTCTGGGCGGCGTGATGCCGGCAACCGCGGGCGAAGCGGTGGTTTTCGGCCAGACGGCGCGAGATGCGCGTTCGATGATCGGCTATCTGACGCAGACCTTCAGCCTGTATCAGGATTTGAGCGTGGCGGAAAACCTGCGCTACGTCGGCCAACTGCGAAAACTGTCGAACCGCGAGATCGAAGAGCGCGGCGGCCATTACCTGAAGCTATTCGATATGGATCGCTTCACGGATCGGTTGGCGGGACGCTTGAGCGGCGGCATGAAGCAAAAGCTGGCGCTGGCTTGCGCGCTGATCACCGAACCGAAAGTGCTGCTGCTGGACGAACCGACGACGGGCGTTGACCCGGTTTCGCGCCGCGAGTTCTGGGACACGCTGGCCAGCCTGTCCGTGGATGGCATGACGATCGTCGTCGCCACGCCTTACCTCGACGAGGCCGAACGCTGCACCCGCGTGGCGTTGATGCATGACGGCGTGATTCATCAGATTGGCACGCCGGCGGAAATTCGCCGCGATCTGGGTTTGCACCGATTGGAAGTGCGCGCCTCGAAACTCAGTCAGGCGGAAGAACTGCTTGGTGAAATCGAAGGCATTGCCGACGTGCAACGCTTCGGCGACCGGCTGGACGTGATGGTCAGCGATGTCGGGCGCGGCGAACAATTGACGCGGGCGACGCTGGGCGCGGCGGATATTGATGTTCGGGAAATCAACAGCGGGTTGCCGACGCTGGAAAACGCTTTCGTTTCGATCCTGCGCGATTTGAATGGCGAAATGAAAGCCACGCCATTTCCGCGCCGCCGGGAGTTTCGCCACCGCGAACCGGGCGCGATTGCCATTGGTGCGCGCCACCTGCACAAACGCTTCGGCGCGTTTCACGCCGTCAATGACGTGAACATTGAAGTCAAATACGGCGAAATTTACGGCTTGCTGGGCGCAAACGGCGCGGGCAAAACGACGACGATCAAAATCCTGTGCGGCTTGCTTGCGGCATCGAGCGGCGAGATGGAACTGGCCGGAGAGCGCGGCAGCCTGCGGTCAAGTTTCGTGCGCCAGCGTATCGGTTACATGTCGCAGAAGTTTTCGCTTTACGACGATCTGACGATCAATCACAACCTGGATTTTTTTGCCGGCGTGTATCAGGTCCCGCCCGAAGAGCGCGAAGAGAAGAAACGCTGGGTGCTGGAATTTTCCGGCCTTGAAGGACGCGGTGACATGCGAACCGGCGAATTGCCCGGCGGCTGGAAGCAGCGTGTGGCGTTTGGCGCGGCCATCATGCACGAACCGAGCGTGCTGTTTCTGGACGAACCGACTTCGGGTGTGGACCCGCTGGCGCGCCGCTCTTTCTGGCAGATGATCAACCAACTGGCGGATCGTGGCGTCGCGGTGCTGGTCACGACGCATTATCTGGAAGAAGCCGAGCAATGCAATCGCCTTGGTTTCATGGTCGCGGGTGAACTGATCGCCGAAGGCACGCCGAGCGGAATCAAGGCCGCGCAGAACGGCCATCTGATCGAAATGATCACCGACGCGCCGCAGCGCGCAGCGGATTTGCTGAAAGGCCAAATGGATCGCTGGCGCGTGTCGCTGTTCGGCGACCGCCTGCACGTGGTGATTGATGAAGAGCCGATGGATGGAATCAGGCGTCTTTCACGAACCTTGAGCGGCGCGGGCATCCACGTCGCCAGGGCGTATCCGGAGCGGTATTCGCTCGAAGATGTGTTCATCGCCGTTGTCGAAAAAGCACGGCTGGCTGGGAAGGTCGCATCTGGAGATTGATGACGTAGGACAGACTTCAGTCTGTCCGCAGTGCCGACAGGCTAAGCCTGTCCCACGTTCTGGGAGGAATATGAAACGAATCATTGCCCAAACTCGGAAAGAACTGACGCAAGTGTTCCGAGATAAGCTGACGGTGGCGCTGGCGCTGGTGCTGCCACTGATTCTGCTGGCGCTGCTGGGCACGGCGCTGTCGCTGTCGGTCAAGGGCATTTCGGTTGTGGTGCAGGATTTTGACCGCACGCCGCTGTCGCGGCAATACATAGACCTGCTCGGCGCTTCGCTGACATTCCGCGTCGTGCCGTTATCACAGAACCAGTGGCCGGAAGAAGTGCTGGCTTCGGAAAAGGCGCGCGCTGTCATCGTCATTCCGCAAAACTTCGAGCGCAATTTCCTGCGGAACGAGCAGCCGGAAATCCAATGGCTGATTGACGCCGTGGACGCCAACACCGCGAATGCGATGCGCGGACAGGCCAATGCGCTGACCAATGCTTTCACTGCGCAGTTTCGCGGCGCGAATGAGCAAAACCCGCAGGCAATCAAGCCCGCCATCAGAGCTGACACGCGAATGTGGTACAACCCCGGCGGTTCTTCGCGAAAGTTCATCGGGCCGGGGGCCTTCGCGGTGGTGCTGGCGCTGTTTCCGCCGCTGCTGGCCGCGCTGGCCCTGTCGCGCGAAGGCGAGCAGAAAACCATTCTGCAAGTGTACGTGTCCAGCATTTCGGCGCACGAATTTCTGCTGGGCAAGATCGCGGCCTTTTTCATCATCGCGCTGGCCGAATGGGCGCTGGCGCTGTTGGTCGCGATTCCGCTCTTCGATTTGAAGATCGCCAGTGATCCGACGCCATTGTTGGTCGGCACGGTCTTTTATCTGTTTTGCAATGTCAGCTTCGGCGTGATGGTCGGCGTTTCGATTCCCAATCAGGCGGCGGCGATTCAGGCGGTGGCGGGCGTGCAATTCCTGCTTTCGTTTCTGCTCTCAGGGTTCATCTTTCCCGTGTCGAACGTCCCGGCGGAGCTTCGCTGGATCGCGGCATTCGTGCCCGCGCGATATTTCATCGAGATTACGCGCGATGCCTTTGTGCGCGGCGGCGGCTGGCCTGCCGTGTGGGATGCGCCACTGATGCTGGCGCTGATCGGGTCGGTTTTCTTTTTCAAGGCGTGGCGGAAGATGCGCCTGATGCAGGTTGAAGCTTAGGGGCATCGGTACAGTACCAGAGGAGACACCATGAAAAGTTTCATCAACAAAATTCGAGCCTGGCGCATCTGGCCGTTGTTTATGAAAGAGCTGCGCCAGATCAAGGCGGACAAGAAATTGGTGGTTTCGCTGATTCTGCCGCCGACGGTTCAGCTTGTGATTTTCGGTTTTGCGCTGAATCCAGATGTGTCGAATCTGCGGCTGGGCGTGGTGGACGAAAGCCGCTCGGCGGCCAGCCGCGAAGTCGTTTCCGCCTTTGCCGAAAGCCAGTCGTTCCGGATCGCCGAACAGTTTCAATCCGCTGAAGAACTGGGGCGGGCGCTCGGCGCGGGCCGTCTGGACGCGGGATTGATCGTTCCAGGCGATTTCGCCAAACAGCGCGAACGGGGCGAAACGGCGCGCATTCAGTTCCTGCTGGATGCGGTGAATTCAAACACGGCGGGAATCGCGGCGGGTTACGGCGGGCGCATTATTGCCGCCCTCAACCAACGATTGGCGCAGGATTCCCCCGCTGTTTCACTCCAAGTCGAAGGCGGCTCGCCAAGCCTGCGCGGGCAGTTCGTGGCACGCATTGCGCTGCTGTTCAACCCTGGACTGGAAAGCTCCTGGTTTATCGTCACCGGCGTCATAGGGATTTTGCTGGTGCTCAATGGTTCGATCATCGGCTCGTCGGCGATGGTCAAGGAAAAGGAAGTCGGAACGATTGAACAGTTGCTGATGACGCCAGCGCAAGCCGCCGAAATCGTCACGGCCAAAATCGCTCCGCTGTTCGTGCTGCTTTCAATGCAGATTGTGCTGGCGCTGACTGTCGGGCGACTGGTCTTTGGACTTCCGCTGCGCGGCAATCTGGTCATCCTGTTCGCCTCCGGGTCGCTGTGCGTGCTGGCCGGGATCGGCATTGGCACGTTCCTGGCGACGTTCAGCAAATCGCAGCAGCAGGCCCAACTGATGGCCTTTTTCGTCAATCCGCCGCTTTCGATGCTGTCGGGTGCGACAACGCCGGTCGAAGCAATGCCGGAATGGATGCAGCCGCTGACGCTGCTGAATCCAATCAGCCATTTTTCGACGATCGCGCGCGGCATCCTGCTGAAAGGGGCTGGTGTGGAAATGATCTGGCCGCATTTGCTGGCGCTGGTTGGATTCGCGATTGTGCTGGTGGGGGTGAGCGCCTGGCGGTTCCGCAAACAACTGGGCTGAGTGGTGCGGTACGCCAGCGTGAGCGAGCGTCCTGGTGTTTTGGAAGGTGCTCGCTTGGCTGAGTAGTACGGTACGCGAGCGTGAGCGAGCGCCTGTTGTTTTGGTAGGCGCTCG
>JAJNQA010000015.1 GCA_021155085.1 Heliomicrobium sp. | reverse complement strand
CGTTCCGTCCGCGCGACCTGCGGCTGATGCGCGGACGGAACGTCCGCACTCCAATTTCCCGCCGCGATCCATTTTTTGCGTATTTCTTTTCCTGCTGCTGCTGACAGAGGTAACGTTCGCGCAGCGGGCAACAGGCGTCATCACCGGGCGCGTTGTCACCGAAGACGGCCAGCCGGTTCGACATGCCAGCGTAACCGTCTCAGGAATGGGTGGGGGAGCGCGCCGGACCTTCAGCGGGCGTCTGGCCATCATTACCGATGATGACGGCAATTTTCAGGCGGATGGGCTTGATCCGATGCCGTATCAACTCGGCGTCAGCGCGCCCGGATACGTGCAGTTGCCCGTCGGAAAAAATCTTGATCCCAGTTCTCCGCGTCCTGTGGCCCTCGCCTATGTCGGCGAATCGGTGACCTTGACGATGGTGCGCGGCGGCGTGATCACCGGCAAAATTTTTAACGCCAACGGCGAACCGGTCATCGGCGCGGGGGTTAAAGTAGAGCGCGTACGCGATGAAGCCGGACGCCCGATCAAGGATCAAACTCAGTTCTTCGGGATTTCACGCCAGACGGACGACCGTGGAATCTATCGTATCTACGGCCTGCTGCCCGGCGGTTATTTGATTTCCATCGGCGGCGGCGGCAGAAATTTTTCATCGCGCACGACACCTTATGAAAACCGGCTGCCGGTCTACTATCCTTCCGCCACGCGCGATACCGCGACGGAGGTTAGCGTCCACAGCGGCGAAGAAACCACGGGCATTGACATACGCTATCGCGCCGAGCGTGGCTTCGCCGTCAGCGGCAAAGTGCTGGGCGGCCCGGCGGAGTCGCGCAGCGGAATGGTCATCAGCACGTCTTCGATCCTGCTGCGAAATCCGGCCACTGGCAATGTCGTGGCTTCGACCTTCATTGTGCCGATGGGCGATCAAAACACCGGCTATGCGTTTTACGGCATTCCGAACGGCGAATACGAAGCCATCGCTTCCCGCACCCCGCAGGGAGACGAAGCTTCGCTGGAATCGCCACCGCGACGATTCACGGTCAACAATAACGACGTTGCTGGAATTGACCTGACGATGACGCCGCTGGCTTCGCTGGCCGGGATGGTAACAATTGAAAAGGCTCCTGTTCCCACGGAACACAAATGCGAAACCAAGCGCGAATTTTACCTGAATGAAATCCTGGTCAATTCCCGCCGCGACGAGCCGAATGAAAAAGAGGAATTGGCAGTCGCTGGGTTTGGCTTTCCTCCATTGGGCGTGCCGGACGAAAAAGGAGAGTTTAGTCTTCGCGGGCTGAAAGCCGGCCGTTACCGACTGATGCCGCAATTGCCGGACGAAACCTGGTTTCTCAAATCCATCAAGGCCGCCAACAGGGCTGCGGGCGCAGCCGCACCCAACGATTTCGGGCGCAACGGCCTGACGCTGAAAGCGGGCGAACGACTGA
This sequence comes from Heliomicrobium sp., assembly GCA_021155085.1. Classification (GTDB taxonomy): domain Bacteria; phylum Acidobacteriota; class Blastocatellia; order RBC074; family RBC074; genus RBC074. The sequence continues at coordinate 99,399 of JAJNQA010000015.1, read as the reverse complement.
CCGGCGTGAATGTCACGGTGGCCAGGGGCGCGGCGGGCTTGAAAGGAAAAGCGACTGCCGCCAGCGGCAAACTCCCTCCCCGATTGCGCGTGTTTTTGATGCCTGCCGAGCCGGAAAACCGTGAGGACCTGCTCCGCTTTGCCGAAGTCAAAGCGGAAGAAAACGGCTCGTTCAGTTTTGCCAATCTGGCGCCGGGCAAATACCTGCTCACGACTCGCGCAATTCCAGACACCGAACCGACGGACAAACCGGTAAAACCCATTGCCTGGGATTTGACTGAGCGCGCAAAACTGCGGAAAGAGGCTGAAGCGGCGAATGCTGTGGTTGAATTAAAGGCTTGCCAGCGTGTGACTGACTTCGCGCTGCGAGTTGGCAAGTAAGCAGTACCGCGCGCGTCAGCAAGCGGACTCCTCGGATTTTGGCCCCTTGCTGACGCGCGCGGTACTGTTACGGTTTCTCTTTCTCTTCGATGGCGTCTGCCTTCTGCTCGCCGCGCTGCGCGGCATCTTCGACCTGCTTGTTCAACCGGGCAAAGGTTTCACGGGCGCGTTCGGCGTCATCGCGGCGATTGGCTTTGGCGTAGGCGCGCGCCAGCGTGTAGTAAATTCTGGGTTCGGCAGGAGCCATCTTTTGCGCCGCTTCCAGTTCTTCGATGGCTTTGGCGTTTTCGCCGGTTTCAAACAGGCAGCGTCCCAGAATGTAATGCGCCAGCGGCAGGCGCGGGTTCATCAGCACGGCTTCCTGCGCCAGCGGAATTCCGGCTTCCGGTTCCTTGTTGCGAATTTTGACGTAGGCGATCTGCAATCGCGCCAGCGCATGTTTGGGCGAGTTTTCAATTTCACGCTGAAACGCCACCAACCCTGCTTCGTCGTCGCGCGTGTCAATCAGGAATCGGCCGTAAGCGTATTGCAGATTCGGCGTTTTCGGATAATCGGCAATCAGACGTTCGTACTCCGTCCGCGCATCGGCGACGTTCAGTTGCGCGAAATAATGCTGCGCCAATCCCGCACGGCGAATGACTTCGCGGTCGCGGTTCTGCTGGTCAATCTGTTTGGGCAAAGCGGAAATTCGCAGCACGGCCAGTCCCATCCCGACAATCAGATCCTGACTGTTCAATCCATCCCGGCTCAATCCGGTGAAAATACGCTGCGCGGTTTCAAAATCGCTGCGCAGCAACAACAGTGTGGCTTCGTGGTAACCCATCACCCGCAGCAAGTCAGGATTCTCGCCAACGCCGCGCTGCCGGCCTTGTTGTAAATGGATAAACGATTCGTCGTATTGGCCCAGCCGGTATTCGCATAGTCCCAGCATCACCAGCGGCGCGCCGACCTTCGGACGCAACCGGGCGACTTGCTTGAACGCCTTCGCGGCTTCAGGATAACGGTCTTGCTCATAAAGCAGGGTCGCCAGGTACCACAAGCCTTCGTCCCAGTTGGGCCGCAGCGTCACAGCTTTTTGATAGTGCGCAATCGCCTCATCCAGGTTTCCGGCTTCGCGTGCTTCTTTGGCTTGCGCGGCGACTTTTTCAAAAGCAGGCGAGGCGGCAGCCTGTTTACCGGCAGCGGGTCTGGCGGTTTTGGCAGGGTTGGTTCCCTGGGCCAAAACCGCTGCGCCCGGCAGGCTCAATGCGGCCCCAACCAGGATTGCCGCAAAACTGCATTCGATCTTCTTCATAACGGTTTCAACTTTGATCAATTCGGGAAGGGCGCGCCTTCGCGAACGATGCGAATGCGGTGATCGGTGAATTTGAAGTGCGCTCCCGGCAAATCAATCTTCGGCATGTGACAAACTGTGCAGTCCTTTTTGCCAACGGTGCATGCCCGTGCGCTTCGAGCGTTGTCGCCAGAATTGGACGCCGCGAGGGCAGGCTTCGCCGCTGTTTTCGCCTCCGGGACGGATTGATGACAGGCCAGACACTTTGAATCGAAGAATGCCGCACTCTGCTCCAGACTGTCGTGCGGGTCGTGGCAGGCGGTGCAGCCGATGCGTTTGTCGGCGGAATAACAGCGGCTGTTGAAGATACGGTACGGTTGAAACCGTACGTTGCTGATGCCGCCGCGCTGCGGCAACGCCATGACATCTTCGACGCTGCGGTGGCATGAACCGCACATACTTTGTGTGATGTCGTCCCCGTCCAGATTGGTCAGTTTTTTGATCTTCGCTTTTCCAGCCGTCTTGTCGCCCGCCCGCATGGCCGCGACATGCTGGTCGCCGGGACCATGGCACGATTCGCAATTCACGCCTGGTACCGCGTGCGCAATCCGAAACTGCGAGCCTTCGCCGGCGCCTGTGGTGTGGCAGCCGAAACAGCGCCGCGTTTCGTCCACGCTCATCTGGCGGCCGGCGGCTTCCGTCAACGTCTGCGGTACTTCGTGGGCATATCCGAGCGTGATGTCCAGCCCTTTGATTTCCCTGTAAAAGCTGACCCGGCTTTCAAACATCATGCCGTTGTATTCATAAACATACGTCTGCCCGGCCTTCCCCTGCCCGAAGCAGTACTGGAGAGGAGCGGAGATTTCATTTTTCCCGTCGCTTATGGTGTAAATGCTCTTGTCACCCTGCCGTTCAATCCGGAAATTGAACTTGCCCAGTTGGAATTTCAGATCGGGGAAATCGCGTAAAATCTGACAACTATCGGCTTTTTCCAGAGCTTTTGTCATCACCGCGTTGGGAAGGTTTGCGGCAATTTCCGTGTGGCAGGCCGCGCAGGTCTGCGCACCGACGTAACGCGAATGCGGCGCGGAAGCTTGCGGCGCGGGGGGATGTTCTGACCTGGCCCAGGCCAGCCACTCCTCCGGAACAATCCCGCTCAAAGCCAGCGCGAAAGCGGCCAACACCAGAGTTAATCGAATCAGCTTTTGCATGCTTCTATAGACTTCAAGAAAAAGACGTACCGAGGACTGTTAGTCCGCGGAAGCATTCTGAGAAGTTCTTTTTCTGAATCCAAAGGGTTTGCCCGCCACGACCTCGGCCGACTAACAGTCGGCTGTACATTTCATTTTCTTAAAAGCTATAGTTTAGAAAAGCCGTGGAGGTTTTGTCGTTGGAAGATCAGGCCGCTTGATTGCTTTCGGCGGTTCCTGAAACTTCTGTTTCTCAGCCTCTGCCGTGGGCTGCCGCTTCTGCTCTTCTTCGTTGAGCCGGTCAATAATGGCGCGCAACCGGTCGGCATCCGCCGTGCGTTTCTGTTTCAAATACAACCGCGCCAGCAGCACGTAAGCTTGCCGGAAATCCTTGTTCACCTCAACGGCGCGTTCCAGCAGTTTGACCGATTCCGCCGTCTGACCGCGTGATTGCAGCAACTGGGCGTTTTGAAATAAAGCGGCTGCATCGTTGGGCCGCAGTTCGAGGGCGCGTTTCAGCAGCGGTTCGGCCTCATCGGGCAACCCGTCTTCGCGCAACAGCCAGCCCAGCCGCAGGTTCGCCGTGAAATCACGGGGATTGTTTTCGACTTCCAGGCGAAATTCCCGAATCGCCAGATCGCGGTTACCGGTGATCAGATAAGACACACCCAATTGCGTATGCACCGTGGGCAGTTTCGGATCGAGTTTTGCCGCCAGCTTCAATTCATCAACGGCGGCGGCGTGATTGCGAATGGCGGCATTGAGCGTGCCCAGAATCAAATGGCCTTCGGCCTCCGGTAAATACTTGAACACCTTGTCAATCAAACTGCGTCCCTGATCAATCTGCTCATTCTGCAAATACGCCGTGCCCAGAATGTAGGCGGCGGCAATGTTGTCCGGCTGAGCGCTGTAAACCGCTTCCAGTTCCCTGATCGCGTCCGCCATCTTGTCGAGTTGAAACAAACAGGTGCCGAGGATATGCCGGGCTTGCCAGTTGGTCGGCTGCGCGGCGGCGACCTGCGCCAGTTCTTTTCGGGCGTCTTCAATCTGCTGTTTCTGAAAATAGGCGATGCCGAGATTCAACCGGATGCCATGCTCTGCCGGGTCAATCGCCAGTGCCGCGCTGTAATTCTTGATGGCTTCGTCGTATTGGCCGAGCCGGGCATAGATCACGCCGAGATTCGACAGCGCATCCAGACGGCGCGGAATCAGCTTCAGCGCCGCTTCGTACGCCTGACGTGCGCCATTGAAGTCGCCTTTCTGCTGCAACTCTACACCGCGCGCGAACTGCGCTTCGGATTGTCGAACAGTCTCGCGATCCTGAAACGGCGCAAGCACCAACGTGAGTAGAAGCGCGAAGTGAGCAAACATAATCTTTGGTAATTGCTGGATGAAATATCCGGTTCTTCGGACTTAAGCCGGTGCCTTGATAAAGATTGCTACTGCTGGCTCACTCCGTACAGTCAGTGTCGGCCAGTTCCACCAGACGCTTGCGCAATGCTTCCGCGTCAGGAATCCGGCTCAACTCGTGCCCCAACTGCCGCAGTCTTTTAATGTCTCCCACAGCTTCAACTTCATCTCCCAGCTGGATGCCTGGAAACCGCTGATCAGCCAGCAAGCGGAACAAGTCAGCCACGGTTGCCAGACCTTCCTTCAAGCCTTCCTTCAAACCTTCTTTCAAGCCTTCCTTCAAGCCTTCTTCAAGACCCTCTTTCCGCGCTTCAGCGGAGAAAAACTCATAGGTGCTGGATTCTTTGAATTGTTCGAGTGGAATCATACCGTCCCTCACCGCCAGTTTAAGTAAGTCGAGTTGATTGTAGCGTAGCCCGCCGAGCAGAACAAAATGCGCGCCGACTTCGCGTCTTTTGACTTCATCCACAATTTTGCTGAGACGTTGCGCGCCTTGCTCCAACTCCGGTTGCCCGCCTTTCATCAGCGGCACAAAGGGCAGCAAGGCTTCGCTCATTGAAGCCAGTGCGTCGGTGGCGGGAATTTCCCATAAGCGAATCAGCCGAAATTTCTTTGTTATGCGCAGATCATGATTTTCAATCACTCCCTCGTGCAGCGGGTTGGCTGGCAAGCCTTTCGGAGTCAGCAGGAGCACATAACTGTCAATCGGCACACCACGATATTTCAACCACAACAGCACACCATATTCCGTCATCCGCGCCGGCATCTCAGGCGGCCATACGGTTTGTGCCTCGACGTGGGCAATACGCTCTTCCGTCCCTTTTACGATTCGATAAGGCTGATCGGGAAACAGCGCCGCCAGGCCCACTTCGCGTGGCAGCAATTCGATCCGCACAGTTTCGCCCGGCTTGATTGCACCGAGCAAAGTCAGCAACGATTGGGGGTCGTCTTCGGCCAGAAATTTGAACGCCTGATCGAAAGGCTTCGTCATCCCTTCGGTCTTTTGCAGCGACTCTTTTTTCGTCTTACGTTTCATCTTGCCAAAGTCGGACTGGCTTGACCCACAACCGGTAAAAACAAGGCTGGCGCGAAGGAAATCGCTCTCCTTCGCGCCAGCCAGCAGGCGACGGATTTGATCCCGCCGGTTTAGAAGGTGAACTTCAGCGCCAGTTCGATCACGCGCTGACCGCGCTTGGTCGTAATTTTGCCGAAGTTGTTCAGCGTGTTTTGCGTGAAGCTAAAGCCTCCCGCCGGGTCGCACTTGTTATCCTGCGTTCCGCCCAGACCGTTGGGGAACTGCTGGGTAAACGAAGTGATGGTTCCATCCGCCAACACCAATGGCCTGTTTGTCGCCGTCCGCGCACAAACCGTTTCCAGCGTCAGGAAGATGTCGCTGTTGCTGGCGTTCTGGTTATCAATATTCTTCGGGAAAGCATGGTTGAAGATATTGAAGAAACCGGCGCGGAACTGCAGGTTCTTGGTTTCCTTGATCTTGAAGTTCTTGAACAAGGAAATATCCCAATTCTGCCGGTTCGGCGTGCGGAAGTAGAACGGCGAAACTGTCGGGCCCGTCGTACCAAAACCTGGAATGCTGATGGCACCGAGGTCCAGAACTTTCTCGCCCACGTTCTTCCCATTTAGATTTGGATTCTTGGTGAAGACCGGGGCGATTGCTCCGGCAGCGTAGCCGGCGCTCTGGAAAGCGTCCGAACCGAAGGCCGCGATGGACAGGTTCGCCACATCACCGGTGAAACGCAAATTCACTGGCGTTCCACTGGTCCAGGTGGTGATGCCGGACATCTGCCAGCCATTGAGCAACCCTTTCGCCAGCAGGTTATTGCTCGGCGAGAGGTTTGGCAGGTTGTAGTTGTACGACAAGTTGAAAATGTGAGTGCGGTCGTAATCAAGCACGCCGTAGGAGCGGCCGCGCGTATCGAGCGGATCCAGGTCGTTGAATTCTCCACCACGCGTGCCCAGCACCTTCGAGAAGGTGTAGGTGGCGAAGAACTGCAAATTCTTCCCAGCCTGACGGCTCAGGGTTGTTTGCAGCGAATGGTAGTTCGACGTGCCCGTGTATTGCTGGTAACGAACGCTGCTCAGGTCCGGGTAGGGCCGATACCTGTTCGCCACGCCGTCACCCAGCGATTGCCGGTGCAGCGGATTGGCCAGATTCAGCCTGACGCCGGTTTGCGTGACGATCTGGCAATTACCTCTTCTGACTACCGTATTGTTTGGGCCGACTTCCCCAGGATCGCAATTCGGGTTGGCCAAAGCGGTAATTGTGCTGCCAGGATCATTGGCGATATTGCCGCTGAGCAGGGTTCCCAGCGGAATGGTGTTGATCGGCAGGCGCGCCGCCAAGTGGCGCCCAAAAGTTCCGACATAGCCGGCTTCGAAGACCATCTGTCCCGGCAACCGCGTTGCCACACTCAGACTGGTTGAATACGTCGTCGGGAAGTCGTTCGAGTTCGGATCGGGCGAAATAATCGCCGCGCCGCCGCTGGCCAGTTGTAGCGGATTGACAGGGATTCGCCGACCATCAGGCAGTGTGACAATGCCCATGTTGCTCAAGGTCAGTCCGCCCAGGTCATTAAACGTATACGGGCTTCCGTCTGGTTTGAAGGCTCCGGGAATATTGGTGAAGGGGCCTATCGTTGCCCCAACGTTGCCATTTGGAGCCGAACGCAGCGTTGCATCATATTGGAAGTTGCCCTGCACCCGATTATAAAAGACGCCTGCGCCGCCGCGAATCACCAGCCGGTCATTCTTGAGCGCACTCCAGGCGAAGTTGATCCGCGGCCCCCATTCCACAGCCGGAGGATCAATTGCGCCTTTCTGAATTTCCCCGCGAGCCGCGGAAAGAACACCATTCGGACGGAAGGGATCGCCGCCGATGTAGTATCCGGCCCCACGCCGATATGCTTCCGGGCTGAAGATAATATCGAAGCCCTTGCGTTCCTTATTAATGGTCATGTGAGTGGCACGCAGACCATATTCGAGCGTGAAGTTCGGGCGGATCTTCCATGAATCCTGTCCGTAGAATTCATAGTTATAGAAACGATAGTTGCCTACCGGAGGCTGTGTTCCATGGCCCACATCGGTCAGCTGGCCGACCAGCAAATCGGCAAAATCGTTGCCCGTTCCTGTCCCGTTCCAATTGTTGAACCCGATCAGACCCTGCGAATCCGGATCGCCCTGGAAGTTCTGCCGCTTATTACCTTGTTCAATCAACGCGCCAAATTTCAGCGTGTGCGTTCCCGCCACCTTGCTCAGATTGTCGGTGACTGAAAAGCTGTCGTTGTAGGCAAAAATCGGATTAGTGCCGGGCGACCAGAGCTGGCCCTGCGCCCAACTGATCAACGAGAGCGAAACATACGGACTCTGACGGCCAAACTGCGTATTGTCGAAAGGCAGACGCCAGATGTTTTCAATCCCCAGCGTTGAAAGCCGAACTTTGTTCGGATCCTGATAATTGTTGTCCAATTTCAGCTTGCTGCCGCTGAAAACAACTTCGTTGGTCATTGTCGGACTGAGCACTTTTGTCAGGCCAACGGCGACCGAACGGCCAAGTTGGTCTTCCTGGTTGGCCGACGGCAATTCAAAGGTCGAAGGCCCCCACCAGATACCATAAGGATTGACATTCTGCTGGGTCTCACGCGTGATGCGAACGTACAGATTTGTGTTGTCATTGATCTTGTAATCAAGGCGCGTCTTGAAATCCTTACGATGCTGCGTCTGCGTGGTGTTTGAGATGTAGTTGGAACCAGGGATATTGGAGTTCGGCGTTGGATACAGATTGATCAAAACCTGTCCAATCGGATTGATGTATGGCGCCAGATTGCCGTTGGGAGCATTCGTTCCTGAAAGTGCCCCAAAACCACCGGGGATTCTGACCGTGGTTCCGCTGAAATCGCCGCGGCGCTGCGCCAAGGTCGGAACATTGGAAATACGCGGCGGCGCGCCAAATGTTTGCCGCTGAACTTCGAAGCCCGCGAAAAAGAAGAGTTTGTCACGACCTTCGTTGAATCCACCCAGGGGGCCGAAAACCTTCTTGGGCAGGGTAATCGGGCCGCTGATCGTGCCGCCCGGGTAATAAAACCGGCCAACCGGTTTCTGTCCTGCCAGCGAATTAGGATCCTGCGCCTTAACGTAATTTCGGAAGCGGTCGTTGGCCGCCAAAGCTTCGTGGCGGGTGTAGGTGTAGAGTGATCCGTGAAAATCCCTGCCGCCGGATTTGGTCGTACCGCTGATCTGAACGCCGCTGTTTCCGTGTTCGGCGGCAAAGTTGCTGCTTTGAACCGTCACTTCCTGAACAAAGTCGTTGTTCAAACTGACGATGCTGCCGCAATTACAACCAATATCAACCACGCGCGAACCATCCACGCTGATATTGTTGTTTTGGCCACGCTGGCCGTTGACGGAATAAGCGGACGCGTCACCGAATCCAGTGACCTGATAAGTCGAAGAATCAGGCGCAACCACGCCAGGCAAAATGCGCAACAGTTCAAGACTGTTTCGGCTGATGATCGAAAGATTTTCGATCTGCGAAGCCTTGATGGTGTTTGACCGTTCGCCGGTTTCGGTCTTGATCTCTTCATTGGTGCCGGTGATGGTCACGGTTTCGTTGGTTGCACCGACTTCCAGGGTCAGATCAAGTCCTCGATTGTCGCTCGGACTGAGAACCAGGCCGGTCTGCGCCAAAGTCTTGAAGCCGACGGCCTCAATTTTGAGCGAGTAACTTCCAGGCTCAACCGCAGTAAAAGCATAAGCGCCATCACTACTGCTTGTCGTTTTGCGTTCGCCTTGAGTGCGGTCGCTGGTTAATGTGATCGTCGCTTTCGCCACGACCGCGCCATTTGGGTCTTTGACTGTCCCACGAACTGTCGCGCTGGTAGAAACCTGCGCCAGAGTGGGAGTCACCCCCGAAAGAAGAAGGAAAGCCAACATTCCCAGCCATATCTGTGCTGAGTATGTTTTGCCTCTCCGCCTTCCCGACAGGATCGAAATTGTCCTGTTTCTGGTTTGCATGTGAGAAAACCTCCAGAGATTTTGCCCGGCTACGATGGTCAACACTGGCGTTTTCCAAGTATAATCCTTGGCTGCGTCAGGCGTGACACAATGCAGCGAGCTGGCCTGAAAACCAACTGCCTCAAACCGTACTGCTTGAAATGAGGTAACGAATGAACACGGTCGAAACCCAGGAACGGGTTCCGACTTTCAAGAAATGATTTGAAGTCCCAGCAAAGTTTAGTAATACGGATGTTTCCGGTATACTGCGTACCGTCTATTGATACGATCCTCTTTACTTGACCACTAGAGTACAGTCAATGAGTTTACGGCTATTAACCGTTACAAAACCGGTTAATAACGTACTACTGTCAACAACTTATGAGCACACCAGCGAAACGCAACGGACACGATGGTTTGTCATCTCCTCCTGTCAGTAAAGAGGAGATGCGAGATGCGCTTGACCGGGTATTGAGCAGCAAGCATTTTGTCCATGCCCCGATGAAGCAGAGATTTTTGCGTCTAATCTGTGAATTTCATTTGGGTGGGCGTGGTGGTGAATTGAATGAATATTTGATTGGGCGGGAAGTTTTTGACCGGGACAGTTCTTATAATCCGGCCACTGACCCGATTGTCCGTGTGGGAGCGCATGGAGTTCGTGAAAAACTTGAACGCTATTATCAAAAAGACGGGGCAAATGATGAAGTCCGGATAGACATTCCGGTAGGAAGCTACGAACCCAGTTTCGTCCGGTTCGCCCGCTCCGTAGCAGCCAAGGTGGAAATGATTGAAGAAGCGGCTTCCGAAGCATCACCTGCCGTCCAAGCGCCAGTTTCGCTCCAATCACCAATCGGAAATTTTTTGCATTACTGGCCGCAGGTAGCTATCGGATTTCTGACGTTGCTGTGTTTAGGGCTGATTTATCTCAACCTTAGCCTGCGCCAGCAAGTGACGGAAAAGGCTCAACGGCAAAATAAGGAAATGGAGTTTTATCAGCCGGTTTGGCGGTCTTTTTTACAGAGTCCTGACCCCACATTGCTGGTGTTGAGCAATCCTCCAGTCTTTCGCTTCCTCAATTCGGCTGATCCCCCCCAGGTTGTAAAACACTCCGTTCCTGTTTCGACAGAACAGACGCAGAATATTTTTGCCGAGCTTCAGAACAAATCCATTATCCGTATTATCAACAATCCTCGCCTGACTCTAACAACAGATACGTATACCGGAATTGGCGAAGCTATCGGCGTTTACCATATCACTGACCTTTTTCGCAGCAGCGAAAAGAGTTTGACGTTGAAACAAAGCCGCACGGTCAGTGCGGAGGATTTGAAAAGCCAGAACATCGTCGCGCTGGGCAGCGTGTGGGTCAACAACTGGTCGAACAAACTGCAGTTCAAACAGGACTTCGTTTACACCAATCAGGTAACAGTCGAAAACTTGAATCCACTACCGGGTGAACAGCGCGAATACCGCCCGGCGTTCGACGAACAGACTGGCCAATTGACCGAAGAATACGCCATTATCACCGTCGGTCCGAACACCTCTGGGCGGTCTGGACAAGCTTTGGTGATGGTGCTGGCTGGTTTACACAGCGAGGGAACAGCGGCGGCGGCGGAATATGTCACAAGCAAACGCTATCTGACACAATTTAACCAGCAATTGGCTCAAGCTGGTGCGGGAGGAAATTCGCCCAAACATTACCAGGCGCTGCTAAAGGTGAGTGTGGACAATGGGATCCCAACCACAATCACCCTGGTTTCCATCCACGAACTTCAGAACTCTGCACAATAAAACTGAATTCGGTGACTAAACTGAAAACGATCCACATCTTCAGCCCATGGCACGAGCGCGGGGGTTCTCGCTCTTCGAAGAAAGTGTTTCAGCATCCTGATGATCCGCCATTAACTTTTTATCGCTTTCAAGAACGATGGTCATATCTTCTTCTTCCCGGATAAGTGCTTGAAGAAAAATGAAGCTATTCGTCCCAGGCAGAACGGATAAACCGCCTTGCGGTCTCCAGCCTTCAAGTCCCTTGCGGTTGACCTCGCCAACCAGTTCATCCAGTGTGTTGTAACTTAATACCAGATAGCTAGTCATACGAGTAAATTCATCTCTAATTGATTTTGAAAGCTCAAGCTCGTGATATTTACCCCTGCACCTCGGGATATGTAAGCTTCTCTGACAGTTTTGCGTAGGCAGAAATTGCGAGCAATTGTCAGACAAATGGAATAGTCTGAGCAGGCTTATAACATGGCGACCTTTCCCTAGCAATTATTTAGCGATGTAAAAATGCGAAGAGAACAGTTTTAAGTTTTTAGAACAGCCCTTGCGTGAAATAAGAAAGAGCCGCAGAAGACAGCCTTAATCTTCGCGGCTCGGTAAATATTCACAACCTTATTGGCAGATTATGATTGCGGACAAGTGACAGGCAGAACGGGGATTCTGATCTTGAATTCGGCGGTGAAGCTCAGTGGGCGCGCATTACTGCCGCTGTTGAATTCGCCCGAGTTGAATTGCGCCCCCATCAGTGGCAGCAAGTCGTTGGATGAAGCCGTGAACCAGGCGGTCGCACCTGGGGGCAGCAACTGATTGATGGGAGTTGGTTGCAAACGGAACGTCCCCATTGTCACGTCGCTGTAACAGGCCGATGACAAATTGCCGGTTGAGGAAATGACCTGTCCCTCACTGTTTTGCCCCAGGCCGGTGATCTGTACACTGGTGCTCGAAACCGAACCTGATAAATCTGCCAGCGGGCGATAAACAGACAGAAGCGTCGTGTTGGTAGCGCTAACCTGGCTTGGCACGCTGTCAAAAGCGATCTGCCCTGGCAAACGGTCATAAATTACATCGTCAAAAATCATCTCGGCCAGGCCATTGACGTTTGCCACAGTGCCTTCTTTCCTTTTGGCGATGGCCACCGCCCCCAAAACGGAGTTATACGGTCCGCTGATATTGGCGGCGGGCTGGCGTAAAATCACATTGCCGGTCAGCCAGTTGAATTGAACCGGTTCGCCCTGCAAATTGGTGGCAATGGCAATTGCGTATCCTCTCACTCCTGGATCGAGATCACTCATTAGTAAACTGACGGTTTGCTGTGCGGCCAGACAAAGCTGAAGCTCCGTCGTCTGACAGGTGGCTCCAGCCACCAAAAAGAGCCGGACGTAAGCGGGAGCCGCCGGATTGGTATTGGTCAGATTGAGTGTTGAGTCTTCGCGAAGCATATTGCTGGCGCTGGATGTGTAGCGATTGAAGAACAGCACCGAGCCGGGTTTTTGATCGCCGATACTTCCTGCTGCGGAAACTGCGCTAAGTTTAATATCAACAAAGGTAATCCCTGAATTGCCGCCTGTCACGATCATCTGGCGTGGTGCGTCCATTACTCCTGCTGACAAAATCCACAAAAGCCGATAGGAAGTCGGCTCCATCGCAATTTTGGTCAAATCAGCCTCGCCTGCAATCATAGTCGCCCCAGGTAGCGGCTCCCCACTACTCGCCCCTCCAGAGCCTGGCGGTACAAATGAGGCGATGGGGCGAGAGGGTATTAATCTTGGGTTTGTGTAAGCGCTCTGGAAGGTCAGCGTGCTGGTTGAAACTAGCGTATCACCACGCATCAGATAAACCGATAGTTTGGTACCGGCTGGAACATCAATGTAGGCGGCTGAACCAATCAGCAAACTAGAGGGAATTGAAGGAAGAGGGGAAACTGGTTGTAACGAAAAGTAGAGCGCCTCTCCAAAACTTGCCGCTGACGCATTGCCAGTCATTCCGAACATCGCCAGGACGAAAAACATCACCAACTTTAAGCCAGGCGGCTGCGGGTAGGATGGAGACAGAGTCCGGCCGGAGTTTTGTTGCGAGAGTAACTTGATCATCGAAGCCTCCTAAGAATGAGAGAATCCGGGGCATGTGGAAAGCTGAGCGGCGCGTGCGAGACATTCGGGGCTCGTCAGCAACGCCTGGCTCGGAAATTCGAACCACCATTTTCAAATCGGCGATTTTTCTTGATTCAGCATGACAGCCAGGGAATGTCAGGCCAATCGCTCACCCGATCATAAAGAAGCTGCCACAGAGCAGTGGCTAAGATGAAATCCCAACCCCTCATTTGATGAACCATCAAAAATCGCAGATTGAACAAGCTTGTCAATTAGGATACACGCGGGCGTGAGTCTAGCACGAGACAGAATCGCAACGTAACGCAATCCATCGAAAAAGCGGGAAAGAGGAAATGCCTTTTCTGATCGAGAAAGACCTTCCTCGCCAATGAAGAAAATTCATCCACCAAAATCAACCAAGCCGTGATGGACGGCGTATCGCACCAGTTCGGCATTGGTCTTCATCTTCATTTTAAGTAACAGCCGCGTGCGGTAGGTGCTGATGGTTTTGACGCTCAGGTCCATGTTTTCGGCAATCTGGCCGATGGTCTTGCCCTGGGCAATTTGCTTGAGAACCTGGAATTCGCGCTCGGACAAACGCTCCGGCATCGGGCGGGGGGCGGGAGAGCCGATCTCGGCGACCAACTGGTCGGCCAAAGTCGAACTGATGTATTTGCCGCCGCTGATCACTTTGCGCAGTGCGCCGACCAGTTCTTCCGGGGCGCTTTCCTTGGTCAGGTAGCCGGAAGCGCCCAGTTTAAGCGCGCGCAGGGCGAATTGGTCTTCAGGATGCATGCTGAGAATCAGCACCGGCAAGCGCGGATGAGTCGCCTTGGCTTCCTGCAATACCACCAAACCATTTTTATCGGGCATGGTTATATCCAGCACGACAACGTCGCAGCCGTTCTGTTCGATCATTTCCAGAACTTCCTGCCCGTTCTGTGCCTCTCCCACGACTTCAAAATCCGGCTCGTCGTTGATGATTTGTCTCAGACCGCGCCGGACTACGGCGTGATCGTCCGCAATCAGTATTTTGAACATTGGTATTGAAAGGGGGCTGGTTCATTAAATAGCCCGATAAATGCCTCGGACATTTGATTTCCTATCACTTCTAATCCTATCACTTCTAAATTGTTACTTGACGTTACGTATGAATCAGAAGCGAAACTTGAGACAGTTTCCGCCCGACTGGAGAGCATTGCAATGTTGGCGGTAAATGAAATTGCCGGGCTTTTCCTGCTCCACTCAAAACCCCGTCACTCTCCAAGTCAATTACAGACAATCTTCTTTAAATCAAGGTAGCGCATTAAGAATACTCGATTTACGCTCAGAGCAAAATAATTTCCCCACGCTTTTTCCTCTTCTTCAAAAAGATTTTCAAGATTTTCGGAATTATCCGGTCAGAGGCATTTTGACATTGATGATTGTCCCTTTTATTCGACCCGCAGGTTGTCCTTCGACCAACACACTTCCCCCAAAAATCAAAACTCGTTCGCGCATTCCGATCAACCCCAGTGATTTGGGATCATGGAGTTGCGCTTCGTTGATCCCAATGCCGTTATCGCGCACAGTCAGGATCAAATCGCCATCGCTCTGCACCATTCTGACGTTGAACCGGCTGGCTCGTGAATGGCGCGCAATATTGGTCAGTATTTCCTGGAAAATGCGAAACAAGGCAGTGGCGCGTTCCGGCGGAAATTCTGGGGGTTCATGGCACAACTGGATTTCGCCCTGGATGCCACTGCGCCGTATGAATTCGCGGGATTGCCAGTCAATGGCCGCGCTTAGTCCCAGGGTATCCAGCACGCCTGGACGCAGTTCAGTGGCGATGTGCCGAACAGTTTGAATTGTTTCTTCCAGCAACTGGGCAATTTCTTTCAACTTGGGAATGGCTTTTCGGCGCAGGCTCTCATCCGTCGCGCGGGTCAGATTTTTGTCGAGCCACGAAAATTCCAGCTTCAATCCGGTCAGGGCCTGTCCAAGATTATCGTGAATTTCGCGCGCAATGCGCGTACGCTCCTCTTCGCGAATGGTTTCCAGACGGGCGGAAAACGCCCGTGTTTGTTCATTTGACTGCGCCAGTTGCTGTTCGATCAGCTTCCGTTCAGTAATGTCCAGCACGATACTGTCCCAAACCATCTCTGCCTGCGGGCCGTCCGGGCCGCGTTTATGCAAACTGAAATTGGCCAGCGTCCAAACAGGTGAACCATCCTTGCGTTTCATCAACCGTTCGTAGTTTTTCAGACGTCCGTACCGTTTCAGATCGTCAACCAGTTTCTCCCGCTCAGCCTGATCGAAATAAAAGTCCGTTGCGTAGGTCTGCAAGACCTCTTCTCGTGACTGACAGCCGAAAATCTCGGCCAGCGCATCGTTGCATTCCAGCATTCGGCCATCCAGCGTGGACCGTGAGATACCGGCGAAGCCATGTTCAAAGAGAAGGCGATAGCGTTCCTCCGATTCCTGTAAGGCCCGCTCCGCTCTCAGACGGTCGGTGATATCGCTGGCCACCACCAGGATGTGCGGGCGATTTTCCAGGCTGATTGTTTCCGCCGAATAGAGAAACTCGCGAATTTCTCCTGATTTCACGCGGAATTTAATCTCCAAATCGCGCACGAAGCCCTGTGTGGCCAGCAGGGAGCGAACATGAGCCTGCTGTTCCAAATCCACCCAAATATCCAGATCCGCCGGCGTGCGGCCAACCATTTCGTCCGCTGTCCAGCCGAAGGTACGAACCATGGCTTCGTTGAGACTGACGATCCGGCGTTCGGAGGCTTCGAAAATCACAATCGGCTGCGGGCTGGCGTTAAAGGCTTTGGCAAACCGTTCCTCCGAAGCGCGCAAATTGGCTTCGATCCGTCGCTGTTCCGTCAAATCCCGCGCGACTCCCAAGACGCCCCAGACCTGTCCCTCCGGATCCTTCAGCGGAACCTTGATCGTGTTGAAAAGATGTGTTTGACCGTCAATTTCGGCGGGGTCTTCTTCGACAAACTGTGTCTGCCCCGTCATAAAGACTTCGTCATCCACGGGCCAAAAACCCCGGATGCCTTTTTCGGGATCGCCTTTGACCTGATCTTCGGGAAATCCCAGTTCCAGGTCGTTCTTGCCGATAAAATCCTCCGCGCGAAGGTGCAAGGCCTCGACATAGCTTTGATTGACCAGCCGGTAACGGTGATTCAGGTCTTTGACAAAAATCCAGTCCGGATTGGAATCAATGACGTAATGCAGCAGCGCCTCGCTCTGCCGCAAAGCCACCTCTGCCCGCTTGCGTTCCGTGATGTCGTTCGCCACCACCAGGAAATGGGGCTGGCCATTGAAAACGATCCGTTCCGCCGAATAGAGAAAGTCGCGCACCTCCCCTTCTTTCGTCCGGAATTTCACCTCCAGATTACGAACGTTTCCAGGGTTCGCAAGCAGATTGTTCACTTTTTCCTGATCCTGCTGATTGACCCAGACATTGAGTTCGCTTGCCGTGCGGCCAATTATTTCTTCCGCCGCCCAGCCGGAACTGCGCACCAGCGCCTGGTTGACATTGGCGTAGCGCCTCGATGGCAGTTCGAGGATAGCCATCGGCTGCGGGCTGGAGTTGAAGGCTTTGGCGAAACGCTCTTCGGACGCCCGCAGGGCCTCCTCAGCCTTTCTGCGCAGGGTGATGTCCGTGAAAGAAGTGACCACCGCATAAGGCTTCGGCTCATCTTCGTGAAACAGCGGATGCGAGTTGATCGAAATCCAGCGCTCCTGGCCATCGTGCCGGATGATTCTCATCACCACGCTTGAAATGGGTGTTCCGGTTTCCAGAGCAACCGAGGTCGGATACGTCTCCGGCGGAAATGGCGAGCCGTCTTCTCGAAACATCCGCCATCCCGGATCGAAAGACCTGCGCCCGACAAACTCATCCACCGCCAGGCCGACGATGAGCGCGGCGCTTTCATTGGCGGCCAGCACGGTCTTTTCCGCATCCTGCATGACAATGCCTTCTTCCAATACTGCGATCAGGCTGCGATAGCGCTCTTCCGACACACGCAGCAGGTCTTCCATCCGTTTGCGCTCGGTGATGTCCTTGCTGACAGCGAGGATGACTTGCTGCCCTTGCAACTCAATCAACTGGTATGAGAAAAGCTGGGTCCTCATCTGGCCGCCGGGCTGTTTGGTCCTCACTTCCAGATCGTGAATATGCCCCTCTCTTTTCAGCCACTCGATGAATTCCTGGCGCGGCATCGGGTATCGCTGCAAACCGAGTTCGGTGGAGGTACGCCCAATGACATCTTCGCGCGCCATTCCGACGGATTGAATCCAGGCGTCGTTGACGTAAAGGAACTGTCCTTCTTCCAGCGTCACCAGACACATCGCCTCCGGGCTGGCGCTGAAGGCTTTGGCGAAACGTTCTTCCGAGGCAAGCAGCGCGTCCTCCGCCCGCTTGCGTTCAGTCACGTCCCGGATGATGCCTCGAAAACCAGTATGCCGCCCGCTGCTGTTTTTAATTGGTGAAAGCGATATGTCCACATCACGCCGGGTTCCATTGCCTTGTCTGAGTTCATACACGAAGGACGACACCGCATGACCAGTGTGGCGGACCTGGCTGGCCGTCTCGCGCAATCGGCGAGCGTGTTTTTCGTCGGCGAACTTCAGAATGTTCGCCCCCAGCAGTTTCTCTTTCGACTCCAGGCCGAACATCCTGACTAACCCATCGTTGACGAAGGTCAGGCGACCGGCCAGATCTACTTCGTAATAACCATCGAGAATATTTTCAAGGATGGTTCGATAACGCTCTTCGCTCTGACGCAACGCCTCTTCGGCCTCTTTGCGGTCGGTAATGTCAAAGCAACTGCCGATATACCCAAGAAATTCCCCCTCTGGAGCAAAACGGGGCGTGCCTGAGTCCAGAATCCATCGGTAAATTCCGTCATGCCGAAGCCCGCGATACTCCACCGTGAATGGCTCGCGAGCGTTATGCGACGCGTTGTACATTGTCCAAACCTGGCCGAAATCATCCGGATGTACGCATTTCATTCTGCCATCTCCCAACTCTTCCTCCAGCGACCGGCCTGTAAACTCCAGCCAGCGCTGATTGAGAAAGGTGGCGAGTTGATCAGGCCCGGTCAGCCAGATCATGGCCGGGGCCTCATTGGCCATCACGCGAAATTTCTCCACACTTGCGCGCCGGTGTTCTTCCGCCAGCCTGCGCGCGGTCGTGTCCCGCACAATGCCGCGAAATCCGGCAGCCTTGCCATACTCGTCGCGAATCAGGCTGATCGAATTGTCAACAAAACGGGAAGTGCCGTCCGGATTGAGAAATTCGGCTTCGAAAGACGCCAGAGGATCGCCGCTCAAATAAATCTGATGCAGGGCCTGGGAGATTCGATGCGAGGTCTCCGGCTTCACCAGTTCCCTGAAATCCACTGTGTGAACCGTCTGCCGGCTCAAACCGTGAATATGACAGAATGCGTCGTTGCAGAAAATTACTTTTCCATTCAGATTACATTCAAAATAACCATCCTGAATATTCTCCAAAATGGCCCGGTAGCGCTCTTCGCTTTCGCGCAAGGATTGTTCCGTCTGCTTGATCCGGGTGATGTCGCGCGTCAGGCCGACAATGCCTGCGATTTGGCCATCTTTGGCGCGGAAGGGAGTTTTGCTGGTAAGAAAAACGCGGGGTTGGCCCTCGACAATCAGACTCTGTTCAACAGTCAATGCGTTTCCGGTCCGCAGCACTTCCTGATCCTGCCGCTGAATCTCCAGCGCGGTTTCCGCCACTGCCAGTTCCACGGCGGCGCTCCCCACAACCTGGTCGGGTGAAAATCCGTTGGCGCGTTCGCCAGCCCGGTTCACCAGCAAATAGCGCCCCTCCCGATCCTTCACATAAATAACGTCTTCAGCATTGGCGACGATGGCATTCAGCAACTCGTTCTCGCTGGCCATCTCCTGCTGCAGACGTTTGCTCTCAGTGATGTCAATCAATACCCAGGCCACACCCAGGAAAGTGCTCGCTGCGTCAAATGAAGGAATCGAAGAGATATTGACCCAGATTTCGGACCCATCGCGATGAAAGAGCCTCGCTTCGTGCTTTTCCAGGGTTTTCTGCTTCTGGCCGCGCGTAAGCCGCATGGTCCCGGCTAATTGCTCTTGTCCGGTAAGAGCAATCATCGGCAAAGCCAGCATTTCTTCGCGGCTGTAGCCAAGCCGTGCGGCAATCGCGTTATTGACGTAAGTCGTCTCTCCACACGCGTCAAAGAGCCACAAACCGATTCCAGCCAGATCGAGCAAGTTCTCCTGCCCAAAGTGATGCGTCAAATCGCTGGTTTTTCCACCAACATTATTCTCCAAATGCCATGGAAAATCGGAAAGCTTGTCCGTAATCATCGGCAGAGCCTCCTGATGACAGAGATAGTCTGATCTTGTAATTTGGCCTTCGTGGGAATGAAAACTATCAACACAGCGTCATCGGCCAAGCGCATAACGCCATATTCGGAGAGCGTAGTTTCCTTATGATTTGTTTGTTGTTCAATCTCAGATAAGCAATAAATTCCGATGCCAGGAGCGCGAAGCCAGCTTACCGAAGACCTGAAAATGTTGCAATAACCCGTTAGAAGGTGCTGTGTGACAATGCGGAAAGCTGCTGGTATACTGGCCGCCGCCGGAGCAGCAGGGAGCGCGGAAGAGAGCCGATCATGACCACGGAAATCTGACAAGTACGCGAAACATCCCGTCTCCGGTGACGTATCACATCATCAACCACACTGCTTCTCAGGAGAATAACGAACCATGTGGAATCGTCTCAAAAGGCTGTTTCGTTCAGTTTTCGGCGGGCTTATTGACAGCGCTGAGGACCCGGAACTGATCCTTCAGCAACTGGTCCGCGACATGAACGACGAGGTGCCCAAGATGCGTGAAAACGTCGCGCAGGTGATGGCCACCGAAAAACGGCTAGAACGTGAAATCCAGGCAAATCAGGCGAAATTGACCGACCTGGACAACAAGGTCAAAGCCGCCATCCGAGTCGGCAAGGACGACATTGCCACCGCACTGCTCGGTGAATTACAGATTGCCCAGCGCGCACTTGCCACCAGTCAGCAGAACCATGTGGCTGCCAAAGCCGCCTCACTCAAGGCACGCGAATACTTCGACAATTACATGACGAACGTGCGCCGCCGCCAGGCCGAGGCGATGCAGCTTATCTCCGCCAACAAGCAGGCACAGATGCAGGAACGGCTCGCCTCAACGATGGCCAGTTTCCAGATGGGCGACACGTCGCAGACTTTCGACGATATGCGCGAAAAGATTGCCAATCGTTCCGCCTCCGCGGAAGCCCGGGCCGAACTGGCCTCGACCAGCCTCGATTCGCGGATGCAGGGCATCGAAAGAGAACTCGCCAATGTTGAGGCGCAGGACATGCTGCTCGCCTACAAACAACAGATGGGCCTGGCCCCGCCCGTCGCCCAACCAGCGCTTGGCGAAGGCGCTCCGATCAACGCCGAACGCACGCTCGGCGCGGCTGATTACATCCCGCAGGAACGCAAACTGAAAGAGTAGTTTCAGTAGCGATGAACTGAAAACTGAAAACGGGCTTATGGAGTTCAAGATCTCCTACATCAAGGAAGCGCTCAAGGAGCCGGTCAACATCGGCGGCTTGCTGCTGGCTGGCGCGGCGGCGGCATATTCGGCGACCACCGGGTTTCTGGAACCGACGTTGGTACTGGCTGGCGCGCTGATCGCCGAAGGGGCGTATCTGGTGACGGTTCCCGCATCAAGCATTTACCGCAAGATTGTTGACCGCCGCTCGCGGCATCTGCTGGACGATCACCGCCGCAAGCAACGGCTGGAGGTCATCAAGACCTTCGACCCGCGCGAGCGGGAAGCCGTCGAATACCTGAGCTGGATGAAGAATCAAATCGCCAGCAACTACAAAAAGTTCACGCGGCTGTCCGAAGAGCCACCGCAACTGCGTGAATTGGAAGCGACCTGGGAAGCTTTCGTGGATTTGCTGGACGAATACCGGCGGCGCAAAAATCATCTGAAGACGATCAACCGTCATGCCGTCGAAAACCAGTTGCGCACCGCCGAACGGACCATGCAGTTTGCGGAGCCTGCGGTGCGGCCCCTGCATGAAAAAAACGTTGAAATTCTCCGCCGCCGCCTGCAAACCTACGATGACATCGAACGCAGCGTGAAAGGCGTCGAGGCCCAGTTGCAGGTAATTGAAAACTTCTTCGGTCTGGTCAACGATCAGGTGGTGACCATGCCGACGCCCGAACATATCCTTTCGATGGATTTTGATTCCCTGCTCTCTTCCATTGAAATGACCAAAGAAATTTTGCAGCAAACAGCTCCAATCATGGGCCAGCTCGATTCGCTTAGCCGCGAAGCCGCACCGATTCGGCCTTCACTTGTAGGCGAGCGGCGCTAGTATTTTCGCAAGGTCAAAATCCGCGCCGAGGCAGATTCCCATCGCCCGTCGGATTCACCTGATCAAATCGGTTCTGCCCGGTTTTTCCCAGTTTTGATTGCATTACCTGCGCCGTTTGCGGTCTACTTTTCCATCAGATCCCACATTTGGAGGTTTCAAACAGTGTTACGTCCCAAGGTTTATCATTTTTCACGTCTGCTCGGTCTTCTTGTGGCTGGTTTGTTCGCATTCATTCCAATGTCGGTCGCGTTTGCGCAGCAGGAAGATTTCAGCATCCGCCCGATCTTCGTCACGACCCGAATTTTTCAAATCAAGGCAAAGCGAGATGGCTACCCGGAACTGAATGGTCAGGTCTTCAGAATGTCCACTTCCAGCCTGGTGGAACACGATCAATGGATGAAAACCCTGAAAAAAACCTATCCGGGCTTTGAAATAGATGTGCTGCGCACCGAAACCAAAAAGGTCTATCGCTCCTCGAAGCCCACGACCATTTCACTGGTCAAACAGGCTGACGGGCGGGACATCGAAGTTCAGATGTTCGGCGCGCAAAGCGTCGGCGACGGCGTCACGCCGGGGACCACGCTGATCCCCGAAATTGCGCTTCATTTCGGCAACGATCTGGTCAATAAACCGGTCTCGTTCATGGTTCAGTCCGTCGAAGTAGAGCACGAAAAAACATATTTCTTCGCCGTGCCGAATCTGAAGCTGCGTTCAGCCGATTACGTCAAATTCGTCCGCCCCAATGCCCAGCCGGAACTTTATGACGGCAATGATTTGTACCTGCTCTTTGCCTTCTCGGTGGAGATGGACAAACAGACCTTGCCCGCGCGCTATTTTGACGAGCGGCAATCGCTTGAGTTCCAGAACCAGGCCACGAAAAAAGTATTGCCTGAAATCCCTGCCAAGTGGCTCGGCGTGGGACTCAGCGGCAATGTGCGCATCCGCGTCGAGATTTCCCCCGAAGGCAAGATCACCAGCACCAACGTTCACTACTCCGGCTTCCCTGAAATGAATCAGCAAGTCATTGAAGCGGCACGGCAGTGGGAATTTCCGAAAACGCTGTTTGAAAGCGATAAAACTCCGATCACCTGTTTTCTGACTTTCAACTTTCCCGCACAGCCGCTACAGAAAGCTCCAACGTCGAGTTCGACGAAACAATAATGGCGGGGACGGTATCGGATGCGAGGGGGCCGGCGCCTTCCGATGTTGTCTTCTGCGGAACCCCCGGTGACCACCGGGCCTGGGATTGACCCGCCATCAAAGGATTGGGGATTGAGCCTATGTTGCAAACGGAACAAGCAGTTTCCACGACTGACAGATTGCCTGCCTGGGCGGACGAAATTTTGTGGAAATATCGTGCGGGCGAAGCCAGCCATTTCCTGCTGTACCATAATATTTACGATCTGATCCGCAGCCGTCACGGCTACGTTCCGCTGATCGGCTTCCTGCAACAGGAACTGCTGATCAACAAACAGGTTGTTTTTTACAACCGCAGTGAAGGAATCTCATTCGATTCCGACGAAACGCTCCGGGCATTTATCGCTCATGAACGCGTAGCCAATCCGCAATTCAGCGTCAGCACAGCCGCACAACTGCCGCGCGATCCGGCCCGCGCCCTGCCGATGATTGAGCGGTTTCTGTATCACACGGATAACAGCGCCATCGTGATCAACTTTCTGGAAACGATTTTTCCGGCGGGCGAGATCGGCCACCTGTCGGGCGATGACCGCAATGCGCTGGTGGCGATCCAGCGGTGGATGACCACGCCGGGGTTTATGGAGAAGGATAAACTGGTCCTGCTGGTCACTGAATCACTGTCTGATGTACACCCGCGCGTGCGCGAAAATTCGCGTCTGGCGGCCATCAGAATTCCCTATCCTGACGAAGCGGAAAGATCCGAATACATCAAAACCGCTCTTGCCACGTCGCCGATTGACAAGATTGAGATGGCCACCGAACAGGTGGCCGAAATGACCAATGGCTTGAACCTGGTGCATCTGAAATCGCTGCTCAGCGCTGCGCGGAAATCCGACGACGGGTTGAGTTTCGCTGATGTCCGCCTGAAGAAAAAGGAGATCATCGAAGCCGAATGCGCCGGCCTGATCGAGTTCGTCACGCCGCGCCACGGACTGGACAGCGTCGGCGGATTGCGCCAGGCCAAGGCCTACATGCGGGATATCGCCGAAACCATCCGGCAGGGCCACCGCGAAGAAGCTCCGATGGGTATTCTGATCTGCGGCCCGGTTGGCACGGGCAAAACCTTCCTGTCCGAATGTTTCGCCAAGGACTGCGGCCTGAACGTGGTCGAGTTCAAAAACTTCCGTGACAAATGGGTCGGCTCAACCGAAGCGAATCTGGAAAAGATTCTCAACCTCTTGCACACGCTGGCGCCCATCGTGGTGCTGATTGATGAAGCCGACGCCGCGCTCGGCACACGTGAAACCGAGGGCGATTCCGGCGTCAATCAACGCGTCTTTTCAAAAATCGCCGCCGCCATGAGTAACACCGCCAATCGCGGCAGAATTTTGTGGATTCTGATGACTTCGCGCCCGGACCGTCTGCCGATTGACCTGAAACGGCAGGGCCGCTGCGAAGAACACATCGCGCTGTTCTTCCCCGAAAACGCCGAAGAACGCCGCGAAATCGCCGAAGCGATGACCCGCAAAAACAAGATTGATCATCAGATCACCAATTGGGGACCGATTACCAACAGCCCCATACACCTTTCCGGCGCGGACATCGAATCCATACTGATTCGCGCTCGCCGCGTCGCCCGCATCGCCGGCCAACCCAAGGTAACCAATGAAAACCTGTCCTTCGTCGTCTCGGAATTCACCCCGGCGCGCGACGAAGTCGCCATCGAATACCAGGAACTGGTCGCCGCCCGCGAAGCTACTTCCCGGGCCATGATTCCGCCAAATTACCGCACCATGACCGGCGCGGAAATCGTTCGCCGAATGGAAATGCTCCGGCCACTGATCAGATAGATGGATTCGCGGAGAATTCCATCCTTTCCATAAATCTGGTCCTGCCACCCGGCGAATTGACCATTCGTCTTTTCCATAGTCCGGAACAGAATCCATCGCGTTTTTCTGCGGGCAGTTCATTTGAACAGCCTGCGCCAATCGTGAGATAAACGCTTGAAGATCAAGCGATCAATCATCCCAAATCGAAGAAAAATCATCGGCAGACGCAAAAGCCTGCCTTGTTACACCCACAGGAGAAGGTATGAAAATAGGAATTGAAACGCACCTTTCAAAGGGCGATTCTGCCTGGAAAATCAATCCATTGGCAGTGATCCTCATCGCGCTGACCATGTTGCTGACGCCATCTTTCGCGTTCGCCCAGGCGCAGGCCGCCAACGGCGTCATCGAAGGCACGGTAACCGATCCTTCGGGAAGCGTCGTCGCCGGCGCCAAAGTCAGAATCACCAATCTGGACACCGGCACGACGCGCGAATCCACCACCAACGAATCCGGCTTTTACCGCGCTCCGCTATTGCCGCTGGGCCGCTATGAAGTCGTCGTCGAACAAACCGGTTTCAACCGCTTCACCCAGTCCGGCATTACCTTGAGCGCCGGGCAGGCCGCGACCATTGACATCGCGCTGAAGGTCGGCGCGGTCAGCAACGAAGTCACCATCACCGGCGACGCCCCGATTGCCGATAGTTCCAAGATCGAATTGGGCCGCACGATCAGCCAGACCGAAGTGCAAAATCTGCCGCTGCCATCGCGCAATCCCTACAACTTCGGCTTGCTGCAACCGGGGGTCAACGGGTTTGAAAACGTCGAATTCGGAGTGCCGCGCTTCAACGCCAATGGCTATAAAAGCCGCATCAACTATCAGCTCGACGGCAGCACCAACACCCAGAAAGATCGCGCCGGACTGCGCCTGACACCGATTTCCGAAGTCTTTGTTCGCGAAGTCCAGGTCGTTTCCAATGGATTTGCGCCGGAGTTCGGCCAAACCAGCGGCGTGGTGTACAACGCCATCACGCCTTCCGGCACGAACAAGTTTCACGGCACTGGCGCGTATTTTCTGCGCCGCAAATCCTTCGTTGCGCGTCCCTTCTTCCTGCGCCCGGACATCGCCAAGGCCGATCCGGGCCTCGACAATCCGATTGGCTCCATCGGCGGGCCGCTGGTCCGGGACAAAGCGCATTTCTATCTCGGTTACGAATACGTCAATCGCCAACTGCAACAAGACCGCGTCATCACCGTCACCCCCGCGAATGCGACTGCGCTGGGGCTGGCCGCACAACCCGGCTTCATTCCCGCATCACAAAAGACCAACTTCTTCATCGTTCGCCCGGATTGGAAAATCAACAACAGCAATGAACTGTTCGGCCGCTACACGCTGTTTACCAACAATTCCCCCAACAACATCGGCGGCGGACTGAACACGCTGCAACGTTCGGTGGATTTCACCGACAACATTCAGATCGTCAATGGCCAGTTGATTTCGATCGTCAGCCAGAATCTGGTCAACGAACTGCGGCTTCAATATTCGCGCCGCAATCAGCCGAACGTGCTCAACGACAATTCCGGCGCGGGACCGTCCATTGTCGTTTCCGGCATCGCCAATTTCGGCGCGCCCGCGCCCGGCGACGGACCGTTCCTGTTCAATCAGCGCAATACGCAGATTGTGGACAACATGACGTGGACGCGCGGCAACCACAGCTTCAAGGGCGGCGTGGACGTGCAGCTCATCCGAGACAAACGCATCATTGCGCTGACGCCGACTTACACCTTCGCCAGCACGCAAGCTTATCTGGACGCGCGCAATAACGTGAACACGCGCAGCTATGCGACCTTTACGCAAATCGCAGGCGATCCGAACATTGAATATAACTCGGAGTTCTACTCGCTCTTTTTCCAGGACGACTGGCGGGTCAAACCGAATCTGAAAGTCACCTACGGCCTTCGTCACGAGTTTTACGATATCCCCGAAGCGCGCGGGAATGCGCCGCTGGATATTTCTCGAAGATTCAACCGCGACACGAACAACTTCGCGCCGCGCCTGGGTCTGGCCTATAGCTTTGGCGGAAGCCGCAAAACGGTCATTCGCGCCAGCGCCGGAATCTTTTACGATGCTCCGGGATTGTTGTTTTATCAGAACGCGATTCAGAACAACGGCGACCCGCTGACGCGCAGCTTTTCGCTGCGTCCGACCGATCCGGGCGCGCCCGCGTTTCCGAACTCGGCGACGCTGACGGGCGTCACGCCGCCGAAGGTTTCGATTGACGCCATTTCGCCGGACTTCGCGAACCTGTACTCATTCAACCAGAACCTGCAAATTGAGCAGGAGCTTTGGCGCGACTTCTCCATCACCGCCGGCTACGTGCATGTGCGCGGCAATCGAATTCCTGTCGTCCGGCGCACCAATCTGCCACCGATCACCGGCAGGCTGGCCGATGGCCGCGCCATCTTCGGCACCGGCGCGCGTCCGAACACGGACTTCAACAACATTGACATCACCGAATCGGTCGGCCAGTCGGAATACAATGCCGGTTCGCTCACGCTCAACAAACGCTTCTCGCACGGTTACCAGTTGAGCGCGTCCTACACGCTGGCGCACGGCATTGACGACGCGCCGGAAATCAACATCATTGATTCGACCGAGTTCCCGTCCGATCCGACCAATCGCCGCCGCGACCGAGGCAATTCGCTGGCTGACCAGCGCCACACCTTCATCGCCAGCGCGGTCATCAATCCGCAATTCAAGCTGTCGAACCCCGTCGCCAACGCCATTTTCAACGGCAACCAGCTCGGCATCATCGCCCGCGCCAACACCGGCTTCCGCGTCAATGTGCGCGGCAATCGCGATCTGAATGGCGACGGCGTGGCCACCAACGACCGCCCGCTGTTCGGCGGACGCAACACGCAGACAACCGGCAACGTGCGGCAGGTGGATTTGCGCTATTCGCGCTTCATCCCCATCCACGAAGCGATGCGCTTTGAGATCATCGGCGAGTTCACCAACCTCTTCAATATTCTCAACATCTCCGGCGTCAACGCGGTCGTGCCGGTCAATGCCGACGGGTCGCTGGCCACATCAACAGCGCCAAACATCCTGACGGCAACCAATAAACGCCAAGTCGCCACCGGCGGCTTCCCGCAGCGCATTTTCCAACTCGGATTCAAATTCCATTTCTAGTTTTGAAGGCCACGGAGCGCAGGGAGAACACGGAAAGTAACAATTCACAGTGTTCTTCCTGCGCCCCGTGGCAAAGCTTTTTTGAGTGTGATGACATCTAAATCAACCCTGAAGTCTGACAAATTCCCTGCCCCCGTTTACGCTGAAACCATTCTTGCTCCCAACTTCGCCGACGCGCAAAAACATTTTTTCCAGGCGCTGATGCATATTCATTATGCGCACGCCGTCATGCTCACCCGGCAGCAGATCATTTCGCGCGAAGAAGCGAAGACCATCCTGACGGGTCTGGATAACCTTGACCGCGCCAAAATCCGGCGCGCCAGGTATGACGGTTCCGTGGAAGACCTTTTCTTTTTCGTCGAACGCGAACTGATCAAGCTGATCGGCGAAGACCTGGCCGGCAAGTTGCACATCGCGCGCAGCCGCAACGACATTGATGTGACGCTCTATCGAATGCGGTTGCGCGAAGAAGTCTGGAGTCTGGCCAATGACCTCGCCGCGTTGCGGGCGGAGTTGATCAAGCTGGCGCAAGCCAATTTGAAAACCGTCATGCCCGCGCACACGCACACGCAACCGGCGCAGCCGACCACGCTGGCGCATTACCTGTCCGCCGCCATTGAATTCCTTTCGCGCGACATCATCCGGTTGAAAGCAGCCTTCGCGGGCGTCAACCGCAGCCCGCTCGGCGCCTGCGCCATCACGACCACGGGCTTTCCGATTGATCGCGAACTGACCGCGAAACTGCTGGGTTTTGAAGCCGTTGTGGAAAATTCCTACGGCGCAATCGGCGGGATTGATTACCTGCTGGAAGCGGTCAGCGCGCTGGCCACGTCGGCGGTCAGTCTGGGCAAGTTCACGCAGGATTTGCTGCTCTGGGCGACACAGGAGTTTTCCTACATCCGGTTGAGCGATGCCTACGTCCAGACCAGTTCGATCATGCCGCAGAAACGGAATCCGGTTTCGCTGGAACACACACGTATTTTGCTGAGCAAAGCCTTCGGTCAGGCGCAGGCGGTGATGACCAGCGTTCACAATACGCCGTTCGGCGACATCAACGACGTGGAAGACGATTTGCAGCCGCTGGTCTTTTCGACCTTCAGCGAAGCCAGTCGCGCCATTCGCCTGCTCACCGGTTCGGTCAGCGCCATTCAGGTGGATCGCGAAGCCTTGCGAAAGAAAGCCGCGGGAAGTTTTCTGACGATGACCGAACTGGCCGACACCCTGGTGCGCGAAGAAGGCTTGAGTTTCAAAGCCGCGCATCGGCTGGTCGCGCTCGCCGCCAAACGCCTGCCCGGCGTTGAAGCCTCGCACGAAGAAATCGTCTCGGCCCTGCTGGCTGTCGCCGAAGATGCGCTTGACCGTGCGCTGAAAACAGATCGCGCCACATTGATCAACGCGCTTTCGCCGGTTCATTTTGTCGAAGTCCGCCAGGTTTTCGGCGGCCCCGCAATTGTTCAAGTCTCTGCGTTTCTGGCGCGGCAGAAGGAAATTGCTGCGGAAGACCGTCGCTGGGCCAAGGAAAAAGCCGGTTTGCTCGTGGCCTTTCCTGAAAAGATCGAACGCGAAAAGAAACGCCTGACGGTCTGACGGGACGCAAGCATCAATCGAGCCTCTTCAAACCGAGTTGCGATCCGCCAGCCTGCCAAGCGTCCCGCCAGATCAGCGTCTTTGCGTCCGCATCGCCAAAGACAACCGCCGGGGGTTTGCTGGAAGCGGTTTGAACATTCTCCGCCTGCCCCCGCGGATGGCCGTCCAGCGAGAAACGCTGTCTGAAGGTCAGCGCGCCGCCCGGCTGCACTTCCGACCAAAGCAAAATCACGCCACCGTCTGCGGACGCTTTCACATCGAAAGAAGTGATCGGCGTGCGCGCACGCGCCAGCACTTTCATGTCCATCGGCCTTCCCTGCCGGTCCAGCCTGGCCAGCCGTATCTCCGCGCCTTCAGTGTGAGCGATGTCCCAGCAAGCCAGATAGCTATCCGGCAAGGTTAACAACCGAATCGGCCTGTGAAATGGGCCTTCGGCGATTCCAGCTTCCACGGGCGGCAAAGCTTCATATCCGTTCCCGTTTTTTTTCAGAGTCCTCGTCATCAGCCCGCCGCCCTGCAGGAAGTAGGAAACCAGCACCTGATTGCCGCCGCCGATGACGCCCGGCAATCCCACTTTGTCGCCTTGTTCGGTTTGGGCAACCACGGTCGCCGATGTTTGCAGCGGTCTGCCATCGCTTCCCAGTTCGATCATCTCAATCGCCGGAGAAACCATATCCGGCACAACCCACACCACGACGTAGCGATCTCCAATCCAGGCAACATCCGGCTGCGCGCCTTTCCGGCTGATCAAAATCGGCGGCATTACTTCAGCTTGACGGCCGAGACGCAACAGATAAATCGCTCCTTCGACTTCTCGCAACACAACGAAGTCTTTGCCATCGGTGGCAGCCGAACATTCCGCCATTCGCGGCGTCATCGGCGGACGGTTCTCCAAAACCGGCGCTGCCAGCAGGAATGGAGCGGACAAAGTACGATTTTCGTGTTCGATCCAACCGGCTTGCAGTTGAGCATTTTCCGCCCAAATTGCCAGCGTTCGTTCGGCATTCGACGCCGTTTGAATCCACGGCGCGTCATCCGCCCTGCGAGGCGGCATCCCGCGAGGCGACAGGTTGGCCTCATCACCTGAATGCAGCTCTTCGGCGCGCGGCGGAGTTTGAGACGCCGGCTGCGGGCCATTGCCAAAAGAAAAGAAGATCAACAGCAACGCAACAATAGAGATTCCCGCCGCCAAGCTGACGCCCGCAGTTACTGCCGCAACCCGCGTCAGAGATTTCGCGGACAGATGAAGCCATTGCCTGCCCCGCGATGAAGTGACGCGCAAATCGAACCCCTGCCCGAAACCATTGCGCACTGCCACGCGATTGCCGAAAAACGGAATGACCGCCGCCACGCCGGCTTCGGTTGGCGCGGCGGCCCCGCTCAAGGATTCAAGATTGCGTTCTGCCGAACTCAACGCGAGGCTTTCCGCTTCGCGCGGAGCTTGCGCTTCGCTGGCCGCCAGACGGCGCAGAAATTCCGGATACCGGTCCAGTTCCGGGCTGGCGAGTTTCAGCGAAACCGCCAGTTCCCCTGCCCGTTGAATCGCGGCGAACGCTTCCCCGCAGACGGCGCAATCGTCCAGATGCGCGCGAAGTTGCGCGTCATGTTCGCTTTCCAATTCACCAGCCGCCAGCGCAACCAGCAAATCCTCAACGGCTCGGCATTCTATTCGTTCGGCAAGATTCATAACCTGGGACAGCGAGCGTCCCGCTCGCTGTCAAAAAAGCGCGAAGCTTCCTTGTCTTTTTTCACTGTCTGCGATCAATCGCGTCGTAAGCCTTCACAAACTGCTGATATGCGCGGCGCAACCGGCTGGCCGCCGCTTCAAAGCCGATGCCCAGCACATCGGCGACTTCGCCGATCGTGCGGCCTTCGACGGCTTGCAGGATAAAGGCGACGCGATAATCCGGCTTCAATTTCGCCAGCGCAGCTTCCAGCGTCATCGTTGCCACCAACTGCGTCTCCTGTTTCGGCAAAGTCGCAATCGCCGCCAGCAATTCGTCGTCACTGTCTTCGGCGCGGCGCTGGCGCTGGTCAATCAAATCGCGGCAGTGATTGACCGTAATCCGGTACAGCCAGCCGCGAAAGGTCACCTTCGGCTCGAACGCCGCCAAGCCGCGATAGACCTTGATGAAAACCTCCTGCATCGCGTCCTCGGCTTCAGCCTGTGAACGCAACAGCGACAAACACAGGCCCGCGACATATTGCTGATGCCGGCGAAACAGCGATTCAAACGCCGCCAAATCGCCATCGTGTTTGAAGCGCCGCACCAACTCGAAGTCTTCCTGCTCCACCCCGACTTCGGCTGGCTCCGGTTCGCTTGCCATCGGCACGCTTTTCAACCCTCTGCGATCTTTCATCCGCTCAGCCTTTTGATCCTCAAGGATTGATCAGCGCCAGCATGCCGATGAACGGCGGCGTGGACGGAGTTTGAATGCTCGAAAGATTTGAATACATCACCTGAAAATTCGGATCGCCCGTCGGCATCAGAGTCACGTGATCATCCAGCTTGCTTTCGTTTTCCAGATTAACTTCGCTGCCGTCCGGCCACAGATAATGAACTTCGCGCGCCATTGCGGTCGCTTCCCAGTCTTCAAATTCAACCGCGTTTGGACTGCCCGTCAGCGCGGCGTCGGCATAAAAGACCTTCATCGGTTTGGTGTCCGTGAGCGGATTCGACGGCTGGCCGCGCAAGGCCATGGTGTTGTTGAAATACAGCTTGTAGCGCGCGCCGCCCAGATGCACGGGGTTTGGCGCCTGCATCTGCTCGAACATCTTCGGGCAGCCGTTCGGTTGATACTGCACCTGCCAGCGCGCGCCGTCCCAAACCGCATAGCCTTGCGTGAAGTTATACGGCGAACAGGCCTGACTGGCCGGATTCACGGTGAAAACCATCGGCGTGCCCGCCGCGCCGTCCCACCGTTCGTCATTTAGCGGGGGCAATTTTGGATAAACGATTTTGAATTGCCGGACATTCTGAATGCCTGGATTGCCTTCGACCGCATCGCCCTGCACACCGACGGCGACTTTCGGTTCGCAATCGCCTCCGGGCGCATAATCGTTCATGGACTGACAGAACGTCCCCGCGCCGCGATTGAAATCGCGACCGGTGTAACCATCCTGGCTGTCCAGATACAGAATGCGATTTTTTTGATCCGTGCCGTTGGCTTCAAAAAACATTCGGACGAATCCATTCATCGGCACGGCCTGAAACAGCGAAAGATTCCGAACCAGACTGTTGCCCGGACAGTTGGGCGGCGGCTGACCCGGCGGCACGTTTCCGCAGGGAGTTTTCAAACCATATCCGGAAATACCTGTGAATGAAGACGCCGCCGCAACACTATTCGCCACGGTCGCGGTGACCGCCGGTTTGGCGCCTTTCTCCGTGCCCTGAAGCGGGTTGTAGTAAAGCTGCAATCTGCCCGATAGCTCCGCGCCCGCCCATTCACCGAATCGCATGGCATACGCGCCGACGTTGCCGTCACTGACAATACGCGTTGCGGTTGCGTAAGAATTGCCAGCTCCCTGCACCTGCCAATACTCTTCCGAAGTCGCGCCTTGTGCGTCCTTGTCCGCTGTCATGAACTGTGAGCAGTTTTGGTCGCGGCAGGCTTTCAAATGCAGGTTGTACTGTGTGCCGGATTTCAAGCCAGCAACTGTAAGCTGGGTCGCGTTTGTCGTAAAAGTTTGTGCGAAGGAGCTGATCGTGTCAGTGGCGATGAGTTCGTAATGATTTATCAGTGCGTCCGGCGGCGACCAGTTGGCGGATAATTTCGACGATGAAAAATACATCTTCCCGGCGATGGAGACCGCGCTGGTTTGCGTCACGGTCAAACCCGCATTCCACCGCGAGGGCAGCGGCTTGGGAACGCCCAATTCCGGGCGGCGCGGAACTGGCGCGCCATTTTGCGCCGCGGCATTCTGGCGAGAAGCGTACATTCCAGAGAGCGCCAGCAACATCAGAAAGGCCAGGCAGCGCGGACAACTTCGTGCGGTCATTTCAACTCCTTGTGAAATTGCCTGATCCACAGGCGGCATTCACACAACGTCAGCATCGCCGCAAATTGGTCTGTTTTGGCGCAATGAATACTTGTCCCGATAAATTCTTGAGTAATGGCTCAACTCAGCGAGTTCGTAATGCCGGAGCGCGGACGAAACGTCCGCCCTCCGGCGTGCCGTTGCTGCGAATTATTTGTTGATGCGGCCACGGCAGTTCGGTGCGCCGCACTGACATTTCTTGTTGTCGTCGTGGTAGGACTCTTCGTAATCAAGCAGGATTTCGTCGCCCGGCGCGATGTCTTTCAACGCGAAAAAAATCAGATGGCCACGCACCTGCCGCAGGGAACAGTTCGGCGCGCAGGAATGATTGATGAACTGCGTGCCGTTGCCGCCGACACTGCCGTCAATCGCCCAGTAGGTATCCAGGCCGCAGATGCGAATCCGGCGTTTGCCGCGCAGCCGTTTGGCCGTTTCGACACGCGATATTTTCTCGCCGACGAATTCGGCAATCTTGCGCCCTTTTTTGAAGGGGATGGTGGCAAAGGTTCCCTTGCCGTCAATGGTCGAGGGTTTCACTTCAATTCCGGGAGCCTGAGCGGGAATGGGACGGGGTTGTGTTTTCAAACGTGAATCTCCAATTCCGAATTTCAAATCTCAAATCTGAAAAGCCAAAGTCAAAAATACCGGTAATGCCCGATGATCTTCCAGGCGAACAAAACGTCTTCCAGCCGCGCGCCGATGCCGATGTTGTGAACCACGGCGTAGCGTTCCTGGCCTTCGACCTTGATCTTGCTGATCATCCCGATGTGAAGCAACCCGTTATCCAGTTGCCAGGCGACCACGTCGCCCGGCAAATAATCTTTCTGCTCCTGAGTGATTGGCAAAGACTTTCTTTGCCGGTCGAACCAGGTCATCAGATTCGGCACGCGGCGATGATCAATGTTCTTGTCCGGTCTCCGCGCCCCCCACTTTTGCGGGTACTTCTTGAAGTTCGCGGTCATGTCTCCGTGCAGTTCTTTTTGCAGATCAATGCCGCCGCTGCGAAACGCGCGCACCACCACATCGGCGCAAACGCCCGTTTCTTTCGGCACATCGCCGTTCGGGTAATCCAGCTTGGCGTACGAAGCATCGTAGCTGGTGGTGTAGGTCGTCTGCTCAATCGCTGCGGAGTTGACCTTTTCCAGCGGGGTTGAATCCGGCTTGACCTGAATCGCCGTTTTCAGTTCCTGGTTGGAAAGCTCAACCGCGCGCTGCGAACTACGAAGCACCTGGCACCCCGCCATCAACCACATTGCCGCAAGACAGATACGCAAGAAACTGTTTTTCGTCATCACTGCTCCGTTCGGAATTTCATCGGGGCGCGGCGAAGTCTACCACAGCGCCCTGCTCGAAAACCGCAGGTTCAAGGTACAATCCGCCCGCTATGAACAACCTACATTCCTACTTTTCCATCCTCGGCGAGTTGAGCCTGAAGGCAGGCGCCATCGTTCGCCGCCACTACAATTCGCCGGTCGAACTCGAACGCAAACCCGACGATTCGCCCGTCACCAAAGCCGACCGCGAAGTCGAAACCTTTCTGCGGCAGGCGCTGGAAAAACAGTTTCCCGATTATTCAATTCAAGGTGAAGAGTTCGGCGAAACGAAAAAATCCGGCTCCCACCGCTGGATCATTGATCCGATTGACGGCACGAAATCCTTCGTCCTGCGCACGCCGCTATTCGGAATCATGATCGCCCTGGAACGCGACGGCGTGCCGGCGCTCGGTTCGATCTACTTTCCGATTCAGGATCAACTGCTGATCGGTTCGGCGGAAACCGGCACCTTCCTGAACGGCAAGCCCTGCGCCGTTTCGAAAACCACCGAACTGGCCGAAGCCACGATGATCATCACCGACCCGCGCGATCTGTACGCGGTCGAACGCAGTCCGCAATTGCAGCGGCTGGCCAAACGCGTCCGGCTGGTGCGCGGTTTCGGCGATTGCTACGGCTATTACCTGGTCGCCGCCGGACTGGCCGACGTAATGATCGAACCGGATGGATTGAAGTATCACGACGTTGCGCCGCTTTCGCCCATTCTGCAAGGCGCGGGCGGGACATTCACCGATCTGAGCGGCAAAATTGATTACGCCAACGGCCAGGGACTGGCGACCAATCAAACGCTGCACGAACAAGCATTAGCTGCACTCCATTCCGAATAGTTCTCTGAAGCGGGACTTTTCATCACAAAGGAACAAAGGGACAAAGGGGGAAATGTGACGGAGAATCAAATCAGTAAGTACATCACTGACGCAGCTATCGAAGTCCATCGTACTCTTGGCGGTCCCGGCCTGCTGGAAAGTGTTTATGAAGAAGCCATGACCTGGGAACTGCAAAGAGTTGGCATGCTTGTCGAGCGTCAATTGAATGTTCCCATCGTTTATAAGGGGCGAACCTTAGCCAATCCTTTACGCCTTGACATGTTGGTGGAGAAAAAAGTGATCGTTGAAAACAAGGCGCTCACGACCTACAACTCGATTTTTGAAGCTCAGGCACGCACCTACTTGCGCTTACTGGATTTGAAGCTCGCGATGGTCATTAACTTTGGCGAGAAGTACGTCAAGAATGGGATTCATCGAGTGTTAAATGGCGTGCTGGAAGACGAAACCATAACGCTACCCAAATCTGAAGAAGGAAAGTGAATAACAGATTCCTTCATAAAACCGGCACTACAGGATTTTCAATGGGTCATCAGTTTCAACACAAAGGGACAAAGGATCAAAGGGAAAACGTTTTTTGGGGAAAGAGTTAATCTTTTTCCTTCAAGCCCTTTGAACCTTTGTCCCTTTGTTCCTTTGCGATGAAAAAAGCATTTCTTACCCACTCATATCCTTGTAGTGCCATAAAACCTTTGAACCTTTGTGTTGAAAAGCCCTCTTTGCTCAAGCGACATTCAAAATGAATCTAGAAAACAATTCCTCCACCAGACTGTTGCGCTGGCAAATGTTGACGGTCGCCTTGCTGATTGTCGGCTACGCCGGGTATTACCTGTGCCGGTCGAACTTTTCCGTGGCGCTGCCGCTAATGATTGACGAACTGGCGGCAAAAGGCATCAGCGCGGCTGACGCCAAAGTTCGACTGGGCACCATCGCATCGTTCGGCGTCTTTGCCTATGCCATCGGGAAGTTTTTCAGCGGCACCCTGGCCGACTATCTGGGTGGCCGCCGCACTTTTTTGCTGGGCACGGCGGGCGCAATCTGTTTCACGGCGTTGTTTGCGATGGGCGGCGGTTTTCCGCTTTTCACATTCGCCTGGCTGCTGAATCGTGTGCTGCAATCCATGGGCTGGCCCGGCGCGGTGAAGCTGGCGTCGCGCTGGTTTTCGTATTCGGCCTACGGCACGGCGATGGGCATCATCAGCCAAAGCTATCTGTTTGGCGATGCGGCGGCGCGGCAGTTCATGGGCTGGCTGATTCAACAAGGCGTTGGCTGGCGCGGCGTCTTTTTCGTGGCGGCGGGCGTGATGCTGGCGATCTTTATCATCATGCTTTTCCTGTTGAAGGAATCGCCGCGCGACATCGGATTACCCGAACCGCCGGCCAATCCGGACAACCTGATTGGCAATAATGCGGACAACGCAAAACCGTTGGTCTTCAAAACTCTGCTGCTGGCCTTCCTGCGCAGTCCGGCGTTTTTGATCGTCTGCGTGTTATCGCTTGGCTGCACGCTGCTGCGCGAAACGTTCAATACCTGGACGCCGACCTACTTCACCCAGGTCGTCGGCCTGACCAAAGCCGAGGCCGCCAGCAAAAGCGCCCTCTTCCCTTTCTTTGGCGGCGTGTCGGTGCTGCTGGCCGGATTCATCAGCGACAAGCTGGGGCGCGGCGGACGCGCGATGATCATCCTGATCGGCTTGCTGCTATCGTGCGTGGGCTTGCTCGCGCTCGGCAATTTCAACTTTGCCGGTTCGGCAAGTATTCCGATCTGGCTGGTTTCGGCGGTCGCCTTCACGTTGATTGGTCCGTACTCGTATCTGGCAGGCGCGCTTTCGCTGGATTTCGGCGGCAAGCAGGGCAGCGCCACGGCGGCGGGCATCATTGACGGCGTTGGTTATCTGGGCGGCGTGCTGGCCGGCGACAGCATTGCGCGCATTTCGGTCGCCTACGGCTGGCAGGGCGCATTCAACGCGCTGGCCATTGTCGCCGTGCTTTCCAGCCTGGCCGCACTGGTCTTTCTGATCAATCAACGACGACCGGTTCAGTACGGGGAGCGCTAGCGACCCGGTTGTTATCGAGAGCAATCATGAATGTAGTGGATGAAATCTTCGATCTGTTCGCGCGGCGGGGCGAGGAAGCTTATTTCGGCGAACCGGTGTCGCAACTGGAACACGCGCTTCAAACCGCGTTTCAAGCCGAACAGGCCAACGCGCCTGACAGTCTGATCGCCGCCGCCTTGCTGCACGACATCGGCCACCTGCTGCACAAACTTCCTGAAGACATCGCCGATCAAGGCATTGACGCCAAACATGAAAGAATCGGCGGCGGCTGGCTGGCCAAATACTTCCCGCCCGCCGTGGCTGACCCCGTCAAACTGCACGTCGCCGCCAAACGCTATTTGTGCGCAACGGACAAAGCATATCTTGCCTGCCTGTCGTCAGCCTCAGTGCAAAGCCTGGCTCTGCAAGGCGGGCCGATGGACGAAGAAGAAATCCGGCGGTTTGAAGCCTTGCCGTTTTCACGCGAGGGCGTGCAACTCCGGCGATGGGATGACATGGCAAAGTTGATCGGCTGGCAAACGCCCAGGTTGACGCAATATCAAACGTTGCTTGAAAAGCTGGCGCAAGCGAAGGAAAAGGATTAAGGCAATTCGCGAATGCGAATGTTTTTGAATTCAATCGGCGAACCTTCCGATTCCAGGCACAAATAGCCTGTTCGCGGTTCCGCGCCATTGCCGCCCGAAACCTCTTCGCCGTTCACCCACAACCGCACCTCGCCGTTGATGGCGCGGACGTAGTAATGATTCCATTCGCCGAAGCCTTTGCTCAGGTTCTTGCGCGGAAAGCTGCGTGAACCATTGGGCGAAAGCGGCGGAAACGGCTTCAGCTTGGAATTACCAACGGCGAAAATATCCCCGTTGGTCGTGAACCAGTCGCCTTTCTTGCCGCTGCTCTTTTCGTACTGTTCCTTGTACCCGTGATCCAGCATCTGCACTTCGATGCCCCATTTGGGCAGCACATCCGGCTTCAGGTCTTTCAGCGCTTCTTCCGGAACCCAGACGAAGGTGCCGGAATTCCCCGCCGAACGCAGATGCCGCCATTCGACGACGTATTCAAAATTGGTGAACATCTGCCGCGAGCGCATCACGCCAATCGGTTTGCCCGTGCAGGTCAGCAAGCCGTCTTTCCACGACCAGGTGTCGTCATAACCATTAACCCCGGCAAAGTCCTGCTCGCCAAGTGTCCGCCAGCCAGGCCCGGAGCCGTCCATAAAAGCCTTGGGTTGATTTTGTGGCGGCTGGGCGAGACTGAAACGAAAATAAAAAACGACCAGAAGCAGGATGCTGACAAAGCTTAAACCCCGTAGGAAAAGATTTCTTCTCATAATCTTCAGACCTCAAGAATTCACGTTTCTAGTCTCAAACTCTTAAGCAGCATGCAACTTTTCAAGTACCCACTCCCGAATCAAATCTGCTGATTGTATGCCTTTGGATTTAGCGAGTTCTTCAACGGTCTCTGCTTCTGGCGCAGCCAGGTGGACTTCGACAGTAGCTTCTCGCTCGAACACGGACGGAATAACGACTTCGAGTTGGTCATCGAAATCCGTAAGGTCATGCCTATCCCAAAACTGCGCAAGTTCCTGAATTGAATCTGTTTGTGGAAGAGTTGTAACTTTCATAGATTTTTCCATTGGCGATAACGCCGTTTCTCTTTGTCCGTCATCGGTCGCGCCGTGACCGGATAACCATTTCCATCTGGAAATTGAATCACCACGCAAAACAAATATTGGCCTGCGTCCGTTTGCCCCAACACATAATAAACTGGATTGAGCCCTTCCGCCTTTGCCCGCAACACCAACGGATTGGTAAAGCAAACTTCTTCAACCTCTTCGGGTGTAACACCATGGCGCGCAATATGGTCAATCCTTTCTTCAGGCCAGATTAGTCTATGGATTTTCATTGCTAATGGCGCTCAAAGATGATCAATGATGACGTTCGTCATTGCCGTCGTTTTCGCCGAACCGCCAAGGTCGGGTGTGACGATGCGGCCATGTTTGATGACGGCTTTGACTGCATCGCGAATGCGCTGCGCGGCTTCAAACTCTTCCAGGTGTTCCATCAGCATCGCACCGCACAGAATCAGCGCCGCCGGATTGACCTTGTTTTGCCCGGCCAGATCGAGCGCCGCGCCGTGCGCGGCTTCAAAAATCGCCACGTCGTCGCCGAAGCTGGCGCCCGGAGCGAGGCCGAAACTGCCGACCAGTCCCGCGCACAAATCCGAAATGATGTCGCCGTACTGATTCGCCATCAGCAGCACGTCCCAGCCTTCGGGTTTGCAGGCCAGTTGATACACGCAGGAATCAATCATCTCGTCGTCGCATTTGATTTTCGGATAATCTTCAGCGACTTCGCGGGCGGTGCGCAGGAACAGCCCGTCAGTCAATTGCAGAACGTTGGCTTTGTGAATGATGCTCAGCCGCCGCCGCCAGCGGCGCACGGCATATTCAAACGCGAAGCGCGCGGCGCGTGCCGTGGCTTTTCTGGTCGTGATTTTGATCGCTTCGGCGGCGTCATCGCCAATGCAGTGCTCGTAACCGCTGTACAAATCCTCAGTCAGTTCGCGGATAACGACCACATCCAGCTTCGGCGCATGCGCCTGAACGCCCTCAAAGGCCCGCAGGGGGCGAACGTTGACATATGCGCCCAGCTCGATTCGCAAGGCGGTGTTGGCGTTCGAGTACACGCGCTGGGTATGGTCATCGTGAGACACAACCACCTTGTCTCCCATCTTTTCAATGATCACCGGCCCTTTCAGCGCGACGCCATTCGCCCGAATCTTTTCCACCGTTTGGGCAGGTAAAGGCGTTCCGAATTCCTTTTCCGCTTCACGCCCGACCAGCGCGAAATCCCACTGGCATTTGACGCCGGTCGCTTCGATAACGCGAATCGCGGCATCGCAAACTTCCGGCCCGATGCCGTCTCCGCGAATGACTGTAATTTTGTGCATCTTCGCAATGATGAACGATAAGTGATGAATGATGAGTACCGCCTGTTCATCAATTCATCATTCATCATTCTGACTTCATCGTTTCTTCAACGCCTGCTGAATTGCAGCTTCCGCCATTGGCGCCATCAGCTTGTACCCTTCGGCGTTCGGATGCAGCCCATCGTTGGCCAGTTCGGCTTTCAGCATTCCCTTGTCGTCAGTTGTCTTGCCGAAATAGTCCAGGTAGGTGTGGCCGTGCGCCTTGCAGTACGCCTTCAGCCATTCATTCAGCTTCAGGATATTTTCCGGCGAGCGGCGTTCGGAGACCTTGTTTTTGCCGTAATCGTGAATCGGCAGCACGGAAGAGAAGACGACTTTGATGCCGTTGGCCTTCGCCAGTTCGGCCATCGAAGCGTAGTTGTTCTGGATCATCTCCAGGGTCATCGGGCCGGTATTGCCGGCGATGTCGTTGGTTCCGGCCAGAATGACGACGGCCTTGGGTTTCAGCGCGATGACATCGGGGCGGAAACGAATCAGCATCTGCGGCGTGGTTTGTCCGCTAATCCCGCGATTGATGTACGGTTTGCCGGGAAAATATTCGGCCAGTTTCCAGCCGTCAGTGATCGAATCGCCCATGAAAACCACACGGTCCTCGTCTTTGGCCGGGGCGGGTACCTTGGTATTGGCGTCTTTATAGCGGCTCAATTGCGGCCAATCCACCGCCCGCTGTTGCAAACGGTTCAGTTGCTGCTTCAGGGCTTCGGCGGAATCCGGCGGCGGAGTCGCCTGTTGCGCCTGCGCAAAGGCGCTGGTGGTCAGGATAAAAAGGCCAAGCAAAGCAGCGAAGTAACGAAGTCGCATGAAGTCTCCTTGTAAAGACCGGACGCTCAAGCTTCCGGCAGGGGTAAAAACTATCTGGGCCTGAAGACCAAATCCTCGGGCGGACAGGTCTCGGTAAGGCATCGCAATCTGATGATTTACTGTCCGTCCTCCGAACTCCCGCTGGCGCGGCTTTGCGAAAGCCAGACGCCAAATTCCCTGCCGCTGGCTCCGGCGGAGGCGAATGGAACCAGGCGCAGCGTGATGCGTTCACCGGTCTTGAACATTTCCGTGTCTTGCATCAGGACCGCGGGCGTTTCGTAAACCGGCCCGCCATCGGCGTCGCGCTGGCTGACGCTGGATTTAAGCTGCGGCGGGCGAATCGAAATCGCCGCCGCGGAAATCAGATTCAGGCCCGGATTGTACTGTTCGTCCACGGCCAAAACTTGCGGCCCGCGCACGACCGCCAGTTTTCCCGCGCTCCCGCCTTCGCCCGGTACGACGCGAATCGGGATGGAAAAATCCAGCGTGATGGTTTGCGTGCGGCTCCAGGTTTGCCGCAACACCCAGTAATCGCCCGGTTTGGTTTTGTATCCGGCAATCGCCGACCACAAAGGCACTCGCACGCGCAGGGCAAATTTCATCGGCTTCGGCACGGTGACGGTGATGGCGACGCGGCCATCCACCGGATAGGCGGTTTGCTGCCGGACGACGACGGTCTCGCCGCCGACTTTGAGCGCTGCCGTGCCGGAAGTGAAGAAGTTAATGACGACACCGTCCTCGCTGGTCATATAGGCCAAAGCCGGCAGCATCGCCCAGCCGCGCGGCCCGCTGGAAGTGCAGCAGTTCTGTTCCGTTTTGTAAGGTTTCTTTCCGTCTAACGCCGTGAAGTAAGCCCAGGCCCCGCCATCCGGCCGCTGCGCCGCCGCCAGATGATTGTAAATCGTCTTCTCCAGTTCGTCGCCGTAGCGCGCCTGCCCGGTCAGCCGCAGCAATTGCTGATTGAGTTGAATCCAGCTCACCGTCACACAGGTTTCGGCGACATCGGACTGCGCTGAACTTGGGAACTGGCGCGGGGCGGTCCAGTGCTCCTTGCTGCTGCCGCTACCGGTAATCAGCAGTTGATTCGTGACAATATCCTGCCAGGCGTTGACGGCAGGCGTCAGATATTTCGCGTCGCCGGTCGCACGGTACAGCTCGCACAAGCCAACCAGGCAGGACAGCATTTCGTAAGCTTTGGCGTTGGCGGTTTGTTGAACGGATTTTTGATTGGTCAACGTGCTGATGATCTTCGGGCCATTCGGTTCTTCCCATTTTTCAGCCAGAAACCGGGCGAATTCCAGGTAGCGCTCATCGTTCGTCGTGCGGTACAACAGCACCATCGGTTCCATCACACTGCCTGAAGCCATCCCGGCGTGCGTGCTGCGTTCGTTGATGTCGAGCGCGCCCTCCTTGCCAAAAGTTTTGAGTAGCAGGTCAGCGGCTTTTTTCGCGGCCTCCAGCGCGGTCAAATTGCCGGAGTGGGCTGCGTAAGTCACCAAACCGATCAAATTGTATTTGTGAACCCAGACATCCCAGCCTTGCTCCTTGCCCATCGCCCAATGCTGGCCGTCGGCATACGTTCCCAGATAGCCATCCGGCTGCTGCGTGGCGATCAGCGCGGCCGCGACGCGATCCAGCTTGGCTTTCAGCTCTGCATCTTTGGTATACCGCCAGGCCAGCGTCGCCGCATGCAGCCATTTACCGGCGTGTTCGCCGACCCAGGCCTGCTTGCCGGGGCGCTGCTGAAATCCACCAAGCAACTCGTTTTCATTTCTGGCAAGCAGGCGGACGCGCGCATTCTTCTGGCAGCGGTCGCCCAAGAAGCCTTGAAGCTGCACTGCGCCAGGATCGGCAGGCGAGAATCTATCGCTGACTTTGTTCGTTTGCGGCGCTAGAGTTTGTTGAAATGCCTTGATTTGGACTGGCATCAAAGCCGGAACCGCCGTAGCCGTCAAACCAGCCAGCACCAAACGACGAGAGATTTTTTCATCCATTCTGTCTTTACCTTCAAATGCACTTTCAGACAGCAGCAAAGTCAAAACCTTTTTTATGTTCCCGGCACATTTTCTGCGCCGGAACCGCTTTGCCCGGATTGCACAACCCCAGCGGGTTGAAGACATCCTTGACCGCCAGCATCGCGTCCAGCGAAGCCTGGTCGAAGATCATCGGCATGTAGTCAATCTTGTCCACGCCGACGCCGTGTTCGCCGCTGATCGAACCGCCGGTGTCCACGCAAAGTTTCATGATTTCCTTGCTGGCGGCGTGAACGCGCGCGACCTCTTCGGCGTTGCGCCCGTCGTAGTTCAGGTTTGGATGCAGGTTGCCGTCGCCCGCGTGAAAGACGGTCGAAAGCTTCAGTTTGTATTTCGCGCCGATGGCGTAAATTCCGGCCAGCGTTTCCGGCAATTTGGTTCGAGGAACAACCGCGTCCTGCACCAGCAGGTCGGGGCTGACGCGACCGAGCGCGCCAAACGCGCCTTTGCGTCCCGCCCAGAGTTTTTTGCGCTCGGTTTCGTCGCGGGCTTCGCGAACGATGCGGGCGTTGTGGCGATAACAAATCTCGGCGGCGTTCCGCGCCTGTGTGTCCAATCCGGCGCGCAAACCGTCGAGCTCGACGATCAAACACGCTGCCGCATCGCGCGGATAACCTGCGGCGTAGATCGAATCTTCGACGGCGTTGATC
Source organism: Heliomicrobium sp. (assembly GCA_021155085.1). Classification (GTDB taxonomy): domain Bacteria; phylum Acidobacteriota; class Blastocatellia; order RBC074; family RBC074; genus RBC074. The sequence continues at coordinate 55,408 of JAJNQA010000015.1, read as the reverse complement.
GTCACCTTGTCAATCATTTCCAGCGCGGCGGGCAGCATGCCGGCGGCGATGATCGCCGACACGGCGCGGCTCGCATCGTTGATGTCCAAAAAGTCCGCCAGCAAAGTGACCACCAATTGCGGATTGCGCGTCAGGCGGACGGTGACTTTGGTGGTGATGCCCATCGTGCCTTCACTGCCGACGAACACGCCCAGCAGGTCGTAGCCAATCGTATCTGCGCCCGCGCCGCCGAAATTGACGATTTCGCCCGTCGGCAGCACGACTTCGACGCCCAGAATATGATTGGTCGTCGCACCGTATTTCAGACAATGCGGGCCGCCGGCATTTTCCGCGACGTTGCCGCCGATGGTGCAGGAAGTCTGCGACGAAGGATCAGGCGCATAGTGAAACCCGCGCGCGGCGACGGCTTGCGTCAGTTTGACATTGATCAAGCCGGGCTGGATGACGGCGCGGCGATTGGCGTAATCAATTTCCAGCACACGGTTCATTCGCGCCATTTCGATGGTGACGGAGCGTTCGCCTTTTTCGCAGCCGGTGGCAATCGCCCCGGAACTCAATCCCGTGCCCGCGCCGCGCGGCCCGAAGGGAATGCCGTTTTTGGCCAGCAGCCGGACAACTTGTGAAACCTGTTCGGTCGTGCGCGGAAAGACGACGGCCAGCGGGCGCGACTTGTGCGTGGTCATCGCGTCGCATTCGTACACCATCAGTTCCGCCTCGTCCGAGGCGACGGCGTCCTTGCCTACGATCTCGCGCAAACGCGCAAGGATCTTCGATTCGATTGGTTCTGGCATCGTTCGTGCCTCTTGGATGTCTTCGGTTGATTTTGTGACTTTCGATTGGTGGCTGTTAGAATAGCGGTCGTTCAATTACAAAGGCAAGCATTCCCCAAGAAATGGCATTATGAATTCGGCAAATCTTTCCATGCTCCCAGTTCTTAAAGACAGTCATGGCCGCGCCATCCGCGACCTGCGCATTTCCGTCACCGACCGCTGCAACTTCCGCTGTTTTTACTGCATGCCGCAGGAAGCGATGGAATGGCAGCCGAAAGCGGAGATTCTCACTTACGAAGAAATTCTGCGGCTGACAGAAGTCTTCGTCTCACTGGGCATTAACAAGTTGCGCGTGACGGGCGGCGAACCCATGGTGCGGCGCGATGTCGAAAGCGTGATCGAACGCCTCGCCGCAATTCCGGGCGTCGCCGACCTGGCCATGACCACCAACGCCCACTTTCTGCGTGGCCGCGCCGACAAACTGAAAAAAGCGGGGTTGCAGCGCATTACCATCAGTTTGGATTCGCTGACGCCGGACCGGTTCGCGCTGCTGACGGGGCGCAACGAATTGAAGCAGGTGCTCGACGGCATTGATGCAGCGCTTGAAGCCGGGCTCCATCCGGTCAAAGTCAACTGCGTCATGATGCGCGGCATCAACGACGATCAGGCGGTCAGCTTCGCTGAATTCGCCCGCGCGAAAGGCCTTCACGTCCGCTTCATCGAATTCATGCCCCTGGACAACGGCAAAGTCTGGAAACGCGAAATGGTCATGCCGGGCGAAGAAACCCGTGCCCGCATCCACAAAGTCTTTCCGCTGGAACGGGTCAAGTCCGAGAATTTAAGCGAAACAGCACGACGCTGGCGCTTCGCCGACGGCGCGCCCGGCGAAGTCGGCTTCATCAACCCGGTCTCGCAACCGTTCTGCGGCCATTGCAGCCGCATTCGCCTGACCGCCGACGGCATGATCCGCACCTGTCTGTTTTCGACCGTCGAACACAACATCAAGCGATTGCTGCGCTCCGGCGCGACACGCGACGATCTGATTGACTTCATCGTTGCGACCGTTGAAAAGAAAGAGGCGCGTCATCACATCAACGATCCGGAATTCGTCCAGCCGCTCAGAACAATGTCTTGCATTGGCGGTTAAAGAGGAGCGCCCATGTCTGTTTTAACTGAAATCCCAACAAAATCTCGAATCAATCCGGACTTTACAAGCAATGGGTTGATCAGCCAACGGTTGATCACTGCCGCCGAGTATCAACGCATGATTGAATTCGGCATTTTCCAGGAAGATGAACGGATTGAACTGATTGAAGGGAGAATTGTTCAGATGGCCCCCAAAAATCTGAAGCATGCGATCGCAACGAAACGGGCCAATCGTTGGTTGGGCAAATTACTTGGTGATCGCGCGATCATCGGAGTGCAAGACCCCATCCTGCTCAATGATTTCTCTGAACCAGAGCCTGATATTGTGCTGATCGTGCCGCCGGATGAGCGTTACATCGAAAATCACCCAACGCCAAAAGATATTTTTTTAGTACTTGAGATTGCAGATAGCAGCTTGATTTACGACCGAGATGAAAAAGGGCCCCTCTTTGCGCAAAACGGAATCGTTCAGTACTGCCTGTTGAATCTGCAATCTCGCGAAATGGAGGATTATCGAGACCCTTCATCAAACGGTTATCGCAGCAAGCAAACCTACACCGAAGAGCAAAACTTCAACCTGGTCGCTTTTCCCAAAGTTTCAATCAAAGTCAAAGACCTGCTGCCGCCGGTCGAGACAAAACCCAAACGATCGAAGAAATAATTTTTTTTCGCACAATCTTTTCAGGGGAGCCTCCCAACGGCTGAGAGTTCGCCGCAAGGCGAAGACCCTTGGAACCTGACACGGCCAATACCGTCGTAGGAAGAAAGGAAAATCAATGAACAATCAATCAAACGGACATTCAAACGGAACGAATCACAACGGCCAAAACGCCGAGCATTACTTTCCGGCCTCGCGCCGGGTTTATAAGGAAGGCCGCCTGGCCGGGGTGCGCGTGCCTTTTCGCGAAGTAGCCCAGCACGTCACCAAGACCGTCAACGGCTCCATTGAAGTCAATGACGCCATTCACGTTTACGAAACCAGCGGGCCGTGGGGCGATCCGGCGTATAAAGGCGACGTGCGCGACGGACTGCCCGCCTTGCGCCGCGACTGGATCATCGCGCGCGGCGATGTCGAAGAATACGAAGGCCGCGACGTGACCCCCGTGGACAATGGCTACCGTTCGGCTGACGAAGAGGCTTATGCCCGCGAAAAATCCAAAGGCAAGCTGGAAGAATTTCCCGGCCTGCGCCGTTCGCCGCTACGCGCCAAAGCTGGCCACAACGTGACGCAGATGCACTATGCCCGCAAAGGGATCGTCACGCCCGAAATGGAGTTCATCGCCATCCGCGAAAATCAGTACCGGGAAAACATCTACGCTGAACTCGAAAAAGAAAGCCGTGACCGCAATGAATTCTACTTCGCGCACAAAGGCGAAACCTTCGGCGCAAGCATTCCCAAATTCGTCACGCCGGAATTTGTCCGCGATGAAGTCGCCCGCGGCCGCGCCATCATCCCTGCCAATATCAATCATCCCGAAACCGAGCCGATGATCATTGGCCGCAACTTTCTGGTCAAAATCAACGCCAACATCGGCAACAGCGCCGTCGCTTCCTCGATTGAAGAAGAGGTCGAAAAGATGCGCTGGTCAACCAAGTGGGGCACCGACACGGTGATGGATTTGTCCACCGGCAAGAACATCCACGCCACGCGCGAATGGATCATCCGCAACTCGCCCGTGCCGATTGGAACCGTGCCGATTTATCAGGCGCTCGAAAAAGTGAACGGCAAAGCCGAAGACCTGACCTGGGAAGTCTTTCGCGACACGCTGATCGAACAGGCGGAACAGGGCGTGGATTACTTCACGATTCACGCGGGAGTGCGGCTGCCTTTCATTCCGCTGACGGCCAAACGCACGACCGGCATCGTTTCGCGTGGCGGTTCCATCATCGCCAAATGGTGCCTGTCGCATCACCAGGACAGCTTTATCTACACCCACTTCCGCGACATCTGCGAAATTATGGCGGCTTATGACGTGAGCTTCTCGCTTGGTGACGGTCTGCGTCCCGGCTCGCAAGCCGATGCCAACGACGCCGCGCAGTTCGCTGAACTCGAAACCCTGGGCGAGTTGACCAAAATCGCCTGGGAATACGATTGCCAGGTGATGATCGAAGGCCCGGGCCACGTGCCGATGCATTTGATCAAAGAGAACATGGACAAGCAGTTGGAACTTTGCCACGAAGCGCCGTTTTACACCTTGGGGCCGCTGACCACGGACATCGCGCCCGGCTACGACCACATCACTTCGGCCATCGGCGCGGCGATGATCGGCTGGTTCGGCACGGCGATGCTCTGTTACGTCACGCCGAAAGAGCACCTGGGACTGCCCGACAAAAAAGACGTGAAGGACGGCGTCATCGCCTACAAAATCGCGGCGCACGCGGCGGACCTGGCCAAAGGCCATCCCGGCGCGCAGCTTCGCGACAACGCCATCAGCAAAGCCCGCTTTGAATTCCGCTGGGAAGACCAGTTCAACCTGTCGCTCGACCCGGAAACCGCTCGCGAATTCCACGACGAGACTTTGCCGCAGGAAGGCGCAAAATCCGCGCATTTCTGTTCAATGTGCGGCCCGCATTTCTGCTCGATGAAAATCACGCAGGACGTTCGCGAATACGCCGCCCAGAAGGAATTGGACGAACAAGCGGCGCTCGCCGCCGGAATGGCGGAAAAGGCGGAAGAGTTCAAACAGACTGGCGCGGAGATTTACGTCAAAGCCTGATGTAGATCAGTTCAAGTTTACCAACGTCTGGTGCGGATTTTCTGAAACCTGAGGCCTGAAACCTGAAACCTGAGTTCCCCGAGAATCACTTTACCCATGTGATGTTCAGGTTTCTCAGGCTTCGGGTGAACGGTCTCAGGTTCAGTAACACATTCGCCAGAAGCATTCTCCAACTCCACACGTTACCGAAAGGAACTTCAAATGCTGAAACGGTCGCTCATTTCGCTGTTTTTTGTTGCTTCACTTGCGCTGACCATCTACGGTCAAAAGCGCGTTCCCGGCGTTGACGATCTGCTCAATGTCAAAACGCTGGGCGGCGCGCAGATTTCGCCGGACGGCAAATGGGTCGCCTACACGGTCACGGAAACGGACTGGAAGCAGAACGGCTATCTGACACATCTCTGGCTGGCCAACGTGCAAACCGGACGCCTGCTGCAACTGACGCGCGGCGAAAAGTCTGCGGGCAATCCGCAGTGGTCGCCAACGAGCGAATGGCTCAGTTTCACCTCAAACCGCATCGGCGACAAAAACCAGATTTTCGTCATCCGGCCTGACGGAGGCGAAGCGACTCCACTGACCAAAACGGAAAACGGTGTCGGTGGCTATTCCTGGTCGCGCGACGGTAAAAGCATTGTCTTTTCGGCCAGCGACATTGACAGCAAAGCGGCGAAAGCGCGGCAGGAGTATCTGGGCGGCTTTGAAGTCGTGCGCCGCGAATACAATCATTCGCATTTGTGGACTTTCGATGTAGCGGAAGCTCTGAAAGAGCCGGTCACCGGAACGCAGCGCACCAAAGGCAAGGAGTTCACGGTCGGCTCGGCTTCGTGGTCGCCGGATGGAAAGTGGATCGCCTTCAGCGCGACGGTCAACCCGGATTTGATCCAGGGCGGCACGTCGGACATTTACCTGCTTTCGCTGGCCGACAACTCCATCAAAAAACTCGTCACCCAGCCTGGCCCGGACAACAATCCGAACTTTTCGCCGGACGGCAAATGGATCGTCTTTTCATCAGCGATGGGCAATCCGAAGTTCTTTCACGCAAACTCGCGGCTGGCGCTGGTTTCGGCAGACGGCGGCGCGCCGCGTTCAATCACGGACGGGTTTGATGAACAGCCCCAGTTTGTCGAATGGAATGCGGACGGCATTTACTTCGGCGGGTTGCAGAAAACAGCGGCGCACTTGTTCCGCCTTGAACCAACGAGCGGTAAGTTCACGCGCATTAGCCAACCAGAGAACTTGATGATTGGCGGCGTCAGCTTTGCCAAAGACGGTAAACAAATCGCGTTTACCGCGCCGTCGCCAACTTCGCTGAGCGAAATTTACGTGACTTCCCTTTCCGGTTTTTCGCCGCGCAAGCTGACTTCGATGACCGATCAGGTCAAGGACTGGACGCTGGCCACACGCGAAGTCGTCTCCTGGCAAAGCAAAGACGGCGCAACCATCGAAGGCATTTTGATCAAACCCGCCGATTTCGATCCGGCCAAAAAGTATCCGCTATTGTGCGTCATCCACGGTGGGCCAACGGGTATTGATCGCCCGACCTTGCTGGATCGGGCCTACTATCCGAGCGACATCTGGGCGGCCAAAGGCGCGCTGGTTTTGAAAGTGAACTATCGCGGCAGCGCCGGGTACGGCGAAAAGTTCCGGCAACTGAACGTCCGCAACCTGGGCGTGGGTGATGCCTGGGACGTGCTGTCGGGCGTGGATTATCTGATCGGCAAGGGCTGGGTGGACGCCAAGCGCGTCGGTTCGATGGGCTGGAGCCAGGGCGGATACATCTCGGCATTTTTGACGACTTCGTCGGATCGCTTTGCGGCAATTTCGGTGGGCGCGGGAATTTCCAACTGGGCCACGTATTACTACAACACCGACATCACGCCGTTCACGATTCAATATCTGGATAAAGACCCGGCCGCTGATCCGGAGATTTACGCCAAGACTTCGCCGATGACCTATATCAAACAGGCCAAGACGCCGACCCTGATTCAGCACGGCGAATTCGACCGGCGCGTGCCGATTCCGAACGCCTACGAATTGCGGCAGGGCCTGGAAGATCGCGGCGTGCCTGTGGAAATGGTCGTTTACAAAGGCTTCGGCCACGGCATCACCAAACCGAAAGAAATGCGCGCGGTGATGCTGCACAACCTGGGCTGGTTCAATCATTACATCTTCGGCGAAGCCAAACCGGATTTCGCCAAACCGGAGCTGCCAAAGAAGGAAGACGCAGCGAAGGTGGCGGGAAACTGAAGCCAACTTCTAGAGGGTGCAGCAATGAGTACAGTAGCAACAGCAACAAAAACCAAGCAGAAGGGATTTCAGATTTTCCTTCCCGAAGACATTGAAGAATGCGTAATTACGCCTCGGCGAAACTTTACTGACGATGAGTTTTGGCAATTTTGCGCACGTCACAGAGAGTTGCGAATTGAAATGACCAGCGAGGGACAGATGATCATCATGCTTCCGGTCGGCGGTGAAGGATCAAGCCGTAATTTCAATCTGACGACGGAATTCGGCATTTGGGTAAAACAAGACAAAACGGGAATCGGTTTTGACTCTTCCGGCGGATTCCGATTGCCCAATAAAGCGAAACGTTCCCCTGACGCGGCTTGGGTGAAACTTGAACGATGGAATGCCTTAAACGAACAAGACCGCCGCAAGCTGGTACCTCTGTGTCCGGACTTTGTGGTTGAGTTGCGTTCGTATACTGACCGGCTCAAGAAATTGCAGGAAAAGATGGAGGAATACATCGAAAACGGCGCGCAGCTCGGCTGGCTGATTGATCCGATCAAAAAGAAAGTCCACATCTACCGCCACGATGTGCCGGTCGAAATTCTCGACAATCCTGCGGAAGTTTCCGGCGAACCGTTGCTCAACGGCTTCACCCTCAAACTGGCGGGAATTCTGGATTGACTCCATCGCCTAACCAAACAGGACAAGTGCAATGAAACGTTTGCTCTTTGCTTTAACTCTTTCGGTTGTCTTCCTCGCATTAAGTAAATTTCGCAATCCAGCGGCTTCAGAAACAACCTTGCTGGCACAAAAAAAGACTGTCCAATCTTTCCGCGTGCAGGTACTTTCGACCATGCTGTCGGGCAGTCCGGAGCGCGGCATCGGCGAATGGGGGTTTGCCGCCATTGTCGAAGTGGATGGACAGCGGATTATGTTCGACACCGGCGCACGCCCGGACACCGTGCTGAAAAACGCCAGAGAGTTGGGCGTGGATTTGAGCAATGTCAAAGACGTGATTCTCAGCCACAACCATTCCGATCACACCAACGGACTGCTGACTTTGCGGCGCGAATTCGCCAAAACGAATCCCACGGCGCTTTCGCGCGCCCACGTTGGCAAAGGCATTTTCTGGAACCGTCCGACCGGCGCGGGAGATTCCAACGTGATGGTGAAATACAAATCGGAATATGAAGCGACCGGCGGCGCGTTCATCGAATACACCGAACCAAAAGAAATCCTGCCCGGCGTCTGGCTGACCGGCCCCGTGCCGCGCACCTATCCCGAAAAAAACTGGAGCGGCGCGGGCCGGATGAAAGCGCCGGACGGCATGGTCGAAGACACACTGCCGGAAGATATGTCGCTGGTTGCCGTCACCGACAAGGGTTTGGTGCTGCTTTCCGGCTGCGGCCACGCCGGCATCATCAACACGCTGGAACACGCGCGGAAAACGATCAAATCCGCGCCAGTGTACGCGGCGCTCGGCGGATTTCACCTGTTCAACCTCGATGACGAAAAGCTGAGCTGGACGGCGGGCAAGCTGAAAGAATTCGGATTGAAACAATTCCTCGGCGCGCACTGCACCGGCATCGAAGCCGTTTATCGAATTCGCCAGCAAGCAGGGCTTGACCGGCAAAGCTGCGTGGTCAGCGCGGTCGGCTCGTCGTTTACGCTGGATAAGGGAATTGATGCCTTGTCTCTGGCCAAGTGAAGTGAAAACGCAAAGGGGCAAAGACGCAAAGCAGCTTTCGTTATCAATAATTTGTGCCAACTTGAATCGCTTTCTCACTGAAACCGTCTTTGCCCCTTTGCCCCTTTTCATTGAAGGTGTCGTTTTTTTGTAAATCCTGCTAAAAACTCAAGCCAGAATGCCTTTCACCACTTCACCGGAAACGTTCGTCAGCCGCGCGTCAATGCCTTGAAACTTGACCGTCAGCCGCAGGTGATTGATGCCCAGCAAATGCAGCATCGTCGCATGCAGGTCGTGAACGCTGACCGGGTTTTCCACCGCCGCATAACCCAGTTCATCCGTCGCGCCGTAATTCACGCCGCCTTTGATCCCGCCGCCAGCAAGCATGTACGAAAAGCCCTTGATGTGATGGTCGCGCCCGTTGCCGCCCTGCGACATCGGCGTGCGTCCGAATTCCCCTCCCCAGATGACCAGCGTGTCATCCAGCATGCCGCGCTGTTTCAAATCCTTGATCAGCGCCGCCGTCGCGCGATCCACTTCCTGGGCTTTCAGCGGAATGCTGCTGGGGATGTTGTTGTGATGATCCCAGTCGCGATGATAAAGCTGTATGAACCGCACACCGCGTTCGGCCAGCCGCCGCGCCAGCAGACAGTTTGACGCAAACGAACCATCGCCCGGCTTTGCGCCGTACATTTCCAGCGTCTGCCTGGATTCCTTGCTCATGTCGGTCAGGTTGGGCACGGACGATTGCATCTTGAAGGCCAGTTCGTACTGCGCGACGCGCGTCAGGATTTCCGGGTCTTTGGTCGCGTTGAATTGCAGTTTGTTCAGTTGATTGATCGCGGCGATGGAATCGGCTTGCGTCGCGGCGTTCACGCCTGCCGGATTGTTGATGTAGAGCACCGGATCGCCGATGGAATTGAGTTTCACTCCCTGAAACTTGCTGGGCAAAATTCCGGCGGACCATTGGCGCTGCGCGATGGGCTGGTTCTGTCCGCCTTTACCGGAAGACATCAGCACGACATAGCCGGGCAAATCTTCGGCCTCCGCGCCCAACCCATACAACAGCCAAGACCCCATGCTTGGACGCCCGGCGATGATCGAGCCGGTGTTCATCAACTGATGCGCCGGATCGTGATTGATCTGCTCGCCCCACATTGAACGAATGATGCAGACTTCATCGGCGATGCCGCCAATTTCCGGAAACAGTTCGTTCATCTCCTGCCCCGACTGGCCGAAGCGTTTGAATTTGAACTGCGGGCCGAAACAGGTCAGCTTCTGATTTTGCAGTTGCGCGATTTGCTGCCCCTTGGTGAAGGATTCCGGCATCGGCTTTCCGTGCATTTCCGCCAGCTTCGGTTTGTAGTCGAAGGTTTCCAGATGCGAAGGGCCGCCCGCTTGATACAGGAAAATCACGCGCTTGGCTTTGGCGGCGTGATGCAGTGGATTGACGACGCCTCTTGATTGCGGATTGCGGATTGCGGATTGCGGATTTGCTGCCAATACGTTTTGACCAAACAGCGAAGTCAACGCAACGGAGCCAAGTCCAGCAAAGCCGCGCCCAAGAAATGTCCGGCGATTGAGTTCAATTGCGGATTGGTTGTGGTCTGTTTCGTTTTTCATAGGAACTCTCAAGCATCGGATCGCAAAATACGAAGAGCGTCGAAAAATCCGCAATCCGCAATCCGCAATCCGCAATTTTCAGTTTCTCGTAATCGTTTCGTGCAGGTTCAAGATGGCGCGCGCAACAGTGGTCATTGCTGCCAGCCGCACCGCACTTGTTTCTTTCACCGCCGGAGCGTCGCCAACCATCGTCAGTTCCCGTGCGCCTGCCGAATCGCGTTGAAAGTTCAGCAAGTTTTTTTGATACAGGTTGGTCAGCACGCTGGTTTCTTCCGCATTTGGTTTGCGTCCGGTGGCGCGTTCAAAGGCCCACGTAATTTGCGCGCGCGGCAATGCGCCGCCCTCTTTCAGCGCACGCCTGGCAAAAATGCGCGAGGCTTCGACAAAGATTGGGTCATTCAGCAAAACCAGCGCTTGCAGCGGCGTGTTCGAGTTGACACGGTTGACCGTGCATTCTTCGCGCGAAGGCGCATCAAAGGCGCTCAAACTTGGATGCAGGAACGTCCGCTGCCAGTGGACGTAAAGGCCGCGCCGGTACAGGCTCTCGCCACGATCCGGCGAATAATCCCGCACCGGGAAATTCAGCGCCGCCAGATACCGCTCCGGCTGATAAGGCCGAATTGAAGCGCCGCCGAACTTTTCCACCAGCAAGCCCGATACACTGAGCGCAATGTCGCGGATGATTTCAGCATCCACGCGGAAAGGTTTCTGCCGCGCCAGCAGCCGGTTGTCCGGGTCTTCAGATTGCGGATTGCGGATTGCAGATTGCAGATTTTCTACTGGTGGAAGACTGGATTGTCGGTAAGTATGACTGGTAACGATCATGCGAATAATGTGCTTTACATCCCAATTGTGAGTTTGTGGTGGCGCGGAAATCCGCAATCCGCAATCCGCAATCCGCAATCCGCAATCGGAGGGTTGCATAAATTCGCTGGCCAGATAGTCCAGCAGTTCAGGATGCGTCGGCCATTCGCCCTGCGAGCCGAAATCATCCAGCACTTTCGACAGGCCCGTGCCGAAAAACTGCCGCCACATTCGATTGACGAAAACGCGGGCGGTCAGCGGATTGTCTTTGGCGACGATCCAGTTGGCCAAATCCAGCCGCGTTGCGCGTTCGCCGGAAACCTTGCCAAATACGGCAGGAATCGCGGGCGTCACGACTTCGCCGGATTCATCCAGGAAATTGCCGCGCGGCAGGATGCGCGTCATCGCCGCCGTGGTCGTTTCGGTAATCATCACACGCGGGATTTCCGAATCCAGCAAGTCACGTTCGGCTTCCAGCCGGTTGACTTGCGCAACCAGAGGCTGCAATTCCGGCGCAGCCCATTTGAAGTGCGCCAGGATCAGTTTCTGCTGCGACGCTGAACGGTCCGACGGCTTCTCTTTCAGCGCTGCGGCGACATCGGCGGGAAGCCCGTTCAGCGGCTTTGGCGATTTGGCTTGTACGTCCGGCCAGGAATTTTCTGCCGAAGACAGTGCCAACCGAAACCGGCCAATCGTCGCCCGCCGCAATTCGGAATCGTGATGCAGCCGAACTGTAATGACGGAATCCGCCGAAGTCTTCAGCTTTTGCGCCAACCGCAATGCGATAAACGCCCCCCGCCCGTCAGCAAAGGAAAATCCCCAACCGGTTTTCGGATTACCGTCAATGGCGTTCATCGCGTGATTTTCCGGCCATTGCCCAACACCGTCCGTTGTCGCCAGCGTGAATTGGATTGCGGATTGCGGATTGCGGATTGCGGATTTCTGGATGCCCTTCGACTTCTGCATTCTACTTTGCCGTACTGCGGCTAAATTCTTCAATCCGCAATCCGCAATCCGCAATCCACAATCGAGGTCCAGTTCAGCCTCCACTTCCGTCAAGACAAACCGATCCGCGCCGCGCGCCAGCCGAGCAGCAGGCAGGCTTTCATCCTGCACAGCCTCAATGCCCAGCGCTGTCCATTCGCCCGCGCCGGGTTTGACGGTGACGGTGTAGGTGGCGTTGTCGGGATTCGCGCCGCTGGCTACAACCAGGCCATCGCCCTTGATTTCTTCGGTGATCAGATTGCCGCCGCGATAGACCGTGACGGTCAGCGGTTCGTCGTTGTAGATGGTCAGTTTTGCACCGTTGGTCGCCGTAGCCGAAAGCGGGCGCTGAAATTGCCAGGCAAGTTTTCCCGCGTCGAAATCGAGCAATGTTTGTTTTTCCCACTCGGTGCGGCGCACGCTCAAGCTTTCAGCTTTTGCATCCAGTTCCGCCTGCGCCTGATCCATCGCTTTCGTCAATTCTTCCATTCGGCGCTTCTGCTGGTCCGAAGCCAGCGTCAGCTTGCTGCCCCAGGCGGTGCGGCCACGGTCAGGAACTAAACCAGTTTCCTTGATGTCGGCGAAAAAGGCTTTCATCGAATAGAAGTCTTTCGCCAGGTAAGGATCGAATTTGTGATCGTGGCATTCGGCGCAGCCCATCGTCGCGCCCAGCCAGACGCTGGTGGTGGTGCGAACGCGGTCAGCGGCGTATTTGGCCAAGTATTCTTTCGGCTGGATGCCGCCTTCGGCGGAAACGCGGTTGAGCCGGTTGTAGGCTGAAGCGATTTTTTGTTCGTCAGTGGCATCATTGCTGGCAGCAGGTGGCAGCAAATCACCGGCGATCTGTTCGCGGGTGAACTGATCGAAAGGCTTGTTGTCGCGAAATGCGCGCAGCACATAATCGCGATACGGCCACGCCGGAAACGCGTTATCGCCGTGAAAGCCCGCCGTGTCTGCGTACCGCACCGCGTCCAGCCAGTGCATCGCCTGTTTTTCGGCATAACGCGGCGAAGCCAACAGACGATCCACCAGCTTTTCGTAAGCGTCTGGCGATTTGTCGGCGACGAACGCGGAAATCTCCTGCAGCGTCGGCGGAATGCCCGTCAGGTCCAGCGAAACGCGGCGAATCAATGTACGGCGGTCGGCTTCCAGCGCGGGCTGCAAGTTTTCCTTCGCCAGGCGAGCCTGAATAAACGCATCAATCGGATTGCGGATTTGAGATTTGAGGTTTGAGATTTCCGGTACTTCCGGACGCCTGATCGGCTGATACGCCCAATGGCCTTCGTATTTCGCGCCTTCGGCCACCCAGCGTTTGATGGTTTCCTTCTGCTCGGCGGTCAGCACCTTGTGCGCCTCTTCCGGCGGCATCACTTCATACTTTTCCGTTGAAAAGATGCGGCGGACAATCTCGCTATCGCCGGGGTTGCCGGGAACGATAGGCGTCACACCGGATTTGGTTTTCTTGAGCGCTTCTTCGCGAATGTCGAGGCGCAAGCCCGCTTTGCGCGCGTTCTTATCCGGGCCGTGACAGCGGAAACAGGTGTCGGAAAAAATCGGGCGAATGTCGCGGTTGAAACTGACTGCCGGGTCATTCGCGGATACGTTCTTATTTGCCAGAAAGGCGGCGGCCCCAAACACCAGCGTGAAGGCCGTCAGCCAGAGCTTTCGAGTGCAATTGATGGAAGTCATTTGTTTCGGTCTCTCTTGAAATCCGTGAGTGAAATCGTTGGCGCTTACGATAAACGATCCCGGAAAAATCTGAAATGAACGGCGGCGCAAGTTTCATTTCGTTGAAATCACCGGAGCCTTCGATTACGCTCTGCGCCCATCGCACTTCCATAATTCAAATATAAACTCAGGAGCACCAGAACAATGAGCATGACAATGATGAACACGCCGTTGACGATGTCCGTGTTGATGGATCGCGGGCCGGAGCTTGCGCCGGACACCGAGATCGTCTCGAAGATGCGCGACAAAACTCACCGATACACGTACGCCGATTTCGGCAAACGGGCGCGCCAGCTTGCCAATGCCCTGACCAAACTGGGCGTCAAACAGGGAGATCGCGTCGCCACGCTGGCCTGGAACGGGTACCGGCATCTGGAAATCTACTACGCCGTGCCCTGCATGGGCGCGGTGCTGCACACGCTGAACCTGCGGCTTTCGATGCCGGACCTGGAATACATCGTCAATCACGCCGAAGATTTGGTCATCTGCGTGGATGATGACCTGCTGCCCTTGCTGGAAAAACTGGCCGGAAACATCCCTTCGGTCAAACACGTCATCGTCATGAACAACACCGGCAAGACGACGACGAGCTTCCCCAATGTTCACGATTACGAAGAGTTGATCGCCGGAGAATCCACCGAATTCCCCTGGCCGGAACTGGATGAAAATTCGCCGATGGGATTGTGTTACACCAGCGGAACCACCGGCCATCCGAAAGGCGTGATGTACACGCACCGGTCAAACTACATTCACACCATCACGGGCGGATTGCCCGATTTGCTCGGCCTGAAGCGCGACGACGTGATTATGGCCGTCGTTCCGATGTTTCACGCCAACGCCTGGGGCTTGCCCTACATTGCGACGATGCTGGGATTGAAACAAATCTTTCCCGGCCCGACGATGGATGGCGCTTCGATCTGCCAGTTGATTCAGGAGGAAAAGGTGACTTTCACCGGCGGCGTGCCGACCATCTGGATGGGCGTGCTGAATGAGTTATCGCAAAATTCCGGCAAGTACGATCTGTCCAGTTTGAAATCCATGGTCTGCGGCGGTTCCGCGCCGCCGCGCGCCATGATTGACTGGTTTGAAACCAATCTCGGCGTCGAATTCATTCAAGCCTGGGGCATGACGGAAACCAGTCCGCTGGGAACCGTGACGCGCCTGAAACCGCACATGAAAACCTGGCCGCGTGAAAAACAGCTCGACACCAAACAGCGCGCGGGCATTTACGCGCCGGGCTTGCAACTTCGTATCGCCGACGACGCCGGCAACGAAGTCGCCCACGATGGAACTTCGATGGGCAGATTATTGATTCGCGGCCCCTGGATCGCGGCGACTTATTTCAAACAAGAGCCGACGCCGGACAAATTCCCGGACGGCTGGCTGGACACGGGCGATGTGGCAACGCTCGACGCCGAAGGCTACATGGCCATCGCCGACCGCTCGAAAGATCTGGTCAAAAGCGGCGGCGAATGGATTTCGTCAGTGGATTTGGAAAACGCCATTATGGCCGTGCCCGGCGTCGCCGAAGCCGCCGTGATCGCCATCGCCCATCCGAAATGGGACGAACGCCCGCTGGCCTGCGTGGTCAGAAAATCCGGCGCGGAACTGACCAAGGAACAGATTTACGAACATCTACTCAAACAATTCGCCAAATGGTGGATGCCCGACGATATTATTTTCATTGACGCCGTGCCCAAGACCAGCGTCGGCAAGTTCGACAAAAAGGTTCTGCGCGAGCAGTTCAAGGATTTTCAACTGACAACGGAAGGCTGAACTCCTGCCGAGTTTCGGAAAAACCTGCGCTTCGCCGAAAAGTGCAATTAGAAACAACCGGCGGTGGTTGACCTCCGCCGGTTTCATACTGTATCTTTCGCGCTTCGTTTTGGCGGCATAGCTCAGCTGGTTAGAGCGAGGGATTCATAACCCCTAGGTCCGTGGTTCGAGTCCACGTGCCGCCATCAATCTTTTCAATAACTTACAAGCCTGCTCAATCCTAAAAGCAGGCTTGGGTTATTATTTGGGTGAAGATTCGCCCAAAATATCGGAAACTTTTTCTTTCAGTCTCGCCTTCATTAACTTCTCTTCCTATCCTACTCACTCTTCGCAATATTTTTCTTATTGGCTCTTTCAGCCTCAATAGACCTCTATTCATTTCACTAGCTTCATAAACGCGAAGGGCTGGCCAAGTGCGGAAACACTCAGCCAACCCTTTGAAACCGTCAACCACTCTGGGAGCGGTCAACAGGTCCACGCAAAGCCAGTTTACCACTCCCGAAACTAATCAACACGCGAATCGGGTGGGCTTCATCCCCTGCCCGGCTCGCCAATTATCGGGAGAAAATCAGATGAAAGATTTTGACAAATACCAACAGCGCGCCAAGCGCATTTCCGACGCCGTCGAGAAGTCCGGCAACGGGCTGGGAATGGTCATCAGTTGGCTGATGATTCTTGTGGGCGTGATTGTCACCGCCATTCAGACGCACGGCCTGGCTTACGGCGGAATGAAGGGCAGCAAGCTGTATGCTGACTGGCTCGACGTGGCAAGCTGGCTGCCGGTCGTCCTGCTCGAAGGAACGGCTATAGGCCTGACGCTTGGCCGTCTCTATTTCTTCAAGGGCAGCGAGCAACGGCGGCTTGGCTTCGTCGCCTCGTTCGCCGTCTGGGGAGTCCTGGCTATCAACACGCTGGCACAATTCGCCATTGGGTACAGTGATGGCGGATGGTTCGGCGCGAGCGAATTGCCTGCCCCGCTGCTCTTTTATGTGCGGTATGTCTTGCCCCTTTCCATCGTCGCCGTACCATATCTGTGGAAATGGTTGCTCGACTTGCACCCAGACTCACAAGAGCGGATCGCCACGCTTGAAGCCGAATCGGAATACAACGCGCAATGGCGGGACATCCAGCGCGAACAGCGCGAGCAGATCATCGGCGCATACCGTGAAGGCATTGACGCGCCGGAAGTGAAAGCCGCCGTCAAACGAATGGCGGCAAAAGCGGCGATTGACCGCGCGGCGCAGATCGTCGGGCAGATTGACAGCCATGACGTTGACGAAGCGCGGCGGAAGATCGCCGAAGACGAAGCCTTGCTTAACCGGCAACAGGCGAAGCCGCCCGTGACCTGGCACGGCACAGATGCAACGGGGCGAACAAGGGGAAACTGACAGGCGCTGATGATGCCCCTGCCCCGACCGCGACGGATGCCCCGCCGTCGCCGGTCACATCATCGGCGCGAGTCACGACGCCAACCCCGAAAGCCGAAAGCCGGGCTAGCCCGAAACCGGCAAAAAATGACGGCAAAAACGCGCAAAGTCGGGCTAGCCCGAAAAACGCCGGAAAGCCAACCAATGCAGCAACAAAAGCTCACAAACTGGAAATCAGGGAATCGCGCCGGAACGGGCAGGAATCCTGGACGGTCAAAGCCGGTTCAAGAATGTCTTTTCGTGTGCGGTTGGCGGACGCTGGTTTTCGCGTCAATCTCCGGTTCTATGATGAGCAGGGAAGCGAGCGCGAGCCGTACTGCTGCTATTTGTCGGCGAAGGAATGGCGCGAAGCAAAGCGCCAGACGCTGGCAAACTTCGCCGCGCAGATCGTCGGCAAGGTTGAGCAGAGAAAGGCCACGGAAGGAAACGACGCGGCCAAGCTTGACGCCTTAATTGCCCGCATCCAGCCGCTGACGTAGGGAAGGGAAAACACAAATACTGAAGCCGCCCAGGTAATCAAAACTTGAGCGGCTTTTTTTCTATTTACGAAAAAATGCTAGATTTCGCGCTTAATTATTGATATAGATTTTTTGCTCGGCCATTAACGCAGGCAAGATGCCCCATTACCACTTGCTAGGATCAACATTCAGTTTCCGTATAGAAGATTTGCTTTTTGAGCAAGTCAATGGGAGGTATGTCATGGTTGGTGTGTACAAAGTAATTGCCCCTGATGGCAAGGAATACGGTCCCGTTCCTGACAGCACTATTCAGCAATGGTTTGCCGAGGGACGCATAACAAAAGACACGATGGTTTT
Organism: Heliomicrobium sp.; assembly: GCA_021155085.1. Classification (GTDB taxonomy): domain Bacteria; phylum Acidobacteriota; class Blastocatellia; order RBC074; family RBC074; genus RBC074. The sequence continues at coordinate 37,702 of JAJNQA010000015.1, read as the reverse complement.
TGTGACGTTTCGCAACCAATGGGCGCGGCTTGGGGATGTTTTTGATGTGGCAAGATGGAGCGCACCAAGCTCTGTGAGTGTTCCGAAACCACCAATGCCTTTGCAAACGTCAATTTCCTTGCTCCCTGACTTTCCCACCCATCCTGACTTGCCTTCACACCCCAAACATTCTGAATCAAATACCGAATCTACATTGAATTCTCACGACAGTTTTGGCGTTGAAGGTGAAATGGAGGATAACAGCCAGAATCGAGAATCAACTAAACCAAAAGTAAGAGGATGGCTCTTGTTCCTCTGCGTCAGCCTTACGATCCTTAGCCCCAGCCTTACTTTGATAAATCTACTTAATGGCTACAGTGCGGCAAACCAACTCTCCGATAAATTTCCGTTGTTGATGACCATAACGCATGCAGATAGCATACTAAGCACCATCTTGATGACATTTAGTATTTATTCAGGCATTGCTCTCTGGAGAATCAAACCAGGAGCAGCTCGATTAACAAAGATATACCTACTTATCTTTCTTGGATATGCATTGATTGAGCCATTCTTATACGCGTTTGCCGAGCTTCCACCACAATCAAATCAGGTAATAATTGAAGAGGGGATAAAGGGATTTTTCCGTGGGGTGGTATATGTGACCATCTGGTTTCTATATCTCTCAAAGTCCCGGAGAGTTAAACATACATTTGGACATTCCCGAAGCAAGACGCAAAAGCTCAACTCCAGTAAAACCACATCTTCAACAATTCCAATTATGAATTGGGTTATCCGAATATCTCTCGTTCTTGTCATTCTTATTGCCGTTAGCGTTCTGGAAGTGTGGAGACACGGAATAGGGAGAAACCCGTTTACTTCTACTTTCCCGAGCATTGTCGGCAGTTTCGCTGTGCCTGTGGTGATCGGTTTGATCGCCAGCGCTTTTGCAAAACAAGAAAATATTTGGCATGTGTTTCTCGCCGTCGCATATGCCGCACTATTTCTAGTAATAATGGGAACTATCAATGAATTTCAATCCCCTTGACGACAAGGATTTCAATACCGGGAAAACTTCGACAATGTCAGACGAGAACGCGAATCCCGACACAGTCAAGAGAAAGAGCGCGCACTTTTGCTTCTTGTTACAATCACAGGCATGTGCGCGTTGATACGTTGGCGTCACGGTCGCCGAAGCGTTGCCGATTCACTCGCATTGGCCTACCGCTCATTATTCACACCACACACGGCAGGTTTTGCCAGTCCGCAGATTAAATAATTCCGCCGTGGCGCAACTTCCAGATGGGTTGCCAGAATTAAAAATCACTCGATCTCCTTTCTGCATATTGAAGCAATAGGTTTTAGCCTTGAATACGTGGTTATTGATCACAAATGTCTCGTCGTTTGCCGACGCCTGAAGGACATAACTTTGCCTACCGCTAGTCTGACGCTCTAATGCTTCCGACGAGGAAAGGGGAGTTGCTTCTACGGATTCATTATCATCTGTATTGATAATCTTGGAGCTACATATAATAACTTCGGTTGTAGGCAGCCAAAGTGATGAAATTACGGTGTCAACATCGTCAACGAGCCATACGGAGCCATCTTCAAGCTTGAGCACCTTTCCGTCACTGGATACCGAGTCAATCCAGTGACCGGACTCACAATCGCCGGGACGTGAACGTCGTTGGGAAGAAATTGTGCTCCGAGTATTAGAGTTCGCCGCAACCCTTTTCTCTGCCTCAGCAACAGATTTAGCTTCCTCTAGCGTTAGCCTGCTTCGATTGCAAAGAGTGGGGAATCTACCAGTCAAACAGGTTCTGAGATTTTCGGCGTTTTCCGCTTCTCGGACTTGGTTCAATTCCGTCGGAGATAATTGGCTGTAATTGCAAAGGGTAGGGTAGCGACCGGTTAAGCATGTACTCAGATTCTCCCGCCGTTCAGCCTCCCGAACGGCTGTAAGCTCGGATGCTGATAGTCGGGAATGGTCGCACAAAGTATGGTATCTGCCATTTAAGCAGGTTTTCAAATTTTCCCGATGCTCCGCGTCTTTAACGGCTTCTGTCTGAGCAGCAGTGAGCCAACTGTGATTACATAGTCTTGGGTACCGGCCACTGAGGCACAAATTGAGATTCTTAGACCTAGTCGCAGAGTCTGGTGTCTGCGGTATTGCACCCACAGCAGTCATCATTATTAGAATTAAACACCTGATTGAAAATTTCATAATTACCCTTGTAAGCATCAAGCGTTGGCTCATTGCTGTTTAAGCTGGTCTCTATCGCGCAAAATCATTTCCGGTTTGCCTTTGTATTCTTCAATCAAGCCGGTAACACAGATTCGCTTATTAAGTAGTTCGACTTCAGGTTGTCCGAACTTCGCCCGATCATTGCCCCAAATGACAGTGGTGAAGATGTGGCGCGGAAATGGTTCATCGAGATTGAGGAACGTCGGCTGCTTACGCGAGCGCGTCGCGTAATTGGCGCTCGCAACTTTGCCGCAAACGGTGACCGTCCTGCCAATATTGTCTTTGGCCTGCTGAGCAGTGATCTTTCCTTCGATGGCGCTGGCGTGACAACCAGCAGGACAACCCAGGAAGAGTAAAAACAGAATAGAGCTTTTCAAAAAACGCATGCGTGGTGAGCCTTCCTACGGGGCAAAAGTTTGTTTAGGATGACGGGCAAGCCATCTACTTCCGCTGCCAAGCAAAGGGAAACTCAATCACCTTGCCGTCTATCGCCACTCGAACCAGCACTTCCTCGCATTTCTTGTCTCTTTCAAAGATCAGGATTCCGCCATACTGCTGGCCGGGGAAGATGGTGTTCGCCTTGATTTCAAAGTCTTGCAGGGCTGCGCCGGAGTGCAATGCTCCATCGCTCAACACGGCAGATTGCGCCTCTGCTCGGCGTCGCGCTTCCACGTCCGGGCCAGTTGTTGTGCTTGTGTTGGTTCCTTGATAGGTAACGCTTCCGCCGCGCTGGTCGCTGATGGTTCCGCGTGAACTGCCATTGGTCGTTGTTTGCGTGGTCTGCATGCTCGCGCCGATCTCGCCCAACGCGCCCGCCAACTTTGCCCGGCGATTCATTGACTTGCTCAGATGTTCGGCTGTTTCACGTTCGAGCGTTCGCAACTGAGGTTTGACCATTTCGAGACTGAACCCATCCGGTGAAATCTCGACCCGCCGTTCACTCCCATTGAAAACGACGATTTGAACAATTGCCTTATCGTAATGAACCTGTGCGCTACCAACGCGCTGTTCGCTCGCCTTCACAGCCACGGTAACGCCATCAGCGGTAAAACTTTTGACTTCTTTGCCATCTATGATGGCGCTATCAGTATTGGGAGCGCCCTTCGACCAACGAATTGTTTGCTGAACTGTTGGGGTTTGTGAAAACGCGGGTAGCGCGGTGACAAGCACGAGAGACACTAAAAAGAGGGTTTTCAAGGGTGAATCCTTTCTTGGGCAGAGTACTGGCTTTGCTGGGGCAGGCTTAAATCTTCAGGCAAGACGCGGGGGAGCATCGGTTGATGACGCGCGGAGTTTATGCCGCGTCATTGGCTGACGCAAGAATTTTTTACAAGCTCGACGTGATTGACCTTGCTCGGCAATCGGTCAGTTCCATCTTGGCTCACCGCACTCTCTGCAATGTGGTCATTTCTTTCAAACGGATTTTCGCCCTGAAGCTTCAACAGAATTGCTGGCATCTTCCGTTCGTTGGCGATTTTGATCAATTCCAGCTTGGACGCCAGAGTGTTACGCGGATCAAGGCAGACCAGGCAAATCAAATCTTCAACGCTCAGGCCAAACGCATCCGCGCCCCGTTGTAAGCCCGCTTCGATGAGTTTCTGCCGTCCGTTTGGCTGATTCAGTTTCTTGAGTAATTCCAGCGCCAGCGGGTTGGTTTCCCAATCATCCGCCGCCAGCGCCGCTTCTTCAGGCGACCAAAGCAGGAACAGAAACCGCTGCGCCTCTTCTTCGGTCTTTCCGAGCTTGGCCATCACTTCGGGAATTGCCGACAGCAGAATTGCCCGGTTGTGGCGAAGCAACTCTCGTTCGGGTTCAATCAGTGTCTGCATTGCCAAAATTCTTTTTGCAGTCGTCATGCGCTTTTCCTTGCGGTTTTGATTTCCAACGCTTTTTCCAGGTAAGCCAGCCGCTCTTGAACGTCCAGAATCTCGCGCGCCTTCAGGCCGAGTTCCAGAACCGATTTTGCGGCGCTGACGCGAGCGGACACTTGCGCGGATTTGTCGTTCAGGATTTCGCGCAAACAAACCACGGCATCCACGCTGGCCGATTGCAACGCCGTCAATGTGGATTCCAGCAACCGCCCACGCGCCGCACGATACGCAACGGAAAATCCCGGCTCCGCCAGCCAGCGCCAGATCGTCGCTTCGGATACCTCGGCCTCAACCGCAGCCGCGCGCGTCGTCGGTTCGGTCAGCAAGGCTTCAATCGCGCGTTGCTGCTTTGTAGAAAGCCTCTCAATTTCACTCAAAATCTCGTTTCCCATTTTGCCCTTCCCTTTTCATTGTCGGTTTTTGTCGGGTTTTGTTGTCGGGTTTTTGAAGCCTACCTGACAACGAACGCCCGGAATTTCTCCCAGACCGCTCTTATGTGGAGAAAACCCGACAAACCCGACATTGACCAATAACCTATTGAATGTAGACAAGTTATCAAGCCAGTTTTTTGGTAGTTTCCCGGCTTTTTCCGAAAAACCCGACAACGAAAACCCGACATTGAAGCTGTTTTTCCCAAATGTCGGGTTTGTCGGGTTTTCTCCACCAGACCCTACCCGGCGAAATTTTCAGCCCGCAGATGGATCACCGGATTGGATTTTCCGGCGATGGTTCGGCGGACTTTGTTTGTGTTTCTCGCCGTGTCAGTCGAAGCCAGCAGCCCGGCTTCGTTGAGCCGTTTCCAAAGCGTCTGGCTCGACACGCTCAGCCCTTCGCCGCCCGTCGCCATTCGCTGCGCCAACGAATAAGCCGCGTCCGGTTGCAGGTACAGGTCATCGCCATCGAGCCAACCGATTCGATCCCCTTGCGGTTCACCATCGCGCCAGCCGTAAGCTTGGGCGTCGGCAATGTCCGGCTTGCCGCCGTCAATCGCCGCCAGATGAGCCTTGCCGCTGGCCAACGCAGCCTGAATCAATTCGACAAAGCGTGACGCCGGATTCTCGCTAGCCTGATATTGATCCTGTCCTTTGCCCGCCTCATCCAGCGCAGCCCACACGCGCCGCCAAAGCGTCTTGCTTTCTTCGGGTGTAATGGCTTCGACTTCACGGGCAAAACCAAGCCAGCAATGCCAGGCGCGCGCCAATTGAGCCAATGTTGAGGCGTTGCGCTTGTGACCGCTCAAACCCCGCGTTGTCCATTCTTCTCGCCAGCGGGAAAGATCATCTGGCGCAGATACCCGCAGCGTTTCGATTCGTCCGTCAGTCGCCAGCCATTTCAGGAAAGCGGCCATTGCTTGCGCGTAAACGCCCTGCCGCGCGGTTTTCTGCGCTTTGGTGATGGCTGGCCAGTCCAACGCCTCTCTGACGACTTCGCGGATCAGCGTGCGAGCGCGCAGGCTCTGGCCGTGCGGAATGTCTTCGCCGGTCGAGAGAATCAATCCGCGCGGTGGTTTGACCGCTCTGACCGTGCCATCCGTCCGGCAACGCAATCGCCCGGAATGATTGCCTTGCGCGCGAAAGATTCGATCCGCTGCCGCTTGCAATCGCGCTTGATCCGCCGCCGACCCATGCGGACAAAAATCGTCAACCGCGAGCACACAATCTTTCGCAGCATGCGCCAACGATTCCAGACTGTTGCCGGTCGAAGACCACGACGCGGGCAGCGCGTTGAAGTCAAAGCCGGAGCCGAACAAGGAAAGAAAAAGCGCCGTTAAAACGCTTTTCCCGCTGCCCGTTCGCCCGGCCAGGTAGATTGAAAAATCTGACCCCGTCAACACGCTTGCCCAGACTGCGCCCAACGCTGGCAGCGTCACATCATCCGGCCCCACATCGGCCAGCCCAATGACCGCCACTACTGCATCCGTCAGCGCATCACCCGACAGCGGCGCAGGCAATGAATAAGCCGCCAGCGCGGACGGCAAATCAACTTCGGCATCAATCAATCCTTCCGCGCCGATTGCGCCCGCTGCGTGGTAATAACGCCAGCCGTCTCCATCGTTGCGCCAGCCTGTATGAGCCACGACGCGGCGAGATTCGATCTTGCGTGACAGCAGTTGAATCGCCACACCGGTATGCTCTTTTTTGCTGGGATAGATCACTGCCCTTGCGCCCAGAATCGTGGCAGGCCATTTCAATAAGCCGAACTCTTCGGCAACGACTATGCCCTTGTGCGACGCGGTTCCGCCCGCAAGCTGGGCCGTGATTTCATAGACTCGCGTCTGTTCCGTGCCATCATCGCGGCATACTTCGCCGGTAATTTCGGCTGTGAAGTTGGTAAGCTGAACGGCGAGCGGTTGCGCTGCGCCGTCTCTCGTGGCGACCGGTTTCAGCCACACCAGCCCGATGCCATTGGCTTTGTAGGGGCAGGCAACCGGCTCACTCGATTGATTGATTCTTTCTTCGGCGGAGACTTGCGGCTTTGGCTCGCTGCGGTCTGTCAGCCCCAGCCATTTGACCAGGGCGTTGACGGTCTTTTCGCCGATGAACTCCGACAAGGTAGGCAAGCCGGTCACGTGCTCGCCTCTGCGGAGCTTTTCTTCCGTGTCAGCAATGGCGCGTTTGCGGTCTTCGATTTCTTCATCGCCTGCCACCTTTGCCGCAGACAAGATGAAAAGCATGACATCGGCGCGCGTCCAGGCGTTGCGGAACAGCGCGCCGGACAACGCCAACGCCGCATCATGTCGGCGACCTTGCGGCCAATGCCGCGCAATCAACGAACAGGCAGCCAATCGAGCAACCGCGCGTTGCAACGTGGCGGCCTCAACTTGTACCGGCGTCAATTCGCCCTGCCAGATGTAACGCTCACCGGACGGATGAATACTTGGCTCGACAACCGTCTGCAATCCCGTTGACCGAAGCTCGACAATCATCGCGCGCTGATCTTCACCGCCCGGCTTGGTCGGATCGCTGAACTTCTTCGTTCCGGTTTCGCAGTGATACCAATAATGCGACAGCGGTGCGGAGTCACGCCCGCTTTTGGCTGGCGTTTCCGTCAGGAATACCGGCGCGAGCTTTTGCGCTTCCGGCCAATCCAGATCAACATCAATCAACCAGCCAGACGGTTTGCCCAGCAGCAGCCCGATGTTGCCTTCGCCGCTGAAATCACGCTCAAGCTGGCCATTGACCGGCTGGTATTTCTGCCAATCGTTGAAGCCCGGACTCTTCGCTTTGAGCGGGAGCGGCAGAGGCGCGTAGCCCCTGCCTTGATAGTCTTTCGCGTATTCGAGTCTGTTCATAGCGCCACCTCCCGCGTTGTAATCGCGTCGGCAATTGCCTGACGCTCAGACGCTGAGCCGTAGCGCAATGCACGCGCGCAAAACGCACACAGGTCAACGACTCGCGCCGTTGGCAGCACGATCAACCAGCCCCAGGCGTAGCGATAACTGCGCGCACACACGGGACATGGACGCTCTGGGAAATTTGTTGTTGCCGACAGACGGCAAGGCGTGGCAGAATCTGGCCCGTAGATTTTGGTTCGATTTTCTAAGCCGTCAGCGATTCCCGCCGCTGATGGCTTTTCAATTTGCAGCATTGTCGTCCTCCTTCCCTTTCAACCATGCCAATAGATCGTTGCCCATGTAGTACCGGCGTCGCCCTTCCCAGCGCCCTTTCAGCTTTCGTTTTTGCTCTGCGCGAATGAACGTTGAGAGCGAAAGGCCCGTGATAGCGATGGCCTCATCGCGGCCATAAACGGCGTTTGGAAGGATTTCCTGTTTCGGTTTTAGTTTGGCTTCAAGATGGGCAATCAATCTATCCAGATCGAAGCCGGGAAAGGCAGGCGGCAGCGTGTGGCCACCGACATAAAATTCGGCCATAATATATTTACCTCTTGCGGACAACCACGAGGGGAAGCCGCTCAAAATTTGAGTTGGTCTTAGCGGGCAGTTGGGGTGATGGTTTCTGAGGCTCTCGCCCCCTCTTGCCTGCTGTTATCTGCACACGCCTTTATTACCACTCAAAAGGCGCAAGGAAATTGCTCACATATTCTTAGTGCGCTTTTTTCGATGAATTTTCTCTGCTTCTGCTTTCAACTTATTCCAGTCCAAATTTAGAGATTTCAGACGATTGTAAAGTGTACGGTCACGGCGATTTCTCCAGTTGCCTTTAGCAACAATCTTAGACACTCGCCATTGACTGATTTTTTCTTGCTCATCCAGAACATTCAGCATCGCGTTGATGACTGTATTTTTGAATTGTATTCGTTCGGACTTCTTGTCAAATTCGTCCTTGGGTATGCGCCCTCGCTTACTAAGCTTTACCGTAAGCACGTCGAACCAGGGATTAAGCCATCGAGAAGCTATCTTTTTTAGGTCAGAAGCAGAGGGTTGTCCTTCTCTAAGTTGCTTACGCGTGAACATCTTCAAGTTTCGTTGTTTGAGAGATGGCGTTGCTAGCAACATTGAGTATTCAACGATGATGTAGGTCATCGTCTGCATTGCCCCATCAATGTTGTCCCAAATAAACTCTGCGGCATCTTCTGCGGCAAGATGAGAAGAACTGTCCGGGTCATTGTAGCCACCTGCTCCCGCCATCATTGAATAAATATATGGGCGAAGTAGTTCATAAATGCGAGCATGATCGTATGTCCAGAAGGCAAGGTTGTTGTAGATTTCAGCAGAGGCGCGCCCAAATGGTGACAACGCTTCATTGTTTTCTTCTCCATCTACGCCTTCACGCCTCCGATACCGCAGGCCATTAAGCCGTAAGATTGACCGGCGTAATACGTTCTGCTGTAGATCAGCAAGATCAGGCCGAGACTCATTTATCTTTTCTTCACTAAAACCACTTCTCTCTCTATAAATCGGATAGGCAAATGGCAGGGATTCTTGAATAAGCTCGGCTAATGCCCCTTGAAACTTTGCTGGCGCTTGTTCGTGGAAGTGCTGCCAGGCACATTGTGTCAACTGTTCGGCGTAAATAACTTTTTCACTCTGATCTTCTGGTAGGTAATCACTTGCCGATTTACCTTGCAAACGACAGGCTTCTTCAACGTCATTCAATTGGTTGTGAATCAATTGTTGCAGACCGGCAAACAGTTCTTTCTGCGGAAAAAAAAACTTGCATCCTCCCAACTCAGTGAGGCGGTTTGCCAAATTGTCCACAGCTTCATCTTCACGGGATTTCTTAACACGAATTTCGTTGTGTGCCATAAGGTCTTATTTCCCCTCCTAGGTTGATAAAGTTGATTCGGCTCGCAGCACAACAATGAACTGTGCAGTATCTTAGGTTCATGACAAGCCGCGAGCCGAAGCCATTTAGTTGATGTAAGTGGATTGCCCTTCCCTGCCGGGATCAGCGTGAAATTTGTCGAGCGCTTCGCCAGCGCGCCTAACAGCATCATCGTCGGCAGATACGTAGCGCTGGAATGTTGCAAGCTGGGTATGTCCAGTCACGACCATCACTTGTGCTGTCGGCATCCCAGCTTCAATCATTCGCGTGGTCGCGGTGTGCCTCAAATCGTGAATGCGAAGACCTTCAATCCCGGCCTCTAAGCAAGCCATCGCAAAGGAACGCTTGAAATCGCCGAAGACGCCGAAAACTTGTCGGTCGGGATCATCCGGCGCGTTAGCTTTCAAGCGTTTCAGTTCCCGCCGCAATCTTGCGGTAATCGGCACGGTGCGTGCTTTAGCTGTCTTGGCAATCATCGTCCTAACGCGAATGACTCCTGCGTCAAGGTCAACATCCGACCACACAATCCCCCGCAGTTCTCCTCTCCGCAATGCGGTATCAACCAATGCGATGACGATGGATTTCAAGTGCTGACGGGTAGGACTTTCACAAGCAGCCAACAACCGCGCTTCCTCTTCGCGAGAAAGCACGCGGTCACGCTTACGTTCGTGAGCGATATTGATCAGCGTCTCGCCGCGCTCGAATGGGGTCACCGGCAGCCAGCCTTGCCGTTTGGCAAAGTTCAGTACAGTGCGCAGGATTTGTAAGTCACGATTGACATCGGCGTAGCTGCGTTTGTCGCCACGCCAGGTGGGAAGCGCCAAGCGGTCATTTTTGAATTGTTCAAGATCGGAATGGCTGATTGACCGAATGAGTTTCTTGCCAAAGGTTTCAACCAGCGTTTTCAATCGCCGCTGCTGGCTTTTGTATGATCGCAACCCCTTGGTCTTTGTTTCGCCTTCGTATTCAGGTGGAATGACCTTGCGCTCTTCATAAATCTTGGCAAGGGTAGCGAAGCGCATCTTGTCGGCTTCCACTATTTCCGGCCCGTGGTCTTCGACTTCGCGCAGCATCTTTTTGAGCAGTTGCTTTGCTTCCGTCCGGTTGTCGGCTTTCCGCTGCAAGGTTCGCCGTTCGCCGGATTTGTCCGCATAGCTCAGCCGCGCCCACCATCCATCACGGTCTTTGCGTTTGATGACGCAACCCGTTCTCTGTCTCGGCATTTTTATCCTCCTTTGTCTTCGGGTTATCATTCCGGGTGACTATACCCTTGACAATTCAGGATACTCCGAGCATAAACGAGAATCAACAGTAGCCTATAAAAACAGGCTCTTCAGGCTCTTTGACAAGCTGTGAGATGTAGGGAAAACCCGTGGCGAGGGATTCATAACCCCTAGGTCCGTGGTTCGAGTCCACGTGCCGCCATCAATCTTTTCACTGACAGAATGCGAATCTTGCCACCGCAATCACCGTTCTGTGTACATCCTCATTGATAGAAATCGTGATTTCCTTCATCGCCTCACGTTAATCCGCGACCTTCGGCAAAATCAATCCCTGACCACAACCGGAGCCGAAATGGAGCCTTCGCCGGAACTGTCGAATCCGGATAATTAGTTTCGCTTGGTCGTAAAACTTTACAGTGAAGCCCCAAGCGTTTGAAGTGCGGTGACAAAGCCCTTCAGTCCCTGCCGCTCCAATTGCGCCAGAAAGGCTTCGGCGCTGATCGGAGGCCGTTTGCGCCGTGCCCTTATCTCTTGCAAAACCGTGAGGACATCATCTTGATGGATTCGAAGCAGGTCGGTCGTGAATTCGTCTGGATGCTTGTCGGTAAGATTCCAGGCAGCGAGCGCTCGCCGGGGAAAGTCCTTCAGATTGATCGTTAAAATCAGATCGGCTTCAGTCTTGATGGCGGCTGCCAACACCTGACGGTCGTCGGCATCAGGCAAGCTGAGCGTCGAAATCAGGTCTTCGTAATCTTCAACTTCTGAAACCTGGGCAGGCGAAATAATTCGAAAAAACGGAAAACGGTCAAAAAAATTCATGCTCGCCTTCGCTTCGCTACGGCTCGCAAAGGGTCAAGAACCAAGTGACAAGGGTTCAAGTGTTCAAGGGTCGAGGGAACGAAGTCCGCGCAGATACCACAACACGAAAACCGACAGAGTCGTTGCGGCCGCCGGGTTGATAGTCGTCGCGGAGGGCGGAGCGGCAATAGTTACCACTGTTGTTCCACGAGCCGCCGCGAAGCACCCGGGAACTTGAGTCTCCACCACTCAACCAAGCTGAGCCGTCCATTGGCGCATCTTCGTAGTTCTGGTGCCACACATCCTCACACCATTCCCAAACGTTGCCGTGCATATCGAAAACGCCAAATGCATTCGCCACACCCAGGCTGCCGACCGGAATGGTTTCCTTTCGAGAAGGCAGCTTCTTTCCCTTCGCATACGGACGTTGGCTGTCGTAGTTAACCACCTCGTGTGTGATCGTTTCACCAAAAGCAAACGGTGTGGCTGTACCAGCGCGACAGGCGTATTCCCATTCCGCTTCGCTTGGTAACCGATAAGCTCGCCCGGTTTTCTGGGACAGCCGGGCGCAGAACTCCTGGGCGTCTTCCCAGGAGACTTGCTCAACGGGGCGATCATCGGAATCTTTCTTATCCTTGAAGTGCGAAGGATTTGGATCAAGGTCGCGTTCGACTTTTTCCCAACCCGCGACCGTCCGCCACTGCTGCTGCGTGATCGTGAATTTGCCGATATAAAACGATTCGAGGTTGACTTCGCGCTGCGGCAGTTCACGATTGACCCAGCGTTCCGCCGAGTCTTTATCCCAATACCGCGCGATTTCCTTCTTTTCTCGCCCCTTGTCCTTTTCGTTGGTTCCCATCAGGAACTTGCCGCCGGAGATTTCCACCATTTCCAGCCCCACACCCTGGCCAAGGTCTTCGACAAACTGCCGCGCGGTCAGCGTGCGGCGGGAGTTTTTGATTTCCTGACCGCGCGCATCAAGAGTGAGCGTTTCAAAATCAAATAACGCAACTATATCAGTCAGGCCGGGGGGAGGAACCAGTTTCTCGTCAGACCGCCAAGTCAAATGTAAGGGGGGGGCTAATTGTTGTTCATTTATTTCGTCCTTAATTCCAAGAAGCAGCTCAGCAATTGACTTGCGTTCAACACACTTGGGGCATGTGACAATCGTTTGCCCTACTTCAAGTGATCGTTCTAAAACCAACAGATCGAATTCATTTGAGCATGGGATATTACTCTTACCGTAACAAGGCACACTTCGTGAAACATTAAGATTAGGAAAGCGATTAAACATACTCTCCAATCCGTCCCGCAACAGCGCGAAAAAATTTTGAGGAGCCGGGCCACGAACTGTTAGCAAGACGCAACGGTCAAATAGAAAAGCTTCTACCAATCCTAAATGCTTTGGTAACTTTGGATCATCTCCTAACAGTGCCCCGTACCGCCAGTGCATATTCAAAGAAAACCGCGCTGAGCGCGCTATAAACCAACCTGGAATCCCGGCAGGCAGACTCTGATCTAACTTAAAACTCATCTTAATTTCACGACCTACGACTCCTTCCTTTTGCGATTCCCATTGTTGTTTGTAATCCGGCGGGTCATAAGGTAAACACTCAACCACCAAGCTCACATCTTTGTTCTCAAGAATTCGGAATGAAAGACCAAAATGTTCCATTAGGATTAGGCAGTGTTCGCGAATTGGAGATGGCAAGTCTCGCCATAACTGATCCATGTTTTCCCGAGTAAAGATGCCAAGCCTTGCTCTCACGTCATAGCTCTCAAGTACACGACTAATCAACTCAGATAACCAGTGATAATTCAAGATGACAAAGCCATTTAGTTCATTATCGTCTTGGAAGTAAAGAATATCGCCATAATCGTGAAGTAAGTTGGTTAGCAAATGCCTTTGTGAATCGGTAACTTCGTATTCCTCAAATAATCCGGTAAGTTCATTTTTCGTAATGTAGTTTTGCTTTGCGGCGATGTCCCGTATAGCATAGCGAACGTTCGCCCAATTCATAGGCCATTCCTGTCCCATTGATGGTAGCGTTGCGGAAGTCTGGGCCAGCAGTTTTTGTAAGCTCGAAATCCCTTCCCCAGTTTTGTTACTCACTTGGGCGTAACCAACGACCTGTGGGTAACGACGTTGCAATTCAAGAAGCGGCAAAACGTCCGATCGTTCATCAAGAAAAGTAGCAACCAAGATGATAGGTGATCGCGGCACGATTGTGGTTATTGTTTCTAGCCAGTAAGTAAGTCGCCCACTCTCTTCACCTCTCCTAGCATTCCGAACCACTAAATAAATGGATTGGTCGGTGAGACAGAGATGGTACAGGCCGTGGTAGATGGCTTGCCCTCCCAAATCCCAAGCCTCTAATTTCATCGCTACATCCTCTAGGCTTGGATGTGGCAACAACAATGTATTGATGGCAAGACCATGCGTCACTTCTTGGTTAGGATCAAAAGAATTACTTGTCAACCTTCTCAAAAGTGATGTTTTGCCTGCGCCACCATCGCCAGCTAAAAATAGCTTGGCCTCCCACAAACGAAGACTCGATACTCTTTCTGATGCCTGATCAAGCTGTTTCAAGTCTTGTTCTGGGAACGACTCTGTTATTGAATTGAGCGCTGAGTTCAGAGGTAATGACTTTGAATGTTTGATACTTTCCAGCTTAAACGCCAATTCCTCCGAAGAGATCAAAACCGCAACGCTCGGCAATTTGAATGCTCGTTCTAATTCACCCTCAGCTCTCAATTGCTCAATATAAGTACCGCTACGGTCGGCCAGAATTTTGCCGGTTAGTTGCGCCAGTTGAACCAGTTCTTCGTATTCTTTGGCGTTCAGATCGTCCGCCGCTTCGCGCACCATTCGGGTCAGCCGCGTCAGTTCCGCTTTCACCTGCGCGGAGGTGGCGTTGGAGCCTGCGCCGGTACCGCTCAGGCACTGGTAAATGGCTTCGGAAAGTTCACGGGCGGCGGCATCGCGTTTATCCGTGACGAAAAGCATCGCCGACAAGCGTTGGGTTTCCCATTCCTGCGGCAGCAGGGCGGGATGGTTGCGCGACAGAAAATCCAGATGGTCTATCAGCAAGCGGTTGACGGCTTCGATGCGCGCCACGCCCAGCGCAGGGTCTTGGCGCATTTGCTTAATCAGGAACGCGCGCGCATCGCGCTGCATCACATAAACGTCTTCCGCCGCTTCAGCGCATAAATGCGACAGCAGCAAATCCACTTCGGCCACCCAGGAAAGATGCGGCAGGAATTCGTGACGCAGGAATTTCAGCAACTCCGGCGTCAAGGCCAGCGGCAGCGCGGCGTGGCAGGCCAGCACGCGATACTCTTCGTTTCCATCAAACTGCCACAGGAATTCCTCCACCAGTTGCTGGCCAAGCATGAAGCGCGTGTTTTCCGGGCGTTCCAGGTTCATTGTGTAAGAGATTGGGGCAGGCGGGAATGCCCGCCGCGTACAGCTTTGACGGCATCCGTCAACCCATCCTGATCCAGCGGAAACATCGGCAACAGATGTTGAATCACCTGCGCGGAAGTCCGCAACCAGCGTTCGCGCGGCATCGGGTTCAGCCAGGCCAACCGCGAGGAAAACCGGCGCAAGGCGGCGATCATTTCGACCGTGGCCAGCACACGGTCTGAATCCAGATGGCCGCGCGCCGCGCCTGCGTCACCGACAATCAGCACGCTGGTATTCGGCCCGCATCCGGCCAGGGCTTCGTCCAGCGTCAAAGGATCATTCAACAACGGATCGGCATACAGCGTGCCCGTCACCACGTCGTGAAAATAGCGGACTTCAAGCCATTCGATGGTTGGAGCCTGCCGCGCGGTCGCCAGCAAATCGTTGGTCAGCGAATGGAACGGCGTCATGGAACCGCGCCGGTCAATTAACAGCAGCAGCCGCGCATGATGCCGCAGCGTCCGGCGAAAGACCGGGGCGATGAAGCGGCCTTCGCGCGCGATGCGGTTTACGGTTGCGTCAAAATCTATTTCTTTCAGCGGGCCGTCGGGACGCATGCGGCGCAAATACTGCCAGCCATAAGCCATTGCCCGCGGCGTCAGCGGCCAGCGGATGCTCAACTCCGCGCGGCTGCCGGCAGCGCTGGGCGCTCGCACCGGCAGTGTCGAAAGAACGCTTTCGCCGGGCGGCGCGGCAACGGATTCAGTTGGCGCTGTGCGGGGCAGCGCGGCGGCTTCCTGTGGTCGCAATCCGCTGTCCGGCAATGGCGGCGCGGGCGGCGGCGGGATTGCGGGGGCGTCTTCCACCGGTTCGTGTTGTTCTTCCTCGCGCCAAACTTCCTGAAACACGTGTTTGTGTTCCCAGGCGTAACACCACAGCCGTTGCACGTCCTGCTGCAACTCGTCCAGACCATCAAACGGCCAATCGCCGTCCAGCAGGCGCAGACCGGCCAGCAAGTCGCTCACGCCAAGTTCCACGTCGCGCCGGCGGAGTTTCAGGAACACACGAATCAGAAATTCACGATGGTCGGAAGCGTTCATTTCGTGTTGTCGGCGTGTGGCCGCCAGTCGTCGCGGACTTTGAACAGGGTTTCGGGAAACGGCAGCGTAGCGGCATCGCGCAGTTGCTCTTCGGAATAAGGCAGCGCCAATTCGTCCTGGCCAAAGGTTTCCAACGCCCTGAGCCAATCGAGAAATTCGCTGGTGCCGGGTTTTCGCCGCAGCTTCGGACTTTGGCGTTCCTGCGTGAACCGGCTGACCGCAGACTTCACCAGATCATTCTCCGCTTTTTTGGGATCGCGCGCGTGCTCGGCGACGATGCGCCGCAATGCGCTTTCGTCGGGAAACTCCACGTAAAAATACAGGCAGCGGCGCAGGAAGGGTTCTGGCAAATCGCCTTTTTCGCGATTGCTGGTGATGATGATGATGGGTTTGACCAGTGCGCCGTCTTCGCGGCGGGCGCGGATTTCCTCGCCGGTTTCGGGCACGGTGAATTTGTAATCATCATCCAGCACGGTCAACAGATCGTTGGGGAAATCGGTGTCGGCCTTGTCAATTTCGTCAATCAGCACAACGGCGCGTTCGCCTTGCCGCGCCACGTCAAAAGCTTTGCCCAGAGCCTGCCACTCGCGGTAATCCTGCGGCTTGCTGGGATCGCGCTTTAGGGTCTTCCCTACTTCGGACGACCGTTCCAGCAATTGCACATCGTGCAACCGCAACAGCGCGTCGAAGGAATACAAACCTTCGCGCGCCTTGCTGCTGGACGTGACATACCAGGCGTAAAACGGCAGCCCCAGTTCGTAGGCGACCGCTCGCGCCAATCGCGTTTTGCCGCAACCGGCTTCGCCTTCCAGCAACAAGGGGCGACCCAGATGAATCGCCAGATTGACGGCACGTGTTAATCCCGGCGCGGGGATGTACGGTTCAGGCGTCGCGGGAACATCTTTGCGCCAGGCGGCGGGAATGGATTGGCGGTCAATCTTTGCGCCGAGGCGTTGATCCGCGTGGAACCAGTATTTATTGGGTGTTGTCATTAGCGAACCTCTCTTACGAGCCGTTTTTGGCACTGACTGTAAATCAACGATGGTTGTCCCTGATTGCTGGCCAGGAAAATCTTCCGCGCCAGTTCCTTCAAATCTTCCAGGGTGCGGTTTTCGCCCCAGTAATCCGTCAACCAAATCAACAATTCCTCTTCCGTCCAATGATCCAGCGGCAAGCGGGCAAGTCTGGCCTGATTGAATGTGGCGGCTTCCGCATCGCAACAATGCGCGACGATGGTGTTGGAATCCAGCGGCAAATCGGTTTGCAAAACGATCAGCAGCCGGACGCGAAAGCAATTTTCGCTTTGTCGAAATTCCTTGAGCAACGAACACCAGAATTCCTGAAGCAGCCAATGCCAGGTGTCTTCGCTGAATTCCTCGCACGACGGAATGGTAATCAGAATGCGGCGGTCCCGGTGAAAAGTCCCGCAAATTTTCTTCGTCAAAGCCGGAATGCCTTTTAACATCAACTCACCGGAATCCACTTCGAAGGCCGTGACCAGACGATTGACAATCATCAACGGATCCATCACTTCTCTGTCAATTGGTCGAATATCAACTTCCTTGGGCTGTTTTCCTTCGGTTTTCAACCAGGACTGAATCCGCTTCAAGCCCCAGCGCCCGCCCATTGCATCGCTCTGCTGCACAACGCACAAAGCCGCAAATCCGTCCCTGGTGTAATGCTGCTCGCCGTGACGCAGGAAATCTTCCAGCCGGGTGAAATTGATGTGATGCATCACCTCGTCCAGATAGCCGCTTTGCGCGCGCGACTCGCCATTTTGTCCGTGGCGGCGCTTTTCGTCTTCGAGTCCCCGTCTTACCTGATCGAGTGTTGACGCAGGCAGCGCACCGCCCGACAAAATCGCGCCCAGCGCATCCAGCCTCTCAATGGATTTCACGGCAGACAGAATTTGTTGCGTGACGGTATGCAAATTTCGCCACGGCAAGGAAGTTTCATCCTCAAAAAACTTGATGGCTTCGTACAACTGCTGCATGCCCTCGTCAAATTGACGGCAGGTATTCACCAAACCCATGACATCCTGTTTAGCATTGGGGAAGCGCGTGATTTTGGCACTGATCGCGGTCGGTAAATTACCGATCACCTGATCTCGCGCCGCCGGCGTCTTCAGGCAGTCGCATTCCAACAGAGCCTCGACCAGTTGGTAAATGCTTCTTGGTTCAATTGTCTCGGGAAACTTCAGCATCATCGAGTGTGCAGGTTTTGCTTTCAGGGGTTTGATGAGCCTGAACTGACGTTCGCGCCTTTTGGCCTTTTACCAGCCCGTTCAGGCTCGGGGTATTTTCGGATTTATGGACTTCAAGAAAAAGGTGTACCGTGGACTGTTAGTCCGCGGAGGGGTTCTGAGAATGGTTATTGTTAAGTCCAAATCGTTTGCTCGCCACGACCCCAGCCGACTAACAGTCGGCTGTACATTCCAGATTGCGGCCAATTTCGTCAATCAGCTTTGACGCAAACTCATACTTCCCATCGTCAATCAGCTCGAACTTCCTCAGCAACCGGGTTTGGTAGCGCAACAGGACGATTTCTGGATCAATGGCTTCCAGACGTTTCAGTTTATCTTGCTCGTACCGCGCCAGCACCATTTCATCCAGCAGCTTATACAGCCGCTTGATGATCCGATCACCAAGAATGAATTTATGACTGTGCGGCAACCGGTTCAAAATCGGCACAAACCACACGATCAAATCATACATTTTCTGAATAATCGGCAATTCATCCGTTCGCGCCGGCTTCTTTTTTGTCGTTTTCATAGGTCGAAATCCTCAAAATAAATTTCCTGCTCGCCTTCGCTTTGCTACGGCTCGCAGAGGGTCAAGAACCAAGTGACAAGGGTTCAAGGGTTCAAGGGTCAAGGGACCGAAGTCCGCGCAGATACCACAACACGAAAACCGACATTGTCGTTGCGGTTGCCGGGAGCATAGTAGTTGCGGTCGGCGGAGCGGCAAATGATACCAATGAGGTCCCACGAGCCGCCGCGAAGCACCCGGAAAGTTGAGTCTCCGCCACTCAACCAGGCTGAGCCATCCGATGGAGCCTTTTCATAGTTCTCATGCCAGACGTCTTCGCACCACTCCAACACATTGCCATGCATATCGAACAGGCCAAACGCATTCCGCGCAAAGTTCCCCACCGGCGTGGTCTTTTTGCGGAAAACGCCTTTTGGCGCGCTGCCATACGGGTAATTGCCATCAAAGTTGGCTTGCTCCGAAGACAGCGAACTGCCGAATGAAAACGGTGTGGTGGTTCCGGCACGTGCTGCATATTCCCATTCCGCTTCGGTGGGAAGCCGGAAGAGCACGCCGGTTTTGTCCGTCAATCGTTTGCAAAACTCTTTCGCGTCATTCCACGAAACCTGTTCCACCGGCAAATTCGTGCCCTGGAAGTTGCTGGGATTCTTGCCGCCCATCACGGCCAGCCATTGCTCCTGTGTAACTTCGAATTTGCCCATATTGAATCCGGTAATCTGCACACGATGCTGCGGGCCTTCGTTATCACTTCGTTCCGCCTCTTTCTCAGGCGATCCCATCATAAACGCGCCGCTGGGCACAACGACCAGTTCCATCGTTACGCCTTTGCCCATTTCGACGCGATAACCACCCGCAATCGGCGTCACCGGCCATTCGCCTTTTGCGCCGAAGTCCGGGGGCAGGTCTGTTGATGGCGACGGCGGCGGCGATTGAGTGGGAGTGTCGCCGGCAAGCGTACCACTCGTCGGAGTTGGTGTTGGAGTTTGCGTGACCGTAGGCGTGGGCGTCACTCTTGGTGTTACGGAAGGAACCGGCGTCGGCGTCAACGACACATTGGGCGGCACTGTAGGCCGTGTGATTGGCGGCGGATTGCCGGTTTCGGGCGGGCGAGTTTCAATAGTCGGTTTCAACCAGAACCACCAGAACAACCCTGCCGCCGCCAGCACGGCCATTACGCCCAAAGTCGCAGGTTGCAGTCCCAATGCACGCCGGCCGCCGGCGAACAATATCCGCTCCCAGAATTTCGGCGCTTGCACGGTTAACGGCTTCAGCCTTCGCCCGGCCAGAAAGCTCAGGAAGACAAAATCGCGCAGCGAACCGTCTTTGGGTTGCGCTTGCAACATCCGAAACAATGCGCGCCTCCGCCACCATTGTTTCAGACGCGCCAACCATTGTTGCAGGCTGCGCGAACTTTTTTCCTGCG
Source organism: Heliomicrobium sp. (assembly GCA_021155085.1). GTDB lineage: Bacteria > Acidobacteriota > Blastocatellia > RBC074 > RBC074 > RBC074. Next base: position 17,667 of record JAJNQA010000015.1, on the reverse strand, counting down.
GCGTTGCCAGTTCCAGCGGGATGGCTTCGCCGGGTTTGGTCAGCACGTGGCGCAGCAATTCCTGGATAATGCCGCGCACCTGCGTTTCCTGCTCCGGGGTGAATTGTGCGATCAGCTCCGCGCGCAGCCAATCCGGCAGCGTGCCGTAACGCAACCAGGGCAATCGCACCAATCGCAACAGGTCGTTGGTCCAGGCTTCTTGCCGCTGCGCCGTTTGGCCCAGGAGGCGCACACCCAAATACAGCGTTAATTCCCAGTTCACCTGCGGATAAACCGCGCAGGCGCGCAACCAGAACCAGGCGTCTTCGCCCAGGTAGCGGCGCAATTGGGCGATTAAGGTTTCGGCTTCTTCGGCTCTGGGCACGCGCCGTTCCATCCAGCGTTTGGGTCGTTCGACCAGCATTTCCGGGAAAGGATGCGCCGCCGTGCCGCGCGGTTCCTGCACCAGACCGGAGCTTAGCCACGCGGCCAGCACTTCAAATCCGTTCGCGTTGGCGGGCATCAACAAGAATCCGTGTTCCTGCAAAAAGGCTTCGCGAAAACCCCATTGCGGCATTGATGCCGATCCCGGTTCGATGGGCGTGATGACGGCCCGCTCCGGCCATTGCGTAAACTGTTCCGTCCAGCGATGCGCTTCGCCCGTGTAAGTGTCAAAGAATCCTCTGCCATCGCCAAAAACCAGCAAGCGGTGATCCGGGTAGCGCGCCGCCAATTCGTTCAGCGTCAGGGTCGGCGAAAGCGGCCCCTGACGACAGGCGCGCGCATCGCCTTGAAAGTAATACCGCTCAACGCCGATTTCGCCCGCGTGGAACTGCGTTGCCAGTTCATCGCCCAATCTCGCCTGTTCGTCCTGCAAACTGGCCTGGTCAATCAACAGCAGGTATTCCGGCAACGCTCGCCGCCGCCCGAAACTGGGCGTGAACAATCCCGCCTGCCGAATCGTCGCCCGGATGGTCGCCGCGACATCAATGTCGTTGGCCGCTACGTGCCGATGGCGGCGCAATTCCACCACCGCACGCCGGAAAGCAAGCGAATCAAACAGCTTGATGCCGTCGCCGGCCAGGTTCAGTTGCTGCAATCGCGGCGTTTGACTGGTCTGCATCCGTTCCAGCATCAACCTGCGCCGCCACCAACGCCACAACAGCCACAATGCGTACAACACCAGCGGAATGAAGGTCGGCCAAAAGCTCCGTTGAACAGGTGGTGGCGGAACTATCGGTACAGGCGTTGGCGATGGCGTAGGCGGTTTTGTTGGCGTAGATCCTGAGCTTGATGTTGGGCTGGGCGTGGCAATAGGTGTCAGCGAGATGGTCTTCGGTTCGGGACGATGCAATTCCACCGGCTCGGATTCCTTTGACTCGTAGCCCGCCAGTGATGCCAGTGCTTTTTCCACAGGGCGTCGGACCAATCCATCATAATTGCGAATTGGGTATTCAAGCCGGTAATTCCCCTGGCCATCGGTGTTCACCGTCGTTCCCGCCAGACTCACACTGGCGCCGGAAATGGCTTGCCCGGTCTTGCCGTTCACTACCTGGCCGGTCAGTGTGCGTTTGGTTTCCGCATTCAGATAGACGGACAGATACACTGAAGCCACCGCCAGCGCCACAATGACAGCCGTTCCCAACAACGCCTTTGGTCGTTTGAACCATTGCCAAAACGCCCACACCCGCATTCTCAATTCGGCTTTCAGACGGTGCGGCTGAAACATTGCACGCAAACGGTCGAACTGGGAATGACGAACAGCTTTCAACTTGCTCTCTGCTTTGGCCTCGTCCGGCCTATTTCGTGGCCCGTCCTGCCGGGCGGAGAGACGCCTCGCCCAGGCGTCGAAATGCGCCGCAAACTCAACCTGCTCACGCGGCGAGGAACAAAAAATGGGGCCAAGCAACGTACGCCATTGCCGCGGATCGCCGGGCAATTGGCCGCGCGCCGCCAGCGCAATCAGGAGTTCGTGCGCGGCGATGTATTGCTGTGTGCCGACGGCAAAGCCTGCGCCGCGCAAGGTTTCGGCGAGCGCCAACAGATTTTCGAGTTGGATGTCTGGTGCGGTCATGCTGCGGATGCGAGTCAACGTTGGTTTGCAATGAAGCCTAAGCCATCAGTTCTACCCAAGCCATCAGTTCTGCCCAAGCCATCAGTCCTGATTGATCCACTCTCGAACAATGGTTTTGGCGGCTTCCTGATCTTCCTTGTTTTTGATCAATGCGCTCAGGCTTTGATCCAGTTTCTCGGATTGCGCACGCAGGGGTTGATCGAGTTGTGCGCCCATCCGGTGAAGCGCCGTCAGCCAGCCAATCAATTCCGCCGTCGCCGGAGCTTTGCGTAACCCGCTTTTGCGTAACTGTTCAAACAAGGAAATGCCTTCGACCAACAGCGCCGCATTTTCGTCCTTAAACTTGCTGACGCGATTGAAGACAATATCAACCAGCCGCTGCCCGGTCGGAAATTCAATGTCGTAATAAATGCAGCGACGCAGAAAGGCTTCGGGCAGATGCTTTTCAGAATTGCTGGTCAGCACCAGAATCGGGCGATAGGCAGGATTGGCCTCGAATTTTTCGTTGCCGAGTTCAGGCACGCGAAAATACAAATGCTCAACTTCGTTCAGGAGATCGTTGGGGAAATCGCGCGGCGCTTTGTCTATTTCGTCAATCAGCACGACGGAACGTTTTGCTCCGGTATGCTCAAATCCGGTCGGAAGCCAGGATTCCACTGCCTTCTTTTCGTTCGAGCGAAGAATCGCTTCGCCGAGGGCGTTCCAGCGCAAAAAGCTGAGCGCAGACGCCGCTTGTCCGGCTTGTCCGGCGCGAAAGTGGCCGACCGCGTCATAGGTGTAAAACAAATCGCGCGCGGCGCTGTTGGATTTGGTCTCGAATTTGAGCGGGTCACCGAGACCGAGCGTGTGCGACAGGTGATAGGCCAAGTCCGTTTTGCCTGTTCCCGGCTCACCGGTCAGCAACAACGGCTGTCCAAGCAGTAATGCAACATTCACGGCGTCCACCAATCCTTTGTCCGGCAAATAGCCTGTGGCTTCGTGCATTTGCGTTCGGTCAAAAGCAGGCAGCGGCACTGTGCCGTCAGCAAGGCGTTTCAGCGGGGCGGGGTAAAATGGATAGGTCATTATCAATTCCTTTCTTGCCTGGGTTCAGAGAGTGGTTCTCCGTCGAGCAGTCGTGTTAATTGTGGAGCCAATTCTTCCATCGCCAGTGCTGTGTCTTGATTGGCGCGGTAAATGGCGAAGATTTGTTCCGGCGGAATCTGAAACGCACTACGCACCTTGGGATGCTTGGCCCAATCCTGTGCCTCGCCACGCGAGATCGCTTGTAATTCCTTCAGCACAACGAGCGAAACTTTTTCAAAGGACCGGCCACCTAGTTCCTGCACTCGCCGCCGAAGCAAATCGTTCGGCGATTGTTTTTTCCAGATGGTGAATTTCGGGGGGGTGTCTTTTGATTGCTGGTACTGCACCGAGACGCAGCAGATAACAATGCGATTGGGCGGCAAGTCCGGCCAGGACTCCCAAAATTGCAGGAAGTTATTGAACAGATCATTACTATCGGCACAATTTTCGGTCAGCCACTGCAACTGAATAAACAAAGGCCTTTCCAGCGAAGCCAGTTCCTGCTTGAGCTTGTCGCCACAGGCTTCCACGGAATCAGGCAAGGGCGATAACAATTTGTCGCAAAGGCTAAACCAGAATTTCTGGAGCTTGGATTGCGGGGCCGGCGGCTCAGTCCAAAAACACTCCCGCAACGCCGCCTTAAGCTGTAGCAAGTCCGGAAAAATGTCTTTGTGGAGTCTTTCCAAAAATTGATCGTGACATTCGCGCTCGCTGCCGTGGATAAAACAAACCAGCGGACGTTGAGGCCTTGTTTGTTTGTGCAGCTGCAATGCGTCGCGCAACTCATCTTTCTGAACACTTCGGTTGCAAAGGTAAGGCAGGAATCTGTGCGTCTCGTCGGACTTGCGGTTGCCGGTAGCGGCCAGGATGTTTTCGATGACCTCTTCTATCCGTTTCCAGGGAATCGAATCGCCTTCGTTGTAATGCACCACTTCCAACAACTGTTCCAATGCTCCCGGATATTTCTGGCAAGTGCGAACAATGCCGTCTACATCCTGTTTATGACTAGGCTGAGGCGTGATATTGAAACGAACGTCCGCAGGCAGATCATCGAGAACTTGCTCACGCGATTGCTGATTGCGCAGGCAATCACACGCAAGCAAGGCTTCGACCAGCAGCCGCCGTTGGTTGAAATTCAATGATGGAATCTTATTCATGGAAAACCAGCAAGTGATTTATTCTGATGACCAGCCAGGAAGTATTTCTTTCAGAATCGCCCGCACCTTTTGCCAGGGGATCGAGTCGCCCTCGAAACTCCCGACAATTTCCAGAAAGCTTTCCAAGCCCGCCGGGAATTGCAGGCAGGTGTTCACAATGCTCAACACGTCCTGCCGGGCATTGGAATGCCGGTTGATTCGGTTTTGAATGGCGGACGTCAAGGAACCGATGATTTGGTCGCGCGATTGCGGAGTGTTCAGGCAGTCACAGCCCAGCAAGGCATCCACAAGTTTTTGCTTGCCTCTGAAATCCAGTCCCGTCACGGACGGCGGCTCGGCCGGCGGCATTGGTTGAGCCGGCGCAGGGGCGACGGCTGGGCGCGCTTCCACGGGTGGTGTTGCGCGGCGCAGGTTCTCAATCACTTTGCGCAAGCCGCGCACGACATCCAGCCAGGCTTCGTCGCGGTCAGGCCAGCTTTTGATGGGCTTGGCGTCTTTGGGCAGCGCCTGCAGTTTGCTGAATGGCGTTCCCTGCCAGTCACAAGCGCTGAGGATGATGGGAATGACCACGGCTTTCTTGGCATTGTGACGTTCGATGGCCCTGCCCATCTCTTTGTCGTGACAGTAATCCGATGCCAGAAACCGTGCGCTGACCAGCAGCAGGATGATTTGCGATTCATTCAGAGCTTGATCAATCTGATCGGCCCATTCCTGTCCGGGAACAATCTGCCGGTCGTGCCAACCGGCAATCAATCCCTGGCGTTGCAGATTGCTGAGATGGTCGTTGAGTTCCAGCCGGAAATCTTCGTCGCGGTGGGCATACGAGATAAAGACTTTGATGGGTGTTGCGCCGGATGACGATTGCACCGAAATTTGATCTGGTTTGTTTTGGGAAACTGGTTCATCAACAGTGGCCACGGCTAATCAATCTCCTTCGATGAAAAAAAACCTGCCTCTGCCCGCCAACGATCACATTGGATACGCTGCTTCGCAATCAAACACGGTTTTTATTGTTTGATGACTGATGCCGGATGCGCGAGGCCCGCGAATCATACGCAAGAGCCTGGAACCAACGCAAGAATTTGCAGTGGCTGATGCGGCATCGAGCCGAAGCACGCGCCAATCCGTCAGCCTGTCTGCCGTGGACGTATCCGAGGGGCGAGCCTTCGGCGGAATTGGAAGTTGAAGCCGTGGCGCGCGCGGCTTGAGAGAAAGGCGCTGGTGTCAATCTTGCGCCAGGAAGCGGCGAATCCAGCCTGCTGGGGCAATCCGTGGTAGAACAAAACCGGGAATTGTTGGGCTTGAAGCGGATGGAGCGGTGTGTCCGAAACCCGTCTTGTCATTACCCACAGTTTCGTGTTTAGCGACTTCTGCCTTTGGCCCTGAAAGGGCAGTGGATATTAGCCGGTGGTTACGTGAAGCGCTTCACCACCGGCTAATATCCACTGCGCCTCCGGCGCAAAAGAGAATAACTGTGGGTAATGACAAGGAAACCCGTGCCCCCCTACTCCGGACAAATATAAGTAAGAATGAAAATCTTCTTGGAACTTTCTCTTTCGTCCAGCGTGTGTACGCCCACTAAGACGGACGGTGAGTCTGAATATTGTGAGGGTATTCGAGACTGCTAAACATCGAACGTCGGCAATAATTCAGCTATCAAAGTTCGCAGAAGGCCCGATGGTGAGTGAGGCACCATCGGGCCTCTCTCCTTTTTCGGGTGACCAAGTCTCTTGTTCGAAAACACGAATGCCCGGCCTGATGCCCTTGATCGAATCTCCACTTCAAAAACCGGCAAAAATTTGCCGATCCAACGGCTTCAACTCCTCGCCAGTAGAAATGTCTTTTCCTGCATCTCAATCTCAAATTTCAAATTTTCAATTCCCAATTCTCGTTGTCACTGGAACACCCTGAGCAGTTACACTGCGATTTCTACACCAAATCCAGGAGAGGAAGCAGCGAATCCAATTCGTACTTCGGTTTGATACTTTCATTCGCAGGACGTTGATGGATCCGATTATGCCAATACACCGGCATCCCGACATTGATTGCTCCTGGCACGTCCGAAGCGGAGCCTGCGACAAAAAGCACCTCTTCCGCTTGATGCCCCAGTCTTGCCAGAGCCAGACGATAAGTCTGTGGCTGCGGTTTGTAATAGCCGGATTCTTCCGCCGTCACCACAACGGGGATCTCCACGCCAAGGGTTGCGACTGCGATTTCAGCCAGTTCAATGGAGGAGTTTGTCGCAACCGCAATCGGCACTCTTTCCGAGATTGCGCCCACCACCTGCCGGGTTTCGGGCCAGGGTTCCAATGTGCTCCAGGCTTGAATGAGCGCGGCGGCGCGTTCAGGAGCCACACCAACCTCTTTTGCGGCATCAGCAATAATTCCATTGTAGGAATGGTAATGACCCGCCTGGTACGTTAGTTCGAGGTACTTCTTTCTCCACACAGCGCCAAGTTCCGCCTCCCCGGCAATTCTGTTCCAAAGCGACCACGAATCCAGCAACGCTGTGTACAAATCGAACATGACGGCTTTGTATTTTGTTTTCGACATCATTCCCTGCCCCAGGTTGATCCGCTTCGTTTGACCGGGCGATTCGCCGTATTCCTTGCGCTCCGCGTCGCGCCCAACCAATTGCCTGTTGGGACCGGCAAAACTTCGCGACTGAATTTCGGCAGGCTGATCGAAGCCGGAAAATCGGCAGCCTGTCTGTCGCCCTGGCACAGGTTGGCCGGCAAGCATCCTTCTGAAACGGGAACCGCAGGCGTAATTCAGCCAGTCAATAGCCGGACGAGCAATGCGGCCCGGCGCGGTAAATCATCAATCAGGATATGCTCGTGCGCGGCATGGGCGCCTGCTCCCGCAACGCCCAGTCCATCGAGAGTGGGAATGTTCAGCGCGGCAGTGAAATTGCCGTCGCTGCCGCCACCCGCCGCGCCCTCCGCCAATTCAAAACCGAGTTCAGCAGCCAATTGCCGCGTGTGCTCGTAAAGCGCGGCCAGTTCCCTGGTGCGTTCAAGGGGCGGGCGATCCAGCCCGCCGGATAATTCCAGGCGTGTGCCGGCCAGCACCGGTTGCATGGTCTCGATTTGGCGCATCACGCGCGCGCCCTGTTCCATGGTCCAAAATCGCACATCAACTTCGGCCTGCGCCACTCCGGCGACGACGTTCCGGCCGCTGCCGCCTTTGACCACGCCGACATTGACGGTGACGCCGTTGGCGTAATCATTCAGGCTGTGCAGCGTTTGAATCTGGCGCGCCAATTCCAAAATCGCGCTTGCGCCCTTTTCAGGCTCAAGCCCCGCGTGGGCTTCGATTCCGTGAATGGTCAAATCGTAATTGGCCATCCCCTTGCGCTGCGTCTTCGCGCCGCCCCCGGGAAGCGATGGTTCCAGCACAAAGACGCTGGCGCAACCGCGAGCTTCAGATTCGACCAATGCGCGCGAACTGGGACTGCCGCTTTCTTCATCGCAGGTCAGCAGAATTTTGACCGCACTGCGCACAGGCAATTGCAATTCGTTTAACGCTCGCAGCGCTTCCAGCATCAGGACGATGCCGCTTTTCATATCGAAGATGCCGGGACCGTAGGCACGCTCGTTTTCAATCCGAAACGGCATGCGCTGCAATGCGCCGACCGGCCAGACCGTGTCCAAATGCCCCAGCAGCATGACAGGCTTCGCGCTGGTTGAATCCGCCCCAATCCGCGCCAGCAGGCTGAGGCCGTTGGGCCCTGGTTGCAGTTGCACCGCCGCTCCGGCGTCCGCGAACTGCGGCGCCAGGCATTCAGCCAACGCGGTCGTTCGCGCGGCATCCAGCGTTGGAGATTCCATCTCCACCAGTGACCGGATGGCCGCCAGCATTTCCGGTTGACGTTCCTTGAAGTGATTGATGAGGTTCATTGATTCGGAAAATGATGCCGCCGGGGAAGGGATGACGAACTACAAAGAGACTTCGATTCCCAGCTTGTACTGCAAAGCCTTCTGATAAACCGCCTGCGCCACTGCAACATCCAGCGCGGCATTGCCGACGGTCTTGAAATAGGTGATTTCGTCGGGGTGCGCGCGGCCCTGTTTCAGCCCCGCCGCAATTTCGCCAATTTCGGCGTGGATGTCAGTGTGGTGGATTGCCCCTTGCGCCAGCGCCATCAGCAGTTCGCCGGCTTCAGCCAGTGCGCTTTCGCGCGCATCAACCACGATCCGGGCGGCACGCTGAAGCGTGACAAAATCCACTTCCTGCATCTCCGGCGTGAAGGCGCCAACAGCATTGATATGCACGCCGGGTTTCAATTGCGTGCCGTCAAAAACAGGCGAATGCGAGGTCGTGGCGGCGCAGATAACATCCGCGTCCCGCACCGCCTGCGCGGGCGAATGCGCCGCCAGCAACTCGGTCGCGCCCAACTGTGGTTTCAGTTCCGCAATGAAGTCCTGCACACGTTCCGGATTGGGCGCATAAATCCAGGCGCGGCGGATTGCGCGCACGGCACAAACCGCCAGCAGTTGCGTACGCGCCTGCGCTCCGGCGCCGAAGATTGCGGCAATCCGCGCATCTTCGCGAGCCAGCAAATCGGTCGCCACACCGCTGGCCGCGCCGGTGCGCAACGCGGTTAAACTGCCGCCTTCCATGGCGGCCAGCACTTCGCCGGTCGCTGCATTCAGCAGCAGCACCAGCGCATGAATCGTGGGCCGGTGCATTGCCCGATTGCCTGGAAAGACGGACACGACTTTGACCGCCAGCGCATCGGATCCGCTCAGATATCCCGGCATGATCAATGCCACGCCGTCATGCCGCGCGGGCCGGATCGCGGTGCGCAGCGGCACGTTCGCCTGACCGGCGGACAACTGGGCGAAGGCATCTTTGACAATGGGGATGGCTTCGCGCATTGGCAGCGCGCCCCGCACTTCTTCACGATTCAGAATTCGCATCTGGCGGCTCCGCAATCATCAGGGTTCCATCCGGCTGCACCTCAATCCACTGCCCGCTTTGCAGCGCGGCAAAATCCGCCGCCGCCAGCATGATCAGGGTAATCGGTTTGCCGTACATTTCATCAGCAACGATCGAGGCCAGCGCCAGAAAGCCATCCACGCTATCCGTCACAATCGCCGCCGGAGCCTTGCCCACTCGCACGGCCTCCAGCAAAACCGAAGTCGTCGTGCTGGAACCGCGCGTGGACGGCACCGCCAGCACCCGCCCGGCGGCAATCTGCCCCGAAAGCGGATGGCGGCGATCAATGATTTCCCCTGTGAGCTGATCGTAGCCTCCCCAGAAACTGAGCGGTTCGCGGCTGACCAGCGCTTCGCCACTGGCCGTTCCCGCCACGACCGGCATCCCATGCATTACTCTTCCCATAACGAATTGTCCCTCATGACCTTGCCGCTCACCGCCGAACGGACACAATCTTCAAGTTTGCCGAAGACCACCTGCTTGTCCAGCAATCCCGGCGCGTAGTAGGCGTATTTGGCCGAGTTGGTCATCAACACCTTGATTTCCGCCGGCAGCATCGGCGTCGTCAGAACGCAGGTATCCACCGTCACCGTTCCGCCAAATTGGTGAAGCGGGGCAAGGCTGCCCGTCTGTTCCGCCAGGCTGCTCATCAACCGGCTGGAAGTCACCAGAAACTGCACTTCCGGATGGCGCTGTTGCCCCGCCAGCAGCGGCGCGAGCTTTTGAAATTCCGCCAGGGAAAAATGCGGGCTGCCCAGCACGACCATATCCACTTTTTCCCCCAGCGATGTCGTCAATTCGCGCCGCGCCGCGCGCAATTCTTTCATCGTAATCACGACAGTTTGCTGCGGCGTACGCCCCTGCAAGGCCGCTTCGCGCGTGGGCGCTTCGGGCGTGACGCCGACCAGATGAATCAACGCGACCGCGCCGGAACAGGCGGAACCCGCGCACAGGGCTTTCAGTTGATCTTCGGCGGGCTGGACCTCAAGCCCTTCCACGACGGGAATGCGATCCTGCGCAATGTGGCCCAGCAGGTGGCCAAGCACCGGATAGAATTCATCGTCTTCCTGCACTTCCCTTGGCACGCCGGAGAGCGTGAACAAAACCTGTCCGGCGCGGTTCTCGGTCAGATGCAGCCCCACCGCCGGGACACGTCCCGTGATCGCCGCGCAAATGTCCATCAGATCGGGGTACCGTTCAGTGCGCGCGCCGATGACGGTATTGGCGAAACAAATCGCGTTCGATTCTCCCCAGGCAATCTGCTGGCCGAATTTCGGCTTCATATCCGTTTGATAGGGGGCGCAAGTCCATGTGGGCGAAGCGCCCATGCTCTGATAGGCGATCATCTGGCGGCGCGCCTTGTGCGCCCAATCAGGCGGCACTTCCCACTTCTGCCAGTTGTGCTCATCCACGCCGCTGACGTTCAGCGTTGTGGGAACCACCACCCTCGCGCCCAAGCTTGCCAGGCGTTCGGCAAACTCCATTGTCGCTTCGCCGGTATAAATGGCGCTGTCAATGTGCGCGGCAGTAATGTCCATCAACTCCTGCGCGCCGCTGACCGCGGCCATCCGCACCAGAATGGACATCGCCATACGATTCGCCGGTCCGCGCTCGCCCGAGAGTTGGGCCTTGTCTTCATCGCTCAGTTTCAAACTCATTTCGGTGTTTCACCTTCATTCGATATGTTTTTTTTGACAGGATTAACAGGAGTGTTCCAGGATGAAACGGGTTGATGATTTTTTCCAGGCGGATGAGTCGTTTTCATTCCGTTCATCCTGAATTCAATCCTGTCCATCCGGTTCACTGTTTTGTGGTTCAAGTTATAACGTTATGTCCATCGTAATCCAACCCATTCACGCCGAAGAACATTACCGCGTCATAGAAGAATTGCAGCGCGACATCTGGGGCGCGCCGGAAATTGAAATTATTCCCTTCGACGTTTTGCTGACGGCGCAAAAAAACGGCGGCATCGTGCTTGGCGCTTTTGATCTGGCGCAATCCCCACCCAAACTGATCGGGTTCACCTTCGGCTTCGTCGGATTATTGCCAGGCGGGGAAATCAAACTCTGTTCGCACATGGCCGGCGTGTTGAACGAATACCGCGACCGGAATATCGGCTATCGGCTGAAACTGGCGCAGCGCGAACACATGCTGAATCGCGGGATCAAGCTGATCACCTGGACCTTCGATCCGCTGGAAAGCCGGAACGCGCGGTTCAACTTTCATAAGCTGGGCGTCACCTGTAACACCTTTTTGCCCAACCTGTATGGCGAAATGCGCGATGCGCTGAATGCGGGATTGCCCAGCGACCGGTTTCAGGTGGACTGGCACCTTGCCAGCGAGCGGGTGAAGAATTATCTGAACGGAACTCAACGGAAACAGGTTCCCTCCGCCATGCAGCGGGCGGGCATTCCGCTGGTGAATCCGCCGCGCAAACAGGCGTTTCTGCACCCTGCCGATGAGTTTGCCAATTTTGCTGCCCTGACGGGCCAATTGTTGCTGGTGCAGATTCCCGCGAATTTCCAGGAAATCAAAGCGGCGGATTTCGGCCTGGCCCGCGCCTGGCGCACGCACATCCGAACGCTGTTTGAAATCGCGTTTGCCGGCGGCTACACCGCGGTGGATTTGCTGGTGGAAGATGGCGCATGTTTCTATTTGCTGGAGACGGCTGATTTCAATGACACAAAACAGTAATCGGGCAAGCAATCCAATGCCTTCATCGGGCGAATTCTCTGTTCACGACAAAAGTTCTTATTTGCATATGCTCTGGGCTTCGCTGGCGTTTGCGGTGATGGCGGCGCTCAGCCATCTGGCGGGCGAATCCTGCGACTGGCAATTGATCGTTGTGGCGCGCGCGGTTGTGGCCTTTTTCTTTGCCGCCGTCATTGCCAAAGCCAGCGGCGTCAAACTCGTCTGGCGCGGTTCAGCGACGCTGTGGGTGCGAAGCATCGCGGGCAGCACCGGCATGCTGTGCAATTTTTATGCGCTCGCGCATTTGCCGGTGTCGGATACCCTGACGTTGATGAACACATCGCCCATCTGGGTCACGCTGTTTTTATGGCTGGTGTTTGGACAGCGGCCCACGGCGGGCATCATCTGCGCCGTGCTGACCAGTGTCGCAGGCATCGTGCTGATTCAGCAGCCGCATTTTCAACACGGGAAATTCGCCTGCCTGATGGCGCTGTGCGGAGCGTTTTGCACGTCCATTGCCATGCTCGGGCTCAATCGGTTGAAGGCCGTTGATCCGCGCGCCATCGTCGTGCATTTTTCCGGCGTCGCCAGCATCGCCACCATGCTGTTTCTGCTGCTCACCAATCGCAAGGATTACTCCGCGCAATTAAGCAATCTGTCGGTGTTATTTCTATTGGTGCTGGTCGGCGCAGCGGGCGTGGCGGGACAAATCGGCATGACGCGCGCTTTTGCCAAAGGGCATGCGTCGCGAATTTCGGTCATCGCCTTGTCGCAAATCCTCTTCGGGCTGGGTTTCGATGTGCTGTTTTGGAACCATTCGGTCAATTTGATTTCGCTGCTGGGCATGGTCCTGGTGATCGTGCCGACGGCCTGGCTCATTCTTGGCAAGACGCCTCAACAGAGTCACGATTTGACCGAAGTGGAGATGGAAGATTGAATCCCCTTCAATCACTTCGCCAATCGCCTTTGCGTCATTGCTCCGCCAGAGGTTCCTCCCCTCACAGGGAGAGCAACATCATCGTCACGGCAATGGTTTGCGAGCCGCTACGATCCGGTGATGTATTGCCTGGCGCGTTCAAAGTCCGTCGGCTCGGAAGGATGATGAAGCTCGATCCCGAAATTAGGCGTGGTCAAAACCCACCACAAATGCTTTCTCACCGCTTCCTGAAAAAAGGGCCGCCGTTCGAGCGGGATTTTTGAATCCGCGACGCCCATCCCTTCCATCTGCGTGCGCTCGTTGTAAGCGCGCACAATCGCCAGATACACGGCAAACCGGGCGACATAAACCCGCGGCGGCGGATTTTTGCCGATGGCGCCGGCCTGAGTGACGATGCGCACGGAGCGTTCCGCCGCACTTTTCAACACGGAGGGGCCGTTCAAATATTGGGCGATGATCAATGGCACCTTGATTCCCTGCAGTTCCTGCGCGCCTGACGCCCGATCAACGTTGTGAGCGTTATTGAGCCAATGGGCCAGCATCCCGGCCGTCTGCTTTCTCAATTCGGAATTCTGCACCCTGTCCAATTTATCAAAACAGTCGTTGTACATCTGCTGCCAATAATTCGCCGGTCTTTCGAAGCGTTCCTGATCTCCGCCGGGCGGCTTTGGATTGACCAGTTGCCAAAGCCCGCTGGCCGAACTCAGCGTGCTGCTGGCGGTTCTGAAGGAAGTCTCGACCGCAGCCAATGCGACCGCCGCGTCGGTGGGAAGCATTCGCGCAGCTCCGCCCCAGGAGGAGTTGATGGCATCCCAGGTGCCTCTGAAAGCTTCCAGCCCAGGTTTCGTATGGAGCGTGTCATTCCGTAGAAGGTCAAGTCCTCTGAAAATGATTTGAATCTTTCCGGTCAGTTCGTCGTTCCCGCCCAATTCAAGTTTGACGGAATCCAGAAGCGGGCCCATGCGTTCCAGCCCGTCCAGCTCTTCCGAACTCAGATTGATCGGAAGCTGGAGCGCCTCAGCCTGGCTTAACGTGCGGGCATGCCGCTGACGCAGGGCATCGGTCCCGGTGCAACCCGATCCCCAGGCGCTTGTAAGAATGAGGATTAAAAGCCACATCTTCCCCTTGGAAGATCCAGCGGAAGAATGTTCCGGATTCTCAGACAGGTGGTTCAAGAATTTGATCATGGAAATGATGAATGACGTATCGAAGCAGTTCCCCGAATATTTATAAGTCTTTCGAGCCTGAGCCAGACCGATTGCGGAACCTGTCAGGCCTGCCTTCGGATGGTAAAACGGCGAAGCCGGCAAATGATTGATCAGTGATTCAACCGGTTTCGCCGCTGAAGTGCCGCCATTCAGATGCCGGATGAAGAATTCGACCGTGCGCAGATTGGCCAGTTCCGCCGCTGCCGCGTTGAAATGCGCGCCGCCTTCGTGAGCAAAGGCGTGATCCTGCCCGGTGTAATCGCGTAGCGTGATAAGCGGGTTGCCATCCAATGCCGCGTGAATCTGTTTCTGCGCTTCGGGTGAGCAGTATTGATCTTTCTCCGCGAAGTGAAGCGTCAGCGGATATTTCAGGTTGGCGATTTCTTCCAGCGCGTTTTCGATGCCGACGCCGTAATAGCCCACACTACAATCCGGCGCGTAGCGCGTGGCCGGCAAATACGCCAGCTTTCCGCCCAGGCAAAAACCGGCCGCGCCGACTTTGCCATTGCAGGTCGGATGATTTCGTAAGAAAGCCAAAGCTGCGCCCGCATCGTCCACGGCTTTGGCTTCGTCCAGGCCCTGATAAAACTTGAACTCCTGTTACCATTCGGCATCGGTCTGATTGGTCAGTTGCACGCCGGGTTCCTGCCGCCAGAACAAGTCTGGACAGATGACGACAAAGCCGCGCTCGGCATACCAATCGGCAATGCCGCGCATAACCTGATTGACGCCAAAAATTTCCTGCAACAGCACAGTTCCGCCCGGCGGCAGCGCCAGGTAAGCTTCGAATTCGCCGCCGTCAAAAGAAGAGATAGTCATCATTAGCTACCTTGTCGTGGAAGGACAACGCTTCAAATAGGTACCATAGTCAATGTTTTTCTGATCCAGAGTTACTGCTTTTCTGATGAAGGCGCAGCCATCAATATCCTTTCCGCGCTTTCCATCCAGCAGAAATCGCCCCAACTCAAAGTTGAATTCCGCGTTGTTGGGTCTCAGCCGAACAGCCTCTCTCAGATCAGCTTCGGCCTCCTTGAAAGCCTTCAACCTGCCGAGGACCGCCCCCAGATGACTGCGGTATTCGGCGTCATACGGAGCCAAATTTACCGCCACGCGAAGTTCCCTGGCCGCCTCTTCAAAGTTCCCTTTCTTTCTCAAGAATTCTCCCAAGCTGTGATGATATAAGGCATTGCCTTCCTCCAGCCTTGTCGCCTCGGTAAACTCTCTTTTCGCTTCCTGATCCTTATCCAACTTGGTCAGGATTACTCCCAAAAGGTGGTGATAGTTTGCGCGACCTTGCCCCTTTAATCTCCTGATTGCGATTTCGGCTCTTTTATACTCGGCCATTGCCGCGTTATTTTTATCCTGCTTCATCAAAGCATCTCCCAGGTACTGAGAGCACAAGGCAATATCCAGTTCCAAATCATTCGACTCAAGGTCCTTCTTTAATTCTTCAGCCAGGCCTAGAGCTTTCTTGAAAGTTTTTTCGGCCTCCAGATGTTTCTCCTGCCGATTGAAGACCAATCCCAGAGATTTATGGTACTCGATATTTTTGGGATTCAGTTCGAGCGCTTTCAGTAGTTGAATTTCGGCGTCTTCATTTCTGTCCAAGCGATATAACAAGAAGCCCAGCCGGAATGGATATTCAGCGATTTTTGGGTCCAGTTCCGCCGCTTTTTTGTAAGCAGCCTCCGCTTCCACATTCTTATACTGACGTTCCAGGCTTAACCCCCAGTAATATTGATAACCGGCCTTAGTCACGTCCTTCTTCGCTACCATTTCAAGTTCGGTTGCGGCTTCTTGATAACGCCTTTCCAGGAACAGCATTTTCCCCAGTTCAAAATGGTATAGGTCATTGTTCAAATCCAGACTGACCGCTTTCTTTAACTTTTCGATGGCAACGGATTTTCCCCCGACGCCGGACTGAGGATTGGAGTATAGGATTTTTCCATACGCCACGAGGGACTTCGCCAAACGGTCTTTATACACGGCGTTGCCGGGAGAACATTCTGCCGCTTTTTGGTACGCCACCTCGGCTTCCGCATATTGCTTCTGTTCAAACGCCTGATTTCCCTGCTCGAACAGGGCGGCGGCTAAGTCCAGTCGGTAGCCCTCGACTTCCGGCATCAGCTTTATGGCTTCCTGGTAAGAGGCGACGGCCAAGTCATACTTTTTTTGGTTGAATTGGGCTTGTCCCAAACGATGGCGGTACTCTGCCTTTTGGGGATCCCGCTCCAAGGCCGCGCTGAATGCGGCTTCCGCTTCTTCATACTTTTTTTGTTTCTCCAGGGCCGTGCCCAAATCGGCGTAATAACCGGCGTCTCTTCTGTCACGGCGAACGGCCTGGCGGTGGGCATCTTCCGCCGCTGCGTATTTTTCCATCGCCAGGTAACACCGTCCCAGCAGGTTGTAATCCGAAGCATTCCCTTGATTGGCGTCCACCACCGCCACAAAGCCTGCCGCGGCTTCAGCGTACCTTTTCGAACAGAAAAGCGCTTCAGCCGAAACGCGCTGGAAATTGATGTTGGCCGGGGCAAGGTTCAAAGCGGCACGTATCTTCCCTTCGGCCTCCTCGCATTTCCCATCCTGCAATCGCTTCAAGGCTTCGTCGGCGAGTTTTTGGGCATTACTCTCTCGAATCGCCTTGATGATCTCAGCCACCCCATCGCTGCCAAGATAAGCGCCCTCTTTTCGAATCTCCTGCTCAATTTGCCGCGTCAATTCAAAACTCACCCCATTTTTCTTGATTCGGCCAACGAAAAGATCGGCCTTGTTCTTGTCCCTTTTCCCTTGTTTTAACCCCTCCAAAAGACGCTCTTTTGTGATTGGCGGCGGAGTGGAAGGCTGATTCTGAACCGGGAGAGGAATGGATCCAGACATAGTGGTCAAAGGGACGACGGAACAGACAAATACAACTACCCAAAACCGTCTGATCAAGATTGATGAAGTAACTGGCTGCATGGCAAATAACTCCCTTTTCAGCTTTCTGAATTCCCTGGTGGTTTACATTTCCCATCTAAATAATCCTCCGCGCTGCATGGTGGTGTAGGGGTCGGCGTTGGAGGTTTGGTGGGTGTCGGCGTAGGCGGCGGCTTAATCTGTGATGGTGTAGGTTCCGGTCGAGTGCTGGGAGTTGGAATAGGGGAAACTCCCGGTGAAACTTGAGTTGTTGGCAGGGAAACCGGGGAGGATGCGGGCGACGTTGCGGCAGACGGACTTGGAGATGGTGATGGAATTGGCGGAACCTTTCCGGAAAACCAATAGTTAGCGCCCAGACCCAACCCAACCGCTGCGCACACCAAGATAAGCACTCTTGACAAAATCGGCGTCCGGGATGCCAAAGCCCCTCCCTGTTTCTTCCTTTCAGCTTTCTTTCTTTGCGCGTCTTTTCGCTCAACTTCCTTCCGTTCGGCTTCTTTTTGCTCAGCTTCCTGCCGCTTGGCTTCTCTTTGCTCAGCTGCTTTCCGTTCGGCTACTCTTCGTTCAGCTTCCTTTCGTTCGGCTTCTTTTCGTTCGGCTTCTTTTCGTTCAGCTTCTTTTCGTTCAGCTTCTTTTCGTTCAGCTTCTTTTCGTTCAGCTTCTTTTCGTTCAGCTTCTTTTCGTTCAGCTTCTTTTCGT
>JAJNQA010000104.1 GCA_021155085.1 Heliomicrobium sp. | reverse complement strand
GGAGCGGTAGCGACCGGGCAAGGCTTTGTCCATTAACGAATGCAACCCGGTCGCTACCGCTCCCGGTACTGTACCGAATTGCGTTCTTCCCAAATGACCAACACCAACGACAACTCCTTGCGGATTCGCGCCGCTCGCAGCGAAGATGCCGGCGCGCTGGCCTCACTGGCGCGGCAACTGCTGGTGTACGAAAAATCGCTTAACGAAACGATGGGAGATTTGACGGCCTGGGCGGCCAGCGCCGACGAGTTGCGGAAACAACTGCTTCGGCCAGCCAACCGATTCTTTGTCGCCGAAAAAAATGGCGAAGTGATCGGCTACATCAAGGTCGTCATTCACGGTCAACAATTGACGCTGGAAGAGCTGGGGTTGGCACGCTGGCTGATTGACCGGATTGAAGAACTGGCGCGCCGCTTTCTAACCCTTGTGCTCCGCCGCCCTCGCCCAAACGTCGAAGCCATCGGCGGGTACATCGCCGGAGCTTTTGTCCAGCAGGATGCGCGACGGGCAAACGCCGGGCGCATGCTGGTTGCCGCCGCCGAAGACTGGCTGCGAACCCAGGGCATCGCCGCCAGCGAATTGCACGTGCTTTATTTCAACGAAGGCGCAAGACGTTTTTGGGAAGAAATTGGCTATGAACCATTGACGCTTGGCATGAGAAAAAAACTGGGCAGATTGAAGACCGAGGATTGAGTTACATTTTGCCCAGTTCTCGGCCAGACCGATCAATCCTGATTTTTCCGATACCATTCCACCGTGCGGCGCAGCCCTTCGGCCAAGCCGACGCTGGGTTTGTAACCGAGCAGTTCTTCGGCGCGCGCGATGTCGGCCAGCGAATGCCGGATGTCGCCGGCGCGCGACTCTTCGTAACGGACTGGCAATTCGGTCCCGATGATGCGTTGCAATTCGGCCAGCAACTGGTTGAGCGTCGTGCGTTCGCACAAGCCGAGGTTCATGACCTGCCCGGCGGCGGCGGGCGCTTCCGCCGCGCTCAGGTTCGCTTCCACCACATTTTGAACGTAGGTGAAATCGCGCGACTGTTCGCCGTCGCCGTAAATCACGGGTGTTTGCCCTTCGAGCAGCGCGGTGATGAATTTGGAGATGACGCCGGAATAGGGCGAGGTCGGATCCTGCCGCGGACCGAAGACGTTGAAGTAACGCAGGCAGACCGTTTCCAGCCCATAAGCTCGCGTGAAAACCTGGGCGTAGAATTCGCCGACCAGTTTGGCGACGGCGTACGGCGAAAGCGGGCTGGGCAGCATGTTTTCCTGTTTCGGCAGAACTTCCGTTTCGCCATAAGCCGAACTGGACGCGGCGAACACCACGCGGCGGACGCCTGCATCGCGCGCCGCCATCAACACGTTGAACGTGCCGGTGACATTGACGTCGTGATTGAGCAGCGGCTCTTTGACCGAGCGCGGCACGGATGGAATTGCGGCTTCGTGGAAAACCACGCTGGCGCCTTCCATCGCGCGCGCGGTCACGGCCATGTCGCGAATGTCGCCTTCGATGAATTCAACCTCGCCGGCAATGTGGGCGAGGTTTTCCAACTTCCCGGTCATCAGGTTGTCCAGCACGCGCACGCGGTCGCCGCGCCTGAGCAGCGCCTCCGCAATGTGCGAGCCGATGAAGCCCGCGCCGCCCGTTACCAAATACAGTTTTTGTTCTCCCACGGTGTGAAATTCCTTTCGTGAAGTTTTCGGCGTTAACCTTCGACGGCTTCGGCTGAGGCTTCCGAAGCAAACAAATCCCTGGCGCGTTGCGCAGCCGCTTCGTACCAGTAAACATACACTGTGAAGCCCGCGAGAATTCCGATTCCGCCCAGTAAAATCAGCAGACGCGCCCAATCACCGGCAAAGGTGTAGGCAACACCGCCCGCGCCCAGCAATGTGCTCAATCCGTAGTATGTCAATGAAACCTGGCGATGGCTTTGCCCGGCAATGATCAGACGTTGATACAAGTGCGAGCGATGCGCTTCATAAAGTTTTTCGCCCCGGCGGGCGCGGCGAATGATGGTGAAGGTCGCGTCATAAATGAACGTCCCGAAGATGAGCAGGACAGCGAGAAAAGGCGCTGGATGTTCGCCGCTGTTGCTGGTCACCACGGCGAAGGCGGCCAGCACATAACCGACAAACAGGCTGCCGACATCCCCCATGAAAATTTTCGCGGGCGGGAAGTTGTGCGCGACGAATCCCAGACAGGCCGCCGCCAGCATCAAACATCCCGCGCCGATCAGACGATGGCCCGTGCCGATGGAAATCACCGCCAGTGACAAGCTGTAAATTACGCCGACGCCGCCGGCCAGCCCGTCAATCCCATCCATGAAATTGAAGAAGTTGCTGAACCCCGTCAGCCAGAGAATCGTCAGCAATGCGCCAATCAACCATCCGAAGGTAATCGTCCCGACAAAGGGCAGATTGAAATATAGAAAAATCACTCCGCCCCACAACGCGATCAACGCGGCCAGCAATTGTCCCAGGTATTTTGGCAGCGGGCCGATGCGCTTCAGGTCGTCCACCAGACCGACCCCGGCAATGATGACATAGCTGACCAGCGCAATGCCGAACTTGGTCGCCAGCAGCCAGTTCTGCGACGCTCCCAGCAGCATCACCCACAACAACGGCAGGATGAGAACGAATGTGGCGACAATGCCCAGGCCGCCCATCCGCGGTGTCGGGCGTGTGTGCGAACTGCGCGCATTCGGCAAATCCAGCGAACGAAACCAGGCGGGCGCGGTCGCCAGCCAGCCTGTGACCAGAAACGAAATAACTCCAGCGAGAAAGAAGATTGCTGCTCGAAACATAGTTTGTGGGAGAAGCCTGGACGTGACGTTGCCTGCCGTCTCCGGCTTCAATCTCAAATTTGAGAATTGAGATTCAGGGTTTGAAATCCTGATTGATCATTTCCGCCAATCCTTGCCGCAATTCAACGCGCGGTTTGAAGCCGAGTTCGCGCTCGATCCTGGACGCGCTGAAGCGGGTATTGTTTGACAGTTTCAAGATGCGGTCCGCCGAAATCGGCAACGCCACGCCAGTCAGTCCGGCAACCACGTCCGCTGCGCGTCCGGCCAGCAACAGCGGCCAGCGCGGAAGCATTTTTGGTGTTGGACGGCCCAACAGTTCGGCAATCGTTCCGGCAATTTCCGCCTGCGAATAAGGCCGCGCGTCAGTGACGATGTAAGTTCCCATCGCCCGCCTGTTCGCGACAACCAACGCGGCCTCAACGACGTTTTCGACAGCAACCATACTTTTCAAATTCCGGCCATCACCGACAATGAAGTACCGGCCTCGCCGGATTGCGTCAATCAATTTCGAAACGTTGCCGCGATCGTGCGGACCGTAAACCACCGGCAGGCGAAGCACCGTTGCGCCGAGCGGGCTTTCCCGCAGAATTCTTTCGCTTTCAAGCTTGCTTAAACCATACGCGGTCGCGGGCAAAGTCGCGCTTGTTTCGTCAAGCACAGCGCCGCTTTCAGCATAAACCGCAACGGTGCTGAACAGAACCACCTGTTTCACCTGATTTTCAATTGCCGCCGCTGCAACGTTGCGCGTGCCTTCCACATTGGCGCGAATAAACTCCGACGGCGGTGTATCCGGCGCGGCGTGAACTTTGGCCGCCAGGTGAAAGACCACCTCGCAATTCCGCATCGCTCCGGCGATGCGGACGCGTTCGGCAAGGTCGCCTTCAACCAATTCAACGTTCGGCCACGAAGTCAAAAAATCTGCTTGCGCCAGATTTCGCACCAACGCAACAACGCGCCAACCTTCGCGCGACAACCGGCCAACCAATGCCCTGCCGATGCAGCCGGTGGCCCCAGTCACCAACCCCACGCGTTGCCCAGGTTCGCGGCTCATTCGCTCGAAAGCGACGCCCGGCCCGCAATCGCCAGATCGCCGTCCCCAATCAATTCTTCAAGCGCAACTCGATAACGGCTCGTAATGGCTTCGCGCGCAAAGTGAAGTTCAACATAATTGCGTCCATTGTCTCCCATTACTCGCCTTGCATCCGCGTTTGCGTGCAACTTCAACACAGCGTCAGCCAATGCATCCCCATCTTCCGGCGCGATATAAACACCACAGCCGACACCGTCCGTCAACTTCGACACCGTGCTGCCCTCATCCACACCGGCAATATATGGCTTTCCGGCCGCCATGATGCTGTAGGTTTTGCACGGCACCGAATTTTCCGTGATGCCGTGCCGCAGCGGGATGAGCGCCACATCACAGGCGCCGTAAATTTCAGGCACCTCGCTTTCAGGCTGAAACGGTAAAAGCTTCACATTCGTCAATTCGCGCCGTGCCGCCTCGGCCATCAAATCATCACGACAAGTTCCCTGCCCGATGATCAAAAACAGAATCTCTCGCCTGTCCTGCAGTTTTTCGGCCGCATCCAGAATCACTTCCAGCCCTTGCGACAAGCCGACATTGCCCGCGTACAGCACCACGAACTTATCCGCCAGATCGTGCGCCAGCGAAAAAGGATTCGCCTTTTCCATTGGCTTGATGAATTCGGTGTCCACAAAATTCGGGATGACCTCAATCTTCTCCGACGGCACGCCCTTGCTTTCCAGATTGATCTTAAACTCATCTGAAATCGCAAAAATTTTCCGGCTGTGGCGGTAAATGAATTTTTCCATCCGCTCAAAAAACCTGATCAACCACTCTCCGCGCAGCATTCCCAGTTTGACGGCGACTTCCGGCCAGATGTCCTGCAGGTTATAGCAATAGGGAATCCGCTTGATCAGACCAAGCACGAAAGCCGTCAGCCCAATCGTCAGTGGCGGCGACATGGCAAAAACCACATTTTGCTTGCCGCTAAACAAACCCGCCAATGTCGAAGAGATGTTGAATGAAAGGTAGTTGAGAATGCGCCCAAATCCTGAGCGTTGGCGGGGAACGTAAATGTAAGACCGGATGACCCGCACCTGCCCGACACGATCACGCTGAAACAATCGCCCGCGATATTCCGGCCAGACAGCGTCGCAATTGTAGTGCGGAAATGAGGTAAGTACCGTGACTTCGTGACCGGCGCCGGCCCAGTCTTCGCACAATGCGCGAATGATGGGCCCGTTCGATTGGCACTTGTCGGGGTCGTAATAAAGACTAACAACTAAGATCTTCATCGCGCAGATTTCGGCGCTCTCTTCATCAAGGATTTTGCTCACCGCGCTTTTGGGTCTTGGTTTTTGGGGCTGGATATCATTGTTAAGTCAGCAGGCGCGCGAGGGTTGCAAGCCTACCGCAAGCAGTGACGATAGGCAAGAACAAGGTTTGCGACCAGTCAGGTCAGGCGCAGCGCGGCTCGCACAGTGTTGCAATGCGCTTCGACGGTGTCGCTGATGTCTTTGGCGTATCCGCCGCCCATCGTGGTCACCACCGGCAAATCGCGTTCACGGCAGGCAGCAATCACAAACTCGTCCCGGCGCTTTAATCCATCGAGCGTCAGTTTCAATCGGCCCAGCCGATCCCCTTCGAACGGGTCAACGCCAGCCTGATAAAAAACGAAATCCGGTCTGAAATTGTCGAGGATGTGCGGGACTTGTTCGTGCAGGATGGCCAGATATTCCTGGTCGCCGACGCTATCCGGCAGATGAATGTCGAGTTTGCTTTGCTCTTTGCGCGCCGGAAAGTTCTTCGCGCCATGCATGGAAAACGTGAACACATCCGGATCATCCTGGAAAATCGCTGCCGTGCCGTTGCCCTGATGCACGTCGCAATCAATGACAGCGACGCGTTCAACCAGGCCATCGTGCCACAGCACGCGCGTGGCAATTGCGATGTCGTTCAGCACGCAATAGCCTTCGCCGTGATCCGGAAAGGCGTGATGCGTGCCGCCCGCCAGATTCGATGCGACGCCGTCTCGCAAGGCGTGTTTCGCCGCCAGAATCGTTCCCTGCACCGCGGCTCGCGAACGGCTGACCAGACCTTCCGACCACGGAAAGCCAATGCGGCGGACTTCCTGCGCCGTCAATTCTCCGCGCACGCAACGAAACCAATATTCTTCGGTATGAACCAGCAGAATATCTTCGTCGCAGGCCAGCGGCGGCTCAGCCAGATTCCGATTGGTAATGGAACCTTCCTCCAGCAGGCGCTCACGCACCAGCCGATATTTCGACATCGGAAACGGATGCGTCGGGGCCAGCGGAACCATGTAGCGGTCGGAATAAGAGATGTGCATTCAGTTTGCGATCGGGTCATCGGCAATGGGAATTGGCTTTCGGGTTTCGTCCACGGAGACGTAGACGGCTTCGGCTTCCATTACGCGATGGACTTCATTCCTGTTCCGGTAGCGCATGGCTTCGACGACAATGGCGACAGTAACGGAAGTCCGTCCGACTTTGACTGTGCGCGTGTAAAAGCTGACGACATCGCCAACGAAGACCGGCGCAATGAATTCCACGCCGCGAATGGCGACAGTGACAAAGAGTTTGTCGGCGTGTTTGCGAGCTTCAATGCCGCCCGCCTGGTCAAGATGACTGAGAATTACGCCGCCGAAAATCGTGCCGCCCGGATTGGTGTCGCGCGGAAGCATGGACACGCGAATCGCCAAATCGCCAATATCCTTGGGTTGATCATTCATAGGCCGCGTATGGTAGCCGACCTGCGCGGGAAGCATCAAATCAAGAGTTTTTGCCGAATTTGTTGCGCGATGTATTCGGGCTGTGTTGCAATCCGGGCATGCCAAATCAAAACGAACACATGAGATCGCAAACACAAGAGTTCTTCTCCAGTCTGCAGGATAAAATCTGCCGCGCGCTGGAAGCCGCCGATGGCAAGGCTAAATTCCGTGAAGATCAATGGCATCGCGAAGGCGGCGGCGGCGGACGCACTC
Organism: Heliomicrobium sp.; assembly: GCA_021155085.1. Taxonomy (GTDB): domain Bacteria; phylum Acidobacteriota; class Blastocatellia; order RBC074; family RBC074; genus RBC074. The sequence continues at coordinate 12,438 of JAJNQA010000104.1, read as the reverse complement.
GCGTGATGGAAGGCGGCGCGATTTTTGAAAAAGCCGGCGTCAACTTTTCCGCCGTTGCCGGAACTCTGCCCGAAGAATTTGCCCGAAAGATCGGCGAAGGCGTTGCGGGCGCGGAAGGCCGCGAATTCTTTGCCACTGGCGTTTCGCTTGTCCTGCACCCTTACAATCCTTACATTCCCACTGTTCACGCCAACTTTCGCTTTCTGGAAAAAGGCAATGCGAACTGGTTCGGTGGCGGCACCGATCTGACGCCCTATTACCCGTTTCGCGAAGATGTGGTTCATTTCCACCAGACGCTGAAAGACGCCTGCGACAAGCATGGCGCCGATCATTATCCCCGCTTCAAAAAATGGTGCGATGAATACTTCTTCATCAAACATCGCAACGAAACGCGCGGCGTCGGCGGCATCTTCTTCGATTACTTCCAGGGCGACACCGAAAAAATTTTCGCTTTTGTAAAAGACGCGGGTGAAGCTTTCCTGCCCGCTTATTTGCCAATCGTTGAAAGACGACAGGATATTGAATTTGGCGAGCGCGAAAAAAGCTTTCAATTGATACGTCGCGGACGTTATGCCGAATTCAATCTGGTGTATGACCGAGGCACCACTTTCGGTTTGGAAACGCGCGGGCGAACGGAATCCATTCTGATGTCACTGCCTCCACTCGCAAGCTGGGTTTACGATTACCATCCGGAGTCAGAGACTCCCGAAGCCGAAGCCTGGACATATTTCACAGCACAGGACTGGTTGGTGTAATCAGACTTCGGCTTCGACTTTATTCATTTCCCCAGTGTTCTCCGAAAAATTGAAGCAAAGTTACGAAATTCTGGATAAATTAAGAATTTTGTGACCTGCGATTCCTTGAGGGTTTAGAGATAAACCGAAGGGTTTTGAAGGAGATAAGCTTTGAATGAAATCCTTCGATCATCGTGGCATCGGGCTTGCCTAACGCTATGATGCGTGCGAGAAGATTCTTGCACCATTGTCTTCCAAGTTTTCATCCCAGCAAAGCTAGCCTTTACAAGGAGAGATCAAAAGTCTCTCCTTATTTTTTTGTCTCGACTGTTGTCACAACCTGAGCCAGTGTTTGTTCACTCAATCCGTAAATATGCATGGCTTTTTCATGCTCCGCGCCGAGACGTTCATAGAATCCAATCGCGTGTTCATTCCAATCCAGAACTGTCCACTCCATCCGTGTGCAGCCCCGTTCGATTGCTTCCCCGGCGCTGGCTCGAAACAACCTCTCCCCGATTCCCAGCCCGCGAAACTTTGGATTGATGAACAGATCCTCCAGGTAAAGTTTCGGGCGCGCAAGAAAGGTCGAATCGGTTTCAAAGAACGATGAAGGCTTCACCGTCTTTTGACTCCGCCCGGCGAATAAGTACTTCAGAGTCACCAGTCCTACCTCAAACCTCCGCCAGTGCCTGTTCGAAATCCCGCAGCAAATCCGGTTCGTCCTCCAGCCCGACCGAAATTCGCACCAAGCCTTCATTGATGCCGGTCGCCGCGCGCTGTTCGGCGGAAAGCTGCAAACTCCACATCGAAGCCGGATGCACGACCAGTGTTTCAAATCCGCCCAGGCTGGCTGCGCGCGTCGCCAGTTTCAGCGACGACATGAGTTTGTCCGCAGCTGTATAACCGCCGCGTAATTCAACGCTCAGCATTCCCGTAAACCCGCTCATTTGTGAATTGGCCAGTTCATACTGCGGATGTGATTCCAGTCCTGGATAATAAACGCGCGCCGCTTTTGCATGCGTTTCGAAGAACCTGGCCAGCGCCATCGCATTCCGATTGTGGCGTTCGATGCGCAAGCCCAGCGTTCGCAAACCACGCAGGAGCAGCCAGGCGTCAAACGGGCTGAGCGCTGCTCCGGCAACCAAAGCAAACTTCCAAACTCGTTCCAAAAATTCCTGTTTGCCCACCATCGCTCCGGCGGTCACATCGTGATGGCCGCCAATGTATTTCGTCGCGCTGTGAACCACGGTGTCAATGCCAAGTTCGAGCGGACGCTGATTGACCGGCGTGGCAAAAGTATTGTCACAAACCGTCAGAATGCCGCCACGCGATTTGGCCAGTTCAACGATGAAGCGCAAATCGGTAATCTGCATCAGCGGATTGACCGGCGTTTCCACGTAAATCATTTTTGTATTCGGTTTCACCGCATCGGCGAATTCGGCATTGCTAGTCTGATCCACGTAACTGACTTCGATGCCCCAGCGCGGCAGAATGTCTTTCAGTAAGGTTGTCGCGCCTGCATAATGGTTGCGCTGCGCGACAATGTGATCGCCGGCGTTGAGCTGGCTGGCAATTGCCGAAAAGATCGCTCCCATTCCCGAACCGAAAACCAGCGCGGTTTCGCCACCTTCCAGTTCTTTCAACGTCTCTTCGACCATCGCGTGATTCGGATTGCCGTAGCGCGTGTAAAACTCCTGCGGCTTGGTGGCAATCGCAATTTCGGCGAACTCTTCCGCCGATTCAGCGCTGAAAGTCGTTGTCTGCCAGATCGGCGGGCTGATCGCGGAGGTTTGATTCAAATTCTTCGCCGCGTAGACCGCTTTCGTTTGCATCCCTTCCAGATTGAGTTTTTCCTTGCTCACTTCATTCCTTTCAAACGCAAAGACGCGAAGGCGCAAAGAGTTTTCTGGCTGTCTTTGTGCCTTCGCGCCGGTGAAATTATTGGGTGACTCAATGCCGCGCCAGGATTGTGTATTGGAGCGTCATCAATGCTTGTTTGACCGCCACGACGGCGGCATCGAACTGTAATTCGTGAACCAGCACGGCGTCAGTGCTATAGGTCGAAACACTCAGAATGCTGATGTCGGCTTCCGCCAGCGCGCGGCTGACTTCGGCAATAAAGCCAACGACGGAAAAATCCAGTACCGCGTCGAAGCGAATCATACGCCAATCGCCACGCGCCCGTGCGCCGGGAAATCGCGCCGAGATGCGTTGCCAGATATTTTCGGCAATCATCAAGGTGATTTCCTGTTTGTCCCGAATCAACGAAACAAAGCTTTCAGCATCGGTCACTCCTTCGCGCAAACATTCGACTGCCTCGGAGTAATGATCGAGCGGCAGAGTGGCAACAGCGTATCGAGTTTCGGGAAGATAAAGTTGGATTGGCATAGGTTTACTCGATGACGGCATACGCTCTGACTGGAAAAGTTCCGACACCGCGAAATTTGATCGGTACCGAGTGGAAGCGAAATCCCGAGGGCGGCAGTCTCTCAAGGTTGCAAAGATGCTCGGCGATTGGGATGCCCGCCTTGAGCAGCAGGGTGTGCGCAGGCCGCGTCCCATCCAATCTGTTATCAATGTTGACCGAATCAATCCCAACCAATGCCGGTTCGGCAGCAACCAGAAATTCCGCCGCCTGACGAGTCAAATATGGAGCGGTTTCTCCATATTGTGGGGTTCGCCAGTGGACATCCCACCCCGTGTGAATCAGCACGGCACGCCCGCGTAAATCAGGCTCTTTGATTTGATGAACTTCAATCGCAGGGTTTTGGCGATTGGTCACGTCAATCATCACGCCAGGCAAATCCGCCAGGCGTTCGAGCGGCAGTCCGGCCAAATCCGCTCCGTCTTCAAACCGGTGAAACGGCGCGTCAATATAAGTGCCGGTGTTGGCAACCATCTCGATGCGGCCAATCTGAAAGGTCGTGCCTGGGGCATAACCACTTTCCGAAGCCTCGCGGCTTAAATGGTCTGAAATCATCGGAGCGGGCAATCCCGGATAGGTGATCATGCCCGCTTCGATTTCGTGACTGACGTCAATCAACCTTCTTGACACCGTAACCCTGCTCCTACTTCATTGCCGCCTGGGGCCAGCCGGATTTGCGAAGCTCCTGCTTCAGCCGCGCCATCGTTGCTTCCACATCTTCCAGTTTGCGCGGAATGGCGGCGGACATGTTCACCGGATCGCCGCTGGTCACCAGAATGTCGTCTTCGATGCGGACGCCGATGCCTTTGTACTTTTCAAACGCGGGGCGAACCGCTTTGATGAAGGCTTCGTTTTGCGGCGTTTTCTCCAGCACATCGAGTGCATCCGGACGAATATAGATTCCCGGCTCGACGGTCAGCACCATTCCAGGCGCAAGCGGCGTGCGATAATCGCCCACGTCGTGAACGTTCATGCCGATCCAGTGACTGGAACCATGCATGTACCAGGTGCGGAATTCGTTGTTGTCTTTCGATGTGATCAGGCCCAGCTTGAACAGGCCGTCTTTGATAATTTCCGCCGTCACGCCCTGCACCGAGTTGGTCGCCGATTTGGGATCGAAGACCGCGCCAACCACGTTTCCCGCACGAACGCGGTTGATCGAAGCCGTCTGCGCTTCGTAAACGATGCGATAGATGTCCGCCTGCTCCTGTGTGAACTTGCCGTTGATTGGCAGCGTGCGCGTGATGTCCGCGGTGTAATGATCGAATTCCGATGCGCAATCCATCAGCAGCAGACTGCCATCGTCCAGCCGCTCTTCGTTGGTGATGTAATGCAGCGTCGTGGCGTTCGCGCCCGCGCCGACAATGCACGGATAACCCCAGTTGTCCGCGCCGCGCCGTTTGAACGTGTATTCAAATTCGGCCTGGATTTCATACTCGTACATGGCTGGCGAAGCGGCGGCAAAAACGCGCGAAAAAGCTTCCGCCGTAATGTCCACGGCGTGTTGCAGCAGCTTCACTTCCCACGGCGATTTGTTGAGTCGCAAACCGGCGAAGATGGGATGCGCGCTTTTGACTTTCAGGCCTGAATCAATGGCTTTGATGTTTTCGGCAAATTCATGTTCGGCGCGATACTCGCGCAAATCCCGGCTTTGTGGGGTCAGCAGGTAAAGTTCAGCCTGCTCGTTTTTAGCAGCTTCGATAAAGGTTTGAAATTCGGCTTGCCACTTCGCCGCCAGTTCGGAATTGGGTTTGGAAAAACTGCCGCGTTTGGCAATCGCGGCTTCCCCACGCGGCGCCAGTGTCGCCAGAAATCCGTTGAGCAATTTGCTGTCCCACACTTCCTGAATTCCGCTGCGTTTGCGCGCCTCCTCCGTGCTCATCATCTTGCCATTCCATGTTTCGAAGCGCGGGTCGCGTTCGGGCATAAACAGAATTTCGCGCGTTTTCTTCGCGCCGGGAATCAGCACCAGCGTCGCGCCGTTCTGCTTGATGCCGGTCAGGTAATACAGATTGTTCTCCTGCCGGTAATGGTAATCCACATCGTAGGTGTAGATGCGCGGCTCGGTACTGAACAACACCATGACAGCTTTGTCACCCATCCGCTTCATCGTTTCCTGACGGCGACGGCTGAGTTCGTTCAGACGATCCATTTCCGCGATCTTCGGCGCGGGCGGCGCAATGCGCCAAAGTTCCGAGACGGGCTCGGTTGCCGCCGCGCGGAATTGCAAAATCGGCAGCGCGGTCAGAATCAAACCGGCCAGTATCAGAAAAGAAACAACAACGCCAAAGCGCAGGCGTCGGGAACTCGTGTTCATAAAGTCACCTCAGTTGATCAATTGAATTCAGGAGATTTTGATCAGGAGCCACAACAATACCACGTGAAATGACCAGATCGTAAGCGCATACGGCAATTGAAACCTGACGACGCCATATTGGTCACGCAAATTGAGCAGCGCCGCCGGCACGATATTGAAGTTCGCGGCCATCGGCGTCATCAGCGTTCCGCTGGAACCGGCGGTCAAGGTGATAATGGCCGCCATGGCGGCCATTTCCGGGGTGCCGCCGAAGGGTTTGATAATCAGCGGGACCAGCACGCCCGTCGCAATTACCGGAAACGCCGCGAACGAATTCCCCATCACCATCGTGAAGAGCGCCATCCCCAGACAGTTTGCCAGCACCAACAAAAACAGATTGTTCCCCGGAATGACCTGTTGAATGCCGGCGGCAATCAGGTCGCCGACCTTGGCCGCCGTGAAAATCACGCCCAGCGAAGCCAGCAATTGCGGCAGAATGTTGACCGCGCCCATCGCTTCGTTCAGCCGCCGCCCTTCGTTCATCATCACGCGCCAGGTCGAACCAGTCAGCCACAACCCAATCAGCATCGCCACTAATGCGCCGAATCCCAGCCCAACTAGCGCGCCGCGATTCGCATCCAGCCCCCGCCAACGAAAAACAATTGCAAAACCAAACGTCACTACCGGAATCGCCAGCACGGGAATAAAAATTCGATTCCCGGGAGCGCGCAAAATGGGAGCGCGAGCGTCCCGCTCGCCGGTGTCGCGGGTTTCCAGCCCGCCTGCTTTCACTCGTCCCAATCCATCAATCGCCACCATCAGCAAAACCAGCAAGCCCGTCAGCCAGTAGGGCATCACACTACCAAACGCGAAGATCACACCCAGCACCAGCCAAAAACATCCGCTGCCGATTCGTCGCGAATTGCCGCGATCTGTAAACGTCATCCCGGCAAAGACAAAAAGCACGATTCCGGTGAAAACATAAACCGCATCCAGACTGAAGAGTGTTTCAATCATTGCCTTTTCTCCGCCCTCAGCCAGCGATCCAACCACCAAAACTGCACAACCGCCAACAGGATCGAAGCCGCAACAACCGGCAGCGTGTACCAAACCAAATCCCACACGCCGACCGCAAAACCCAGCCCCTGCATTACGCCATAAACCAGCAGAATCCCAGCCTGCACAGGCGACAGATTCTGGCCGTAAAAGTTGCCGTAATTTTCAGCAGCGGCATTCGCGGTTTTGATCTTTTCAATGGCTTGCTCTTCGACTTCACCGCCAATCGCTCTGGCCTGCGCCGCGCCAAGCGACATCGGAAAGATCAGTGGACGCACGAACGACGGATGACCGTTGAGCCGGATGCCGATTGCTCCGTGCAGCACGCGAAAGAGCTGATAAACAATTAGCAATCGCCCAACAGTCGCCGCGCGAATCCGGCGAATTAAAGCCGCCGATTGCTCTTGCAGCCCAAACCGTTCCGCCAACCCAATCGCCGGAAGCGTCAGAATAAACAGTGTCATCAGCCGGTTGTCTGCGAACGCCTTGCCCAGCGTGTTGATGATTCCGGCTTGCCCGGGCTTTGTCAGGTAAGGCAACTGTTGGAAAAAGCCTTCGTGGGAAAAGAGCGGCAGTCCGGCAACCAATCCTGTTGCCAGCGCCGCAACGACGACAACCAGGGTCGTCCGTAACTTCAAGGCAATGCCGGCGACGATGATGACCACGCCGATGAGTTTGAGCAGGTCCAGTGCGCGCAAGGGAAGCCTCCTTCATCTGGGTACACATCGCTTCCAGCGTGCGGGATTTCGCGAATCGCGTCTTCCAGATCAACCTTAATTTTCCACAAGTACCGCACGCTGGAAGCGATGCGTCCCCAGGATTCTTGACAAGATAAACTTTTGAGTGAGTAAATCGCGGCGCTATTGATACCACTTCATTTCAACAAATCGAAGACAAACCACGGGAGAACTAATGAAATATCGCACTCTGGGAAGAACCGGGATCGAAGTGTCCGAAGTCGGCTACGGCGCCTGGGGCATCGGCGGCGTTCAATGGACGGGCGGCGATGACGACGAAGCGCGCCAGGCATTGAACCTGGCAATTGATCAGGGGCTGAACTTCATTGACACCGCGCTGGCGTATGGCGGCGGCCACAGCGAAGAACTGGTCGGTGAAGTCGCCCGCTCGCGCAGTGAGCAGATCACCATCGCCACCAAGATTCCGCCAAAAAACCTGACCTGGCCCGCGCAGCCCGTGCCGCTCGAACAGGTTTTCCCCGCCGATTACATCATCGAATGCACTGAAAAGAGTTTGCGCAATCTGGGCGTTGAAACGATTGACTTGCAGCAACTCCACGTCTGGCACGACAACTGGGCTGAACAGCCGGAATGGATCGAAGCTTTGCTGAAACTGCGCGAACAGGGCAAGGTGCGGTACATCGGCATTTCGATCAACGATTACCAGCCAACGAATGTGATCAAGGCGTTGCGAACAGGTCACATTGACGCGGTGCAGGTGATTTACAACCTTTTCGAGCAGGCGCCGCAGGACGAGTTGTATCCGGTTTGCCAAGAACTGAACATCGGCGTGCTGGCGCGCGTGCCGTTTGACGAAGGCGGACTGACCGGCGCGATCAAACCGGACACGGTTTTTCCACAAGATGATTTCCGCTCGTGGTTCTTTCGCGGCGACCGGAAACAGAAAGTCTTTGACCGCGTCGAAAAGCTGAAAGCCTTGCTCGGTGAGGAAGCGGCGACCTTGCCGGAGTTGGCCCTGCGCTTCACGCTCAGCCACGATGCTGTCAGCACGGTCATTCCTGGAATGCGTTCGACCAAACACGTGACGGCGAACATTGCCTGCTCGGACGGCAGGAAACTTTCATCTGAATTGCTTGAGCGATTGAAAGATTTCGCCTGGGATCGAACCGGCGATTGGTAACCGGCGAGGGGAAACGGGCACAGCTTGCCGGAATCGAAAAAGGTCTGTCCATTTCGTAATTTTGCCAAACCACGCCCGATTGGCTAAAATCCTCCAGTCGTTGCAGCGGCAGCGTCACCGCACTTTCGCGATCAATCGCGCAATCAATTTATCAAACAGATTTCTGGCGAAGCTGGCTGCTTCGTCCACACCTAAGCAAGGGAGACACATGAAAAAGCAAGATCTGGTTTCGCGCAGAACCATTGTCAAAGGCGCGGCTGTCACTGCCGCTGCTTCCACGTTCAGCATTGTCAGTGCCAAATCGGTTCGCGGCACGACGGCCAATTCCATGGTCGAGGTTGGCTGGGTCGGCAACGGCGGACAGGGAACCCGCGACGCGCAGTTGCTGGAACAGACCGGCCAAGCCAAGATTGTCAGTGTCGCCGATTATTTCAAAGGCCAGGCTGACAAAGCCGCGACACGCTTCAAAGTGGACGCCAAAAACGCCCATGTCGGCATTGACGCTTACAAGGAAATCATCGGTTCCAAAGTGGACGCCGTGCTGCTCGTCACACCTCCGGGTTTCCGTCCTGAGCACTTCAAGGCAGCCGTTGCCGCCAAGAAACACATCTTCGCCGAAAAGCCGCTGGCTGTTGACGTGCCCGGCTGCCACACCGTTCTGGAAGCAGGCGAAAAAGCCAAAGCGATGAATCTGTCGGTCGTGGTCGGCTTGCAGCGCCACTATTCCAAAGCCTATCGCGCGGCCAAGAAGTTGTTCGACGAAGGCGCAATGGGACAGGCCGTGATGGCGCATTCGGCCTGGGATCAGGCCAAAATCTGGGGCGAGCGCCGCGGCAAACGCGCCGACTGGAAATCGCAGATGGATTTTGAAGTGCAGTATTGGTATTTCTTCAAATGGCTGTCGGGCGATCATATCGTCGAACAAAACATCCACAACATTGACGTTATCAACTGGTTTTTGAACGCCACGCCAGTACGTGCCGCTGGCATCAGCGCGGTGTATGACAAACGCGACGGCCTGGGCGACATCCACGATCACTTCGCGATTAACTACGAATACGCCAATGGCGTGTTGTCCTCGAACACCTGCGTGCAGGTGGACGGCGTCGAAGGCGATGTGTCCGAAACCATTCGCGGCACCAAAGGCACCTTCACCACCACCGCTGGCAAAGGCGGCACGGGCGGTGTTCGCATTGAAGCCGCGCGGACGCGCAAAGATCCGAACCCCGCGCCGATTTACAAATACGAAGGCGGCGACGACAAACACTACGACCAGGAAGCCGCGACCTTTGTCGCCAGCGTGCTGGGCAAGGGCGAAGGCGAAGACAAATACCGCAATGACACCAAGTACGGCGTCGAAAGCACCTTCACCGCCATCCTGGGACGCGAATCCGCCTATCGCAAAACAACGCTGACCTGGAATGAATTGTGGAACGAAAACAAGAAACTCGCCTTCAAATCTGAATCCAAGGCTTAAGACAATTCGGTTCAGCACCGGACGTTGACTGTCTGGCGGAGTTAGTACCAAGAGCGCAAGGAGCAAGTACCTTCTTGCGCTCTTCGTCTGTCAGGAGATAATAACCGCGCCTTAGAAAAGCTGATTTGGATGGTTGCTTGGCCTTGCTGCCAGGCTTGGATGAATGACATTGGTTGACAGCCATGTTGACGCTTGACACTCCACTTATCGAACTGCACCTTCACCGCCTGCCGCGCATCGGCAAGAAAACCTCGGAGTCTCTGGCCGTTGAAATCGCCGCCATCACTGCGCAAGCCAATCCCTACAAATCCACCGTCGAAGATCTGCTGCATTATTTGCCGATGCGATACGAAGACCGGTCGAATCTGGCGCGCATTTCCGAATTGCAGGACGGGCAGGAAGCTTCGGTCGAAGTGAAAGTCCGCGTGGGCGGCATCATTCCGCTGAAAGGCGGGCGGTTGAAGATGTATGAGTTCGTCGCCACGGACGGCGAAGGCCAGGTGCGCGCGTTCTGGTGGAATCAAATCTTTCTGAACAAAGTCTTCACGCGTGGTTCGCGCGTCATCCTGTTCGGCCAGTGGAAGTGGAACAAGTACAAAGCCTATTTTGAAGTCGAAAATCCCGAGTATGAACTCCTGACTGATGAAGACGAGGAGGCGGAAACTTCGGCGATGCACACCGCACGGCGAGTGCCGGTGTATCGCAAGCTCGGCGATTACCGGACGCGTCAACTGCGTTCGATCTTTCATCACGTGCTGGCGAATTTGCCGGCGGAACTTCCGGAATCCTTGCCGGAGGAGATTGTCGCGCGCTGCTTGCTGCTGCCGCGCGGCGAAGCGCTGCGCAACGCCCATTTTCCGGCGGATGATTCGCCGATTGACGATTACAACCAGATGCGTTCGGCGGCACACCGGCGGTTGATTTTTGAAGAGCTGTTCTGGCTGTCAATGGCATTGGGCATCCGCCGCAGCCAGCGGGTCAAGGAGCCGAAAGGTGAATACATTGAAATCACCGACCGCGTGCGCGAAGCCGTCCGCCGCATTCTGCCCTTCACGCCGACCAACGCCCAGAAGCGCGCGATCAAGGAAATTGTGGACGATATGACGGGGCAGGAACCAATGAATCGTTTGCTCCAAGGCGATGTCGGCAGCGGCAAGACCATCGTCGCCGTGCAGGCGATGGTGATTTCAGTCGAAAACGGCTATCAGACGGCGTTGATGGCACCGACGGAAATTCTGGCCGAACAGCATGCGCGCAACATCAAACGCTGGCTGGCGGTTGGGAATTACCGGGTCGAATTGTTGATGGGCAGTATGAAAGCCAAGGAAAAGCAGGCGGTTCACAATGCGTTGAAATCGGGCGAGATTGATGTTCTGGTCGGCACGCACGCGCTGATTCAGGAAGGCGTCGAGTTTCACAAACTGGGTTTGGCCGTGATTGACGAACAGCACCGGTTCGGCGTGATGCAGCGCGCCGAATTGCGGCGTCGTGGCGTCAATCCCGATGTGCTGGTGGTGACGGCGACCCCGATCCCGCGCAGTCTGGCAATGACTGTGTATGGCGATCTGGAAGTTTCGATCATTGATGAACTGCCGCCCGGAAGGACGCCGGTTAAAACCTTTGTGCGCGGCGACGACCGGCGAGACAAGATTTACGAATTCATACGTGAACAGATCAGCGCCGGACGGCAGGCTTATGTCGTCTACCCAATTATCGAAGAGTCGGAAAAGCTCGATCTGCGAAACGCGACGGAGATGTACGAAAATCTGCGCCAGGAAATCTTTCCCGAATACAAAATCGGTTTGCTGCACGGAAAGATGAAGCCTACTGAAAAGGAAGAAGTGATGAAGGCGTTCACCGCCAACGAAACACAGATTCTGGTCGCCACCACCGTCATCGAAGTCGGCGTGGACGTGCCGAATGCTTCGGTGATGTTGATCGAACACGCCGAGCGGTTCGGTCTGTCGCAGCTTCATCAGCTTCGCGGAAGAGTCGGGCGTGGCGCGGCGGAAAGTGTTTGTATTTTGCTGGCGCAATTTTCCAAGACGAAAGAGGCGCAGGAACGACTGAAGATCATGGAACAGACCACGGATGGCTTCAAAATCGCCGAAAAGGATTTGGAGATTCGCGGTCCCGGCGAAGTGATGGGAACCCGGCAATCCGGCCTGCCGGAATTCCGGATCGCGAATATCGTGCGCGACCAGAAGATTCTGGAAATGGCGCGCCGCGAGGCGAACTATATGCTTGACGTACGCCGCAACACGCGCGAAACCGGCACCTTGATTCAATACGTCCGCAGCCAGACGCGATTTGGCCTGGCTCGGGTGGGTTAAATTGAATATGCCAATCGGGTAGGAGGGAGCCTCACGGCTCCCGTCCTCCCACACCACCGGACGTGCGGTTCCACATCCGGCGGTTCACGTAGAAAATTGGTAACTGCTCAGCCCAGTCTGCGAGCAAGCAGACAGACGAGCAAAAGAGTTTAGCGTAAAAAGCAAGCATGTTGAGTCGCGAAGAAATCAAAGCCGTTTACGATCAGGGCCCGGACGCAGTGATTGCGCTGGTCGAAGGA
>JAJNQA010000094.1 GCA_021155085.1 Heliomicrobium sp. | reverse complement strand
CTACAACTTGTGCAGGAAGCACGGCACGTTGAAAGGCAAAACACCAGCGCAAGCCGCTGGCCTGAGCGGCCACTGCTGGTCGCTCAGAGAATTGCTAACCTTCAACGCTGCAATTACTTCAAAGATCATGTAGGGAGTACCAAATCCTGAGCCATCGGTCACTATGACAATAAGTTGTCACGAGAAATGCTCTGAACGCCCTTTTTATCTTCGCCGGTTCTGGCTGGCTACCGGAGTCGCTTGCGGTTGTGGGACGGTCAGCAAGCCGAAGTCTTTCGCTTTGAGCAGCAGGTTGCCCGCAATCGGCGCGGAAGTCCGCGAGCCATAACCGCCTTCTTCAACCACCACGGCCCAGGCGATCTGCGGATTTTCAACCGGCGCAAAGCCGATGAACCAGGAATCAATGCGCGGTTTTTCGGCCATCTTGACGCGCGTTTTGCCCGCGCGGTCAATGTAAGTTTTCGCTCTGCCGGTTTGCGGGTCAATTTCCGGGACAGTGCGTTGCGCGGTTCCGGTTTTGCCGCCAGCATTGATTTTGCCGCGAATCAGTCCACCGAAAGCTCCAGCGGCGGTTCCACGCTGGACAACGGAAGCCATCAGCGTGCGCATTTTGGCGGCGGTTTGCGGTGACATGGCCTGGCTCATCGCGACAGGCTGGCGGCCCATTTCGATCATCGGCTTCATAACGTTGCCGTTGTTGTTGGCTGCCGCTCCGGCGACCATCGCCATTTGAATCGCGGTCAATTGCACATAGCCCTGCCCGATGGATTCCAGCCCCAAATCATATTTGGTGACGCCGTTGCCCGCGACGAAGGTTGAGTAGCGCGGCGACATCACTGCGGACAAGACAGGATTTTCGGTATTCCAGAAGTTCGGCGCATTGCCCGCGCGCAGAGAAGCCAGGCCGGTCGGAAATACTTGCAGGCCGAAGCGCGCAGCGGCTTCGCCCATGCGCTGGCGTTCGATTTCGACGCCCAGTTGCGCGAAGTACTGATTGCAGGAAACGGTGTAGGCCTCCAGCAGACCGATGGTTCCGTGCGATTCGCCTTCGTCGTCGCGAATCGGACGGCCGGAACCGGGCGCTGTCCAGCCTTCGCCGCGACAGGTGAATTTGCGGTCGTCCAGACGGGCTTCAATCCCCGCCGCAGCCGTTACAGTCTTGAAAGTGGAACCGGGCAGGTAATATTCGTTCATGGCGCGATTGAGCATCGGCTTGCGCATCACATCCAGTTGCAGCTTCGCCCAGGTCGCGTCGTTGTTGATGTCGTCGGCGTCAAAGCCGGGCGCGCTGGCCAGGGCCAGTATTTCGCCGGTCTGCGGGTTGAGCATGACAATCGCGCCGCGTTTGTTTTGCAGTTGATCGGCGGCGGCGCGTTGTAAATCGGCGTCAATCGTCAGCACCAAATCCTGACCGACGGGCGGGCGCGGGTCTTCATTACGGAATTGGGTGATTTTCTGCCAGAGGCTTTTTTCCTCTTTGGGCTGTGGCGGAGCGGCCACGGCGCGCTCCAGGCCATCTTCACCGCGAACCAAGGTCGCGAATCCGACAATGTGTGAAGCCGCCGCGCCGAGCGGGTAATCGCGTTTGATCTCGCCGTTCAGGTAGCGGTATCTCGCCAAGGCGCGTTTGGTGTCGTGGTGGCGGTCATAAATCCATCCGCGGAGCGTGCTTTCGACTTCGCGGCGGTTGCGTTGGTCGCGGCGGTTTTTGATTCCGGCAAAAACAGGGTCTTCGCCAATTGGCCCGGTGACAAACAATCCCCAGTAAAAATGAAAGCCCAGCGCCGTCAGCACCGCCAGTGCAAACGCCCAACGCACCCATCGCAACCGCGCGCTGGTCAATCGAGGGCCGAAATCTTCCTGCAAGTTGGGCGGCAGGTTGGGATCGGGTTGTGCCGCGCTGCGCGCGCGGTAGCGCCACGCGGAAAGAAACAGCGAAAAGATCAGGCCTAACAGACCGATCAGCAGCAGCAGCGTTGCAATGAAGGGAAAATTCATAAGTCAGAGGACGACAAGCTGATCAGCTTGTCGTCGGTTGATCACTCGTTGTTCATCTTCAGTTCGAGTTTCAGTTCGACATCGCCGAATTGCAGCCGGTCGCCATCGCGCACGATTTTCCGGTCGCCGGGATCAAGCTGCACGCCGTTGATCGAAGTTCCGTTGGCGCTGTTGCGGTCAGCCAGTTCCAGGGAACTGTCGTTGCGCAACACGAACGCGGCGTGAAAGTTCGAGACGGTGGCATCATCCAGCAGAATGGCGTTGGCGACGTTGCGGCCAATGCCAATTGCATCGGAAGTGGTTTTGACCGTTGCGCGCGCCTGCCATTTGCTGGCCGGATTTCGCAGTGTGACTTCGCAGGTTTTTTCCACTGCCGCTGGCATTTCACGATTGAATTGCGGCGAGTCGAGCACTGCCGCTTTTGATTCGCCGGATTCGACGCGGACTTCCAAGCCCCGCGTGAAAGCGTCGTAAGCAATCTTGACCTGCACCTGGCTCAAGGTTTCGTAGCGGCGATTGTAAATGTATTCGTAAATATTCTGGGTCAGTTCCCGTTCCAGAAATTCGCGGCGCGGCGCGCCCATCCGCGTGTAGGTTTCGTAATCGTAGCGAAGCTCAATCAAGTTCGGCGCAATGATTCGCGCCCCTTCGTGTTTCAGGTTGTCGTCAACCGCCTGTTCCAGGTGAGGAATCAATGCCGCCAGATCGGTGCGCGGCACGGCAGTGCGCCGCAGCGCGAAATCAATCACGCCGCCGACGCGCTCAAAGAAGCGCCGGATGAAGAACTCCACTCGGTTGGTGACATCGGTAAGTTTCGGTTCGCTGCTCATAATTTTCAGGATCGCCGGGTTTCGTGGATCTGCCCGCTCGCCGCCAGTCTACAACGTCCGTCAGGCGGCTGGTGTTCGCCGAAAGAAGAATTCCCGCAACGGACTGCCGCAGCCTGACAGCAAGACTTCATTTATTCCGCCAGGCTGACGCCGGTTCCGCTCAGTTCGCGAAAGAGCCAGGCCTTTGCTTTCAGCCATTCGCGCTTGATGGTGATATCCGAGACGCCCAAAACTTCGGCGGTCTCTTCCGAAGTCAATCCGCCGAAATAACGCAATTCGACGATTTTGCTTTTGCGCGGGTCCACCGCCGCCAGACGTTCCAGCGCTTCGTGAAGCGCCAGCAATTCGACGGATTGTTCCGGCGCGATGGCGGTGCCTTCACCCAAAGTGATTTGCTGCGCGCCACCGCCGCGTTTGGCATATTGTTTCGAGCGCGCGTGATCCACCAGCAGATGGCGCATCACCTGTGCGGCAATGGCGAAAAAGTGCGCGCGGTTCTGCCAGTCCACGCCCTGCTGATTGACCAGCCGCAGGTAGGCTTCATTGACCAGCGCATTGGTTTGCAATGTGTGGCTGGCGTTTTCCCGCCGCAGATAGCGTTTGGCCAGACCGCGCAGTTCGTCATAAACCAGGGGCATCAGTTGATTGAGCGCGCTCTGATTGCCATTGCGCCAATCCACCAGTAATTGCGTCACGTTTGAATTTGTCGTGGTCGTCATAGGTGTCATTTTCGATTCGTCTATTTGGGGTTTGTTTTCAGGCAACGAGTTTGACGGCAACTTCCCGCGAATTCGCGGCGGATTATAGCGCGAACCGGAAGCGGGCTGCGAAGTGAGTTCCGATGCCAACGAGAAAACCTGTTTCAGGGAATTGTATTTCGCGGTTGGCCAGGAAAGACGAAAGCGGCGCAACCTTCTGGGCGGCGCCGCTTTCGTCTGGAAATAATCACGACCTTTTATTTTCGGCTCATCACGTAAACGCCGCCGGAAAATGACCCGGCGTAGAGCTTGTTGGAATCGAAGGGGTCGCTGATCATCACACGCATTTTCAGGCTGGGCAATTGGCTGATGTCCATGCGCCCCCAGTTCTTGCCACGATCTTTGGAATGGAAGATGGCGACGCGAATTTCGTCGTACAGGTAAATCTCATCGGGGTTGGCGCTGCTGACGATCAGGCCGCCGACATTGGTGGCTTGAGGCATGCCGCCGCCCACGTGATCCCAGCTTTTGCCGCCGTTCATTGAACGGAAAAGGCCGCCGGAAGTGCCGATGTAAATCGTTTCCGCCGTGCGCGGGTCAAAGACGATGCTGCGGATGCGTTTCACGTCTTCATCCACTTTCGTCAATTGGAAGCTGAAGCCGTTGTCGCGCGAAACGAACAGGCCATCGTTGGTGCCAATGTAGAGCACACCGGGCGCGTGCGGGCTGGCGGCGATGACATTGATGGTTGGTTGCGCGGAGGACTCATCATCATCCGTCAGACGCAGTTTGAACGGTTTCCAGCCTTTCTTTTCGTCATCGGTGAAGAAATAACCGTTCCAGGTCGAAGCGATGAGCCAGTTCGGGTTCAGTGGCTCGGGTGTGGGTTCGCCATTGTTTTCCGGACTGACGGCCATTTTCTCGATCCGCGCAGTGAAGGGGATGATGGCCAGTACCTGGTTTTGCAGTTCAACGCGGTCGCTTGGCGGAGGCTTGGGCGGCTCAATCTTCTTTTTCGATTTCCGCACCGTCTTGCCGCGCGGCGATTGGCCGGCGATTTGCGCAGGTTTCCTGCCCGCGGGCTTTGCTGCGGCCGCTTTGGAATTTTGAGCGGATTTGGCCGGAGCTTTTTTGACCGACCTTTGCACGACGGATTCCACCTGCTTCGTTGCTGGTGAAGGCGTGACAACGCGCGGTCTGATTCCTGTTGGCGCGCTTGCCGGTGCGGGGGAGGCCGGTTTCTCGTTGGACGTTGTTTTCGCGTCCCTCGGCTTTCCCGTTTTTTCCTGAGCAGGTTCGACAGGTTCTTCGCGTTTCACCGGCGCCCAGTTGCGGCCATGATCATCGGAGCGGAACAGGCCGTGATTGGTTCCGGCATAAATCGTTTCCGGCCGCGCCGGCGATTGAAACAGCGAATAGACATCGCGCACGCCCATTCCGTTCATGGACTGTCGCCAACTGATGCCGCCGTCTTCGCTGACGAACAATCCGCCGTTTACCCCATCGAAGATGACGCCGGCATAAATTCGCCCGCGTTCCTTGCTGTCGGCCAGCACCGTGGGAACCTGGCGGTTGACGAATCCGGCATTGCTCGCTTCGTAGGTTTCGCCGCCATCCAAACTGATGACGACGCCGTTGTCCTGCGTGCCCAGATAAACGCGGTCCGGTTGCGAGGGATGAACAGCGATGGCGTTGATGACCAGTTGCGCCGAAGTCACCTGCCGCCAGGAATCCGGTTTGCCGTCGGCGGTCGAAATCCATAAGCCTTCGGTGGTTCCCGCGAAGATCGTCTGGGCGCGGGTCGGATGGCGATAGATGACGTGTGTGCGGCGGCTGCTGTAGGGAATGCCCTGAAACTTTGTCCAGGCGGTTCCGGCATCCTGCGAGCGGTAAATGCCGCTGCACGCGCTCATCATGACGGTGTTGGGATTGTCCGGATCAATGTGAATCGTGAAGATGTCGGAATCGTCAATCATCCCGGCTTCCTTGAATCCCGTGCGCTTCCAGGTGGCGCCTGCGTCCAGCGTTTTCCAGGGCAGATGATGCGTTCCGACGTAAATCGCGCCGGCGTCGCGCGGATCAATCGCCACCGAATGGAATCCGCGCAATTCCGGATCACCGACTGGCGTAATCTGCTTCCAGCTTTTGCCGCGATCCGTCGAACGGTAGACCCCGTTGCTGGCCGCGATGGCCAACACATTCGGGTCGCTGGCCGATTGCGAAAAGCTGCGGACGGCGCGTCCGCGCAGCGCAGGGACTTCACGCCAGCTTTCGCCGTCGTTTTCGCTGATGAACAACCCGCCGCTGTCCGAATCTTCGCCGAGTTCGGTTTGCGGCTTCACCCCGGCATACACCACGTTCGCCTGTTCGCGGTCGAAATGGATGACTTTGACGATGAATCCAATGGCATTCAGCCCCGGACGCAGCCGTTTCCAGATGGTTCCGCCGTCGGTTGAGCGAAAAATCTGGCCGTCGCCGCTTCCAATCCAGATCCGGTCGGCGTTGCGCGGATCAATCGTCAGCACGGAAATGTCGCCGCCGAATGGCCCGGTCATTTGCCAGATGCGATCATAATCTTCTGACGCAATGCGGGAAGTGAAATTGCCGATGGCATCCGGATTTACCGGGCGAACGACATCGCCGGTTGGGGAAAGATTGGGGACTTTGAGGGAAAAGTCTTGCGCAAAAGCTGCAAAACCTGGGTTGAGGGAAATTAGGAGGCAAAGCAATAGCGACAAGTACTGTTTCAGTTTGTTCATTTCCATCCAAAAAGCTCCGTTACCGAAAACCCGGGCAGGCGGCTTCACCAAGGGGGGAGAAGTTCGCCTTGCCGAAAGAGCACATTCAAGCAACAGCGATTCTAAATCAAGTTCTCTGAAATTTGGAAAGACAACTTCCAGCAAAGATTGACGCTTTAATCGGCAGGTTGCTATCGTTCCGGCCATGCCAAATCAAAACTTGCAGGGAAAACTCGAAGAGATTGTGCGGGAATTCGCCGCCGATACAGGCTCGATTCACTGGCTGGAAAATGGCGCGCTGATGTTGAAGGCTCATTTCGGATTGCCGCCGCACATTCTTCCTCACATCAGCATTGTGCCGGTGGGGAAGGGCATGGCGGGTTTGGCCGCCGAACGGAACGAGCCGGTCTCCGTCTGTAACCTGCAAACGGATGACTCCGGCAAGTTTCCTTCCGGCGCAAAAGCGACGGGCGTCAACGGCGCGATTGTCGTTCCGATACGCGACGCGGCGGGAAAGATGCAGGGAACGCTCGGCATCGGCGTCCATCGCGATTACGAATATACGGCGGCAGAGATTGAACACCTGCTCGATCTCGCCGCCGCATTCCTGGACTCACCCAGTTGATTCCGCCGGAGCCAATTCCTACCAATCAATTTCCAACTGATAGCGATCCGACCCGCTTTCGCGGTCTTCAATCTGGATCACCGCGGTGTAGTTGTTGTAAGGCGACGGTTGCTCAATCAGGCGAACCGTGCCGCGCCCGCTCAAACGTCGCACCGTGACGCTGGTTTGCCGATTCGGCAGCGGGCGGAAGAAGCGGAAATCCGTGTCGCGAATCACCTGCCCATCCCGATGATCCACCCACAACTGATTTCCGCGAATGTAGATCAAATCGCGTCCATCCACGCGGCCCGACCAACTGACGCCGCGTCCGCCGTTATTGCCGCCCCAGTTTCCAGGGTTGCCGGGGACATTCTGTTTTTCCCACGCGAGGGCGAAGACATAATTTCCCGCGCCGTTTTCACGGTCAAACACCCGTACAGAAACCGTGAAGTTATTCGCGCGGCTCGGTTGTTCCAGAATCACAACCTGGCCCCGGCCTTCCGAATTGATCAGATTCACATTGACCGGGCGGCTGGGCAACGGAGCGGTGAATTGGAACCGTTCATTGAACGCGCCCTGCCCGCTGACGGTCTGACTCAGTGCCTGATTATTGCGAAAGCGAATGACGGTTTCGCCGTCCACACGTCCGCGCCAGGTCACATATTCGGAATTGCGTGGCATCGCGCCGCCGCTCCAACCGCCGCCGTTGTCCTGCCAGTTCCGGTCGTTCCAGCGCAGTTCGAAGCGGTACAGGTCACGCCCGCCGCTGCGGTCGTCAATTCGCACCACCGCCGTGAAATCGTTGTTCGCTCGTGGCTCCTCGATCAGGCGCACACCGTCGCGGCCTTCGAGCACAACCAACTGAACATCCACGGCAGCGCGTGGCAATGGATCGCTGAAATTGTATTGCTGGCGCTGAACCGGCAGTCCCGCGCGGGTTTGCACGTTCACCTGACGGCCTCTAATCCGAACCGTGCTCGTGCCGTCAACCACCCCTTCCCATCGAAAACGCGAAACGCCCGCGTTGGGCGCCTGATTGGCAGGCCATTGGGCGTTGGCGGAGAACAACAAAAACGGGACAAACAACAATGACAGAACTGCGCTGATCTTTAAGCTGTTGATTTTCATAACTTCATTTCCTCCTCATCTCATCCAAAAACAATCCAGTGATTCACAACCTCGCTTTGAATCTCAAACGACGCCAACGCTTTATCAACTCCTATGCCAGCGCCTTGCTTGTCCAGTACAGTAATTTGCAACTTGCCAATCGCTCGCACTTTTTTCGCAAAGCGCCAGCAAACTCCCCTGGCGAATGCTGCACAAACATGGCCTTGATCGTTGACAGTCAATCACTTAGCCATAAACAGAGCTGTGGCACGACGCCTGCTGGTTGCTTTACCGCAACGTTAGATTTTTTGGCAAACCGCAATTCAAGTCAGGCCGGAGAAGGAGTCAGAAAATGCTCAGTTACCCCAAAAGCTCAATTGCTACTCTGAATCAGGCAGCCGGATTAAAACCGGTTCCTCAAAAGGTGTTGCCTTTGGTCAGTCGCGGCAATGTCAGTTTGGCTGCCGAGCGCCAGCACCTTTCACTGATTGTTTACGCCGTTCCTGCTGAGCGCATCCGGGCATTGATCCCTTCTTCCTTTGAAGTTGAAGAGGTCATCATCAATGGCCGGCCGATGGGTTGGATCTCCGTGGAATCTTTCTTCGACTTGAACGGTGCAGGCCATTCTTCGTTTGAGCAGACCAACTACCGGTTGCATGTGCTGCGCGACGGCAAGCCCTGCATGTGGCTGATGGGAGCCTCGCTGGGATCGCTGTCGGCGGTTGGCGCGCGCAATTTGTGGCCAATGCCCTGGCATCTGAGCGCGATGGAATTCCATGTCGCTTACGATCAGATGGAATCCCGTTATCACACTTACAGCTTGCAGACTCAGAGCCAGTGGGCGAATGCGACGTGGCAGATTGAAGACACGGGCGAATGGGTTGGACTGGAAATGATTCAGGCGTTGCCCGCTTCGCTGCGGCACTCAACCGCCACCAACTATTTTCTGCGCCGTGATGGCGTCGAAGGCCAGCAGCGGGAAAAGATTGTTGATCCGCTCTTTACCCGCGGCCAGTTGACTTCCGCAAAATGCGACTTGCTGGAACGGCTGGGGCTGCTCAATGGCGATGAAATAAAGCGTCCCGCCCTTGTTGCTCTGCAGCACAATCTTTCATGCCAGTTCGGCGCTCCTTCAACCGTTAGTACTATTGCCAACCAGAGACTTCTTCAGGCGGCCTGACGCGATTGGTCGCCGCCTCACTCAGCCAACTGACAAACACAAAAAGGGAGAACCGTCATGAAAAAAGTGAGTAACAAAGTCCTTGACAGGATTTTGGCGATTTTCTGCGGAGCGCTCGTCGGCACAGTGATGATCTTTTTTAGTATTTACCTGCTGGCAATGTATGGCGCGGTTCTGTTCCTGCTGACGCCTCTGGTTGCCGCGACCCTCAGCGCCTTTATTTACCGTCTGCGACAGCCAGACGAGTACGGATGGACATTCACCGTCAGTTTCCTCAGCCTGATGCTGCCTGCCTGCTTGTTACTATTAACCGGATTGGAGGGGGTGATCTGTGTTGCCATGGCCGCTCTGCCAGCCGCGATATTTGGTTTTTTTGGAACTGTCATCGGTCTGTCCGCTGCCGACCGGTTCGAGCTTAAATCATCGCAATTGGCGATGGTTGTTTTTGTTCTGCCGCTGATGGGCGGAGCCGAATCGGCGACTGTTACGCCGCCGCTTAATGAAGTTGTGACCGCCATCGAAATTAACGCGCCGCCCGAAGCTGTCTGGCCTCATGTCATTGGGTATTCGTCGCTGCCGGAGCCAACCGAATGGTTATTCCGCACGGGAATCGGCTATCCGCAAAAAGTCTGGATGGAGGGGGCGGGCGTAGGTGCGACGCGATATTGCGACTTTTCGACGGGGACGTACTCTGAACCTATTACGCGCTGGGAACCGCCCTACCGGCTGACATTCGATGTGACCAATACACCTCCGGCGATGAAAGAACTGAGTTTGTATGACGACGTTCACGCTCCGCATCTGAGCCAAACACCGCGCAACCGGCGCGGTGAATTTCGCCTGACGCGGCTGGCGGAGAATCGGACGCGCCTGGAAGGAAGCACCTGGTATGACATTGAAATGTATCCGCAATTCTATTGGCGATTGTGGGCGGATGCGACAGTTCACGCCGTGCATCAGCGAGTTTTCAATCACATCAAAGAGCAGGCAGAGGCTCAGATGACAGCCAGACGGTAAACACCGCTTTAATCAGCCCGCATTGCCGTGATCGGGTCAAGACCCGCGGCGCGCCAGGCCGGGTAAATTCCAGCAATGATGCCCACACCGCCCGACACCAGCAGCGCAGCCGCCACTGCCGCCATTGGCAGCGAGGTTGGAATCGGCGTCAACGTGGAAACGAGTTTGCCCAATCCCCAGGCGATGCTGACGCCAATGGCGCCGCCGACCAGGGATTGAATGGTGGATTCGACCAGGAACTGGCGCAGAATGTCTTTGCGGCGAGCGCCGAGGGATTTGCGGATGCCGATCTCCTTGGTGCGTTCGGTGACGCTGACCAGCATGATGTTCATGATGACGATGCCGCCGACGACCAGTGCGATGGATGTCACGCCGATGGCGACCACCTGGATGGTGCCGAAAATCTGTTCTCTAAGTCTATTTACGGCGCTGGGGGTGATGATGCCGAAAGTGTCTGCCTCGTTCGGTGGCAATTTGCGACGGGTACGCATGATGACGCGGGCTTCGTCAATCGCGTCCTCGTAGCTGCTCGCGCTGGTCGAAGCGACCAGCAACTGGATCGAGCGGCGCGCGCCGTAGATGTTCAAAAAGGTCGTCATCGGAATCGAAACGAACTTGTCGCGAGACTGGCCGAAGACGGAGCCCAGCGCCTTGGCCACGCCGAGGATTTCAAATGGGCGACCGTTAATTTTGATCTTTTGACCAATCGGACTGGTTGTCGGGAAAAATTTTTCAGCCACGTCGGCACCGATGTAACAGACCAGCCGCCCGCCAGATTCTTCTGACGGACTAAAGGATCGCCCTTCGGCGATTTCCGTATTTTGAATCTCGATCATATTGGCCGTGAGCGCGACCAGGCTGACACCGATCAGAGAATCCTTGCCGAATTTCAACTCGCATTGATCCTGCTCCTGCGCTCCTGCATCCTTGATGTGGTTGACGCCGGCCTGCGCTCGCAACGCGGCCAGATCATCCATGGTCACGTCCTTGTTCCGCTTCCGCGCCTGTTCATAGGCGTCGAGGCTGGAGAAATCCTCGATGGAAAACTTCTGGACGCTAAACGCATTGGTGCCGATGTTGGCGATCTTGTCGTCAACATATTTATTGAAGCCTTCGATCAGTGAGACCACGACAATGACCGTCGCGACGCCGAAAATCACACCCAGCAGCGTCAAAAACGACCGCAGCTTGTGCGAATGAATTGCATCAATTGCCAGTTTGATCGCTTCGATGAAGTGCATAAGTTCCTCGATTGTTCGATTGCTGGTTTTTGGTTCCGGTTCACCTACGATCAACTTGTTTCATAGGTTCAACAGTTGTTCCAATCGCAGGATTATACTGGCGGTGAAAATCTGGCGGGAAATCGGCTTTGATTTCGGAAGATCGGAATAACTGGCGGTAGCGAGCGGCGGATGTCCTTTCTTGACTGTCTCGCATCTCTTCAGCCGCTACCGCCTGATTGCACGATTACTTGGCTTTTTTCGCGTCCGGCTTGGCGGCGGCTTTGCTTAATGTCGCGCCCGGAGCCTGAACCGTCACCTTGTTCATGACCACTTTGTTGAGCAGTTTGCTTCCCGGATCGCCGGGTTGAGTGGGCATATTGGCGATTTTCTCCACCACTTCCATCCCTTCGACGACTTCGCCGAAAACGGTGTACTGGCCGTTCCATTGCGGGAAGTCGCGCAGGCAGATGAAGAATTGGCTGGTTCCGCTGTTGACGTCATTTCCTTTGCGGGCCATTCCCAGCACGCCGCGTTTGAAGGGGCGGTCGCTGAATTCAGCAGGCACATTCGGCTGTCCGGGCGCGCCCATTCCCCAGGTATTCCGGTCGTCGCCGCGTGTGTTCGGGTCGCCGCCCTGAATCAGCAGATTCGGCACCGCGCGATGAAAGCCCGTGCCGTTGAAAAAACCTTCCTTGGCCAGCTTCTTGAAGTTTTCAACGTGCTTCGGCGCGACATCGGGAAAGAGCTTGACCTTGATCACGCCCACCGCTGTGTCAATGGTTGCAATGGTGTCGCCGGTGGTCGCGTCTTTCGCTGCCATGTCCGCTGGTGATTGCGAAGCCGCGGGAGACATCGCCACTTCGGGCGTCGGCGCGGGGGTCGAAATAGTAACGGCGGCTGGCGTTGGCGTAGTCGTCGCCGCCGGTTTCGGCGATTCGGAACACGAAGCGGCGAAAACGCCGAGAGAAAGAATGAAAGCCAGTCTGAATGAGTTCGATAATTTCATGACGTAAAAAATGACTCCTGATGTTTTGATTTAACTGTCCAGTTTGCTTTTGAGTATTTCGTTGACAGCCTGTGGATTGGCTTTGCCGCCAGAGGCTTTCAGCACCTGGCCGACGAAAAAGCCCATCAACGCCGTTTTGCCCGCTCTGTAGTTTTCCACCGGTTTGGGATTGGCGGCGATTACCTCATCCACGATCTTTTCAATCGCCGAAGTGTCCGTAATCTGCACCAAACCTTTTTCCTTGACGATTTCCGCCGGAGCTTTACCCGAAGCGAACATCTCAGCAAAAACGTCTTTGGCGATTTTGCCGGAAATGGTTTTGTCGTCAATCAGCCGAATCAGCGCGCCCAGGTCTTCAGCGGAAATCTTGCAAGCGGAGATGTCAATTTCGGCGTTTTTAAGTTCACGCAGCAGTTCGGACAACACCCAGTTCGCCGCCGAACGATGATTCTTCGCCGCTTTGGCCGTGGTCTCGAAGTAATCGGCCAGCGCGCGTTCACTGGTCAAGGTAAACGATTCATCGGCGTTTAATTCAAACTCGCGCATAAACCGCTGCCGCCGGGTTTCGGGCAGTTCCGGCAAACCCGCTTTCAACGATTCGATCCATTCGGCGCTGACTTCCAGCGGCGCCAAATCCGGCTCCGGAAAATAGCGGTAATCGTGCGCATCTTCTTTGGAGCGCATGGTGTAAGTCTTGTTGTCCTTCTCGCTCCAAAGCCGGGTTTCCTGCACCATTTCGCCACCGGCTTCGAGCAACGCGATTTGCCGGTCAATTTCGTAATCAATTGCCTTCTGCAAAAAGCGCAGCGAGTTGACGTTTTTGATTTCGGCGCGCGTGCCGAGTTTGACTTGTCCCTCCGGGCGAACGGAAACGTTGGCGTCGCAGCGCAAATTGCCTTCTTCCATATTGCCATCGCAAACGCCGATGAATTGCAGCGTGCGGCGCAGGAAGCCCACGTAATCATAGGCTTCCCAACTGGTGCGAAAATCCGGTTCGCTGACGATTTCCAGCAGCGGCGTGCCCGCGCGGTTCAGATTGACGTAGGATTTCGAAGGATCGCCAATGTCATGCACGGATTTGCCCGCGTCTTCTTCGATGTGAGCGCGCGTGATGCCGAAGCGTTTGAGCTTCCATTCCGTGGGCCGTCCGCCTTCGTCGCGTTCGCTGGTCAGAATTTCAACCTCGCCAAGCTCTGAAAACGGTTTGTCGTATTGCGAAATCTGGTAGCCCTTCGGCAAATCTGGGTAGAAGTAGTTTTTCCGCGCAAAGATGGATTCGCTATTGATCTTCAGGTTGAGCGCGAGCGCGGCCTTGCCGGCATTCAGGACGACTGCGCGATTGAGCACAGGCAGCGCTCCCGGCAAGCCCAGGCAAACCGGACAGGTATTGTCATTCGGTTCCTGCCCGAATTGCGTCGAACAAGTGCAAAAGATTTTTGAATCGGTATTGAGCTGCGCGTGAACTTCCAGGCCAATGACGGCTTCCCAACCTTCTTTCACTGCTTCTCTCCTTGCCAGATAACGATTTGCATTGACGATTAAGCGGCGGATTATAAGGGTTGATCGCGGCGTAATGCCAGACGCCGTTTCCAGTTTTTGCCGGCTGTGTATAATTCGCGCGCATTCATATCGCTGGGTACGCATCGCTTCCAGCGTGCGTGCGCGGCAATGCGCCTTTTTCTTTCCACGCAACTCTCAATCGGAGACCGCACGCTGGAAGCGATGCGTACCAAAGGACATAGCTTTGCTGCCAATGGCTTTGCTGCAAGCCCGTGACATCACCAAATCCTACGCCGGAGTTCAGGCGCTCAAGAGCGCTTCATTTGAATTGCGCGCCGGAGAAGTCCAGGCCCTGATCGGCGAAAACGGCGCAGGCAAATCCACGCTGATCAAAATCATTACCGGCGCGGTGCGGAATGACGGCGGAACAATCACGATAGATGGGCAAACGATCAGCGACAATTCGCCGCAGTTGGCGAAATCGCTGGGCATTGCGGCGATCTACCAACAGCCTGCGCTCTTTCCCGAACTGACCGTCGCCGAAAACATTGCGATTGGGGTTGAGCAGAAACGGTTCTGGCAGCCGGTCAACTGGAACGCCCGGCACGCGCGAGCGGCGGAACTGCTGGCGCAAGTTGGCGCGAAGATTTCGACCGATGCGCTCACCAGCGAATTGACGATGCCGCAACAGCAGCTTGTTGAAATCGCCCGCGCGCTCGGAGCCAACGCGCGCGTGTTGATCATGGATGAGCCGACCGCTTCGCTTTCCGAAGAAGATGCCCAGAACCTGTTTCGTGTGATTCGCGACTTGCGCGAGCGCGGCGTCGGGATCATTTACATTTCGCACCGGCTGGACGAACTGCCGCTGATCGCCGACCGGGTCACTGTGCTGCGCGACGGCTCGACGATTGAAACCCGGCTGATGTCCGAAGTAGACCGGCAGGAATTGATCCGTTTGATGGTTGGGCGCGAATTATCGGCGGTCTTTCCGAAGCGCGAAGTGAAGTTGGGTGAAATGGTTTTGGACGTGCGCAACCTGACTTGCCGCGCCGCCGGAATCGCCAACGTCAGTTTTTCAGTTCGCGCCGGAGAAATCCTTGGATTTGCCGGATTGGTTGGCGCGGGCCGGACGGAATTGGCGCGAACGCTGTTCGGTCTGACTCCGGCGGATGCCGGTGACATTCTGTTGCGCGGCGAAGGAGTCACGATCAATTCGCCCGCCCGGGCCATCGAACTCGGCATCGCGTATGTGCCGGAAGACCGGCGGCGGCACGGTGTCATTCTGGAGATGCCGATCAGCGCCAATACAACGCTGGCCTCGCTGCAAAAACTTGCTCGATTCGGCTTTCTGAAGTTCGGCAGTGAGCGCGAAATTGCTGCGGATTACGCGGCGCGGCTTGGCGTTAAAACTCCCGCGCTGTTTGCGGCGGCGGCAACGCTGTCAGGCGGCAATCAACAAAAAGTCGCGTTGAGCCGCTGGCTGGCGACCAAACCTTCTGTGTTGATTCTTGATGAACCGACGCAAGGGATTGATGTCGGCGCGAAGTCGGAGATTCATTCGCTGATGTGCGAACTCGCCGGACAAGGCTTGGCGATTTTGATGATCTCTTCCGAGCTTCCCGAAGTTTTGGGGATGAGCGACCGCATCGCCGTCATGCACGGCGGCTCGGTTGCGGCAACGTTTAACCGCGCGGACGCCACGCAGCAAGCAATTCTGGCGGCTGCGCTCGGTCACTGATGGAGGCGCGATGGCATTATTGAGAAAAGCGTTTGCGATGGCGGTCTTTCCCGATCAACACGCCGAATACGAACGGCGGCACAATCCGATCTGGCAGGAATTAGAAGCAACGCTGAAAGAGCACGGCGTCAGCAACTATTCGATCTTTCTAGACGAAGAGACGAGCCGGCTTTTCGGTTACGCTGAGATTGAAAGCGAGACGCAATGGCAAGCCATCGCGCAAACCGAAGTCTGCCAGCGTTGGTGGCGGTATATGCGCGAGATCATGCCGTCAAACCCGGATAGCAGCCCGCAATCGAAGCCGCTGCGCGAAGTCTTTCACCTTGACTGAATCAGTCACATCGGAAATTGGAAATTGGAATTCGCCGAACCTGGGAAACATCCTGTGTTCCCTTGACCAATTTCGGCAGTCGGCAAATGAATTTATGAACAACCAGGCGACGTTCAAACTTTCCCGTTTCAACCGTGAGCTATCGGCGGCGGTGGCTTACGCTGTGTTGCTGCTGCTGGTCGGCATCATTGCGCCGTTGTTTTTCAGCGCGGGTAATCTGCGCGATTTGATGCTGAGCAATGCGCCTGTGCTGATTATTGCTGTTGGGATGACGATGGTGATTCTGGCCGGACAGATTGATATTTCCGTCGGATCGCAATTTGCCGTGTGCAGCATCGCGGCAGGAATGCTGGCGAAAAGCGGTTTGCCAATGCCGGTTGTTGCCTTGCTGATTATTATCGCCGGCGGTTTGCTTGGCTCAATCAACGGCTGGCTGGTGTCACGATTGAACATTCCAGCGATTGTGGTGACGCTGGCAACCTTGGTGGCCTGGCGCGACGGGTTGCGTTGGGCAACTGAAGGCGCTTGGGTGCAGGACTTGCCGGTCAATTTTCAATGGTTTGGCCTGGGACAGACGGCTGGGCAAGTGTTGATTGTCACGGCTTCGCTGGCTGTGCTTCTGGCTTTCGTTTGGATACTGCGCAATTTGCCCGGCGGTCGGGCGATTTACGCGGTCGGTTCGGACGCCGAAGCCGCGCGGCTTGGTGGAATCAATCCGCCAAATGTGACGTTTAGCGTGTTTGTGTTGATGGGCGCGCTGGTCGGATTAGCGGCTTTATTGAACGCGGTCCGGTTTTCTTCCATCCCGGCCAACACCGGAATCGGGTTGGAGATGAAGGCGATTGCGGCGGTCGTCGTCGGCGGTGTGGCAATCACCGGCGGGAGAGGAACATTGATCGGGACGTTGATCGGTGTGGCGTTGCTGGGAACCATCGGCACGGCGTTGACCTTTGCCGGAATCAATCCTTTTTGGGAGAAGGCGATTCAGGGCGCGATCATTCTGGCGGCGCTGGTTTCGGACATCGCGCTTGGGCGGCTTCATCGCCTTTCATTCAACCGGGCATAGAAAAGCGGTAGCGGCTGGTAAATCTCACTGCCCACTACCGCTTGCAACACGTGTAACGATTAATCGCCCGCCTGACTCAGCCGCACGGCTTTGTAACCGCCCGCCGCACGATCTTTAATCCACCAGATGGCGAAAACAATGAATGGAATAATCGCCAGCATTGCCACATACCTGAAAGCCGCGGCATCAGCCGCCTGACTGGCGGCGTTTTTAACTGCCTCACTGGCTGTTTCACTCCAGCCCGCGGAAGCGCGCAGCGTATCGCGAATTCCGCCCATCTTGAAAATCACCACTCCCAGCGCGAATTGCCCGGCGAATCCCATCAACCCCATGGTGAACGCGCCGCCCTGCGGAAAACGCTCCGAGGTAATGCCCAGCATTGTCGGCCACATAAAGCACACCCCAACGTAAAAGACCGTTGCCGCGAGGTATGCTCCGGTTGTGCTGGAAACGTTCGCGAGCATAAACAATCCAATCGCCGCAATCACGACCGAAGCCAGCATCATTCCAATCGGCGAAATCTTATGGGCAATCGGTCCGGCGAAGTATCTCAACACGAACATCAGCGCGCTGCCATATACCAAAATCAGAATGCCACTCATTTTGGCCAGATTCCCCAGCACTGAAGCCACCATCTGTCCCGGCGCCAATTCAATCGAAGCCGTGATCATCATGCAGAAAATCAACAGCAGAAAGGCCGGGTTGAGCGCCGTCTTGACCATCTCGCCGGTCGAAATGCCAGCCGCCATACGCTCGGTTTGCGGAAATTTCTGGCCGAAGATCATCACCCCATAAGCAAGCGTCGGAATCAGGATGATTCCGAGTTGAACCTTCCAACCAATTTGCGCCTGACTCATAAAATACCCCAGCAGACCACCGATAATCAGTCCGCCCGGCCACCAGGCATGCAACACATTCAGCTTATGAGTTTTCTCCTCCGGATACATGGTGGCAATCAATGGGTTAATGACAGCCTCGACCAGTCCATTGCCGAATCCGGCCAGCAACATGGAATAGGTCATAACACTGTAATTCGGCGCCATCACGAAGCCTATGACACCAACGAGATGAAGACCGAACGCCAGGTAGAGCAGGTTTCGCATTCCAAGCGAATCCAGCATCGGCGAGGCCACAAGTATCGAAGCGGCAAATCCGAAAAATGCCATGGTGGAGATCCAACCATACTGGCTGCGGGCCTCCGAGGAAGTGAAGCCTGCGATGCCATCTCCAATCACCAAATCCTCCACGTTGCCGCGTAATGCAAAGATCATCGCGGTGACGACCAATGACAGGCAACTGGCAATGAAAAGCCTGCGCTGATTCATAAACGTTTTCCTCCGGCTAGTGCTGCTCCTGAGCGCCTAGTGTTGAACTCTATATTGTCGGTTAATGGTTGGCGGAGAACCCGCACGAAGAAGTGTTTCAAAAAAGCGGCGCGATTATGCTGGGTAGGCCAATAAAAGGCAACGGGTAAGGGCATAACTATGTTTGATTCCCGCCAGACTGCCAGGCCAACCCGGTTGATGACTAAAACCTGCTCGTTAAACAGATCTTCGCCCAAGCTCAATCCACACGAATTTTCTAGCCGTGTAAAATCAGCAGATTTTTTAATCTTACGGGCGCAAAATTTACAGACAGTTTGAATTGGTGTGACTATTGGATACACTTCGCGGTGGAATTTTAGCACTTAAGAATTTACAGAAAAAAGTCACTGAGTTTACGGAACAATTCCTCTGAACAGGCGTGTTAGGCGACGGAAGATCACCTTCATTCGGTCGCGCTACGGTAAGCCCGAAGGCCAATTGAAACCATAAAATTTGAAGTTGGCCGATGACCAGTAGTTAAGACGCTTCACCCGTTGAGATCGAATGTGCCGGAACGGATCAACCGGAAACGGAATATGGATGATCTTTCACGCAAGAATCTTGAGTCGCCCCGCAACCTTGAGCGACTTGAATCAAGCAATCCACCAATGACGACATTGACGTTAAGCGCCGGACTGAAGGACTCGAAGTTGGAGACTGACGCCACGGCGATGTCGGTCAGGCAGCCTGATGATGCTCCCGTCGAAAAGATGGATGATCATTCGTTGCTGGCTGCGACGCTCACCGGAGACGAAACCGCTTTTCAAGAGCTGGTTCGGAGATATCGTAATCAAATCACCAATTATGTTTACCGAATGCTCAACGATTACGACCGGGCGGCGGATTTGGCTCAGGAGACTTTCGTACGTGTTTATACCAACGCCGAGCGCTATCAGGCGACCTATAGTTTTTCGACATATATTTACCGAATTGCTCATAACCTTGCGATTAGCGAGCTGCGGCAGCGCAAGCGCCGCCGGCTGATTCCTTTTCCCTCTTTCTTTTCGGACAAGGACAGTGAAGAGATAGAGATTGAAATCGAAGACAAAAAGCAGGTGATGGCGGATGATTCGATGATCGCCGATGAGCGCCGCGATGCTGTCAGGAGGGCAATTTCCAGTCTTCCTGAAAAATACCGGGCAGCATTGGTTCTTTGCGACATTGAAGAGAAGAGTTATGAAGAGATTTCCGCCGTGCTTGACTTGCCGGTTGGCACTGTAAAATCGCGGATTAACCGAGCGCGAAATCTGTTGAAGGAAAAGTTGAGAGAGTATTTATAAGAGAAAGTATTCATTTAGTTCGTCATCAGCAGTCGCACTGCAATTTTTATTTCAAATTCGTTTTCAAGCCCTTTTAACGTTCTTTGGTTTCACCCCGTAACCGCAATCTACAAACCGAGTTCAGATTTTTCGGTTTGAGATTTTTCCCTAGTGGAGACTTTTAAGCTAATGAACTGTAAAGACACCCAAGCGGCAATTGATTCGGCTTCGCGCCGGAATCCGATTGCTCAATCAGCTTCTGCCCACATCGCTGGTTGCCCGGATTGTCGCCGTTACACAGATCAGTCGAACGCGCTGCTCGCGCTTTTGAGCGCCCAACCGCGCGTTGAAGCTCCGGCGGATTTCGATTTCCGGCTGCGCGCTCGTATTGCCAGAGCGGAAAGCCAACCCAGCGGTGGCCCTGTTGCCGTATTGACGAACTTTTTTGGTCTATCGTTTTCGATCAAGCAGGCAGCGGCGTCGCTTGCTGCTTTGGCGGTGATGGCGGCTGTCACGACCTTTTATTTCACGAATGGCAATCAACCGATGACCAATAACAGTTCGCTGATTGCCCAGGTTGAAAAGTCGGCTGCACCCAATTCAGTAGTGGCTCCGGCGGAAAAAGTTGCCGGGCTCAGCAATGATTCATTGCAACCTGCATCAATCAAGGTCGCCTCGAATGCCTACGCGAGTGGAGCCAGAATGAGGACTGCAATGATGACTGAGTCGCCTGTCAGAGAGGCGAACATCGCTAGGAATGTCTCTGGCAGAGAAGACGCGATTCGCGTTTTCAATCGCGAGAGAGGGCAGATTATGGAGGCTTCTAACCGAACAACGGTTTATGGAGTCGAGCGCTCTTTCGCCTCAGCGAAGCCGCAAGTGGACGCCGGGTTCTAGCTTGAACGCTCAGGCTTGAGTGCCAGCTTTGACTGCCTTAGGCTGATCAGCTGATAAATTCACAGGCCGCAGGAGTTTCGCTCGCCCTGCGGCCTTCATCTCTTCTTAAACTGTTAAGAGCCAATAGATATTTCGGATGTTTCAGCGAATCCTTGTTGTTTGTTTTTGGATTCTCGCGCTATTTCTCTCAGCGCCTGCCCAAACCATTAGGCGTACCCCGCGAACTTCAACACCACCAAAAGCTCCTGCCACTGCGCAATCATCCGCACCCGTGCTGCGTCAAAATGACCCGATGGGCTGGGTTTGGGTGACGCAGACGCTGGATTTGTCCAAACAGTACGGCGGCGAAGAGAACATCTTCACGCTTGATGGCGCTCCGCCTCCTTCGCTTTTGCATAAGCGCGTCACGCTGGGTCTGGTCATTGATGATCAGGGTCACATTGTCACCCGTCTGATAGACGTGAATCCCAGTAATCCGCCAGTGGATCTTACCGTCAGAGTTTCGGGAAGTATCCCGACCAAGGCAAAATTTGTCGGGATGGATACAGTGACAGGTTTTTGTGTCATTAAAGCCGAAGGGGTGGCGCTCAAACAGGCAAACTTTGATCATTCGACCACGCTGCCGCAGCGGTTGAGCGTCCGCCTTTATGGGTTCCATCCGAATCAATTGTTAGGCACATCATCGCGTTTGGCGATGAACGTCGAAACGCCTCGCCCAAACCTGTTTGCCGGAGAGATTGCCAAGGCTGTTAGCGATTTTCGGTACAATGCGAGCAATCCAATCTATTACCTGATTAATCCGCAAATTACGCCGGCACAGGATGGAAGTCTGATTCTCAAAAACGGCGCGGTTTTTGGCATCGCGTTTTATGACACTGGCAGCGAAGGCAGGCACCTTGTTTATCCGGTTTCGCGAGTGCAGACAATCGCCGAATATGTCATCAAATCGAATCAAAGCATCGCTTACGGCTGGCTTGGCGCAACGGGAAATAATGTTTATGCGCCAATTCAAACTCCCCTCAGCCAGCGCACGCCGGTTGAATTGGGTGTGCGCATCCTGGCAGTAGCGCCGGACAGCCCCGCGGAAAAAGCCGGGGTCAGGCCACAGGATATTGTGCTTGGCATCAATGATCGCCGGATTGAAAACAGAGAACAGCTTAATTCCGCCATCCGTCAGATTCCCGCTGACAGTGAAATCACGCTGCGAATCAAGCGAAGCAACGAATACAAGATCGTGAAAGCCAAATTGATTCCGGCTCCGGCGACTGACCCGGAACAACAACTTTTTGCTCATGTTCGCCGCCTGGAAGCGATGAAAGATGAATTGAAGGCATTACCTCCAACTGATCCGACTCGTCAAAGCCTGGAGGCGCGAGTCAATATGATGTCGAGTTTCGTTCAGATTCTCACCTCCCCGGCATCGCCGGAGATTCGACTGCGCATCTTTTACGGCTTTGAGGTTGAGACGTTGACTGGCCAGTTGATGAATTATTTTGCCGTGACCAACGGCTTATTGGTCTCAAATGTGGTGGAGAGTAACAAAGCGGCGCGCGCGGGATTGCAGGCCGGCGACATCATCACCAAAGTCGGCGAGATACAGATCGCCAATCTGCCGGCACTGATCAAAGCGCTGAATGAGGCAGATGGGGAAGCGATTGAAATCACGGTTTCCCGCCGTCGCGAAGTCGTCAAGCTGGCACTTCTTCACTAACAGGTATTTCTTCCTTCACCGTTTAAGCCGGAGACAAGCCTTGAGGCTGTTGCGGCTCAATTCTTCAACTGTTATGCTTGCCGCGCGTTGACACAGCGCATATCCCGAAATCCAAATTTGGCAATTAAACCAAGCGCCAGCAAGCCCGAAGCGAAGCCGCGCAAGCAGGAAGCGAACGTAAGCGAAATCAATGTCAGCCAAAATCACTGTCGTCGTCTACATATTGATCAGCTTTGAAATTGGCATTTTGCTGATGATTATCCCGTGGAAGCCATACTGGGACGACAACTTTTTCCTTTACTTCATCACCGGCAAGCTGCACGCGGCTTGGATGGCGACTTTCTTGAAACACAAGCTGGTGCGCGGAGCAGTGTCGGGCCTGGGCGTGCTGAATATTCTGGCTGGCATCTACGACATCATCAAATTCCGTGAAAGCGCTCGGAAACTTGCGGCGTTGGGTGATGAATCTGCCGAAGCCTCTGCAAAAGAACTGGAAGAAAAGGAAGTCACCAACGTTGAATCCGCTGCCTCCGCCGCCGCTGCTGTATCTGATCACCGACCGCCGGGCATTCCTCCCCAACCTTGATGGCGGCGAAGCCTGCCGCGCGCAACTTGAAGCCATCCGTCTCGCCGCGCAAAACGGCGTCCAACTGATTCAAATTCGGGAAAGAGATTTGAGCGCACGAGCGCTGGCTGAATTTACTCGCCGAGCAATCGCCGTTGCGCGTCCGCACGGAACAAGGGTGCTGGTCAATGACCGGCTGGACGTTGCGCTGGCGGCAAATGCGGACGGGGTGCATTTACGAGTCAACTCGCTGGCGGCGGCGGAAGTTCGCGAGAAAACAACGAACAAAAGGCGGGATGAGTTTTTGATCGGCGTTTCGACGCATTCACTGGCTGAAGCCCAGGCGGCGGAAATGGGCGGCGCGGATTTCATTGTCTGCGGGCCGGTTTATGATACGCCGTCGAAACACGAATTCGGCGCGCCGCTCGGTTTGGAGAAATTCGCCGAAGTTTGCCAGGCGGTGACATTGCCTGTGCTGGCGCTCGGGGGAATTACGCTGGCCAATCTATCCGAGCCCTTGCGGCGAGGTGCGGCAGGTATTGCCGCAATCAGCCTATTTGTCCAGGCAGGTAATCTGCGGAAACTATCTGCGATCGGGATGCCTTAAATTTGTTCAAGCAGATGAAGCGCGAGGAGCAGGCGTGGGTCTTCGATTTGCGCGGCCAGCGCCAGATTGCATCGCTCGTATGCGCGCAGTTCGTAACCGCCCAGCCAGCGTTCCGCACAATCCAGCAGATCGGTTTGAAGGGTGCTTTGAGCAATGCCGAAGGCTTCCGCAGAGCTTGTGATTAGTTCCTGTTTGCGATTCTCGTAGGCCGAATTGGTTTCACAATCGGCAAGCCGCAGACGGATTTCGGTGGAACTGCAAATCACAATTCGATCCTTCACGGCTTTTAGCGTGGCAGCCAGCAACAATGGATCAACCCGGCATAACATCCGCATGACTTCGACCATTTCGTCGTTCAGGCGATCCGTGATTCGCGCATCCGCCAGCGCCAGCAAAACCTGTCTTGCCGTGTCGGCATCCGGCCACCACAGCCGAAAGAGCGAACGCGCAGCAGGTAGCCAGGAATTGAGCAACCCTCTGCCGGGAGTGTCGTTTCGCAGCCATTCGGGCAAACCAACGCCCTTCAGCCAGGCGACCAGCGAAGCGGCGGCATATTGCCGGCTCAGATTCTGGATAATTGGCGCAGCTTCGCGGCTCAAGACAGGCAAACGGAACCAGCGCAGCAGGGCGGCTGTCAGCAATGGTTCCTGATCTGAGACCAACGGCAGCATCCCGGCCCAATCATTTTCCCACCAGGCCCCCAGCCGAAGTCCGTCGCAGGCAATTGCGACGGCAATAAATCGGCTGACGCTGTCCGGAACCTTGCAAATCCACCAATAGCCGTCTTCTGCGTCGTCGCAATAATGAGGCAGGAGCTTGCCGACTTCGCCGTTTTCGTTCCACCAGACAACAAAGTGATTTTCGCCGGGTTCAAGCCGGGTGCCGAGTTTGAGCCGCAGCACACGCGTTGTCCGGGTTAATCTTCCAGTATTCAGCCTTCCCGTCGTATTGGGCAGGGATTCGCAAACCGCCATTTCGATCAAACCGCGATCAATCACCGATGTGGCAATTTGAAGTTCATTTTCCGAGTTGTTGAATGGGCCGCTTCGGATGGTCAGCGGCGCGCCCAAACCATC
This sequence comes from Heliomicrobium sp., assembly GCA_021155085.1. Lineage (GTDB taxonomy): Bacteria > Acidobacteriota > Blastocatellia > RBC074 > RBC074 > RBC074. The sequence goes on along the minus strand of JAJNQA010000094.1, from coordinate 22,315 downwards.
GAGGGAATCGAAGGGGGCGTCATGGCCGTTTAATCGCTCGACCATTTCATCGCCTTCCATCAATGCCCATCGAAGCCACTCGCCTCTGCCGTCGCGGCGTCGCGGCGGTTTGATTCTGAAAAGACTCGTTCTGGCTTCCTGTAGCGTCAGTGTGTCTTTTCCGCTTAGCATTTCCCATCCGCGTGGAGTCAACTGAGCCGCGCCATAGGCCAGCGCGACATCCTCAGCTTCCGGGCGCAGGACGAGTCTGCAACTGGCAGCAACACTGCCGGTCCGGCTGATCAGGCAAGCGGCGATACAGGGTGAATTCGATTGAATGGTGATTTCGCGGCTCGGTTTGGCCAGATAGGAACCATTTGGTTGACGCAGCAACCGCACGCGGCGCTCACCCGCGATAAACAGATCGTAGTGGTCTTCAATCAGATTGAGCCGGCTCAGGTTGGTTGCGATTCGGTAAACCACTTGGAATTGATCCGTTCCGTCAACAATCAGGACGGGATCGGTCAGAAACGCATCCGGCATTGCGGGGTCTGCGGCGGCGGCATCCTTCTCGAGTTCGCTTTTTCCCCGGGCTCCGGCAATCAATTCATCCGTCCATTCCGGCAACACCCACGGGCTGTTTACGGCCAATTCCCGCAGGCTGTCTTCCGTGATCCTTCCCTGGCGGAAATCGCAAAGTGCCTGCCACAATTCACGGAAGCTACTGCTGCCATGCTCTTCGGCAAACAACTCGCGAGCCGCATGGGTGGTCGCTTGCCCCGATAGCCATTCAGGCAAACAACGCTTGAATCCCTGCCAGGTAAATCCGAATTGCAGATAAACGGTATCCAGCCAGCATTGTTCACTGTCTCCATCCAGCGCATGACGCAAATTCAATTCGCGGGCGGCGGCGGCCATTGCTTCACGCAGAAAGCGGCTCGGCTGACTTTTTCGGAACAGTTCGGCGGCGACCGGCTGCTCGAAATGGCTGAGAGCGACAAACGGCCATAGCTCGCCTTCAGCAGCGTTGCGGCGCGCATTTTCGGCCAGCCAAAGCAGCAGGATTCCGCCCAGACCGGCGCGGAAGCTGATGGATTCATCTCCGGCTGTAAAGCTGCGTTGCGTTTCGGTGCTGAACCAGACTGTTGGGAGTTGCAGCCGCTTCGCCCAGATCTTCAGCCAGACGTAGTCGTAATCGCTGACATGCAATTCCGCCAGCGACCAGGCTTTGCCGCGAAGGCCAAGCTGGTCGGCCCGCTTGAGAATGGCGCGGGTGGCGCGAAGGATTGTCTTGATGCCGCCGTAGGGCGTCAGCGATTCGAAGATGTCTTTCAACGGAAGCAACCGGGCCGTCGAGGGCGGGGAAGTGATTGCGACGGCCACAGAAGCCTGCGCCGTTTCCGCAGGGCTGGACTGAACGGAGGACTGTTTCCGAGGACGGAGCGAGGCGATCACCGTATCCACCCATCGCGGCAAAATCCACGGGCTGTCTGTCAATGCGGCTCGCAACCCGGGGTCGGTTAAATGGCCGTGCAGAAAGTTTTGGCAATCCTGCCAGATTTGCTGAAAGCTCGGACTGCCGCTTTCCGGATTGAGCAATCGCTCGATATGTTCCGGCGGATGTTCGCCGCGCAACCATCGCGGCCAGCGTTCTTCCAGATCGGCTTCGGTCAGCGCGATCTGCAGCGCAATGTTTCCCCGCTCGGATTCGCGGGTTTCCCAACCCCCGTTTTGACGCACATGCAAACGGTGCGAAGCTTCCATCAGCGAATTGATGTACAGCTTGGTCGGCTCGGTTTTTTCGAACAGCAATTTCCGGATTGGCTCGTTGAAACAGGAAGAACAGGCCGTCGCCCAACCGCTTTCGCGTGGCTTGATTCGGCGCGTCTGTTCCGCGGTCAACAGCAGCAGCAGCACGCCAATGGCCGCGCGGCGAATGGCCAGCGTCCCTCCGGTGCCTTCCGGCAGCAGCCAGCTTCTGGCCGTTGTTTCATCCAGTGCGCGCGCCCAGTTTTGCAGCCATTCCAGGTCGCCATCGGCCAGGTGAAGCTCGGCCAACGACCAGCCTTCCGGCGTCAGGTTATAGACTCGGGCGCGATTGATTGTCGCCGCCAGCGCGGCTCTGATGGTCTCATCCCCGCGATCAACCGGGATGGAGTGAAAAAGGGTCATCGGTGAACTCCCTCGTAGCAAAGATGCTAGAGAAGCTGAAATTGGGGCTATACGCTTCTATCGGGGATCTTGATGAGGGTCGTATTTGAAACTGCTTTTTGAAACTGCTTGTGGATGCAGTTCTCGAAGGGCGGGCGGATTTTAATCTGAGTCGGGTGAGCGGGCAATCAAAATTTTGCCCGCGTTCTGAAAGAGGTCTTGTTCATCAAAGCGTCGAGCGTACCAGAACCTGCGGATTATCAATTCCTCTGGCAAACAGATAAACGCGATTGCCGACAGCCGCCGGAGCGATGGAGGTGCTGATGGCTCCGGCATTGGGCAATTGCAGCCAGCCGCTCCAGGTTCCGGTTTCGCTGGCGACGTTGACGTAAGGACGAAGGTCCGTGCCTTGAACAAAAACGAATAACTGGCCGCCGGTCGAAACAGCGTTGATGGATGCATCGGTTCGGCCTGCGCCGGGGATTTCCGCCCACGGCATCCAATCTCCGTTGAGCGTGCGCGTTTTGACCAGAATGCGCTTGGACGTGACCCCTTTGATGAAAACATACAACTCATCCTGAAACGAAACGACGGTCGGCGTCACATCCGTGCTGCCGCCTCCGGGAATCTGGTACCAACCGCTCCAGTAACGCCCGCCGGGCGCCAGTTCATTCAGAAAGATTCTGCGGTCCTGACTGAGCGCGCACAGCACCAGCCGCCCGTTGACCGTCGCGCAGCCAACGCCGGTGTTTGTTTGAATGCCTCCGGGAACATCCTGCCAGGGTTGAACGGTCTGTTCGTCTTCGCCTTCGGTGTAAAACTTGTGGACGATATTGCCCTCCGGTTTGACGGCGAAGGCGTACATTCGATTGTTGTGCAGCGAACAGGCCAGCGCGTGTGGCGTTGTGATGCGGAATGGGTCGGGCTGCCAGCCGCGCCACCGGCTTTCGCGATCTTCAGGATCGGGCAGCAGCGATTGCAGTTGCTCCTGCCTGTTGACATATATCCTGCGGTCGCCGGAGTTTTTGCCAAACAGGACAACCTCGCCGGAGGGATCAGCGGCGGCGGCAGGTGCGCGGTCGGTGGAAAAGTTGCCGGGAACGAGTTGCCAGTCCGTCCAGTTCGGAATGCGCGGCGTTTTGATGGCGAAGCAGGCGGCTTCCAGTTCCGTGCCCTGCACATTGAAACCGGCAGTTGACCAGCGTCCGGGCACGGCGCCGACGTTCTGTTGCGTGTACTTTTGGCCATCCCAGGCGACTTCCCACAATTCGCCTGTCATCTCGTTGTTGACGATCATCCGGCCCGCGCGATTGAGGAACTGGCTGGCGCTGACCGAAAGCAAACGGTTTTCGCGCTCGCGGTCGAAACACAATTGCGTTTGATAGAAGGTGCCGCCCAGTTCCGGGATGAACTGAATGTCTTCCGCGGCGTAGCCGATGTTAGCCAGCAAGACACTGGTCCGGTCGGCACTGATGGCGAAGACCTCGCCGCCATGCGGATCATGGTCGCCGTAACCTTCGACGCCGACGATCAGGTTTTTGGCGTGCGGGCCGAAAGTCGGCGGCGCAACCGCCAGCCCTTCCAGCCGCCGCTCCAGATCAAAAAACAACTCGAATGTGCCGTCAGGATTCACCAGGTAGATTTTGCCGTTGGCTTCGGCAGCGATCAGTTTGCCTCCGAATTCGCCTTGCGTGTCGAACACCAGCCCACCCCATAACCCGCCGCCCACGCCAAATTCGGCAAAGACATCCGACAGGATTTCCCCAGTCGCCGAAAGATGGGAAATCTCCGTTTGCGGCCCCCGACCGAGGAACAATTCGCCGGGCGTGAACCCAGCTTCGACCGGCGGCCCACTTTCCGGGACGATGACGATCTTCGATTCGACGGATGGATACATTTTGTAATCGGGCGCAAAACGAACCCGCGCTCCATCGCGCGTGACCAGATTCAGCATCTGTTCGCGCGTCTGCGCATACCCGGACGGCGCAAGCGACACCACCAGCCGGTCAAGCGCGCGGTGATAGGCGATGCCTTTCGGATTGACGAAGCCCAGCAAGGGAGGAAAGTCACCGCGAAAGGCGACCAGTTCGACAAAACTGTAGGGAAATTCTGACGGGGGAAGTGTGACGGCAATTGGCGGGGCGGCAATTTGTGGCATAGCTGTCCGGGAAAATCGAGTGTTAAGTGATGAGCTAATGCAAAAGCGCAAAGACGCCAAATGATGGAAGTAATTATCAGGACTTAGCGTCTTCGCACTCGTTCGTTTTGCTTTGGACTCAGCTTAGTCTGCTCCCGCGCTGGCGCTGGTGGCTTGCAGCCGGTTGGCGTAGAGCGGAAAGCGTGCGGTCAATTCCTTGACCTTGCCGATCACGTTTTGCCGTACGGTTTCGTCCGTCGGCGCTTGCAGTACTTCGGCAATGACGGCGGCGATTTGTTTCATCTCGGCTTCGCCCATGCCGCGCGTGGTGACTGCGGGCGAACCCAGGCGGATGCCGCTGGCCTTCATTGGCGGATTGGTGTCGAAAGGAATCGTGTTTTTGTTGACGGTGATGTGCGCGGCTTCGAGCGCTTTTTCGGCGTCCTTGCCCAGAATTCCCTTTGAAAATACATCCACCAGAAAAACGTGATTGTCCGTGCCGCCGGAAACGATGCGGAAGCCGGTTTTGGCGACCGCTTCGGCGAGGGCTCTGGCATTTTTGATGACCTGCTGCTGGTAGGCTTTGAATTCCGGTTGCAGGGCTTCTTTGAAGGCGACGGCTTTGGCCGCAATAATATGGACGAGCGGACCTCCCTGAATGCCTGGAAAGACGTTGCGGTCAACGTCTTTGGCAAATTGCTCCTTGCACATGATCAACCCGGAACGCGGGCCGCGCAGGGTCTTATGCGTGGTCGTGGTCACGAAATCGCAATGTGGAACCGGCGACGGATGCAAACCGGTTGCGACCAGACCGGCGATGTGCGCGATGTCGGCCATTACCAGCGCGCCGACGCTGTGCGCAATGGCGGCGATGCGTTCGAAATCAATGACGCGGGAGTAAGCCGAAGCGCCGCAAACCAGCAGTTTCGGTTTGTGCTCGTTGGCCAGCGCTTCCATCTGATCGTAATCAATCGTTTCGTCGTCTTTTTTCACGCCATAGGCGAAGATCTTGTAGCTTTTGCCGGAAAAGTTGAGCGGGTGTCCGTGGGTCAGATGGCCGCCATGGGACAAATCCATTCCCAACACTGTGTCCCCGTGCTGGCAGGCCGTCAGGTACACAGCCATGTTGGCCTGGCTGCCGGAATGTGGCTGCACGTTGACGTGTTCCGCGCCGAACATTTGTTTGGCGCGATTGATCGCCAGATTTTCGACCACGTCGCTGAATTCGCAGCCGCCGTAATAGCGTTTGCCCGGATAGCCTTCGGCATATTTGTTTGTGAAGACCGAGCCGGCGGCTTCGAGCACGGCTTCGGAGACGAAATTTTCCGAAGCAATCAGTTCCAGACCTTCGTGCTGGCGGCGCGTTTCGTGTTGAACGGCGGCGTAAATTTCAGGATCGGATTCGGCAAGAGTGCGATAGTGATTATTTGTCATCAGTGGCTTCAATCCTCGTTTGGATAAATTGTCGTGCAGCTTTCAAACAGGCATTCAACTTGAACGCCTTGTTGTGCGGGAGACAGTTGGGATCGTTAGTGGCGTATGCTAGCGCAGCCTCGCCGGGATTGTCGAATGCGGATTGCGGAATGCGGATTGCGGATTCATACTCCCGGCTCGCCTTTGTCATCTGAACTGCTTTGACTGTCGCAAATGAATCATTCACCTCGTGGCTCTGTTGGAGAGTGGTCGCAATCCGCAATCCGCAATCCGCAATCCGCAATCTTCCTGGTTTTCGCCGCGCTGCTGGCCGTGTCATGGCGGCGGTGGACTTCGCCCATTGCCGACAGCGGGCGCGAGATGGATTTGCCACGGCGGCTGCTCGAAGGCGAACTGCTCTACCGGGACGTTCATTACCTTTACCCGCCGCTCGCGCCTTATTTCAATGCGCTGCTGTATCGGATTTTGGGCATCCATCTGGATGTGCTGCATGCGGCGGGAATCTTCTGCTCAATCCTGATTGCCGTCCTGTGTTACAGAATCGCGCGCCGGTTGTTTGATGAAACAGATGCCGCGCTGGCGGCGATTGCGGTTGTGATTTACTGCGTCTTCAAACCGGCGGGGAATTTGATTCAGCCCTACGCTTTTGCGGCGCTCTACGCTTGCGTGTTCGCGCTCGGCTCGCTGCTGCTGACATTGCGTTATTCCGAAAACCGGCGGCGATTGGAATTGATTGTCGCGGGAATTTTGATTGGTTTGGCGGCGATTACAAAGCAGGAGTTCGCACTGGCCGGGGCCATAACGGTGACGGCGGCAATGGTGTATTTGCATCGCGCTGATTTCAAATCACTGATTTCAAATCTGGCGTTTGCCGCCTTGCCTGCCTTCTTGATTGCCCTGCCGGTCTACGGCTGGCTGCTCGACAAATTCGGCTGGCAAACGATTGTCGAAGACTGCCATCTGTTTTACACGAATCTGCCGGCTTCGCTGGTGTTTTACAATTCACAACGGACCGGATTGGATCATCCGTTTCTCTCATTGGCGCAAGTCTTCGGTGCGGCGGCAGTGACCATTGCCGCGTTAAGCGCGATTGGTTTGCTGAGTGACCGCAAGCGAATCGTCATTCGCCGGACAGCGGCGGTTCTGGCCCTGGCGCTTCTTTCCATCGCCGCGACGAAATTTCTGGCGGGCAAACAGTGGGATGGCAGCCCGCTTCGCGCGTTGCCGCTGTTGTTGTTGGCGATGATCGTGATTGCCTGGAAACGAACGTTCGTCGTTCCGCCTTCAGGCGGCTGGTTTCCGGCTAAAGCCGGTACTACGAACTTGGGGGCGTTGTTTATCATTGCGACCTTCAGCTTCGCGATTCTCGCGCGCGTGGCGTTGCGCGTGCCGAGCGGCGGAGCGTTCGGCAGTTTCTTTCTGCCGGCGCCGCTGATCCTGTTCTATTTCTTATTCGTGAAAATGCTGCCGGACGCGGTCGTCCGGTGGACAAAAGACGAACTGTCGGAGCGCCGTGCGTTGAGGATTGGGCGCGGCTTGATGATTTTGATGTTTGTTGCAACTGGCATCGTCTTCGGCGTGCGCTATCGGAAAAATTTCAATTACGAGATTAAAACTGCACGCGGTCATCTTTTCGCGCCTCGCGCCACCGGGCAGGCAATCAGCGAAGCGCTGAATTTCATTTCGGCTTCGACCCATCCCGGCGACGCCATTGCCGTTTTGCCCGAAGGCAGCGATCTGGCTTTTTTGACAGACCGGCGGATCACACTCCGCCATCAAATTCTGATTCCCGGGTTGATGAGCGGACGCGACGAGCAGGACGCCATAACGCGTTTGCAGCGAGACCGTGTTCGCTACGTGCTCGTCGCCAATCGGCCAATGCGTGAATTCGGCTTGGAAGCGTTTGGGCGTGACTTTTACACCCAGCTTGGCGGCTGGATCGAAACAAATTACCGGCTGGTGAAAGTCTTTGGTTCTCCACAAGCCCAGGCACAAGCCCAGTCAGAAAGCCTGGACTTGCCCATTGGCAACCCAATGTTTTTCATCAAGATTTTCGAGCGAACCCCTTGATTGGTCAGACAATGTTTTTCCGACCGGGTTTGGAGGGCGGCTTGCGCTTGTTCCGGCAGTAGTGCATTATCCCGCTTGTTCATTCCTTCTCTCGCGCATCAACGGTGATGCGCCACAAGCCTCTAGTAGTTTCCGGCGGCGTTATGGATTGTTCGAGAGCAGGTTGACTTTAACTTGCAGAAGCCGTTCTCTTGAACGTCCGAGATCACACCTTCGCTGCTACCGTTCACCGAAGACCTTCTGATTCGAAGCTTCTCTTAACCTCCCATTCAGGGAAAGGTAGATTTAACTATGTCTATGAAACTTTACGTTGGCAACCTCTCGTTCCAGACGACGGAAGACGAGTTGTTGGACCTGTTTTCTCAAGCCGGTAATGTCGAATCGGCTTCGCTGGTGACCGACCGTGACACGGGCCGTTCACGCGGTTTTGCTTTTGTCGAAATGGCTTCGAAAGAAGAAGGCGAAGCAGCCATCAATCAATTCAACGGAACTGAGATCAATGGTCGCAGCCTGACCGTCAATGAAGCTCGTCCGAAGGAAAGCCGTGGTGGCTTCGGCGGCGGTGGCGGCGGTCGTGGCGGCGGCGGTGGACGTGGCGGCTTCGGCGGCGGCGGTGGTCGTGGTGGTGGCTTCGGCGGCGGCGGCGGTCGTGGCGGCGGCGGTGGTCGTGGCGGTGGCGGCGGTGGTCGTTACTAAGTACGAACAACATTGAGACAAAATCAGACAGGATTCACAAGATTGCGCAGGTATGGATTAGTGGAATCGGTCATTCGATTTTTTCACCATCCTGCTCAATCCTGTAAATCCTGTCTGATTTTTTTGGGAATTAACAAATGGCGCACGACTCATTAGAGACTTTAACTGGCGCCAGAAGGAATGAAATGAACTTTGCTGAACTGGGACTGATCCAACCGCTTGCCGATCGGTGCAAGTCCCTCGGATTTAATGAGCCGACCGCGATTCAATCACAGGGAATCCCTGTGATTCTCGAAGGCTCGGACTTGATCGGCTGTGCCGCGACCGGCACGGGGAAAACGGCGGCGTTTTTGCTGCCGATGATTCAAAAACTGTCTTCGGAAAAAGGGAAGCGTCCCGGCGTGCGAATGCTGGTGCTGACGCCGACTCGCGAACTGGCATCGCAGATCACGGATAATCTGCAACTGTTCGATGTGAAGAAAAAAGCTCGCGCCGTCACCATCGTTGGCGGAGCCAGTGCCAACAAACAACGCTTCGAACTGCGGCGCGGCGCGCAAGTCGTCATTGCCACGCCGGGCCGGCTGACCGATCACCTCGAAAGCGGAACGATTGATCTTTCGCGCGTCGAAGTGCTGGTGCTGGACGAAGCCGACCGTATGCTGGATATGGGCTTTCTGCCTGTCATTCGCCGCATCATCGGGTTGCTGCCAACTGAAAGACAGACGTTGCTTTTTTCCGCCACGATGTCTTCGGCGGTGGAAGAAATCGCTCGCCAGTACATGCGCAGCCCGGAGATCGTCAACGTCAACACGCGCGGCAAAGCTGCCGTGACGGTCAAACAGACGGCCTACCCGGTCGCGCTGGAATCGAAAACCAACTTGTTGCTTCACCTGCTGGAACAGGAAGACGCCGATCGAGTGCTGGTGTTCACGCGCACGCGGCGTGGCGCGGAACGTCTGGCAACGCTGCTGACGGCGCGCAAACACCAGGTCAGCCGCATTCACGCCGACCGCACCCAACCCCAGCGCGAAGCTGCCTTGCGCGGTTTCCGCGATGGACGTTATCGCGTGCTGGTGGCGACAGACATTGCTGCGCGCGGGATTGACGTGGATTCGATTTCACACGTCATCAACTTCGATGTGCCCGACGCGGCGGAAGATTACATCCATCGCATTGGGCGGACCGGACGTGCCGGCAACGAAGGCCACGCACTGACTTTGCTGACGCCGGTGGACGAAATCTCCATGCGGGCGATTGAAAAATTGACCGGCCAAAAAGTGGAGCGCATCGTCGTTCCGGGCTTTGGCGGAGTTCTTCCCGTGGTTGAAAAAGCTTCGCCGACGCGCAGCCTGGGCAGAAGCAGAGGTGGGGGCGGAGGTTTTCGTTCGTTCAGCCCGCGCCGCAGCGGCGGACGGCGTTTCGCCTAAAAATCGCCATTGCCTAACCCCGGCGATCATTTGAACCGGGAGTCACAACGCCCCGAATGAGCACTGCAAGAAGCCAGCGAGCATTCGGGGCCAGACTGACGCAAGCACAGCACTCAGCCAGCAGCCAAATCGCCTTGCATCAACCCTCCTAATTGCTTAGCCTTTCGCGCGACCTATCCCAACTCAATCTAAAACCTGATTGCGAGAAAATTGATGAAAGCATTTGTTTCGCGTTCCGTCTTATCCTTTTCAGTCTTGGCTTTATTGTTTTTGGCCGCCTGTCAGCGATTCTCGTCAACGACCCAACAAAATCCGGCGGCGACACCTGCAAACATCGCCGCAACGGGTTCTGCTGAAACCGCCGCATCGCCTTCACCATCAGTTTCCAGCCTGCCCCTGCTGCCGGAAAAGTTCGCGCCGGTGGAATTCACCGATGTGACTGCCCAGGCCGGCATCAAGTTTCGCCACAATAATGGCGCGCAGGGCAAAAAATATCTGCCGGAAACGAATGGTTCGGGCTGCGCCTTTCTGGATTACGACAACGACGGCTGGCAGGACATTTTGTTCGTCAATTCGATGGATTTTGAAGATGCGCCAAAAAAGAGAAAGTCCGTAATGGCGCTCTATCACAACAATCAAAACGGCACGTTTACGGATGTCACAGCCATATCCGGCCTGGCCAGGCCGATCTACGGAATGGGCGCGGCCATCGGCGATTATGACAACGACGGCTGGCAGGATATTTTCGTGACGGCGCTCGGCGAAAACAAACTCTTTCGCAATGCAGGAAACGGCAAGTTCGCCGATGTGACTGCCAAGACGGGCGTCGGCGGCGCGGCGACGGACTTTTCGACCAGTGCTGCCTGGCTGGATTTCGACAAGGACGGCAAACTCGATCTATTCGTCTGCAATTACGTGGATTGGACGATTGAAAAAGACGTCAACTGTTCGCTCGACGGAACGAACAAAAGCTATTGCACGCCGGAAAAATACGAAGGCCAGCAATCGCGCCTTTATCGCAACACCGGCGCAAAGTTCGTGGACGTGACCGAAAAAGCCGGTTTGCTGGAACAACCGCTTGGCAAGGCGATGGGGGTGGCGATTCTGGATTACGACAAGAATGGCTGGCCGGACATCTTCGTTGCCAACGATACACAGCCGAACAAGCTTTATAAAAATAATGGCAACAGCACCTTCAGCGAAGAAGGCATGATCGCCGGTGTCGCCCTGAGCGAAGAAGGCAAAGCGCGCGGCGGGATGGGCACGGATTTCGCGGACATTGACGGTTCAGGCAGTCCTTCGATCATTGTCGGCAACTTTTCCAATGAAGGTTTGGCGCTGTTTCGCAACCAGGGTAAAGGTTTGTTCACGGATGAGGGGCCGACGAGCAATGTCGGACGCGATACGATGCTTTCGCTGACCTTCGGCGCATTCTTTTTCGATTACGATCTGGATGGCTTGCCGGATATCTTCATGGCCAATGGTCACGTCGCCGACGACATCAACAAAGTCCAGCCGAAAATCACCTACGCCATGCGCCCGCAACTTTTCCGCAACGAAGGCAAAAAGAAATTCGCCGAAGTCACGCGTAAAACAGGCAAGCCATTCGCGAAACCGATTGTCGCGCGAGGCGCAGCGTATGGAGATTTCGACAACGACGGCGACCTGGACGTGCTGCTGACGACCAACGGTGGCCCCGCGTATCTGCTGCGCAACGACGGCGGCAATCAACTTCGCTTTGCCCGGTTCAAGGCATTGGGATCGGGTGGCGCAGGCTCCAATCGCGACGGTATCGGAGCAAAAATTACGGTCTTTCTGCCGGACGGCAGCAAACAATGGCAAGTGGTTCACAGCGGATCAAGCTACTGTTCGCAGAGCGAACTGCCGCTGACTTTCGGCCTGGGTCGCAACGACAAGATTGACCGCGTCGAAATCGAATGGCCAGGCGGCAAGGTGGACAAACTGGCGAACTTGGCGGCCAATCAGTTTTATGTGGTCAAAGAGGGCAACGGCGTCAGCGAAAGCAAGCCGCTTCCGCTCTCCCCAAGTGCTTCGCCGACGGCCGCGCCGTCTCCGGGTAGCACCATTTCAAAAGCGCTCTGAACTCGCGATCTTGTAACTTTTTCGGGAAAATTGCCGTCTTGATTGACTGTAAGCGGCTGACGGACGCAGAATCCTGCTGTCCCTCAATTCGTACCCAACAAAAAAGCAGAGGCCGAAAAAGTCATGAGAATCTTACGGAACTGGGAGTTCGTTAAACATTCCTGTCTGAATGCCTGTCTGAATGCCCGCCTGGTAAAAGTCGTGCTTGCGCTGCTTGCGTGCGTGACTGCCGTAAGCCTGATCGGAAAGACCCGCGCCGTTGAAACCAGCCAGACGGCCAGCCAGTACGCGTCAACCGCACAAGCAGTCTTTAACGAATACTGTGTTTCATGCCACGGCCTGAAATCTCCGAAAGCGGGGATGAGCATTCAGCAATTGATGGCAAAAAATTCGTTTGGTGAAGATTTCCAGCAATGGGAAAAGCTCGCCGAGGCGCTGGAACAGAAAACCATGCCGCCCAAGGCCATGCCGCAGCCGGGCGATGAAGAGAGAACGAAAGCCGCCGCCTGGATTCGTTCTGAATTGCAAGCCTACGCGCTCAAGCACGACGGCGACCCGGGCAAAGTCACTGTCCGGCGGCTGACCAGCGGCGAATACGCCTACACGATCAAGGACTTGACCGGCGTTGATCTGAACGCCGGCATTGATTCATCGAGTGATTCGGTCGGCGGCGAAGGCTTCACGAATTTCGGCGATGTGCAGTTCATGCAGGATGCGAATCTTGAACGCTACCTTTCTGCCGCCAAACAGATCGCCAATCACGCCGTCATCGGTTCCGGCCCGCTGGAATTCTTTTCGCATCCGGGCAAATCCGGTTTTGAGCTTTCGGCGGTGACGCGCATCCGGGACATTTACGCCACCTATGGTTTTCGCACCGTTTCGGGGGAAGGCGGCAGGCCGTTCGGCCTCGAACGATATGGAAAGGCGTTCTTCGCCGCCTGGCATTACAAACACCGCGCAGCGCTTGGCGAAGCCAATGTCACGTTGAAAGATTTGGCGGCACGCGAAGGAATTACGCAGCGGTTTGCCGAACACATCTGGCAGGTGATGAACAAGCCTTCCCTGGGCTATCCCTCATCGGAAATCGTTGCTCGCTGGCGCAAACTGCCCGCGCCGGAAGGCGACCGGCAGGCGATTGCCGCGAAGGTGCGCGCCGGTTGCGACGAGATTCAAAAGTTTTCAGTGACCTGGCCCAGTTGGCTGTTTGCGCGCGGAGATGTGGCAGCGGGCGGCGCGGGCGACGAAAGCCCCCTGGAATTCAGTGACCGCACGCTGAACGTCAAATCCAAACATCGTTTCGCCTACGTCAGAGGGGGAGGACGCGGCCCGGTCCAGCCAGGACCGGCAAAAATCTATTTCAATGTTTCGGCGGTGAATCCCGCAATGGGCGAAAAGCCTGTCATCATCTGGCGCAATCTGACCATCGGGTTCCGCCCGATTGCACCACGCACAACCGTGGCAGCCGGAGAATCCGCTGTTGTGCTGGCAGCGGATGCGGAAGCTGCCGCCAACCTGCGGCGCGGTATGCTGCCGCCCGGCCCCAGACAAACGTTGAAGGAATTGGTGAATGAAGAAACCGCCCGCCGGCTGAATTTCGGCCACAGTCCCGATGGCACACCACTTGGCCCGGACGATTTCGCTTCGGAAGGTTCGGTAATGTTCGAGATTCCGATGCCGGCCAATTCCGACAAGCCAATGTCCCTGAATATGCAGGTGGAGGCGGAATTGGGCAGCAATCGCGAGCAGGTCGTCCGCATCGTGATTTCCGACCGTGCCGACGGTGCAACCCGAGGCCAGCCCACGCGAGTGCTGATTGGCGATATGCAGAGCCAGGCTTTCAAAGACTTCAAAGCGGGCGTGCTGGAATACGCTTCGCTCCTCCCTCCGAATTCGCACGGCGAACCGACGCCCGCCGACAAGGACCCCGTGCCGGACCCTTTCGACAACACTTACAACGTGCCGGAGCACGATGAATTCGTGCAAAAGATCAAATACCTGCGCGATGACCGCTTCGTGGCCGAAAACCTGCTCGATCCGCCGACGCGAATCCGTCTGAATCACGCCTGGAATGACCTCTACGCCTCGTTTGAGTATCACGACAACTACCTGCGTCTGCTGGCCAAGCATTACGGATTTGATTTGAAAGGGAAGGGAATTGCGCAGATGGACAAGGCGCAGATTGCCGCTTTGCCCGCCGAAATGCAGAAGTATGTGACGCCGCTCCGCCGCGAATATGACACGGTGATGGCTGCCCAATTGGCCGGGCGTGCCGGTCACGTCAAGGATTGCCTGGAATTCGCCAGCCGCGCCTGGCGGCGTCCGCTGACGGAAAAAGAAAAGCTGAGCTTGCGCGCGTTTTACGACAAAACTCTGGCCGCCGATTCTGACCATCGGAAAGCGATCCAAGCGCTCTTGGCCCGCATTCTGGTCGCGCCGCAATTCCTGTATCGCGTCGAGCAAGTCGAAGGTTCTTCCCTTGTCAAAAAAGTGTCGTACAACCCGGAGATCAACTCAGAAATTAAGCCGCTGACGAACTGGGAAATGGCCAGCCGCCTGAGCTATTTTTTGTGGGCTTCGATTCCCGATGACGAATTGCGCCGCGCCGCCAATGCGGGCGAACTGACCGAAACGCAGGGGATTCAGCGGCAGGTCAAGCGAATGCTTGCCGACCCGAAGGCGCGGCGGCTGTCAACCGAATTTTTTGGTCAGTGGCTGGGCTTTTACCATTTCGACCAGTACAAGGGTGTGGATTCCAGCCGCTTTGCCGAGTTCACGGACGACGTGAAAGACGCGATGTATGACGAAGCCGTCTCGTTCTTTGAACATGTGATTCGCAAGGACCGGCCCATTCGCGAAATTCTCTTTGCCGATTACACCTTCCTGAACAAAGACCTGGCCCAGTTTTACGGTATCAAGAAAGAGGTCCAGTCAAAGGAACAGGTGGAATTGGTGGAAGGCGCGAACGCTTTTCATCGCGGCGGGCTGTTTCGTTTGGGCGCGGTGCTGACGGTGACTTCCGCGCCGCTGCGCACCAGCCCCGTCAAACGCGGCGACTGGATTCTGCGCCGCATTCTGGGAACGCCAACGCCGCCGCCACCTGCTGATGCAGGCTCGCTTCCGGCGGATGACAAGCAGTTCGGCGGCTTGACGCTGAAAGCCAAACTGGAACAGCACAAACGCAACGCGACCTGCGCCAACTGCCACACGCGTATTGATCCACTGGGCTTTTCGCTGGAACGCTACGATCCGACCGGACGCTGGCGCGAAAAATACGCCGACGGCAACGCAATTGAAGATTCGGCGGTGCTGGCCGACAAAACGGAAATCAACGGCGTGGATGGATTGCTGAAATACGCGCAGTCAAAAGACGAACAGATTCGCAAAACGCTCTCTTACAAACTGGTCGGCTACGCGCTGGGACGCACAGTGCTGGCTTCGGATCAATTGCTGGTTGAGCGCATGGTGAAGGCAGGCGGCGACGCGACTTTCGCGCAACTGGCGGCGGAAATCGCCACCAGCAAACAATTCCGTAATCGGCTGGGACAGGAAGAGGCTCCAGCAAAAACGGCAAGCTCGAAAGTCGCCATCAATGCGGCAGCGAAGAACTGAAGGTTAGAGTTATGGAAATCACGATAAATTTGCCTGAGAGAGTTTTTGCAAACCTGTCAGTGATTGCGGGGAAATCACGCCGTCGCATTGATGAAGTAATTATCGAAAAAATTGAGAATGCATTTGCGCTCGAAGCTGAGGACCTGGCGAAACAGATAGCACTTTGTTCGGATCAAGAAGTTCTGAAAATTGCCGAAATGCGGATTCCAGCGAAGCAGGATGCGCGTTTGAGCAACTTGCTCCAAAAACAAGGCGAAGAATCTCTGACGGCAAATGAGCAAAAAGAATTGTGGAAGTTGATGGAAGTCAGCAGGCTGACAACTCTGAAAAAGGCGTTCGCATTACGCGAGATTTCCCGGCGCGGCTTAAATGGCAAAAATTAGCCAAGGGGTAGACGATAAGATTCGTCAGCAGGCAAAAAATCGCTGTGGTTATTGTCTCAATCCGCAAGAGTTGATCCCCTATAAGCTGGAAATTGAGCACATTTATCCGAAGGGATTGGGTGGTGCAACGGTCATAACGAATCTTTGGCTTGCCTGCCGTGAATGTAACGCGCACAAAGCCATGAAAGTCCGCAGCGTGGATGGCTTGACCGGAAAATCCGTGAGGCTTTTTAATCCACGCAAACAAAACTGGCACGAACATTTTGAATTTAGCCAGGACAAAACAGAAATCATTGGCAAAACGGCCAGCGGACGCGCGACCGTCGAGAGTTTGCAAATGAACAGCTTCTACCAAAAGACAGCGCGCGCGGCTTGGGTTGAAACCGGGAAATTCCCGCCGAAAGAGTGAGGTCAGAAAACAAACTTATGACGAACCCGATACAAACATCACGGCGTAACTTTCTGCGAGGCGCAGGTGTCGCGCTCGCCTTACCTTGGTTGGAGTCCTTGCCGGTTCTGGCGCAAGACAGTAAAGCGGCCATTACAGGAGCCGCAGCCAATAAACCGCCGGTTCGATTTGCGCACATCTACTTTTCCAACGGCGTCGAACCGATTCACTGGTGGGCAAAGGGAAGCGGTGCGGCGATGGAATTCGGGCCAGCGGCGCAACCGCTTGCGTCCATTCGCGAAGACTTGGTTTTCCTGCGCGGGCTGTATCACCCGAAGGCCTTTGTTTCCACCAGCCCGCACCTGGGCAGAATGAACCTGCTGTCCGGCGCGCAGGTCAGCCTTGATCCAAAAGACATTCGAGTCGGCACTTCGTTTGATCAAATCCTGGCGCAGCGCATTGGTGGCCGCACTGCCGTGCCGAGCCTGGTGCTGGGGATTGAGCCGAACGAATTGCGGCTGGAAGACGGCCTTTCAATGATTTATGGTTCGAATATTTCGTGGGTGTCGCCCACCAAACCGGCGACCAAGGAGATTTATCCTTCGCGGACCTTCGATCAGTTGGTCGGCGATCCCAAGGGCCGTCAGCTTGACCGCAGCATTCTGGACGCGGTGCTGGCCGAAGCGCATTCGCTCCAGCCGAAAGTGAGCACCAGCGACCGCCGCAAACTCGACGAATATCTGGAATCCATTCGCGACATCGAAAAACGCATTGACCACGCCGCCAAGGAAGAGAGATTAGAAGGTTGGAAGCCGACACTGAAGCAGCCGAACATGCCGCGCCCGGGAGATCAGGTTCCGCAGAACGTGCCGGAACACATCAAACTGATGCTGGATTTGATCGTTCTGGCATTCCAGATGGACAAAACGCGCCTGGTCACGCTGATGCTCAACAACGATCTGTCGCAGATGAATTTCCGGTTTATCGAAGGCGTGCGCGGAGCCTTGCACCTGGACCTGACGCACAACGGCAAAGCGCCCGAAGCGGAAGCGATGTATCTGAAAACCAACCAATTCCACGTGCAGCAATTCACCTACCTGGTCCAGCGGCTGAAGGCGATTGATGAAGGCGGAACCTCGCTGCTTGATAACTCCTTGCTGATGTTCGCTTCCAGCCTGTTCGACGGCGACGCCCACGGCGCGGATCAATTGCCAATTGTTCTGGCGGGCAAAGCCGGTGGCGCATTGCAGACAGGCCGCAATTTGAATTACCTGGATAAAGGCAACGACAACCGGCGCGCCTGCAGCCTCTTCCTTTCGCTGATGGACATGATGGGCGTCCAGTTGGACCGTTTTGGCGATGCTGACAAGCGATTAGCGGGATTGGAATCCGACAAAGCTTGAAGGAGCGAAAATGATGAAGTGCCCTGCGCTAGCGCGAAAGAGTTTGATGGGTGTGCTGTGTCTTTCCGTCATTGCCTCCGTCGCGGAGAGTCCAACGATTCCGGCAGTGACGGCGAAGGAAACCGTCATTCAGGACACCAAAATCAATCCCCTGATGACGAAGGAGTTGGCGGGAATCGCGGGCAAGGAAGCGGTCATGCTCACCGTGGAGTATGCGCCGGGCGCCTCTTCCAGCAAGCACAGGCATAACGCGCATACTTTCGTTTACGTGCTGGAAGGTTCCATCGTCATGCAGGTCGCTGGCGGGAAAGAAACCACGTTGGGACCAGGCCAGACATTTTACGAATCGCCCGACGACATCCACGCGGTCTCGAAGAATGCCAGCAACTCCCAACCCGCCAAGTTTCTGGTCTTTTTTGTGAAGGAAAAAGGTGCTCCGGCGTCTGTCCCGGCGAAGTGAAGCAACAGGATCTCCGCTGCTTGCTGGCGACCGTTACCTTCGAGCCGATTCGCTGGATTGACCGCTTGCAGCCCGCGAAGGCAACACGATGGCTGATTGAAGGCGCGTTGCGATTGATCTCCCGTTTTGTCGCCATCTGCCCGAACGCTGCTAACCCTTTTCACTCAGCGAAATGCAGCATCGCACCTATCCGCAAGGCTATCGCACGGAAGAACTCGGCCCGCTGATGGAGAAACGGACTATATCTCGGCAGCAGAAGGGGGGCCGGGAAGTCTTAACTGATTCAGATGTGATCAACATTGAGCTGCTCGCGTTGGACACCACCATAGAAGAAGTGAGAAGTCTGAAACTGACGTTTCCAGCGCAACGTCTCTGCTTTTGGCAGTTTGTCTATTCGATAAAATCATCCGTGAAGCTAATACAATCTTGACTTGACCGACCTTGAAGGGTGATCTACCCTTCCTCACTACTTCGTCAAGGTACTGAGTTTCCGAAATACAATTCAAAAGAGCCTGGCAGGCGTGTTGTCCACATCAGCGCTCTGCGGCTAAGAAAAAAGCGCCCGGGAGAAGGCGCTCGTTCCATCAAGTAATTCAGCCGAACGCAGGGATGAACTCAATTGCAGCTTTGCTTTCACGCTTTGAGCGGAAAGGCAGTGTGTCGTTGCCCGCCCAAAGTTCTTGTACCCCCATTTCCATTGCGAGGGAGAATATGTCGAAAATAACCTCATTCCGTTCCAAGGGCGCACTATTGCTTGCCGTGACCGTGATGGCCGCGCTGAATGCGCTGACGTTTGCTCAATCGGCGGTGACGGGCGCGATCAGCGGCAAGGTTTCCGATGAGCGAAACGCCGTCATCACGAATGCGACCGTGAACATTCGGAGTCTGGGCACCGGCAGAGAAGAGAAGGTGACCACCAGCAGTGAAGGCGCTTTTCGTGTTACCAATCTTCAGCCGGGCACTTATGCCGTGACCATTTCCGCCACCGGGTTTGCGGATTACAAGCTGGAACAGGTGGTGGTCGAAGTCGGGCGCGCTTCCAGCATTGATGCGACGCTGAAAGTGGCCGGCGCGGGCGAAACCGTGCAGGTGGTCGCTGACGCCGGGCTGGTCAATACCGATTCCAAGGAGTTCGCCACCAATATCAATCAGACGGCGATCAATGAATTGCCGATCAACGGGCGCCGCTGGTCGAACTTCGCCATTCTGACGCCGGGGTCGGTGCCGGACGGCAGCTTCGGTCTGATCAGTTTTCGTGGCATTTCGGGTCTGCTGAACAACAACACGATTGATGGCGGGGACAACAATCAGGCGTTCTTTTCGGAAGAGCGGGGGCGCACGCGCATCAGCTATTCGGTCAGTCAATCGGCGATTCGCGAATTCCAGGTCAACACCTCGAACTATTCCGCCGAATATGGCCGGGCGGCGGGCGGCGTGACCAACGCCGTGACCAAGAGCGGCACCAACGAATTCCATGGTGACGCCTTCTATTTCCAGCGCAACAACGAATGGGGAGCCCGCAACCCGCTGGCGTTCCAATCGGTGCTGGTCAATGGCGTTGCGACTTCGGTTGGGATCAAGCCTGAAGATGTGCGCCATCAATTCGGCGGCACGCTCGGCGGCCCGATTGCCAAAAACAAGCTTTTTTTCTTTTTCAGCTACGATCAGCAGAAACGTGATTTTCCCGGACTGGCGATTTTCAATAGCCAGACCTTTCTGAATACGGTCAACCGGACGGCGCTGACCGCCGCCCCGCGCAATCTGACCAATGCGCAGATTGACGAAACGGTGGCGTTCATCAATTCGCTGACGGGCACGGTACCGCGGCGGGGAGATCAACGGTTGATTTTGCCGAAGATTGACTGGCAGGTGACGGACAAGCACGCGTTCACCATGACTTACAACCGTCTGCGCTGGGAATCGCCCGCCGGCGTTCAAACGCAGGCGACCAACACGCGCGGCAGAGCCAGCTTCGGCGATGATTTCGTCAAGATTGACTGGGGCACGGCGCGGCTGCTTTCGACCATCACGCCGAACATCGTCAACGAATTCCGCTACCAGTACGCCCGCGATTTCGAGTTTCAGATCAGCCAGACGCCGACCACGGGTGAGCCGCGGACTTCGATCAACGGCAGTTCGCCTTCGATTGACATCACGAATGGGCTGACTTTCGGCAAGCCGAATTTCCTGGAGCGCCAATCCTATCCGGATGAGCGTCGCCAGCAGCTTACTGACAATGTGACGATTTCCCGGGGCGGCGACACGATTAAGGTCGGCGGCGACATCAACTATGTCACCGACACGCTGAGCAATCTGTTCCAGGAAAGCGGCGTGTACGGTTACAACAACATCAATGACTTCATCATTGATTACGTCAACTGGAAGACTCCGCTGGCGGCAACCGTCAATTGTGTGGCAAACCCGACACGCTTTCGGGGCAAGTGCTACACCAGCAACTTCGCGCAGGGCTTTGGGCCGAAGGGGGCGGAGTTTTCGACGACCGATTACAATTTCTATGGCCAGTATGACTGGAAATTCATGCCGCGCGTGACCATCAATCTGGGATTGCGGTATGAATATCAGAAAATGCCGGAGCCGCAATACGTTAATCCCAGCACGGATCAAATTCCCAACACGGGCATTACCTTGAATCAAGCGACTTCAAATTTGCCGAATGACAAAAACAACTTCGGGCCGCGCGCCGGCTTTGCGGTTGGGCTGACGCAGGATGGCAAAACCAGCTTGCGCGGCGGATATGGTTTGTACTACGGGCGAATCATCAATTCGACGATTTACAACGCGCTGCTGAACACCGGAGCAACGGGAGGGCAATTCCAGACCACGCTGGCGCCGACCGCGGCGACCGCGCCGATTTTCCCCAATGTGTTGGCCTCCGCGCCTGCCGGAACTGGTGCAATTCAGTTCTTCTCGCCCACTTTCGGCAATCCGCAAATCCACCAGTTCGATCTGATCTTCGAGCGGGAAGTCTTACGCAATACGACGGTGTCGGCTTCCTACCTGCTCAGCCTCGGACGCAAGCTGCCGACCTTCCTGGATCGCAATCTGACTGCGCCGACCACCACGCAAACATTTGCAGTTAGCGGCGGGCCGTTCAATGGACAGTCGGTGACGATTCCGGTTTTCCCGACCACGCGCCCAAATACGACTTACGGACAATTGACGGAAATCGCCAGCCAGGTCAAATCGGAATACAACGCCTTTGTGTTGCAGGCCAATCGCCGGTTCACTGGCGGGTTGCAATTCCTGACCAGCTACACGCTTTCGAAATCCGTGGATCTCAGTCAGGGGTCGCAGACTTTTTCGACGGGCAACGTGCCGTTCAATGTTTTCGATTTCGAGTTGGAAAGAGGCCGTTCGAACTTCGATGTGCGGCATAAATTCGTGGCCAGCGTGATTTACGCTCCGCGCATCACTCTGGGCAACAAAGTGGCGACCGCACTGGTGGACGGCTGGTCACTGGCGCCGATTTTCCAGTCTTACACGGGGCGGCCCTACAGCGGCTTCGTCTCCGGCAGTAATGGCGGCGCGGGCAGTCTGAACCGGTCGGGCGGCGCAAACCGTTTTCCGCTGGCTGAACGCAACTCCTTCACCGGTCCCAAGATTTGGAACGTGGATTTCCGGCTGTCCAGGCGTTTCTACATCAAGGAAAAGGTGAACGTGGAATTCCTGGGTGAAGCGTTTAACATCTTCAACCGCACGCACTTCACCAACAACAACACGACCATGTACAACCTGGCCAGCGGAGCGCTGAATTACAACGCAGCTTTTGGCAACATCACCGAAGCGGGCGCAACACTCTACCGCGAGCGGCAGATTCAGCTTGGAGCGCGGTTCCAGTTCTAATCGGTTCAAGCTGTCAACTCAAAACCGTCAGCGGAGGCCGAAATCGGCCTCCGCTTTCTTATTTTGTTACTTTGTAACTGCTCAGCCCAGTCTGCGAGCAAGCAGACAGACGAGCAAAAGAGTTTAGCGTAAAAAGCAAGCATGTTGAGTCGCGAAGAAATCAAAGCCGTTTACGATCAGGGCCCGGACGCAGTGATTGCGCTGGTCGAAG
>JAJNQA010000051.1 GCA_021155085.1 Heliomicrobium sp. | reverse complement strand
GGGTTGAGTGGTTTCCAGTTGGAATGTGCGATAGGTCGGATCTATGACCTGATGGTTGCTGACGCCGTTATAGTAAGAGTAACCATATTGATAGGTGGCAGTGCTGCCACCATGCCAATTTTCGGCCTCTTCGTAGCGATTACTGAATGATGGGGATGCATACTGAAAGTCATAGAGGTCATTCGGCAAGTCGAACCGCGTCCTGGCGATCTTTCGTTCCGTTCCCTGGCCCGTAATCGTCGGCGCCCATTTCTCGATGGCGCGGATCTGCCCGTAGCAGGTGTAAGTGAACCTGAAATTGACTCCGGTTGGATACGTGATCCGGGTGGGAAAGTAGACCGGCGTCCCGTTGATGGTGGACGGGTCTGTCGTTGCGCCGCCGGAAAAATTGGTCTGGATGGTGACCGGGTCGTAGTCAATGTTGACGTAGCTGAAGGTGCTGCTGCCGCGCGTCTGGCTGATCGAAGTCAGGCGATTGTTCTGGTAATTGAAATCCACCCGCCGCCCGGCGGTGTCGGTCACGAAATCAATGACGGTCTTCAGGCCGTTGCTGCCGCAGTTCAGCGTCTTGTAATTGATATTGATGAAATTGCCATTGCGGTCTTTGATCTCGACGGGCAGGGCCTGGAAATCGTAGTTGCTGGGATCATATGAGTAGGCGCTCGGAATCGGGCCATACTTCGCCTGCGTGCCGTTCGGGAAGTACATAATCTGCGCCGCCGCGTCAAAGACGATGTAGCTGGAATCGTAGGTCTTGTATTTCGAGGTGCCGGGAATCAGCGCCATGTCGCGGCGCGTGCCGTCCGGCGCGATGTAGATGATGCTTGACTGCCCCGTGACTCCATTACTGTAGGCCCCGGTCGTGTTGGTATGGATTTGAATCGCGCCGAAGCCCAGCCGCCATCCGGGCGCGGGAAAACCTCGATCCGCATTAAAGGCGACGGTATTGCTTGCCGCATCGCGCACCCAGACATTGCTGTTGTAGCTCAGCGCCAGGGACAGATCGAGTCCCGCACGGCCAGCCAGCCCCATTACCGGCGCCATGAAGTTGTAGTTTTTGGAATCAAGGTTGTAGCTGAAACCGCCCACACTGGCAGTTCCAGCGGTGGGATCAATGTTCTGCATCGGCTGACTGCCCGCCGGCCCTGCCGCATTACCTGCCTTGCTGAGTTCAGTCAGATAGGCGTTATAGTTGGCCGTGATGGTCGGTTTGGGGTCGTCGTAATTCGCGCCGGGGAGCGATCCGGTCAGGAACTCGAAGACGCGTTTGAAACCTGTCTGTTCCGCGCCGGGCAGCGTTCCGATGGGCTGATAGGGAGCGGGACGCTGCGGACGATTGTTGCGCAGCAGATCGAGATTCGCGCCCGCCCGCAAAGCCAGTTGGATGTCGGGAGTCAGTTCACGCTGTTGCGTTTTGGCTGTTTTGGCCCGATTCAAGGATTCGTCAGAGACCGCCGCCTTGCCATTTCGCAGTGTGAAAATCGGCGCGAAAATGAAACTGGCGGAAAGGGTAAACGCGAACACAACACGCAAGGCACGAGGCATAGACACTCCTGATGGCAAATTACACGTTGACTTTGGCGGCACAATCCACCATCGGCCATCACGGAAACACCGGGAGGCAAATGAGAATGTGAGTTACTTTTGAAGCGTTGTGAATCTTTGTTTGAAAGTATCCAGCTTTGAACTGCACACTGAAGACCGGGAATCAATGCGGGCGGAATATGCAATGGCTAAGCGGAAGCTGTCAATATGGAGAGGGTTAGATTTGTGGTAAATATTTCTGCAATGCGGGAATTTTCAGCGAGTCTGACAAGTTATGTGTAGTCATTCCTACAGCCGATTAGAAAAGTGATGGATTACGGGCAGCCCTAAATCAAAGCACAACAGCAGCGGCGGTGAAAGATTTTTCCTGCTGCCAGCCTGCCGCAAACTCGGCTTGTGGCGGTGCAAATCGGAACTGCTATAATCCCGCGCGATGATCCGTTTTGAAGATGTCGAAAGAAAATTGGAACGTTATCACCCGGATGCCAATCTGGATTTGCTTCGCCGCGCCTATATCTTTTCCGCGATGATGCATAAAGATCAGAAGCGCGCTTCGGGCGAACCGTATTTGATTCATCCGCTGTCGGTCGCCGGAATGCTGGCCGACATGAAGATGGATGTGGAGACGGTCACCACGGGGCTGCTCCATGACGTGGTGGAAGACACGCTGACGCCGCTGGAAGAGATCCGGGAAAAGTTTGGCGAAACCGTTGCCCATCTGGTGGATGGCGTGACCAAGATCAGCAACCTCGGCGAAATTTCCAAGGAGGACGCCCAGGCGGAAAACCTGCGCAAGATGGTGCTGGCGATGGTGGACGATATCCGCGTCGTGCTGGTCAAGCTGGCGGATCGTTCGCACAACATGCAGACACTGCAATACCTCAAGCCGGAAAAGCGCAGGCGAATTGCCCAGGAAACACTGGATGTTTACGCCCCGATTGCTCACCGCCTGGGAATGAGCAAGATTCGCGCCGAACTGGAAGAATTATCATTTCAATACCTGGAGGCTGAAAGCTACAAATATCTGAAAGAGAGTGTGGAGAAGCAGCGGGCTTCGACCGAAGCTTTTCTGGAAGAGGTCAGGACACGTATCGCCGAGCGGCTGACGGAAAACGGCGTCCCGTTCCTGCGCATTGATGGCCGCATCAAGCGGCTGTACAGCATCTACCTGAAACTCAAGAAACAGAATATTCCGCTTGACAAAGTCTACGATCTGGCCGCCGTGCGCATCATCGTGCCGGACATTCGCGACTGTTATTTTGCGCTCGGCGTCATGCATCAGCATTGGAAACCCTTTCAGGACCGGATCAAGGATTTCATCGCCAACCCGCGCGAAAACGGCTATCAATCCCTGCACACTTCGGTCATTGGCGAAGAAGGGCATCATTTCGAAGTGCAGATTCGGACCGAGGAAATGCATCGCATTGCCGAAGAAGGCATCGCCGCCCACTGGAAATACAAGGAAGGGAAGGGAAAAGACAACAGCGAAGTGGAGATGATGAAGTGGCTGCGGCGGCTGGTGGAAACCCAGCAGGATGTGGACGCGCGCGATTTCGTGGATTCGCTCAAACTTGAGCTTTATCCGAAAGAAGTTTATGCCGTGACGCCGAAAGGGAAGGTCATTCAGTTGCCGCGCGAATCCACGCCGGTGGATTTTGCCTATGCCATTCATACCAAAGTCGGCGACCAGTGCACCGGCGCAAAAGTGAACGGGCGGATTGTTCCCCTGTCCTACCAGATTCAAAACGGCGACGTCATCGAAATTCTCAACGGCGCCAATCAGAAGCCGAATCGCGACTGGCTGAAGTTTGTCGTCACCTCCCGTGCCCGCAACAAGATCAAACATTACGTTGCGCAGCGGCAGCGCGAAGAGGCGATTGAGATTGGGCGCAAGATGTTTGAGAAAGAGGCCGCGCGGTTGCGCCTGAAACTGAAGTCCGTGATGGATGATCAGGCACTGGAAAAATACCGCGCGGACAATGGCTATCCCAAAATTGAAGATTTGTATGCAGCCATCGGCTACGGAAAAATCCTGGCCAAAACGCCGCTGATGAAGCTGATTCCAGCGGATAAGCAGGAAGAGCTGGACAATGCCGAAACGACGCGCCTGCAGCAAATGACGCAAGTCGTCAAACGGGCGCTTAAACTGGGCGATGATCGAATCGCCATCAAAGGCGTTGACAATGTGCTGGTCTATCGCGCTCCATGCTGCAACCCGATTCGCGGCGAGGACGTGATTGGGTACATCACGCGCGGGAAAGGCGTCGGCGTCCATGCCAGCCGCTGCAAGAATGTGGCGAATCTGCTGGTCAACCGCGAGCGCATCATTGAGGTGATGTGGGTCGGCGAAAGCGGCAACGATCCGTATGCCGTCAAGCTGGCTGTGATGACCGAAGATCGCACGGGACAGTTGGCCGCATTGACCAATGCCGTGGCTGACATCAAAACGAACATCCGCGAAGCCCGCACTGATAACCGGGAAAATGGCGACGGCATCCGGCGCATCGAACTGACCGTTGACATCGTGGATCTGAAGCATCTGGAGCGCGTCCGCAACGCGCTGCGCAAAGTTCAGGGCGTGATTGAAGTCGAGCGAATCGCGCCGCAGGCCTGACCGTCGTTTCGTTTGTCGCTCGCGCAATCAATACTTGAAGATGGGTTGCCATCGCCAACCTCTCTACCAAACACATAACCAACAACCTTGCTGTCGTGCCCGTCGTCTCGCGCGTGAGGATCGTCCAAATGCTTATCGGCCCGAATGTTTGCCGACCCAAATGTTTGCCGAGATGATCATTGTATGCTCAGCTTCATAGGAGTCTTTCAGGTCGTGGACGACTCCCTGAAACAATCAAAACGTAGGACAGACTTTAGCCTGTCCACAGTGGCGACAGACTAAAGTCTGTTCCACGTTTTCTAAGGAGAACGTCGCATGCCAATTCCGGCCCTTTCCCGAAAACTGCCAGGAAGTCTGCTCGTAATCATTGCGCTGATTGCCGTTGTGGCGCTGACTGCAAACGTGCTCTTGCCCCGCGTAGCTTCTGCGGCGAAGGGCAGCGCCCCTCAGCGCGGAGCGGAACGCCTGCGCAAGATTGCGGAGGCCAAACTGCGCCGCCCCGGAGAGTCCAGGGAAAAAGGGCCGTCGAAGAAAGAGTTGAGACAGCCCTCCGCACAGCGTCCGGCAATTTCGGAATGGGCGGAAAAATTCCGGACGCCGCAACCTGACAGCCTGGAATTGCCCTCCTTCAAACTGCCCAGGCCAGGTGGGGAAGAAGAGGGCGAAGAAGAGGAATTCGGCAAGCCGCGCGAACGGGCCGTTTACTTCAAGAAAAAACGCCTGTTGGAAGGGCAAAAGGACATTCCTGTCGAAGAATATTTCAAGGCGCAGGAGCAGATGCGCGAGATGCCGAAATTTTCGACCACGCTGAACCGCTTTCTAACCGGGGAGGAATCCGCTTCGCTGTGGCTGAACAAGGAAGGCGCGGAGGCAAAAGCCGCCGCCTGGACGCCACTTGGGCCGGGCAACATCGGCGGACGCACGCGCGCCCTGCTGATCAATCCACAGGACCCGAACATCATGTATTCGGCGGGCGCTTCGGGCGGAGTGTGGAAATCCATCAACGCGGGCGGAACCTGGACGCCGGTGGCCGATTTGATCGGCAACCTGACGGTCAGTTCGATGGCTTTTGAGGCGGGCAATCCGAATGTGATTTATGTCGGCACCGGCGAAGGCGTTTACGGTTACGAATATGACGGCGACCTGAGCAATGGCGATTTTCGCGGCGCGGGCATTTTCAAATCCACAGATGGCGGAGCGAACTGGGCGCAAATCGCCAGCACGAACACGGAAGAGTTTTATTACGTCAACAAACTCGCCGTCAGCGTCAACGATAAGAATCGAATCTACGCGGCGACGCAGGCGGGGGTGATGCGTTCGCTGGACGGCGGAGCAACCTGGATCAAAGCGCTCGATCCCGCCGGCCCGCGCGGCGGAACGGTCAACGCCGGCTGCCTGGATTTGGCGATGCGGACGGACAAAACGATGGATGTTGTTTTTGCCTCTTGTGGCAACTTCGAACAGGCGACGGTCTATCGCAACACGGACGCCGCCGCTGCCGGAACCTGGGAGGCGGTGCTGACCGCTTCGGGAATGGGTCGCACGGCGCTGGCCATTGCACCGTCGAATCAGGACACCATCTACGCGCTGGCTTCGAGCGTGGAAAACAACCAATACGCCTATTCGTTGTATGCCGTTTTCCGTTCCACCACCGGAGGCGCGTCCGGCAGTTGGACGGCGCAGGTTCGCAACACGGACACCAACAAGCTCAATCGCGCGATTCTCTCGCTGGTTCCTTACACCATTGCGACGGACTGCGGCACCGATTTCGATGACGGATACCTGGGACAGGGCTGGTACGACCTGACCATTGCGGTGGACCCGGTGGATCCGAATCGAGTCTGGGTGGGCGGCATTGAACTGTTTCGCTCCGATGACGGCGGCGTCAATTGGGGGGTGGCCGGTCCCGGTTACGATTTCAGCACGGACATTGGAATCAGCGTGGTTCATCCCGATCAGCACACCATCGTGTTTCATCCGAAGTACGACGGCGCAAGCAATCAGACGGTGTACATCGGCAACGACGGCGGTTTGTATCGCAGCGACAATGCCCGCGGACCCATTCTGACGACGCCTGCGGCCGCCTGCAAACCCGCCACGGTTGGCGTCAAATGGGCCGTGCTGAACAACAATTACGGCGTGACGCAGTTTTATCACGGCTCGGTTTCGGCCGATGGCAAGACCTACATCGGCGGCACGCAGGACAACGGAACGCTGCTGGGAACCGACGACAAAGGCGTCAATGACTGGCGGCTGATCAACGGCGGAGACGGCGCATTCACGGCGATTGATCAAACCGATCCGAATGTTCTGTTCGGCGCGTTTGCCGGCGGCATGTTTTTCCGCAAGAGCACCGATGGCGGAAATACGCTCGGTTATGCCACCAGCGGACTCGGCGATGACGGATTATTCGTCACGCCGTTCGTGATGGATCAGAGCGATTCGCAGCGAATGTGGACGGGCGGTTATTACATCTGGCGGACGCCCAGCAGCGGCGCAAGGTGGGAACGCGCCAGCGCAATCACCGCAGGCGAAGATTACGTCAGCGCCCTGGCCACTGCGCCGACCGACGCCAACCGCGCGCTGGTCGGCATGGGAGACGGTTATGTGTTGCGCAACAGCGCCGCGCTGACTTCGACCAGCACGACCACCTGGCAAAACGTTCAAGTCCGCCGCGGCTTTGTTTCCTCCCTCGCCTTCGATCCGAATAACAAGGACATCGCGTATGCGACTTTTTCGACCTTTGGCGGCGCGCATGTCTATCGGACGACGGACGGCGGCGCAACCTGGAACCCGATTGACCAGGCCGGCAGCGCGAATGGCCTGCCGGACATTCCTGTGCATTCGATTGCGATTGATCCGTCGAATACGGCGCGGCTTTATGTCGGCACCGATGTCGGCGTGTTTATGACCAATAACGGCGGCCAGAATTGGGCGCTGGAAACAACCGGCTTTACCAATGCCATTACCGAGCATCTGCAAATTCAAATCGCCAACGGAGTGACCTGGCTGTACGCCTTCACCCATGGTCGCGGGGCCTGGCGGACGATGGTCAACAACACTGGGTGCAGTTTTGCGCTCCTTCCTGCCACCCGCACCGTCAGCGCGGATGCCGGAAGCGGGACCATCAGCGTCAAGGCCGCGCCGGGAGCCTGCGCCTGGACCTCGGCGAGCAATGCTTCGTGGTTGCGCGTGACCGGCGGCGGCAGCGGGGACGGTTCGGCCACGTTCAATGTGGATGCAAACACCGCGTTCAGTTCGCGCACCGCGACCGCGACCATTGCGGGGCGAAGCTTTACCATCACCCAACCGGGGCGAACGGATTTGGATGCGCCACTGGTTGCCATCACCTCGCCCGCGCTTCCACAACCCGCGCCGAACGTCAGCGGGTTGATCACCCTGGAGGGCACGGCGACGGACAATAACGGCGTCGCTTCCATCACCTGGCTTTCGAATCGTGGTGCGTCGGGCACGGCGGTTTACACCGCTTCGACGGGCCGGTGGACGGCATCGAATGTGCCGCTGTCTCCGGGAAACAACACGATTACCGTCACGGCGCGCGATGTTGCGGGGAATCTCGCCCGCACGACAATCACGCTGGGCGCAACGCCGCCGGCAGTGCTGATCACAGTGGCGGGCACCGGCGTGGACGGAGCGTCAGGAGATGGCGGCCCAGCCGCGCTGGCGCAGATTTCGCGCGCCATCCGGCTGGACATTGACGGCGCGGGCAATATTTATTTCACCGATTCCGACAACCACACGATTCGCAAAATCACTCCGGCGGGCTTGATCAGCACGATTGCGGGCCGGGCCGAATCGCGCGGATCAAGCGGTGATGGCGGGCCGGCCACCAGCGCACTGCTGAACTTTCCCATCGGCGTCGCTGTGGATGGCTCCGGCAACGTCTACATCTGTGATTCCGGAAACCAGCGCATTCGCAAGATCACCGCCGCCACCGGCGTCATCAGCACCATCGCCGGCAATGGCACTGCGGGCAGCGAAGGGGACGGCGGCCCAGGCACCGCCGCCCAGATCAATTCTCCGCAAAATGTGGCCGTGGATAAAAACGGCAATGTGTATTTTTCCGATTTCAGCAACAACCGCATTCGCAAAGTGAACGCAGCGGACGGGATGATCAGCACGGTGGCCGGTACCGGGCAGACCTGTTCCCCGGCGGGAGGCGCCTGCGGAGACGGCGGAGCGGCAACGGCCGCTCAACTGAACGGGCCGAATAATGTTTCGGTGGACAAGGATGGCAATCTGATCATTTGCGATCCGGGCAATTTTCGCATCCGCAAGGTGACTGTCGCCGATGGCAAGATCGCGACCATCGTCGGCACTGGAATCCAGGGCTTCAGCGGGGATGACGGCCCGGCGCTCGAAGCACGTGTCAACGTCCCGGTCGCTGCAATCACGGACAGTGCAGGGAATTTATATTTTTCCGACCGCAGCAACCAGCGAATCCGCCGCGTTGACGCGGCGACCAACATCATTACCACCATCGTCGGCACAGGCAACAGTGGATTCAACGGCGATGGGCTGGCGCCACTGGGATCGAATTTGAACTTCCCGACCGGATTGGCGCTCGACCCGGCGGGTAATTTGTATATCGGCGACCGCGACAACAGCCGCATCCGCCGGTTGCTGCTGGCAACGGCGGGAGACACCACACCGCCAACCATCGTTATTGCCCAACCGACCGACGCCGCTGTCTTTACCACCACCAATGGCGCACTGAATCTGAGCGGAACCGCCAGCGATAACACGGTCGTGTTTCAGGTTCGCTGGAGCAACGACCGTGGCGGCAGCGGCGTGGCGGCAGGCACCACCGGCTGGGCGGTTTCGAATATCCCGTTGCAAGCCGGGCCGAACAATCTGACCGTCACCGCCTGGGACGTCAACGGCAACTCGATGAGCGCCCGGTTGCTGGTCAATTTCAACCCGGACCAACTGATCAACACCTTTGCCGGGACCGGCGTTGCGGGCGACGGCGGAGACGGCGGAGCAGCGGTTGACGCGCGGCTCTTTTTCCCGTCAGCGGTGGCGGCAGACGCCATGGGGAATGTGTACATCGCCGACACCGAAAATCATCGCGTTCGCAAGGTCACACCCGCGGGCGTCATTCTTCCCTTTGCCGGAAACGGATTCGTGGGATCGAGCGGCGACGGCGGCCAGGCGCTTAACGCGACGATGAATCAGCCGCAAGGTCTGGCTGTGGACGCCGCCGGAAACGTCTACATCAGCGACACGGGCAATAATCGCATCCGCCGCGTTGCGCCAAACGGCGTAATCACCACCTTCGCTGGAACCGGCGTCCAAAACTTCGGCGGCGACGGCGGCCCGGCCACACAGGCGCAATTGAG
Organism: Heliomicrobium sp.; assembly: GCA_021155085.1. Lineage (GTDB taxonomy): Bacteria > Acidobacteriota > Blastocatellia > RBC074 > RBC074 > RBC074. The sequence continues at coordinate 16,040 of JAJNQA010000051.1, read as the reverse complement.
CACGCCTTATCAGATTACTCTGGATTCGGCGGGAAATATGTACATCGCCGACAACGGCAATTTGCGGGTGCGTAAAGTGACGGCTGGCACGGGCATCATCACCACAATTGCCGGCGACGGACGCATCGGCAACGAAGGCGACGGCGGCCCCGCCACCAGCGCGCAGTTCCTGTTTCCGACGGGCGTCGCGGTGGATCGCAACGGCGTGGTTTACATTCTGGATTCTTACGACAACCGCGTGCGCCGCATCGCGACGGACGGCAGGATTTCCGGTTATGCAGGCACGGGAGATTTCGGTTACAGCGGCGACGGCGGCCCGGCAGCCAGCGCCGAACTCGATCCGCTGTCATACATTGCCGTGGACGCCGACAACAACCTGTACATCGCGGATTATTTCAATCACGCCATTCGCAAAGTGACGGCGGCGACCGGCATCATCACCACCGTTGTGGGTAACGCTTCCAGCGGCTTCAGTGGAGATGGCGCATCACCGCGCAGCGCCCAACTCGCGTTCCCGAACGATCTGGCCTTCGACCGCGCGGGAAATATGTACATCGCCGATCTGGGAAATCAGCGGATTCGCAAGGTTTTCAATGCCAGCGCGCTGAAAACGGTGGCCAGCGTTTCCGCCGCCAGCTTCATGGGCGAAACCCTCGCCAGCGAATTGATCGCCGCCGGATTCGGCGCAAATCTGGCGACGGTCACGGAAACGGCGAAGACCGTTCCTTTGCCGAACCTGCTGGGCGGCACGACGGTCAGAGTTCGCGATGCGCTGGGAACCGAACGCCTGGCGCCGCTGTTTATGGTTGCACCGGGACAAATCAACTTCCTGGTTCCGTCGGGCACGGCGAATGGAGCGGCAACCGTCACCATCACCGGCGGCGACGGAACGGCTTCCACAGGCGTTGTGCAAATTGGCAGCGTCGCTCCGGGACTGTTTTCGGCCAATGCCGATGGGCAGGGCGTAGCGGCGGCGGTTATCCTGCGAGTCCGAGCGAATGGCGAGCAGGTGTTTGAACCGGTTTCGCGTCTGGACACCGCCACCAACAAAGCCGTCGCCGTGCCGATTGATCTTGGTCCCGAAGGTGATCAAGTCTTTCTGATTGCCTACGGCACTGGCTGGCGCTTCCGCAATTCGCTGGAAACGTCGTCGGCCACGGTTGGCGGCGAAAATGCGAAGCTGGTCTTTCTTAACTCACAGGGGGGATTCGTCGGGCTCGATCAAGCCAACATTCGTTTGGAGCGAAGTCTGGCGGGCAGGGGCGAAGTGGAAGTCAAACTGACCGTGGACGGCAAACCGTCAAACAGCGTCCGAATTAATATCAAGTAAACCCCCTGGAGCGTGGTGGAGGCGGGTTGAGCTTGTCATCGGGCGCGGAGTTTTCTGACTCGAATTGTCAGCGCCTGTTGTGGATTGCTGACCAGCAATTGCCTGATCTGCGCCGGGCTGAAGCCAGCGGCCTTTAACGCGGGTACGAACGTGGTCAGCAAAAAGTCATAGCCGCGATATTCGCCGCCGCCCGCTTCGCCGACGTGGTACCAGCCGGCATCCTGCGAAAGCAGCACGCGGTCGAGCAGGTTGGCTTCGCGCATGGTTTTCACCAGCGCGACGTGCCGTTCCAGGCTGCGCGGATGGATGCCGTCGAATTCAATCCAGCAGCCGCGCCGGGCCGCTTGGATGTGCAGTTCGGAGTTCTTTTCGCTGTGCGCATGAATCCAGATGAAAGCTTGCGGGCTGACGCCGTGGCGATCCAGCAAGGCAAGCTCTTCCATCGCCGCCACGCCGTCGCCGGTGTGCGCGCCGATGGTCAGGCCGGTTTGCAAATGCGCCAGTGCCGCCGCGGTGACGATTTTCGTGTTCAGAGCGGAAAGCGGCCCGGCGTCCACGCCGATTTTGATGAAGCCGGGTTTGATGCCGGTGCCGTCAATTCCGTGAGTGAATTCTTTGACCCAGCGAGCGGCAAGCTGTTCGGGCGTTTCCGTGGCGGCGTGCGCGGGCAGGAATTGATGATTGCGCGCGCCGTAATAGCCCGTGTTGGTGATGATGCGCAAACCTGACGCGCGGGAGAGCCGCTGCAACAACGCCGCGTCGCGCCCCAGCCAGTTCGGCGTGCAATCCACGAACGTCCGGCAACCCGCCGCGCGCAATTGCTTCAGATGCGGCAGCGCGGTTTTGAAAACCTCTTCGGCTTTATAACGCTCCCGGCTGACCTTGTCCGCGCCGATGAAATCCACCAGCACATGTTCGTGCATCAGCGTCAGCCCAAGCTGCGGCGCGTCCATCAATCCTGTCACCGTCATCACCGGCGAACGCTGCGCAGCCTGAATTGACGAACCTGGAAGCGCCAATCCCGCCAGACCTGCGGCCGTTGTACGAATGAACTCTCGTCTTTGCATAAAGTAGCGGCAACCTTTCGGATCATAATTTTGCTGAGCCGACGGACTCTAGCATTGGCGAAATCCTGCGACAATCCGGTTTACCTTCCCAATGACGGGAAGGCGGAATCCCAAAAACGTACAGCGGCGGCGGCGCGGAAAACTTTATGCTGGAGGCTAAATTGATTCCTTGCCACAGATACCGTCACCGCGAGACTGGCACGGCAATTGGCTGAGCGTTGCGAGGGAATTGTGTTTTTACGAATAACCATTGGAGAAACCATGCAAAGCTTCTGGCAGGACTTGCGCTACGGCACGCGGGCGTTGTTGAAGGCACCGGGATTCACGCTGACTGCGATTTTGATGCTCGCGCTGGGCATTGGCGCGAACACGGCGATTTTCAGTGTGGTCAACGCCGCGCTGTTGCGTCCGCTGGCCTTCAAACAGCCGGAACAACTGATGATGGTCTTTTCAAAGACCAGCGGCGAAGCGCGCGGTTCGGTCTCGGTTCCGGACTTGCTGGACTGGCGGGCGCAGAGCCAAGCCTTCTCACACCTTTCGGCGGTGACGCCGCAGAGCGTCAATTTAACAGGGCGCGCGGAACCGGGGCGGGTGATCGGCGGATTTGTTTCAGCGGACTTTTTCAAAACGCTGGGCGTCGAACCGGCGCTGGGGCGCGCGTTTCTGCCCGGCGAAGACCAGGCGGGCGCGGAGCGCGTCGCCATTGTCAATGCAGTGGTCTGGCGGGATCGCTTCGGCGCGGATCCGGGTCTGGTCGGTCAGACGCTGACGCTGAACGGACAGCTTTTCACCGTCGTCGGGATCATGCCGGAAGGGTTTCGTTTTCCGTACTCCGACATTGATGTGTGGATGCCTGTGCAGTTTCATCCGGGCTATTCGCTTAACCGGAAGTCCGCGGCAGTCGAAGTCATCGGGCGGCTGAAACCCGGCGTGACCGAGCGGCAGGCGCAGGCGGAGATGGAAACGATTGCCGCGCGACTGGCGCAGCAGTATCCGGAAACAAACAAAGAGCGCGGCGTCACGCTGGTCAATTTGCAGGAAATGGTGGTTGAACGGTTGCGGCCGTTGCTGCTGGTGTTGCTGGGCGCGGTCGGGTTCGTGCTGCTAATTGCCTGCGCGAACGTCGCGAACCTGATGCTGAGCCGCGCGGTCGGGCGTTCCAGGGAACTGGCTTTGCGCGCCGCGCTGGGCGCAAGCCGGTTTCGGCTGGTGCAGCAACTGCTGACTGAATCGCTGATGCTTTCGCTGGCTGGCGGCGCAGCCGGATTACTGATCGGCGTTTGGGGAATGGATGCGCTGGCGGCCAGCGGCGGGATCGTTTTGCCGTTCGGCGTGAAGGTGAAACTCGATCCAGTGGTGTTCGGTTTCACTTTCGGCGTGACGGTGCTGACTGGCGTGCTGTTCGGCCTGCTGCCCGCGTTGCGCTTTTCGCGGCCTGACCTGAATGATGCCTTGAAAGAAGGCGGCAGATCGTCAGGTGCGAATCTGGGTCGCAGCCGGGTGCGCAGCGCACTGGTGGTCACGCAAGTCGGGCTGGCGATTGTTTTGCTGACCGGCGCGGGACTGATGGTCAGAAGCTTCGTCAATTACCTGCGCGTTGATCCGGGGTTTGATCCGAAAAACCTGCTGACGCTGGAATACCGCGTCCCGCGCAACAAATATCCGGAGCCAAAACAACAGCAGCAGTTTCATGAACAAGTTGTGGCGCGCGTTTCAGCTTTGCCCGGCGTGGAATCGGCAGCGACGGTGATGTCCGTGCCGCACGGAGCAGGCATTGGCGAATCCGGTTTTGTTTTGCCGGATCGCGCAGCGCCGCCGGAAGGCCAGGAACCGCGTGCACAGGTCAATCGCACGGATGGGAATTACTTCCGCTCGATGCGCATTCCGCTGCTGAAAGGCCGCGTCTTTTCCGCCCAGGATCAGCCAGATGCGCCGCGCGCGATCGTCATCAACCAGACGATGGCGCGCCGCTTCTGGCCGAACGAAGACCCGATTGGCAAGCAGGTGCATTTGCTCAGCCCGGATGTTCAGGCCAGCGTCATCGGCGTGGTTGGCGACATCAAACACTTCAGTCTGGATGAACCGGAATTGTCGCAACTCTATCTGGCTTATGCGCAGCGTCCGGATATTTTCGCGTCGCTCGTGGTGCGGACTTCGGGCGACGCGCTGGGCTTTTCAAACGCGGTGCGCGGCGCAATCTGGTCCATAGATAAAGACCAGCCGGTTTGGAAAGTGCGGACGATGGAATTCCTGCTGGACCGGTCGCTGGGCGGGCAGCGCTTCATGGTGCGGTTGCTGGGCGTTTTTTCGCTGCTGGCGCTGGCGCTGGCGGCGGTCGGAATTTACGGCGCGATGTCTTACGCCGTCAGCCAGCGGACGAACGAAATCGGCATCCGGATGGCACTGGGAGCACAGACGGGCGACGTGCTGCGAATGGTCATTGGGCAGGGAATGGCGCTGGCATTGACCGGCGTGGCAATTGGGCTGCTGGCTGCGCTTGGACTGACAAGGTTGATGGCGAATCAACTGTTCGGCGTCAGCGCCACCGACCCGCTGACATTTACTGGAATCGCGTTGTTGCTGATTTCGGTTGCGTTACTGGCTTGTTATCTGCCGGCGCAGCGGGCGGCAAAGGTTGATCCGATGATCGCGCTTCGCGGGGAGTAAGGGGGAAACGGTATGCGGACATTTTTTCAGGATTTGTTTTATGGCGCGCGGATGTTGCGCAAAACGCCGGGATTCACGTTGATGGCCATTTTCGCGCTGGGCTTGGGGATTGGGGCGAACAGCGCCGTTTACAGTCTGGTGGATGCGATCTTGCTGCGGCCGATCACCTTTCCCGAATTGGATCGGGTCGTTGAGATTTCGGAAACTCTGGCGCGGCAGGATGGTTCGCGCCGCCGCGCCGCGCCTGCCAATTTCGTGGACTGGAAAACTCAGCAAACGGTTTTTGAAGAAATGGCGGCGTACCGGTGGGCGAATGCCAATTTGACCGGATCGGGCGAGCCGGAACGCCTTTGGGGGTTTGAGGTGACGGCGAATTTTTTCAGCCTGCTCAAAGCCCAGCCTCTGCTGGGGCGCACGTTCGCGCCCGGTGAAGATCAGCCTGGACGGAATCAGGTGGCGGTGCTGACCCACGAATTATGGCAACAGCGGTTTGCCGCCGATTCGGACATCATTGGCAAAACCATCTCGCTGAATGGCCGCTCCCACACGGTCATCGGTGTGATGGCCGAAGACAACGATTACCCACGGCCCACGCAGTTATGGGTTCCGCTGGCGATGACCGCCGAAGAATGGAATGAGCGTGGGCAACAGCGTCTGAATGTGCTGGCGCGGCTGAAACCCGGCGTTACGTTGTCGCGAGCGAAATCCGAGATGGAAGTTCTGTCCGCCCGGCTGGCCGATCAGTATCCACTGACCAATGCGGGCAGCCGCGCCCAGGTGGCGTTGCTGCGCGACAGCGTCTCCGGCGATTACGCCCCGATGTTCATGCGCATGCTGATGGCCGCGGTCGGATTCGTCCTGCTGATTGCCTGCGTCAATATCGCCAATATGCAATTGGCGCGCGCATCGTCCAGAGACAGGGAAATCGCGCTTCGCTCGGCGCTGGGCGCCAGCCGCTGGCGCATCATCCGTCAGTTGCTGACGGAAAGCGTGCTGCTCAGCCTGCTGGGCGCGATCGCCGGATTGCTGCTGGCCTACTGGTTCGTGGATTTGATTCGCGGCAGTCTGCCGGCAGAACAGATGCGTTACGTGACGGGATGGAAAAACCTGAGCGTCAATCCGCAGGTCATCACATTCACCCTGATCACGGCGTTGATTTGCAGCCTGCTGTTCGGCCTGGTTCCGGCCCTGCAGGTATCCAGACCGGATTTGACCGAAGCGCTGAAGGATGGAGGCCGGGGCACGTCCGGGAGCGGAAAACAACGTCTGCGGCGCCTGCTGATCATTTCCGAGATCGCGCTGGCGCTGGTGCTGATGGTTGGCGCCGGGCTGACGGTCAAGGGATTCATGAAACTTGCCGAAAATCAGAAACAGGGCTTCACCCCGGGAAACCTGCTGACGATGCGCGTGACCCTGCCTGAATCGAAATACAGGGAAGATCATCAAATCACGGGCTTTTATCAGCAAGCGCTGGAGCGGTTGCGGTCGCTGCCGGAAGTTCGCGCCGCCGCTGTTGCCGCCAGTTTGCCGGCCAGCCAGGATTGGGCCAGCAGGGATTTTCTGATTGAAGGAAAACCGGCCCCGTTACCCGGACAATCGCAGTTCGCGAATTTTCAAACCGTCAGTCCGGCTTATTTTCAAACGATGCGAATTCCCCTGACCGCTGGCCGGGAGTTTTCCGAACAGGACGGGCCGGATGCGCCGCGCGTGGCCGTCATCAGTGAAGCGATGGCCAAACTTTACTGGCCCGGCGAAGACCCCATTGGCAAGCGCGTCAGGCTGAAAAGCGCGGGTTCCGAAGGGGAATGGTTTTCGATTGTCGGAATCGCGGGCAATGTCCGGCGGTTTTTGTTCGACCGCGATTTCAAACCCACGCTTTACCTGCCGCAAACGCAGTTGGCCGATCCCGGCCTCTATTTTGTTCTCAGAACGCCGGACGATCCGATGAAGTTGCTGGCCGCGGCGCGCGCACGGATTGCCGACGTTGACCCGGCATTGCCGGTTTATGAAATCAAGACCATGGATCAATCCATTGCCGAAAGCCTGTCCGGTTTGCAACTGATGGTTTTCATGATGGGCCTGTTCGGCGCGATGGCGCTGCTGCTGGCGGCCATTGGCGTGTATGGCGTCATGGCGTATTCGGTGTCACGGCGAACCCAGGAAATCGGCATTCGCCTGGCGCTGGGAGCGCAATCCGCGGACATCTTCAGGATGGTCACCGGGCAGGGATTGAAACTGACGGCGATTGGAATGGCGATTGGCTTCCCGGCGGCTTATGGACTGAGCCGGTTGATGGCCAGCGCTCTGTTTGGCGTGGTCAACGTTGATTATCTGGCGATTTCAGGATTCACGCTGTTGCTGGCGCTGGTTGCATTGTTTGCCAGTTACCTGCCGGCGCGCCGGGCGACGCAGGTTGATCCGATCATCGCCCTGCGCAATGAGTAGAGGACAAGACATGAATAATTTGATACAGGATTTGCGTTTCAGCGCGCGGATGCTTTTCAAAGCGCCTTTGCTGACGATTGTGGCCGTGCTTTCGATGGCCATCGGCATCGGTGCGAATACGGCGATTTTCAGTCTGGTGGACAAACTGCTGCTGCAAAAACTGGCGGTCAGGGAACCGGATCAACTGATTGCCTTGTGGTCTGAAAGCGTCAGTCCGCGTTTCAGACAATCCACCTGGTCATGGATGGATTACGCGGATTATCGGGATCAAAACCAGGTCTTCACGGATTTGATTGCCTACGGCACGCGAGCCGCCAACCTTGGTGAACGCAACGCGCCGGAAAAGATTTCCTGCGAGCTGGTTTCCTCGAATTACTTCAGCGCGCTTGGAGTGTCGCCAATGAAAGGCCGCGCGTTTCTGCCGGAAGAGAACTCGACGCCCGGCGCGCATCCGGTTGCCATGCTCAGTTACGATTTGTGGCAACGCCGGTTTGCCGGTTCTCCGTCGGTGATTGGACAGCAGGTGGCGATCAACGAAGTTTCCTTCACCGTTGTTGGCATTGCGCCTCCGAGCTTCAGTGGAATGACGGTTGAACAACCGGCGGATGTCTGGGTTCCGGCGATGATGCATCCGCAATTGATGCAGTTGAAAGCAGGCAAGGATTTGGCGCACAGCCGCCGCGACGCCTGGATGCGCCTGGTCGGGCGGCTGAAGCCCGGCGTGACGATGGTGCAGGCTCAAAACGGAATAGAGACGCTGGCGCGCCAAATCAGAGAAGCCAACACCCCCGAAAACGACCGCAAAATGCCGTTTTACGAAAAGCGCGTTCTGGCCGAACCTGCCGCGCAGGGCGAATCGCGGTTGCGCACGAAGCTTGGTGAGACGTTAAAGTTTTTGATGGTGACAGTCGGGCTGATTTTGCTGATTGCCTGCGCCAATGTCGCCAACCTGTTGCTGGCGCGTTCGACCATCCGGCGCAGGGAAATTGCCGTGCGGCTGGCGCTGGGCGCAACGCGGGCGCGGCTGGTGACGCAACTGCTGACTGAAAGCAGTCTGCTCGGTTTGGTTGGCGGCGTTCTGGGTTTGTTGCTGGCTCCGTGGCTGGTGGATTTGCTGCTGACGTTTCAGCCGAATTCGTGGGTGGTGCAGCCCGTGGTCGGCGATGTGCTGGATGCCCGCGTACTCACATTCACGCTGGGGGTGTCGCTGTTTTCCGGCCTGCTGTTTGGCCTGATTCCGGCGCTTCAGGCTTCCAGACCTGATTTGTTGCCCGCGCTGAAAGACGAAGGCGCGATGCTCAATCAGCGCGAGCGGTTCTTGAGTCCGCGCAACACGCTGGTTATTGCGCAGGTGGCACTGTCGCTGATCGTGTTGGTGGGCGCAGGGCTGTTCATTCGCAGCCTGCGAAATCTGCTGGCGATTGACCCCGGCTTCCAACCGGAAAAAGTCCTGCTGGCTGACATTGAATTGCCCGCCAGCAAATACGACGAACCGAAAGGCCGTGCGCTGTTTCAACAACTGGCCGAGAAGCTGAAAGCCCTGCCCGGTATCGAAGCCGTCACCACAGCCAGCATCACGCCGCTCAGCGGGAGCATCAGCATGAGCAGCTACATTCTGGAAGGCGCAACGGTCGAGCCAGGCAACATGCCCACCGCCAAAAACGGCAATGTCGGGCCCGGGTATCACGAACTGATGGGGATTTCACTGGTTGCCGGGCGTGGGTTTACCGAACAGGACCGCGCCGGCGCGCCAGGCGTCGCCATCATCAATGAGACTTTCGCCCGCCAGTCCTTTCCCAATGAAAATCCGGTCGGTAAACGCATAAGCCGTGGGCCGGGAAATCCGTGGCTGGAAATTGTCGGCGTCGCCCGTGATACGAAAAACATTTCGCTGACCGAAAAACAGGAGCCGTACTTTTACCTGCCCCTGGAACAACAGCCCTATCACGCATATCAGCGCGTGCTGATTCGCGCGCAAAACGATGCGGCAAGTCTGACGCCAGCGGTGCGCGAAGCGGTCAAGTCGCTCGACCCGGCGTTGTCCACTTTCAAAGCAGCCACGCTGGCGCAGGAACTGCGAAACTCGATTGCTTCGGCGCGCATGGCGACTTCGCTGGCGGCGCTGTTTGGCGTGGTCGCGCTGCTGCTGGCGGGGATTGGCTTGTACGGCGTGATTTCGTATTCGATCAATTCGCGCACGCGTGAAATCGGCATTCGGATGGCGCTCGGCGCGGAAAGCCGCGATGTGCTGCGGCTGGTGATCGGGCAGGGAATGAAGATCACGCTGATCGGCGTGGCAATTGGTTTGATTGCAGCTTTCGGATTGACCCGGTTGATCGCCAGTTCGCTTTACAACGTCAGCGCGGCTGATCCGCTGACTTTCGCCTTGATTGCATTGCTGCTGACGGTGGCCGCGTTTCTGTCTTGTTACTTGCCAGCGCGCCGGGCGACGAAAATTGATCCGATGATCGCGTTGAGATTCGAATAGCCGACTGCGGGAGAAAATAATGCAAAACCTGTTTCAAGACCTTCGCTACGGATTGCGCTCCTTGCTTAGCAAGCCGGGCTTCAGCTTGATTGCCATCATCACCTTGGCGCTGGGAATTGGCGCGAATACGGCGATTTTCAGCGTCATCAATACGGTGCTGCTGAAATCGCTGCCGTACACGGACGCCGACCGTCTGGTGGCCGTCTGGCTGAAGTTGAAGCAAACAGATCAGGTGGAACTGTCGCCGAACGAAATCGCGGACTATCGCGAACGCAGCCGCGTCTTCGCGCAGTTGGCAGCCTCGGAACGGGCGAATCTGAACCTGACCGGTAACGGCGAGCCTGTGCGGCTGGAAGCTCAGTCCGCCACTGCAAACCTGTTCCCAATGCTGGGGGCAACGCCGATGCTGGGGCGCAACTTCACGGCGGAGGAAGACAAGGCCAACGCCCGTGTGGCGGTGCTGAGTTACGGGTTGTGGCAGAAACGGCTGGGCGGAAAGCCGGACGCCGTCGGCAAAACCATCATGCTGGATGGCAGGAATTATGAAGTGATCGGAGTGATGCCGCGCGAATTTCAATTTCCGCCGCCGGGCACCAATAACACGCCGGGCGAAATCTGGATTCCGCGTTCGCTCGAAACCGAAACCCGGCGCGATGCGCACAATCTGTTCACCATCGGCCAGCTCAAACCCGGTGCGACCTTTGCGCAAGCCCGCGCCGAAATGGACGGGATCGTCAGACAGCGCGAACAGGAAGATTCCAGACGGCAGGGTACGGGCTTCAACCTGGTTCCATTGCAGTCGCAAGTGGGCAGGAAGTTGCGGCCATCATTGTTGATTCTGGCAGGCGCCGTCGGTTTCGTGCTGCTGATCGCCTGCGCGAACGTGGCCAATTTGCTGCTTGCTTCGGCTTCGGCGCGGCAGAAAGAGATCGCCATTCGGCTGGCGCTGGGCGCAAGCCGTTGGCGTGTCATTCGGCAATTGCTGACGGAAAGTTTGCTGCTGTCTGTGCTCGGCGGAGGTTTCGGCTTGCTGCTGGCGGTCTGGGGCTGTGAAGCGATTCGCGTGCTGGGCGCGAATCAGATTCCCCGCGCGGATCAAATCGGCGTTGACAGCACTGCGCTCGGCTTTACGCTGCTGCTATCAATCCTGACGGGCGCCATTTTCGGGCTTGCTCCGGCGTTGCAGGCTTCGCGCGCCAATCTCAATGGGACGCTGAAGGAAGGCGGCCGGAGCGGCAGCGTCGCCGGGCGGCATCGGTTGCGAAGCGCACTGGTTGTCGTCGAAGTCGCGCTTTCGCTGATGCTGCTGGTCGGCGCGGGGCTGCTGATCAAAAACTTCTGGCAATTGCTGAATGTGGACCCGGGATTCAATCCGCAAAATTTGTTGTCCGTTGAAGTTTCACTGACCAATGATCGCTATGCGGAAGCGCCGCAGCGGTCGGCTTTTTATCAGCAGGTTTTGGCGGGGGTTACGACTCTGCCGGGCGTGCAATCGGCAGCAATTGTCAATCACCAGCCATTTTCAGGCCGCAGAGGAATCAATGTTTTCAAGATCGAAGGCCGGCCGGAACCGAAGGGGATGGACGATACGCCGCTGGCCGATTTCCGCATCGTCAGTCCGGGATATTTCCAGATGATGAGCATACCGATTCTGCAGGGCCGGGCGTTTTCCGCGTCTGACACGCCAGACGCGCCGCGCATCGTCATCGTCAACAGGGGATTCGCCGACCGTTTCTGGCCGGGGGAAAATCCTCTGGGCCGCCGTCTGGAGAACGACGGTGAATGGTTGACGGTCGTTGGCGTTGCCGGTGACATTCGGCAGTCCGGCTTGGACGAAGACGCCGCGACTCACGTTTATGTGCCTTACCTGCAATCCCCGTCGCGCCGCACTGCTGTCTTGCTGCGTACATCGGTGGATCCGTCAAGCCTGGCCGCTGCGGTGCAAAAACAGGTGAACGCCATTGACCCGGATCAGCCGATTTACAACGTTCGCACAATGGAAGAGATGATTGCGGGTTCGATGTCCGGCCGCCGGTTGAACCTGGTGCTGTTGGCGGTGTTCGCGCTGACAGCGCTGATTTTGGCTGCAGTGGGGATTTACGGCGTGATCTCGTATTCGGTGACGCAGCGAATTCACGAAATCGGCATCCGCATGGCGCTTGGAGCCCGGAGCGCGGATGTGCTGAAACTGATCGTCAGGCAGGGAATGACTCCGGTCGTGATCGGGATGGCGGCCGGAATCGCCGGCGCACTGGCATTAACGCGTGTGATGTCCACCTTGTTGGTCGGCGTCAGCGCCAACGATCCGTTGACCTTTGCCGCGATTGCCGTCCTGCTGGCCGGGGTTGCATTCGTGGCCTGTTTCGTCCCGGCCCGGCGGGCGACGAAAGTGGATCCGATGGTTGCGTTGCATTACGAATAGCCTCGCCCCGCTCCAATGCGCTGCTTGGGAGCAGGGAAAGGTAAACGAGTCGAAGGCGATTTTCTCTCATTTCCGAAGAGGAAGATCGCCTTCGGCTTTTTGCTTTTTGAGAGCCTTGAACCGATGCAATGGAGCCGTTTTGCTCAACGGAAAAGGTTGTGGTAACTTTCGGCTTACTTCCGAGAACGTCATCTCGATTCAATCAATCGAAACAATCATCCAACAACGAGAAGGAATTTTGGGAAAGAACCATGCCTAAGCTTTCAATTCGTGATCTTGATCTTGCCGGGAAGCGGGTGTTCATCCGCGTGGATTTCAACGTGCCGCTCGAAGACGGCAAAGTCGCCGACGATACACGCATTACGTCGGCCATCCCGACCATTCAATTTGCCGTGGACAAGGGCGCGCGCGTCATTCTGGCTTCGCATCTGGGCCGCCCGAAGGGGCAGAAGAACCCAAAGTATTCACTGAAACCCGTCGCCGATCATCTGGCTCATGTGCTCGGTGGTAATGTCGTATTTGCCACAGACTGCATCGGCGAAGAGGCTGCGAAGGTCGTTAACGCCTTGAAAGACGGCGAAATCGCTCTGCTCGAAAACCTGCGCTTTTATGCCGAAGAAGAAGCCAACGATCCGAAATTCGCCGAACAGCTTGCTGCATTGTGCGATGTTTACGTCAACGACGCCTTCGGAACCGCGCACCGGGCGCACGCTTCGACCGAGGGCATCACGAAATTCGTCAGTCAGGCCGCCGCGGGATTTTTGATGGAAAAAGAGCTTCGCTACCTGATTGAAGCGTTGAGCAGCCCTCAACGGCCCTTTGTCGTCATTCTGGGCGGGGCGAAAGTCTCCGACAAGATTCTGGTGATTGAGAATCTGCTGAAATCCGCTGATGCAGTATTAATTGGCGGCGCGATGGCCTACACCTTCCTGAAAGCACAGGGGCTGGAAATCGGAAAATCACTGGTGGAAGACGACAAGCTGGAACTGGCGCGCCAATTGGAAACCCAGGCGAAAGAACGCGGAGTCAATCTGCAACTGCCGGTGGATCACGTCGTCGCCAACAGTCCCAACGATGCAAGCAGCGCCAAAAACGTTGGGGTGGAGGCAACTCCTGCCGCGATGATGGGCCTGGATATCGGCGAGGCGACCCAGGCGGCGTATGCCGGGATCATCGCTTCGGCGAAGACCGTCATTTGGAACGGGCCGATGGGGATGTTTGAAAAACCTCCCTTTGATCAAGGCACGCGCGCTGTGGCCAATGCCGTTGCCGAAGCTTCGGAAACCAACGGCGCCACTTCGATCATTGGCGGCGGCGATAGCGTCGCGGCGATTCATGAATCCGGCCTGGCCGGCAAAATCACGCACATTTCCACGGGGGGCGGCGCAACATTGGAATTGCTGGCTGGCGATACTCTGCCCGGCGTCGCGGCATTGACCGAAAAATAAACAGGATGGACAGACGGGACAGGGTGAAGGCGATTTCAAACCGTCCTGAAACCCTGTCCAACAAGCAAAATCGAAGATGAGAAAACCAATTATTGCTGGAAACTGGAAGATGTTTAAGTTGATCGGCGACGCCGTGGCAACCGCTACCGCGCTGAAACCGCTGGTCGCCAACGCGAATCATTGCGAAGTCATCGTGGCGCCGCCCTATACCGCAATCAGAGCCATGGCCGACCGGCTCGAAGGTTCAAATATTAAAATCGCCGCGCAAAACATTTCTGCCGAAATCAAGCACGGTGCGCACACCGGCGAAGTCTGCGGCGATATGCTCAAGGACGCAGGCTGTTCGCACACCATCATCGGTCATTCGGAGCGGCGTTCGATGTATGGCGATACGGATGCCTTCGTCAATCGCAAGATTCGGGCAGCGTTTCATTTCGGGCTGACGCCGATTGTCTGCATCGGCGAAACGCTCGAAGATCGAGACGCCGGAAACGCCGAAAAAGTTGTAGCGATGCAACTTAAACAGAGTTTAGCTGAGTTGACAGCCAATGAGGTCATCCGTATAGTGCTCGCTTACGAACCGGTATGGGCAATTGGCACTGGACGCACCGCGACACCTACTCAAGCCCAACAAATGCATGCCTTCATTCGTCAGTGGATTTCCGAGACGTTTGACACGAACGCCGCAAATGATCTGCGGATTCTTTACGGCGGAAGCGTAAAACCAGAAAACATCTCCGAATTGATGCGCGAAGCGGATATTGACGGAGCACTTGTAGGGGGCGCGAGTTTGGAAGCGGAAAGTCTGGCGCGCATTGTCAATTATGACCGGTAAGACCGACTTAAATTCGTAATTGTCTGGCAGGTAGATAATCTTGATTCTGTTTTTTATTCTCAAAGGCATTTTCGTTCTGACTTGCATTTTCCTGATCCTCGCCGTGCTTTTGCAATCCGGCAAGGGCGGGGATGTTGCTGGCGCATTTGGTGGTGGCGGCGCTCAATCGGCCTTCGGTCCGCGCGGCCCGCAGAAGCCACTTGAAAAGGCCACCGTGGTGTTGGCAGCGACGTTCATGTTATTGGCATTGATTTTCTCAATGCCAGGTTTTGGAGTAAGCACTGTGATTGGTGATGGCGCTCCGGCGGCACAACCAATTCCATCGGCAAGCCCGGCCGCTTCGCCCGCCGCCTCTCCGGCAGCTAGCGCAAGCCCTGACGCGTCGCCTGCAGCTTCAACTTCAGCAAGCCCGGCAGCATCGCCGGATGCCAAGTCAGCAACAACTCCAGCGCCTTCCAGCTCGCCAGCGAAGAAGTAAATGCGAGTTTGATAATTTTGCGCTTCCCATTGCCGAAGTGGTGGAATTGGTAGACACGTACGTTTGAGGGGCGTATGGGGCAACCCGTGGGGGTTCGAGTCCCCCCTTCGGCATTACCCAACTTTTGGGTCCAAAAATCTCGTAAGTCTTTGTCCTTCAATTCTCGCTGGTTTGTCCCCAAATGGCCGAAAACGCCAATTGGGACAAAAATGGGACAAAACTTTCGAGATTTTTTTTAGCCCGTTGTCCCGCCGTTTCTTCCTGATTGAATCTGGGCTGTACCTGACAGTGAATCCACTGCCTTCCTGACTCGCTCAATAGATGGTCTAGCGTAGATACCTGTCGTCTTCACAGTAGAGTGGCCGACTGCGTCCCGTGCTGTGAAACTGTCGAAGCCTGCCTCCAGAATGCGGGTCACATATGTGGCACGCAGGTCGTGAAAATGCAGGCCCTCGATCTTGGCCTCTTTGCAGACAACAGGCCAGTTGTCTTTAATCCAATCTACGCCGCCGAGAATCAGATCATCCGGTTCACCGGTCGTCGGCATTGCTTGCTTCAAAGCTACACTGATGACCTTGTTCATTGGAACAACGCGATCTCCCGTTTTAGCGTCTCGAATGGCCAGCCACTCTTGGTCGAAGACAACATCACGGCGGCAAGGACTCAGTAGTTCCAAATTTGATGAGTTTGTTGCCATAAGACTTGACAACAAAAAGGCCTGTCCGTTTTGCTAGGAGTCTCCCCCCAAGAAAGGACAAGCCATGAAAAAAAGAATGTAAGTAATGATAAGCCGAAATTGACGGATGCGGAAGTCTTGCGTCAGGCGCAGGACACATTGGAGCAACATTTCAACTTGCACG
>JAJNQA010000050.1 GCA_021155085.1 Heliomicrobium sp. | reverse complement strand
GGGTTGAGTGGTTTCCAGTTGGAATGTGCGATAGGTCGGATCTATGACCTGATGGTTGCTGACGCCGTTATAGTAAGAGTAACCATATTGATAGGTGGCAGTGCTGCCACCATGCCAATTTTCGGCCTCTTCGTAGCGATTGCTGAATGATGGGGATGCATACTGAAAGTCATAGAGGTCATTCGGCAAGTCGAACCGCGTCCTGGCGATCTTTCGTTCCGTTCCCTGGCCCGTAATCGTCGGCGCCCATTTCTCGATGGCGCTGATCTGCCCGTAGCAGGTGTAAGTGAACCTGAAATTGACTCCGGTCGGATACGTGATCCGGGTGGGAAAATAGACCGGCGTCCCGTTGATGGTGGACGGGTCGGTCGTTGCGCCGCCGGAAAAATTGGTCTGGATGGTGACCGGGTCGTAATCAATGTTGACGTAGCTGAAGGTGCTGCTGTCGCGCGTCTGGCTGATCGAAGTCAGGCGGTTGTTCTGGTAATTGAAATCCACCCGCCGCCCGGCGGTGTCGGTCACGAAATCAATGACGGTCTTCAGGCCGTTGCTGCCGCAGTTCAGCGTCTTGTAGTTGATGGTGATGAAATTGCCGTTGCGGTCTTTGATTTCGATGGGCAGCGCCTGGAAATCGTAGTTGCTGGCATCATACGAATACGCGCCGTACTTCGCCTGCGTGCCGTTCGGGAAGTACATGATCTGCGCCGCCGCGTCAAAGACGATGTAGCTGGAATCGTAAGTTTTGAATTTCGACGTACCGGGAATCAGCGCCATATCGCGGCGCGTACCATCCGGCGCGATGTAAATGATGCTTGACTGTCCCGTGACTCCATTACTGTAGACACCGGTGGTATTGGTATGGATTTGAATCGCGCCGAAACCCAGCCGCCAGCCGGGCGCGGGAAAGCCGCGATCCGCGTTGAAGGCGACGGTATTGCTCGCTGTGTCGCGCACCCAGATATTGCTGTTGTAGCTCAAGGCCAAAGACACATCGAGTCCTGCGCGGCCCGTCAATCCCATCACCGGCGCGAGAAAGTTGTAGTTGCGCGAATCGAGGTTGTAACTGAATCCGCCGACGCTGGCCGATCCGGCGGTCGGATCAAGATTCTGCATCGGCTGGCTGCCCGCCGGTCCTGTCGCGTTCCCGGCCTTGCTCATTTCGGTCAGATAGGCGTTGTAATTGGCTGTGATGGCTGGTTTGGGATCGTCGTAATTCGCGCCGGGAAGCGATCCGGTCAGGAACTCGAAAACGCGTTTGAAACCTGTCTGTTCCGCCCCGGGCAGCGTTCCGATGGGCTGATAGGGAGCGGGACGCTGCGGTTTGTTGTTGCGCAGCAGATCGAGATTCGCGCCCGCCCGCAAAGCCAGTTGGATGTCGGGAGTCAGTTCACGCTGTTGCGTTTTGGTTGTTTTGATCCGAGTTGAAGAATCGCCGGCGACCGCCGCCTTGCCATTTCGCAGCGCGAAAATCGGCGAGTAAAAAAGACTGGCGGAGAGAATCAAAACGACCGCAACACGCAAAAAAGAATACATGCACGCTCCTTGTCATCCGGCGACACTTCGGACGGTAACCGCCGCCGCCGAAAGAATGACGATGATGGCAGTTGGCTGTTGAACATACGCATACCAGAGCAGGCACACGCAACAAATAACCTGTGAAGAATGGAAACTGAGTAACTTGCTGAATGTTATTTCGTACCTGCTGGAAGCTACCAGCAGGCGCGGGAAGTAACTAACGAAATCGTTAATGTCTGGGATAACGTTGATCAGTTGTTCTGCCCGGGAGCCTGTTGAAACTCCTGTAGGCAGAATGTTTTTTATTGTTTGTGTGGGTTATTTCAAAAGGACGGGTGGAATGTAGTTTTTTTTCAAATCCGTCAAGAAGTAATTCGATTGCTTGTTACTTTTGTTAAAAATCAAGGTAAATAAAATCCACCGATGCATGAGGTTTGGTGGATGGTGTTGGAAGTCTGACTTGAAAACTACCTGGAAATTGCTTGAGAGGATATTTCTGATCGGCTGATTTCAAACTGAAAGCACCCGGCATTGCCGGGAGCTTTCGTGAAAATCTGCTTGTGGGTGCAATTGATTTATTCCGACTCTGCGGCGTCCTCATCCAGCACACCGTCCTTTTCCTTGAACCGTTTCAGCTTCATATTCAGCGTCTGAACACGAAGCCCAAGCAGCGCGGAGGCTTTCGTCTGATTGTTATGAGTTTGCCGCAAGGCGGTTTCGATCAGATTGCGTTCGAAGTCATCCACCATCTGAGGCAGGTCAATACCGCTGGTTGGGATGGCTTTGAGCGCGGCATAGCGAACCCGCGTCGGCAGCAACGATTCGTCAATCTGCTGGGGTTTGGTGCTGTTGATGGCGCTTTCCAGTGCGGCTTCCAGTTCGTCAATATTCCCTTCCCAGGCGTAATCGGACAGCATTTTCATCGCGGCCGTGCTGATCTCATGCGGGCCTTTATTCAACCGCTTGATGATTCGATTCAGCAGGTGCTGCGCCAGGTAGGGAATGTCTTCGCTGCGTTCGCGCAGGGGTTTTAGGGTGAAGCCGGTCTGTTTCAACAAGTCAACCAGCCCGTATGCGATCCGGTTGTCGGCTCTCATTTCGGCGGGGTTCCATTCGGTGGCAAAGATCAGTCGCGGACCATTCTTATGATTTCCGTTTCGGCCTGACTGCCCGCGCCAGCGCAACTCTTCGATATAGGCAGCAAATCTTTGTTGCAACAAGGCAGGCAACCGGGTCAGTTCGTTGATATAAATCGTGCCGTTTCCGCAGGTCTCGATCATGCCGCGGTGGCCAAATAGCAGCGAATGCAACGCGTCACTGTCCAGGCTGTGCGCATTCACCGCAAAAAACGGCTGCGCCCAGTTTTCGCTGGCCTGATGAAGCACCCGTGCGACCTGTTCCTGACGCAGCCCGCGTTCGCTGATCAACAAGGTCGGCTGATGTTGTGCGGCCTGAACACTGATGAACTGTTTCAGCCCAGCGACATTGGTGCTGACACCAATGAAACATTCGTATTGATCAAGCGGCAAGATGCGCGGCGTGCCGACCAGGGTCAGCGCCGGACGCGGTTTGAGAGTCAAAGAACCATTCGTTGTTTCCAAAGCTTCAGTAACCATTTTACCTCCCTCAACTTTCAGCTTATTGATGGTTGGTCGAACTCGTATTAAGCACCTACCAAATATTTAGTACTTCGTGTTCGAGTGAAATGTTGAAATCTTTCTTTCGGGCAGGGTAAGACAAATGCCGTGCCGTGCCGTTGCGTGATGAATTCGTCAGCTAAATCATTTCAACAATGGATTTGATCAAGAACCGCTGATCAAAGTGCGGCTTGAAAGTGTTCATTTTCGGGACTTTAGGATTTCAAAACCGGACTTCGGATCTAAGGATCGTTTTATCGTGAGTTTGATCAGTAACCGGAATCCGACATTGGCTAGTTACGCGATGACCCCTTGAAAGTTCCAGTAAAGGCCTTGAGTTGCCGGAAAAGTTTTCAGCCACTGAAACGCTTGACGAAGGATTTTTTTCGTCCGCGCATCAGTGGCTGAATTCTTTTCCAAGCCGCTGAAATGAATGGTTAATTGCCGCGCAAAGTGACACCGCCATTGACGCTGGTGACGGCAATTCGGGGGCCTCCGGAACCAATCTTGCCTGTCAGTTGTCCGCGTTTCATTTCCCCCAGAACATTAATCGGAATATCCGCATTGATGCCGCCGTTGACGCTGCGAATTTCGACATCGGCATTGGTCCCTTCGGGCAGGCGAATCTCGACGCCGCCATTGATGCTGCTGACGCGCAGCCCGCCTTCTCCGATCCCATTCACCGCAATGGAAGTGCGGCCATTGATGCTGCTCAGTTCAGTCGCCGTCCCGGCCTGGGCGATTTCAACGCTGCCGTTGACGCTACTGACCGCGATTGCGCCGGTGATCTGGCCGACATTGACGGAGCCGTTGACGGACGAAACTCTCAAACTGATGGAGCGCGGCAATCTCAAATTGACTTCGTGGCGCACCCAGCCACGATCCCGCCCCCACCTGCCACCTTCTTTGTCATTTTCAGTGCGGATGACCAGTGTATTGCCGGTATGATCAATGACTACCGGGCGGCGATCCATCGCTTCCCGGTCGGAAGCTTTAACCTGAATGCTGATCTCGGCCCGGTCGCTGTCCCAGGTTTCGATCTTCACGTACCCGTTGAAGCCGCTGACGCGGACATCCGATCCCGGCGACACCGTGACCGTCTTATTGATCTGGTCCTGAACGTCCCCTGAAACCATCGCATTGGCCGGACGCGCTACTGGTGTTTCGATAGAAAACCAACTCAGCGTCAAGGCCGCTAAAACTACCATTAGAATCTTCATCTCGCTCTCCTTTGGACTTTAATTAAGTGACTATTGATCGTTCAGCGCGTTTTCCCAGTGTCTTTCTTCATCTGCACGCTGCCATTGAAACTGGAAACAATGACCTCTGCGCCTCCCTTGCCGACAATGCCTGACATCAGGGTTCCGCCGGTGGTGCGCGTCAGTTGCACGGGGAATTCCGTATTGACCGAACCGCTGTGCGTTTTGGCCGTCAGATTGAAACTGCTGTCTGCCGGGATGGTTAAAACAACGCTGCCATTGAAGCTTTCAAATTCGTACCGCCCGCCGTCCTGAACTTTGCCGGTGAAGCGAACGTCGCCGCTGACGGTTTTGGCGCTCAGATCACGGCTGTCAACGTTGATCAGCGTAATCGAATCACTGGTCGTATTCGCGTTGATCGCGCCTTTGCAGTCAGTGATGTTGATTGAGCCGCTGACGGACGTTGCGCGCACACCTTCACTGACGTTGCGAACAATCACATTGCCGCTGATGGCGCTGACCGTGGCGCGGCCACGCACATCCGTCACCGTCACGTTGTCGCTCATGCTGTTGGCCTGCGCATCCCCGCCCACATCGCTGATCCAGACGGAGCCGCTGCTGGCCCGCCCCACGGCGCGTCCGCCTATTTTTTCCAGCCTGACTTCACCACTGGAAACGGACGCCGTCGTGTCATCGCGCACCTGTGTGGCGTGAATCGAACCGCTGGAAGCCTGTGCAATCAACCGCGAATTGACTTCGCTGATAATCATTTCGCCGCTGCTGGCGCTGGCCCGTAATTCGCCGCCGATTCGCGTGGCGCGGATGCTGCCGCTGCTGGTTGTCAGGTTTGCCGTGTCCGTCACATCGGTCGCCGTAATGCCGCCGCTGCTGGTGCGTGCGACCGCCCGCTCGATGGGACCGGTCACAGTGATGTCACCGCTGCTGGAATTCGCCGGGTTGATAGCCGCCGTGCGCGGCAGTTTTACTTCAAAATCCACAGAAATACCGCCGGCCCGCCAGTTATATCCGGTGGGATAAACCGCGCGAATTTCGATGCGCTCGGGTTTGGCATCCACCTGTATTTGCACGCGGGCGAAATCTTCCTCGCGGCGTCCCTGTTTGACGGCGTCCACCTTGACACGGTTTTCATTCCAGGTTGTGACGCGAATATTGCCGCTGGAATTAAAAACACCCACCGTCCCGTTCGGCGCAAGATCATAAATCTGATGAAACTCGCGCTCCTGATTGCCTTGCCCGGCGGCATTGACTCCGGCAACCCGCCCGCCGCTGCCTGCCATCAGCAGGCAGCCGAAGACAATTGCCGAAACCAGCCTTCTTATTTTTTTCGCCATACCCATGCTCATCTCACTTTCCACTTTCCACTTTCACTTTTCACTTTCAGGCATTGCCATCTGCTAATTCATGGCGATGGTCTGCATCAATTCGACTTTTTTGGCGTAAGCCGCCAGCAAAAACTGTCCCGCAGCCAAATCATTCGGCTGATCGCGCAGGGCGCGTTTGCTCTGTGCGATCGAGTTGTCAATCAACGCCAGACTGCTTTCGTATTGCTTGAAGGCGTCGGGTTCGATGCTGTCGCGGCGTCTGGCAATTACGCGATCCAGCATTTTGACCGCACCCTGATACTCACGCTCCGCTTTGGCCAGTTGCCGAACAAGCATTTCCTGATCGCTCAATGGCTGTGCCTGCATTGGCCTGCTCACGGGCGGATTCGCGATTGCTGGTTTCACCGGTTTATCTTGTTCGACCTTCGCCAAATCACTTGCTGGCGAAGGCGCAGGATCTGCCGTCCCAACAGGTCGCGGCGTCGGCGTCAGGGTTTGCTTCGGATTTTGCCCGGCGAAATCGTTACCGGTTTCGCCTCGCCGCATCAACAACACAGTCGCCGTCACCGATAAAGCCACCAACAACAACGCCAGCGCCGCCTGTCGCATGACAACCGGCGTCAGCCATCCGCCAAGTATTGATTGCCACCAACCCGGTTTTTCTTGAAGCATTGCCTCGGCTTTCACCTGCCGCGCAGGTTCCACTGCAATGCGCCCGCGGATGGCTTCCCACATCTCGCCGGTCGGCTCAATTGCGGTCTGCTCGTAGAATTGGGCGAAGAGTTGATTTTCGTGCTCCAGATCGTCCCGCACAGCCGCGCAGCCGGCGCAATCCGCCAGATGCGTGCGCATTTCGCCAGCGAGCCGTTCGCTCAATTCGCCGTACAGAAAATCTTCCAGTTCATTTTGGCAACGTTCACAATTCATAGTTCACTCTCACATCTGCGCAGCCAAATAAGGCGTGATCATCTTTCGCATCTCCGCTCTGGCCCTGTGCAAGTCTGTTTTCAACTTGCCAATCGAATGGCCGGTGATGGCGCTGATCTCTTCATAGCTTTTTTCGTGAAAAATCTTCAGACTGAAAACGATCCGTTTGTCGTCATCCAGTTCGGCCAGCGCGCGATGAATGGTTTCAGTCAGCTCTTGATCCAGCATCTTCCCTTCCGGCAAAACAAACCCTGATTCCAGCTTCAAACTCTCCGGCTCATCCAGGCCAACTTTCCGTTCGTCTTTGCGGGTCTGCCTGACGGATTCGCGGACAACGTTGCGCGCAATTCCAAATAGCCAGGTTGAAAGCCGCATTTCATCCTTCAACCCGCCCAGATTCCGATACGCCCGCACAAACGTTTCCTGCGCGAGTTCTTCGGCCAATTCACGATTTCGGACATGGTTGTTGATGAAGCTGAGAACCGGGCGGCCATAGCGATTGAAGATCAGATGAAAAGCCTCCTCATCGCCGCCTTTCGCGCGCATCACCACGCCCGGAGCTATTTCCGCAAACGCCATCTTCTCCCTCGATTGCAGATTGTGAATTGCGGATTGCGGATTGGTAAACAATTTTCCCTCATTCTTCCTGATGTCGCTCAACTGCTGATTCAAAACCCGCCTTGTATAATTGAACTGACAAATTTCACCGGTAAAATCCGCGATCCGCAATCCGCAATCCGCAATCCGCAATCATTTAGTCTCGCCTGGTGAGTGCGACAAGCAGCACAAAGGTTTCAAATCCACAACAAAAACTTTCTCGGCAAAGTGGAGGGCTACTGCTCGGACATGACACTGGAGAGTATGGTATAAGTCCCGCGTCATGGATAAAAAACGTTTCCTAGTCACCGGCGGCGCCGGGTTTATTGGTTCTCATCTGGTGGATCGTTTACTGAATGGAAATCCGGCCAGAGTCACCGTCGTGGACAATTTCGATGATTTTTACAGCCAACAGATTAAACGACAGAACATCGAAAATCACCTGCGCCATCCGGCCTATCGCCTGGTCGAATCCGACATTCGCAACTACAACACACTGCGTCAGGTCTTTTCTGAAGAACATTTCGACATCGTCATTCATCTGGCCGCCAAAGCGGGCGTCCGGCCATCGGTCGCCGATCCGCGCGGCTATCAGGAAGTGAACATTGCGGGCACACTGAATTTGCTGGAACTGGCCGAGCGCAATGGAATCAGAAAATTTGTCTTTGGTTCGTCAAGCTCGGTTTACGGCCCGGCAGCCACGCCCCCCTTCAAGGAAGACGCCCAGCTTGCGCCCATCTCGCCTTATGCCGCGACAAAAGCCGCCGGAGAACTGCTGGCGCATACTTACAGCCATTTGTACCGGATGAACATTACCTGCCTGCGCTTTTTCACGGTTTATGGCGCGCGGCAACGGCCTGATCTGGCAATTCACAAATTCGCGCGGATGATTTCCAGCAATCGCCCGGTTCCGGTCTTCGGCGACGGCAACGCCGAGCGCGACTTCACGTATATTGACGACATTCTGCAAGGCGTGATGGCCGCCGTGGATTACGACGCTACACCCTTTGAGATTATCAACCTGGGCGAATCCCACACCGTCACCGTCAACCGATTGCTCGAACTGCTGGAAATGGCGCTCGGCCAGAAAGCGATCATTGATCGCCAGCCTGCGCAACCCGGCGATATGCCCCGCACGCACGCCGACATCAGCAAAGCGCGAGCGCTGCTTGGCTACAAACCCGCGACGCCGATTGAAGCGGGAATTAAAAAGTTCGTCGAATGGTTTAAGCGCGGCGCGAAAGGCTAGAATTGGCTCTCGAAAGGAAGCAGGCAGATGGCAACGCCACAATCACAAATTCAGAAGAAGCTTTATACGGTCGCCGAGTACCTGGAACTGGAACGTCGGGCCGAGGCGCGTCATGAATTTATTGATGGCGAGATTCGCGCGATGGCTGGCGAAAGTCCGCAGCACAGTGTCATCAATTTCGATCTGATCGTTGAAGTTGGCAATCAACTCAAAGGGAAAGCTTGCCAGGCATTTTCGCCGAACATGAAAATCCGCAGTGGCGAACAAACCGTTTCGCATTCAACCAAAGGATTGTTCTCCTACGCAGACTTGACCGTCGTATGCGGTGAGGCACAATTCCACGATCAGGTTGGCGACGTGCTGGTCAATCCTAAAGTGATCTTCGAAGTTCTATCCCCTTCGACTGGCTCTTTTGACCGTGGGGAGAAGTTTCAGCGCTATCGAACCTACAATAACTCATTGTCCGATTATGTATTGATCTGGCAAACCCTGCCCCTTATTGAACACTTCCAACGCCAGCCAAACGGCCAATGGCTGATGACTGAAGTCAAAGGGCTGGAAAGCGAGCTTTCTCTGGCTTCGATAGATTGTCGGTTGAAACTGGCGGAGATTTATAATCGCGTCAATTTCCAGTCACAGGACGCTGCTGAGCCAATTTCCGAACAAACAGTTGAAGAGCCGTGAGCACTCACACCTACATAGATCTGACGCCGGAGGAAATCGCCGAACGCGCGGCAAATTACTTCGGCGCGCAGGACAAACCCGCATCCTAATTATTTTTCGGAGAAAGCATTTTGCAAAACAAAAACGCCGGGATGCGCTTCATTCTCGTGACCGTGCTGCTGGATATGCTGGGCATTGGGGTGATCATCCCCGTACTGCCGAAACTGGTGACAACGCTTTATGGCGGAGACATCAGCGCCGGAGCCAGTGTTTTCGGCTGGTTTGTTGCGTCATACGCGCTGATGCAATTTGTCTTTTCGCCGGTGCTGGGTAATCTGAGCGACGCGTACGGGCGGCGACCGATCATTTTGTCGTCGCTGTTGGGCGCGGGGCTGGATTATCTGCTGATGGCGTTTGCGCCGACGTGGAAATGGCTGTTTATCGGGCGTGTCATTTCCGGCATCACCGGGGCGAACATTTCGGCGGCCAACGCCTACATTGCCGACGTCAGCGCGCCGGAAGACCGCGCCAAAAACTTCGGCCTGATCGGCGCCTGCTTCGGCGTCGGCTTCATTCTGGGGCCTGCGCTGGGTGGTCTGCTGGGTAGTTACGGATTGCGCGTGCCGTTTATGGCGGCGGCGGGATTGAATCTGCTCAATGCCCTGTACGGATTTTTTGTCCTTCCGGAATCACATTCCAAAGAGAATCGCCGTCCCTTCGATTGGAAACGTGCCAATCCGCTGGCGTCTCTTCAAGGCCTGACCCGCTACCCGGTCGTGCTGGGGCTGACCGCCGTCATTGCGCTGGAACGCATCGCGCACGATTCATTGCCCAGCGTCTGGGTGCTCTACACCACTTACCGTTTCAATTGGACAGAACTCGAGAATGGGCTTTCGCTGACGCTGGTGGGAATTATGTTCGCCATCGTCTCCGCCGGCCTGACCGGCAAAATGGTGAAAAAGCTGGGCGAGCGCAAAGCAATCATCTTCGGTCTGATCGTCGGTTCCATCAGCTTTTTGGTTTATGGCCTGGCCACGAAAGGCTGGATGATGTACGCGATGATCGTGCTGGGCAGCATTGGCGGGATTGGCGGGGCGGCGATTCAATCGCTGATCACCAAGCTGGTTTCCGCCAGTGAACAAGGCGCAGTGCAGGGCGTGATCAGCAGCATCCAGGCCGTCGCCGCGATTATCGGGCCGCTGATGGCGACCAACCTATTTGCTTATTTCACCTCGCCCGCCGCGCCGGTACATTTGCCTGGCGCGGCGTTCATCGCCAGTTCCATCCTGGTGGCGATCAGCGCCTTGTTGGCCATCCGCAGCGCAGGTGCCAGGCCGGTGATCGAAAACGTCGCCGGCACGACTTGATTGCCTGCGCCAGCTCATTTTTTCTTTTCGATTTTTATCCCGTGGCCGCGTGAATAAAGTCCCGGCAAGCTGACCGGCAGCTTGCCGTTGATTTCAATTTCGCCCAGCAATGCCTTCACCGCTGCACGCTGGCTGACCGGGAAGGGGCTGTAAGCCAGCAGGTAACTCGGCGAATCGGGAATGGCCGTCAACAGATACGGGTTGCCAAACGAAATCACCATCAGCGGCGCGCGGCTGGCGATCAATCGGTCCGCGATGCGTTTGCCAGCGGGCGGTAACGCCACGCTGCCTTTGCCGCTGCGGGCGCGCACGGCCAGCGAATAAATCACCGCATCGAAGCCGCCTGCGGCCACGCGTGAAAGTGCCCGCTCAATCTCGGCTTCCGGCGCTTTCGCATCAATCACAAAGCTTTCTACTGTGCCTGCGCGCTGGCGCAATTCCTCGACGAAGATCCGCGCGACAGTCCGGTCATCTTCGTCGGTGAAGGTCAGGTTCAGAATTTTCACCTTCCGCGCAGGCTCGGTGGAATTATCGGAAAGCTTCAGCGGGAGCAGTTTCTGCTCGTCGCGCACCAGAGTGACCGAATGATCGGCAATCTGCTGAGCAATTCCGTTGAAGCGCGGACTGTTGACGACGCGGTCCACGTCGTTCAGATCAACCTTCCTTTTCAAATGCAGGCCGAGTGCAGCCTTGGCGCGCAGCAGCCGTTCAACCGAGGCCGTGACACGCGCTTCGGTGATTTCGCCTTTCTGCATGGCGTCCTTGATGCCGGCGATGGCGGCGTCAATGTCTGGCGATTTTTCGATCAGGTCTACACCCGCTTTGATGGCTTTGACGGCGGCTTCCGCCGGGGTATAGCGCGATGCCACACCCGCCATGTTCATTGCATCCGTGACAATCACGCCCTGGAACTTCAACTCTTCGCGCAGCAACCCCGTCAGAATTTCCTGTGACAGCGTCGCCGGCATCGTAACGCGGGCCGCATTCGATTCGGTTTTCGAGGTGAATTCAGTTACGGCAGCTTCACCTTCGCTCAATGGCCGCACCGCTGCCGCCAGTTCCGGCTCGATTTGCGGCAGGGCGATATGCGCCGACATCACGCCGCCGACGCGCGCAGCAATCGCCGCGCGAAACGGAATCAGCTCCAAACTCATCAACCGTTCCCGGCTGACATCCACCACCGGCAGGCCAATATGCGAATCGGTTGCCGTGTCGCCATGGCCGGGAAAATGTTTGGCGCAGGCCATCGCGCCCGCGCCCTGCGCGCCTTCGATAAAAGCTTTGGTGAATTCGGCGACTTGGCCAGGGTCTTCGCCGAAAGAGCGGGTGTTGATGACCGGATTGTCAGGATTATTATTCACGTCCACGGTTGGCGCGAACAACCAGTTGACGCCCATCGCGCGCGCTTGCAGCGCTGTCGCCTCGCCTTGCAGCCGCGCCCACTTCACATCGCCCGTCGCCGCCACGGCCATATTCGGCGCCCACCACGGCGTGTCGTCAAAACGCATTCCCATTCCCATTTCCAAATCGGAGGAAACGAAGAGCGGAACTTTCGCCATCTCCTGCCAGCGACTGGCCGAAAGCGCCGTCGCCAGAACTTCGCTGCGGAAAACCAGCACGCCGCCGACCTTGTTATCCACGATGTGATGCTGGAGCTTCTTGAATTCTTCGCTTTCGCGGTTCCAGAAGACGACGTTGGCTTCGGTCAGAAACATCTGCCCGATTTTTTCGTCAAGCGTCAAGGATTGAAGGGTCTTGCGCACCCAGCCTTCGTCCTTTTTGCCGAGCATGCGGTCGAAAGGTTGATAGGAGTTGTGTTGTGTCGCGGCGGAAGGAATGAAGATGAGCGCGACGAGGAATAAAAGAACAAATGTTTTTAGCTTCACAATGAAACCTTCAATGTTGTGACCCAGAAAAATTGCTGTTGGTTTGGAACGCGCCGATTGTAACAGTCCCGCCACACTGCCAACAATCGCAGACTCAAAACACGACGGCTGCCAGCAGCACTGTTTGCCACTGACAGCCGTAAATTACGCACAGTTGGTCAGGCCAGTTACCGAATCTTGGTTAGTCCCCCCTTGTAAGCAACATCACCGGTCTGAACACCGATGCTGACAGTCTTCCTGTTGGCTTCGTCGAAACACTCGAACACGGAAGTGTTGCCCGTTATCTGGATGCCGGGGTTCTCATTCCGTGGAGCATCACCGCGAAGCACCACGATTGAGTCGCCGTTACGATTCTTGATAATTAGCTCGTTGGCCTCAATCGTTTTTTTCCCCGACTGCGCTGCTGCATCAGTTTTGGAGATTAGCCTGCCACCGAAAAAGAGTGAGACTAACAACATTGCCGTTAAGCCTGCGATTATGGCTTGCAGTCGCCTATTCGACCGCTCAAGCTTGATGAGCCGAGTTTCTATGTCCATTGGATTCTCCTTTGGTTTATGGTTGATTGATTGATGCCGAGTAACAACGACAGCCCGCATCTTACTGAGAAAAAAAAACTTACAAGCAAAAGCTTGAACGGCAGGAAGATTTTTTTGGCTGGCACACTCAGCACCAATTATTGGCAGGAAAAGTGAAAGCTGGTAGGCTTCGCGCCATGGAACTCGAAACTGAAAACACGATGACTGAATTGACGATCTCGCTGCCGGAATCCATGAAAGAGTTCATCGAACGGGAAGTCGCTGAAGGCCATTACAGCACGCCGAGCGAATTCGTGCGCGATCTGGTGGAAGAGGCGCTGGATCGCAAGAATGAACAGCGTCTGGAAAAATTGCTGTTAGACGGCTTGGATAGCAGTCCGGCGACTCCGATGACGCGGGAAGACTGGGATGAGATCAAACAGCGCGGCCTTGAACGCATTCAGCGGAAGCGAGCTTGATGGGCACAGTCAACAAACACGAACAGGCCAAGCGCGACCTGGAAGAAATTTTTGTCTTCATCGGCGAGCAGGATGTTGATGCTGGACTCGGCTTTCTTTTGGCTGCGGAGGAAACGCTCGAGCATCTGGCAAAGATGCCATTGATGGGTAGCAGCCGCAGATTCCGCTCTTCACGTCTCCGCAACCTGCGCCAGTTTCCCGTCAAGAGCCACCAGGAATATCTGGTCTTTTACCATCCGACTCAGGACGGCATTCAAGTAGTCAGAGTACTCCACGGCAAGCGCGACCTCGAAGCCATCTTCGAGAAAAAGAACTAACGCGATTCCGACGCGCTCTTCCCCGCTCGCTCGCCAATCACGAAACTTGCCAGACAGCCCACCGTAAACGTCGTCACCGATCCAATCAGCACGTACCACTGCCAAGACACTGGCGTCCAGAATTTGACATACAACATAACGGACGCGCCGACAACGATGCCGATGATGGCCGCCGGAGACTGCACCCGCTTCGTAAACGTTCCGAGGAAAAAGATTCCCAAAATCACGCCGTTGGTGAATGACTGAATATCCAGCACCTGATCCACCATGCTCCGCGTCAGATAAAACGCCGCCAGCATGCCCGTTCCGATCTGCACGACGCCCCACATCGCCGTCAGCAGTTTTGAAACTTTCAGGTAATGCGCGTCCGACTTTTTGCCATTGGTCATTGGCACGTAAAAGTCAGCGATGGTCGTGGCCGCCTGGGAATTGAGCGAGGAAGTGAACGCGGCGGCGGCAATGGCGGCGATGACCAGACCGACGACGCCGGTCGGCAGATGGTTGACGATGAAGTGCGGGAAGATGCGATCCGCGCGCAGCTTGCCATCCACCAGGAAGCTGGCCGTTTCGCCGCTGGCGTAGCCTGTGTAAAAAACGTACAGCATCGCGCCGATGAACAGGAACAGCGTGAACTGCGCCAGCACGACCACGCCGCTGACCAGCAGCGCTTTGCGCGCCGCCTTCGGCGAATCGCCGCACAGGTAACGCTGCACCATCAGTTGATCGGTTCCATGCGTTGCCGTCGTCAGGAACGCGCCGCCGATCAAGCCCGACCAGAAGGTGTTGCTTTTGGCGATGTCCCAGGTGAAATCGAGGAAGGTGAATTTGCCCGCCGCCGTGCCCGTGCTGATGACTTCACTCCAGCCGCCGGGAATCTTGCCAAGCAGGATGAATGCCGCGACGAACGCGCCGAGCAGGTAAATGCCAAGCTGCGTGACGTCCGTCCAGATGACCGCGTCAATACCGCCGAAATACGAAAACACAACGGTTGCCACGCCCATCACCAGCACCGAAAAGATGATAATCGTCAGTGTCGGATCCAGCGAAGGAAACCACTGCCGCGCCGCCGCTTCGCTGCCCGGCAGCGCCAGGACCACTGCCGATAATACGATCCCAGTCAGATACAGCCGGAAGCCGTCTGCGATGCTGCGCGTAATCAGAAACAACGTCGAAGCCAACCGCCGCACGCTGCTGCCGAAACGCTGACCCAGCAACTGATACACCGTCATCAGTTCGCCGCGGAAATAAAGCGGCACGAAGATCAGCGTCACCGCCATCCGCCCAAACAAATACCCGACGACCAGTTGCAGAAACGTGAAATTCCCGGTGAAGGCCAGCCCCGGCACGCTGACAAAAGTCAGGCTGCTGGTTTCGGTGGAAACGATCGAGGCCATAATCGCCCACCACGGGATGCTCTGGCCGCTGACGAAATAATCTTTCATTTCGCGCCGTTGCCGGCGCGAAAACCAGGAACCAAAAAGCACCGTGCCGATCAAGTAGGCAAAGAGAATGATGATGTCGAGTGTGCGCATGGTTGATCTTCTTTTGTAGTGTCGGCTTGGGACTGGAGTAATCTGCCGAGCAATACTGCCGCCTGAAGGCGGAACTACGAGCGTTACTTGATCTCGCCTGCTGCCGGGCGTTTCTTTTCACGAACCCAGTTCAGCAGTTCATCGAAGGCCGCACCGGTTTGCGCTGGCGTGAAGTTGCAATGTCCTTTGGCCACGACGAACTTGGCGACGAACAAATCCTGCGTCCCAGCCACGCGGGCGAATTCGTCGTACTGGCTGACGTAGCGTCCCGGAATCAACTGATCGTAGGTGGTGTGAATCGTCAGCACCGGATCGGCGATTTTCCCCGTCGGCGAATAATGCTGGCGCAGGTATTCGCGCGCCTTGGCGTCGGCGGCGTAGCGTTTGACGCCGCGATTGAGCGCCACGTCGTCGTCGAATCCGTCGTAGATCGTGTTCCGATTGTCGAAGGGATTCCCGCCCGTGCGCACCTGCAATTCGCGGACAATCTCATACCAGAACGCCAGCACGCCGGGGAGCTCGGCGGTCGAAGACAGGCTGTAGCGTTTGGCGAACATCGCCGCTTTTTCGGGCGCGGCGTCAACAGCAGCTTTGACCTTTGCCTGGTCGAGCTTCGCCCCCTGCGGCAGATTCACAACCGAACCGACCACGTTCGGAAACAGATAATCGAAGGTTACGAGCATGTCGAAGATACGTTCCTGAAACCCGTTTAGTGTGACATTCAGTGGCCCGCACATCGGCAGCGCGCCGTCGTAGATTTCCGGATACTTTTCAATCGTCGCAATCGTGATCGCGCCACCCATCGAATGGCCGAGCACGATCGTCTCGCTCGGCTTGCCATGCTTTGACACAACATACCGCCGCAAGGCTTCGGTGTCTTCCACCGCTTCTTTCACCGCCCAACCCTGCGTGCTGTAAGCCGATTCGGCCACGGCGAATCCGCGCGAAAGGAAGACGTTGCGCAGGCTTTGCGCCCGCTGATTTTCAAAGTTATTCGGCGTGCCGGTAACCTGATAGCCGTGGCAGTACATCACCAAACCTTTATTCCAGGTGGCGGGCATTTCGATCCGAAATGCCGCACCGTTGATCGAACCGGTTTCGACTTTGTTTTCCTGCGCAAAAGCGGCAGCCGCCGCAAAGCAAACCAGAAAAAGAGTGGTTAGTGACTTTTTCATCGAATGAAGCTCCTTTCCAACAATGACAACCAAGCAGGCTTTGTTTAAGATTGCTGCCGCTCAATCCATTTATAACTCTGGAGGAGACGATGGCAACACCACAAAAAGACCTTGTCTACCGATACACGCCTGAAGAATACCTGGCGTTTGAGCGCGCGTCCGAAACGAAGCACGAATATCTGGACGGCGAAATTTACCTGATGGCAGGCGGCAGCCCAAAACACAATCAGATTTGTTTCAATGCAATCGTTTCTGTTGGCGCTCAGATCAAGGGGACATCCTGTGTCGGCTACACGTCAGACCAAAAAATCAGAACTGATCCGCAAGATTTATTCTCCTACCCGGATTTGACGGTTGTTTGTGGTGAACCGGTTTTTCATGACGATCACCAGGATGTCATTCTCAATCCAACAATCATCATTGAAGTGCTTTCGCCCCGAACCGAAGTCTACGACCGGAATACAAAACTCGAACGCTACCAGAATATCCCTGCGCTGACCGACTACATTCTGATTTCGCAAAACCGGCCTTGTGTCGAGCATTACGCGCGCCGGAAAGGCAGGCGAAAATGGACATTCACGATGGAAACTGACTTGTCGGCGGAAATCGAAATTGCCTCCATTAATGCCCGGTTAAAACTTGCGGACGTGTACGAACGCGTGAAGTTTCCTTCAGCCAAAAGTCTGTTGGCGGCAGTTGGCATGGACTCAATTTCCACGCCGAAAAAATCGAAGCCTCGCAAAACACGTTGAAAACTCTTCCTATGACCGCCGCTTGAAGTAAAAGTACAGCGGCAGGCCGATCACGATCAGTCCCAACCCAACGACCGACTCCACCGGCTTGGCAAACAGCGTGTTGAAAATCAGCCAGATCGCCACCAGCACGAAGACCAGCGGGATTAGCGGATAGCCCAGCGTTTTATAAGGCCGGTCGGCGTTCGGCAGTTTGCGCCGCAGCACGAAAACCGAGGAAGTCGTCAGACCGTAGAAAATCCACGAAGCGAACAGCAGACAATCCGTCAACTGGTCGAACGTCCCCGACAGCGCCAGCACGCAGGACCAGAATCCCTGGACCATAATCGCAAACACCGGCACGCGCGTCGTCTTGCTCAGGGATTTCATCCCTTTGAAAAACAACCCGTCTTCCGCCATGGCGTATGGCACGCGGGCGTTTGAGAGGATCGAACCGTTCAGCGCGCCAATCGCCGAAATGACGAAGACGATGGAAATCAGCCGTCCGCCATAATCGCCCAGAAAGGTCTGCGCGGCTTTGGCCGAAGCCGGCAATGCATCGCGGTACAAGGTCGAATTGGAAGTTACGACTTCATTGAAGGGCAGTGCGTAAAAGTACGCCAGATTCAGCAGGCAATAGATTGCCATGACGATGATCATGCCGAAGATCAACGCGCGCGGGATGTTGCGGCCCGGATCGCGGACTTCCCCCGCCGCCATCGGCATGTTGTTCCAGCCGTCATATCCCCACAGCGCCGCCAGCATCGCCACGCCAAAGACGGACAGCCCCGTCCAGCTCGCCGTCCCCTGGGGCGTCGCCAGATTCGACCAGGTCGCGCCTTTCGAAACGAAAAAGACGCCGCCAATGATGATCGCAATTCCAGCGATTTTCAGCACCGTCAGCAGCGACTGCACCTTGCCGCCAAAAGCGACGGTCAGGCAGTTCATTGCCGACAGCAACAGAATAATGCCAACTGCCACGACCTGTTTTGCGCCGAATTGCCAGTTGATTGTCTGCCCCAGGAATCTGAATTGATGCTCCGCCCAGACCGCGTTCAGCGGAAGAAAAACTGAAAGAAAAATCGCCACGCCCGCGCCCAGGCTGGCTATCGAAGCGCTGCCCGCGACGATGAACCGTTGCCAGCCGAACAGGAACGCCGACGCTTCGCCGTAAGACTGCCGCAGGTAAACGTATTCGCCCCCAGCATGCGGCAGCATCGCGCCCAGTTCCGCGTAAGTCAGCGCGCCGGCCAGCGACAATAAGCCTGCTGCCACCCAGGCCAGCAACACCAGCGAAGGCGTGCCGACGCCTTGCGCCATTGGCGCGGCTTTCAAAAAAACGCCCGTGCCGATGACCGTGCCAATCACCAGCGCGGTCGTGTCAGTCAAAGTCAGACCACGAATCAAACGATTCTTCGCTTCAGCCATTTTTGTGTGTCTCGATTGGGTTGGAGGTGAAAGTCTGCAAAAGCGGATCGGTAACGCAATGCTCTTGCGAAAATGCGCGGTCAGCTTCTACGACTCGCTTGCTGGTGTCAAATGTTGGCGGGCTGCGGAGCCAATTTTTCGGCGCGGAGAAATGAATCAGGCAGCCGGGGGTTCAACGCCGGCTGCCTGAGGATGTTTTTGTTGGTGGTTATGGTTTTGCAACGCCAATGGCGGCGCAAGCCTGGCGCGCCCCTGCGTTGCCGGCGGGTTGAGATTTCAAATCGTCGGCGGCCGCATGAACGATCACGCCACGGCCAATGATCGAAGTTGGTCCATCAAGCTTCATCATCGAATCGGTCAGATCAATGTGCGCCTTGCCATCCGCGCCGGCTTCGATGTTGCCCAGATCGCCGACGTGCCGCGCCGAGCTTTCGTGCGCGGCGTGCGGACTGTTCTGCGGATTGAAGTGCGGACCGGCGGAAGCCCCGTCTTTCGCGCTGCAATCGCCGAATTCATGAAGGTGAAAGCCATGTTTGCCGGGCGTCAGCCCTTCAATGTCGCCGACAACTTTGACCTTGTCGCCGTCCTTCGTGAATGTGACCCAACCCCAGACCTTGTTGCCGTCGGTCGGTTTCAGTACGGCAATGGCCTTGGTCGGTTCGGCTGCGGCGGCTGCCGGAGCCGGTTTCGCGGCCTTGTTTTTCGCCGCAACGCTCAATCCCGCCAGCAGCAGGAACGCGAGCGTGGCATACACTGTCAATTTCAAAGGTTTCATTCAAAAATCTCCCCTGGGTGTTTGGTTGTTTAATTCTTCTCCTGCACGAATTTCGCAAAGTAGTCCTTGAATGACGGCGTGTCCATCGCGGCCGCTTTGGCCAGAGTTTCGACCCAGACATCATCCGCGAAATCCTTCGCCGTCAAGCGTACCATGTAATCGCGCGCAACCTGATAACTCTCTGTCGTCACGTCCACCATCCGCTGTTTGCCATGCTTGATGCTGTTATCCAGCACTTCGCCCAAGGGGACGGGCGTGAATTCACCGTTCTGCATTGTCACCATCGCCGACGAACCTCCCGCCTGCAAATACCGCACCGCGGCGAAGCCCAGGTCGCGGGCAAGTTCCGCTTCGTAGGGGATGGGCGGGGAGCAGCGCAATTCGTAGCCGATGGTTTTATCCACAACCGTCACTTTGACATCGCGCGCCGTCAACCGCTTGGACACTTCAGTCTTCACCTTGTAGGCGAGGTTGATTTCTGAAACGCGGACATTGCCCTGTGCGTCGCGGCTGGCGCTGGCCACTTCGGACTGCACGAATAATTCCGACAAGGCTTCCGACAACAGAATAACGCCATGATTTTTGCCCATCGCGCGGCGTTTGATGATCGTGCCTTCGACAACGTCGCAGATGTCGCCGAGCGAAATCGGCGTCTTCGGAAATTCTTCCGGGATGATCGTGCAGGTGGCGCCGGCCGCCACGCCGATTCCCAGCGTCAAATGTCCGGTCGGTCGCCCCATCGTGGCGCAAATGTACCAGCGGCCCGTGGTTTTGGCGTCTTCCATCAGGCTTTCGACAATCCTGACGCCGGCCTGCCTCGCGGTTTCGTATCCCAGCGTTGCCGAATGCCCCGGCAACGGCAGATCGTTGTCCACGCTTTTGGGAATCTGAACGACTTTGATTCCGCCCTGTTCGATGGCCAGCGCGCTGGCGACGATGTCATCGCCGCCGATGATCACCAGCGCTTCGATCTCCAGTTTTTTCAATGCCGCGATGGTGTTTTCCAGCGCCACCAGGTTATAGGCGACGGAAGTTCGCGACGTGCCCAGAATCGAGCCGCCATCAAAATGAATGCGCGAGACTTCGTCCACCGTCAATTCGTGTTTTTCGTCCGTGTAACGCTGCGTCAGCCATTCCAGCCCGTCATGAAATCCGACCGCCGTGCAGCCGTGTTTGATCGCTTCGAGTGCCGCCGCCGCAATCGCGCCGTTAATGCCGGGCGCCGGGCCGCCGCCGACTAAAATGCCAAGTTTTTTGATTGCCATCTTATGCAAACCTCTTCTTCAATTCTTCGACCGACAAATTGCCGGCTTGCGCCAATTTCTCCGCCCAGCCGGCATTCTCGAAGTCTGAGTAATCCAGCCGGAGCATGTATTCGCGGGCGACGCGATAGGTTTCGCTGGCCACATCCACGTTGCGGACGCGCGTTTTGCCTGTGTTCGGATCGCGAATATCTTCGAACAGCAGCGGAACCAGATGCCCGTTCTGCACGCTGACCATTGCGCCGGAACCGCCGCCGAGCAAAAAGCGAATCGCGGAATTGCCCAGTTCCCGGCAGTAGGCCATATCGAACGGAATTGGGTCGCAGCAGCGAAGCTCATAACCGACGTTCTTGTTGCTGATCGAAACGTGTATGCCGCGCTTGCGAAAGCGGTCTTCCAACTCGAATTTGACGATCCGCGCCAAATCGAATTCGGCAAAACGAATATGGCCATGTTCGTCGCGTTCGACATCTTCCAGATCGTTCATCTCGTTGGGGTCTAGTTTTTCGATCAAACCTTCCGCCAGAACGATCACGCCGTAATGACGCCCAGTCGCGCGGCGTTTGATGATCGTGCCTTCCAGAATGTCGCAGATGTGCGAAAACGGAACCGTCTCGTTCTCGAACTCTTCGCGAATCAGGGTGACGGTCGCGCCGGCGGCTTTGCCAATTCCGAGCGCCAGGTGACCGGCCTGCCTTCCCATCGCCACCACCACATACCAGCGGCGCGTGGATTTGGCGTCTTCCATCAAGTTGTGGACGATCTCCGCGCCGGTGTGGCGCGCCGTCTGAAAGCCAAAGGTTGGAATGTGCGCGGGCAGCGGCAAATCGTTATCAATCGTCTTCGGCACGTGAACGGTGTGAATGCTCGACCGTTCGGCCACCGTCGCCGAAGATTTCGCCGTGTCGTCGCCGCCAATCGTCACCAGATGCGTCACACCGAGTTCGGTCAGTGTTTCGACGACAGCTTTCATGGACTCTTCGGACTTGGTCGGATTTTCGCGCGCCGTGCCCAGAACCGAGCCGCCACGCAAATGAATGCGCGACACGTCGTCAATCGAAAGCTGCCGCGCGCACGATTTGTCGCGCCGCACCAGCCATTTGAATCCGTCCTGAATGCCCAGGACTTCAAACCCTTCATTGATCGCCTTGATCGTCGCCGACCCGATCACCGAATTGATGCCGGGCGCCGGACCTCCGCCGACCAGAATCGCAAGTTTTCCCGCGGATGACATTGTCATTTCTCCTGAAATAGATGAATGCTGTGGAGTGAAGTAAGCCGGGATTCTAGCGGACAGAAGTTGGTTTGACCAGTTGAATGACGATTCAAAATTCTGCGGCCCGGCTGCGCGATGCACGCTTGTCGCGGTGGGCTTTTTGCGGTGGAATTGATGAAATCGGCGGACTGGTTTATCCAGCGTCAAGAACTCTTGATCGGTCACTCATCCGATTCCTTTTTAGTCCCAAGTGACTGCTGTCATCCAGACAGACTACAGACAGACTGATTTCAACAATCCATCAAAGCTCCCTCAAAATTTCCGCTATCGTGACGACCAGAAAGTCTGCATTTTGTTCGTCAAAGGGCATCGGCGGGCGGATTTTAACGACGTTGTGAAATGGGCCGTCCGTGCCGAGCAAAATGCCGTGGTCGCGCATGCGGTTGGCCACGAATGAAGCTTCTTCGGCGGCGGGTTCCAGCGTTTGCCGGTCGCGCACCAATTCGACGCCAAAAAACAATCCTGAACCGCGCACGTCGCCGACCAGCGGGAAACGATCCACAAACGACCGCAATCCTGCCAGCATTCGATTGCCGACGCGCAGCGCATGCGCCTGCAATCCTTCGTCCTGAACGATGTTCAACACTTCCAGCCCAACGGCGCACGAAACCGGATTGCCGCCGAAAGTGCTGAAAAATTCCATGCCGTTGTTGAACGAATCGGCGATTTCGGGCGTCGTCACCAGCGCGCCAATTGGATGACCGTTGCCAATCGGTTTGCCCATCACGACGATGTCCGGCGTGACGCCGTGATCCTGAAACGCCCAGAAATTCGTGCCGATGCGGCCCAATCCGGTTTGCACTTCGTCGGCGATACAGACGCCGCCCGCCGCACGAACCGCGCGGTACACCGAAGTCAGATACCCCGCAGGCATGAAAATCTGCCCGCCCACGCTGGGA
Source organism: Heliomicrobium sp. (assembly GCA_021155085.1). Classification (GTDB taxonomy): domain Bacteria; phylum Acidobacteriota; class Blastocatellia; order RBC074; family RBC074; genus RBC074. The sequence continues at coordinate 13,726 of JAJNQA010000050.1, read as the reverse complement.
CAGGTTTCGGCGATGAAGCCCGCCAGACCTTTCCCGTTGCGCGTCAACTTTTCAATGACCTCGTTGACGTGCGCGGCGTACTTTTCGCCAGCTTGCGCGTCGCCGTATTTGTATTGACCGCGATAGCCGTCAGGAATCGGCGTGGTGTGAACCCAGTCAGGCGCGCCTGCGCCGCCGGGGCCGTCGTGTTTGTACGGGCTGATGTCAATCAAACCAGTCGTGTGGCCGTGATACGCCGCTTCCAGCACGATCATATCGCGCTGCCGCGTGTGCGCCCGCGCCAACCGCAACGCCAGTTCGTTGGCTTCGCTGGCCGAATTGACGAAAAAGCAAACGCTCAACGGTTCGGGCAAGGTCGCGCACAAGCTTTCGGCGTAACGATTGATTGCGTCGTGCAGATAGCGCGTGTTGGTGTTCAGCACGGCCATCTGTTTGCAGGCGGCTTCGATTACACGCGGATGGCAGTGGCCGACGTGCGGGACATTGTTGTAAGCGTCCAGGTACTGCCGCCCCGTTTCGTCATACAGGTATTGCCGCCAGCCACGAACGACTTTCACCGGATCGCGATACCCGATGCTTAAATTGCGTCCGATACGCCGGCGCCGCACGGCCAGGGTTTCAGCTTTGACTGGCGCTTCGGGCGGAAAGCGGTCCGCGGGAATTCCCAGAATCAAATTCGGATCAGGAGAGAATTCGCGCCAGATTTCGCGCTCGCTGGCACGGCAAACGCCCGGAAAATCGCAGCCCAAATCGAGCAAGTCCGTGATGATTTGAAAATGCAGGTGCGGGGTCCAACCGCCGTTAACCGGCGGCGCGCCCACCGAACCCAGCAACTGGCCCGCCGCGAACTTTTGCCCGACGCGCAAATCGTCAACCGAACCTTCGCTCAAATGGCCGTAGAGCGTGAAAAACTCCTGCTCGCCAAATTTGTGCTTCAAGATGATGACCGGCCCGTAATCCAGCGGCGCGGCGTTGTTGTTGAAAGCATGGACTTCGCCGGCCAGCGGCGCATACACCGCCGAATCCGCTTCGACAAACAGATCCATTCCCAGATGCACCGTGCGGCGTTCGGCATTTGTGGATTCAGCATCAAACAGCGGCGTGACGTAAAGCATCCGCGCTTCGTCGTAACGGCCAACACCGACGTTGACGTTGGCCGATTTCATCAACCCAAACAGCCGCTCGGTTAATCTCGGCTCGGCGTTTTGCGCCGGGTCGCCGCTGAGCAACGGACTGCCTACGCTGAGATCGAAGACGATCAACGGCTCAGTTCTGAGATCGGCGTCAATTACGGAAATCGCGTACGTAGTCCCGCCTTCGGGCGACAGACTCGGCAAGCGAACGCTGCCGCCTGAAGGCGGGACTACAAACGTTTTTTTCAGGCCGCAAGCCTGACGAAACGCAGCTTCGGCAAATCGCGGATGAATCTTTGCCAGTCTTGGCAGCGTGTTGCGAATCGGCTGTTGGCTGATGGAAAGGTATTCGTCGCCGGGACGCTGCTGCTGTTGATGCGCCGCCAGACAGACGCTGGTGCAGAGCCGTAAACAGATCAACCCGAAGAGTGCGGAAAGTTCGGCTTCGGTCAGCGGATTTTCTGAATGGTACCCGCTGACCATTTGCACTGCCACCGCCAGCGGATCGGCTTTGTCCAGCACGGCGTAAGCAATCGCCACGGCCAGTTCGTTGACCGTGTGACTGAACACCATATCGCCGAAATCCACGAGGCCCGCGATGTGCTGATTGCGGGAATACAGGTCTTCGCCGCCGCCCACCAGCACATTGTAATCGTTGGCGTCGTTGTGAATCGCACTGCGGCGGAGCTGCGACAATAAAGGTAAAGTGTGGCGTTCAAAATCATCGGCAAGCGTGTTGATCAGTTGCCGCATTTCGGCATCGGGAATCAGCGATTCGTATTTGCGAACTTCACGCAAACCGTTGGCCAGGTCCCAATGAAAATCTCTGTGAATTGACGGATGATCGAAATCGGCCAACGCACGATCCAGCTTGCCCAGACAAGCGCCGAATTCGCGCAGCAATTCTGGCGAATGCCGCCGCACTGTGCCCAGCGGAACGCCGTTCAAATAAGTAATCATCCAGGCCAGATGCCCTGCGCCGGTTGGCGATTCGAGTTCGACAATCGAAGCATCGTTCAACGCCATGACGACTTGCGGGCAGATCGAAAGCTGTCTGGCCGCTTGCTGCATCGCCTGCTGCTGCGCCGCCAGCATGGCGCGGTCTTCGGCGGCGTTGGCGATTTTGAAAACAAACCGCTCGCCCGATTCGGCCACGAGCAGAAAGTTCTGATCGCGTTCGCTGGGCAGGGACGAAACTGTCACGGCAATTCCATAATGCTGCAGGACGAACTGAATGACGTTTTCCGGAGTAAAGGTTGGAGCATGTTGTAGCAATGACATAAAAAGATGTACCACCCCACTGTTCGTCCGCGGGGGCTTTCTAGGCAGCGGTTTCAGTGAATCCCAAAGGTTTGCCCGCCACGACCTCAGCCGACTAACCGCTCGGCTGTACATTTCTTTTTCTTGAATTCTATGGCAGCGAGCTACCGGCGAACTGCCGGCAGGCTGAAAGACACCAGCGGCAGTTTCCAGTCCTTGATCGGTGTATTCCGTAGATTCAGATTGGAAGTCAGATAGTACAACCGCCGCGTTCCATCGCCGTTCGGCGCTTGTTCAAAACGCTGCATCAGGTAATACGGAGGAATCGCCTGATAGTAGAGCGTCGCTTTAACCGTCAGTTTTGACGGGTCTACGCCGCGCAATTCGCTGACGGGAATTCGATACGGAACGATGCTGGTGCCGCTGCCATTCAGGTAGTTGGGGTCTTTGGCGGCGTCGCCTTTGGGAAAAGTAATTTCCAGATACCTGCCGGTCAGTGAAGGCGAAGGCCCTTTGGCGGACCAGCCGATGGGCAGCAGGCGGTTGTCCTTGAACTCTTCGTCAATGCGCAAAAAGCTGGTGGTGAATTTGCCGTTGGCGTCTTTGACCAACTCTTCAAAGATTTGCACCTGGTCCGAACGCCTGATGCGGCGATTGTCGGCGTCGTAATAGTGCGGCTGGGACTTGCCGCCGTTCGCGGTGTTGGTTCCGACGTATTCCGAATCCAGAATCCTGCCTTCCTTGTCCACGATAAACCCAAGCTGGTTGGTGCGCCCGGATGACCACAGAATGTTTTCCTTGCCGTTGCTGCTGTCCATCACCAGTAATTCAACAAAGACGCGGCGGAAGCCGACGCCGCTTGGCAGACGATGGCCGGTCTTGTTGGTGATTTTCACATCCACGGCCAGTTCGCGGTTGATGACTTTCGGCGGTGCGAATTCGATGGTCGCGGTGTCGTTTTCCGCCTGCTGGACGAAATTGGCGATGGCGTTGTCCAGATCGTTGTTGAGCGTGCTCATGTAATCGCTTTTGCGAACGCCGAGGATTTCGTTGGAATAGTTCGGCGGCGTGCTGGAATCCCTGGCCATGAACTGATTGAACATTTCCAGCAGGAAGACATTCAGCCCTTGCAGTTGGTGGCGCGCGAAACCTTCTTCGCCTTTGGCAACATTGCCCGTGCGGTAGCGGACGAAAACGTCTTTTTCCGACGCGCGATTTTCCGACATCGGGTACGCCTGATCCTGAATGTCCGCAACAACCGAATTGATTTGCGGAATGTTGACGTTGTTTTTCCGGTTGGCGTAGCTGCCCGCCATGTGGCAATCCTGGCAGGATTTCGCGTTCGCGCCGGGCTTGAATTCGGTCTGAAACTGGCTGTTCAGCCATTCCAGGTAGGTGGATTGTTCCAGGTGCATCTGTCCGGGTTTGCCGTCCATCACCGGCAGATCAATGGTGTGGCAACTGCCGCACATCCGCGAATCCCTGATGTATTCGTCGTGTTTCGGCGTCACGCCCAGCGACTGTTTCATCGGATACGGCGTGATATTTTCGTTTTTGAACGGGCCATAAAGTTCGTCGGCGTTGCCGGTTTTGAACTGCCCGGTAATCGAATTTTTCAGGAAGTATTGCAGCGAGTCTTCGCCGGGCGGCGTTTTGTCGCGAACGATGTGATGGCAGGATGCGCAACTGACGCCGTCGCGCGCCAGTGCGCCGTACTTGAAGTTCGGATCATTCAGGTTGGTGTTGTAGACGAAATCCAGTTTGAAATCCGGTTCTTTGGGATTGCCGCTGCCGGAATTTCCCAGGTAGTTATGATCCAGATTCAACTGGCGTTTGCCCATTACGCCGTGACAACTCAGGCAAAGATTGACGACCTGCTCAACTTCCTTCTCGGTTTTCTCCCGGCGCAAATAGGCGATTTCGCTGTCGAGTTGCGCGTAAAAGATCGGATCGCGTCCAGCCAGGCCCATCGGCGACCAGCGCCATTCGCCATACGGCGAGACATTGACGGGATTCTTCGATCCGCCTTCCAGAATCATGTAGAACTTCTTGCCGTACCAGGCGTTGCCGCTGTGGCACCACTGGCAATTGTCCGAAGTCAGAAACATCTCCGCGCCTTTCGCGCCGGCCCAGACGTGGTCATAGGTTTCGGCGGGCATGATGCGGACGGCGTTTTCAGCGACGCGCGGCCCGGTTCCCAGCAGTTTGTAGAATTGCGCGTCCACCAGTTTGGCCAGCGGCAACCTGGCCGTCTGGTAATGTTTGGTGTGGCTGGGGTCGTCGGTTTGCTCCATTTGAACCGCCGCCGCGCTCGTGGCGGATGGCCGCCAGGAATCATCCACAAAATAGGTGACCGGATTTCCGCGAAAGCCTTTGATGTTGTTCAGCGTGGCAAAGGTCATTTCCTTTTCCGCCGAAGAGTGGCAGTGGATGCAGGCCAGCGAAAAGCCTTCGTTGAGCACGCTGAACGGCGGTTTGTAACTATCGCTCGGTTTCGGCATTGGCGGATTGCTGGTCCACAACCCGCCCCAGTACCAGCCGTCTTTGGAGCCTTTGGAATCCTTGATCATCACCGTCCAGCTTGCGGGTTTGAGCGTCTGGCCTTCCCAGCGCGCCGCCGGGGAATCGTACATCTCCTTGACGATCATTGCGCCGTCCGGGATGTCGCCCAGGCGCCCGCCGACCAACCAGGCAATGATGCCCGGCGAGTAATAAATCTTCACCGACGGGTGAACGCCATAAGACATCCCATTAATCCACGGGCCGGTGTCGCGCACCCGCTTGTCTTCGCACCATTTCAGGTTCGCGTATTCCTGGCTTTCCAGAAAAGCCAGCAGCTTGTCGTGAAACGCATCCGGGGAAAGCGAAGTCGGCGGCGGCAGCGGATTTTCCTTCGCTTCCGGACACTGGCAAACCTTCTCGTCGTCTTGTGCAGCAGGCAGTAAAGCGGCGGAAACCGTCTGATTGCCCAAAATCCCTGAAACAGCCAGATAAGTTGAGACGCCTATAAAACACGCGAAGACGACAATTTTGAGCAGCTTACGCATACAAGTTCCTCCTGGAAATTGAGAGCCAGATTGTTCGGATGCTTGTGGAAATTCAGATAAGGCAGGAGAAGAAAAAGGGAGATAACACAGCCGCCCCAAATTGGGAATCAATTCAGCCAGGAATTTTCAGGAAGACTTACCGCTGCTCGGTCTTCCATGAAGTCAGCACATATTCGTGATCCAGTTCGCCCCAGTCGTAGCGCAGCAGAATGCGGTCTTCGCCCGCCACCCACAAATGTGCGGTGGGGACCTCCAGGGTGCTGGAAGCAATCGTGAAATGGGTGGCCTTGAAGGTTCCGGCAGGGATTGTGACTTCCTCGTCGCCGAGCAAGTTGACGCGGCAGGATTCCATTCGTCCGAGCGGGCCGTCTGCGCCGTTCCATCGCGTCGAGGTGTTGTAAACCATGCGCGACTGTTCGCCGCCGCGCGTTCGGTCGTAATTGAAAATTGTCCAGCCATCCAGCATGACGGCGTGCGTGATAATGGAAAAAAGTTCGTTGGGGGTTTTGACGGTCTGCGTGATGTGGCCGGTTTCGATGCCGTCGGCGGTGACATGCATTCTGCCACCGTCAACGCGGAAGTAGCCGGCTCCGATCAACTGCGTATCCACTTGCAACCGGACGAAGGCATCAATGGGACGGCCTTCCTTGTTGCGGGTAAAAGTCACGTCGCGCACGAATTTGGAATCATCGGTCATCGCCAGACAGCGCATTGTCGTCGTGCCGTCGCGATTCCGCGTCAGCCCCCAGTCTTCGCGTCCGCGTTCCTGCCCCGTGGATTTTCGGCGGTAGGAAAGCCGCCCGTATTGGTATTTGAGTTCCAGCATGTCGAAGCTTGGTTAGAGCGGTACACGAGCGTAAGCGAGTGCCTCTCCCAAGAACTGAAGGCGCTCACTCACGCTCGCATACCGTCCTGTTACCGGCGTCCGCCGAGCAACCCGCCGAGCATGCCGACAACATCATCCACCGCTGAACCGTCGCGGTTGCGGTCGAGCATGCCGCCCAGCATTCCCATCAGGTCCGATCCGCCGCCCATCTGCTGCGCGGCTCCACCGAGCAGGCCGCCGAGGTCGGAAGTCCCGACATTGCTTTGCTGGCGCGTGCGCGAAATCGCGCCCATCACGATGGGAGCCAGAATTGCCAGCAACGGACCAACTTTGCCCATATCCAGGCCGCTGGCCTGGCTGACGCCTTGCGCCACCGTGGACTGCTGGCCGCCAAAGATGTGGCCGAGAATTCCAGCGCCGTTGGCGGCGCCGCCGCCAAGATTACCGGCGATCAATCCGCCAATGTCATCCAGCACGCTGCCGTCGTGATCGCGATCAAGCGCGCCCATCAATCCTGAAGCGCCTTCTTCGGTGGCACTGTTGTTGGCCAACCCGCCGAGCAGCATCGGCAATGCCGCCTGAATCGCTGTGCTGGTCGAACCTTCGTCAGCGCCAATCGTCTGGCTGATCTGGCTGACAGTATCGCCGCTGAGTGCATCGTTGAGTATCCCTGTTAAATTCATGGTCGTCTCCTGAAACGTGGTCGCGCAAACTCCTGCCCGCGCGATTGGGAAGCAGCACGAACCTGGCAGGCGCGTGCCGATTGTTTTTCGATTTATCGTATGGGGATGAGCGCGTCTTTGCTTTCGCAAACGGCGCAACTATAATCCGCGCGCGTTTGCCTGTAAAACGATTCCTGATCAAGCAAATACCGAAACAACGACCAAAACAGCGACCCAAGCATCGACCCAAGCATTGAAATGCCACAATCCGCGCCGTTCGCCATCAAAGAACCGCTTCGGCGGCGCCTGTTTCCGAATCACGAATGGGCGTTGCTGATCCTGCTGGTTGTCGAAACGCTGCTGTTCAGCGTCATTGGCGAGAACTTCCTTTCGCGGTCGAACGGGTTTGAAATCATCCGGCTGAGCGTTGAAATCGGCCTGCTGGCATTGGCGCTGACGCCGATCATTATCACGGGCGGCATTGATCTGTCGGTCGGTTCAATGATGGGGCTGTCGGCAATCGCCTGCGGCTGGATGTGGAAAACCGCCGGCTTGCCAATCTGGGCGAGCGCTTTGCTGACGCTGCTGGTCGGTTTGGCAGGCGGCGGATTGAACGCGCTATTGATCGCAAGGTTGAAGCTGCCGCCGCTGATTGTCACGCTGGGCACGTTTTCGCTTTTTCGCGGATTGGCCGAAGGCATTACGGGCGGCGTCGCCAACTACAGCGGCTTCCCCTCTTCCTTTCTGTTTTTAGGACAGGGCTACTGGCTGAATTTTCTGCCGCCGCAAACCTTGATCCTGATCGCAGCGATTGTCTTTTACTTTCTGCTGATGCACCGGATGGCGATTGGCCGCAGCCTGTATGCCATGGGGTTTTCGGCGGAAGGCGCACGATTCGCCGGAATTCCTGTCGCCAAACGCATTGCGCTGGTCTACATGCTTTCAGGCTTGGCGGCGAGTCTGGCCGCGGTGATTTACGTGGCCCACCTCGGTCAGGCCAAATCCGATGCGGGCACGGGCTACGAACTGATCGCGATTACGGCGGTGGTGCTGGGCGGAACTTCGATTTTCGGCGGGCGCGGAACGATTTGGGGAACGGTGCTGGGTTTGTTTGCCATTGTCATTCTGCAAAACGGATTGCGGCTGGCGACATTGCCGACGGAACTGGCGGGCATTCTCACGGGCACGCTGCTGATTGCAACAATTTGTGTTGATCGGTTTGCGTCGTGGAACAGGCTTGAGCCTGTTCCCACGCCTGAACAGGCTCAAGCCTGTTCCACTTCTACTGAGGATTTTGACGTGAAAAACTCTCAAGTTGCATTTATCTGCGCGGCGATTCTGGCGGCAGGTTTGTTGGTCGCGGGCAGCAACTGGCTGCTGGTTCGCTCGCTCAAGAGTCAGCCCCACGGCCGTGAGGAAGGGGTTGCCGCAAAACGCACGACTGTCGCGATGATGCCGAAAGCGAAAGGCGATCCCTATTTCGTCAGTTGCCGCAAAGGCGCGGAAGAAGCCGCCCGGGAACTTGGCGTTGATCTGATCTGGGACGGCCCGACCGACCTCGACCCGGCCAAACAAAACGAAGTCGTCGAAGGCTGGATCACGCGTGGCGTGGATGTCATCGCCGTCAGCGTCGAAAACTCCGCCGGGATTTCGACCGTGCTGCGCAAGGCGCGCGAAAAGGGCATCAAGGTCATTACCTGGGACGCCGACGCCGAAGCGAATGCGCGCGACTTCTTCATCAACCAGGCGACGCCGCAGGGCATCGGCTTCACGCTGATGGACGAAGCGGCGCGAATCCTGGGAAATAAAGGCGAATTCGCCATCATCACCGCCAGTCTGAGCGCCGCCAATCAGAACGAATGGATCAAGCACATCAAAGCGCGCCTGGCGGAAAAGTATCCGGACATCAAGCTGGTCGCCATTCAACCCAGCGACGGCGACCGTGACCGCGCCTTTGCGGAAACGCAGAACGTGATGAAAGTGCATCCGAACGTCAAACTGATTATGGGCGTCGCCGCGCCGGCGGTTCCGGGCGCCGCCGAAGCCGTCAAACAATCTGGCCGGCAGGATGTCAAAGTCATTGGCCTTTCGATTCCCAGCCTCTGCAAGTCTTACGTTCACGACGGCGTCATCGAAAGCTTCGTGCTGTGGAACACGCTTGATCTGGGCTATCTGACGGTTTATGCGGCTAATGAACTGAGCGCGGGCAAGCTGAAGCTGGGCGACAAAGAAATTAACGCAGGCAGGTTGAAGAAGATCGAAGTCAAAGAGAGCGACGTGATGCTGGGCGCGCCCTTTATCTTCAACAAGTCGAATGTAGACCGTTTCGATTTTTAGCTTGCCCCAAACCACTGGAGAGTTGAATGAGTGCTGCTGCAATAGAAGCTCACGATCTGGTCAAAACCTACGGCGGCAAAGTTCGCGCGCTCGACGGCCTGAGCTTCGGCGTCGAGGCGGGAACGATCTTTGGCCTTCTTGGCCCGAATGGCGCGGGCAAATCCACCACGATCAAAATCCTCAACACGCTGTCGCGGCCGGACTCCGGCTCGGCCACGGTTGCGGGATTTGACGTACTGCGCGAACCGGAAAAAGTGCGCCGCGCCATCGGCTGCGTCGCACAGAAATCCGGCGTGGACACCGAAGCCACCGGCCGCGAAAACCTGACGCTGCAAGGCAAAATTTACGGCTTGCGCGGGCAGGAATTGAAACATCGTGTGGAAGAATTGCTGACACGATTCCGGCTGGCGGAGGCGGCCAATGCCGTTGCGCGAACCTATTCCGGCGGCATGCAGCGCAAGCTGGATATTGCCATGGGACTGGTGCATCGCCCGCAGGTGCTTTTCCTTGACGAACCCACAACGGGCCTGGATCCCGAAGCACGCGCAAGCCTGTGGGAAGACATCGCGAAATTGTCGCGGGAAGACGGCATCACGGTGCTGCTGACCACGCATTATCTGGAAGAGGCGGATCAACTCGCCCAGCGGCTGGCCATCGTGGATCACGGTAAGCTGGTGGTCGAAGGCGCGCCGGAACAATTGAAAGGCGAGTTGTTCGGCGACGCCATTCATATCGAATTCGCGCGCGCGCAAACCGAAAACCAGGTGCGCGAAGCCTTCAGCCGTCTCGACGGCATTGGCGAAATCCGCGTCGAAGGCCATTCGCTGCACGCGCGCGCCAGCCAGGGAGCGACGGCGGTGCCGGGCATGCTGGTCGCGCTGGAATCGGCGGGATTGAAGGTCGCGTCAGTGACCGTGGCGCGGCCTTCGCTGGATGATGTCTATTTGCGCTACACCGGCCGAACTTTCAGCGAAGCCGAAAAGGGTAACCAGACAATGCAAAAAGGGGCACGATGAACTTCATTACGCATTCATTGCTGATGGCGGAGCGGCTGTTGCGCAACCTGTCGCGCCAACCATGGTGGATCGTCATTTCGCTGGTGCAGCCGATCATCTGGCTGCTGCTCTACGGCCAGTTGTTCAAACGAGTCGTCGAACTTCCGGGCTTCAATGCCGATTCCTACATCAGCTTTGTCACGCCGGGCATTGTGATCATGTCCGCGCTGATGGCCGGTGGCTGGAACGGAATGGGCATGATCATGGAATTGAATCAGGGCGTGATGGACCGGCTGCTGGTTTCTCCGATGAATCGCGCCGCCATCATCACCGGCCGCATCATTTCGATGGCCGCGGTCAGCATTGTTCAGTCTCTGATATTGATCAGTCTTGGCTTTCTGACCGGCGCGCGCTTTGCGGGCGGAATTCCGGGCGTCATCGTGCTGCTGATTTGCGGGATGCTGCTGGCGGCTCCTTTCGCCGCGCTTTCCAACGCGCTGGCATTGCTGATTCGTAAACAGGAATCCGTCATCGGCGCATCGAACTTCATCCTGATGCCGCTGACCTTCCTGTCGCCGGTCTTTATGGCTTCCGCCGTCATGCCGGACTGGATTCGTTCGGTGTCGCGTTACAACCCGGTCAATTGGAGCGTCGAAGCCGCACGCGCGGCATTGAATGGAAATACGGATTGGAGTTTCGTGCTGTTGCGGATTGGCTGTTTGCTGGTTTTCGCCGTTTTCTGCGCGGCGCTGGCCACGCGCGCGTTTCGGGCTTATCAACGTTCGGCCTGAAACTTCAAAGCTGCGGTTCCCAGATTTCGCGCAAATCGAGCACAAAGCCTGGCAATTCGGGATCGGCGGAGATTTCATTGACGTTCTCCAGCTTCTGAACTACCGCCCCCGGACGATAGACGTAAACGGTCTTCTCTTCTGGATCAATCAACCAGCCCAACTGCAAGCCGCAAGCGATGTACTCTTCCATCTTGGCCTTGATCGTATCAAGGTCATCGCTGGGCGAGCGCAATTCAATCGCAAAGTCAGGGCATAGTGGCAAGAACTTCTTCCGTTGCTCAAGATGCACCTGCGCTAGCCGCGACTTCTCAACCCAGGAAGCGTCCGGAGAACGATCAGCGCCATTCGGCAATTTGAAGCCAGTTGAAGATTCACCAATTTTGCCAGTGTCATCCTGCCTCGCCCAATTTCCTAACTGACGGTTGATCTCCGCATTCTTATTGCCAGTCTCCCATCCAGTTGGCGGCGTAACGATCACCTCTCCTTTCGCAGAGCGTTCGAGACGCAAGTCCGGATTCTGCCTGCAAAGCTCATAGAAAACGTCCTCAGTCGTTTTGAGTTGAACACCGTATTGACTCATTAAGATTACCTCCGTCTGACCGGGATTCTACACACGAAATCCTAGATTTGCAGCCCCAGCGAAACATGCTTGGTTTCCAGAAAAGCGTCCAAACCTTCGCTGCCCAGTTCCCTGCCCCAGCCGCTTTGTTTGACGCCGCCAAACGGAGCGTTGCTGGTGGAAGGCACGCCGTCGTTGATGCCAATCGTCCCGGCTTCAAGCGCTTCCATCAGCCGGAATGCGCGATCCAGATTGCCGGTGAAGGCATACGCGCTCAAGCCGTAAACCGAATTGTTCGCCATCGCGACGGCTTCTTCTTCGTTGTCAAAAGGCGCGATGGCGGCGACCGGCGCAAAAGTTTCTTCCTGCATGCACAACGCATCGGCAGGCACATCCGCCAGCACGGTCGGTTCAATGAAAAAGCCTTTGTCACCTGAACGCTTGCCGCCGCACAACACGCGAGCGCCTCCGGCAACAGCGTTTTTGATGTGCACCAACGCCTTTGCCAATCCAGCGTCATCAATCAGCGGGCCAATCTCCACGCCCGGTTCCAATCCGTCGCCGACTTTCATCGCTTTCATTTTCGCCGTGAAGGCTTCCAGAAAAGGTTCGTAGATGCCGCGTTCCACATAAATCCGATTGGCCGCGATGCAGGATTGGCCAGTGTTGCGCGTCTTGGCGATGAGCGCGCCTTCAACCGCGCGGTTCAAATCAATGTCACTGAAAACCAGCACCGGCCCATTTCCGCCCAGTTCCAACGACAATGGTTTGACCGTATTCGCCGCTCCGGCAATCAGCAAACGTCCAACTTCCGTCGAGCCTGTAAAGCTGACCTTGCGGCAAAGCGGATTTTCCAGAAACTCCTTGCCAATTTCGGAAGCTTCGCCAAGCACGACCTGGAAAACGCCTTTCGGCAACCCGGCGGCAGCCACGCATTCGGCAAAGGCAAGCGCGCTCAGCGGCGTTTGCTCCGCCGGTTTCAGCACAAACGTATTCCCTGCGGCCAAGGCCGGAGCCATTTTTCGCACCGCCAGCACCAGCGGGAAATTCCACGGCGTAATCGCTCCGACAACACCCATCGGCGACTTAATCACCAGATTGCGCTTGCCGTCGGCTTGATGCGGGATGAGGCGGCCATACGCGCGCCGGGCTTCTTCGGCAAACCAGCGCAGGTGATCCACGGTCATCGCCACTTCGCCAAAGCTTTGCGCCAGCGGCTTGCCATTTTCCAGTGTAATTGTGCGGGCAATGTCCTGTTTACGGTCTTCCAGTTCCTCGGCAATGGCCAGCAGAAAATCCGCCCGCGCTTTGCCGGTCAGCTTGCGCCAGGATTGGAACGCTTCGTGGGCGTCCGCGATGGCTTGCGCGACACGCGAACGGTCAACAGTGGAAACCTGCGCCAGCGTCTCACCATTCGCCGGATTGAGAACTTGTACAAACGGCGCGGAAACCAGCCAGTCATTATTCAAATAAAGCGGATAGGTTTTCATAGTGGATAGTGACCAGGGGAAAGTTAATAGTTGATGAACACCTTTTCGTAGCGGGTTACGCTTGAACTACGTTTGCTGCCTCGATGATTTGACGATTGAGGTTAGAAGCTTCAGCAGCTCTTCGCAATCGCCGTGGAGCGACTCGAATTCCTTCTGCTCCAAAAATTCAGCCTCGCGCAAAAGCTCCAACCAGTATTCAGTTTCGGCGGCTTCTTCAAGCCCAAGACACATTTTGTGAGTGAACTCGGTTTTCGATTCGGCTTGATTGGCCTTGCGAACGTTGGCTCCGATGGCGGTTCCCGATTGCAGCATCCGCCTGCTTAAGACGAACTCCCGTTTTACTTCGGTCAGATGCTTGTACGCGTTGACAATCCGAATGGCGAATTTATACGACTATCTTTGACCGGGCTATTGCTCACACGACCTCATTATGGCTTTGCTGAGATTGGCAATTCACCCACCAACTATCCACGTTCCCTTGTTCACTATTCGACTTTAGACAAAGCGCGGCTGGGCTTTGAACCCAGCCGCGCTTGGGGTAGTTGTTATGTGTGAACAAAAACAAACCGACCCCGACGCATCTTAATTCACTGACGGACTTTCGTCAGCAAGTCTACGCGCTGTTT
>JAJNQA010000028.1 GCA_021155085.1 Heliomicrobium sp. | reverse complement strand
TTTGAATATTCTTGCGGGCTGAAGTCCGCGCCACGTTTTTCATTGTTTCTGGATATCGCACACGACATGCGCCACTGAAGTTAAGGAAGGCCGGAAGCGAACTTTTTTTCCCAGGTTTGAGCGACGAAAAAAAAAGCAGTCCTGGCTGAGCTTTCTGGCGCGTCCATTTCGCATGCGTTGAGTGGAGAAGTTATCAACCAGTCAAAACGAGGAGAGGACGCAACGATGAATTCAGCGCAAGCAATGCAGCAGGCGCCGCAAGCCGCGCCGCAAGACGTAATGATGCAGATGTTTTCCGGCCTGTGGCTTTCGCAGGCCATCCATGTCGCGGCCAAACTGGGCCTGGCCGATCTGGTCAGCGATCAGCCACGGACCATTGCCGAACTGGCCAGAGCGAGCGGCACACATCCGGCTTCGCTGTACCGGCTGATGCGCGCGTTGGCCAGCCAGGGCATTTTTAGAGAGGCCGAGGAGGAAGAATTTGTTTCGACGCCGCTGTCGGAAACCCTGCGCAAGGATGCGCCCGGATCGCTGCGCGGCTTTGCAATCGCTGGACTCGGTCAGGAACATTACAAAGCCTGGGGCAATCTGCTGCACAGCGTTCAGACCGGCGATATTGCCTTCGACAATTTCTTTGGCCAGAACATCTGGGAGTATTACGCCTGGCATCCGGAAGACGCCGCGGTCTTCAACGATGCGATGACAGGATTCACGGAAGCCATCAATGCGGCAGTGGTTGGCGCCTACGACTTTTCAGGCTTTCGTAAAGTTGTGGACATCGGCGGCGGGCATGGCGCGCTGCTGGCCGCGATTCTGAAAACCAATCCGGCCATGAACGGCGTGGTGTTTGACCAGCCGCATGTGGTTGACGGCGCTCCGGCCAGACTGGAGGCGGAAGGCGTGCTGAACCGTTGCGACATCGAAGGCGGCGATTTCTTCCAATCCGTGACGGCGGGCGGCGACGCCTACCTGATGAAGTTCATCATTCACGACTGGGAGGATGAAAAGTCCATCAAGATCATGAAAAACATTCGCCGCGCCATGGCCGACGGCGGCAGGTTACTGTTGATTGAATACCTGGTGCCGCCGGGGAACACGCCTTCGCCGTCCAAATTCATGGACCTCAACATGCTGGTGATGACCGGCGGGCGCGAACGCACGGAAAAACAGTTCGCCGAATTGTTCGCCGCCGCCGGATTCAGGCTGAACCGCATTGTGCCCACGGAATCCGCGTTCAGTATCATCGAAGCCGTGCGCGTCTGATCGAATTTTCAACCTGAGCATAGTCCCATTTCACACTCCATCCGGTCTTTGCGCCGGGTGGAGTTTTTGTTTTTTGCGGGATGTGGTAAACACCTGCGCGTGACGATTCAAGAGATTGCCCCAACCCAAAAATTGCGACGCATCGGCGTGCTTGGCGACATCCACTGCGAAGACCGCAGGCTGGAAGCCGCGCTGCAGCATTTCCAGGCCGAGCAACTTGATCTGGTCTGCGCGGTCGGCGACCTGGTGGACGGGCCGGGCGATCCGAATCGAACGGTGGAATTGTTGCGCCAGCACCGCGTCGTCACCGTGCGCGGCAATCACGAACGCTGGCTGATGAAAAACGAAATGCGCGGTTTGCCCGATGCGCAAACGCGCTTCGATTTCGACGCGCTGGCCTGGGTTTACCTGAACAACCTGCCGCTCTGGTTGAAGTTTGAAACCGTCGCCGGAAGCATGCTGCTCTGTCACGGCCTGGGCGAAGACGATATGGCGGGCGTCTGGCCGTTTGATGATGCGCTGTCGCTGCATTCCAACCTGATGCTGTGGCGGCTGGTGAATTCGCAGGAGTTCGCCTTTGTCGTCAACGGTCACACCCACCGGCGTCTGGTCAGAAGTTTCGGCGAGATGACGATCATCAATGCCGGAACACTTTATCGAAAGCACGCTCCATGTTTTTGCATCGCCGATTTTGAACAGAGTTTTGTCCAATATTTCAACGTGGAAGGCGACGGCAGTATCGAAGTCGCCGAACAATTCCCGCTCCCACCAAAATTCCGCATCGAATGAAAAACATCCGACACCTTGTTTCGCTCGCACTCATCTTCTGTCTGGCCGTAGTTCCGGCATTTGCGCAAGCAGCCGCGCCAGCTACGGCAACCGCGTCAACACAAGCCGCCAAACCGAAAACCCTGGCGGAACTGCAATCGCGCATTGCCGCCTTGCTGGATCAACCGAAATTCGCCGCCGCTCGCTGGGGCATTTTCATCAAAGCCGGACAGAGCAAAATCGTTTTTGACCGGGACGGCGAAAAGGCCTTCATGCCCGCGTCGAACATGAAGCTTTATTCCACGGCGGCGGCGCTGGACGCTTTCGGCCCGGAGTTCAAAATCAAAACTTCGGTGTACGCAACCAAGCCTCTGAAAGCGGGCGCGGTGCGCGGCGATTTGATTTTGTACGGCCGTGGCGATCCGAACCTGTCGCCCCGTTTTGACGAAGGCAACCCCGACAAATATGAAGACCACAAACCGGCGGCCACCATCATGGCGATTGAAGCGCTGGCCGACCAGATCAAAGCCGCCGGCGTCAAAACCGTCACCGGCAATTTGATCGGCGATGACTCCTTTTTCGCGGGCGACCTGATCGGGCCCGGCTGGGAATGGGACGATTTGCAGGCATATTACGGCGCGGAGGTCAGCGCCCTGACGGTGAATGACAACTGCGTCAGTTTCAGTGTCACGCCCGGACGGCGGGCTGGCGAAAAACCTGTGATCACCGTTCAGCCGCAAACCGCCTACGTCAAAATCATCAACCACGCGACCACCAGCGAAAGCGGCGCAACGCGCATTCGCGTCAACCGCCCGCTGGACAGCAACACCGTTGAGTTTTACGGCTCGATCCCGCGCACGGCGGCGAAGTATGAAACCAACGTCGCCGTGCATGATCCGGCCAGTTTCGCCGCGACCCTGCTGAAAGAAGCATTGGCCCGCCGCAAGATTCGCGTGCTGGGCAAGGTCGAGCGAGTTGACGCCGTGGCGCGCGTCGCCAGGCCCTTCGATGAATCAAAACTGACCGAACTTGCCAGCGTGGATTCGCAGCCGATGTCGGAATTGATCAAGGTCGTCAACAAACCCAGCCAGAACCTGCACGCCGAATTGATGCTGCGGCTGCTGGGCGCAAGCGACGGCCAGCATGAGCTTGACGATTACGGCAGACCGAAATCCACCATCGCGCTCGGCAACGAAGCGCGCCGCCAGTTTCTGCTGAAAGCGGGCGTGGAGGTCGCGCCCTTGAGTTTGCGGGACGGTTCCGGCCTGGCCCGGCAGGATCTGGTGACGCCGCGCGCAACGGCCCGCCTGCTGGAATTCATGCTGACGCACAATCAAGCCAGCGTCTTTCGCGAATCCCTGACCATCGCGGGCGTGGACGGCACGCTGGAACGCCGCATGCGCGATGCGGCGGCGGCCAACAATCTGCGCGGCAAAACCGGCACGCTCAGTTACGTCAACGCGTTATCTGGCTACGTGACCACCAAACACGGATATGTGGTGATTTTCAGCCTGATGGGAAACAACTACACCGGACCGGGGCGCGACGTGACCGGCGTGTTTGACCAGATTGGCTTGCTGCTGGCCGAATACGACGGTGAGCTGTGAAACGGAACCGCGAGCGGTACGAGCAGGTTTTCAACCACACTGGCTGCTGCTCGCGGTGCAGGCTTCATTTCTTCACCGAAGCGCTGTCAAAAATCTTTCCCTCGGCATCCACGCCCCAGAAACTCAGCCGGGCTTTGGACGCCTCCACATACAAAAAGCTGTTGGACTGATCGTTGCCGGCTTCAAAGTACGGGCTGCGGCGATCCAGATTGCCACGCCGCAGCGTTCCACTGGCGCCGCAGGTGATGTACAGAACGCCCATTTGCGGCTTGGTGCGTTCGTAAAAGTGTTCGTGCCCGGAAAGCACGGCGGTGACACCGTATTTGACGAAAAGCGGTTCCAGTTTGGCGCGCAGCTTTTCGTCCGAACCATGCATTTTGCCGGAGGAATAGAGCGGATGGTGGAAGAAGGGAATCTTCCATTGCGCGCGCGAGGCCGCCAGCGCGCCTTCCAGCCAGCGGAGTTGGTCGTCTTTGAAATTGGTTGAATCCAGCGCAAAAAATTCGATCAAGCCATCGGCCTTCTTGAAGGAATAATATGTCTGTCCGCCCATGTTGAAATTGACATAGTTGATCTGCACGGCGCGTCCGTTGCGCACATCGTGATTACCGAGCACGGCGTAAAACTTCACGCCGCGTTCGAGCAGTGCGGCGTAGGGGCGCTCGAATTTCGGCGTGATGTCCGAAGCCTTGCCGCTGGTGTAAATGTTGTCGCCCAGCATCAGCACGGTGTCGAACGGGCGCTGGTCGTGATACCGCGTGACTTGTGCGGCGATGGCGAATTGTTCTTTCTTGCCGGTTCCCATATCGCCCAGCACGGCGAAGCGGAAAGTTCCGGCCGCGGCTTTGCCGTTGGACGGGGCGGAAGAGTCGGATTCCGGTTTTTGCGGCAGGGCGGACGTTGCGCCGCAAATACTGAGCAACAGCGCGGCCATCAGGGTCAGTGCTTTTTGATTCTGTTTGATCAAGTCTTTGTGCCTCCTGGTAAAACTTACTGCTCGCGTTTGATGGTGTAACGCAGCAGGATGATGTGATTGGGTGATTGCCCGTCGAAGCTGCGAACTTGCAGGTATTCGGCCAGAATGTTCCGCGTCAGCCGCCAGCCGATGCCGAAATCCGCGTAACTGTCCGTCAGGCGGTCGCGGGTTTGCCCGTCGGGAACATAAACGCCGCGCGAATTCAGCAGGCGGCCGAAGCGATCCGGAAACAGACGGATGTCGTTGGTTTGCGATTGCGCTATCGTGCAGATGGACAGGTTGGCGAAGAGATTCCGCCACACATCGGTTTGCGCGCCGGCCTGCACCGACGCGAAGCGCATTTTCTGCTGTTCCCGAACCAGCGGGTTGCCGGTGGCAGTTTCCGAATAGGTTTCGCGAACGCGCGACAGGCCGAAAGCCAGATCGGCGCTGAGCACCGTGCGCGAGCGAAGGCTGTAGCCAATGCCGAAGCTGCCTGCTGCGCGGGTGATGCGTTCGCGCTCGTCGGTGTCCACGATTGCCGCGCGCCGAATCTGCTCATCCAGCCTGGTGGTCAACCACAATGCTTCGACGCCGTAAAACAGCCTTCGGGTGAGCGGGCCGCGCAAACGCAGCCCCAGTTCGGATGACCGGCTGCGGTAACTGACCGAATCCAGCGAAAGCGGCAATCCATTGAAAGTTCGTTTCACGTCGCGGTCATCCGCATGCAGCAGGCCGTGGCTGTAAAACATTCCCAGTTTGTGTCCGGCGCGAAACTGATGCGTCAGGCCGATTCTGAACCGCGTGCGTTCGATGTCGGAGCGGGCTTCGATCTCTTCGCGGGCTTTCAGGCCGAGGGTGTTCGACAGCGAAATGAATCCGTCCAATGTGCCGCGCCCGTTCAGATGATCCACGCTGACGCCAACGGAGGTTCGGCCTTCCTTTCCGAACCTGCGGGCCAGAACGAGCGAGCCGGAAAGGGAAGCCGCGCCGGTGTTTCCGCTGCTGATTCGCGAGCCGGGCACTCCCAACGGATACAGAGGCGAAGGCGCACCGACGACCTCCGCGTTGGAAAAAGATTTCACTGTGCTGTTTGACGTGGCGAGGCTGCCGCCAATCACCGTGCGCAGGGAACTCAAGGGCACGAAAAAAGTGTTTTGCATCAGGAAGCCCGAATCCACCGGATGGAATGGATTCGCGTTTCCGGGGAATTGTACTTCCAGTTGTTTGTGCAAGCTGCGCGAGGCGCTGCGCGATGACACCAGCATCACGCGCCCTTCCATCGCGCCGAATTCCGTGGCGAAGGCGGGGTTTTCCATGCTGTCCAAATGCGAATCAGGGAAGGCTGTGAACCGCAAAATCGGCGGCGTCTGCCCGGGTTCGACCAGACTGTCAATATAACGTTCATAATCGCCCGCGACGTAATTCCGAATCGCTCCGGTGTGTATGTTACCGGGCAAATTTGCCGGATTTGTTTCCTGAAGATTTTGATTGATGGAACGGTTGCCGCGCTCGCCGATTTCGCTGCCTGGTCCCGGGGTGAAAAAGCGCAGGTCTTCGTTCGGCCGCACCAGCACGCCGCGTCCGGGCGAAACCAGCGCGCGGCGGTTGGGATCGTCCAGGCTTTCGACTTCGACCAGCCCTTCGTAAACGACGACGCGCGTTTCGCCCGAAACCGTCACCGCGACGCCGAATTCCGTGCCGCGCACCAGGATCGAAGCCGTGGGACTGTTGACGCGATAAGGATTGGGTTGCCCGCCGTAATGGGCAATCTTGACGCGCACGCGGCCCAGCAAGACCTGAAACAGTTCGCGCAAGTTGGCCGCCGCGCGGTAATCCTTGAAGACGATGTGCGAACGCGGCTGCACGGTGACCAGGCTGCCGTCGGTCATTTCAATAACGGCGCGCCCGCCGCCACGGGTGTCAATTTCATCACCCGGTGAAAGCACGTCGCCGCGCCGGAGCATGTATTTGCGCGACAGATTGATGCGCGCCACGTTGCCGCTGACATTGGTGACTCTGGCTTCGACGGCTTGGGCGTTGACGGTAACCTTGATCCAGCCAATCGCCAGCAGCACACCCAGCGCTGTCACGCCGTAACGAATGACGCTGCGAAAATTCACTCCCAATCCTTTTCCTCCTCTTCGCTATCGGGACCATTGCTTAATGTTTCGGGGGAGGATTCGTTTTCTGCTTCGCCCGGCACGCTCAGTTCGTAGCGGGCAATCAATCGTTGAATGGTGCGGCGCGCGATGCCCAGCAGATCGGCGGCGTGCTGGCGATTGCCATGAACCTTTTCCAGGGCCAGTTGCAGATACCGGCGTTGCAGTTCCTCCATGGTTGGCCAGTCCGCCACCAGTTGGCAGGCCGTATTGCTGGCTGTTTGTGTTTCGGAGAGCAGGGAATTGTTTGCAGCAAGGTATGGCGGCAGGCAATCGAGCGTAATCATTCCGTTGGGGCAAAGGGCCGCGGCGCGTGTCAGCGCGTTTTCAAGCTCCCGCACGTTGCCGGGGAACGAATACGCGCGCAGCGCTTCGATGGCTTCCTGCGACAGGCGCAGCATTGGTTGCCCATCACCGGTGACGCGATGCAGGAAGTGTTGCGCCAGCAGTTCGACATCGCCCACCCGCGCGCGCAACGGCGGCAGATCAATGGTCAGCACGCTCAAACGGTAAAACAGATCGGCGCGAAAGCCGCCGCTTTCGGCCAGTTCGCGCAAGGGGGCATTGCTGGCGCCAATGACGCGAACGTTGACGCGCCGGGTTTGCGTCGCGCCGACGCGGCGCACTTCGCCCGACTGCAGCACGCGCAGCAAACTGGCTTGAAAGGCCGCACTGGTCGAAGCCAGTTCATCCAGAAACAAGGTCCCGCCGTCCGCCGCTTCGAACAATCCGGCGCGATCCTGATTGGCGCCGGTGAATGCGCCTTTCGTGTGGCCGAACAACTCAGCTTCCAGCAAGGTATCGGTCAGGCCGGAGCAGTTGACGGCGACGAAGGCTTTGTCTTTACGCGGGCTGAAATCGTGAATGGCGCGCGCCGTCAATTCCTTGCCGGTGCCCGATTCGCCGGTGATGAGCACGGTGGCTTCGGTGCGAGCGGCGCTGGCAATCAGCTTGTACACGGTCAGCATCGCGGCGCTGCGTCCGATCAATCCGGAGCGCGAAAAATCCACTGCAGCGACGGGGTCTTTCTCCGCCTGTGTTTCGATTTCGTGGCGTGCGTTCAGCAGGCGGTGCAGCAGCGCGGAAATGGCGGAAACTTCAAAGGGCTTGGCGATGACATCGTTCGCGCCTTCGGTCATGGCTTGCACCGTCACATCCAGCTCGCCCTGCGCGGTCATCAGAATGACGGGCAGTTCCGGATTCGACAGACGCAGTTCCCGCAACACTTCCAGCCCGTCGCCGTCAGGCATGTAAATATCGCTGATGACGGCATCGAAATTTTGATTTCGCGCCGCCGCAATGGCTTCATGCCCGCTGCGCGCCAGGCTGACGCGAAAGCCGTTGAGCGAAAGACCTGCTTCGAGCGTCAAACGAATCAGACGGTCATCATCGGCAATCAGAATATGAGGTATTACTGGCATTCGTTCTGATCATAGCGTTCAGCCATTAGCTGAAAATTAGTGTGGCGATACTTTTCCATCGTCGCTTTTGATCGGCAGCTTCAAGATGAAGGTTGAACCGGTTCCGGCGACGCTTTCCACGGTGACTCTTCCCTGGTGGAGTTCGGCAATTTCCCTGATCAAGGCCAGCCCCAGGCCGGTTCCGGGCGTGTCGGCGTCCTCGATGCGAGGGATGCGATAAAACTTCTCGAAGATGCGGGTGCGATGTTCCGGCGGAATCCCCGCGCCCTGATCCGCGACCGAGAGGAAAACCGATTTGCCATCGGAAGCCGCCGAAACGCTGACTTCGGTGTTCGGGGGGCTGTATTTGATGGCATTGGCACACAGATTGGTCAGCGCGCGCGACAGCAAATCCGGGTCGGCAAAAATGGCAGGCAAATCCGGCGCGAAGCGGCGCGTCAGCCGGATGCCGCGTTGCGCCGCCAGCGGACCCAACATCAACAGATTCTGTTCGCACAATGCCGCCACGCGCACGGGAACGAATCGTGGCTGCCGCGTCCCCGATTCCAGCCGCGTCAGGTCCAGATATTCGTCAATCATGCGCGTCAACCGTTGCGCGGCTTCGCTGATGGTCTGGTGCATTTCGCGGCGGCGTTCGGGGCCGGGATCGAACTGCATCAAGACTTCGCTCATGCCTTTGATTGCGGTCAGCGGCGTTTTCATTTCGTGGGTGACCAGGGCCATCACATCATTTTGCGTCTGGTGCAGTTCGCGCTGTTTGGTGATGTCGGCGAAGGTTGCGACGAATCCGAGCAGATCAGTTTGTGGCGCGGTTTCGGCGAAAACAGGCGCAACGCGCAACTGGTAGTAATGCGGCTGGGAAGCGCCCACGACCAGTTCGCGCTCAATCGCGGCGCGATCAATCAGCAGCCGCGAAAAGGTATTTTGAACCAGGTGATTGAGCCGCGCTTCATCAATGGTTGCCGCGCCGTGTTCCAGCCTATTCAAGCGGTCGAACAACGAAGTGCCAAGTAATGTTTCCCGCGGCAGATCGAAGATTTGCGCCGCGCGTGGGTTGGCGAAGGCGATTCGGCCTTGCGCATCGGCGATGATCAACCCGTCTTCGACCGATTGCAGCGCCAGGTCCACCAGCCGCGTGCGCGCCAGCAACTGGGTTTGCAAGCTGGCGAGCGCATTGGCTTTGGCCTCCATTCCGCGCGGTAGCCAATGCGCGGTGGCGGCGGCATCGGCGTCTTCCAGCTTGACAGGTAATTGTTGGATGCCTGCTTCGCGCAGTTCGGCGATGCGCGCATCCAAACTGCCGCTGGCCAGCAACGAACGCCGGAGCAGCGTCAGCGGCGTGGCAAGGAGCAAGGCGGTAATCATCGGAATCAGCGGCGGCGAAATTCGCCACTGAGCGAATGCCAGATATGACGACAACAAAATCAACGCGGCCAGGCAGGCGAACAAGCCTGCTTGCCGGAGCGGTTCAAGGCTGCCCTGCGCCAGCGTCATCCCGCCGATAACCGCAGCGGCAATCAATGCCGCGAATAATGCCGCCACCCAATCCGGCGCCGGTTTGTAAAAGCGGGAATGCAGGATGGTCGTGACGGCGTTGGCCAGAACCTCCACGCCCGGCATCAGCGAGCCGTGCTGATTGCCGTCATTGCCGGCGAACCGCGCAAACGGCGACGCCAGCCGGTCACCCATCGCCGCCGCCGTTACGCCGATCAGCACATATCTGCCGCGCAAGGTTTCCGGCGCGACCCGGCCATCAATTAGATCGGCGATGCTGACGGTCTTTTCCGCGAACGAACCTGCCGGGCCTAGAAAATCAATCGTCATTCGGCTGGCGCGAAGCGTTTCCGCGCCAGGTTCGCCCGGCGAAAGCAGGAGGGTGGCGGCGGCGGATTCCACCGGGATGACGCGCGCGCCGAGTTTGACGGCTTCCGGCACTTCGTGGACCTCTTCGCCGCCGATTCCATCGCCAACCCGCACGGTTTGCGCCGCCAGCGACCACAGGGTATTGCCTTCGTCGTCAGCTTCGCGCAAGGTCAGCGCCCGCGCCACGCCATCAAAATCGGTCAGAACGTTCCCATGCCCGACGCCCGCCGACGCCTGTTCCAGCGCGAGCAACGGACGCAGCCATTCGGCGCGGCGCAACGGCGTTTCGATCAATTGCGCGGCCACGACGACATTTCCGGCTTGTTTGATCGCCTGGCTGAGCGCCGCGTCGTCGGCTTCCGTGGTCGGGTCGCTGAACAGCACGCTCAGCGCGATGGCTTTCGGGTGCGCCGCCGAAATTTTGCCGAGCGCTTCGGCTATCACCGAACGCGGCCAGGGAAAGCGCCCGAACCGGCGAATGCTCGCTTCGTCAATGGCCACGATGGTGATTTCGTCGGAAGGCGTCATGGTTCCGCGTGCGCGCATCAACGCGTCGCGCGCCGACAGGCTCAGCCCCGGCGCGCGCCAGTCAACAGCCATCGCCACAACCGTCGAAAGGACAATGATGGCAATTCCCCAGACAGCTTTCAGGCCCTGCTGTGATACTGGATGCTGTGAGTCGGGTTTGTTCATCGAATCGGGCAACTACTTTCTTTACGGGCACGACAGAGATTTTAGTGATTGAGGAATACTTCTTTCATCGCAGCGCAGCCGAGCCGCAACCGGACAGGAAAATTGGGGACAGGAAAATAAGACCTGATTCGATTCCTATTTTCCTGTCTCCTATTTTCCTGTCGGGGTTCGGGCATCAAAACGGAAAACAGGCGATGCTCTTCACGCGTGCAGAAGAGCATCGCCAACCAAACCGGCGGTCAGTCTCCCCCAAGAACAAAACCGCCAGCCGGCATTATTGAAGCGAGATCGTGACGGGGTTCGCCTGCTTCAAATTGTTGAGCACATCGCGCGCTTTGACCGCGACCGGCGTGTTCGGATTCGCCAGGGCGTTGTCGGGAATGCGCAGGTTAATCTGTTCCAGGCCGACATACCCCGGCGCGGCTCCGGCGTAAATCACTTCGGCGGCGATTCCGCCAATCGTGACTTCCACGTTTTCGGCGACGCCGTTGGCTGCATTGCCGTCGGTGTTCGGCGCATACCTCAACCCGGAGCCGTAAAGAATCAGGTAAAGCTGCTCTCCGGCGCGCCGGACGATGGGCGCGGGCACCAGCCGGTTTTGCGAAGAATCGAAGCGCACCAGCGATTCATACACCTGCTCGCCGTTGGCTTTGACACGCAACAGCAGGCCGGCGGGCGCGCCCTGTCCCGAAGCGTCCGCCGTGAACAGGCTGAAGGCGACGTTCGAGACCAGAATCGTTCCTTGCGAAACCACCTGATCGCCACGCGTCACCGTCACGCTGGCCACGCCCGAGGGCGTATTTGCCGGAATCTGGTAGTTGATTTGATTGGGCGAAACGAAAAACAGCCGCGCCTGTTTGTCATCCACCATCACCGTCACATCGGCCAGATTCAGCGGCAATGGCTGGGTTGAAGCGATTTGCGTGCTGGCCGCCATATTGCTGCCGAAGGCCGAAACGATGGACTCGGACGAATTGTCTTCCCGATAACTGGCCGCGCTGACGGTCGAAACCGGATTGAAGCTCATAAACGCGCCGTTGCCCGGTCCCTGTTTGACTTCGATCTTGGTGGCATTGATCGAACCGTCGGTTTGCGTTGCGCCGTACACTTCGACGAATGCGCCAACTGCCACCGTGCCGTATTTCCGTTCGATGATGGTCGCTGCCGTGACGTGAATCGTCTTGCCCGCGACCTTCCAATCGCCAATCAGGTTTGCAGCGGCGGGCAGCACTTCGATTTTGCCGTACAGCGTGCCGGAGCTTGGCGAACCCTGGCCGCTCTTGATTTCAATCTTGGTGGCGTTGATCGAACCGTCGGCCTGCACCGCGCCTTTGACTTCGACCGATGCGCCAACGGTGACGCCGCGTTCGGGATGTTCGATGACCGTGGACGCCGTGACATTTACCTTGCGCCCGCTGACCGTCCAAGCCCCGATTTGGCCTGCCGTGCCGGGCAGGGTTTCGATCTTCCCGTAAAACTCAGAGAAGCTACCGCCCGTGTTGCTGCCTGTTCCGGACTTGGTTTCGATTTCCAGGGCGTTCACCGAACCGCCCGCGATCATCGTGCCTTTCACTTCAATTACCACGCCCACTGCCACCAGACCTTTTTCCTGTTTGATTCTGGTCGCGGCGGAAACGATGACTTTGCGTCCGCTGACGGACCATTCGCCGATGCGGCCTGCGGTGCTGGGCAGGCTTTCGATCGTGCCGTAAAACTCGAACGAACCGCTGCTGCCGGATTCGTCCTCGGTTGAGATTTTGTAGGCATCCACCGAACCATCGTTGCGCTGATTGCCTTCGACTTCGACGCGCGCGCCGACGGCGACGGGCCCGTCTTCCTGTTTGAGGTAAGTGGTCGCGGTGACGTGAACGATGCGCCCGGCGACCTTCCAATCGCCGACGCGGTTGGCCGTGTTCGGCAATTCTTCGATGTTGCCGTAAAACTTGATATTGGCGCCACCGCTGCCTGAGCCGGATTTGACTTCGATTTCTTCAGCGTTGACCGATCCGTCGTTCAGCAGCAAGCCTTCGACTTTGACGGTCGCTCCGACGGCGATTGGCCCATCGCTTTGTTTGAGTTTGGTGGAAGCTCTAACGTGAACCGTGCGGCCCCCCACCGTCCAATCGCCGATAAAACCGGTGGTATTGGGCAGCGTCTGAATCGCGCCGCGAAACTCGAAATCCCCATCGCTGGCCTGCGCCGGAATTCCCTGAAACAGGTAAACTCCGGCTGCGAACAGCGCCAGCAGCAAAATTGTCCATCTCACTTTCATTGTATGTGTCTCCTTGAATCGTAAAACTTTTCCTTGACTGAATTGACGTGCCGAACGATGCGTTCGGTCAATTCTGTGTAGTGCAAGGCGGGTGCCAATCGCCTGCACTTTGATAAGTAACTGATTCCACAGGGAAGGGAGGATTGATTCGATTCATTGCTGCGAGAATGCCGTGACAGTTTGGCACGGCATACAAGCTGGAAACGTGTCGCGATGGGTTTAGGATTCGATCTGCGCAGGCAGGCAGAGCCGGAATGCCGTGCCTTGGCCGGGCTGGCTGGTGATATTGATCTGGCCGCCGTGGGCGCGCGCGATTTCGTGGCAGATGGCCAAACCCAGGCCCGCGCCACCCGTGCGAATGCCGCGCGCGCTGTCGGCGCGCCAGAATCGTTCAAAGATGCGTTGTTGTTGTTCAGCGTCCAGCCCGATGCCGTCGTCGCGAATTTCGATCCAGACATCGCTGCTGCCATTGCCCGCCGTTACCTTGACCTCGCCGCCTTCGGGTTTGCTGTAATGAATGGCGTTGCTCAGAAAATTGCTGACCACGCGCCGCAGCCGCGCTTCGTCGGCGATGACGTTGAGCGTGGGGCTGACTTCCGAGGTCAGCTTTACCTGCCGCTGGGAAGCTTCAGGTTGTAATCGGGCGATTTCGCTGGCAATCAGCGGCTGCAATTCAAACTCGGACAAATCCAGCGTGAGCCGTTGTGCGTCCGACCGCGCCAGTTCCAGCAGGTCTTCGGCCAGTCGCGTCAGCCGTTCCACTTCGGACAAACTATCCACAATGACCTGGCGGTACTCTTCGGCGGAGCGCGTACGGCGCAGGGCCACTTCCAACCGGCTGCGCAGGCTGGTGAGCGGCGAGCGCAGTTCATGCGAAGCATCGGCGGCAAACTTCTGATGCGATTCGATGATCTGATACAGTCGGTCGAGCATTTCGTTCAGCACATGCGCCAGCCGGCTCAACTCATCGTCGGTGACGGGTTCGGCCAGCCGCGCCTTCAGATGATCACGCCCGATCAATTGCGCGCGCTGCGTCATCAAATCCACAGGGCGCAGCGCCAGCGTCGCCAGCCGGTAACCGACCAGGCCGGTTGCTAGCAGGGCGATCACGCCGACAATCAGCAGCGTTCGCCACAGCGCCGCCAGCGTGCCTTCGATGTCTGAAAGCGGCACCGCCACCACAAAAACATATTGCTTGTAGGCGTCCACGCTCAGCCCCAGGCCTTTTTCCCCATTCAACGTCACTTCGCTGAGCACCGCGCGTCCGGCCAGGGCCGTCTGCATGACTTCCCTGGAAACCAGCGGCGCGCGGCTTTGAAGCTGTTTTGACTGGTTGATGACCGTGTAATCGGGCGTCAGAATCTGGACGAACTTTTCAATGTGGTGAGAATTGATGATGGCGATGCTGTCAATCGGATGCAGATGCACTTCCGGCCCGTCCATCGAAGAAGCCACTTCCGTTCCGGCCAGCGTGCGCAGCGAATCTTCCAGCGAATGATACAGGCTCTGCCGCATGCCGAAATAAACCGCCGTCAGCGCCAGCGCCAGCAACACGCCAAAGACCAGCAGCCATTGCAGCGTCAATCGGGTGCGAAAGCTTTGAGATTTGAACCAGGGCATTTTGGGATTTTGATTCCCTGAGAGCACTGCGGTCTGCGCGCGGACGCTGCACGAGAGGTAATTCGATGCAGATTTCCGCAAGCCTCTAAACGCAAGGCCGCAGCGACTCTCAGACTTTGCGCGCGTCTTCGCGCGGCTTACTTTTGAACATATACCCCATTCCGCGAACCGTGTGGATCAATTTATGGTCCGGGTGTGCGTCCACCTTGTTGCGCAGGTAGTTGATGTACACGTCAATCACATTGCTCAGCGGATCGTATTCCGCGCCCCACACCTGATCGGCCAGTTGTTGGCGGGTCAGTACCTTGCCCTGATTTCGCATCAGGCATTCCAGCAGCATGTATTCCCGTCCGGTCAGTTCGATTTGATCCCCGCCGACGGTGACAACGTGGCCGACCGTGTCCACAATGACTTCTTCACAGTGCAAGTGCGCGTCGCGCACCGCCGGGCCGCGCCGCAGCAGGGCGCGCAACCGGGCCAGCAGTTCTTCAAAGACGAAGGGTTTGGTCAGGTAATCATCCGCGCCGCAATTCAGCCCGGCGATTTTGTCTGAAGTCGCATCCATCGCGGTCAACATCAGAATCGGCGTGTTGATGCCTTGCGCGCGCAGGTCGCGGCAGACTTCCATGCCGCTGCGGCGCGGCAGCAGCAGGTCCAGAATGACAGCGTCGTAATGATTGACGGCCGCCATGTATTCGCCGCGCTCGCCGTCTTCGGCCACTTCGACCAGAAATTTTTCCTCGGATAATCCGGCGCTCAGCGTTTCGGCGATGCGCGGGTCGTCTTCGACAATCAACAGCTTCATAACCATTCCAATTCGCCATTGGCCATTTCCCATTAGCCCTTATCCGACAGGGAACATCCCTGACGATTAATGGTCAATGCGCAATGGGCAATGGTTAATTTGCCAGCGCCTTTACCTCAAGTTCTTCGGGCACTGCTTCACGCTCGAACAACCTGTACAGCACCGGCAGCACCAGCAACGTCAGCAGCGTTGAAGTCACCAGCCCGCCGATGACCACCGTCGCCAGGGGACGCTGCACTTCCGCGCCGGGATTGGTCGAAATCGCCATTGGCACAAAGCCCAGGCTGGCCACCAGCGCCGTCATCAGCACCGGGCGCAGCCGCACGCGCGCGCCTTCGCGAACTGCCTCGTCCAGCGAGCGGCCTTGTTCGCGCAGGTTGTTGATGTAAGCGATCAGCACCACGCCATTCAACACCGCCACGCCAAACAGCGCAATGAAGCCGACCGAAGCCGACAAACTCAGGTTCAGGCCCCGCAACCACAGCGCCGCGATTCCGCCGACCAGCGCGAACGGCACGTTCAGAATGATCAGCAGCGAATGTTTCAGCGAACCGAACATGACAAACAGCAGTGCCAGAATCAGTGTCAGCGCCAGCGGGACGACCACATAACCGCGCTTCATGGCGCGCTGTTGATTTTCAAACTGTCCCCCCCAGGTGATGAAGTATCCGGTGGGCAGTTTGGTCGCCGCGGAAATCTGTTTCTGCGCATCGGCCACGAAGCTGCCAATGTCGCGTCCGCGCACGTTGGACTGAATGACAATGCGGCGCTGATTATTTTCGCGGTTGATGATGTCCGGGGCGCGGACGACGCCGACTTCCGTGACATCGCTGAGCCGCAGCCGCTCGCCGCCTGGCGCGGTCAGCGGCAGTTGGGCGATTTGGTCCGGATCGTTGCGCCAGCTTTCGGGAAATCGCACCAGCACATCAAAACGCTTCTGGCCGTCAATTACAGTGGTTGCGACTTTGCCGCCGACGGCGGTTTCAATCAGGTTCTGCACATCGGACACATTCAAGCCGTATCGTGCGATCTGGTCGCGTTTGACGTTGATTTGCAGTTGCGCCGCGCCCGACAGGGCTTCCGCCTGCACATCCGCCGCGCCAGGAACTTTTTCCAGGACGCGGGCGATTTCGGCGGCTTTCTCTTCCAGTACCTGCAAATCCTCGCCGAAGAGTTTGACGGCCACGTCGGCTTTGACGCCGGAAATGGTTTCGTCCAATCGCATCGCCATCGGCTGCGTGAAGTTGTAGGCGACGCCCGGCAGCTTCTCCAGTTCGACCGCCATGGCTTCGATCAGCTCTTCTTTTGTTTGGTGCTTGGGCCAGCTTTCATGCGGTTTCAGAATGACATACACGTCGCCCTGGTGAATGCCCATCGCTTCGGTCGCCAGATCGGGCCGGCCAATCTTGGTGGTGACCGATTCGACTTCGGGAAACTTTTTGACGATTCCTTCGACCTGATTGCTGATGCTGACCGATTCGGTCAGGGACACACTGGGGAGTTTGCGGGTTTCGATCAGAATCGCGCCTTCATCCAGGCGCGGCATGAATTCCGTGCCGATGAAAAACAGCGAACCGACCGCGACGCCAACCACCAGCACCGCCGCGCCAATCGTCACCACGCGGTTTCGCAGGGCCGCGTCCAGCAGCCGCGCATAACTGCGCTGCACGAAATGATAGACGCGGCCTTCGTGCTCTTTGATCTTTCCGCGCAGCACGATGGAGGAAACCGCCGGAACGTAAAGCAGCGCCAGCACCAGCGAGCCCAGCAGCGCCGCGCAAACTGTGATGGCCATCGGCGCGAACATTCGCCCTTCCAGCCCCTGCAAGGTGAAGACCGGCAGATACACCGCGATGATGATCAGCACGCCGAAGACAATCGGCCTGCCGACTTCAACGGCGGCATCGTGTACGACCTCGCTGGTAGATTCGGTGGACTGTTTGTGTCCCAGCCGCCGGATGAAATTTTCCATCATCACCACCGCGCCATCCACGATCAGTCCGAAATCCACCGCGCCCAGACTCATCAGGTTGGCCGAAACGCCCAGCAGCTTCATGGCGATGAAGGCCGTCACCATCGCAATCGGAATGACGGAGGCGACAATCAGCGAAGCGCGCACGTTTCGCAAAAACAGAAACAGGACGATGATCACCAGCACCGCGCCTTCGATCAGGTTCTTTTCGACGGTGCTGATCGTGCGGCCAATGACTTCGGTTTGATCGTAGAACTTTTTGATCGTCACGCCGCTGGGCAGCGCGGCTTTCAACTCTTCGATTTTGGCTTTGACGCGCTCAGCGACGGATTTGCCGTTTTCCCCTTTCAGGATGATGACCATGCCGGAAACGCGCTCGCCTTCGCCGTCGCGTGTGACGGCACCTTGACGCTGCATGCTGCCGTCAGTCACCTGCGCCACGTCGCGCAGATAAACCGGCGTCCCCTGGTGGGCGCCAATGACGATGTTTTGAATGTCCGTGGCGTCTTTCAGCAATCCGACGCCGCGCACTGTGTACTGTTCGGTGCGATGTTCGATAAAACCGCCGCCGAAGTTGGCGTTGTTTTCGCTGACCCGTTCAAAGACCTGCCGCAGGCTGACGTTGTATTTCAGCAACATCGCCGGATCCACCAGCACCTGATACTGGCGGGTCAGTCCGCCCCAGGAATTGATTTCGCTGACACCCGGCACGGTGCGCAACTGCAATTTGATCAGCCAGTCGTGCAGCGTCTTCAATTCCATCAGACTGGCGTTGTTCTCTGGATCGCGGACGTTCCGTCCGCGATCCAGTTCGCCCGACCGATTGTCTTCCAGCGTATATTGGTAAACTTCGCCGAAGGCCGTGGCCACCGGCCCCAGCGTCGGTTCCAGGCCCGGTGCAATGCGCGTCTTGGCTTCGTTCAGGCGTTCGTTGACCAGTTGCCGCGCGAAGTAGGTGTTGACGCCGTCTTCAAACACGACCGTGATCAGCGACAGGCTGAATTTGGAAATGGAACGAACTTCTTCCGTGCGCGGCAGGCCGAGCATCGCGCCTTCAATGGGGAAGGTCACCTGGGCTTCGACTTCGCCCGCGCCCATGCCGGGCGCTTCTGTAATGATCGTCACCTGGTTGTTGGTCAGGTCCGGGAAGGCGTCCACCGGAATGGTGATCAGCGCGTAAATGCCCGCCGCCACAAGCGCGCCGACCAGTGCCAGTGTGATGAAGCGTTGATGCAGCGCAAAGGAAATTATTCGTTCAATCATTGTGTCTTCGGTTTTCGCAGGGAGACTGTTTCAGCGCACCGTTACCGGCTCTATTTCCGATCGTTGTCCTCGTGCTTTTTCTCTTGCTGACCGCCAGCGTCCCCGGCAGGAATTGGGGAACCGGATGCCGCGCGGATTTCCGTGTGGCGAATTTCTCCGCCCAGATTGGCGGTTCGCGCCATCAGCCCCAGGCTGACGGAGGTCAGTAGCAGCGCCGCCGTCATCAGCCAGGTGGGAAGCGTTGTGCGCCTGCGAGACCAGATCAGCCCCACCAGGGCCAATGCACCGGTCAGGCCCAGCGCGATGAAGGCCACCAGCGCAGCTTCTTCGTGCGATTCAATCAATGCGTGGGAAACACCGGGTAAATTCTCGACCAACTCTTCCGCCGGTTCGCCGGTCAAAAAGGCGGGAATTGTCAGCAGGGAGATCATGACCAGACCGCCCAGGCTGGCGCGTTTCAATTCGTCGCTCTTTCGCATCAGCGCAAAAAGCAGCAGCAGCAAACAAAGAATCGCACCGATGACCGGAAAATGATTGAGCAGTAGATGTAGATGTGCCTGATTCATAAAATCATTCCTCCTCGGAAAGTTTGTCTTTCTGGAATTCGGTTTTGAGCTGGAAGCCGCCCGCCGTCACAACACGATCGCCGCGCGACAGGCCGGAAAGCACTTCCACCAACTCACCTTGTTTGCGTTCGACTTTGACTGTGCGTTTTTCAAACTGATTTTGATCTTTCGCGACAAAGACCACCGTCTGGCCGTCCATTTCCTGCAACGCCGCGCTGCTGACCATCACTGCCGGACGCAGTTCACCAACCACCAGACCAATGCTGGCGTACATTTCCGGTTTCAATTTGCCCGCGCGGTTTTCGACCAGACAACGGACTTCGATGGTGCGGGTTTCGGCATTGAGGGTTTCGCCGAGCCGGGCGATTCTCCCCGTGAACGTTTCCTCCGGGTATGCCGCGACTTTGATTTGCACTGCCGCGCCGATCTTCAGCGCGGAAAGGTTTTTTTCCGGCACTTCGGCCATCACCCAGACGGACGAGAGGTCGCTGATCAAAAACAGATTGTCGCCGGGATTGACGCTGGCGCCGGGCGTGATTTCGCGTTTCATCACCACGCCGGCGGCAGGCGCTTTGATGATGACCGGCTCGTCGTAATTCTGGCTGTCTGGCAGGCCCAGATGTTCGCGGTGACCGATGGCGCGCTCCAGTTCAGCTTCGGCGCGCGCGATTTCCTGTGTCGCCGCCTGGAATTCAACTCTGGCTTTTTCCAGTTCGGCCAGCGAACCGGCTTTGGCCTGATAGAGCCGGTCGGCGCGCTCCATCATGGATTTGGCAAAGTCGGCGTTGGTCTTGCGCTGTTTCAACTCGGCCTGGGCTTTGGCGTATTCAGCCTGCGCTTCATGGACTTCGTGGGTATGCATCTGGGCCAGCGCCTGGCCTTGCCGGACACGATCGCCGACCTTGACCGGGACTTCCAGAATGCGGCCCGAAAACAGCGAACCGACGCGCACCGTGCGATCTTCGTTGATGGCGATGTGGCCGGTGACGGTGAGCGGCGCGGCAATCTGCTGTTCGGTGACTTCGGAAAATTGCAGATTGGAGTATTTGATGGTATCTGGCGACAGCGTCAGCAGATTCGGGTCTTTTTTCGTTTCGCCTTTTGCCGCTGCCGATGCCTCCTGTGGTGGCGCGGATTGAACAGGTTCTTTTTGGCAGGCTGTGCTGAACAGGGCGACCAGCAGCAAACACATCAAGTAAGAATGTGGGACGGACTGTAGGCTGTCCACATCGCCGGGACAGACTACAGTCCGTCCCACGCTTTTCATCAGCAAATGATGGCGGATCATTTGAGTTCTCCTCCTACGACTAAGGCCAGTTCCGCAATCGAAGCCTGAAGTTCCTGCAGGGTTCGGTAATAAAGCAGGCGCGCTTCATTGCGGGCGCGCTGCGTTTCCAGCAGCTTGTACAAATCGGTGGCTCCTTCGCGGTAGGCGATCAACGCGATGTTGCGCGATTGATCGGCCTGCTTCAGAAAATCGCGCTGCATTTCGTTCAGGCGGGCCGCCAGACTCTGCGCCGCGCGGTGGGCGGTTTCGATTTCGGCGCGAATGTAATTCTCTTCGGCCAGCAGTTCCTGCTCCGCCGAACTGATCAGCGCGGCGGCACGTCCGATCTCGGCGCGGTTCTTGTTGAAAAACGGCAGCGGCACGGTGACGTAGCTGATGTATGTGTTGTATCCGCCCGTGCGTTTGTACCCGGCAGATAGTTCCCAGTCCGGCTTTGCATTGGCTTGCTGCAAGTTCAAATTGGCGCGTTCGGCTTCCACCCTGGCGCGCAGGCGGATCAGTTCCGGGCGTTTTTGAAGCGCTTCGGTGCGCAGCTGCTCCAGGTTGACTGCGATTAGTGGGGAGTCCATCCCGTCCGGCGCGGCCAGCCGGAAGCTCACATCGAAACTGGTTTCGCCCATCGCTTTCAGCAGATCCAGCTTGGCGCGTTCCAATGCCAGCGCCGTCGCTGATTCATGGCCCAGCAGGGTTTGCTGTTCCAGCCGGACGCGAATCAGCTCGCTTTCGGCGGCGAAACCTTCGCGGACGCGCGTGCCGGTGTAAATGACCAGTTGATCCAGATCGCTACGGTTTTCGGCCAGAATCTCCAACAGGGTTTGCGCGTGCAGCGCCGCCCAGAAATTGCGCGTAATCTCCGTCCGCAACTGGCGTCGGATCACGTCAATTTCGGATTGCGCGACGCTTGTCTGCCGTTCCGCCAATTCACGGCGGCGATAGGCTTTTCCCGCCGTTTCCAACCGCTGTGTGCCGTACACAAACACATCCAGATCGCGGCTGAACGAAAACGGCGGTTGCTGCCACGCGCGCCAGTTTTCGGTCTGCACCGTGACGGTTGGGTTTGGCCGCGCGCCCACGAAACGGCTGAACTCTTCCGCGCCCTGCACGCGCGTTTGCGCGGCTTTCAGCAGCGGATGGTTGGCCATTGCGCGCTCGACGCATTCGGCCAGGGCCAATTGCCGTTGGAGGGCGGACTGCGCGAAGACCTTTGTCACCGGCAGGTTCGGCAAGACAAAAAGGAAAGCCAGGAGAAACGTGTTGATTTTCAGCATAATCTGCGATGATTCGAGTGAATGACGAAGCGTCCCGGATTCTAACAAGCCACGATTAGATGGAGATTAGCGAGTTGATCCTGAGTCGGAGATGCTGCGAATATAAACACAATAAATTCTGAGCACTGAAAGGAAGGTTAAGCGATGATTGGATTGCCGACATTTAGCAAGACGGAAGAGGCGTGGACGTTACCCATGCTTCCAGAGATGGCAGCAGCGGCCGAGGTAGCCGAAGGCTCAATTCTAGTGCTGCATTTGCTCCCCGGCAAAGTCGAGGCTGAAATACTGCCCCCGCCGACGGACGAAATGAAGCGGGGTGTTCAAGAGAGCATTGATAAGTTTGGCGAAGCTTTCGCTGAGATGAAGCGGCTGGGTGATTGATGTGATTCGTTACCTGACCTATGTTGAAGCTGTCGTCGAGCACTTTGAGTTGATGCGCCGTTTGGGCGAGAGCCGGTTCGGCGTATTTGAACAATCACTGGTGAAATCCGCTCTTGCTCGTCCACAGCAAGCCGCAGCATATGAAGAGGCCAGTTTACCGGCTCAGGCTGCGACATTGTGTTTTGGACTTATCAAAAATCATCCATCGGTTGGGGGAAACAAACGCACTGCAACTCATCTCACGGACCACTTCCTAAAGTTGAATGGGATGGAGATTATTTGCGCCACTGCCGAAATTCTGGAGATGGTGCTGGCTGTTGAGTCAGATCAATGGACGCTCGACGAGTTGGAACAATGGATGGTTCAACACGTCCAGCTCCTAAACCCCCTGTCTGGAAAATGAAGTTCGATTTACTCATTCAACATGCGCGCGTCATTGACGGAAGCGGCCAACCTGCTTTTTCAGCCGACATCGCCATCAACGGAAAAAGAATCGCCGCCGTGGGCGAGGTCGCAGGCGACGCCCGGCGAATCATCAACGCTAAAAATCTGACGGTCATTCCCGGAATCATTGACCCACATTCGCACGCCGATCTGATCCTACCGCTCGATCCCAAACGCCAGGCCGAACTGATGCGCTGCAAAGTGTCGCAGGGCATCACGACGACCATCATCGGCAACTGCGGGCTGGGCTGCGCGCCGATTGGAAACGACGCCGCCGAAGCGACGCTGCGCGCGGTCAATGCCTGGATGACGCCCGAACCCATTGAATGGCGCTGGCGAACCATCGGCGAATACCTGAAGCGGCTGGAAGAAAACGGCTTGCTGCTGAACATTGCCACGCTGGCGCCGCACGGCCCGATCAGGATTTCGGCAATGGGGCTGGCCAAAGGCGCGCCATCGCGTTCGCAAATGAAGACGATGCGCGGGATGGTTGAACAGGCGATGAAAGACGGCGCGTTCGGGCTTTCGACCGGATTGATTTATCCGCCGGGAATGTATTCCGAAACGGAAGAATTGAAGGAACTGGCCCAAGTTGTCGCGGATAATTGCGGCATTTACACCAGCCACATTCGCGGTTCCAGCGAAACCTTGATTCCGGCGGTCAAGGAATTGCTCGACATTGCCAGAAAGACCGGCGTGCGCGTGCATCATTCTCACAACGAAGCCGTCGGGCGCGCGCATTGGCCCAAGATTGACCGGGTCCTGAAGATGGAACAGCAAGCGGTAGAAGATGGCGTCTGCTTAAACTTCGATATGTTTCCTTACACGGCGGCGGCGACGATGATGATTGCCATTTATCCGCCGTGGGCGCTGGAAGGCGGCGTGGATCAGTTGATCGAACGATTGAAAGACGAAAAGACCCGGCGGCAAATCGAACACGACATCCGGCGCGTCAAATCTTCCTGCGAACCTGATGGCTGGCCGCACAATCTGGTGCGGGCGACAGGCTGGGAAGCGATTCGCATTGGCTACGTCGAAAGCCGCAAAAACAAACGCTACGAAAACCGCAGTCTGGCGGAACTGGCGACGCTGACCGGCAAATCGCCGTTTGATGCAATTTCGGATTTAGTCATCGAAGAGCAAGGGCAGGTTTCGATGCTGATTTTTGAAATCAGTGGCGAACGCGACCAGCGCGATCTGCTGGCGAAATTCGCGCGGCATCGAGACAGTGTTTTCTGCACGGATGCCGAAGATTACGGACGCGGCTTGCCGCATCCGGCGGCTTACGGCGCGTTTCCGCGCATTCTGTCGAAATTCGTTCGCGAAGATGGTGTGCTGACAATGGAAGAAGCCGTGAAAAAAATGACTTCCTACCCG
Source organism: Heliomicrobium sp. (assembly GCA_021155085.1). Taxonomy (GTDB): domain Bacteria; phylum Acidobacteriota; class Blastocatellia; order RBC074; family RBC074; genus RBC074. The sequence continues at coordinate 3,404 of JAJNQA010000028.1, read as the reverse complement.
GCCTCCATCTTTGGATTGCAGGCGCGCGGCGAGATTCGCCGGGGAGCCTTCGCCGATCTGGTGATCCTTGATCCGAAACGGGTGAATGACCGGGCGACGTATGAAAAACCTCGGCGCGAGGCAACGGGAATCAAATTTGTGATCATCAATGGCCGCGTCACCCTGGAAAATGGAAAACTTTCTAACGAATTGCCCGGCGGAGTAATTCGGCATTGAATCTGAACTCCTGATCAACCTGAAACATTCAATGAATTTTCCTGAAAGTGTGGTGCGGGTACTTTACCCGCACCAGCCAGTGCATCCTGGTGCGGGTAAAGTACCCGCACCACACTTTGGCATGCGCGGGAAATCGTCCGCCACTTCTTCCCCTACATCCATCAAACTTCTTTGAAATTTGAAAGAGGTCTTCAAATGATTGAACTAATCAAAAAACGGCTACGGCCAGGTTCCATTGCTCTCATTGCAGTTGCGGCATGTCTCTTTAGCTTCGTGCCCTCCGGCTCGGCGGCATTTCAAAACAACAGTCGAATTGAAATCGCCGGCCCCATCACCAGCCTGCCCGGCACACAGGGCTGGATCGGCGAATGGCTGGTGATCCGAACAAAAGTCAACGTCACGGACGCCACCAAAATTGACCAAACGCGCGGCAGAGTCGCCGTCGGCGCGCTGGTTGAAATCAAAGGGACAAAACAAAACGATGGCTCGATTCTGGCTTCTGAAATCGTCGTCAAACTCAGCCCCGGCAGCGGCGTGCCGATCACGTTTTCCGGCAAAATCGAAGAATTGCCCAGCACGCCCAGCCGCGTCGGCGATTGGAAAGTGCTGGGTCGAACCATTCACGTCACTGCGGCCACCAAAATTGATCAGTCGAAAGGGCGGATTGCCGTCGGCGCGCTGGTCGAAATCGAAGGGCTGATTCAATTCGACGGTTCGGTCAACGCCATCGAAATCGAAGTCAAACCGGAAAGCTCCACCGGCATTCCGGTCAAATTCCTCGGCAAAATCGAAAGGCTTCCCGACAACAACACGCGCACAGGCGATTGGGTGATCAGTGGCCGGACGGTGAAAATCAACGAACGAACCGTCATCAAAACCGAGCAGGGGCAGGTCATGATCGGCGCACTGGTGGATGTGGAAGGCGTCGTGCAACTCGACGGTTCCATCGTTGCGACGAAGATCGAAGTCCGTGGCAGCATTGATCCGCCTGTCATCAATGTCTATTTCCGAGGCACGGTGGAAACGCTGCCGCCGTCGAACGGAACGGTGCCGGGCTTTATCGGCGATTGGAAAGTCAGCGGGCGCACGGTTCGCGTCGCGCCCAGCACCGCGGTCAATGAAGAGCGCGGCAAAGTCGCCGTCGGCGCAAGCGTTGAAATCAGCGGCACGCTGGCCGGCGATGGCACGGTCAATGCGCAAAAGATCGCGGTGACCGGCAATTCCACCCCCGGCGCGATTCGCTTTTCCGGTGTGATTGCCAGCCTGCCGCCATCCAACGGAACGGTGCCGGGTTACATCGGCGATTGGAAAGTCGGCGACCGCATCGTTCACGTCGTGGTGGCCACCCGGGTCAATGAAGAGAAAGCCCGCGCGGCCATCGGCGCGCGCGTCGAAGTCGTCGGCACGGAACGGGCGGATAAATCCGTGGACGCCATCACCATTGAAGTCAAGGAAGCCGCGGGCGGCGGACAGGCCAGCTACGTTCGTTTTTTCGGCACGCTGACCAAACTGCCTGAAGTCAGCATTCAGATCGGCAACGGGTTGGCGGGGGATTGGATCGTCGGCGGCAAGACGGTTCACGTCGTTCCGCAGACGCGCATCAACCGCGAGCGCGGCCGGGTTGAAATCGGCGCATTTCTGGAAGTGGAAGGCAGCCAGCGCACGGATGGTTCCATTGACCCTGTTGCCATTGAAGTCGAACGCGACGCCAACGCTCCCAGAGGGGCCATCGGCTACATCAACTTTTACGGCCCGATCCGCACGCTGCCTTCCGCCGCGAACCTGGTCGGAACCTGGTTTGTGGATGGGAAGATGGTTCACGTGTCCGAGACGACCAAACTGGAACAATTGCGCATCAAGTTCGCCACGGGCGTCAATGTTTCAGTCGCGGGGTATCTGCTGGAGAATAATTCCGTCGCGGCGACGCGGATCGAAAGCCGTCCGGGCAGCGGCGGACAATTCGGCTACATTGAATTCATCGGCGAGGTGACGAAGCTGCCGGACGCCTCGAACTACGTTGGCGATTGGACGGTCGCGGGCCGCACGGTTCACGTCAGCCGGCGAACGCTGGTGCAGCGCGAAATGGCGACGATTGCCGCCGGCGCGACCGTTGAAGTCAACGGCGTGGAACTGCCGGATGGTTCGGTGGATGCCAGCCTGATCGAAGTCGCGCATGGCTCGCGCGGCGCAACCTTCGTCACGTTTGCGGCGCTGACCTCCGTCAACGCGGGCAGTTATCTGACCGGCAATGCCGCTTCGGGAATTGTCGCTTCGTTCGGCGAGAAACTGGCCAACGGCGTTGAAATCGCCAGCAGCCTGCCGCTGCCGACCGAACTTGGCGGCGTCTCCGTGCTGGTGGATGGCAATCCGGCGGGACTGTTTTTCGTGTCGCCGGGACAGATCAACTACCAGACGCCGGAAGATCTGCTGCCGGGCAAAGCGCAGGTCGCCGTCATGAAAGACGGCCAGGTCGTGGCGCAGGGGGCGCTGGAACTGGGCAACGTCGCGCCCAGCCTGTTCACCGCCGATGCCAGCGGCAGCGGCGTTCCCTCTGGCGTTCTGCTGCGTGTTCGCGCGAATGGACAGCAGAGCTACGAACCGCTGGCGCGTTACGCAAATGGCAAGGCCGAAGCCGTGACCATCACCCGCCAGGCTGGCGACAGGCTGTTCCTGGTGCTTTACGGGACGGGCTGGCGCGGCGCTGACGACACGGACGGCAATCCGGCGAATGGCGTGGCCGAAAACCTGGAAGTTCTGATCGGCGACAACGCCGCCCCTGTGTTTTTTGCCGGAGAAGCGCCGGGCTTCGCCGGACTGGACCAGATGAACGTCGAAATTCCGGCGGGCGTCACCGGTTCCGTCAGCTTGCTGGTCAAGGTCAATGACGGCGACGGCGGCATGTTGCGCGCCAACACCGTGACAATCTCGATCCGCTAATCAACGGATCGTCAGGGTCATCATCGAAAGTCACAGCCGCGCGAAGCGCTGGGAATCATTCCCCGGTCCGAGCGCGGTTGTGACTTTTGTTTTTTTCCGCTTGAACGTGCGGAATCGGACAAATTGACCTGCCGCGGCGCTTCGCCTACTATCCTGCCGCCCCGGACAAATCCGCTCCCGAAACTAAATCGGAACAACCAAACGTGGGACGGACTTTAGTCTGTCCCGGCGTGTAGACAGACTAAAGTCCG
>JAJNQA010000101.1 GCA_021155085.1 Heliomicrobium sp. | reverse complement strand
CCGAATGATCTGTCAGACTTGATTGCGGCCAGGAAGCGATTGCTTGGTTTCCAAAAGCATTTTGAAAAAATCGCTTCTCCGTTTGATTGGGAGTTCACGCGCGATGATCTCGAAAAACTACTTGCTCGACTGAAGAAAGAGTCGTCAAGCAAACGAGCCGTAAAATCTGCATGATTTCTAGGAAATCTGCAAAAATACGTCATCGTACTTATGAAAAGGACCACTAAGGCTCCGTCGCGGGCGCAACCTGCTTGAGCATCTCCCGCTGTCTGTCGGTCAATTTTCGTGAAGAAACCAACCTGGTTCGATTTCCCGGCAGCGGCGAATTTCCAACGACCAAACCATAAGGCTTGATCATTTCGATCAGATCAATTTCCTTGACGCCTTCGATATGATCGCGGATCAGACGTCCGAAGTTTCCCGGCCTGCCCAGTTCCTGCAGGACTTCGCGATTGCCAATTTCCCGCCCGGTCAGGGCGAAATTTCGATACAATTCTTTCATCACATCCGGCAGACTGAATTTCCCGCGGCTTTGCCAGCGCAACTCCAGGTCGTAAAGCGCGGCGATCAGCATCCCTTTGCGATAAACCAAATCGTAACTGGCTGCGCTGGCGAACTTCTCCGGCGAAGCAGCCAGAAGTGAGACTTGCGTCCGCAATGGATTGAACAGGTACGCTTCGTATTCGGCATTGATCGCGTCCAAATATTCGCGCAGATCAACCAGCCGCAATTTCGCCAGTGTCACCAGAGCCATATACCGAGTGAAGCCTTCCCAAAACCAGTCGAAATTTTCACGAATGCGGAAAGCGTTCGGGAGATAGAAATGAAATGTCTCGTGCGCCAGATGGCGGCGAAAATGTTTGAAGGTTTGGGCGGAATCGTTATTTGAATTGAGCAGCAAAACCACTGTTCGGCCAATGGTCACTGCGCTTGACCGCAATCCGGTCAAAGATTGCGGGAACGGCGCAAGTGTCACCAGAAAATCGCCGCGTTCCTGACTGCCGGCGATGGCCGCCTGTTCGCGGGCGATGGCTTCGGCCAGCATAAAGACTTCTTCATCACGAAAACTCCATTCGCTGCCAACGGCAATGCGCAGATTCATTTCGCCAATTTTCGCCGTTCGTTCCCGCAAGCGCCCGAGGAAAAAGACGGCTCGCGACGGCTCGGCAACATGGAAAAATTCGCCCTGGCGCAGTTCGGTCGTCGCAGTTTGCCATCCCGCGGGCAGTTCCATCTTCAGCCGCACAGCACTTTTTGCGGCACAGGCCTCATCGCCGGAACAGATGCGCGGCAGCAAGTCCGCCATCATCAAAATCGCGGTTTCCGCTCCAATGCTTGAAACCAGCGCGAACTGAGAGGGTTCGAATGCGCGCGCCAGCCGCATTTCATAATCCAGGCTGATCGCCCCCGAATGTGAATCGGCGCTGAAAAAGAACAGACCATTGCCGCGAATTTCCAGCGGCAACGCGCTCCCCCGCGCATCTGTAATTTTTACGGCGTGGAGACGATGGCTCAGATGGTCAATGCCGGCAAATTCGTCAATAAACTGAATTGCCATTTTTCCGGGAGGCGGATCAGCAATGGTGCAATTGATTCCCAGGGAATGATTAGCCGGGGAAATCCGGTTTATTCGACAATCAATCTGGAGAGTTTGTCCGAATACCTGAGAACTGAAAAGCAGAAGGAACGCGAAGAGAAAGATGGTGAGTTTGGCGGTGAGCTTCACAGGTTTTCAAAATGCATATTGATTTTGTACATCGTGTCCACGATCAACACGGCAATGGGTGGGTAAAGCAACACAACAAAGAACGAATCCGTCATCACGGCGTTCCCAATCAATTGCCAGGACGAATCCATCAGCATTCCGATCAACATGCCAGTGATGAGTGAAAGCAGATAGCCGCTGATGACGAACATCCAGGCCACGCTGCGTTTGAATCGTTTGTCGGTTTTGCGCCGCCGAGTGATCGAAATCCGTTCCGGACGATAGGTGTAATAATCAAAGTGCTCTTTCAAACTTTTGAACAAATGCCAGGCGCCGACTGCGAACAAGGCAAACACAGTGATTTTCCAGGTGATGCTTCTGGGCTCGAAGAAGGAAGGCCGCATCGAAACGAAGAAGGTCGAAACGAAGAGCGTGACGGTGGTGTAAACGGCTTTGCCGCGCGCGCGGGCTTCCTGTCGCTCGCGTTCCAGCCATTCGTTGACGACTTGATCGGCGCGGGCCTGATAATAAGCGCGGCGGGCGGCGCGGGCGGCGGCGACATTCGCCTGCCTGACAGTCGAGGATTGAGTTTGCCCGGTGCGGTCGTAGGATTTCCGCCGTTCGGGATCAATCAGTGTGTGATACGCCTCGTTGATCTGAGCGAATTTCGACGCCGCTGAAGGCTCCGTACTCACGTCAGGGTGGTACTTGCGCGCCAGGCGGCGGTAAGCGGATTTGATTTCATTCGGATTGGCCGCGCGATTCACTCCCAGCACGGCATATAAATCAGGCATCGCTCTTTACCAGATCTTCAGGCAGTCATTGGATTGGTTTTTCGGGTTCTTCTGCCGGAGGAGGCGAAACAACTTTGCAAACGTCGGACGGCGGCAATTGCCGCTCGAAACGCAAGGATATTGTACGTAGCCATCTTCGAGTTTCAAGCGGGCAGTTTCAACCGGGATGTTTTGCGGTGAAGTATTTCGCGTCTGTTTCCATCATAATTTTTGATGGTGATTTACTCCTCTCTTATCCGCTACCTATAATCCGCCAGCCGTTGCGCGAAATTTTCTTTTCCAATCCACTTTCGGCCCTGCTTTTCGGCCCTGCTTCCAGGGTTGATGCAACTTCACATAGTTTCCCAGCGTCATGGCGTGTTCGCCACACCAGGCAACGGGCGACTTCACTGGGAGAATACTAAATGACCTCCATCCACGCTTCTGAATCTGCTTCAGGCCAACGTCAGGCATTAGCAAAAACCCTCCATCGAATAATTGTTTTCACGATTCTCGCGCTTTTGCTTTTCGGCATCTTTCGTTTCACCAGGACTCGCGCGGCGGCGACCGTGCAAAACAACGTGGCCGTTTCCAGCGTTTCCGCGGCGAGTTTCGTCGGAAGCCCGGCAACGCTCGCCACCAATTCGATTGTCGCCGCCTTCGGCACTCAATTGGCGACCGGAACTCAGGTGGCGACCACTCAACCTTTACCCACGACCTTGCTCAATACGACGGTGACCGTCGGCGGCGTTCCGGCACCGCTCTTTTTTGTCTCTCCCGGGCAAGTCAATTATCTGATTCCGCCGAATGTTCCGGCGGGCGATGCGCAGGTGGTCATCAGCGCGATGACGGCGAATGGCGATCAAATCCTGTCGCGGGGACAGGTACGAATCGCGCCGGCCGCACCTGCACTATTTACCGCCAATGCCACTGGCCTGGGCGCTCCGGCCGCCGTCACCGGCCGAGTCAACGCCAGCGGCCAGTTTGTTTTCGATCCGGCGCCGCCGTTTGAAACCGATCCGGTGACGCCGGGCCGCGTCATTCCGTCGCCGATTGATGTTGGCACCGAAACCCAACCGGCATTTTTAATTTTGTTTGGTACAGGACTCCGAAATGCCGCTGCAGGTTCCACAAGAGCAATTATTGGCGGCCTCGAAGTTCCCGTGCAGGCAGCCGCTGCTCCCGGGTTTACCGGACTGGATCAGATCAATCTGCAAATCCCTCTTGCGCTGAAAGGACGTGGCCTGGTTGACGTGACGCTTGTCGCGGGCGGCCTGTCGTCAAACCCTGTCACGGTCAATCTGGCGGGATCGCCGAACGCCATCCTTTCGATTACGGGCTTCAGCGTTAACGATGGCGCGATTGCCGGACAGACGATGACGATTTCCGGCGCGGGTTTTTCGACCAACGTCAGCGAAAATATTGTGCGCTTCGGCAGCGCGCAGGCTCGCGTGATCGCCGCAACAACGAATCAACTGACGGTGCTGGTTCCCTTCGGCGCCGAATCCGGCCGTGTGGCGATTCAAACTCCGCAAGGTGAAACCCGCAGCGCGGCAACCTGCCGTATCAAAACTTCATTGAGCGGCCTGGTGCAATCCACCGGCGCGGCGAACTCCGCGCCGGCGCCGGTGGAAGGCGTGGCGGTTCGCGTCATCGGCACCAACCTCAGCGTTCGCACCAATCAGCAGGGAGCATTTGTCATTGCCGATCTTCCGACCGGCTTCAACTCGGTCGAAATTGATGGCGGGACAAGCAACATTTCGCCGCCATTCCCGCGCGTTGCGCTGAAGATACTGGTGCAAAAAGACCGTGACAACCAATTCACTCAACCGATCAGTTTGCAGCAAATCACCGGCGGCAGCGGCACGGTCGGTTTTGCCGGCAGTCAACGGACAGCAATCGGTAATCAGTTGAAAAAAGCGCTCGCTGCCAGACAGATCACAACTGAAAGCGCACAGCAGGCACAGACAATCAACAAATCCGTTGTTGTCTCGGATCGGGGCGTGTCGCTCGAAATTCCGCTTGGGGCCAGCGTCAGGTTCCCTGACGGCAAAACCGGCGGCGCGGTCCAACTGACCGTCGTTGAGCGTTCGCGCCTGCCTGGAATCACGCTGCCGGCGGGCGTGTATCCGTCGGCCATCGCACAAATCACTCCGCTGGGCGCTGAATTTTCGCCGGGTGCTTCCTTAAGCTTTCCGAACCCGGATCAGGCCAACCTGCCGCCGGGCACGAAAGTGGATTTGTATCGTTTTGATTTTCAACGCGGCGGCTTCATCAAACGCGGCACGGCCACGGTGTCGGCAAACCGCAGCCAGGTCGTTTCGGATGGCCGCGTGGTGGATCTGGCCAGTTTCTGGTTTGCCGCCGCGCCGAGCGGCGTGACGACGGTGACGGGCCGTGTGATTGATGCGTTCAGTTCTCCGGTCGCGCGCGCGCAAGTAACCGTCAATGGCCGTTCCGGAATCACGGACGCAAACGGCGGATTTTCGCTGTCTGATGTGGCTGCCACAGCTGGTTCTCAAGTCCAGGCGGATGTGCTGCTGCCGCAGCAGTGGGGAACGCCGCCGCGCGGGACTTCCGCCGCAACCACGGTTGTCGTCGGAGGTGTAACAAACGTTGGGACCATCGCCTTGACCAATACACGGCAAACCGGCCTGGTGCTCTCGCCGTTCGTGATTGATTTCGATTCCAATTCGCCGCCGGCCAAAGTGGATGTGACGCTGACACAACCCGCGCCGGCCGGCGGGTTGCTCATCACGCTGGCGAGCAATAACACGCCGGTGGTTACGGTTCCGGCCAATGTCACGATCCCGGCGGGACAGACCACTGCGTCGTTCAATGCGACCCGCGCCGCCGCCGGGTATGCATTGATTTCCGCGCGCGCCACCATATCCGGCAACACACTTGAAACTGTGATCGTCGCAGCGGTCGCCACTCCGGCTCCGGCGCTGGCTTCTGTCAATCCGGCGTCCGCCGCCGCCGGAAGCGCCGTGGAGATTACCGGCACGGGATTGAGCGCGGTGCCGGATAATAATTTCATCTTCTACGTTCGCAACGGCCAGGTCGTGGGGCTTTCCGATCCCACGGAAAACAGCGTGGTCAGCAGTTCAAACAATCGTATTGTGTTGCGCGTTGTCGTACCCAGAATCCCCGGCGGCGCGGTCAATCTGGTTGCCGTTGTCGTGGATGGATTGACCGGAATCTTTTCCGATGCAAGCGCGCCGCTGGCCTTCAATGTCATTCGCAATCAAATCAATGCGCCGCAGTTGGCGAATGTCAGTCCGGCGCAGGGCAAGCCGCGCGATCAAGTGACGATCAACGGCAGCGGGTTCAGCGCCACGCCGGAGGAAAATCGCGTCACCTTCCACCAGAACCTCAATACCGCAGAAGCCCGCGTGTTGCAGGCGAACGAGACGCGGTTGGTCATCGAAGTTCCATCGTATGACCTGACCATCGGTTTGGCGGAAATCACCGTCGAGCGGATCGGAGTGAATGGAACATTCAGCGATCTGTCGAACGCGCTCGATTTCACGTTTACCGCCGAAGCCATCGCGCCCGCGCAGCCATCACTGACTTCTGTCGTCAACGTTGTGACCGGAGGCAACAGCGGGCGCGACAGCGACAGAATCGTCGTTCGTGGCAGCAATTTTGGGCTGAACTTCTACGATCCGGCCAAAGATGACGTGGCGAACAGCGAGCCGCTGATCACTTTGCTGCTGTTTTACCAGGATAACGAGTTCGTCAATTTTGCGCTGCCTGTTGGAGTGCAAAACAGCACGCAAATTACTTCGATCGTACCGACCGGGCTATCCGCGGGTACGGCGCAGGTCACCGCCGTCACGTTTGATCTGGAAACCGGCCTGCTCAGCGAGGAAAGCAACGCCGTCAACTTCAACGTCACCGTCGGCAGCCTGCCCCACATTGACGAAGACGAACCGAACGATTCGCCCAATACGGCGACAGAAGTTTCCATTCCGGTAATCGTTGACGGCAAGACGGCGATCGGCGATTCGGGCGATCTGGTCATCCCCTTCAATAACGGCACCAGCGAAGTCCTGACTGATCTTTTCCTCCTGTCGCTTGATGAAGCCACAACGTTCACGATCACCCTGGCGTTTACTCAAAACGCCGACCTGGATTTGTTCGTGCTGGTGGAGGATGGCAATGGAGGGTTTGATGTCGTTGCGTCTTCGACCCGCTCGCAAACCCTGGCCGAACAACTGGGCGGTTCGCTGCCGGCAGGCGATTACCTGATTGCGGTGGGCGTCTTCAGCGGATCGAGCGCATATTCACTGACGCTGCAAGCGGGAGTGCCGGCGGCAATTTCGCCGAAGAACTTCCTTGCGCCGGCAACCAGCGACAATGACCGCTTTCCAGCTTTAGTGGAACGAAAAAGGCGGTAAGTCGCCAAACGGCAAAAGGGTGATGACAGAAAGAATACTGTCATCACCCTTTTGCCGTTTTCAACCGGAGTTTCGCCAAGTCAGCGAACCACGCCGCTGACCGGGCTGCTGGCGCTGGCATACAACCGCTTCGGCATGCGCCCCGCCAGATGCGCCAGCCTTCCCGATTGCACCGCCAGTTTCATTGCTTCGGCCATTGCGCCTGCGTCTTCGGCTTCGGCAATTGCGGTGTTCATCAACAATCCGTCCACGCCCAACTCCATCGCAAAACACGCATCGGAAGCCGTGCCGACGCCCGCATCCACGATGATCGGAACTTCGGTAATTTCCTCGCGCATAATTCGCAGGTTGTTCGGATTCTGAATTCCCAGGCCGGACCCAATCGGAGCCGCCAGAGGCATCACCGCCGCCGCGCCGGCGTCTATCAGCTTTTTGGCCATGATCAGGTCGTCGTTGAAGTACGGCAGCACGGTGAAGCCCTCCTTGACCAGGATTTTGGTCGCTTCCAGCGTCGCCTCATTGTCCGGAAAAAGCGTTTTCTGATCGCCGATGACTTCGATCTTGACCCAGTCGGACAGGCCGACTTCGCGCGCCAGCCGCGCCGTTCGCACGGCTTCTTCGGTGGAATAACAGCCGGCAGTGTTCGGCAGAATCGCGAATTTTTTCAAGTCAATGAAATCCAGCAGCGAGGGTTGCGAACGGTCAGTGATGTTCACGCGGCGCACGGCAACAGTGATCATCTCCGCGCCGCTGCGGACGAAGGCGTCCACCATTTGTTCGTTGGTGCGATATTTTCCCGTGCCGATGATCAGGCGCGAATTGAACTCGCGCCCGGCGATGATAAGTTTGTCGTTCATAAGAGTGCCTGTGTTTGTTGCGGTAAAAAAGTAGACGTTGATGAAGAGCCGTAACTATAGCGGCAAGCAGTCGCGGCGGGCAAATCACCGCATCGGTTTAAGGCAGGCTTGAAGATGCCGGAGCGATGCTGTTATTGTTCGTTCGCCTGCATACTCCTCCGGCTCCTCCGGTTGGAAATTGACAAGCAGCAAAGACCAAAACGTCCGCGCAGCTTTTTCTCGGAAAATACTCAAAAGGTTTATGACAAACTTGAAATGCCGTCTGTTTTTTTTGGCTGTTGCTTTTCTCGCCGTGTCGGCGACGTCGGCCAATGCTCAATTTACCTTCGACAAACCCAAGACCGAGCCGCCGCTCGACAACCCGTATACGATGAGCGTGCCGCGCGAAAAAATCCTGGAAACGGTTCGGGATATTCTGAAAACCTGCTCGCTGCAAATTGACGACACGTTGAGCAAACCGAGCGAGGGCAAGATCGTGACCAGGCCGATCAACTTTTCCAAGGGCGTGACGACGAAAACCGACCTGGAATATCTGGCGACGCTGCCGGCGGGCGACGTGCGAAACTGGGTGCAGGGCAGATACTCACTGGAAATCACCGCGCTGCCGCTGGATCAGAAACGTTCGCAGCTTTTGATCTCGGCGAATATTCAAGGACGCATCGCCGACGTGCTGAGCGCGAATAAATGGATTGACTGCCAGTCCAACGGACGATTGGAAGACGAAGTTTTGCGCGGCCTGGCGGGCAAAATTCTGGGCATTGATCTGAGTATGAAAACCAGCAGCGGACGCAACAGTCGCCGCATTCTGACCTGTGAATACTGACCGTGATGCTTTTGCGAATCCTCTTTCTGTTTGTTTTTTTTCTGCTGACCGCGCCGGCGGTCCGGGCGCAAACGACCGCCGAGGGACAAACCGCTCCGCCTGATGAGCAGAACGAAACGATGCGCGACACGCTGAAACGAATGCAGATCAAGCGGGAAGAGGAAGAGCACAAAAAAATCATTGGCAAAGGATCGCAGCTTAAAGAAAACGCGGAAGCGCTGACCAAGGACGCCGTTGACGGACGGTTGCCGAAATCGGCGGAAAAACGGCTCAAGGACATTGAAAAGTCGGCCAGGCAGATCCGCTCGGAAGCGGGCGGTTCGCAGGATGAGCCGCTGGAATCCCCGCCGGAGAATCTGGCGGACGCATTAAAGCGCCTGACGGAAACCAGCGAACGCCTAAACGAGCAGTTGGCCAAAACTTCGCGCCGGGTAATTTCGATTGCCGTCGTTGAAGACGCAACGGAAGTCATTCAACTGGTCAGACTTCTTCGCAACTATCTCAAGTAAATTCAACCTACTGAACGGAGGAGCCATGCGCCGCTTTCCCCTCTTTCTGCTGCTGGCTTTCGGTCTGGCGCTCACTGCGGTGAATGCCCGACAACAGGATCCCGCCAAACAGGACCAGAAACAAAAACCCGCCACTCCAACTGAAAAGCAGGACGAAAACCAGGGGGAAACCCTCAAGTTCGAGACCAACCTGGTCGTGCTCAATGCCACGATTACGGATGGCAGCGACCGTTACATCCGCGGTCTGAAACGCGAAGACTTTCAGATTTTCGAGGATAAAGTCCAACAGAAAATTGTGGACTTCAGCCAGGAGGAAACGGCCTTTTCGGCGGTCATTCTGCTCGACGCCAGTTTAAGCATGCAGCACAAATTGACGCTGGCGCGCGCGGCCTGCGCCAATTTTGTTGACACGCTGCGGCCAGACGACACCTTTGCCATTTATGGTTTCAGCGGGATGAAGGTCAAAGTCCTGCAGGATTTCACCGAAATCCACGACATCCCGGATTCGGTCTGGGATATGCGGGCGGACGGCGAAACACCTCTGTACGACGCCATCGTCAAAGCCGCTGAAGGTTTGGCCAAACGCAGTGAGCGGCGGCGCGCCATCGTCGTGGTTTCCGACGGTGCGGATACGAAAAGCAAGGCGTCACTGGATCAGGCGTTGCGCAAAACGCTGGACGCGCAGGCGCTCATTTACGCGGTGGACATGACTGATGCCGCGGTTTACCGGACAGCCGTGCGCGACAATGGCGTTGAAATGTTGAAGGAGATGGCGGTCAAGACCGGCGGCAGATTCTTCGCTTCCGCCGGTGGCAGCAAACTGCGCGACGCTTTTGCCAATGCGGCGGAGGAATTGCGCAATCAATACACGCTGACGTATGAATCCTCGAACGAACGCTACGATGGACGCTGGCGGACGCTCGAAGTTCGGGTGACGAAACCCTTGCTCAACGTCCGCACCCGGCGCGGCTATTACGCGCGCAAAAGCCGCGGCTAAGCGTTGCGGCACGTGACCGTAGCGAGCGTCCTGGGTCACCGAAACAAATCGCGATCTTTGGGCCGGATCAATTCTTTCGCGCTTCCTTCGCGATGATCGAAATAAACGCCGCGCACAATAACAACGGGGATTCGCGCCGTTTTCCGCATCAGCAATCCAGTCGAAGCGGCAATCTCATCCGCCACCGCCAGCACCGTCGCCGATAATTCCTTGCCGTGATCATCATGCTGGCCGCGAAAATCCTTCAGCGGCTTCATTCCCGCCACCCCAATTGCGACGTTCGTCAATCCTTCGCGCCAGGCGCGCCCGAAAGTGTCCGTGACAATTATGGCGACATTCACTTTCAGCAGTTCCGCCAGCCGATTTTTCAACAGCAGTGCTGAATCATCCGGCGCCACAGGCAACAGCGCGACCCAATCCTTGCCGGAAACGTTCGACCGGTCCACGCCGGCGTTGGCGCAGACAAACCCGTGTTTGGTTTCGGTGATCATGACGTGATCATCCATCCGCACGATATTGGCGGATTCATTCAGCACGACTTCGATCAAGCGCGGATCGCGATCCTGCCGGCTGCCTATTTCCCGCGCGAAATCAGAAGGGGTCACCGATCCCAGATTAACTAACCGGCCTTCGGCTTTGGAAACGATCTTTTGCGCCACGACCACGATGTCGCCGTCCGCCAGTTGAAAGCCCTGCGTTTCCGCCGCACGCGTAATCAGCCAGCCAAGATCATCGCCGGGGCGAACTTCGGGGATGCCGCGAATCGCGGACAATTGAATGTCAGAATGCTTTTGGGAACTCAAAGAATGTCGGTTCTCCTTACGGGGGTTGATCAAGCGGCGTATGCTAAGGCCAGCAGAGTTGATTGACAAGCAACGCTTGCCGCCAGCGCCGGGCAATCAATAGAATGCCGCGGCTGTTTCACTGCAATCCCCATTCGACAACTTCTCAGGAGGCCCTATGACCACTGTTCGCCGTTTTGCACAACGCGGCTTTGCTCTCGCTCTGACTGCGCTGCTTTTCACCATTTCAACGCCAGCCCAAACCCCGGAGGCGAAGCCGGAAATCACTTCCCTGCTCGGCGTCAAGCATTTCGCCAACGCCGATGAGAAAGGTGAGATCCCCGCCGCCGAACAGAAGCTGGCCGCCGATCCGAAGAACATTGACCTGGTCATCGCGCTTGGCCGAGCACAGGCAAATGTCTGGCGCTACAACGACGCCATCGCAACCTATACGCGCGGCATCCAGCTTGCGCCCAATGACGCAAGGCTTTATCGCCATCGCGGCCATCGCTACATTTCGACGCGCCAGTTCGACAAAGCCGTCGGCGACATGTCGCGCGCGGCCAAGCTGAACGACAAGGATTTTGACATCTGGTACCACCTGGCGCTTGCGCATTATTTGAAAGGCCAATTCGCCAAAGCCGCCGACGCCTACGAACGCTGCCGCCAAGTCGCCGAAGCCGACACGACCGACAAACGCGATGATTCGGTGATTGCCGTTTCCGACTGGCTGTGTATGACCTATCGCCGAATGAACAAACCGGCGGAAGCGGCAAAAGTGCTCGAACGCATCACGCCCGAAATGAAGGTCAAGGAGAACAAATCCTATTTCGACCGATTGCTGTTTTACAAAGGCTTGAAGAAGGAAGAGGAACTGGTCAACGTCGAGAAAGCGACAGACCTGGAAATCGCCACCGTCGGTTATGGCCTGGGCAACTGGCACCTGTACAACGGCAATCGGGCCAAGGCCGAAGAGATTTTCCGCAAGATTGTTTCCGGAAAATATTGGCCCGCCTTCGGTTTCATCGCGGCGGAAGCGGAACTGGCCAGAGCGAAGCGGTAATCATTTCACCGTCCGCGCCAGCAGAAACAGCACGATCAGCGAGCGCACGCTCCAGGCCACTGTGCGAATCCAGTTGGTCAGCACCAGCGTGCGATGGGCCTGTTCGTCAAATCCGCGCGACAGAATGTTGTGTTGCGGGACGGAAAGAAAAAACGTCGCCAACCAGATGACGCCGACCAACGCCACGCCTGCCAGCGGCCAGATTGCCGGCGCTCCCGCAGGCCGTTGTCCAACCAGCAGAAAGGCCGTCAACAATTCAATCAGCATCAGCGGCATCACCACCAGGGTAGTCAGGCTGGAATGCGACGCTTCGTAAAGCGCAAAACCTGATTTCCCGACCTGGCCGAAAAGAGGGTAATGCACGATCTGCACAAACCAGATCAGGCCGGTCATCATCAGCGTCGCGGCGGCGTTGGTCAGAAGAATCCATTTCACTGGTTCGCCCTTCCATCAGCCAGCAGCGTTTCCGCCGCCGCCCAGCCGGAAACCGCTGCGCCTTCGACGCGCGGCCCGCCGAACCCATCTCCGGCAAAGACAACGGGCGGCGCGGAATTAACCAGCAAACAGGGCAGCAAGCAGGGCATCCGGAACGATGCAGCCTGCGTGACCACCGGCTGGCTGTACCGCCAGCGATGCACTTGCCAGTTCCGCACGTTTGCCCCAAGCCAGCGCTCCGCTTCACTGAAAATCATCCGCGCAATCTCTTCCTGCGTCGTTTCCCAGTGCTCGCGTGCGAAATCCGGCGTGGTATGAATCGTGATGGTGGAAGCGGCAGGCGAAATTCCCTTGCGCCTGTTATCCGCTATCCAGGCAATGGGCGGCTGCGTGATTTTCACGCCGCCCGGTTCCGGAATCCTGCTCGGCCCATCGAGCAAAGCCATCACCGCCAGACAGGGATCGTAGGTGATTGTTTCCAGTTCGCCGCGAATCGAAGCCGGCAGGACGAAGTTTCCGGCATCCAGTAAGGCAAGCGATTGCGGAACCGGCGGCGTCAGCACCAATGCTTCCGCCATTTGGCTCAGTCCGCCTGCTGTTGTGACTTTCCAGCGGCCATCTTCGACGTTGAGCGCAGTGACCGTTTCGCTGCACTGAACGGTCAGCCCCGCAGCCAAATGTCTGGCAATGGCATTCATTCCTCCCACGCCGCAATAGCGCGGATTTCCATCCGGCAGCAGCGTCCCGCGATCATCGGGAAAGCTTTTCGCCCATTCGCGCACGACGCCTGCGGCGCACAGTTCGTCCAGCAGCGCACCGAAGCGCTTATCTCGCACGGTCAAAAACTGTGCGCCGTGGTCGCAAACGCCTTCGTCAAAACGCCGCGTCGCCATCCGTCCGCCAACGCCGCGTCCTTTGTCGAGCACAGTGACGCGCACGCCATTTTCCTGCAAGCGGCGCGCAGCCAGTAAACCGGCCATTCCCGCGCCGATGACTAAACACGATTTGATCCGAGTTTCAGCATTCATATCTTGGCAGACGCCTGAGGTTTAATCGTCTCGCTATCCATTTCTTGATGCCCACTGTTTGAAAAATTCGTCTGGTACGCACGCCACAACACCAGCGCGAATGGCAGAAGCCAGATTAAGTCATTCGTCACATTGAGCCATCCGAAACGCCATGGCAATCGGCCTTGCACCGCCGACTGCAAAAAGCCAACCGGGCCAAAAAGCTTGCCCAGAAATCCGACCAGCACAATCGGCCAATGCCGCACCGGATCGAAGGCCGCAATACCGTAGCCGATGCCGTACACGCCGACGATCATTCCAATGCATTGCCACAATTCAGGGTAGTTGGGCGGTTCCATACCGAACCATCCGAACATCGCCGCCGGAAACAAAACGACAAACCCACCCCAGGCAAGATTGTACGCCGCCGCCGCCAGCAACACCGGCTTCATCCAGGAAAAGGATTTCGCCGTTTCGCGGCGCAAGTTGTTGTTCATTGTTTTCTCTCCACAACCCGGTCGCGTTGCCGACGACAAGCGTCGCTGCAATACTTCACGTCTTCCCAAAACTTCTCCCATTTCTTGCGCCAGGTGAATGGCCGCTGGCAAACGGCGCAGACTTTCGCCGGCAAATTTTGTTTTTTGACTCCGCGCATGCAGTTACACAACTATCAATTCATGACGTTTCGAGAGCGGATCATAGCAATTGGATTGACAGCGTTCTTGTCGCCGAGTTCAAGATTTGGCCACGGAGAATTGGAGAATAAAGCTGCGACGCGGAATTATTTGCCTGAACGGTTTTACAAACAGTTCGTGACAATTACACGACAATTCAGGCGGATATTGCGCCTCGACAGCGAAAAGAGGCTGTCGTGAATCGGGTCAATGGTTCGGGATAGTGCGGAGCCTGATTTGCGGCAGCCTCCTACAGGATAGGCTGTCCGGGGTTTTGATTATGCAGTTGGGGTGTAATCGTTGGGGACCTCGGGCAGCCTTACTTCCATTTATGCCAGCAAAAAAACACGCCAAGCCAAAGCCCGGTCAGGAATCCGTCTGGGATTATCCACGACCTCCCCGCGTTGAAACTTGTTCGCGCCGCATCCGGGTCGTTTTCGATGGAATAACCATCGCTGATTCCATTCGCACACAACGAATGCTCGAAACCAGCCATCCACCGGTCTACTACATTCCAGTGGAAGATGTGCGGATGGATCTGCTGGTCAAAAGTCCCCACAACTCATTTTGCGAATGGAAAGGCGCAGCTACTTATTATTCCATCAAGACTGACCATCGCAGTGGAGAAGATGCCGCGTGGTGTTACACCTCGCCCAATTCCACTTACGCCGCAATCAAAGACCATCTGGCTTTTTACCCGAGCCAGGTGGATGAATGTCTTGTGGATGATGAGCAGGTCGAAGCACAGCCAGGGGACTTTTACGGCGGGTGGATCACGAAAGACATTATTGGCCCGTTCAAGGGCGGCGCGGGAAGCTGGGGCTGGTAATCCAGCGATCTTCCAGCCCCTGAGAACTGATCAATTTGCCGGCGTTGAAGCTGCCACCGGCGCACTCGTTGCCCAGGCCGTCCACCACAAATCGCGCAGCATTTGCGCCCCTGCCGCCAGACGGTCACTGACAAACTTTTTATGTTCCGGCGAATTATTGGTTGCGCTGAACGGTTCTTTCTTGTCCAGGATGTAGAGAGGTTCAACCAGCTTGTTTGAAGCTTTCAGGTAATCCCACAGTTCTTCGCGCGGCTTCTGAATCACGCGCGGGTTTTCGGCCACCAGCGGCAAAACATCATTCAGATTGATCTTCGCCCCAACAAAAATTTCCTCAAATCGCTGGTGAATTCCCTGGTTCGGCTCCCGCGTGAAGACCGCATAACCGTTCGGATTCGCGCCCGACCAGCCGTTGTAATGAATGGTTGTATGATGCGGATTGGCCGAATCGCTGACGTAATGGCCCAGAATGCCCGCATCGTTAATGATGCGCTGCTCAATCCATTTGCGCTTGTTCGCGTCCTTTTCCGCCCGCCACAGCCGGAACTCAATCCGCAGGGTCTGGAACAGTTCAAGCATGCGGTAGGTCACGAAACCCGCTTTAGTTGGTGACTGCCCGGCCTTGATCATTTCCGCTGTGAAGTCATAACGATTGAGCGCCTTCATCGCGGCTTCCGGCACCAACTCCATGTCCAGAAAATGATCCGGCGCGTAGGCCGTGTCCATCGCGCGATCCAGATTCGATTCGTCGCGGCTGCGCCAGCGATCCGGTTCCGGGTTCAGATAGCTGAGTTGTTCCGCCGCCTTGCGAAAGAACTTGGGCATTTCCGCAGGCAGCTTTTTCGCCGCCACCAGGCCGGAGATTTCATGGCCTTTCTGTCCCCAGCCGCGAACGGTAGGCGAAGGAATCGTCAAAGCCAGAAAAGCAAACAACGAAAGAAGCAGCAACGCGCGAGTGAGTGTTGAGTTGAACATAAGAGTTTATTTCTGAGGCGGCAGATCAATGCGATAGAGTTTTTTGCCAGCCAGATCATGCAGGCTGACCGTCATCACTTCGGATTTACCATCAATTTTGACCGCGCCGAAAAACTGAAAGCCATCTTTCGGCGAGCGATTCGGTTTCATGCCTTTAGGAATTCCGGTGAATTTTACTTGCGGGCCAAAGGTGTCGTCCATTTGTCCCGGTCCAAAAGTCCCTGCGTTCAGCGGCCCGGCGACGAATTCCCAAAACGGCGTGAACTCCGTGAACTGCGCTTTGGCCGGGTCATAATAATGCGCCGCGCAGTAATGAACATCCGCCGTGACCCAGACGACATTCCTGATTCGATTGCGTTTGAGGAAGCGCAGCAATTCGGCGACTTCCAATTCTCGCCCCAGCGCCGGACCATTGCCGTTGGCGAAGGCTTCATACTTTCCGCCCGCGTCTCCAACGATGATGCCGATGGGCATGTCGCTGGCGATGACTTTCCACTTTGCTTTTGAAGCCAGCAGCCGCTGCTTGATCCAGTTCATTTGCGCGCTGCCCAAAAAGACGGTCTCGTCATTTTGCACTGGCTGGCGGTTCGGCGTATTCACGCCGCGATAGCTGCGCTCGTCCAGCATCAGCACATCCAGCAGCGGGCCGTAACTGAATGCTCGGAAGATCCGTTCGGGGTCATTCGCATCAAACCGCAACGGCTGATAATCCAGAAAGGCTCGCTTCGCCCGCGCGGCCAGCAGGTCAATGCTTTTCACCGTGTATTTCGGATCATCCAGAATCTGCCCCGGATACCAATTGTTGCGGACTTCGTGATCGTCCCACTGTGCCAGCATGGGAACTTCGGCATTGAAGCGGCGGAAGTTCGCATCCAACAGGTTGTAGCGGTAATTGCCCCGAAATTCATCCAGCGTTTCGGCGACCTTGGATTTTTCCGGCGTCGTCAGGTTCTTCCAGATCGAACCGTCATCAAGTTTAACTTCGGCCTGAATCACGCCGTCCGCATAGATCGTGTCGCCGGAGTGAATGAAAAAATCCGGCTGCGTTTTCCGCATCGCCTCATAAATTTTCATGCCTCCGAAATCCGGATTGATTCCCCACCCCTGCCCGCACACATCGCCGCCGAAAACAAAGCTCACGTCGCGTTTTGAGTTTGGTGAAGTGAGAAAGCTGCCCTCTACGGGTTCGCTCGTGACTTTTGAATTTTCGAGGTCTTGAAATTGGACGCGATAAAAAACCTTCTGCCCGGCGGGCAGCCCCGCCAGATCAACGCGCGCTGTGAAATCAGTCGGTTCAATTGCCGCCGGACCAACGATGCGTTGCGCATTTTGGAAAGATTCGGTGGTGGCGTATTCGACGATCATCCGCGCCGGACGGTCGCTGCGGCTCCAGACGATGGCGCGACCGGGCGTAATGTCTCCGCTTTGCACGCCAAACGGAATCTGCGGACGCTGATTGTCAGAAGTAATGATTGTCGGACCGGGGAAAGCGGTTCGGGGCAGTAGCGCCAGCGATGCTGCGCCGCTACTTGCCAGCAAGCTCTGCGTCAGAAAATTTCGTCTCTTCATAACCGGAGAATTGGTGAATGAAAATAAAATGCGGGTGATGCGGATGCTGACTGGTGATCTATCTTGATCCGCAGCATTCGCGTCACCCGCGTTCTATTCCATTTGCCAATCTTTTACAACGTCCGCGAGAAAACGCGTTGCCGCACCAATTCTTCGCGATTCAATCGCGCATCGAACGCCATCGCCACATTGCGCATGAAAATTCTTCCAAGCGTGGTGACTTCGATACTGTCCGGGTTCAGTCGCACAAGCTGATCACGCTCCAGTTCTGCGAGTCGCGCCAAATCCGCCGCGAAGTATTCATCAAAGACTATTCCAAACTCACGTTCGATTTCCGCTTTGGGCAAAGTGCCGTGACACAAGATACGGTTGATGACGGCACGGCGCAATTTGTCTTCCGCCGTCACACGCATTCCGCGCATGACGGGCAGGCGGCCTGCATCAACCGCTTCGTAATATTGCGGCAAATCACGCCAGTTTTGCGCGTAAACATTTTCCAGACTGCTGATCGAACTGACGCCGAAGGCATACAGGTCGCAGCCCGCCTTGGTCGTGTAGCCCTGAAAATTCCGTGTCAGCGTCCGGTCATCCTGTGCCCGGCAAAGCTCATCTTCAGGCCGCGCGAAATGATCCATGCCGATGTAGCGATACCCAGCTTCGGTCAATTGTTCAATCGCGCGGCGGAAGATACTGAACTTTTCAAATCCCATCGGCAGATGATTGGCGAAGCTGCCCTGCTGTTTTTTCAGCCAGGGCACGTGCGCATAACTGAACAGCGCAATCCGGTCCGGGCTAAGCGTCAAAATCTTGTCCACCGTCCGGCTGAAGCTTTCGACCGTCTGATGCGGCAAACCGTAGATCAAATCCACGTTGATGCTGGAAAAGCCAAGTTCGCGGCAGGTGTCAAAAATCGCCTTCGTCATTTCGTAGGGCTGCACACGGTTGACGGTCTTTTGCACCAGCGGATCGAAATCCTGCACGCCCAGGCTCAGCCGGTTGAAACCCAGCCGGCGCAAGGTGCGGCATTGCTCTTCGCTGGTCGTGCGCGGTTCGATTTCAATGCCGATTTCGGCATCGGGCGCGAAATTGAAATGCGCCGCCAGATGATTAAACAACTCTTCAATTTGCGCGGCGGAAAGGTAGGTTGGTGTGCCGCCCCCCCAGTGCAGTTGTTGGACTTGGCGCGCAGGATTGATCCGCTCGCTCATTCGAGTGATTTCCTGTTTCAGCCGCGCCAGATAAGGTGCTGAGACCTCTTCATGTTTTTTGCTGATAATTACGTTGCAGCCACAGAAGAGGCACAGCGATTGGCAAAAAGGCAGGTGCGCGTATAGCGAAAGCGGCGCGGTGCTGGTCCGGGTTTCTTCAATCGCCGCCAGCCACTCAGCTTCGCCGAAATCGTCGCGCCATTCCGGCGCGGTTGGATAACTGGTGTAACGCGGTCCCGGCTGGTTGTATTTTTCCAGGATTTCCAGCGGAAAGTTGATTCGCTCGCCGCCCAGGTCTATGGCGATTGATTCTGTCGTGCGCATTGTTTGCCCTCCATACTTTGGCTGCGGATTTCCACGTGATGTTGAGGAAAATCCCCCAGCCTTTTGAATTCCGGCAAGCCATCACCGCCGCTTGAAGTCAGCCGCAACAACGAGTTAGGAAGTTGTCGCGGTTTCCCTGCCTGCCTGTTTCCTTGGCAGAGCAAACAATATGCCCGGTGATTTTGCCTGGGAATAATTTTATGGACTTTTCAGGAATCGCTGTATATCCTCTGCGCCGTTTTCTAATCCTTCCTCGACCCCTTCATCACTTCAGTTACGCCCCAAAGATCAACCTAAAGAGGCAGTGAGGCCTCCTGTCTGCGGATTACCATGCTCAGTCTTTTGAAAGCCAAATGGATCATTATTGGCCTGGAAGCGCCGGTCATTTCCTGGCTGGTCTCGTTTCTTCTTATTGCTGTCACACTCGGACTCATCCTGCGGTTGTGGCTCGTCGCCCGGCGTGAAGCTCGAAGTTATCGGGAACTCGTCAAAAAACTGCCGAAACCCGGGGGCCGTCTTGGCTTGCCACAAGAGGATTTCGGCAAGTTGGGTCCCATTTTTGAAAAAACAGAATTGAAACCCTGCTGGAAAGATTTCGAGGTTTCGCTGGTTTGCAGACGAGGCAATGATGACCGTGACTCTTTCCTGGCGACGGTCAGCGCCAAAGAATCTTTCAGCGAGGAGGCGACCATCGGCCATCGCCTAAATCTGGAAGGCTACCATTCGCTGCCCGGCATCATTACCGGCATCGGGTTGCTCTTCACCTTCATTGCCATTTTGATTGCGTTGCTGGATGTGAGGCTGGTCAACAACCGGGTGCAGGGAATAGAACTTTTGATCCAGGGTTTGTCCGGCAAGTTCGTTTCGTCCATTGCCGCATTGCTGATGGCGACACTGTACATTTGGCTGCAAAAAGTCTTTTTCCATCGCCTGGCGAAAGTGCGTGGCCGTTTAGTCCTGGCCATTGACGGATTGTTTCCGCGATTGACCACGGCTCATTTGCTGGAGGAATCGCGACAGCAAATTGCCGAACAGACCAACGCCATCAGATTGTTCAACAGCAACCTGGCCCCGACCCTGAAAAGCAGCATTACTGAAAATCTCGGCCCGACCATGATCCGGATGGTTGATTCCATCGAAGGGCTGAACACTTATCTGCGCCAGGCCGAAGCCAACAAGCAGGATTCCATCACCGGCTCAATTGAAAAGCTACTGAGCGATTTAGGCGAGTCACTCAACCAGTCCATCAATCGCATGGGACAATCACTTTCTGGTGGCGCGCGGGATGAAATGGTCAAAGCGCTATCAGATGCAGCAAAGGTGGTGGAGGGAGTGAATCAACAATTCACCCAAACTCAGCAAACCCTTTCGCAGCTAATTGAAGTTGCGCACTTATCCACTGCCGAACAATTTAGAGAAGGCCGCGCGCAGACGGAAAATCTGACGGCCAGACTTGACGATCTGATGACGCAAATGAGCCAGCACATGATGACAAACGCCAATGCCACAAGCGGTGCAGCCCGACACGTCATTGCGCAAGCGGAGCAATGGTCACAGCAGAACGCCACGAGGTTTGAACAAATGCTGGCTGCTCATACCCAGCAAACCGCCAATGTCGAAGCATTGCGCGTCGCGTTTGAAACTGCGCTTGGCAGCTTCGCCCAGGCTATCGGCCAGCATTCTTCCGTCATCAGCAATTTGAAACAGGTAACATCGCAGGTCGCTTCCACCGTCACCACAATCGAATCCGCCGCGCAGGAAATGCAGGAAACCCAAACCGCGCTACAACAAGTGGCCGGGCAAAGCCGCGATCAAGTCAAAAATCTGGCCGAAGCCAATGCCCGCCAGAAAGAAGTCTGGCAAACCATTCAGGTGAGTCTGGACAATTACGGCGATACTTTCGAGCAGGTAAAAGGCGCGGCGGATACCCTGCTCACTCAAATCAGCGACCACGTCAAGAGCTACACCGAAGTCACGAACAATGGATTCAAGCAGATGATTGCAATAGCCGACAATCATTTCAGCAATGCAACCAGCAGGCTGGGCGCGTCGGTCGGTGAATTGGATGACGTGCTGAGCGACCTGGCTGATACGCTGGGACGCGCACATCCAACCAGGGGGCAAAATGGCAATTGAAAACGGCAGTTCCGGCTTGGCCAGTTCGCTGACCGATTTGATGACTTCGCTGATGGTAATTTTCATCCTGTTGCTGGTGGCCACGCTGAACAATGCGCAGCAGGAAGGGGAAACGACGCGTAACGCCATTCTGAAAAAGCTGCAGGAGCGATTGAGCGGCGAAGTCAACGAATATCGCGAACAAGGTTTCGAGATCAAAAACGATCCCAAAGACCCGCTCGGCCTGATCGTCATCGTGCCCGATGGCTTGCTGAACTTCGCGGTCAACCGCGCGGATATTCCGGCGGCGGGCATTGAGTTTTTGCAAAAGATCGTGCCGAAGATGGCGGCGACGCTCTGTTCGGAAGAGTTCCGCCGCGAAATCGAATCCATCGTCATCGAAGGCCACACCGACAGCACCGGCAGCGATGAACGCAATCTGCCGCTCAGTCAGGAACGTTCGCTGCGCGTGGTGCAGGAAAGTTTGCGCGTGCTGGCCGGAACCACAACCGGCGACGGCCAGTTAAATCGCGGCTGTTTTCTGGAACTGCTTTCGGCCACCGGGCGCGGCAGCGTCGAACCTGTCCGCGATCAAGCCGGGCAGGAAGATTTCAACCGCAGCCGCCGCGTCATTTTCAAAATCCGCGTTCGCTCGCTGGAACGCCGCATCGTCACGGAAGTCACGGGCAATGAACCTACAACCGGCAAATGAACCTAACCTGCTTTCCTCGCTCGGCGAGTTGCGGCGTTCGCTGGCGCTGCTGAAGTCCGAAACCAGGACTGCCGCCGAACGGCCAGCGCCGAAATTCGAGCGGTTGAAAAGTGTCATTGAACAACTCGGCCAAACAGAGACGATTCGCCCGCTTCCTTGCCCGGAAGAATATTTGAAGCAGTGGCAAGAAATGTTGGCGGGACGGCGCGCCGGGCTGGAATGGCGTGCGGTACGCGCGCTGTGCTGGGAACCAGAAGCCGTTACCGAACCAGACTTCCAAGATTATCTTGATCGCAAATGGCTGCCGCTTCGCGCACGCGCTCTGCAAGGAATGATTCGCGCTTGCCACATGAGTTGGTCGCCAAAATTCGCAGCCGGACCGGTTGTCGAACGTGTGCGGCAGAGGCTGAAAGATTACGACGGCGCGAACCGCTTGCTGAAACGCTGGCGGTCTGCGGCGGAGATGCTGCTGGGCGCGAAGGGAGTAAACGAGTTTGCCCGGCAGATCATTCAACATCAAGCCTCAATTGCTGATACTTGCCGTGAATGGGGGATTTGGACGCATACACACTACGTCGCCGCTGCGGCTGAAACCGCGATGAATATTTGTCTGACAGTCGGCCTTCCAAAATTGCCCGCCGAAGAATCCGTACCGCTTTTGTTGCGTTGGAATGGCTGGCTCGAACGATTCAAGTCCGTGGTTGGCCAAGCAATACTCCACCAGCAAGCAGATTCCAACGAAGATTACCGGCAGGCACTGGTGACTTGTCTGCTAAACGATCTGCGGTTGGGCGACCCGCGTTTGCGAACGAATAAGGATCATTGGGAAGGCGTTGAAGAGCGAGCGAAGAATCAATTCATCCACTGGCTGTCGCGCGAAGACATCGTGTTCTTTTTCGATCACGTGGTTGGGCGAGACGATCCGCATGGGCGGCGCGATTTTTGGCTGCGCTATGTTGACAGTCTGGCGCAATCGCGTTCCCTGTTGAAAATGGACGATGAGACTCGGCTTTCACTTGAGATTCGCCGTCGGCAAGGTATTGCCAATCATTATGGCCGCATAAAGGGTTTAAACAATGCATTCCTACTCGATTTTGGAAAGATTGTAGCGATTGAGTTCTATCCTGTCGGCGCGATCCATTTTTACGACCGAGAAACGTTCAAGCAGATTGTCCCTGACATTTGGCAGCAGCAAGAGTTTTCCGAATCCAAACTCAAGCAAGAATGGCAATCGCTAGAACGAGTAGAGCACAGAGGAAGAAGAAATCCTGGACTGTGGCAATATAAAGCCGCAACCTTTCTGGCGCAATACGGCATTCGCCCCAACTGAAAACCATGAACTGGAAATTACCTGAACCGATCAAAGACGTCAGTTTCACCGTTGAACCCGATGGCGTGTGGTTGCGCGCCGCGTGGGGAGAGATCACCGATTGGCCGCAGCTTCGCAGCCGTCCGGCGCGGAATCGTTTGGGGCGAGTGATGCCGGCGGTCATTGCGCAACTGCTGGAACTCGGATTGGCCAGTGTGGAAAACGGCGCGTTGAAAATCCCGCACGCCCAATTCGCGCGGCTGGAAGAAAACGGCATTGACGCCTTTGAAGACGTTGCGCCGTGGGCGCCGTTCACGCTGGAACTGAATTCTTCCGGTGCGCTGGGACTGCCGGATTTTCGCTACCGCTATCGGTTTTATCTCGGTCGGCAGGCTGTTTATCCAGAACGGTTGGGCGGTTTCGTGCGGCGCGGCGAAGGCGATGTTTATCGCCTGGATGGGCAAACGCTGGCTTTGATCGAAGCGGTCGAATGGTTCAACGCGCTTCCGGCGGAAAAGAAAGAAGCACAGGCGTATCTGAAATTCGCCGAAATCAAGGGACTGGCCGAAGGCACTGGCGCAGGCTTGGATCGTTACCTGGGCCGCCAGCGCGTGCTGGTTCCGTCACGGCTGGCGCTGGACATTGTGACCGACGCGCAGGGTCGCATCTCGTTCGTGCCACGCATTGACGGCGTGGCGGACGAAGCGATGAGGCAAGCATTTTTCCAGCGCGGCGGCGCTGACGAAGCGTACGCGATCAATCACGACGGCGAGCAAATTTACGTTGTGCTGGATGATGTGCAGCGCGAGACGTTGAGGCGAATGCAAAAGGTGGACAAGCGGGGAGGCGCGGAAAAGATCAGAGTGTTGCGTGATCCGCAGTCAATTTTCGATGGAGTGGGCGACGCTATTGACCTTTCGGGTTTTGGCCCTCGTGTGCGCGGCATTGGTGATTTTCCCTTTGTCGCGCAGCCTTATTACAGCGCTGGTACTGGTATCTTTGATGGCATCAAGCGCGAACAGTCAAATGACGGTACAGCTTCCTCCGCCGGAATACAGGTTCGTTATGCTGGAGATGAAGACGAGATAACAAACGTAGAATTTGATTCAGCGCAAGAGATATTGGAGTTTCAGCGCCAGGTACACGAGGCCTATCGAAACGGCAAGGGAGTAGTTGATTTCAAAGGCAAAACAATTCTGCTTGAGGATGAGTTCCGACAAGCGATTGACGAGCTGGCTGAAAAAGTCGGAGGCCCAAAAGCAAAGAAAGATGACAAACAGCGCAGCTACCTGCTGATTTATACAAACGAAGCCGTACTTGAACACGAAGAAGGCGCAGCGGCGGCAGAAGAGACCGTTTCGCTGGAATTGCCTTGCTCGCTGAAGCCGGAGGTGATGTTGAAAGCTCATCAAAAAGAAGGTGTGCGCTGGCTTCAGCAAAACTACCTGCTGGGCGAGAAAGGGCGGCGCGGTTGTTTGCTGGCGGATGATATGGGCTTGGGTAAAACGCTTCAGGTGCTGACCTTTCTGGCCTGGCTGATTGAACGCGGCGACATTGCTGGTGGTGCCGATCCTGAAGCCGCGCCGTGGCGTCCAATCTTAATTGTTGCGCCGGTAATCCTGATCGAGAACGAAACCTGGCTTCAGGATATGCGGCAGTTTTTCGCCGCCGATGGCGCGATTTTCACTCCTCATCTGGTCTTGCGCGGCAAAAAGCTGGAAGAGTTCCGAACGACAAGAGGCAAGGAAGTCGAAGTGGGACAAGCGGTGCTCGATCTTGACCGAATCTGCCGGCATCGAGTCGTGCTGACCAATTACGAAACCATCGTCAATTATCAGCATTCCTTCGCCCGGATGCGCGACCGTTGGTCGGTGGTCATCACGGACGAAGCGCAGGAATACAAAACCGCCAACACCAAAATCTCGCACGCGCTGAAAAGCCTGTCTCCGCGTTTCCGGATTGCGGCGACGGGCACGCCGGTCGAAACCAAACTCTCCGATGTGTGGAATCTGTTCGACTTTTTGCAGCCCGGCCCACTGCTCGGCAGCCTGACGGAGTTCCGGCGGAATTACGAGGATCGTTTGTCCGAGCCGAACGGTGGCGCGCTGCCGGAACTCAAAAAACGGCTGCGGTTCAATCGCGCAGATGCTTATTTGCTGCGCCGTGACAAGAAAACCAGCCTTCTGGAACTGCCGAAAAAATACGAACACAAGTTGCCGTGCGAGCTTTCCGCCGAGCAGCGGCAGATGCATTTGGAACTGTTGGGCAGCGTTGGCCGGGGCGGCAAGAATGGGCATCCACTGAAAGTCATTCCACAATTGCAGCGTCTGTATCAGCATCCGGCGCTGATTCCGCGCTACGAGCCGATGAGCGCGGACGCGGCAATGCGGAGTTGCCCAAAACTTGCCGCGGTCATCGAATGCTTGAAATCCATTCGGGCGAAATCCGAAAAGGTGTTGATCTTCACCCGCAGCCTCGACGCGCAACATTTGCTAATCAGTGTTTTGAATGAAGTCTTCCGGTTGGAGGTCGAAGTCGTCAATGGCTCAACCAGCCGCAACAGCGATGCACAAGGCGCGGATCGCACTCGCAAGGCCATCGTCAACCGCTTCCGCGAAAGCACCGGGTTCAACGCGTTGATTCTGTCGCCGGACGTGGCAGGAATTGGCCTGACCATTGTCGAAGCGAATCACGTCATTCACTACGGGCGCTGGTGGAATCCGGCAAAGGAGTCGCAGGCGACCGACCGCGTTTACCGCATCGGCCAGCAGCGAGACGTTCACGTTTATCACCCCATCGCGCGCGACCCGCGCGGCGAATTCGAGACTTTCGACGAAAAGCTGGATCAATTGATTGAACGGCGATTGCAGTTGGCGGCAGATTTCCTTTCGCCGATGCCGGACGAAAACCAGTTGGGTCAGGAATTGTTTGGCAGTTTGCTGAACCAAACCGAAAGGCAGGCGCCACAACCAGCCTCGCCGCCGCTCGGCAAGGAAGATGTCAAACGATTGTCCGATTCGCATTTTGCGGCTTTGGTGGCGGCGCTGGAACAGAGTAACGGACGGCAGGTGTTTCTAACACCCAAACATGGAAACGGCGGAATTGATGTCGTATCAATCCAGGGAACCAGCATTCGCCTGATTCAATGCCGTCGTTTTCAACCAGGTCAGGCAGGTGTGGAAATTGCCGAAGATGCCATTGCCGAACTCCTCAGCGCCGGTGACCTTTATAGCGCCAGAATCTCGTTGCTGCGTGTGGGAATGTTTACCCTTGGCCTCGCGCTAGCGACAAACGGCCAGCCGACCAAAGCTGCCCACCGCGAAGCCAAAGAACAAGGAGTTGAATTGATGACCGAAAATTCCCTGATGAAAAACCTTCAGTTAGCCTCTCCCACACGCCTTGCCATTGAAGCCCAATTACAGAGCCGCTGCCGGTCAATGAATGAATTACTGGTGGAAATTTCCGCAGTTACAGGGAAATTTTAATTCTTCAATCGGCCAGTTTTTCCCATTCTTCCACTTGTGCCTTGGAGCGATTGAGCACGATTTTTTCGGCGTTGATTCGGCTGATCCAATCGGCGGGAACGCGCATGGGATGCGTGCGGATGAAGCCCCGGCCAATAATCACACCGCTCAATCGCCAGTCAGGTTCGCTGAACAGAATTTCCTGGACTTCGCCGACTTTTTGTCCGTCGCTGGATTCCACCGGCAAGCCGCGCCGAATGGCGCTTTCGGAAGGCGCAAGTTGCGGTTCGGTAACCCGAACGCCGGGTTCGCTGTATGGTTCGCCCAGGGCGTGCGTCAGCATCGGCACAAAATAATAAATCCAGTCTGAGGGCCTGATCTTGGACTTGGGATGTTCTTCCTGCTCTTCATCCAGTTGGTCGAGCCGCGTGTAATGCTGCAACTCGAAATTCGGCAGGTCGCCGAGTTCGGCTTCTGAATGGTTGATGTAAATGGAATCGTGCTCCGAATTGACAACCCAGTCGGCGGGCATCAGCCGGAGTTTTGGTTGAAGCGCGCCACCGTGTTTGATGACGAAGTGCGACGCTTCGTACGAGTCACAATTCAACACGACTTGTTCAACGGAACCGACTTCCCTTCCATTGCTTAAAACTGCCGCACCAATGTTGATCTCTTTCATAATTGCTTTCCTCATTTTGCAAGATTATCTGGACCTGCGATTTTTATGCCTTGCTTCCTGGCGTTCTTCTTTCTCTTTCTTCTCCTCTTTCTCGTCGTCGTCATCGTCTTCGACCGCGCGCACGAAAGCGCTGCGTACTGGAGCCGGCATGACTGAATCCGCGCCGCGAACGGCTCGCCAGATGATCTCGTTGAATTCGATGTCTGGCGCGGCGTCTTCCTTCGTGAAATCGAGCTGCGCAGACCGCTGCGCGCCTGGAGCGTTGGGCGCGTTCTTTTCGGCCAGATCAATGCGCGCCGGACGGTGTTTGAATGGCGTCAAGTCGGCTTTATCCGTGAACGAATTGAACATTGGCGTAGCAGCGGCATCGTATTGGCTCATCGGCGGAATGCCCAGGATCAATTCCATTGTCCGCAGCATTCCTGAAGTGGTGTACATCGTCGAATCAACAAACCCGCGTTTTGTATACGGACTGACGACGAAGGCAATCGAGCG
Organism: Heliomicrobium sp.; assembly: GCA_021155085.1. Lineage (GTDB taxonomy): Bacteria > Acidobacteriota > Blastocatellia > RBC074 > RBC074 > RBC074. Next base: position 158,031 of record JAJNQA010000101.1, on the reverse strand, counting down.
ATGCGCATCCACGTGATCAGGACCGTTCTGGGCATCGTCTTCGATGATGAAGACAGCGGTGTCTTTCCAATATCGCTCGCTGCCCGTAACAGCCTCGACCAGCCGCCCGACGGCCAGGTCGTTTTCGGCGACATGAGCGCGCGGCGTTGGCTGACCGGCGCGCGTTCCTTGCGTGTGGTCGCCGCCGATACGAATGATTTGAAATTGCGGCAATCCGCCGTTTTTTTCGTACGCGCGAAACTCTTCCAGCCATTTATCCACCCGCACGTTGTCGGGAATGGTCAAATCCCACGAAGGGAAAATTGGGCTGAAATGACCCTCGAGCGCGGATTCGTTGGTGTAATTCTCCTTGCCGGTTTTCCCAGGATCGCCGCCGAGTTCTCCGCCGCCGCCCGGCTTCCCTTCGCGCGCACTGATGAACTCACCGTAACTGCGATAGCTAACCCCGGCGCGCTGGCAATGATCCCAGATATAACCTTCGGTCGGACGCGAAATCTTTTTCTGACCTTCATAATCGTAGCTTCGCCCACGCCCGGAATAATTCGTCGGCCAGGTCTTTTCGACGTAATCGGTGGCATACGCCGCCATGGACCAATTATGGCCATCAGCGGAAACTTCGGCATCCACATAAAAATTATCCAGCAGGACGAATTCACGCGCGATGGCATGCTGATTGGGCGTCACCTCTTCGCCAAACAGGCACAGGCTCGGATCGCCGTTGCCTTCCTTCATGTCCCCGAGAATCTGATCGTAAGTGCGGTTCTCCTTGACGATGTAAATGACGTGTTTGATCGGCGACCGGTCGCCCAAACGAAATGGGACGGCCGTCTTTTCACGGGGCGCTTTGGCCGCTTTCAACAACGCGTCGGTGTAAGGTGAATTCGTGTAGGTGCGGCGAGTCAACTGCGCCAGTTTCGCTTTCGTTGGTTTGTTGATCAGTGACACCGTTCCCTTCAGCAGGCTGCCGATGTATTGCGTATCGGCAGCACGTACTTTGAGCGGATTGGGGCCTTTGGGATTGGCCGCTGACGCCACGCCCTTGCCATTGGCGACGAAAATGCGGCGACCGTCCTTGCTGACGCGAATCGAAGTTGGATACCAGCCCGTCGGGATGAATCCTTCGACTTCGCTCATCGCCCGTTTGGCGACATCAACGACGGCGACGTCATTATTGTCGGCATTGGCGATATAAAGCGTCTTTTCATCCGGCGACAACGCCACCGCGTTCGGGGTGCTGCCCGCAGGCGATTTCGGATGCAGGGCGGTGGAAATCGCTTCAATCTCCTTCATCTGCGCCGTGTCAACGACTGACACGGTGTTGCTGTTGGCATTGGCGACGTAGAGCGTCCTGCCGTCCCGGGTGAGTTCAATGTCGTTCGGGTGGTCGCCGGTTTGAATGTTGCCGATGACCTTGTTGCTCACCGGGTCAATGACGGCCAGCGTTCTTGAACCCCAGTTGCTGACATAAAGCCGTTTGCCGTCTCTTGAGATTTCGCAGTCGTACGGGTATTCGCCGACTTCGATCTTGGTGATGACTTGCCGGCTGGACAAATCCACGACCGCGACTTTGTTCGACAGGTTTTCGGAGACATACAAGCGTTTGCCATCCGGCGTCACCGCGATGCCGGCGGGAAAAGCAAATTCGCCCGCGCCCTTGCGCCGGGCTTCGGCGCGTCCACGGTCGTCCAGTTTGTGATAATCGGCGCTGCCCAGATTGATCTTTCCCGCTTCGGTGGCCTTGCCGTTCGCAAAGTCGTAGACCATCACTTCGTTGTCATCACCGCCTGAGACATAAAACCGTTTGCCGTCCGGCGCAAAGTTCAACCCGAGCCAGGATTTTTTGACCTTGATGGTTTGCACATTGGCGTTGGCCGCCAGGTCAATTACGTTGATCGTCTGATCTCCATTGCCGTTGGTTGTCACCAGCAGAAAGCGTCCGTCCCTGCTCAATTCCATGTTCAGCGGCAAATCACTGATCGGAATCTGCTGTCCTTCCGGCGTCAGCGTCCAGCCGTTGGGCAAAAGCATTCCGGCAGCAGTCTTTCCCGGCAATTGCGGTTTTCGTTTTGTCTGGCCAAAGGAAGTCAGCGAGGCCGAAACAATCAGACAGCCGGCAAGCAACAAAGCCACACCTGAACGCAGAGACTTATTAGGCATTGAACACCTCACGAAATGGGAGTTGGTTAGTAGAGTAGTTTCGCAGATTCGAGCCTAAAGATAGCCTACGAACTCAATCCAAGTCCACGAAGCAGTCACGGCGGAGGAAGATTTAAGGCAAAGCGATTGGCGGCACGATACTTGCCGTCTCGTTCGCCGTATTCAAATGGCAGAACAAAAAATCAGGCACTGGCCTCGGCGGACATGGGCAGTCTTGGCGACAGGGAATATTGCTTACTGACTGCGGTTGGCCAGTTACAGTCTTCGGAGGATGAATGAAATTCAGGTGGATTATGATGCTGTTGTTTCCGGCGTTGATTTCGATGGCGCAGGCTCAGGAACTGCGCGAAGTCTTTCGGCGCGTGAATCCGTCGGTCATCGTTGTGCACACGCAACAGCGTGTTTTAGCGCGAAATGGAACGGAGCCGGCGGAGAATCTGGAAAGTATTGGGTCCGGCGTCTTGATTTCCGAAAACGGCAAAGCGCTGACCGCGGCGCACGTGGTGCAATCAGCGGATAAGATCGAAGTGGAATTTATCAGCGGCGAGCGTGTTTCCGCCCGTGTCCTTACGGCGGCGCCGTTTGCCGATGTGGCAATGCTGCAATTGGAAAGAGTGCCGGCAGGAATACCCGTGGCGCGGCTGGCGGATTCAGGACAAGTGGAAATTGGCGACATGATTTTCGCCATTGGCGCTCCTTATGGCGCGAAACACTCACTTGCCGTCGGTTGGCTGAGCGCACGCCGCACCACCGAAAATGTGTTTGAAAATCTGACGGCGCTGGAACTGTTTCAGGTGGACATGACGCTTTACGAAGGAAATTCCGGCGGGCCGATCTTTGACTTGAAAGGTGAAGTCATCGGTCTGGTCAGCCACGCGCTGGCTAAACAAGAAGGTGAAAAAGGCCCAAATTTTGCGGTTACAGCCAATGTCGCACGCCGCCTGATGCTGGAGGAAAAACGCATCTGGATGGGCGTCGAAGCCCTGATGATCGAGGGGCCGTTGGCGGCGTCATTCAATTTGCCGCATCCGGCGGGATTGCTGGTGCAATCGGTGGCGGAAGGATCGCTGGGCAAGCGTCTGGGATTACACGAAGGCAAGCTCAGCATCTCCGTGGGAGAACAGCAAATGTTGATTGGCGGCGATGTCATCACGGAGATTCTGGGCCAGCCGGTTCGTCCCAGCGCCGCTATTTTTGAAGGATTGCAACGGCGGCTGGATCAACTGCGCGCAGGCGACACCTTAAACGTCAAAGTGATACGCGGCGGGCGGGAAATTGAACTTTCCACACGCATCACGGATTGAAACCGGCAAGTCTGCTTTTCAAATTGGAACACAATGTGTTTGCGACAGGCTGTCCCAGCCTGTCGCAAAATGTCTTATCTATCCATCGAAAATTCAGCGCGCCAGGGAAACGAGCGCCGGCATTGCGACCTGTTCGCCCTGCGGGTCGTGAACTCCTACCGCCGCGTCCAATTCCGCCGCAATATCGCCCACGCCTCCGGAAATGGATTTGAAATCGAACAGGTTCGAATCCATCAAATGTGTGTTGATGACATTTCCCATCGCGGTCAGCATGGATTTTCGGACTTTGGGAATTTCCTGCTGCAATTCGTCAATCAGCCGCTTCATCCGCTTGCGCTTGAGGTTTTCCTGCGAACCACACAGGTCGCAGGGGATGATCGGAAAGTTCTGCGTCGCGGCGAATTCGGCCAGGTCTTTTTCCCAAACATAGGCCATCGGACGGATGACCGTGTTGCGCCCATCGTCCGAACGCAAGACCGGCGGCATCGCCTTCATCGTGCCGATATAGAGAAAATTGAGCAGGAAGGTTTGCAGAATATCGTCGGCGTGATGGCCGAGCGCGATCTTTGTACAACCTTCTTCCACGGCCACGTCGTACAGGATGCCCCGGCGCAGGCGCGAACAGACCGAACAATACGTCTTGCCTTCCGGCACCAGCCGTTTAACCACCGAATAAGTGTCGCGCTCAACAATGCGATAAGGAACGCCAATGCTTGCCAGATATTCCGGCAGGATGTGCGCCGGAAAGTTCGGCTGTTTCTGATCCAGGTTGACAGCCAGCAGTTCAAAGTTGATGGGCGCGCGCCGCCGCAATTCCATCAGCAGGTTGAGCAGCGAATAGCTGTCTTTGCCGCCGCTCAGACAGACCATGATTTTGTCGCCTTCGGCAATCATGCCGAAATCGCGGATCGCTTCGCCCATCCGGCGCAGCAGAATTTTTTGCAGATATTCGCCTCGTTGCAACAATGTGATGACGTCTCCGTTGGAATCAATTCGAGTTCGATGAAGCGCAAGAGTAGGTCACGGCTCGCGGAATCGTCAAACATCTATTGCGTCGCGAAATGATCGAAGCCGCGAATTGGCAGCGCCATTACGGTGCCAGCGCGGCGAAGCAGAACGGAAGGCGATGGATCGGCGGAAATAATTTCCCCGATTCGCGTCAATCGAAGCTGGCAATCGGCGGCAAAAGCCATCAACGCAACTTCATTTTTTGGATCAGCGATAAACAGCAACTCGAAGTCTTCTCCGCCGCTGACGGCCAGGTCAAAGCCGTCGTCCGGGGTCACCGTTACCAGACTGATTTCCGCCGCCACCGGCACGGCGTCAAAGTCAATCACTGCGCTGACGCCGCTGTCTTCGCAAATGTGCGCCAGATCCTGCGCCAAACCGTCGCTGACATCAATCATCGCATTGGCCAAACTGAGTTCGCCCAGCCGTTGCCCAAACTCGACGCGCGGTTCGGGTTTCAAATGCGCACGCATCGCCGATTGGATCGCATTCGTAGTCCCGCCTTCAGTCGGTGACTCGCTTGCGAACGTCTGCCGCCTGAAGGCGGGACTACGAACGGCATCGCCAACGCGCGCTCCGTTCAGCAATAACTTCAATCCGGCAGCGGACGCGCCAAGCGAACCGGTGACATAAATTGCGTCGCCGGCTTTTGCGCCGTTCCGCCGCACGGCACGGCCAGCCTGACACTGCCCGATGACGATGGAATCTATCGTCAACCGATCCGGCGCGGAGGAAATGTCGCCGCCGATAAGTTGTACGCGGTGCTTTTCAGCCAATGTGAAGTAGCCGGCGAAAAACTCTTCCCAGAAGATTTCGGATTTGAGATTTGAGATTTGAGATTTGAGATCAGGCGGAATGGCGAGTGTCAGCAACGCGAATTTCGGCTTGCCGCCCATCGCCGCAATGTCGCTCAAACTGACGGCCAATGCCTTGTGACCGAGCCAGCGTGGCGGCGCGTAGTCCAGTTTGAAATCCACGTCTTCGACCAGCAGATCCACCGTAATCAGCGTTTCTCGCCCGGTTTGCTCGCGCCAAATGGCGGCGTCGTCACCAATGCCGAAAACAAGATCGCCAGCAGATTGAGCCTGCTTGGCCGCCTGCTGGCGAATGGTTTGGATGAAGTCGAACTCACTTGGCATGAAAGACCTCACCTTGTTTTCGATTTGGATTTTCTGCTTCCGCGATCCCAGACTGGAATCGTCACACAACCATCACAGCAACTGGCACACAAGTAACGGTTACGCTCTGACCGCAACACCGCGATCAATTTCCCATCAACATAAATATCAACGCTTCCTTGTCCTTTGACTCGCTCACCTTCGGCTAGAACAAATTGTTTGCACTCATCGGCCAAGTCAAAATTGACCCCAAGACAGATGCGGCGCATTCTCACCTGATTCAAATCTCGCCTGACCTCACCATCGCCTAGATGAGCAATCAAGATGATAGGTTTATTGAACTTGGCGGATTCGCTGCGAACAGTTGCCAAAATGGAACCGACCGCCTCGCCATTCTTGTTGGCAGATTCAACAACAAACGGAAGCTCTTGCGAAAATGCACTTGCAGCACTGAATAAAAACACGGCAAGCAAACCTGACAGAATACCTGCTTTCTGGAACCAGTACTTTATAACCATCTCTATTCAGCGCAGAAACTCTTCCAACTTGACCGAAGCTTCGGTCTTGTCGTCGCGGTATTTGATGATGATCGGCGCGTAAACCGACAAGCCCCAATCTTTCGCCGCGCCGACCGTAATTGCGCGTGAGCCGGGCACAACAACCGCCCCTGCCGGGACTTCGAGCGGCTGATCCCCTTCGCGGCGATAGATCGCGCCTTTGACAGCATCAAACAGCGGCGTCGAGCCGGTCAAGGTCACGCCCGAAGCCAGGATCGCGCGTTCGCGAATGATAGCGCCTTCATACACTCCGCAGTTGCCGCCGATCAGGACTTCGTCTTCAATGATGACCGGTAATGCGCCGACGGGTTCCAGCACACCGCCAATTTGCGCCGCCGCGCTGATGTGGCAGCGTTTGCCGACTTGCGCGCAACTGCCGACCAGCGCGTGCGAATCCACCATCGTGCCTTCGTCCACGTACGCGCCGACGTTGATGTAAGCCGGCGGCATGATCGTCACACCTGGCGCGAGATATGCGCCTTCGCGCACCGAAGTCCCGCCCGGCACCACGCGCACTCCGTCGCTGATGGTCAGGCGTTTGGTCGGATAAGTCTCTTTGTCAAAAAAGCGGAAGTTTTCGTCAATCGAATAATCCACCATTCCGCCCAGCCGGAAGCCGAGCAGAATGCCGCGCTTGACCCACAGGTGAACTTGCCAACGGCCTTCAGCGGCGCGGCTGGCGGCGCGGATTTCTCCCCGATTGAGCGCGGTTTTGAATTCATTGAATGCGGTTAACGCCTGCTGCCGGATTTCGCCGATCAGTTCGGCGGCGGGCAGCGCGAAGAAAGTTTCAATTTGAGATTCGAGAGTTGAAATTGTCATAGCGGGTGGACGGCAATGCCGTCGTTATTTGTTTTTGCGGCCGCGCGAACGGGCAAAGTGCATCACCACGGCAAACGCGATCAGCAAGAGAATCACCAGGCCGAATTTGGCCAGGTAGATGAACAATCCATCCATAAAATCCTGTTCAGAGCCCGGCCCTTCGCCGCAGCCATTCATCAATGACCGGGTACGATTCGCGTGGGACTTCGTGTTTGGCGTCGAAAAACCGCACTTCAACGGAGCGGGCGCGAGTTTTCAATGCTGTCGCGTTTTGCCGCATCCGCTCTGGCGTGTAGAACTCGTCGCGTTCGGCGGCGATGTAAAGCACATCCACATGGCCAGTTTCGTATTTGCCTTCGGTTTCCCAATCGCCGGGAATGCCGCCGCAGATGGCAATCACACCTCGCACGCGGTTGTGCGTAAAGGCGTAGCGGAAATTCACGCCGCAGGCTTGCGAAAAGCCGAGCAGGAAAACTTGGCGGGTGTCGGCTTGGCCGGACCTGCCGAGTTCATCAATGATTTGATTGATCATGCGATGATGCAGCGCGACGGAATCTTCCGGCTTGAAATTGCTCAGCCAGCCAAAGCCGTAGCCGAGCTTGGGCGATTCCTGGGTTGGCATCACCAGATGCTGATGCGGGCCTTGCAGCGAGGCGATGACGAAGTCCCGGTCATTGATCCGGCGCGCAAGCTTCATCATCGAGCGCTTGTCGCCCCCGTAGCCGTGCAAGGCAATGACCAGGGGTTTTGCCTGATTGCCATCAGGAACGTACAGGTCGTAATAGCAAGGAAACTTCTGTTCAATTTGGCGTTCAATTGTTTCAGCCATCTGTGAATCCCTCACCCGTTCAGGCTTTTGCAACCACAGCCCGCTCTTTGCGCGCGTCCCATTTGATCGTTGTTTGCTGGCGGTAAGCGTCCACGCCCATCCGAATCGCCGCCATTACCTTGTAGCCAAGTTCCGCGCCCAGATTCGGTTCCTGGCGGCTGCGCACGCACTCAAAGAAATTGTCCATGTGCGGATGTCCACCGCGAACGTTCGGCTGGCATTCAATGACCAGTTTCTCTTCGCCGGTTTTGGCTTTGAACTCCTGACGGTATTCGCGGTCAGGCAGGACTTCGATGGCGGTATGACTGAAATCTTCGCCTTTCTGCGCGATGATGATGCGGCCTTCGGTGCCGTTGATGGCCAGCAAAGGTGACGCACCGCTGGCGACCGAACACGATAGATTCACCGTGAAAGTCGAATAATCCACATTCATCAACAAAGTATCCGGGACTTCGCGATCTTTCTGGACATAAATGCCGCCCGAAGCCGTCACGCGTTCGGGGAACTGCTGCCCCGTGATCATCACGTAGGGTGCCAGCGCGTGATAAAACAAATCGGTGGCGATGCCGCCGGAATAGTCCCAATACTTACGCCAGCGGAAATATCGCTCGGCGCTGAAATTGCGTTTCGGCGCGTTTCCCAGGAACGCCTTCCAATCAATATTTTTCTCGCTGGCTTCGGCGTCAATCGCGTAGTTCCATTCGCCGCCTTCCTTGTTGGCGTTGCGTCCGTAACCGGCAGTGGCCCAGACGACCTGGCCGATCAAACCGTCTTTAATCGCCTTTTGCGCCTTGTGGAAATGGTCGAACGAAGTGTACTGGCTGCCGACTTGCAGCACACGCCTATTGGCTTTCACCAGTTCGGCGATTTCCTTGGCTTCTTCAATCGTGTAGGTGAAGGGTTTTTCCAGGTAAACATCCTTGCCCGCTCGGAGCGCGGCCATGGCGTGGGCGTAATGCCAATGGTCAGGCGAAGCGATAACGACGGCATCAATGTCCTTGCGGGCGCACAATTCACGGAAATCATGATGAATGTTCTTTTCGTCCACGCCCGCGCGCTGGCGAGCGAGCAGTTTGCGGCGATCATAAATGTCACAGACAGCCACTGCCTGCACGTCCCCTCTCTCTTTGGCGCGCCTGGCAATGTAATCAATGTGAGTATTCATGCGTCCGCCACAACCAATGAAGCCCACATTGAGGCGGTTGTTTGCGCCCGGCACCTGGCTTTTGGCAAAAGCCGGCGCCTGTTCCGCTTTTACCGTGGCGGAGTTTGAAAAAGTTGCGGTCACTGCCGCGCCGGCACCCGCTTGTTTTAGAAAGGCCCGGCGCGATTTCGTCTCAGACATGGGTTTTGCTCCGTTTTCGAGGATGGATTGTCAACACATTGAATCGGTGAAGCCTGACGCACAGGATCATAAACCAGACTCGCGTTGACTGACCACCCCAGTCTTGACAGTTGGTAAAGCCATCGGGATAATCACGGCCATCCGACGAGAACTCAAAGTCAAACATGACCTGTCTGAATGCATTGTCATCAGACGACTCAGTCGGTATCCAATCGTTTGCTGGCCGCTTACTGGGACGAAAGCACACCTAAAATTTAATCCGGTTCTCAAAAGTAACTTTCAAGTTTTCATTCGCTCACAAAGAATGCATCCGTCATTTAGCGATGATTTCTTCGACACTTTCCGATTGCCTCTTGAACAGTTGGGCAATCTTGAACTGAGCAGTGCGAGGAACGCCCAAAACGTTCTCGCCCTTTAAGTAATTAAGCATTAAGGAAGGATCAACCATGAGCAACAGAATCAGTCCTCTGATTTCCAAAAGCCTGATTGCGGGTTTGGTGGCCACATTGTGGCTGGCAATCTCCCTGACGGCTTTCGGACAATCTGATAACACCCAGCTTTCCGGTTTCGTGAAAGACTCGGCAGGCAGCGTCGTCGCTGGCGCCAAGGTCACGATTAAAAGCGAAACCCGATCGTTCGAGCGTTCTGCGACCAGCAACGCCGAAGGTTACTTCGTCATTACCCAGTTGCCCCCCGGTCTGTACACCGTCCGGGTCGAGGCGACCGGTTTCAAACAGTTCCAGGAAACAGAGCGCAAACTCGACGCCAACACTCCGGCCAGCATTGAGGTCGCCTTGCAAACCGGCCAGTTGACGGAAACCGTGACGGTCACCGCGTCCACCGCCAACGTGCAAACCGAATCCGCGACTGTCGGTAAAGTGGTGGAAACCAAACAGGTCGAATATCTCCAGCTCAACGGACGCAATCCACTTTTCCTTTCACAACTCAAACCGGGTGTGCAGGGTGGCGCGCTGGGCGGAAACAGCTTCGGCCTGACGACGGGTGGCTTGAACATCAACGGCGGCCGCACACAGGACGCCTTGGTTACTTATGACGGCGCTGTCGGCGTCCGCACACGTTCAAATGGCACCAGCATCGGTGTGGCCGACGTGGAAGCGACCCAGGAAGTGCAAATTCTGACGGCGAATTACAATGCGGAATACGGGCGCGCTTCAGGCGGTCAGGTTCGCATTGTCACCCGCAGTGGCGGCAAGGATTTCCACGGCGCCTTTTACGAATATCTGCGCAACGCGGCCTTCAATGCCAACGAATGGGGACGCAACCGCAACACGCCTGCCAATGCGCCTTGCACCGATCCGGCGTTCGAGAAAGCCTCGCACTGCCGTCCGAATCCATTCCGCTACAATCAGTTCGGCTATAGCTTGAGCGGCCCGGTGATCATCCCCGGAATTGATTTCAACAAGGGAAAAGACAAACTGTTCTGGTTGTGGGGACAGGAATGGGTGCGTCAACGCCGCACGGACAACACCACCCAGCGCGTGGCGACGCTGAAAATGCGCCAGGGCGATTTCAGCGAACTGGCGGATCCGAACAATCCGCTGCGGGTTGTGCGTTTCATCAAAGACCCGCTGCTGACCGGCAACTGCAACGCGTCGGATCAAACCGCTTGTTTCAGAGACGGTGGCATCGTCAACAAGATTCCAACCAATCGCCTGAGCCCGAACGGTCTGGCATTCCTGCGCGCTCAACCGACACCGATTCCGGGATTCTTCACCTCCAGCGGTCAGAATTTCTTCCAGGATCGCCCGACGGAAACCAACCAGCGGAAAGACACCCTCTCGGTTGACTTCTACCCGAATGAAAAGCACGCGATCAAATATCGCCTGTCGCTTTATCACTTCGTGGACACGAGCGCCTTCCGGGGCGGCACCGATCGCGCACCGCAAATCATTGACCGTCCGAACCAGACCACTTCATTCAACTGGACCTGGACGGTGTCTCCGACCTGGATCAGCGAAACGCTGGTCGCGGCCAGCCGCGATCAGGTCTTCATCGCCGTTGATCAACGCGGCAATACCTTCCAGCGCAGCAATTACGGAATCAACTACCCGTACATCTTCAGCTCGCCGAAAGAAATTCAGGATAAGATTCCGACCATTGACGGCGTAGACCAGTTCGTCAGTCTTGATGGCGGTCCCTATCCGTCCAGCTCGACTGGCCCGATTTATCAGGTCAGCAACAACTGGACGAACATCCGCGGCAACCACACCATCAAGTTCGGCGGTTACTTCGAACGCGCCGGGCAGAACGACTTTGACCAGATTAACGTCTCCGGCACGCCCGGCGGCACCAACAACCAGAACGGACGCTTCGTGTTCAACAACAGCACGCCGGGCGGAACCGGCGTCGCGATTGGTAACGTCGCGATCGGCCTGTTCGACACATATGCCGAAATCGGCGACCGTTCCTACACCCCGTATCGCGGTCATATGTTCGAGTGGTTCGCCCAGGATTCCTGGAAAGCCACCCCGAAGCTGCGTATTGAATACGGCGTTCGCCACAGCATCATCCAGCCGTATTACAGCCTGTGGGGAAACATGGTCGTTTTCGATCCCAAGCTCTATAACCCCAACATTGCCGTGACGCAGAATCCCGCCAACGGATTCATTACGTCGGGTAACCTGCAATCTCGCTACAACGGACTGGTGATTCCGGGCGCTGGCTGGCCGAAATCCGCCTTCGGACCCGGTCGCGTGAGCATTGCCAACACGGGCGAATTCAACTTCCTGTTCCGTGGTGCGGAGAAGGAATTCTCGAAGATTCACAAAAACAACTTCCAACCGCGCGTCGGCGTTGCCTATGCGTTCAACGACAAAAACGTGATCCGCGCAGGCGTGGGCCGTTTCATGACCCGCCTGGGCGTCAGCGACTCGGTCTTCCTGGGTGGCAACCCGCCTCTCCAGCCGACGGTTTCGATCACCAGAGGCAATGTGGATAATCCTGGCGGCACGGCTGGAAATACCTTCCCGCTGGTGGTCACCACGCAGGATCCGATTTTCAAAAACCCCGAGGCGTGGACCTGGAATGCCACGTTCGAGCGTGAAATCGGCTTCAACACGCTGCTTGAAGTTGGCTATGTGGGTCGTCGCGGCCTGCACGGTCAGCGCGAACGCAACATCAATCAGCTTCAAACGGGCACCATCCAGGCCAATCCGGGAGTCAATGCTGACTTCCTCCGTCCGTTCAAGGGTTACGGGATCATCCGTTCGACCAACAACGACGCCAACTCGCTGTACAACGGGTTGCAGATTGGCGCGAATCGCCGGTTTAACAATGGCTTCCTGTTCGGTGTGGCATACACCTACTCGAAGTCTTCCGACAATGGTTCGGCGCAGCGCGACGTGGTGCCGAACGCTTATGACGTCAGCAATCTGTGGGGCGCCTCCACTTTCGACCGCCGTCACGTACTGGTGCTGAACGCCGTTTATCAACTGCCCTTCTTCAAGGACAAATCAAAACTGAGCGGTAAGTTACTGGGTGGCTGGACCGTCAGCGCCATCTCGCAGTTCCAGACCGGCAACCCGATCACGATCGGAACGGGTGATGATTTCGCCGGCGTCGGTCCGGGCAGCGGCGCGCAGCTCTGGATTGTCAACGGCGATCCGTCATTGGATAACGGTGAGAAGAAGTTCGCCGTCAACGCCACTGATCCGAATTACTGGTTCCGGGTCAGCCAGGCTGGGAAGACCTGCACACCATCCAATAACACCGCTAATGGCGGCACGAAAGATCCGTCATCCTGCATCTTCACGGAGCCGACTCCCGGCACCTTCTCGACGCAGGAATCGCGCGGTATGTTTTACGGACCTGGCTTCCAAAATCACAATCTGACGGTGTTCAAGGATTTTGCGATCACCGAAAATCACCGCATTCAGTTCCGTGCCGAAGCCTACAACTGGCTGAATCATCCGAACTGGAGCGGTCCGGACACCAACCCGCGCAGCCCGACCTTCGGAAAAATTCAGACCAAGGGCGGCAACCGCGAGTTGCAGTTCGCGCTCCGGTATCAGTTCTAACCCACAATCAACCTAACCAACAAAGCCTGTCCGGTTGCCAACCGGGCAGGCTTTTTTTTCGTCAAATAAGCTGTCTTTCACGCCTGACAGGAGTAGAATTCCGCCGCCAACCAAATCCGTTTCCAACCGCGAAAAGGAGGAATCACGAGATGAAACTGAACTGCTTACTCACGCTCGCCATTCTCACTGTCGCTGCCATTTCAGTTGCGGGGCAGGTTCAGCCAGCCGCAAATGATGGCAAAGCGCCCATCGAGGTGGTCAAACACAAAATCGGCACGGAATATTACCCAATGCTGGATCGTCCAAGCCTGACCACGGCTTCAATGACGGCGGAAAACGGCGAGATGCCAATGGCGGAAAATGAGCGGCTCGCGCGCCAGAGAACTCGAAACACAAACAGCAAAATGGCGTCCTCGCCCATCGCCCCCGGCGACACGAGGTCGCGCGGACGATTGCGGTCCTACACCCGTGTCATTGATACGGCGGAACTGGTGCAGGTGGCACTGAGAAACACAGAGGCCAAATCAATCAAGGCGATTGACTGGGATTTCGCCTTTCCGCGTTACGTAGACGGACAGCTTCTGCTTCGCTTTGAGGTGGCTTCAAAAATCGAGATCAAACCCGGCGGCAAAAAAACGCTCAAATACAATCTCCCTGCCGGCGCCAAAAAATGCGAGGTCGTCAAAGTCGTCAGCGACGAAAACCAGCCGGATAAGGTCAGCACGTTTGAAGCCGTTTGCGGTGCAGGCTTCAATGACCCCTCGCTGCTGAAACAACGGCAGGAGACGATTTCGATCAAACGGATCGAGTATGCGGATGGAAGCGTCTGGCAGCGCTCCACATCGAACTGAGCCTCGAAGCACCCGGAAAAGTGAAATATTTCCTTGACCGCCTAAACGCCGGGCGATAAAGTGCCCCTGCCTCGCCGACCTCCCCTCAAAAAACCTCAAGCTTATGCTCTCTTGGTTTCGTCGCATGTTTTGCAGACATCGGTATCTTGAAGTGCTGCCACCGATCACTGGGCTGGTGCTCCACGGCCGGCGATTGCGTTGTCAAAAGTGCGGCAAAACAAGAAAAATGCACAAAAAGTGAAAGAGGGAGACGCGCATATCACGTTCTCCCCCTTTTTCAGTTCACCCTGCCCAAAATTTTCTCTATTTTCCGCCGCCAATTCTGAAGCGCATACCGGCTGAAAAGTTCAGCCGGTATGCCGGATAACCCAGCACTTCCTCGTAATCCTGGTTGAGCAGGTTTTCGATCCGCGCAAACATCGCCACGCGCGAAGTGAAGCGGTAGGTTCCGGCCACATCCAGCCGCTGATAGGATTTGTTGTAGATGGGCAGGCCACCGGCGTCGAAGCGCGCAAATGTTACCGGATCGCCATCGCGGCGGCGTCCAACAAAAAAGCCGTCCAGATTCAGCTCGAACCGGTCGCCAATCCACATCATATTAATCGTCCCCGAATTGCGCGGGCGGCGCAGCAGCGGAAAGCCGATTTCGCGATTGGGCACGAGTGTGCCGCTGTTGAAATCAACCACGTCCGCCGCCGATTGAAGCTTGGTTTTGAGCAGCGTGTAACTGCCGTTGATGAACAGCCGCCGTTTGTAGGGACTCATGGAAACAGCGATTTCCATCCCGCGGGCGATCGTCCGGTCGTTATTGATGAAATTGGTCAGTCGGCCGTCAGCCGTTTTAACCGGGCCGCCAAAAGTCGCTGGATTGCCGACGAAAGCGATTTGATCGCGAAACCGATTCTCGAAGTAGGTCACTTCGACGCGGTAACGGTCTTTCCAGAAAAACTGCTCAACGCCGAAGTCATAGCTGCGCCCGCGCTCCGGTTTCAGCGCCGGATTGCCCAGGAAAAACTGATTGGGGCTGAAGGCTTCCACCAGCGTCGGCGCTTTGATGCCGTGACCGAAATTGGCTTTCAGCCGGGCCTGGCCGATGACAGCTTGCAGATCGCGCGTCGGCAGCATGTAAATCGCGGCGAGTTTCGGCAGGACTTCGGTCCCGAAACCAACCGTGCCGTTGTACGGCGCGGAACCGAGCTGGCCAAGAATCCGTGTCAACTCCGCCGGAACATCCGCTCGGTTATGTTCAAACCGGACTCCCGCTGTAATCAGCAGTTGCGAAGAATAAGCGAACTGATCCTGCAAAAATCCGCCAACGCTGGTGCGGTCCGAAGCCACGCGGTCCTGGCCCGTAAAACCATTGTTGAAAACCGCGCGCTCCTGTTCGTAATCCACCCCCGCCGAAACCAGATGATTGCGCGGCAAAATCAATTCCGTCTGATAGCGCAGCCCGCGCCGGCGCTGATGATTGTTGAAGTAATTCGTAAAATCATTAAACAGGAACGCGGTGTCGGGCGGCGTGTTCGGTTTGGTCAAATCCTGCGCCGCCGGATCAAAGCTCAGATAATTGCTTTCGGAAAAAACGAAGCTCAGGCTTTGGTGCCAGCGCGAAGTCGTCTGGTCATCCAGTTTGAGGGAGGTTGAAATGCGGCGGCGGCGCGCGCGTTCATCCGGATCGGGAAACAACCTGCCGGTCGCTCCCGGCACGCCAACGCCGGAGTTTTCGCTGCGCACCGTGCCGCGAAGCTGCGTGCGCGAAGTCAGCCGGTACCCCAGATTCGTGGTCATGACGCGGTTTTGATAATCGTCGTTGCGGTCGCGCCCGCCCGTGCGCAAATGCGTGAAGCTGTACGAATAATCGAACGGCCCGCGCGCACCGGACAGCCGTGCGAATTGACGATTGAAACCAAAACTGCCGCCTTCGCCAACAAGTTCAAATTCCGGCGTTGGCGTCGCCCCCCGATGGGTGAAAAATTGCAGCACGCCAGCCATCGCGTCCGAACCGTAAATTGCGCTCTGCGCGCCGCGAACGAGTTCGACCCGCGCGGCGTTGTCGCTGGTGAAATCGGCAAAATCAAACGAACCGCCCGCTTCGTTGGCTGGAATGCCGTCAATCAAAACCTTTGTGTAATCGGATTCACCGCCGCGTACAAACAGCGAAGTCACGCCGCCGCGCCGCGCCGTTTGCGCCACGGTCACGCCCGGCGAAGCGCGCAAGGCGTCGAACACATTGACGCGCTGCGCACGCAAAAAATCCGTCGCCGAAATGACATAAGCGCTGGCAGGGCTTTCGCCCGAACGCGATTCGGTTCGCGTTGCCGAAACGATCACGGAATCTTCAATCGCCGCGGCGGTGAGCGGAATGGCGATGCGGAACTGCTGACCGCCGACAATTCTGACCGGCTGCACGCCCCCCGGCTGCGTCAGGCCGTCGGCTTCGACCGAAAGCGCGTAATCGCCCGGCAGCAGGTAATCGAATCCGAACTCGCCGCTTTCATTGCTGGTCGTTTCGCGCAAGGCGACCTTGCCGTTATAAAACAGCACCACCCGCGCACCGCGAATCGCCGCGCCGCGCGCATCCACCACCTTGCCGAGCAACACGCCGCGCGAACTTTGCGCAAAGACGTTGGCGGCGAATAACAAACTCAAAACTAAAATTGCAGACAGTCTGTACTTCATGATTTCTTCCTTGTCGCCTGGAAACGTGTACCCTCGCCTGCGGCTCGGTTGCGAGCGGGGACGCTCGCGCTCCCAGATTTTCATCTTTTTACCATTTTTCCTGTAGTCCAAGAAACGCGCGGATGCCCGCTGTGCGGATGCGCATCCACCAGCAACGCCGTGTTAAACAATTCGCCGAGCAAACTTTCCGTCATCACTTCGACCGGCGGGCCGCAGGCCAGCAGCCTGCCGTCTTTCAGCAAAGCCACGCGGTCGGCGAATTCGGCGGCCAGATTGATTTCGTGCGTCACAACCAGCGCGCCAAAATGCCGTTCGTGCGTCAAAGTGCGAACCAGATTAAGCAGCGAAACCTGATGCGCAATGTCGGCATTGGCCGTCGGCTCATCCAGCAACAGCAAACGCGCTTCCTGCGCCAGCGCCCGCGCCAGCACCACGCGCTGGCGTTCGCCGGATGACAATTCGTTGAAATGCCGTTCGGCGAATTGCGCGGCGTCGGTCTCGGTCAAGGCTTTCATCGCCACTTCCAGATCGCGCGGCGAATCGAAGCCGAGCGCGCTGGAATGCGCAAACCGTCCGGTCAGAACGTATTCAAGCGCGGTCAGCGGAAAGTGAATTTCGCCGGATTGGGCAACCACCGCGATGCGCCGCGCCAGGTCGCGCCGTGAAAAACTCTTCAACGGCTGGCCGTCGAACAAAACATCGCCGTGCTGCGGAGCGAGTGCTCCGTGCGCGGCGCTGAGCAGCGTTGATTTGCCCGCGCCGTTCGGTCCCAGCAGCGCGACGATTTCGCCCGCCCGGACTTCCACTGTGATGCCACGAAGCACGTTCCGGTCATAACTGAAATGTACATCCCGCAGCAGCAGCATATTTTTTTCAACGCCCGCCACGGTTTCTGACCAGCAGGTAAATAAACACCGGCGCGCCAATCAACGCAGTAATTGCGCCGGTCGGCAATTCGCGGGGCGAGAGCATCGTCCGCGCCGCCGTGTCCGCCAGCAAAACCAGCAGCGCCCCCGTCATCGCGCTGGCCGGAATCACCAGCCGGTTGTCCGCGCCGACAGCCAACCGAACCAGATGCGGCACCACCAGGCCAACATAGCCAATCGCTCCGCCCGCAGCCACTGACACGCCGGTGATCAGCGACGCCGTCGCATGCACCACCCAGCGCACGCGCGACGTTTCCACGCCGAGCGCGAAAGCGTCGCGTTCGGCAATCATCATCAAATTCAACGCGCGCGATTGCGTCATCAAGACGGTGACCCCGACCAGCACGGCAATGATCACGAAGATCGTTCCTTCGGTGCTGCCGCTGGACAAATCGCCGAGCAGCCACATCGTAATCTGCCGAAGCTTGACATTGCTGGCGAGCGCGGTGAGCAGCACGATCATGGACGAGAGAAAAGTGGAGAGCACGACCCCGGCCAGTGCCAGCCGCGCCGGATCGTCATCGCGCCTTCCCAGCGCATAAACGATCAGAGTCGCCGCCAGCGCGCCGGCAAACCCGAACAGCGGCTGCGCGAATGCCACCTCCGCCGCCAGTAAAATCGCCAGAATCGAACCCAGCGCCGCTCCGCCCGAAACGCCCAGCACGTAAGGATCAGCCAGCGGATTGCGCAGCAACGCCTGAAACGACGCCCCGGCCATTGCCAGGGCCGCGCCAACACCAATGGCCAGTGCGATGCGCGGCAATCGCAAGCTGAACACGATCACTTCCTGTTCGCGGGAAAGCGTGGATTCCGCACCCGTCAGCTTTCCCATCAGCGCCGTGGAAATTTGCGAAAAAGCGACATGCTCGCTACCGATGGCCAGCGCCCCCGCCGCGCAAACGATCAGCGCCACGCCCAGCGCGAGCAGCACCAGCATGGCTCGCCGTTTGGTCAGATACCCGCTGACGGCGACTGCCAGCGACGGATTCAAATCTTGCTCAATCAACGTTTCTGTTTTCACGAACTTTTTTGCCGGGATCGCGGACGGAACGTCCGCAATCCAATTCAGGAACTCTCCAATGCGCGGACAGTAATGTCCGCGGTCCGGGACTTTCACGGACTTTGTGGATGCAGCCCCTGCGCCAGTTGTTCCAAACCTTCGACGATGCGCGGCCCCGGACGATCCGTCCAATCGGGATTGACGCGCACAATTCGATTGGTTTTGACGGCGGGCGTGACGGCAAAATCGCGCCGCAAATCTTCTTCCTTGACCAGTTCAGTGCCATGCGTTTCCGGCGCAATGATTATTTCCGGGGCTCGCGCGATTGCCGTTTCGCGGGAAAGTTGCGGGTAATCGGCCGTCTCGCTGGCGGAAACGGATTTCCCGCCGGCTAAATTGATCAAGTCGTTGATAAACGTATTGCGTCCCGTGGTTATCAGTGGCGCGGTTTGCAGCACATAAAGCACATTTGGCTTCGGCAGATCGTTCACTCGCTGCTCGACATTCGCGATGCGGCGGTCCATTTCGATGGCAATTTCTTCCGCTTTTGCCGCCGCTCCGGTGGCCGCGCCGATCTTGCGAATCGAAACAACGACTTCGCGGACGGTTCGCGGATTCGTGACGTAAATCGGGATGTTCAATTCGCCCAATTGCTGCATCAATTTCTCAAGCTGACTGGCCGTGGTGATGATGATCAGATCAGGTTTCAGGGCAATCAGGCGTTCCAGATTCGGATGCAGGGTATCGCCCATCTTCTCTTTCGTTTTCGCTTCCGGCGGAAAGTCGCAATAAGTCGTCACGCCAGCGACGCGATCGCCGAGGTCCAGGGCAAAGAGAATTTCCGTCACGCTCGGCGCCAGCGAAACAATGCGCTGTGGCGGAAAGACGATTTTGACTGCGCGGCCCAGTTCATCCGTGAAGGTTTGCGCCTGCGCGGAATTTACGGCCGGCTTCGGCGATGAACAGGCGGCGGCTGAACACAGCGCAATAAGCGCCATGGCCAGCAATCGCGGGAATCGAAATTTCGAATTGTGAGTTGAATGCAGCATCTACCAACAGGTCGCCAAAATGGAAAAGCCCCGGACGCGACTGCTGAAAATGCGTGCGTCCGAGGCTTTGAAGGCTCGAAAATCAAAAAGAAATTTATGCCTTGAAACTCGCGCCGCACTCTTTCAGCCGAAGAGTCGTCGTCAAACCTTCAGGCAGGTCTCCTGACTTAGCTCGCGGAAATGAAACCAAACCCAAATCTTCGGATTCTTTCGCATTCCCAATGAACGCAGCCTTCTCGTCCCACCTGGGGCAATGGCACTTGCACGCTCATCAATCGAAGCTTCACAGTGGCGGTGACCGCGCGGGAGTTACACCCGCTTCCCTATTCTCTCGTCGCCCACATCCGGCAACGAACACCTGAAGGCAGATAAAAAGATCTTGTCCTGGATTGAAGCGGCACCCTACCACGCACGATTTGCCGGCGTCAACGAAGCAAAATTAAAAAAGGGCTTGAGCCGCACACCTGAACCGGTGTAAAACCTGTTTTGGCCCCCGCAAAACGACTTCAGATCCTGATCACGACTTCGCTCACTTGAGAGAAAAAATCCTCCAATCCCACGGACCGTGAACTAATCAATTTGATCTCGTCCCCCGTCCAGTCACTCAACGTTTTACTGATTTCTAGTTTGGAAAGGGAATATCTGCTGTGGCAAACAATAAACACATTCTGCTGGAGAAAATTGCCGCGCGCACGGCGCGCGTCGGCGTCATCGGGCTTGGTTACGTGGGCTTGCCGCTGGTGGTCGAATTCGCGGGGGGCGGATTTGATTCAACCGGCTTCGAAGTTGACGCAAGAAAAGCCGATGCTATCAACCGTGGCGAATCCTACATCCCGGACGTACCGACCGAGCACGTCGCCAACTTCGTGAACGCGAAAAAGCTTCGCGCAACGACTGATTTCAGCGCGCTCAAAGACCAGGACATCATCATCATCTGCGTGCCAACGCCCTTGCGAAAAACCAAGGACCCGGACGTTTCCTTCATTCTCGCCGCGTCGGAAAAAATTCAAGCGGCAATGCGTCCGGGCCAGTTGATCATCCTGGAATCCACCACCTATCCCGGCACCACCGACGAAGTCCTCAAACCCATATTCGATGAAACCGGCTTGAAGCTGGATGAAGATTACTTCCTCGCCTTTTCGCCTGAACGCGTTGATCCGGGCAATGAAAAGTTCAACACCAAAAACATCACGAAGGTCGTCGGCGGCGTGACGCAAGTCAGTGCGGACGTGGCGGCAGCGGCCTACGGCACAATTGTGGACAAGGTTCATCCCGTGAGTTCGGCGCGCGTGGCCGAAGCCTGCAAGCTGCTGGAAAACACCTTCCGCGCGGTCAACATCGGTTTGGTCAACGAAATGGCAATGCTTTGTCACACGCTGGGAATTGACACCTGGGAAGTGATTGCGGCGGCGGCAACCAAGCCATTTGGCTTCATGCCGTTTTATCCGGGGCCGGGCATAGGCGGGCATTGCATTCCGCTTGATCCGCATTACCTGTCGTGGAAAGCGCGGATGCACGGTTTTGAAGCCCGCTTCATTTCGCTGGCCGAAGAAGTCAATTCACGCATGCCGGAGCACGTGGTTGATCTGGTCATCAAGGCACTGAATGGCCACCGCAAGCCGGTCAACGGATCGAAGGTGCTGATTATGGGCGTGGCCTACAAACGCGACATTGACGATATGCGTGAAAGCCCCGCGCTGGCCATCATCGAAAAGTTGCAGGAACTGGACGCGGAAGTCAGCTTTCATGATCCCTACGTTCCCGAGATTCATCTGGAAGGCAACGGCACGCGGTTGCGCGGCATTCCGCTGAGCAATGAAACCGTTGCCAGCGCGGATTGCGTTGTCATCGTCACCGATCACCGCAACATTGATTACGGCTCGGTGGCTGAACAAGCTCAGTTGGTGGTGGATACACGCAACACCACGCGCGAACTCCGCGATGAACGCTTCGATGGCAAAATCGTTCGATTGTAAATCGGGCAGGAGGGAGCCGCACGGCTCCCTCCTGCCCGCCCCACGAAATATTTTCGCTCTCATCATCAGGCCGCTTCCATGGTCGCCGCAGCCGGCAACACAGGCGGGCGGCGCAGTCAGCTATCAAGCTTTTCAAAGACATCTTCACTTCCGCCCACCGGAAAGATGCGCTCCAGCCGCGCAACCATTGATTCAAGCCCGCGTTTTCCCCACATTCTTGAGTAATGAGAATGGGACGCGGTTTTTTCCGCGACTTTCTTGCAGCCGCGTACACTGACCAATACAATGCCTCACGTTCAATACCTCGCTTCCCCAAGCAAAGAACTGCCCTTTCTTCCCATCCCCTGGTGAATATTCATATGCAAGGATTAAAAGTCTTGATCGTCGAAGATGATGGCGACCTGCGTGGCCTTTACTGTTTCCTGCTGGCTAATGAGGGCTGCCAGGTCAGGGCCGTCAGAAACGGCCTTGAAGCAATCACGGAGATCGAATCAAATCGGCCTGACATTGTTGTGACGGATATTGCGCTGCCGGTATTCGGCGGGCTGGATTTAATCAAGACAATCAGAGCAGACGAGGATTTAGCCGACCTGCCTGTATTGGCAATGACGAATTTCGCTGAGCACTTTCACGAACGCGCGCTGGAGGTGGGGGCGGATAAGGCAATTGGGAAACCGGATGAGGTGAGTGTTTTGCGTGAGGCGATTCAGAGCCTCCTGTTAAGATCGCGGGCGTGAGCGCGATGCCCAACGGGTAACACTATTACAAAAAAACCTGCGTTTTTGGAAAAGCCCAGGTCCGTGGATATCCCTGAGTGGAAGAGGTGAATGACTTCCGAAACTCTTCACCAGGGGAACCCGGGCACAAGTTTTCCACCCGCACATCAAAAATTGGTCATTGGGAAATTGGAGATTGGAAATTGAATAACCGGAGAGATTTTCTCTGGAAAGCCAAGGCTCGATTCTCAATTTCCAATGCCCAATGTTGGGGGGGAGAACTTGCGAACGTCCCCACTAGCCTGACCGTTGGCGCGGGTATTCCAGCGGCGGCGAAGTTACAGTAGCATCGCTTTGACTTCGAGATACTCTTCCAGTCCGTACTTGCCCAGTTCACGTCCGTTGCCGGATTGTTTATAGCCGCCGAAAGGAACCAGCGGATTAAATCCGCCGCCGTTGATTTCGACCTGCCCTGTTCGCAAGCGGCGCGCAACGCGTTTGGCGCGCTCTTCGTCACCGGACCAGACACCACCCGCCAAACCATAGATGGTGTCGTTGGCGATGCGCACGGCGTCGTCGTCGTCTTCGTAGGGAATGATCGAAAGCACAGGGCCGAAGATTTCTTCCTGCGCAATGGTCATCTTGTTATTCACGTTGGCGAAGACCGTCGGACGCACAAAGAAGCCTTTGTCCAAGCCCTCTGGTTTTTCGGTTCCACCGGCCACCAGCGTCGCGCCTTCTTCAATTCCTTTTTTGATGTAGCCGATGACGCGTTCGCGCTGGGTGGCGGAAACCAGCGGGCCGAGTTTGGCTTTGCCGCCGAGCGGGTCGCCGACCGTGAAGTTTTCCGCCGTCTTTTTGGCAATGGCGACGGCTTCATCGTGGCGCGAGCGCGGCACCAGCATGCGCGTCAACGCCGAACAGGTTTGGCCGGAATTGAAATAGCACGCCCCGACGCCGCTTTTGACGGCTTTCTCGAAATTGGCGTCGTCCAGAATCACGTTGGCCGATTTGCCGCCGAGTTCCAGCGCGACGCGTTTGACCGATTGCGCGGCCAGTTCGCTGACGCGCTTGCCCGCGCGTGTTGAACCGGTGAACGAAACCATATCCACGTCCGGATGCGCGGCAATCGCTTCACCGACAACCGGGCCATAGCCGGTGACCAGATTGAACACGCCCGCGGGCAGGCCGATCTCGCCCATGATTTCGGCCAGCACGAACGCGGTGAGCGGCGCAACTTCGCTGGGTTTCAGCACCACAGTGCAACCGGCGGCCAGGGCGGGCGCGACTTTGGCGACGACCTGATGCAGCGGGAAGTTCCACGGCGTGATGCAGCCGACAACGCCAATCGGCTCTTTGACGACCAGCGCCTTGCCGATGGTTTCTTCAAACGGAAATTCGCCCAGCAACTGCGCATACGACCCCATCACCATCGCGGGCATCCCGGCCTGGACGGCGGTCGCCATTGCCAGCGGCATGCCGACTTCGGCGGCGACCAGCGCGGCAATCTCGTTTTTCATCGCGGTGAGCTTGTCGGCGATCAGTTGCAGATAGCGTTTGCGCTCTTCCACCGAAGTCGTTGACCAGCTTTCAAACGCGGCCTTGGCGGCGGCGACGGCGGCGTTGACATCTTCCGCCGTGCCTTCGGGAATTTGTCCCATCACTTCTTCGGTGGTGGAGTTGGTGACGTCAATCTTTCCGGTTCCGGCAGGGTTCACCCACTGGCCGTTGATGTAGAGTTTGTCGTAAATCTTGGTTTCCATTTAGTCGTTCCCTTTCGATGTGTGCCTCAAACATTGGCCACTGAAATCAAAATCCAACTCTCGATTTTGAAGAGCCGCGATACGTCAGAAATACAAAGCTCGCTACGCTAATAAAAACAACGCTGACCGTAAAACCGAGTGGGCCTCCCAGCGCTATGACAAGCCAAAACAGCGGATCTAATTTTGAAATCCCATAAGAGTGATAATGACCTTGCAGAGTACCCAACGCTACAAAGATGCTAAAAGCCAACAACAATCCAGTGCCTCCAAACCCATAAGCCACCGACCTGGCTAACAAATTTGTTCGATGGCCAAGCACTTTACTCCGGGTAATTCCCCAAAGGATTGCTGCTGGGACAAAAAAGATCGCCAGTGCAAAAACAATCTCTTCAGGTGACGGATCAAAAATGTATGTCGTCAGTAAAAGCATCGGAATACCTGTTCGCAGTATCGGCAGGCCATCTTAAACGTGTCAAGGCAGCTTTCCGAAATTAGAGATCTATTCGCGGTTAATCAGGCTGGCCACAAAACCCGCCCCAAAACCATTATCAATGTTGACGACGGTCACGTTCGACGAACAAGAATTGAGCATTCCCAGCAGCGCCGCAATCCCGCCGAAGCTTGCGCCATACCCAATGCTGGTCGGCACGGCGATGACCGGAACGCTAACCAAGCCGCCAACCACGCTGGGCAGCGCGCCTTCCATGCCGGCGACGCAGACGATGACTTTGGCGGATTGCAGCAATTCGCGGCGGCTCAGCACGCGGTGAATTCCGGCAACGCCAACGTCAAACAAACGTTCAATCCGGTTACCCATGATTTCGGCGGTCAGGGCGGCTTCGTCGGCGACGGGAATGTCCGAAGTCCCGGCGGTAACGACGGCGATGGTTCCGCGCCCGTTCACGGTTTTGTCGCGCTGGACGGAAATCGCGCCGCAACTGTCGTGAAAGACGGCGTCGGCGGCAATCTGTTTGACCTGCTCAAACGCCGCGCGGTTGCTGCGCGTGACCAGCAGGTTGGACGACCGTTCCAGCAGTTTAGCTGCGATCCCCGCGACATGTTCCGGCGTCTTTCCCTGGCCGAAAATGACTTCCGGGAACCCCTGCCGGATGGCGCGGTGATGATCCACGGTGGCATAACCCAGGCTTTCAAACGGCAAATGGCGCAGGCTTTCCAGCGCCTGATCCATTTCGATCTCGCCGCCCTTGAACTTCAGCAATAATTCTTCCAGTCGTTTTTGATCCATGGTGAAAACTGTGATTTGTGATTGCTTCGTGACACTATCCACAATCGTCTTTCGTAGATTGATTTTGGGGAGGAAAAACAACAGTCAAACAAGGTTATAGCCTTCGGGAGCCTTGCTTGACAAGCTTTTGCGGCGGCTCCTATAGTTGCTGTCCAGTTGATAAAGAGTTCACATCAATGAAAACCATCACCATTGGAATCACCGGAGCAAGCGGTTCAGTATATGCGCAACGCCTGCTCGCCCAGCTCAACGAAAACCCGGAAGTCACGCGGATTGACCTGGTCATTTCCCAGGCTGGCGTCCGCGTCGTTGGCGAAGAGCTAGGATTGAAAGTCACCGGAACGGATGCGCGCGTCGTGCGCGAACTGCTGGGCAAGGATTCCGACAAAGTGAAGGTCCATTCGGCCAACGACATTGGCGCAACCGTCGCCAGTGGTTCGTACCTGAGCGACGCGATGATCATCGTGCCCTGCAGCATGGGGACGCTCGCCGCGATTGCTTCAGGGATGTCGCGCGACCTGGTTCACCGCGCCGCCGATGTAATGATGAAGGAAAATCGCACGCTGATCATCGTCCCGCGCGAAACGCCGCTGAATGCCATTCACCTGGAAAACATGCTGAAGCTGGCGCGGCTGGGCGTGCGCATCATTCCGGCGATGCCGAGCTTTTACCATTTCCCGAAAACGATTGAGGATCTGGTTGAACATTTCACGCATCGCCTGCTGGATCATCTTGGCGTTGGTCACAGTCAGAAAACGCGATGGGAAGGCAGCAGAAAGACGGAGGGACGGAGGGACGGAGGGATGGAGAGATAATGGCTTCGGCTTCATTACCAAAAGTTATGTTATCCAATCTCAAAACCACGCTGGAAATGATCAAGATCGAGCACACGCTTTTCGCACTGCCGTTTGCATTTTTGGGTGCGGTGCTTGCGGCAAACGGGCTGCCAACCGGGCGGCAAATCTTCTGGATTATTGTGGCGATGGTTGGTGCACGCTCAGCAGCGATGGCGTTTAACCGGCTGGTGGATCGGCGATTCGATGCTGCAAACCCACGCACCGCGACGCGAGCGATTCCTGCCGGATTGCTGAGCGTGCAGTTTGTCGCGATCTTCACAGTGGTTTCGGCGGCGGTCTTTTTCCTGGCGGCGGCGATGTTAAACCGGTTGACGCTGCTGCTGTCGCCCATCGCGCTGTTTTCGGTGCTGATTTATTCCTACACCAAACGATTCACGTCGCTGTCGCATCTGGCGCTTGGCTGGGCGCTTTCGATCGCGCCAACCGGAGCCTGGATTGCCGTTCGAGGCGCGATTGATTCTCCCGTGCCGTTGTTGCTTTCGCTGGCGGTGATGCTGTGGACGGCGGGATTCGACATTATTTATGCCTGCCAGGATCGAGAGTTCGACGCCGAAACCGGTTTGAATTCGATTCCGGCGAAATTCGGCATCGCCCGCGCATTATGGATGTCACGCGGGCTGCACGCGGCGATGTTCGCCGCGCTTACGTCAGTCTTTTTCCTGACCGGCTTGCACTGGATTGGCCTGGTCGGCATCATCGCGACTGCCGGATTGCTAATCCATCAGCATCGTCTGGTTCGCGCCGACGATCTGTCGCGGTTGAACATGGCCTTTTTCAACACCAATGCTTATGTCAGCGTGATCCTGTTTGTGACGATTGCGGCGGATGTTTTTCTGCTGAGCTGAGAAGCTGAAATGAAGAACGCACTGAAAACAATTTGCCTGTTCGTGTTCCTCGCGCTTGGGCTGGGCGGGAAAGCCGCCGCCCAGGATGACCATGGCCATTATTACGTCCCTCTGCGCGAAGTCGAGATGGAGATCAAGGATTTCAGCTTCGCGACGCTTGATGGCAAGACGCTTCACCTGCGGGATATGGTCAAAGGCAAAAAGCTGGTTCTGATCCATTACTTTGCCGCCTGGTGTCACAACTCGAAATTCGATGTTTCGACCATGAAAGACTTGTACGAGAAATATAAAGACAATGGCTTCACGGTTATCGGCGTGTGTGAGTACTCAAACGAAACCGAACTGCGCGGCTTTATCGAAAAGTACAAACCAACCTATCCAATCTGCATCGAAGGCGACGGCAAAATGAAAGACCGCACCGGCACAACGCATTACGCCTACCGCAGCCAACTGGACGACAATCGGCACTGGGGCACGCCGCTGAATATTTTGATTTCCGCTGAAGACGTTCAAAAGAAAGGCGAGGTCATCACCCGCCGCGTGCGGATTGCGCCGGGCGAAGTCATCAAAAAAGAGTTTGAAGAACTGATTCGAGAAACCCTCTCGAAAAAATAGTCTGGAGCAAAGCTATGTTG
The DNA here is from genome assembly GCA_021155085.1 of Heliomicrobium sp. Classification (GTDB taxonomy): domain Bacteria; phylum Acidobacteriota; class Blastocatellia; order RBC074; family RBC074; genus RBC074. Next base: position 130,311 of record JAJNQA010000101.1, on the reverse strand, counting down.
AACAACTTTCTGCTTGATCGTCAGCTTGAGCCCATTGCCGAAAAGGTGATCGCCAATGAACGATTGAGCTTTGAAGATGGAATGAATCTGTTTCGCAGCAACGATCTGCACGGCGTAGGCCGCCTGGCCGACATCGTTCGCCGCCGTAAACACGGTCCGGCAACGTACTTCAACGTCAACCGCCATCTGAACCCGACCAATTACTGTTACGCCGATTGCAAATTCTGCGGCTTTTTCGTCAAACACAATCAGGAAGGCGGCTACACGCACAGCCTGGAAGAGAGTCTGAAAGTCGCCCGCGAAGCCGCTGAACAGGGCGCGACTGAATTGCACATCGTCGGCGGATTGAATACGCGATTGCCGTTTTCGTATTACACCGATCTGCTTTCAACGCTCAAACGCGAATTTCCCAAACTGCACCTGAAAGCCTTCACGATGGTCGAGCTGGATTTTTTTGCCAAGTTCTACAAGATGACCGACGAAGAGGTGATCGAAAAACTTCATCGCGCCGGCATGGATTCATGTCCGGGCGGAGGCGCGGAAGTTTTCGCGGAAGAGACTCGCGAAAAAATTTGCACGCACAAGACTGACGGCGGGCGCTGGCTGGAGATGGCCGGCAAAGTCCATCAAACCGGTTTGAAGACCAACGCGACGATGCTTTACGGCCACATTGAAACCACCGAAGACCGCGTGGATCATTTCGTCCGCTTGCGCGAACAACAGGACAAATCGGGCGGCTTCCAATGCTTTATCCCGCTGGCGTTTTATCCGCCGGGAACGCAGCTTTCGCATCTGCCCGGCCCGTCTGGCATTGACAGTCTGAAAGTGATCGCCGTTTCGCGGCTGATGCTCGACAACCTCGACCACATCAAAGCCTACTGGGTGATGCTGGGCAAGCGGCTGGCGCAGACGGCGCTGCATTTCGGCGCGAACGATTTCGACGGAACCATTTCCAGTGGCGGCGAGTTGATGGAGTCTTATCTGGTTGAAGCCAAAAACGAGAACGAAGCGACCAAAGACGAAATCGTCAGACTGATTACCGAAGCCGGGTTCCAGCCGGTTGAACGCGATACGCTGTACCATCCGCTGCGCGCTTATGCAGCAGCCTGACTTGAAAATGACTCAGCTTGAATGAAGTCAAGAATGGAAGATTGCGATCGGGCAATTGCAGCAAGAATTGAAATGGCGTGGCGGGCTTCCTGACGAATCTATTGCCATGTTGAATGCAGGCAGGCCGTTGAAGCCTGCCTGCATTCGCGAAAGAGCCTTTTTTGCGGCGTGCCGCTCAGATTGGGCAATGGCCAATCCCAAAACGATCTAACCACAGACTAAGTTGACCAGCGTCCGCACGCAGACGCCCGTCGGGCCAACCGACAGATGCGGCTTATTGCTGTCATTCCACGCCGTGCCCGCGATATCCAGATGCGCCCAGGGCGTGTCTTCGACGAACTCCCGGATGAAATAGGCGCCGGTAATGGTTCCTGCCTTGCGGCCGCCGATATTTTTGATGTCGGCAATCTCGCTTTTGATCTGCTCGCGGTATTCCTTGTCGAGCGGCAACTGCCAGAGTTTTTCGCCGGACTTTTTGGCGGCGGCAATGACGGCGTCAATCCATTCCTGATTGTTGCCTAAAATCGCGACGTAGATATCGCCGAGCGCGATGGAAACCGCGCCGGTCAGTGTAGCCAGATCAACGATTCTGGTTGCGCCAAGTTTGCGGGCATAGGCCACGGCGTCTGCCAGAATCAGGCGGCCTTCGGCGTCTGTGTTGATGACTTCGATGGTCTTGCCCGTCATCGCGCGAACCACGTCGCCGGGGCGTTGGGCGCGTCCGCCGGGCATGTTTTCAACCGCCGGAACGATGCCAATGACATTGACGGATGGTTTGAGTTGGGCAATCGCGCGCATCGCGGCCAGCGTGGTTGCGCCGCCGGCCATGTCGTATTTCATCTTTTCCATGCCGTCGGCGGGTTTGATGGAAATGCCGCCGGTGTCAAAGGTGACGCCTTTGCCGACGATGGCGATGGTTTCCTCGGAATCGGCTTTCGGGGTATAGCGCAGCACGATCATTTTGGCGGGTTCGGCGGAACCCTGCGCCACGCCAAGCAGCGACCCCATGCCCAGATCCTTCATCCTGGCTTCGTCGAGCACATCGAGTTCCAGTCCGAAATCCTTGGCCAGGTCTTCGGCTTTTTGCGCCAGCGCGGTCGGCGTCATGACATTGCTGGGTTCGTTGATGACTTCGCGCCCGAAATTGGCGGCTTCGGCAATGATGCGTCCGCGTTCGATGCCGGTTTTCACCGTTTCCAGTTCGCCGCCGTCAGTCGCCAGAATCATGGCTTCCAGATGATTCTCGGTTTTGTCGCTGGTGTGATACTTGTCCGCGTCAAACAGCGCCCACAACGCGCCTTCGGTAGCGGCTTGCGCACTGTCGCTGATGGCCAAATCAGAGCGGCGCAGGAACGCGAACGTCCGCGCTTTTTTGCCGCGCAAGCTGCGCGCTGCCGTGCCCGCCATTTTGCGAACATTCTCGGCGGTGAAGTCTTCGCGCTTGCCCGCGCCGAGCAGCAATAGTCGCCGCGCTTTCATCTCACCGGTATTGTGGATATAGGCGGATTCGCTTGATTTCCCCGCAAATTCGCCATTTTCCACCAGCGAGGCCAGCACGCCGCCAATGCGTTTGTCCAGATCGGCCAGCACGCCTTCGTTATGCGCCTCGCCTTCAAACACGCCGACGACCAGCGCGTCGCACTCAATTTCGTAATACTTCCTTGAATCAGCTTTAACTTCCATTCATCTCTCCATTTTTATTGCGACTGAAGGCATTGCGAAAACCGGAAAGTGTGAGGCTTTCTCCCCCAGTCTCCCCGTCCCCTTGTCCCCCAGTCTGTTTTATTCATCACGCATTCGATTTTTCATCGCCGCGCGAGCTTCACGCTCCTGCGTCTTCTTGGCTTCAGTCTCGCGTTTATCGTACAGCTTCTTGCCCTTCGCCAGCCCGATCTCACATTTGATCAGATTGCCCTTGAAGTAAAACTTGGTCGGCACCAGCGTCAAGCCTTTCTCTTGAATCTTTGATTGCAGCCGGATGAGTTCGCGTTTGTGCATCAGCAAACGCCGGTCGCGGTCGGGATCGTGGTTCTGCCGGTTGCCGTGCGAATACGGGCTGATGTGAACGCTGTGCAGCCATGCCTGTCCGTCGCGCACCATGACATAGCCGTCTTTCAAATTGACGCGGCCCGCGCGGGCGGATTTGACCTCGGTTCCTGTCAACTGGATTCCGGCTTCAAACGTTTCGAGGATGAAGTAGTTGTGATATGCCTCGCGGTTTGTCGCGATGGACTTTTGATTTTGTTCTGCCTGTTCCTTTTGTGCCATTAAAAACTTTCTACTGACGTTCTTTATTGCCTTGCCAGACCATTTGGTTCATCTGGACGAAGCCCAGACGCTCATAAAGCGGTCGCCCTTCGTCCGAAGCCGCCAAGGTGACGACCACAATAGTTTGCTGTTCGCGCCAGCCTAGAATTGCCTGCATCAGTTCGCGCGCCAGCCCGCGACGGCGATGCGGCGGTTCAGTATAAACGTTAACCACATGCGCGGCGGCTCCGCCTTCCAAAATTCCTGGCCTGGGCAATTCCTGCCTGATCAGCACGCCGCCCCCGGCAATCACTTTCCCGCTGTGGTCAATCAGCCATCCCGCGTATCGCCAATCGGCCAGCATCTGCCGTAAATGGGGCAAAACTTCTGCTTCAAGTTTTGCCGCCTCCTGTTCGTTAATGCTGCCCATGTCGCGGAACATTGCCGCGCGGTGGTGCGCAATGATAGCGGCGTCTTCCGGCGACGCCATGCGAATTTGATACTCCGGTTTTGTCAAAGCCTGACCTTTACGGCTTGTTATTTTTCAGCGCCGGACGCGCCTGCTTTTCGCCCGCTTCCGTTTCATTGCCGCCCCCGGGACGATAACCTGCGCGCGTGCGAATCACGGCGCCGGGCTGGCTGACCGTCACGCGAATTTTGCGATAGCGCCCATCGCGCGTGATATTTTCCGGGTAATACCCCAACCAATAATACCGGCGCAATTCATCGGCGATATTGGCAAAGGCCAGTTTGATGTCGCTGATGGTGGCGACTTCGTGATACCGTCCGCCGCTGTCAGTGGCCACATGCTTCAAATTTTGCACCGCGCGTTCGTAATCTTTTTTGCTGTTGCCGAAAGTCTGCGTGACCCGGACGTGATTGCCGCCAGCGGTATTGAATCCGGGCGGCGGAGTCGCCATTTCCGGCAGCGTGTCGTAGCGCACCGGATAAACGATCACGTCTGATTCTTCCAGCCGCCCCGTCAATCCCTGCCAGTCAGTCAGCCAACTGGAATTATCCACGCCGTCGGTGAAAACGACGATGGCTTTGCGGCCTTGAATCTTGTTCAGCCGTTCGGTCAGTGCCAGGTCCATTGCATCCACCAGCCGCGTGCCACCACCGGGCCGCGTGCGCAGAATGGCGCGCATCAGCTTGTCGCGCTCGTTGGTGAATTCGGCGTCCACGCGTACCTGTTCATCGAAAGACATCACCATCACGCGATCTTGCGGGCGCAACTGATCCACAAAACTCAGCGCGGCATCCTGAATGTCTTCGAGCTTGAAGCGTGTGCTGCCGGAAACGTCCAGAACCAACGCCACGTGAACGGGCTGTTCAGCGCTGCCAAAATCTGAAACCTCCTGATTCGCACCATCTTCGTATACTTCAAAATCCACAGCCTTCAAACCGGGCAGGTATTTGCCGTCGCGATCCATCGCCATCACCGGCACAACGACCAGGGCCGTATCAATCCGCAAAGTTTCTGAATCCGCAGTCGCGGCATCCGCGTTGACAGAGGATTCTTTGGCGCCAGAAAAAGAATCTGTTTTCAGCGTGGGCAGCGGCGTTTCTTTTGCGTCTACAATGATGGCAGTTGGCGCGTTCGATTGAGTTGTCAGCTTTGCGGCGAATTCCGGCCAGCGTTTGATGAAGCGCCGAGCCAGATCATAAGGCAGAACTTCCGCCTGAAATCCCACGGGCTGGCCATTGAAGGTTGCCATTGGAGCAATTCGGCTGTCGTTCGAAGTGTCTTTGCGCTTTTTCTTGTCCTGCGACGGTTCGTCGAGCGGTTCCGGCGTCAGGTTGTCGCTTTTCCAAACGGCGGCGGCGTCCAGCGCAATCGCGTCATTCGGCGTTTTCAAATAGCTGTCCAGGGAAACGGCTCCGGCTTGCGTTCCAATCCGCAAGGTCGTGGGCATTTTTATGCGAGCCTGCACTTCCGGCGGAATCTTTAATTCGCGATATTGGCTGCAAACGCAGAACACGAAATCGGCCTGTGCCGGTGAATTAACCACACGGAACGTTTTGTATTTTCTGAATTCCTCTTCGGCCAAATGCTTTGAGGTCGGGTCTTCCAGAAAACGCGTCAGGATGGTTGGAGGATTGCTGCTGGCCGTAGCAGGGGGCATTGCGCTGGGTGCCATCACCACGGAGCGGCCATTCACAGACATGGCCGGGCGCTGTTGCCAGCCAGGCTGACATTCGCCTTTCAGCGCGGCGACATACACCGAAACCTGCTGGCCGCCTTTTTGTTGCGCGGAGCCAGTGAAAGCGAAACACAAAGTCCAGGTGGTCAGTGCTGTCATCAGCATTGCGAAACCGCTCAAACAACGTCGCATCATCATTACCTCCTGTCATTCAGGTTTGAGTGGGCGCTCCATCAACTCCAGTTCCAGTTCGCGGGGGCTTTTGCCTTCGTAAAGCATTTGGTAAACGCCTGTGGTGATCGGCATCTCGATGGCAAGTTTCGCCACCAATTCGTGGGCAGCTTTGGCGGTTTTGACGCCTTCGGCGACTTCGCGCATTTCGCTGATGATTTCGTCCAGTTTGCGGCCGCGACCAAGTTCAAAACCGACGCGGCGATTGCGCGACAGACTGCCGAAACAGGTCAGCATCAAATCGCCGATTCCGGCCAGTCCCGCCAGGGTTTCGGCCCGCCCGCCCAGCCGGACCGCCATCCGCGTCATTTCCGCCAGTCCGCGCGTGACCAGCGCCGCCGCGCTATTGTAGCCCAGGCCCAATCCATTGACCGCGCCAGTGGCAATCGCCATCACGTTTTTGATCGCTCCGGCGGTTTCGACGCCGATAACATCGTTGTTGGTGTACACACGAAATCGGCTGCCAGTCACTGAAGACAACGCCCGCTGAACCGCCGCCGCGCATTCCGTTGAACTGGACGCCGCGACAATCGCGCACGGTTCGTCCTTTGCCACTTCCTGCGCGAAGCTTGGCCCCGAAAGCGCCACGTAATTCGGCTGAAACTGGCTGCCAATCACATCGCGCACGACTTCTTCCATTCGGCGTGGGGCAGACTTCAGTCTGTCCGCTGAGGCCGTTGTAGACAGACTGAAGTCCGCCCCGCTTTCAATGCCTTTGGTCGCGCTGACAAAGATCATTTCGGGCAAAAGATGCGGCAGCATTTGCTGGTAAACTTCACGGCAGACATGGGACGGCACGACGGTCAAAACCATTTCGGCGTCAAGCAAAGCTTCCGCCAGATCATTCGTTGGCAAAACCGAATCCGGCAAGGAAAAGCCCGGCAGGTAAATTGGATTTTCACGATTCAACCGCAAGCTTTCGGCAACCTGCGCGCTGTGCGCCCACAAACGGACTTCATTGCCCGCGCGCGCCGCCACCAGCGCCAGCGCCGTTCCCCAACTGCCTGCTCCGATGATCGCGATTTTTCTCATCGCCAAATCTCAACTCTGTTTACTTTGTCGCGCCAAACTTACTTTCCGTTCCCGCCATCAACCGCTGAATGTTTTCGTGATGCTTGGCGACGATCACCGCCGAAGCTGCGCCGAGCGCCGCCAGAATCGGCGCGAAATCTGTGACCAGCGAAATCAGCAAATGCTGAATCAACGTCCACAACGGCACGACCGCCGCCGCCGCTACTGAACCCAGCGAAACAAATCGCGTCCGCCAGACAATCAGCAAAAAAACAACCGCCGCCGCCAGCACCGACCACGGCACAATCGCCAGAAACACGCCCAAGCCGGTCGCCACGCCTTTGCCCGCCTTGAATTTCAACCAGACCGGAAAGCAGTGCCCGACGACGGCCAAGACCGCTGCGCCCGCAACCACCCAAGAAGTTCCGTGCTCGCCAGTCAGCCAACGCGCGACCAACACCGCCGCCGTGCCTTTCAACGCGTCGAGAATCAGCGTGATAATTCCTGCGCTTTTGCCCGCCTTGCGCGTGACGTTGGTCGCGCCCGTGCCGCCACTGCCGGTTTGGCGGACGTCCGCGCCGCTTTTCAGCTTGACGATCAAAAAGCCGAAGGGAATCGAGCCAAGCAGATATGCCGCGACAAGCGCGCAGTTTTCCAGGAGCGTCATTCCGATCTTTTCCTCCCTTGGCCTTTGCGTTGGTCTTTCAGCGCCAGTTTGGGATCGGCGTAGATGTAGACCACCTCGCCCGGCTGAATCTTGGCCAGGACGGTTTCTATTTCGGAGACTAACGGCAGGTAGGATTTGAGTTTCGTGTTGAATGCGCGCAGAACAATCAGCGCAATATCATAAGCATCCAGACGTTGTTGATACTTGATGTTTGAGTCTGTCGTGATCAGCACATCAAACTGGGTTTGCGCGATTTCCAAGAGCGCGCCATTCTTCAATTCTTCCCAAGCCAGAGCCTGCACCGTGGTCACACTATGAGTAGAGAGCGAGTGCCGCAGTCTAACGGGCACGCCTTCGTCAAAAAGCAAACGCATCAGTAATCAATCCGTTCTGCCAGCCAGCCTTCTTCCAGCGCCTCTCGAATGCGCCCGATGACGGCTTGAATCTGTTCATCCGTCGTGCCCGGAAAATCGAGCTTGAAATTGTTAATGGCTTCTTCGTCGTTGAGATAATCAATCAAAGTCACGACTGGCAGCCGCGTTCCGGCAATTGTCGGAGTTCCTCCCAAACGCTCAGGATTGATCGTAATGGGCGGAACCTTCCGTTTGAGGCGGCGCGCGTCAGTCTTCTTTGGCGCGTTGGCAATCACAATTCTGACTTTAGGTTTTGACGTCGTTGCTTTCATTGTCTTGCTTGTTCCTTTCAATCTTCGGGCCGGCCAGATTGTATTATTTGATTCGCCGCCGCAGCAGATCAAGCGCGGCGTTGACCGACAAGATGCGAATGAATTGCCGGTCGCCGGGAAAAATAAACTTCCGCGCAGTCACATTGTCTTCGTCAGCCAGCGCGATGTAGACCAGCCCGACAGGCTTTTCTTCACTGCCGCCTCCGGGGCCGGCAATTCCGGTAACGCCAATTCCAAAAGTCGCCCCTGCCAGCTTGCGAACGCCCGTCGCCATCGCGCAGGCGACCGGTTCACTGACCGCGCCGTGCTCTTCCAGCATCGCCGTCGGCACGCCGAGCATTCGCATTTTGGCTTCGTTGGAATAAGTGACGACGCCTTCTAGAAAGTATTCCGAACTGCCCGCAACTTCGGTCACGCGTCCGGCAAGCAAGCCGCCGGTGCAGCTTTCCGCCGTCGCCAGCGAGTAACCGCGCCAGCGCAGCAGTTCGCCGGCGACCTGTTCCAGGGTTTCGTCGTGGCGCGAATAGACGTAATCGCCCAGCGCTTCTTCAAGCTGCCCGCTGAGTTCATCCAGCAGCCGTGTGCCTTCGGTTTCGGTTTTTACCTGCGCGGTCAGATGCAATTCGATCTGGCCGTCCTTGAACAGGATGGTTGTCGAAGGATTCCTGTATTTGGTGTAAACGGGCGCGGCCAGTTCATCCACCGCAGATTCGCCCAAACCAAAAATGTTCAGCTTGCGGCGCAGAATCAGCACATCGCCGACGCGCTGTTTCAGCACGGGCGCGACCGAAGCGTCAAACATCGGCTTCATCTCGCGCGGCGGGCCGGGCATGATGGCGATAATGCATTTTCCTTCTTCGATCAGTATGCCGGGCGCGGTTCCGTTTGGGTTTGGCAGCACTTCGGCGCGCTCCAACACCAGCGCCTGCCGGGAATTATTTTCCGACATGACAATGCCACGTTTGGCAAAGCGGGCTTTCAGTTTTTCCAGAATGTCGTCATCCAGAATCAGCCGCCGTTTGAGCACGCGGGCGAAGATTTTTCGTGTGATGTCGTCTTCCGTGGGACCGAGCCCGCCGGTGGAAATGACAATTTCCGACCGTTTCATCGCATCACGGATGGTTTCTTCCAGGCGCGCTTCGTCGTCGCCGACGATGGTTTTCAGCTTGACGTCAATGCCCATTGAATTCAGGCGTTCGGTCAGCCACAAGGAGTTCGTGTCCACGCGGAAGGGCGTCAGCATCTCGGAGCCGATGGCAATGATTTCAGCGTTGAGCATAAGTTTTCAGGTGATAGGTGGCAGCCGGATTCTGTCAACGATTGGCAGCTTACCCGGCGGCGAAAAGCAGTGCCAGCGACAGCAACACCGCTGCGTAAATTCCGGCGACGACATCATCCATCATCACCCCGAAGCCGCCGCGCAAGTCCTGAAGTTTATTGATCGGATAGGGTTTGAAAATATCGAAGGCGCGAAAGAGCAGAAAGCCTGGAATCATCCACCAGCGCCATTGCGAACCCAACCGGACAAGGTAAGGGGCGATGAAGACAAACGAAATGACCTGGCCGCAAACTTCATCAATCACAATCTGACCGGCATCTTTGCGGCTGAACACGCTTTCGGCCCGCGTGCTGGCCCAAATGCCAATCGCCGCCAGAATCACACTGGCGAGGATCAAGACGTTTTGCAGCAGCACGACATCCAGGCTGAAAATGGCAATCAGGCCATAAGCGATCAGCAAGCCGACCAGCGATCCCCAGGTGCCGGGACCAAACGGAATCAAGCCTGCGCCGCCACCCGTGGCAATGAAAACGGCGAGCAAATCCACCGGCCCGTTGATCTTCATCGCGCCGCCGCGTTTGGACTGACTCTCTTCAATCTTTTGTTTAATCATTCTCCGGTTTCGACCACCTTCGCCACCAGATCGTATTCGTGCGCTTCGGTGATTTCGATTTCCAAAAAATCTCCCGGCTGCGCGGCGAAACCATCCGGCACATCATTGATCAACACATGGCCGTCCACTTCCGGCGCCTGGGATTCCAGCCGGGCTTGCAGCAGCAAATCGGTTTCCTGCGACACGCCTTCCAGCATGGCGCGGAAGCGTTTGCCGATGATGGCTTTGTTTTTCTTCTTGGAAATTCGGGCCTGTTCGCGCATCAGTTTGGCGCGGCGCGAACGCATGGTTTTGGCGGGAACTTTTCCATCCAGATCGAAGCCGTGCGTGCCTTCTTCGTCGGAGTAGGTGAAAACGCCGACGCGGTCGAATTCCACCTCGCGGACGAACTGCATCAATTCTTCAAAGTCTTCGTCGGTTTCGCCGGGAAAGCCTACGATCAGCGTTGTCCGCAGCGTGATTTCAGGCACGAACTGTTTGGCGCGGTTCATCAGCTTTTCCAGCAATTGGCGATTTCCGCCGCGCCGCATTCGTTTCAGCATCGCGGCGCTGGCGTGCTGCAAAGGCATATCCAGGTAATTGCAAACTTTCGGCTCTTCGGCCATTGCCGCGAGCGTCGCGTCGGACAATGAATTCGGATAGGTGTACATCACGCGAATCCACTCGATGCCGTCCACGCGCGCCAGACTTCGCAGCAAGTCGGCCAAACCGTCCTTAATTCCCAAATCCAGCCCGTACTGGGTCGAATCCTGCGAAATCAGAACCAGTTCCTTGACCCCTTGCTCGGCGAGTTGTTCGGCTTCGCGCAAGAGAGAACCGGCGCGGCGGCTGCGGTATTTGCCGCGCATTTGCGGAATGGCGCAGAAAGCGCAGGTGTGGTCGCAGCCTTCGGCGATTTTGACATAGGCGAAATGCTTCGGCGTGGAGAGCACGCGCGGCGAATTTTCGTCGTACAGATACGTCGGCAACCCGCGCGTCATCCAGGCGTTCGAAGCGACAAAGGCCGCATCCTGCGCGGCGACCGCCGCCGGATTCACTGCCGCGATGATCTTTTCCAGTTCGCTGGTGCCGAGCACTGCGTCCACTTCGGGCAATTGATTGAGCAAATCCTGCCGGTAGCGTTCAACCAGACAGCCCGCCACAACCAGCCGTTTCAAATTGCCCGTGTCTTTCAGCGCGGACATTTCCAGGATGGTGTTGATGGATTCTTCCTTGGCCGATTGGATAAAGCCGCAGGTGTTGATGACCATCACGTCGGCGGCTTCGCGGTCGGTGGTCAGTTCGTAGCCGTGTTGTTTCAATTGCCCCATCATAATCTCGCTGTCCACCAGATTTTTGGGACAGCCGAGACTGACAAAGCCGATTTTTTGAATGTCAGAACTCATTTTTGCATTGCTTCTTTCCACTTTCGTTCATGAAAGCGTGCCAGTCTACCTTTCCGCCAGCATTGCTGCAAAGCATTCAACGGTTTGTCAACGCTGCTTTGACACTGCCAGTTGGCCTGAAATACACTGCCACGCCAAGTGGGAAGAAGCTTGAAAGAAGTTGTTTGCGGTCAGATTAGCCGCGTTTCACAGGCCGGGCAAAAGCCAAGGCCATGGCTTGAGAGAAGGAGTACCGAAAGTGAGTATTGTTGCTTTTATTGTTGTGCTATGCGCCCTGGTGGTCATTCATGAATTTGGCCATTTCATCGTCGCGAAAATGCTGGGCATCGGCGTTGAGGTGTTCTCCGTCGGGTTCGGCAAACGGCTGTTGGGATTCAAATTGGGCGACACGGATTACCGGCTGAGCCTGATTCCGCTTGGCGGATATGTTCGCTTCCGGGGGGAAAACCTGGAGATGCTGCAAGGGAAGAGCGATGCGCCGGTGGATGAATTCAACTCGCATCCGAAATGGAAACGCCTGCTGGTTGCGTTTGCCGGGCCGGCTTTTAACATTGCCTTTGCCATCCTGATTCCGACCGTTGGCATTTTGACCGGCTATGAAGTCTCCGCCGATCGCGGGCAGCAGCCCATGATTGGTCACGTGGTGAAGGACTCTGCGGGCGCAAAAGCCGGATTGCAGCCGGGAGACAAAATTTTGGCCATTGAAGGAAACAGCCAGCCTACCTGGGAAGATGTCAGATTCGAAGTTTTTTTGAGACCCGAAGAGCCGATTCCAGTGAAGATTGACCGCAACGGTCAAATACTTGACCTGACGCTCACCCCATCGGCAAGGCAAATTGAAAAAGAGAAGATCGGCGAAGCAGGCATCGAAGCCTTTGTCCCGATTAAACAAGTGTCAGTAACCGCCGTCGAGCCAGGCAAACCAGCGGATCAGGCAGGCATTAAGTCCGGCGATAAGATCGTCGGCATTAATGGTCAAAAGCTGGCTTCGTGGAGCCAGTTCAAAGGCGCTCTAGCAACCAGCCAGGGCCAGCCGGTTCAGGTGCAAATCGAACGCGACCAGAAAACGCTGGATTTCCCCGCGACGCCTGTCCAGGTTGACGGAGAGTACCGGCTGGGGATCGGGATCGAGATTCAAAACACCATGGTGACGATGAAAACCACGTCACTGGCGGCGGCGCTTCGTTACGGTTGGGATTACAACATGCGCATCATCCGCGGAACGGTGATCGGCTTCCGGCAGATTTTCAGCGGTGCGCGTTCGGTGCGGAATTCGGTGCAAGGTCCCCTGGGAATGGCTGAACAAACAGTCAAAACATACAACAGCGGCGGCTGGGCCAGCATGATTCCGTGGGCCGGCTTCCTGAGTTTGAACCTCGGAATTTTCAATCTGCTGCCGATTCCGGTGCTGGACGGCGGGATGATCCTGACCATTCTGCTGGAAGGGCTGATGGGCCTGGTCGGAATGACGATGACCATGAAGCTGCGCGAACGCATTCAAAGCGTCGGGCTGGTGATCGTTTTCGCGCTGATCATCTTCGTCTTCGGCAACGACGGATTACGCATCGGCGAGAACATTTATAACAAGTTCTCCTCGAAGTCGGACCAAACACAAACCACGCAGCCGTCACAACAACAGCCTGCGGCGGCGCCACAGGCAAGTCCAAACAAATAGTTTGGCAGTTTCAAAGGGCGATTCGGAGAACGAGTCGCCCTTTTGCTTTATGGCTCAAGACGAAAAATTCGTTCGCGGTCTGGGCCTGCTCGATTCGACGATGATCGTGGCAGGTTCGATGATCGGATCGGGGATTTTTATCGTTTCAGCGGACATTGCCCGGCAGGTCGGTTCGCCCGGCTCCCTGCTGGTTGTCTGGCTGATCACGGGTCTTCTGACAATGGCCGGGGCGCTGAGTTATGGCGAACTGGCCGCGATGATGCCGAAAGCCGGCGGCCAATACGTTTACCTGCGCGAAGCCTTTTCGCCGCTCTGGGGATTTCTCTACGGCTGGACGCTGTTTCTGGTCATCCAGACCGGAACGATTGCGGCGGTGGCCGTAGGCTTTGCGCGATACTTAGGCGTGTTGTGGCCAACAGTTTCGGAAACAAACTATCTCATCAAGCCCATTCCGCTGGGATTTGGTTATGCAATTTCGCTTTCGACGGCGCAGTTGGTCGGCGTGCTGCTGATCGTGCTGCTGACCTGGATGAACACGCGCGGCTTGAAGCTGGGCAAACTGGTCCAGAATGTTTTTACCTTTGCCAAAACGGGCGCGCTGATCGCACTGATCCTGCTGGGCGTGTTGATCGGCTGGAACGCCGAGGCCGTTAACGCGAATTTCGGCAACTTCTGGGGGGTACGAGGGACGTTGCAAGAGGTCGGGCAAGGGCTGACCGTGGCGACCGCTTTCGGTTTGTTCGTCGGCATCTGTGTGGCGCAAACCAATTCCCTCTTTTCCGCCGATGCCTGGAACAACATCACCTTTACGGCGGGCGAAGTGAAGAATGCGAAACGCAATATTCCGCTGTCGCTGGCATTCGGAACCGGTCTGGTAATCGTGCTGTATCTGCTGGCCAACGTCGCGTATCTGGTTTCGCTGCCGATTGAAGCGATTCAACAAGTCCCCAGCGACCGTGTCGCCACGGCGACGGCGGAAGTGATTTTTCCCGGACTTGGCGCGGCCTTGATGGCGGTTGTGATTCTGGTTTCGACCTTTGGCTGCAACAACGGATTGATTCTGGCCGGCGCGCGCGCCTATTACGCCATGTCGCGCGACGGACTGTTCTTCAAATCGGCGGGAGAACTCAGCCGCCAGTCGGTTCCTGCCTGGGGACTGATCTTTCAGGGCATCTGGGCGGCATTGATTGTGTTGCCGCGCACGATCAAATCCGATGGAACGTATGGCAATCTGTACGGCGATTTGCTGAATTACGTGATTTCGGCGGCGTTAGTCTTTTACATTTTGACAATTGCCGGAATCTTCGTGCTGCGCCGCAAACAACCTGACGCGGATCGTCCCTATAAAGCCTTCGGCTATCCGGTCATCCCCGCGCTGTACATTATCGGCGCGACCGTGATTCTTTTCGTCTTGCTTGCTTACCAGCCCAAAACGACCTGGCCAGGATTGGCGATTGTGGCGACGGGACTGCCGGTTTATTTCCTCTGGCGCGCGCTAGCGCGCAAGCGCGGCGTCATTCAGAAGGAGAGGCCGGACGAGGCGATTGCGGATTAAGAAGCACAGGCATTGACGCTTTCCAAAGACTGCGTTTAGAGTATGCGCCACTTCAGGAGTCGCTCGTGAGACTTTGCACCTATTCGCGATTCCACATTCGCAGTCGAACGTAATTTCAAACAATTCATCCGCTGTTCGTTGCCCCTTAGCGGCAGCGTAACGTCAGTAACTCGAACCGGCCTGGCTTGCCAGGTCGAGGAGGACTTAGATGTCACTTTTTGCAACGAAGTCAATTGATCTGATCATCGCCGAAGCGCAGGAAACCGGCACACATACCTTAAAGAAGACGCTCACGTCCCTGGATCTGACCATGCTCGGCATTGGCGCAATCATTGGGACGGGCATTTTTGTGCTGACCGGACAGGCCGCCGGGAAACACGCCGGGCCGGCCGTGGTAATTTCGATGATTCTGGCCGGGATTGTCAGCGCCTTCGCGGCGCTTTGTTATTCGGAATTTGCCTCCAGCGTTCCGATTTCCGGCTCGGCTTATGCGTATGGCTACGGCACGCTCGGCGAATTCGTCGCCTGGATCATCGGCTGGGATTTGATTCTGGAATATGCCTTCGGCGCGGCCACGGTGGCGGTCGGCTGGTCGGGATATTTGATCAGTCTGCTGAAAGACTTCGGCATTATTTTCCCGGCGCAATTAACCGCCGGGCCGTGGACATTGCTGACGCTTGCGGATGGAAGCCAGGTCAGAGGCATCGTCAACCTGCCCGGACTTGTGATCTCGGTTGGTGTGACGTTGTTGCTGATCAAGGGGATCAAGGAATCGGCTTCGTTCAATTCCGTCATTGTCATCGTCAAGATGTTGGTTGTGATTTTGTTCATCATCGCGGGCATCGGGTATGTCAACAAAGCCAATCTGGGAATGGGCTGCACGCCAGGCACGCCGGGTTGCGCGGAGTTCATGCCGTTCGGGTTTGGCGGCGTCATCACCGGGGCGGCAGTGATTTTCTTCGCCTACATCGGCTTTGACGCCGTTTCCACCGCCGCGCAGGAAGCCAAGAATCCCCAAAAAGATATGCCTATCGGCATTATTGGATCGCTGGCGGTTTGCACGGTTTTGTATGTGCTGGTTTCCGGCGTGATGGTCGGATTGGTGGATTACAAACTGTTGACCAACGCGGCGGCTCCGATTGCCGTGGCGGTGGATGCCGCCCTGCAACTGGCGCAAGGCACGACGATGGGAAACATCCTGAAAATCTTCCCAACCATTATCAAAGTCGGCGCGGTGCTGGGCCTGAGTTCGACGATGGTCGTGATGGTGATGGGCCAGCCACGCGTTTTCTATTCAATGTCCAAAGACGGCCTGCTGCCGACCTGGGCGGCCAAGGTCCATCCGAAATATCAAACGCCGCATATCACGACGGCCATCACCGGAACGATTGTCGCCATTCTGGCCGGCCTGGTCCCGATCAGTTTGCTGGGTGAATTGGTGAGTATCGGAACGCTGTTCGCATTCGTGATCGTCGGCACGGGCATCATCATTTTACGGGAAACCAACCCGAGCATGCATCGCCCGTTCAAAGTGCCCCTCTCCCCCTTCGTTCCCATTGCAACTGTTCTTTCGGCGGCGTACCTGATGAACAGCTTGCCGCTGGACACCTGGATTCGCCTGATTGACTGGATGTCCATCGGCCTGGTGATTTATTTCGCTTACAGTTACTCGAACAGCAAACTCAATTCGCCCACCGGCGCGGTTACCGGTTCGACGCTTCCCCAAAACTATACGCCGCCCGTAGCGGCGCTGGTGGGGATTGTTCTCACGATTCTGCTGACCATCTGGCAGGTGAATAAATACATTGCCAACGCCGGTTTGCTCGATCACGGAATCCGGCTGTTCTTCTGGATCGTCGTGGGCCTGCTGTTTGTCATGCTGATGTATGGCAAAAAAGGCAGCAGCAAACGCAGCCCGCAAGTCAAAATGATCGGATTGGTTGTTTCGCTGGCGAATTTGGCGGCGTGGGCGGGAATCACTTACTGGTTCTTCGCGCATTACTCTCAATTGCACGTCAAGTAGCCGAGTCGGTCAGCGGCAAGAAATGGAAACGGCGGCTCCGGGATGGCCGCCGTTTTTCTTCTACAGCGTCACTTCGCATCCGCACTGCAAGCTCAGCGTAATTGTCCCGGAATATTCCCGCATTCCCGATGCATCAAAATGCTTTGTTCCAAGCGTGTACGGATCGTAAACGATCACGTCCCTGACTCCCTGACCAAGATAAAACGGTGGCCCCAGTTCGAGGTCTTTCTTCTCATAGCCTTTGCTGATGATTTCGATAACGGCTTCGGGAACTTCCGTGACGGCGGATTCGGTTTCACTGGGTCTACGACAAAAAATCGAGACATCCGGGCGTTTATCCGAACCGTCCGGAAACTTGATGTGCAAGTCGGAATAATGCAGACAGGCACTATGGCTTTTGATGCCCCGGCGAATACGATCATTGGCTGTTTGGTGAGTCAGGCCGGGCACCGGTTCCCAAATCGCCAAGCCATCAACGATTTCCAAGCGCACGCCCGCGTTGTCGGCTATCAAAAAGAAGTCGTCAATGTTTGGCATTGCTTACCTCCGTTAAACGCGGGCAAATATAAGCATCTCATCTAGGGCAGGCAAAAGTGGCGGCTGACCACAGGACCGCCGCTGCTTTAGTAGTAACCTTTATTTGGCCAGATAGTTCCGATGCACCCAGGCATCTCCGCGCATGCGGTCGAGTAAGGAAACGTTTTGCTTCGGAGTAGGACCGTGGCGGAACCTCCGCACGCTGGAAGCGATGCGTACCCATCTGATCAACAGGCAATAAACCGTGTTGGCGCAATCACGGCCCGCGCTTCGGGGTTGTAGTAGTCGTACAGCAGCGAAGGCGCGCTTTGCGCCCGGATGCCGTACCGAAGTTTGAATTTGAAAGAGAACCTGGTGCCGCCCGCGCGTGGCCACAGATAAACGACGACGCGATCCGGCAGCACGTCGTATTGGTTCAACTCCCAATTGGAATCCTTCATCGCCTTTTCCAGCGAAGCGCGATCCACGTCAGCTCCCGGAGGCAGACCGATTTCCGCCAGCATCATTCCGAATTGGCCGTAACCTCTGTGACCAATTCTTTCAGCAACAACATTGCAGGTGATCTCTTCGCCAATTTTCGCCTGTGGGTTGTTGTAGCTGACGGCCAATTTCAGCGCGCTCGTTTTTTCGGGCTTGATGCTTTCGCGTGCTTCCGTGGCGAAGCTTTTCCACGGCGCGTAATGCGTTTCGACAAGCTGGGCCGAAGCCAGCGTTACGTCCCCGGCGCGGCGAATTTCGATCCGGTTGTCGCCGGAACGGAGGGCGGATGAAAGATCCACCATCAGCGGATTGCTCAACCGGTTGCTCGGCGGCAGTGCGAGCGCAACGATTGAATTGCCATTGACGAAGACTTCGGCCTGACCGCTCGCACCAGATTTCACCTTCTCGGCTTCGTACGAACCGATCAGCGTTTCCAGCACATTGATCGTTGCCTGCGTTGAAAGCCACACGCCGTACCGGTCTTTGTTGCGAAGCAGGAACAGCAATCCCCGGTCAACCAATTCATCTCTCATCGCCCCGTCGCCCCGTCTCCCCGTCCCCCCGTCTTTCTGCAAAGCTTTCACCGCCAGCGCGGTGGTTTCGATCCTGCCCGCCAGTCCCCAACCGTAAAACGGAGTGTTTGACTCCAGATTCCAGTAAGCGGTTCCGGCTTCTTCGCGCGCCAGGCCGCGAAGTTTGCTGATGGCGTTGGCCGCGCCTTCGCGTTCGCCTGCGTCCGATGCTGCCAGCGCGTAAGAAGCCAGCAGGTAGGGTTCGTCAAACTCCGCCGTTTTCCTGGCCAGAAAGCCGAGCGCGCGTTTCAGCGACTCGCTTAGCTTTTGATCCGGCTTTTCAGTTCGCTTGCTTTCGAGGGCCAGCACGCGCGCGATGTACGCCGTCGTCATCGCCGAGCGTGAACTGTCATCTCCGCCGTAGTAATACCGGTGCAGCCAGCTTCCGTCCGCCTGCTGATGGGCGATCAGCAAGTTAAGCGCTTTGGCGACGATGTCGCTGTCCACTTCGACGAACTTGCTGGCGTCATTCAAAAAACGCACCGCGTAAGCCGTCAGCGCCAGATCGGCGTCCCCGCGTCCCCAGTAACTGAAGCCGCCGTTTTCCACACGGTAATTGAGCAGGCGGTTGTACCCGGCTTTGATGTAGCGTTCAGCTTTTGCCGCAATCGCCGCCGTGGTTTCGTCCTGCTGTCGCAGATAACGCAGCGCCATCACGTTCGGATAAGTGGAAGAAATCGTTTGTTCGCCGCAGCCGTACGGGCGCTGCAAAATGCCTTCAATGCCTTCCAGCGCATGCGCCATCAGGTTTGGGTAAATCTTCAATTCGGCGCGCACCGAAGTTTTGATCGCGTCTTCGGGAACATGGATGTTGAGCTGGCCTTCTTTGGCAAAGACGTCGCTCATCGTTTGCGCCAGTTCTTCGCCGTCAGGATGAACACGGACCGTTTTTTCAATGGCATCGCTGGCGTCATTGCCAATGGCCGTGATTCGCTGTTTACCGTCATTCACCGAAGCCAGCACGCGATAATCGAAGATGGCTTTGGCGGCATCTCCGGCAGCGACCGTTGTCCGCTGCCGCGCCGAACCCAGCATCGTGAACCAGCTTTCCGGCTTTATTTCCGCCGTCACGGTTTGCGGTTTGTCGAGGTAATTGCGCAGCACGACGGGCAGGGCGATTTCGTCGCCTTCGGTCAGCACGCGCGGCGGATCGTGTTCGGCAAAGAACGGCTGAAAGGCCAGAAACTCTTTTTCCGCGAATCCGATCTGCCCGTCCACGGTCGAACCGATCACGGCCAGCTTCCAGGTGGTGATGTTGTCGGCGAGCTTGAACTTCAATTGCGCGCGGCCTTGTTTGTCGGTTTCAAGCTGCGGCTGCCAGACCAGGGTTTCCTGGAAATGTTCGCGCAGTCGCGGGGTAGAAAGGTCTGCCTTGGAGGCAGCGCCGGGTTTCAGCGCGATAAGATTCAATGCTCTGCCCGCCTGCGGCAGTTCGGCAATTTGATTTGACGAAATCGTAACGGCAACCGTTGCGCTTTCGGTTTGAAGCTGCGCGGCACTGCTGCTGACCATAACTGCTTCCGAAACCGCGCCGACTTCAACGACCACATTCACTTCGGTCAATGTTGCGGAACGCACCGTGATGTCTTGAACAACAACAACTTTGAATCCCTGCGCCGCGCAGTGAAGTTCATACATTCCCGATGGCAAGCCAGGAACCAAAAATTCACCATTGGCGTCACTTCTGGTTTCCCGCTGTGCCCGCGTAGCCCGGTTTGTCACCGTCAGGGTCGCGCCTGAAACCACAGCGTCTTGTGCGTCGGCGACGACACCCTTTATCGCTCCGGTTCCGCCGGAAATTGGCACGCTGCCAGGCGCGGCTTTCGGCGCTGAATCGTTACCGCTTTCTTCAGCGACGAATCGCGAAAAATCCGCAAAGACGAAATCGTCCCAGGTGTTTTCCCTGCCATCCGCGCCCCGGCTGCGCAGCAGGATGTAGTTGATGCGGTCGGACGAAGGTTTCAACGCGGTCATGCTTCCGTTTTTAAGCTGGCTGTAACGAACAACCACACGATTGTTGTGGCGATTCAGAAAGGTCGCATACAAACTATTGCCCCATTGATCGCGGATGCGGTCGAGTTCGATGCCCCTGGCTTCGAGCGCCGTTCGCAGTGCCGAATCGTTTTCGGGGAAGCTGCCGGTTTTCTGGAAATGTGCGACCAGCACAGCGTCAATGCGCGCTTTCACTCCATCGAAATAATCAACTGACGCTGTCCAAACATTGAAATCGTCCGCGCGGGAATCGCTGTAGGCGTCGAATTTGCCGTTCGCCCCGCTGCTGCGGATCGTTGCCAGCCATTTGGTGCCGTTGACGCCAAGTTCAATCGCATACGCATTACCCCAACGATCACGCAAAGCGTCAAAATCCAGGCCGTTTTGTTTCAAATGATCTTTGAAAACTGCCGTATCGCGCGTCGTGCGGCCTGCATCGCCGCTATAGAGTTTGGCGATGCGCTGGATGTGTTCGCCGGTTTGGGTGAAGTACGGCCAGTTGTGATTAAACGCCGTGAAATCGTCTGCCGTGCCGAACTTCTTGTCCGCGCCCGCGCTGAGTGCGTTGAAGTGATCGCGTTCGCGTTCGGTACGGAACTCTGCGCGATAAGCAACGCCCCACGGATCGCGCAAGCCGTCAAAACTGATTTCGGCAATGTTCAAAATGTCATCCAGTGACGCACGGTTTTTCGGATACTCGCTGTTTTTTTGCAGGTGTTTGTCCAGCGCATCCTGTAGCGGCACAAAGTGTCGCCGGGTCAATTCGCCGAAAACCTGCTGCTGATTTCGCGAATATTCTTCACTGCTTTCGACTTTCGGAACGTACCCGCCATCACGCAACAAAATCTCCGCCGCCAGTTGCAACTCCGGCGAAATCGGCTGGGTCAGGTCCAGTTTCTGAAGATCGCGCAGCGTGACGCCCGCGATGGTTTCATTGCTGCCGGCGTACTGGTTGAAGAAGCTGAAATGATTTCTGTTCCGGCTGAATTCGCTGTCGGTTCGCGCACGTTCTTCGACGGCGCGATCCACAATCGAAACGCCAAGCGCGCTTTCCACCGGACGCCCAGCCGGATCGAGCACGCGGAAACTGGCGCGGGCATCGTCGCCGGGACGGTACTGCGCCGCGCCGAGCCGCACATCGAGCTTCAATTCACGGTCTCGCGGATACATCACCTGCGGCCGGGCACCGGGATAGTTTTCGCAGCAATATTCGTCATCCCCACTGGTCACGGAGATCGTCAGCCCATCCCTGAATTCGCTGCGATAGGGCAAGACGACGAAGGCTTTGCCGTTGCGCAAGTGCACAAACTGCGAGTGCAGCACCTGAAATTCGCGCGTGACATTGAGCACGACACTGGCGTTCGGCTTACTGGCAGTTAGCCGGATTTCCATCGGTTCCCCCGCGCGATAAATCGCCTTGTTCGGTTCGACCCGAACCGCAAGTTCATCTCGCAGCCGGACGTTTTCCGTCAAGTGACCACTTCTGTCATGGCCATCGTGCGCGCTGAACGCGAGCCTCAATTCCTGGTCCGCTGTCTTATCTTGACGGAACCGCACGCCACTAATTTTGGCCACGCCATAGCGGTTAGTTTTAATTTTGCGCAACGGTTCTTCGGCCCACTGCTCGCGTTTTGGCGAACCGCCCTTTTCGAGCATTTGGCTGATGCTGATTTCGCATTGCGCAGGCGTGCCGTCGGCGTAGGAAGTGGAAACGTAAAACTGCAATGGCAGTGCATCCGATTGATTGTAATCCAGACCGATAACGTAGATGTGAATCGGTTCGCGGGTGACGCGCAGATCGAACCGCTTCTGTTCCGTCCGCCCGGTCGTAGCATCGGTAACATACGCCGCGTAGCTGAGGTCTTCGAATCGTTTGTAGTCTTCACCGGCGAAATCCTTGTGCGTTTGGGTGAGATCAATTCGCGTCACGAAGCGTCCACTGCCATCCAGTTCGCCTTCGTACTTTTCGGTTTCTTCAGCTTCCCATTTTTGTTCGCGGTAATTCCAGCGGCGCTCTTTTTCGCGGACGACGCGAACATTGCCTTTGTTGACGGGCTGGCCGAACAGGTAATCGGCGCGAACCTCGATTTCGGCGTTCTGGCCCGGCAGGTAATAGTCGCGATCCGGTTTGGTTTTGACGGCAAAGTTGGGCAGATCGTAGCGACTGATTTTGACCGTGTTCTGCATTTCCGCCTGGCCGTGTTTATCATCGTCCATTTCGATTTTAATGCGGTAATCACCCAGCCGTGTATTTTCAAGAATCTGCCAGTCCACACTGGCCACGCCGAAGCGCGAAGTTTTCAAATCGGCCCGAAACTGCGTTGTGCCTTCGGGGTCTTCAATTTCCAATTCAAGTTCGGTGTCGGCAATTGCGCGTTTGTTGAAATCCAGCGCCAGCGCACGGATGTGCAGCAACTGCCCCGGCTGATAAATCGGCTTGTCGGTGGTCAGCACGATCCGCGACATTTCCAGATGGTCGTCGCGCAACTCAACTTCTGCATTCTGTGTGAATTCGCCGCGCGCGGCCTGGATTTCAAGCGCACCGTCTTCGGCGACCAGATCACGCGGAAGATTGAAATCGAGTGTGGCGTAGCCTTGCGCGTTGGTCGTGGCGAAAGCTTTGAACGAGTCTTCGCGGTCGTTGTCGAATTTCAGACTGGCATTGATCCTGACTCCGCTGACCGGACGAGATGTGATCGGATGCAGCGCGCGAACGTGCGCGCGGTAAGGTTTCCCGGCGATCGGAAATTCAGATGCGATGACGCGCAACTCGAAAATGTCCGGAGTAATTTCCGAAAGCGAAATCAGTCCCGTAATCGGCGCGAATGCCTTGCTCGAATCTTTTTCAGGCATAATGCGGTAACGCAGCCGATACCACAGCGCCTTGTCCGCCTGGTCTGAATCAATGAAAAGTGGCAGCGGAACCGCGATCTTGCTCGCACCGGACGTGACTGTTTCGCGGCGGTCGGTTTGCCAGGGGACGCGGTCTTGCGGGTCGAGCCAGGCCAGCTCAATTCGCGCGCGAAGCGGATTGGCGGTCAGATTTTCCAGGGCCAGCGCGACTTCCGTCTGGCCTTCGCGCGGCCAGACTCTGGTTTCGGCTTCGTTGACACGAAGCACGGTGTTGACAGCGGAAGACCGGGTCAGAGGCAGCAGGACGAAAAAAAGACAAAGCAGCAGCAGAGTTGGGCGAAAACGCATACGGGTATCCTCAAGACTTGGACATCGGGCAGACGCGGAGACCGCGCAGACAAGGGCATCGGCGCAATTCACCGAATCCGATCAAGAGTCGCAGGGCACGATGATTGTTTTGTTTTGATCCCAGCTCGCCCGGCTGAATTGGAGCGAGATGCGAGCCGCTGGTTTTAATGATGAATTCTTGTTGGTCTTTTGCGGCTTGCGGCTATTGAACGGGAGGCGTTTCGCTGCTTGCAGCATATTTCGCGGCAGCGGATTTCAATGCGGCCAGATCCAGCGCGCCGGTCTTTCTGGCAGTGCGGTGTTCCTGATACCGCTCCCGCAGCATCAGCGTGAAGGCCATTTCAGCATTCACAGCGCGCACTGCCAGCCGCGTTTCAGCGATCAACAGGATGCAACCGTAAAACAGAAACAGCGTGCCGCCGATGGCAAGCAGGTTTGGAATCCAAGCCGCATATTTGAAAATTGCGGCGAAGCTGACGGCGACAGCGGCGGCGACGAACAGACTGAGCGCGACATAAAAGCTGGTCAGCGAATTTTGAATCAACCGGCTGCGCCGCGTATGAATCGCCAGTTGATGCTCGGCTTCTGCGAAGCGTTCGTCCGGGAAATCAATCTCTTCGTTTTTGGAGAGGTCTTCGATGCTGGCGCTGAGATTGCGGACACGGTCAACGATCCTGCCCAAACGCGTCGAAGTGGAAAAAATCAACGCCCCGCAGGCTGAAATCAACACTGCGGGGGTGATCATCAGGCTCAGAATATTCAGCGCGTTCAGCGCCCGGGTTAGTTCTTCCATTCTCCGCAAAAACTTGGAACGGGCGTTAGCCTGATCCGAGGGGACAGACTGAAGTCCGTCCTACGTTGATTACCGCGCGGGCGTCAGTGGACGCGGCCCGTAACTTTTCGCTAGATACTCCACCAAAGGCTCTTTTTCCGCATCTGTGACGGACGCCCCCCAGCGAATCATCTTATCCACTTCGCGCGTCCAGCCTGGTTTGCCCAGGCGCTGGGCTTCGACTAAATCAATTTCGTGACAGACCAGGCATTTGTCTTCGAAGATTTGCTTGCCGCGTGCTTCATTGGTGGCGGCGACCGCAACGGCTTTACGTTGCGGAAAATGGGTGGAAAAGTACTCCACCAGAGTTTCCTTTTCGGCATCATTCACCGAAGCGCCCCAGCGAACCATCTTTTCAACTTCGCGCGTCCAACCCTGTTTGGTCAGGCGCTGGGCGATGATCAGGTCGGCTTCGTGGCAGGTGACGCATTTGTCGCGGGCGAGTTCAACGCCCTTGCCGTTTGGCAACTCCTGCTGCGCGGCGTTGACCGGCGTTCGTTGGAAGGAAACGCTGGCGGCAAGCATGATCGCCGCCAGCGTCAGAACGATCTTCAATGCAGTTGAGTTAGGCTTCGACATTGATCCTCACCTTGTCAATCACGTTCCACAGATAACCGGATGGATTCCATTGCGGGGCCACGGGCTGGACATTGCCCTTGTCATCCGTGGCGCGAGCCATCAGCAAATAGGAACCGACCTGGGTGATGTTGAATTCGTGCTCGAACGATTGCCAGGCGTAACGCTCGCGTTCCTTGCCGAGCTTGGCGGGTTTCCAGGTGCTGCCGTTGTCGCTGGAAACTTCGACTTTGGTGATGAAGGATTCGCCCGCCCAGGCAAAGCCCGCGACGCGCACCTTGCCGGGTTTGAAGCTGGTGCTTTCCGCCGGCGAGTGAATGAACGATTTCACCACCAGGCCGGTCAGCGGCATCATGTTTTCCGCCGGCACCGCCGCGCCGGGAGCAACGGGTTTGTTCGGATAGCGGTACGCCGTCTTGACGAAAAATCCTTCGTGTTCCTTGTCAATCACCTGAATGTGATTCAGCCATTTGACCGAATACGCGCCTTCCCAGCCGGGAACGACCAGGCGCAGCGGAAAGCCGTGCAGCGCGGGGATCGGCACGCCGTTCATTTCATACGCCAGAATCGTGTCGGCATTCAGGGCTTTGGCCAGCGGCACGTTGCGGATGAAGTCGGGTTGTTTGCCGACCGGTTTATCCGCGCCGTTCACGGCCACGTATTTGCCAGTGGCTTTTACGCCGGCTTTTTTCAGCACATCGGCCAGCCGCGCGCCGGTGAAGCGCGCAGTGCCGACCGCGCCTTTCTCCCATTGAATGCCCGGCATCGGCGGATCGAAAAACGCGCGCCCATTGCCCGCGCATTCCAGCGTGACGGTGACGCTCGCCTTCGGCAGTTTTTTCAGTTCTTCCAGTGTGACTGTGGTTGGGCGTTCGACTTCGCCATCCACCTGGACCTTCCATTCTTTGCCCGCCGAATCATCCACGCGCGGCGCGTAGGTGTGATGCCGGACGTAAAACAGATCGTTCGGCGTGATCCATGAATTGAGCAGACCGACAGGCGTTTCCAGATCTTCTGGACGCAGGCTGCGGACGATCAGCTTTTCTTTTCCCTTGATCACATTCTGAGCAAAGGCGTTGGTCAATTCATTCGGCAGAATCTGGCTTAGTGTGACGGCCGCGCCAGTCCGCGCTGCCCTGACCAACAGGTCACGGCGCGACAAACCCGGACGCGAATTGCGGCTTTCGTTATTCTTCATTCGTTTTGCCCTCTTGAGTTTGAAAGGATGATTGCGAACCGCGGTGATTCTAAGCGCCGGGTGATAAAACGGTCAACGCAGTATAAGGATTGCTGGCGGCTCGATTCGCCAACCGCAAACCAGTTGAAAGATTTGAAACAATCATCTTCCAAAGTCTGGCAGACTGCGGTTCTAATGTGCTATCTTCCGCGGCGTCCTGATATAAACGTCGCAAAGTTCTGAAGCGGCTCCCAATTGTCCCAAAATTTTAGCGTTTGTCCCTGAATCAAGTGTAGGGCTGGTGCCCCATGTTATTACCTACTTTGGTTCGGGCAATGGTGCTTTTTCGTGGAGTGAAGTACAGCCTCCTTGCCCGTTCCCGCTCTATTTCAACTTTAAGTGTCTTCCCGGATGACCTCCCCACAGGTCATCATAAAACAGGTTTGCATCCCGCCTCGATCCCCGTCCAGATGACCGCCCCACGGAAAACTAAAGGATGGATCATTGCCATGGCACGCAAGGCATCACACTCGGCATTTTGCCAAAGTTTCTTTTGCTTGTTCTTACTGGGCTGGCTGGCGGCGCAGTCTCCCATCAGATTCTCGTCGGCACATCCGCAGGCTCAAACGCAGGAGGTGCGCGTCGCGTTGAACGTCATCAATGCCTCGCTGCCGGTAACGATTGGCGTGCCGCTCAGTGAAGCGGCCAATGTGACGGACGCCGCACAGCTTGGCGTGACAGACAGCGCGGGCAGTGCCGTGCCGTCTCAATTGAGAGTGCTGGCCCGGTGGGGGGGAACGCCGGATGAGACAAGCCGGCCAATCAAGTGGCTGCTCGTGGATTTCAAACCGGCAAGCGGCGGAACGCACGTTCTGACACGCGCCGCGCAGCCGGGCAGCAAGCTGGTTGCAATCAGCGAAACGGCCAGCGCCATTCGCATGGGGAATTCGGGGCTGGAAATAGAACTTCCCAAACAGGGCGATGCGCTGGTCAAAAGTTTCAGGCTTGGCGGCAATGAAATGCTGCGTGCGCCGGTGTCGGCGCAAATGAGTTTGCCGCGTCGTGTTTTGATCAATAAGTTGGGACCTTCGCCGGATTCGGTGACGGTCACAGACACGACGCTGCTGCGGGTGGGTGACGAGGTGCAGTTTGAGCACGTAGACGCGCTGAAATGGGATGCTTCAGCCGGCAGTGCCCGCCTCGTCACCTTTGATCAAAGCTTCGCCGCCGGTCGCCGCTATCGCGTGGGCGAAGGCACGCCGGAGCAGGAAGAAGTCGTTGTTGGATCGGCGGAAGTCGGCGATCTGCGCCCGAACACGCCGCTGCGATTCAATCATCCGGCGGGAACGGTGATCCGCGACCTGAGCATCGAGCAGGAGCGCGCCACGATCAAAAGCATCAATGGTCAAAACGTTCAATTCAGCAGCGGGTTGAAAGTTGCGCACTCCGGCGGCGAAAAAATGATAGTAGCCAATGCGCCAAACGAAACGGCGACAGCAGTTGTCGAAAAGACGGTGGTTGAGGAAGCCAATGCGCTGCGCGTGGTGATCCGGCAGGAAGGTTCTTTTCGCAGGAACAGCGCAGCGGTGACGGCGGCGCTGGCCTTCACGCTGCGCTATTACGTCTACGCCGGTCAGCCGTTTGTTCGCGTGCGGCTGCGGATGGTGAACAACGGATCCTATGGGTTCGGCGCGCAACGTTCCGGGCCTTCGCCATTCGCCCAGCACGTTCTTCTGCGCAACCTGGCAGTGTTGATGCCGACTGCGGCAACCAGTACCGGCACAATTCAGGTTTTGAAATCCGACGAAGCGCGTTCCCGCCTGGCGAAAAGGCAGAGCGGCGCATCACTAACCGCAGGACAGTTCGAAATCGCCGTCCCGGAGTTTGTCGAAAACTATCCGAAAGCGCTGACCGGCAGCAGCAGCGGGTTGCGGTTCGATATTCTGCCCGACACCGGCAGCGATCACATCTTTGACGGCGCGCGCGCCAAAACCACGGATTTTTATCTGGGCCGAAACACCATCGCCGCCCGTGCGCTGACCAATTCTGTCAATGCGACGCTCGATCCGGCCTATCTGGCCGGGACCGGCGCGATTCGCCCGGCCTTCGTGGAAAAGCGCAACTGGGCCGCGGCCCTCAACAAGGACCCGCAACTGGCCGAAGCCGCCACCCGCGCCGAAAGAATGTTCGCATCCGCGTACGCCGTCGAAGCCAGCGAATCCTGGGGCAGCGTTGTCCCGCAATCCGCCTTTGAATATCGCCAGCGCGGCGAAAATGGCGAACAGTTCGGCTGGCGCAACTTCGGCGATCTGGCGTGGGGCGATGGCTATGCGAATGTGCATTACGATCTGCCGTTCCTGCTGCTGCGCGAATCCCTGCGGACAGGCGATGCGCGCGCCTTCCAGCTTGGCAGCGAAATGGTCCGCTATCGCGCTGATTGGGGACAGTTGCATGGCGACGATTATCTGAACTCCGACTGGAATCTACGCGGGATGGCGTTTTACGAAAAAGGCGATCACGGCAGTTTTCGCGAACCCGTGCCCAGCCATATGTGGATCGAAGGCATGTGGCTGTACTGGGCGCTGACCGGCGACGAAGCCATACGCGAAGCGGCGGTCGAAGGCAGCGAAGCTTTCGCGCGGCTGAACTTCACTTACGAAAGTTCGCTCAGTTGGAACGAATCGCGCTGGCTGGGCTGGCCGACGCTGGGCCTGGTGGCAGCCTATCGTTACACAGGCGACCGCCGCTACCTGAACAAGGCTGGGGAAAACGTCAACCTGCTGATTCAGACCGAAGAAACTTTTGGACGCAAAGGCTTCTACATCGGGCGCGGAATGGATTCGATTCAGGCCGTGCAGCCCTGGGCGTGGACGGGATACACACAGCCTGGCGTGATTGAATACTGGCGCGAAACCGGCGACAGCCGGGCGGCGGAATATATCGTCCGCGTCGCCGACTGGCTGATCAGCAAGGGCAGCAATAACCCGCCGCTCAAACCCGGCCTGACGCTCAGCGATGGCAGCTATCTGCCCGCGGGGATGTCCTATTTCTGGTATCCGGACAAGATCGCGGAAGACCGTTCGGTGACACTGGCGGGATTGAGTTTGCCTGTGTTGGTTGCGGCGGCGCGCATCACCAACCGCGAAGACCTCCGGGAGCGGGCAAAGCAGCTTTTCCAGGACTTCGCTTTTTACCGTGATTTGGCGGAAGGCCGTTCAATCAAGCCTTCGACGCGCGCGGTCATCAATTTTCGCTCCGTGCTGCACACCGGGTCGGCGCCCAAAGTCTATGGCCAGATGGGATTGACCGTCGCCGATTACCTGCCGGAACTCTCCGGTTCGGTGGTGCGGCCCAGCCCGCCACCGCTTGGCCCCACACCGCGCCGCGAAACGCCGAAGCCGTCCTTGCCAGCAACGGCGCTGGCAACAGCGCCAACCACAGCGCCAACCATTGATACGACTGGGTTGACCAACCTGGCGCTCAAACGTCCGGCGACGGCCTCCAGCACACAGGTTTGGCCGAATACAATCAGCACGCCGGACGCAGCCAATGACGGGCAGCTTCAGGTTTCGGGAAAAAATTCGATCTGGCATTCGGCCTCGAACACCGGCAAACCGGAATGGTGGCAGGTGGATTTGGGACGCGAATATCGCCTTCAACTCGTCGAAATTCTCTTCCGCAGCGATCAGGATCAACCCTCGACGCGGCGCAACTTTGAAGTGCGGGCGGCGAACGATCCAGGCTTTAACAACTCCGTACTGCTCGCAGCGCAGGGCGAGACGGTTTCCGCATTCCAGCAACCCTGGCGCGCGCCAGTTGCCAATGCTGCCAATGCTGGAATCTATCGGTACGTGCGCGTGCAAAAAACGAAGATTGACCGCGACCTTTACGGGCAGGCTTTCTTCAATCTGGGGGAGGTGCGCCTGTGGGGGGCGCAAACCTTTCCCGAAACGCCCGCGCCAACCCCAACCGGCGCAGCCACGACGCCCGCCGTCCAAACCCTCACACTCGCGCAAGTGAGCCCGCAGCGCCTGCTGGTCGGGCGAACGCTCAGCTTCAAATTGTCGGACAAAGACGACCGCGGCCAGCCGTTGCAATTGTTCGCCTATAACCTGCCAGAAAACGCGCGTTTTGACCCGGCCAACGGAGCGTTTCAGTTCACGCCAAGTTCAACGCAGGCAGGCAATGTTTATCAGATCACTTTCCGCACGCAAAACACGCAGCTACAGGATTCCTTCGCGCGAATGGATGTCGCCGTCCTGCTGGATGGTGCGCCGAATCTGATGCTGCTGGCGCCCAACAACGGGGTGCGGATGACCAGTGAACAGACCGTGCTGATTTCGTGGTCAACGCTGCATTCAACGGCGATGGCGAAATATCAAATCCGGCTTTCGACCGACGGCGGCGCCAGCTACCCGGTGATGATCGCCGAACTGCCTGGTCATGCGAATCAGCATCAATGGCTGGTCCCGCGTAATTTCTCAGTCGCCAATCGCGCGACCGTGCGATTGATGGTCAAAGGAACAGACGCACAAAACCGCACCGGGGTTGATTATTCACGCCAGGATTTGCGCATTTCGATTGGCAGCCCTCAGCGATAATTCGTCCGCTCAGGTTTCAACCGAAGGAAACTCTTGCTTGACGGATTTGGCTCGGCTTACTACATTGTTGCGCGGATAAAAAGCTGCACTCATCAGGCAGCCACTCACTGGATTTTTACAATTCTCGCTTCTGCCCCAGCTTCTGCGCCGACATCAGACGGCGTTTGTCTTGTGGCGAGAATCTGACTGCGTTCACCGTGCCCAGCGTAAATGCCCGGCATCGGCAATCAATCCATCACTGAATCAATGCCCCGCAAAAATCGAATGCTGCCTCGGCAGGAGGTTTCCTTCAAGGTCACTCATTTGCTGGTCATCGTGTATCCGGAGCATTTTTGGACACGCCCGGCCAGGAATCCGAAACACATTCAACCACCGCGACAATTATGGCAACGAGACGATCTTACAAAATCAATATTCCCAGAATTACCAGTCAGACGATTGACGGTGAAGTCATCATCATTGATCTGCAAAACGGCAATTATTACAGCCTGACCCAGGCTGGCGCAGGTGTGTGGAGCGGGATTGAAGACGGCCGCTTTTCAGACGAGATTACAGATGCGGTTGCGGCTCAATACGAGGGCGAACCGGAGGTCGTCAAACGCTCCATCGAACAGTTTCTCGAGACGCTGCTGGAAGAAGAGTTGATCGTCGTCCATGAAAGCCGCGAGATTGACGATTTCGCCGCCACACTGCCCACCGCCGCGCCGAATGGCCTTCCCCGCTTCTCACCGCCGTCGCTGCAAAAATATACGGACATGCAGGACTTGCTGCTGCTCGACCCCATTCACGAGGTGGATGAAACCGGCTGGCCGATGCTGAAACCGGCGGGAGACTAAAAATCGCATGCATTCAGTTTCCACAACAGCTTCCAACATGTCAGTCCCGGGAGAAGCGAATCAGGCGGCGCTGGAGTTTGCGGCGGCAATCTTCGCATCGTTCCGGCGTGCCGCAGCCAGCAGCCCGGAGCTGGTGCGCGATTATCGAATTGGGAATTTTCTGATCCGGTTACGGTTCGCGGGCGAAGCGATGATTCCGCAACTGACTCCCGCGCTTGAGCATCTGGCGGTTCCGCCTTCTGAGTCGCGCGCGGATTTGACGGTGTGCGTGTGGGACAGCATTTCGACGCGCGAAAGCCTGCCGCCTCCGCCCTGGCCGAACGCCGCCTATGGCAAGCGCGCCGAGATCACCGGCTTCAACACCGAACGCATCCGCACTGTTTACCACCTGGAATCGAGTGTGCTGAGCCTGCTGGATCTGAAAGAAAATCTGGGGTTTTACTGGACGCGCGACGCAGCCAATTTTCCGATCTACAAAATCGCCGCGCCGCTGATTTCGATTCTGCACTGGTGGCTGCGCGAGCGCGGGCATCAGGTGGTTCACGCGGCGGCGGTAGGAAACGCGAACGGCGCTGCACTGATCGCTGGCCGCAGCGGATCGGGGAAATCCACCACGGCGCTGGCTTGCCTGGATTCCAGGCTGCTGTACCTCGGCGATGATTATTGCCTGATTGCCGCCGCGCCCGAACCGCGCGTGTTCAGCCTGTTCAGCTCGGCCAAGCTAACGCCTGAAAGTCTGGCGCGGTTGCCGCACCTTCGCGGCGCGATTCACCGCGAAGCCGACGAACTGACGGACAAATCCCTGCTCTTTCTGCATCGGGAATTCCGGAAAAAGATTGGGCAAAGCTTGCCGTTGCGCGCCGTCCTGATTCCACGCGTGACCGGCGGCCACGACACCTCGCTGGCGCGCATTTCTCCTGTGGCAGCGTTGACGGCACTGGCCCCAAGCACCATTTATCAACTGGCAGGCGCGGGTCAATCGGCGCTGCAAATAATGACTGCGGTGGTCAAACAGCTTCCCTGTTATGAACTGCGGTTGGGAACGGAAATCAGGCAGATTCCCGAAGTCATCGCTTCGCTGCTCGACAAACACCATGCCTGAACTCCAACTGGCCACGCCAGTCGCACTATTTATTTTCAACCGTCCCGACGCGACCGCGCGCGTCTTTGAACAGATTCGCCAGGTTCGCCCGCAGCGATTGCTGATCGTCGCCGATGGACCACGCGCCGATTGCCCCCAAGATGCCGGGCGTTGCACGACGGCGCGCTCAATTGTCGAAACTGTGGACTGGCCCTGCGAAGTGGCCACGAATTACGCCGAAACCAATCTGGGCTGTCGTTCGCGTATGGCCAGCGGGCTCGATTGGGTTTTCGCCGAAGCCGAGGAAGCCATCCTGCTGGAAGACGATTGCCGGCCCGACCTGACCTTCTTCCGCTTTTGCGAAGAATTGCTGGCGCGCTACCGCGACGAAGAACGGGTAATGAGTATTGCCGGTACCAGTCTGGAGCTAAGTCGGGCTGGCGGTTCTTACTGTTTTTCGCGATACCCGCTGATTTGGGGCTGGGCGAGTTGGCGGCGCGCCTGGCGGCATTACGACCTGGAAATGCACGACTGGCCACAACTGCAGGAAGCAGACTGGCTGCGGCAGGAATTGAAGGATGACCACGCCGCAGCTTATTGGCGGGACATTTTTCAAAGCGCCTGCGACGGTTACAACACCTGGGATTATGCCTGGACACTGGCTTGCTGGCAGCGCGGCGGAGTGGCGATTCATCCGCGAGTCAATCTGGTTTCCAATATCGGCTATGGCGCGGATGCCACGCACACGACGCGAGCGGATGATCCGCTGGCCAATCTGCCGACAACAGAGATGGAATTTCCGCTGCGCCATCCGCAGGAAATTTCCTGTCCGGCGGAACGCGAGCGCTGGCTGGAGAAAACTTTTTTCAGCGGAAAATTGCAGCGTCTGTTTGCCCTGGTGCGCAGTCACAGGGCTTTGGGCGGCAAGCCACCCGCAACACCGGCGAGCAAGGATGGTCGCGCTGCCGGAGAGAAGAAAGGATGACGAACGATCCTTTGGTAAGCGTGATTATGGCCGTTCGCAACGGTGAGCGTTTTTTGAAGCAGGGTCTGGACAGCGTTTGCGCACAGCAGTACCGCAACTTCGAGATTCTGGTCATTGACGGCAATTCGACCGATGGGACGGCGACAATCGCACAATCGTATCCGGCAGTTCGATTTTTTCAGCAGAGTGGGCATGGGCTGTACAACGCGTGGAATGAAGGGCTGGCAGCGGCGCGCGGAGAGTTAATCGCCTTTCTGGATCACGACGATCTGTGGACGCCGAACAAGCTGCACCTGCAGGTTGCGCAGTTACGGCAGCAGCGGGAAGCGCGCTGCGTCATCGCACAAGTCCAATTCTTCCTGGAACCGGGCTGCGAAATTCCCAGAGGTTTCAAGTCAGAGTTGTTCGATGCGCCGCAAACCGGGCGCATCCCCGGCACGCTGCTGGCGCGCCAGGACTTGTTTGATGAAGTCGGCGGTTTTGACGCGAACCTGAAAATCGCGGCGGATGTGGATTGGTTCGCCCGCGTCAAAGATTGCGGCGCACGAATGGACTTTCTTCCCGAAGTGCTGCTGCACAAACGAATCCACCACTCCAACCTCGCTGGCAATGCGCAGGTCAACAATCAGGAACTGGCGCTGCTGCTGAAACGCTCCATCGAGCGGCAGCGGCAAGGCGCTGGCCGGAAGTTATGACGGAACCCAAACAACAACCGCTGGTCAGTGTAATCATCCCCGTTTTTAACGGCGCGCAATACATCGGCGAAGCGATTCACAGTGTGCTGGCGCAGACCTATTCCAACGTTGAGTTGATTGTCATTGACGACGGTTCAACGGACAAAACGTCCGGCATTGTCCAGAGCTTTGGCGACCGCGTGCGTTACCAAACGCAGATGAACAGCGGCAGCGGCGCGGCGCGCAATCGCGGCGTCGAACTGGCACAGGCTGAATTCCTGACCTTTCTGGATGCTGACGATCTGTGGCTGCCGGACAAGCTGGAACGGCAGATGGTGGTTTTCGCCGAGCAACCCGAAATCGAGGCCGTCTCGGGAATGGTCGAGCAATTCGTCAGTCCGGAGTTAAGCCATCAACTGCCGCAGCCGGCGGAGCTGAGCAGACCGATGCCTGGCGCGATTCCGAGCGCGATTGCCATTCGCCGTCAGGCGCTGGCACGCGTTGGGGGGTTCGCCACGCAATGGAAAGTCGGCGAGTTTGCCGACTGGTATGCGCGAGCCGTCGAAGCCGGGCTTCGCCTGATGATGCTGCCGGCGATTGTCGCGCGCCGCCGTCTGCATCTGGACAATCAAGGCGTGCGGCATCAACGCGAAGTTTCGGCATATGCGCAAATCCTGAAACAATCGCTCGACCGCCGCCGCGCGCAATCCGAACAGGGGTAACCATGAGGCAGAGCGATGACAATCTGACAGACCCGTTTTCGGCATCCTCCTCAGGCCGCGGGCTGCTCTCTTATGGCTGGCGATTGCTGGATGGACAGCGGAAACGGTTGCTGCTGGCCGTGCTGCTGGCGGTGGCGCAATCATTGGCGCTGATTCCCGTGCCGTTGGCGGCCGGCTTTTTGATTGACCGGGTGGTGACGCGGCGCGAAAGCCATCTTGCGCTGGTCGCTGTCGCTGTCGTTCTGCTGCATTTCATTCACGCCGGACTGTATCTGTGGACCCGGCGATTGGTCATCGCCGTAAACACCGAGGCGGTCAGGTCGTTGCGGTTAAAACTGGTCGAGCGCGTGCTGCGATTGCCGCATCCGGTGTATGTCAATGCCGATCACGGCAGGCTGCATGCGCAAATCGTGCAGGATACCGAACGTGTCGCGCTGATGGCGGGGATGCTGGTGGATTTTGTTCTGCCTTCGCTGCTGACCGGCGCCATGATCGCCGCTGTGCTGTGCTGGCTTTACCTGTGGCTGCCGGTGGCGCTGTTGCTGGCGGCGCCGGTTTTTATTTTGCTGCTTCGTTATCTGGCGCGCAGCCTGAAACCGAAAGTAAGAATCTGGCGCCAATCTCACAACGAACACAGCGGCGGAATTCAACGCTTGATCGCCATTCTGGAATTAACCCAGCAGAGCGGCGCTGAACGCTCCGAGAAAGAATTTCAGGTGCGGCTGATCGAACGTTTGCGAGCGACAACGGCAGTGATGGATTGGGCCAAGGCGAAGGAAGCCGTTACGCATCAGACTCTGATCAGCCTGTCTTCCGTGCTGGTGATTCTGGTTGTGGCGCAAGGGTTGATGGTTGGATGGATTACCACCGGACAATTGATCGCGCTTTATTTCGGTTTCACGCTGCTGCGCAGCCAGGCATTCAATGTGATGAATGCGCTGCCGCATTTCGTCACCGGTTGGGAATCGCTGCGGGCGCTGCATCTGTTTCTGGAGCGGGAGCCGCCGCCGGCGTACGGCGGCAATCAGGCAGTCGAGCTTCAAGGCCGCGCGCGCTTTTCCGGCGTCTGGTTCCGTTATGGCCAGGAATGGATTCTGCGCGGCGTTGATTTCTCTGTCGCGCCGGGTGAGCAGATCGCTTTAATCGGGTCAAGCGGCGCTGGCAAAAGCACCATCGTCAATTTGCTGCTCGGCTTTTACCGCCCGGAACGCGGCGAAGTCCGGTTCGATGATCAGGAACTGGGGCAGCTTGATCTGGGGCATTTGCGGCGGCAAATCGCCATTGTGCCGCAG
This sequence comes from Heliomicrobium sp., assembly GCA_021155085.1. Taxonomy (GTDB): domain Bacteria; phylum Acidobacteriota; class Blastocatellia; order RBC074; family RBC074; genus RBC074. Next base: position 94,128 of record JAJNQA010000101.1, on the reverse strand, counting down.
AATCCGATTTTGCTGGCGGCTTCCATCCGCGAAAACATCTGCTACGGCTGGCCGCAGGCGAATGACGCCGAAATTCAACGCGCCGCGCGGCAAGCCGGAATTCACGATTTCATCGCCGGCTTGCCGCGCCAGTACGAAAGCGCCGTCGGAGAACGCGGGATGCTGTTGTCAGGCGGCCAGCGTCAACGCATTGCGCTCGCACGCGCGTTATTGCGCCAGCCCAAACTCCTGATCCTGGATGAACCGACCAATCACCTGGACACAGACGCCATTGCGCATTTTGTCCATAGTCTGAAAACGATGGACCAGATTCCGGCCACGATCATCATCAGCCACAACCTTGATGTGGTTCGCGCGGTCAATCGCGTGTTGATGCTGCGCGACGGACTTTTATCCGAAGAATCATTCGTCGCCGGGAAAGCCATGCGTGCGGGAGAGGAAAACTGATGTCAAAACTTCCTCAAGCTGTGGCCGGGACGCAACCGCCAGTGCGCGGCGGAAGCTGGCCGACCGCCGAGCAGGAATTGCTGTTGAAGGCGGCGCTCTTCAGCGGTAATGCGTTTGACGCCGCCTGGCGCGAATGGCGCTCGCGCGTGGATATTGAGCGTCTGGACATCGCTTCGCACCGATTGTTGCCGTTGCTGTACAGGAACCTGAAACAACATGGAGTCGAAGACGATTGGCTGCCGCGCATCAAGGGCGTTTACCGCCAGAGCTGGTACAAAAACAAGCTGCTTTTCAATCGCGGCGTGCAGTTACTCCGGCAGTTGCAGGCGGCGGGTGTCAGAACTTTGTTGTTAAAGGGCGCTGTGCTGTCCAAGGTCTATTACGAGGACGATGGCGCTCGCGCCATGACCGATTTCGACCTGCTGGTTCCCGCCGCACAGGCAGGCTTGGCGGACGAAACCATGAAACAACACGGCTGGCGGGCAAAGACCGTTTATCCGATTTTCGGCCGGAAATATCGAATCGCCCGCGCATCATTGGCATTGCCGCTGATGCATGCCTGCTGTTTCGCCGATCGCGACGGTTATGAAGCAGATTTGCATTGGAATCTGTTTTTCGAGCGCCGCCACCGGCAAGCCGATGACGAGTTTTGGACGAACGCTCAGCCCATCGAATTTGAAGGCGTTCCTACCCTGATGCTGGATGCCACTGATCAACTGTTTCATGTTTGTGTTCATGGCGCGGAATGGAACGCCATGCCGCCTTGTCGCTGGGTCGCCGATGCGTTGATGATCGTTCGCCGCGCTCCGCAAATCGAATGGCAGCGTATGGCGGCGCATGCAGAAAGGCTGCGGCTGGTTCCGGCCTTGCGCGATACGCTGGCCTATTTGCAACGGGCCTTTCAGGTAAAGGTGCCAGCAAGCATGTTGCAGCAACTCCATCTGGCCAGGTTTTCTGAATCAGAAGAACTGGCTTACCGGCTGAGACTCTCTCCGGATCAGCAGGCGTTCTGTTCAGTTTGGCAGCGGCTCTGGGTTGATCATCTGCGCACCCTTCCGCAACGGAACCAGTTCGTTCAGCTTCTTCATTTTCCGCGTTATTGCGTCCGGCGCGCACTCGCCATGACGTCTTTGATTCGGCAGGCCCCAAACTAACTCGATTAACCATTACAAGGAGAACCCGATGAAACAATATCTGCTCAATAAAGCGCTCCCGTTGGCTTTGATTTGTGCAGCCATTTGCGCCACGCCGTCCCTGATTTCCAATCCGTTGCAACGCGTGGTCCCCGGCGAATCGTCCGCACAACGGCTGCCGCAGGGATTATGGAATCGCACGGAACTCTATTTTGGTTCCTCCAAGCCGGACGGGACGGAAGTCACCGAAGCGCAGTTCAAGCAATTCCTGGATCAGGAAGTCACGCCACGCTTTCCGGATGGATTGACCGTGCTGACCGGTTACGGCCAGTTTCGCAACTCGGCAAACGTCATCATTCAGGAGCGGTCAACGGAACTGATCCTGCTTTACCCGCTGCAAATGCCAGAAGCCAATCGAAAGATTCAGGAAATTCGCGAAAGCTACAAACGCGCTTTTCAGCAGGAATCCGTTCTGCGCGTTGACAGCCTGGCAACCGTTTCGTTTTAACGCGGCAATCATCAAGGGAGAAACACCATGCAACAGATCAACTCATGGAAAAAAATGCTTGCGCTGGCATTGACCGCCGGCGTGTTCATCGTGACCTTCAGCGCATCGCTGGCGACGGCGGGCGCTGCCGGTCTTGGGCTTCCACAAGGCGGAATCCTGGATGTCCTCGAACGCCAGAAGGCGGCCATTGTCGGAGCGTGGGATGCGCCCGACAGCACAGGTTTTCAAGCGCTACTCACGTTTCACGCCGATGGCACGCTTTCGGCCGTTGACGAAGATCCCACTGCCACCAACGGCCATGGCCTCTGGCGTCATTTGGGCGGGACACAATTCGCCTTCACGTACATTCAACACAAAAAAGCCGGGCAGCAGCAGGGCACGACGACCGTTTGGGGAAGAATCAATATTGAGTCCAGCGGCAGACAGTTCAGCGGTCAGCTTCATTTTGAATTTGCCGACTTGGAAGGGAATGTAGTGGACAGCGACGCACTGCAAGATCTCAACCTGACGCTGACCGGCAAACGCGTTCAAATCAGACTTTGATTCGCGAATGAGCGGTCTTCACCGAAAGGCCATCCAGGCAAACACGACCAGCGCAATTCCGCCCAGCAGCAGCAGCGGTACCGCGGTGGAAAGATGGTGGGCGGGACTGAAGCTTGGGCGGGAGGAAACGAAAAAGACCGAATCCGGATGCGGCTGATTCGGGACAAGAACCGCGACTCGCGCCAATGCCAATCGGTTCTCCTCGACCGCTGGCAGCGTCTGTTGTCTCTCTCTCGCAGCCATCGTTTCATCAGTCCGCAAGACCGGGCGGGAAACCTGAACTGGCGAAGATAACGGCAGCGGTTCCGGTGTGGTTGAGGCAATCGGAATGTACAGAGCGTTGCATCTGGCGGCCTCACGAACGGGATCGAGAAAGTCGTAAACAATGGGGATAATGACCGCATTCTCACTTTGCCGCCAAGCCCTGTGATGATCCAGGTGCAGCGTCGGCGGACGCGGCTGGGATTTATTTGGGGGATTCCGGGTTTTCATCTCACCGTGAAATCAACTTTCGCCGATTAACCTCTCAATCTGCCTGGCCAACTTTCGATACTCGCCCGCGCCACGTTTGATGTGGCGCACCTGGCCGCGCCGGTCAATTAAAATCACCGTCGGAAGTCCGGCCACGCTGTAGCGTTCGTCGTTCGTCACATCATCCAGCTTGCCGACGGCGATTGGATAAGTTAGCCGATGCCTGTTTTTGAAATTTTGCAGGCTTTTCCATTCCTGCTCGCGCGACAAATCCTGTTCCACATCCGAATGGCCGAAAAACCGTGTGACGCCGATGATCTCAAACCCTTTGCTGCCATATCTGGTTTGAAAGTCTCGAAAATGCGAAAACGCCGCGAGGCCTGGACTGGACCACATTGCCCAGAAATCGAGCAGAACAACCTTGCCGCGCAGATCCGCAATCTTTCTGGCCCCGGCTTCAGACTGGCCCTCCAGCCAGCGCGCCACGGCCAGTTCCGGCGCGGGATTTCCCAGCAAACGCGCACTGGCCAACTCTGCTTCGAAAAATTGTTTCAGTCCGGGCTGATGGTCAAAATCACTTTTCAGAACGCGCCGGCTGAATTCTTCCGCTTCCTTCTTAAACCCAAGCTTCTCTTGTGCCGCAATGACGATTGCCGCCAAAGCCATCTGATCGCGTTCCACTGCCGCCTGCATCTGTTCTCCCATACGCCGGAATTTGTCGTTGTTTTGAGCCAGATCGTAACCTCTTTTGGCGTGCTTTAAGACCAGGTCATATTTGCCCCGGTCACGCCAGGCGAGCGCCAAATCCTTATGCAGCGTGATGAGCGAAACAAACTGAAAGGGTTCTTCGGGCATTTGGCGGAACAATTCTTCCAGCAGTTTCTGCGCCTCTTCGAGCTGGTCGTTTTCCAGCAACGCCCGTGTCAGGCCGAAACGCACTCTGATGGCGTCGCGGGATTTCGGCTCACCTGTCAGCCAGGCGCGATATGCCGCCGCCACCGCCTCAAACATTTCCGCCCGCTGATAAATGGTTGCCAGCGCCAGCAGTTCATCGCCTTTCCAATCGTAGATTTTGAATCCGCTGGAGCGCTCCGCCGCAAGCCGCCGGACCGCTTCGGCACGCGCTTCCCACTCGTAAAACTGCGCTTTGCCTTCGCTCACATCCCGGTCGTAATCCTCCGATAGCTGCTGCTGTTGTTCCGCCAATTGCCTTAATACCTGGGACGGCTTCCTGCCCTGCGCGCCAATCGTCTGATCTGGCCAAGCCGTCGTCCAAACCAACGGGAAAAGCAGTCCGCAAAATATCTGAGTGAAAATTCTTCTTGGCATATCGAGTCTTTGACGAAGCGGGGATGACGAAATTGTTTGAATACGACGGGTGGCGGATATTTTACACGGCAGTTGCACCGAAGCAAGAAATGGAGGCTGTCAGCAAGGTTTTGGTGTGGAATCGGAGAGGACGGAAAAAAGAAAAAGCTGTTATTCAACCTGCTTGTACATTTCCCTGGATTCTTTGATAACAGCTCCGCCCTTGAGAAAAAGTGCGGTGCCCGCACTGGCGCGCCGCAGCATTCTCCTTGCGTCTGCTGTCATACAGACTCTGGGCAATTGGCGGCGTAAGTTGGCTGCCACATTTCAATCGAAATCGAACGGAGGTCGTTTCATGCGGATAATAATCGCTGCGGTTCTGCTGGTGTTGGTGGCGGTGGCTGGAATCGCGCTGGTATTTCGGAAGCCGATCAACTGGTCGTCGGCGTCTTCGGCAATGAACGCGAAGGCGGGCGCGGCAGAGATTGCGCCGCCGGAATCCGTTGATGGCAAACGCACGCCGGTCATCGTTGAGCTGTTCACATCAGAGGGCTGTTCGAGTTGTCCGCCCGCGGATGTGGTGCTGGCGCAACTCGAAAAGGCGCAACCGATTGCTGGCGCCGAGGTGATCGCGCTGAGCGAACACGTGGATTACTGGAATTACATCGGCTGGTCGGACCCGTTTTCTTCGGCAGCGTTCAGCGCGCGGCAGCAGGCATATGCGCCGGTGTTTAACAACGACGGAGTGTACACGCCACAGATGGTGGTGGATGGTCAGGCGGAATTTATCGGCAGCAATTCCAGCAAGGCGCAGGCGGCAATCACGCGCGCGGCGAAATTGCCGAAGGGTGAAGTGAAAATCGCGTTTGCCCAAAATGCCCCGGCCAACGACGCGCAAGCGATCAAATTGAAAATTACCGTGGAAACACTTCCTGCCGTAACTTCCGGCGATGTTGCCGAAGTGTTGCTGGCGATTACGGAAAGCAATCTTTCTTCACAGGTCGCGCGCGGCGAAAACTCCGGGCGAAAACTGGGGCATACGGCAGTGGTGCGGGAACTGCGGTCGCTCGGACAGGTCACAATTTCCAGCAAGCCGTTCGAGGCGGAAACCACGGCGATGTTGAACAAGGAATGGAAGCGCGGTGAGCTGCGCGCGGTGGCATTTGTACAAGAGCGCAATCACAAACGGATTCTGGGCGCGGCGGCGCTGAATCTGGCTGGAAAGTAACGTGCTTCGGCAGCTATCCCGATTGTTTGCTCTAGTCTTATTGCCACCTTTTCCATTACCCTCGCCGCTATTGAACATCCGGGCTGGGGAGGTTTCGGTTTGGTGGAAACGAAAAATAGAAAACTTTGGCTGCTGGCGTTCCTGGTTGCCGCTGCGGTGATCGCCATCTGGTTTTTGCCGATCAGTCACTGGTTGAAGCTTCTGCAAAACTGGATTGAAAGCCTGGGCGCGTTGGCTCCGGTTGTGTACGTGCTGGTTTATGTGGCGACGACGTTGCTGCTGATTCCGGGCAGCCTGTTGACGCTGGGCGCGGGCGGAATCTTCGGCTTCTGGAAAGGATTCGCGGTGGTTTTTGTGGGTGCGAATCTGGGGGCGCTGGGCGCGTTCTGGCTGACGCGTACTTTCCTGCGCCAACGGGTGGCGCAGTGGGCGGCGGGCAATCCGAAATTCGCCGCACTGGACCGGGCCATCGGTCGCGAAGGTTTCAAAATGGTGTTGCTTTCGCGGCTCAGCCCGGTCTTTCCGTTTACGCTGCTCAATTATTTTCTCGGCCTGACCACGGTGCGAATGAGTTCCTACCTGCTGGCGAATCTGATTGGAATGCTGCCGGGAACGTTTCTTTACGTTTACCTCGGCGTGACGGCGCGCGATGCGCTGGGCGCAACTTCAGGGGGCGTTGGGAAGTGGCAACTTGCGCTCAGAATCGTCGGCTTGCTGGCAACGGTTGCCGTCGTGGTGTTGATCACGCGAACGGCGAAACGGGCAATGGCGCAGGCTGAACGAGAGAATCTGGAAGATGTGCCTGAACTCAAAACACAGGGAGTTTGACCGATGCCAAAGACAGCAGCGGCAATTGATGATGCAGGCAATCAGGCAATTCGGCAGATGACTCTGGCCGGCGATCCCCACGATCAAGTGATGATCGAAAACTGCCATCCGCCGAATCATGTCAACCCAACACCCACCGGCAAATACAACTTGATCGCCATTGGCGCAGGCGCTGCCGGATTGGTCAGCGCGGGTGGTGCCGGCGGCCTGGGCGCTAAAGCTGCTCTCATCGAACGCGGATTGCTGGGCGGCGATTGCCTGGTGACGGGCTGCGTGCCCTCGAAAGGCGTCATCCGCGCGGCACGCGCAGTTTACGACTTGAAGCTTGCCGGGGAGTTCGGCATCCGGCTATCTGGCGAAGCCAAAATTGATTTCGCCGCCGCGATGGAACGAATGCGGCGGTTGCGCGCGAAAATCAGCCACAACGACGCGGCGGCGAAATTCGGCAGCAAGTATCACGTGGATGTTTATCTGGGCGAGGCGAAGTTCGTCAGTCCGAGCGAGATGGAAGTTGACGGTCAGCGGCTGAAATTTGACCGCGCAGTGATTGCGACCGGAGGCCGACCGGCGGAACTGCCAATTCCCGGGTTGAAAGACGCCGGTTATTACACCAACGAAAACATCTTCACGATCACCGAACGTCCACGTCGCTTGGTCGTTATCGGCGGCGGGCCGATTGGCTGTGAACTGGCGCAGGCGTTTCAGCGATTCGGCACCCAGGTGACCATCCTCAACGACGTGGAACGCATCCTGCCGCGCGAAGATCAGGACGCCGCCGAATTGATTCATCGCCAGTTTGTCGTGGAAGGCATCGCAATCATCAACGCGGCGAAGATCACGCGCGCCGAACGTCGTGGCGAAGACAAAGTGATTTTTTATGAACAGCGCGGCAAACCGCACGAAACTGCCTGTGACCTGATTTTGTCTGCCGCCGGTCGCGTCCCGAATGTCGAAGGCTTGAATCTGGAAGCGGCAGGCGTGAAGTTTTCGCGCGAAGGCGTGTTGGTTGACGACAGGCTGCGAACATCGAACCCGAAAATCTACGCGGCGGGCGATGTCTGCTCGAAGTTCAAATTCACGCACGCAGCGGACGCGACGGCGCGCACGGTGTTGCGCAATGCCTTGTTTTTTGGCCGGGCGAAAGTCAGCGATCTGGTCATGCCCTGGTGTACTTATACCGATCCGGAAATTGCTCACACCGGATTTTATGAAGCGGATGCACGCGCGGCGGGCTTTGATGTGGCGACGATCACCGAACATTTCAACGACAATGACCGCGCGATTCTGGACGGCGAAACCGAAGGCTTCGCCCGCATCCATTACGACCGTAAGTCCGGCAAGATTCTCGGCGGGACCATCGTCGCGCGCCACGCCGGAGAAATGATCAGCGAATTGACGCTGGCGATGACGCACGGCTTAAAACTCAGCGCCCTTTCCACCACAATCCATCCGTATCCGACACAGGCTGAAGTGTTGCGCCGAATCGGTGACAGCTATAACCGAACGCGGCTGTCACCGACTGTCAGCGGAATTTTCAAAAAATGGTTCGCGTGGAAACGACGGTAATCAAGCTTCCTTAACGACGGTTTTCTTCGGCAACTTGAGCAGCAATGCTAATAAACCAGCGATCAGGATGGAAACGGCCAGAAACTTCAAGCCCGGCACGTAAGAACCGCTGTCCTTTTTCATCTGACCGACCACTTGCGGGCCGAAATATCCGCCCAGATTACCGACCGAGTTAATTAAGCCGACCGCCGTTGCCGCTGTTGCCGCCGTCATAAACGCGCTCGGCCAGGTCCAGAAGACCGGCAGATAGGCATGCACGCCGATTCCCACCAGGCAGAGGAAAAAGATCGTCAGCCCCAGGTTGTCGCCCGAAAGAATGAGCAAGCCCATCGCGCCCGCGCCCATCATCAACGGCCAGACGGTGTGCCATCTGCGCTCGCCGGTTTGATCGGAATGTTTGGCGTTCCACAACATCGCAAACAGACCGCAGACGTAAGGCAGCATGGCAATGACGGTTTGTTCAATCTTCGAACGCCCTTCCAGTCTCGCCGTAATCGCGGGGATGAAGAAAGTCAGGCCGTAATAGCCGATGACGATGGACAGATAAAGCGCTGAAAGCAGAAGGGTTTCTTTTTTGCTGAACGCCAGTTTGATCTGTGTCCACAAACCGGTCTGTCCGGAGGCTTGTTTGGCGAGCCGTTCGCGTTCCAATTCCTCCATGATCCAGGCTTTTTCGTCATCGGGCAGCCACTTGGCCTGATGCGGCTTGTCGGTCAGGTAGTACAGCGTGACAAAGCCCAGAATGACGGAAGGAATGCCTTCCAGAATGTAAACCCACCGCCATCCGGCCAATCCGCCCCACTGAACCTTGTTCATGATCCATTGCGACAGCGGCAATCCGATAATCGTCGCCACCGGCAGGCCGATCATGAATTGCGACTTGGCTTTGGCGCGGTCCGAATACCGGAACCAATGCGACAGGTAGACAATGATGCCGGGGAAGAAGCCCGCTTCGGCGATGCCGAGGATGAAGCGCATGAAGTAAAACTGTTTGACGTTGCAAGTGCAGTTTTGCATCTCAGGCGGAGTCACCCTCATCAGCGAAGTCAGTTTCCCCAGCGCTGCCGTCACGGGACGAAACACGGCGCACCAGTCCACCGCACAGAGAAAGTCGAGTTGCGGCATGCCGATCAATCCCATCAGCGCCGCCACCACGCCCCACGAAATCATAATCCGCGCAATCCATTTGCGCGCGCTCCATCGTTCCACGATCAGCGTGCCGGGAACTTCCAGCAGAAAATAGCCGATGAAGAAGATGCCCGCTCCAATGCCGATCACCGCGTCATCAAAGCCCAATCCGCCTTCGCCCAGGGGCTTTTTCATATCCAGCGCGGCGACGCCGACGTTGGTGCGGTCAATGTAGGCCAGAAAGTAGAGGAGCAATAAAAAGGGCATCAGCCGCCAGGTGATGCGCTTGCGCGCACGGTCGGCGACAGACAGGGAAGAAGATTCGGCTGCGGTAACCGCCATCGTCTCAGGTCTCCTTGGATTGTGATTTGTGTCGAAGTGATGAGTGAGCGACGAATCGAAAAACCAGCAGGAATTCGTCGCCGGTTCGTGATGCGGGCGCGATGCTACTATCGCGGCGGGAGTATGGCAAGGTAAGGATTCACTTCACCGGCTGAAAAAGACTGGCTTCATAACTGACGCCGAAGGTGATGCCGCTCTGGGCGCTGTGACGATTGAAGCCCTTGATGCCGGCAATATCCCAGATCAGGCCGGAAGCGCGAACGCGCGCACCGAGGCGGGCTACGCCATCTGATTCGGTGCCCAGCGGAGCGGTCTTGCGCGTGTTGTAGCGGCCATTGACTTCGCCCACCAGCGTCAGCCGGTCGCTGTATTTATAGGATGCCGCCAGGCCATACAACAGCACGTCATTTTGCGTGAACAGCGCGGCTGGCGCGGTCAAAATCCCCAGGCCCAGATTGCCCATGACACGGATTCGGCTGCCAAACTGTTTGCTGGCGAGCGCCGTGGCGAAGAAGTTGATTTGATTGACGCCGATGCCACGCGACTGGTTTGAGTTGGGAAGCTCCGCGCCGAAGCGGAAGCCGATGGCGGGGATTCGCTTTGTTTCCGGGCGAAGCTTGATTTTCGTCGCCAGATAAAAATCGCCGGTGTCGTGCGTCGAGTTTGTCGCGCTGCTCAATTGCAGCGGGACCGCGCTGGGTTGAAACTGGCGGTTGATGCTGAGGAAGTTCTGGAACACGCCGCCGGTTTCAAACTCCACATTCGGCGCCAGGCCGAAGGTCGCCGAAAACACGCCGACCCGCGTCAAATCGCCGTTCAAGCCCGATAAGGGAAAGTTTTTGTCCTGCACGAAATCGAAGCCGAGTTCGAAGCGAACCGAGCCCGGTTTGACGATCTCAACATCTTCCGTCACCAACGGACGCTGCTGCGCAGAAGCCGTCAGCGCAAAGATGACTGTCGCGAAGAGAGTAAGAAATAATTGCGGTGCATTTGATCGGTTGATAATTCTCATCGGTCTTTTGCTCATTTGCCGGTTGGGCGTTCAATTTCCCGCACGATGCGGAAGCCGATATCGAAACGCGACTTGTTTGGAAAATAGGAACTGCGTTCGGTGATGCGCAGCAACAACTGACCGCGTCCGAATCCGCCACCGCGCAACGATTTGGTTTCTCCTTCAAATCCCATCAGCTTCATTTTCTTGCCACGCGGCGGGCCTTGCGGATTGATGCGGTCACGGGCTTTGTAATAATCCGGATCATACCAGTCCGAACACCATTCCCACAGACTGCCCACCGAGGAATAGTTGTCGCCGACTTCGCGTGCGGCCTTCTCCCATTCGGCTTCAGTCGGCAACCGATATTTGTAACCGGTCTCGGCGGACAGCCATTTGCAGAAAGCCACGGCGTCGTCCCAGGTGACAAAGACGACAGGCAGATCGTCCTGACCGGCGGGATAAACATTCGCCTTCCAGCCGTAGCCAATTCCTTCCGGCGGCCGATGACCGGTGGCGTCAACGAAATACTTGTAGTGCCGATTGGTGATTTCACTGCGCGAGATGTCAAATGCCGACAGGAAAACCTGATGCTCAGGCCGTTGATCCTTATCACCGCTGTTTTTGCCGCGCATAAAAACGCCTTCAGTCACCGGGAGCATGACAGGATCAAGAATTGGCTTGAGTTCAATTCTCAAGGGGACGGTTTCGCCAGGGATCACCGTAACGCTGCCGCGCCATTCATGAAAACCGGCTTTCCGCGCCCGCAGCCGGTGCTTTCCCGCCGAAAGACCTTCAAGCTGATTCGGCTGCGCTCCAGACGGCGTGATGGTGTGCGTTTCATCAATGATGACTTCAGCGCCCAGCTCGTTGATCGTCAGCATCACTTTGCCCATCGCTGGACGCCTTTTCATTGGGACCTCATACCTGGTCCCCGATGCGCCCATGGTCAAACTGCCGCTCCAGGCTTCGTACCCTTCGGCCTTCGCATTCAATCTGTGTTCGCCTGCGGAAACCCCTGTCACCACCAATCTGCCATCAACCCCCGCAAAACCGCGCTCCCTGCCATCAATTTCAATCAACGTTCCAACAGGCGCAATGATGATGAGCTTCGATGGAATTGCAGGCTGTCGAGCCGCCCTTGCCGGCGCTCGCGTTGCGGCGGGCGGCTTTACTGTTTTCCCGCCGGCCTTTTTGCCTGCTGGTTTTCCACCTTTTTTCTCAATGGTTTTGTCAGCGGGCTTTTTGGCAGGCCTGGGAAGCTCACGGCCAGTCGGGTCCTGAGCCGGGACGAAGCACAATATCAAGGCAACAAAGAGCAATGACAGCCAGACACGCCAGACAGTAATGACTTCCACGCCAATCATAGTCTTGTGTTTTCAAATTGAGCGTTTGACGGGCACGATCGAGACATCAGGGTTTGACGGCGTCCCGCACGGTGCGGAAACCGGTCTTGTCGGGCAATCGGTCCTCTGGCAAAACACCACGATACGTTGTGGTCGCGCGGGCACTGGAAACATCGAACGCGCCTCCGCGAATCACCCTGCCAGGAGCGATTTCCTGATCATTCTGAGCATAATTTTTCAAACTGCTGGCGGTCCATTCCCATACATTGCCGCACATATCCAGCACGCCGAAGGGGCTGGCGCCGCCGGGGAAGCTCCCGACTTCGACAATGCGGCCGCCGGCGGTCCGCCCAGCATTGCTGGCCGATGGATTCCAGGTATTTCCCCAGGGATAAATTCGGCCATCTTTCCCGCGCGCCGCAAATTCCCACTCGGCTTCGGTCGGCAGGCGTTTATTGGCCCATTTGGCATAAGCGCTTGCATCATCCCAGGAAACATTGACGACCGGCAGCCTGGCGCCGGATTCGGGAAACCTTCCATTTGGCCAGTGCGGCGGCGCACGATGTCCTGTGACCGTGACGAACTGTTGATACGCCTCGTTGGTAACTTCGGTGCGGTCAATGAAAAACGGTTCCACTGTCACCGTATGCGCGGGCCGTTCATACTCGTCGCCATCGGCGCGTCCCATCTCGAATTTCCCGCCGGCAATATAGATCATATCCTCAGGCGCAGCGACAGGCGCGGGCGTCATCTCAGGTGTAGGCGCTACCTGCTGTCCGGCTTCCACCCTGATCACCTGGGGCGTTGGCGTGACCAGCACATTTACCTCTTCGCCGATCAATCTGTCTCCCCAAAACCACCAGATCAACGCAGCAACAGGCAAAAGGATCAATCCCGAGACAACTGCTGTCAGCATGATTGCCTGCCGGTTGCGCGCACCATTCACTGGAAAGGCGTCAGAACCATTGACGTCATCGGGGATTCGACCAAAGGGGGGAAGCGGCGTCACCACAGTTCCAGGATGCGGTTGACTTCGTTCGCTCACTTTGATTGGAGAAAATGGTCCCGCAGATTTCCGTGGTGTACTTTCAGCGGTGGAAGCGGGGGATTTCTCTTCCTCCACCACCAAGGCGCTGTTGCCGGAAGCCGAAATCTGGCTTGCAACATTGACCTGGGCGCTGTTGGCCACACTGGACAAGCCAGTTTCAACAGATTGCACTGAAGCTTGTGCAGGCACGTTGCTTTCAGTCTGTGGTTGCAATTCGAAGAGCGTTGGCGCGGAGGGACTAAATTCCTCCACAGATTTCGGCTTCGCTGGCGACGGTTCCGGCGCACGCAGTGGGGTGACTGCGGGAATCACCGCCGATTTGTCCGTACCGCTGCTGCCGTCAATACGCTTTCCGCAGGATTCGCAAAAACGCGAGTACGGTTTGGCTTCGGCTCCGCAGAATTGACAATTGACTTTGGTGATTTCAGGAAGACTTTCGGGCTGTTCCTGACCATTCTGTCTGGCTCCCGCAAATGACGGTGCGGCGGAAGGAGACGAAGTGGAAAGCAGAAGCGCACGCTTGCGATCCAGCCCGCAATTTTTGCAGAAAAGCCAACCGCTGCGCCACGAAGTCCCGCAGTGATAACACGCGCCGATCACCGTATCCTGCAACGCCACACCAATGCGATTGCCGCATTGCTGGCAGAAATTCTCTCCGCGAACAACCCGCGCACCACAACGTGTGCAGCAATGAGAATCCACCGCGTGATCCGAAGTTGAGCGGGCCAAAGGCTGACCGCAACGGCGGCAAAAGCTCAAATGATCGTGATAGTGCAGATTGCACTTCTGGCAAAACATAATGTCAGCCTCAAACACTTCGATGGATGGATGCGCGCGGTTCCCGCTGGAAATAGAAGCTCTCGAAACCGTGACATCATATGGCAGCTACAATTTACCGCGCAAGCAGGTGAATGGTAAGCCGCCAGAAGCGGCTTGATATGAGTCCGGAATGGGCCAATTCCTTATGCCGCGAATGAATGCAATACACCCCTCAATCCAACTCAATTTTTTCTTCACCGACCGAAATTTGTGCTTGCACATTTCGGTCGGTTTCGGTATCTTTCAGTCGTTCCGAAAACAACCGAAAACACAAGATTTTCTGGAGTGAAAATGCCACTTACACCTCGTCAAGCGGAGTTTTTCGATTTCCTCGTCAATTTCCAACGCGAGTATGGATATGCGCCGACGATCTCTCAAATTCAGGAGTATTTTGGATTAAGTTCAACGGCCAGTGTTCATCAAAAACTGACGGAACTGGAAAGCGAAGGTCTGATTCGGCGACACAAGAACATTCATCGAGGAATTGAGATTACGCAGTTGCCCAGAGAGAGCGAGATGCTGTCTTTTACATCGGCGAATCCAGAGAAGGGCGAGTTGCAAATCCCACTACTGGGGATCATCGCCGCAGGCAATCCGATGAAATCTTATCTTCCACCAGAAACAATCTTCGTTCCTGCGGATATGTATTCGCCAACCCGGTTTGCATTCAAGGTGCGAGGCGAATCTATGAAAGATGAACAAATCTCTGACGGGGACTTTATCGTTGCTGAACCTCCGAGGAACAAGCCGCTTCAAGGAAAAACCGTTGTTGCTTCCATTGGTGAAGGCGAAGAAACGATTGAAACGACCGTGAAAAAGTTTTACGACGAGCGCAGTCACATTCGATTGCAACCGGCAAACGCCGCATTTGAACCGATTATCATCAAACCGCCACAGGAAGTTAAAATTCAAGGCATCGTGGTTGGCCTGATCCGCAAGTTTAGATAATAGGAATTTCCATTAACGTAATCATTGCCATTGTTGATAATGGCAAATTAGTCTCAATCAGAAGCAAATCATCTGCTTCTTTTTTTAGCGGCCCACTGTTTCACACTTGCAACAACTATTATTCGTGTGAAGACATGAGGCGCACATCAAGCTCCTTAAAACCCCGCCTGCACCACTTGAACCGACCTCAGCCGAGGGCGTTCACCGATTCGACTGCCCGCGTCGAATCGGTGAGCCAACGCCCGATTGTGCAGGAGGGTTATAGTTGCCGATTCGGTGCCGTTGAAAAAAGGCATCGTGACCAACAGTAGCGTCCTTCTTCAAGAAGGTGGGAAGAGGTGTGTCTTTTGCGGTTTCAAACCGTAGAAGAAAGGCAATGATTTCGGATGTGGGCAAAGGTCACTTGCGTCCTGCAAGCGATTTAAGTGCGTAGCCTGTTCAGGCGCGTATTCAGTTAACCGGTCAGGCTAAAAGGAATTCTTTGTCGAAAAGGTGATTAACCTGCTTCGTCCGGGGGGAACTCCGTTCGAATTTCAATAAATCAATCTTTTAGTCTAGTCCCAACGCCAGATATGGCAGGAGGCTCCAATGAGTAAGGAACTTTCGATTTTGAAATGGGTTGGCGTCGCGTTGGCCGTTTTGTCCACGGTCTTCACGCTCGTCATTGTTGGGTCGCATTTGTCAGGACGGCTGGTAGGGATGGGCAAGATTGGCATCATCGGCACGGTCGGCGCGGAACTGATGGCCATCATCTGCGCCTGGCTGGCCACGTCTGAAAGCAAGCGCATCGCTGGCGTCGCCATGATTTGCCAGATTGTCTTAACAGCGGTGTTGTTAATCAATGCCAGCATTGCCCTTGATCTGGACTGGCAAGAAACGCAGGCAAGCAAGGCATCCGAACAACATTTGGTCGCACAGCGCCAGGCTGCCGAAGAACAGCGCAAGCTAATTGAAAAGCAGGCAGAGTTGGCCAGTCAACTTGCCGCGCAAGACAAGCGGTTGGCGCGCGAGTTTATTCGTTCAGGCAAGGCCACCGCCAAACTTCCCTCGTCCTCCGATTCCGCAACAGGAACAGCCGAGGCTTCGACGCCGCTCGATATCGCCAAGCTCAACACGTATGAGCGCTATGGACTGACGGTCGTACCGCTCTTTCTGGGATTGCTAACTGTCATTGCACTTGGACTTGCGGCGCATAGCAGCACGAATTCCACAATGTATTTCAGTGAGCCAGTTTCTGAACCGGCTACCAGGCATCAGATGGGGTTTAATCCCGGGCAGACGCAACAAACCGCTGCCGCGAGCGCGAGATCAGATCAGGGAAAACAGATGCGTCACGGCTAAGCGCCAAGCCAGTGGCGCGAAACGATCAGGCGCAACCAGATGAGAAAGACGAAACAGGTCCCTCAGCGGCAAAATCGAAAAAGGCTTCTGGCAGCGTTGCGATGCGTTCAAGGCAAATGCGCGCCCATCTGGACGTCGCCAGCAAAAGCGTCAGCGAACGCGGGCGGTCAAACGGGCTGAAAAAAAACAGCATCGAGAAAGCCAGAGTGCTGGATATGCCACCGACGCCGCTGGGCTGCGAATGGCGCGCAACGGACAAGGGATGGAACCTGTTCAGAAATTGGAATGAGGGAAACGGGCTGGTTGGAAAGAAGGTCAGGAAAGAACGTTATGCAGGCCATCTAAGCCGGGAAGCCTGGGAAGTGATGAAAGAATATGACTACGAAACGTTTATCGCGGTCATCGCGCAACGGTTTCGCAGACACGGCGGGCGCTGATCCGTTTGCTGTCTTCGAAATCATCGCCGATGCCCGGAAAATCAAAGAACAAGCTGTGGGTGACGTGGTCGAACGCGCCCATCGAATCGAACAACATGCCGACGGGATGGTGAAAACCGTTCTGGGGACAGCCGATCTGTCCACCACTGATGTGCCATCGAACGTGATCGAACAGATTGTTGAGACGCTGCGCGCTTATCGTTAATTGGCGACCGCACAACGCTGGGTTTCGAGACCGTGTTTTCATCCCGCTCCGCATAAATCACATCCAGTCACTCAAGAAACCAAAAAGGAGTAGATCATGAATACCGAGCAAGCATTGTTTCTTCGCGATTTCCTGTTGCAGCGAGTTGAGGAAGCCCATCTCGTCACCTTGCGCGTACTGTCTTCGATTCCGGAAGCGCAGAGCGATTATCGTCCCGCCGCGCGGTCGCGGTCGGCGCGCGAAATGGCCTGTCACATCATCAGCACGGAACTCATTCTGATCAACGGCATCATCTCCGGTTCGTTCAACCGCAGCGCCTGCGACCTGCCTGACCCCCAGATGCATATGCGGGAAATGATCGCCTATTATGACGACCGATTTGTCGAAGGCATCGAAGCGATTCGAAAACTGACGGTTAAGAAGTTGACGACGCCGCTGTCGTTTTACGGCGTTTTCCGGCATCCGGCAGTGGTCTTCCTGACCTTCCTGCACGATCACACTGTTCATCATCGCGGGCGGTTGAGCGATTACGTTCGCGAAATGGGATCGAAGGTTTCCATGATCAAAACCGTGGATGGCAGCTTCGTTTCGATGGGGCAGCCCGCAATGAAGTACTTGTGGACGGAGCGTGCGTGGGAAGAAGATGATCTGGCTCGTGCTGCCTGAATCGCGCGGAACAATCTGCTGGGGGACGGCGTTTGCCGGGATGTCCACAAAACCGCAAAGCGGATATTTCCCCGGCTCGTCAAGGCCGGGAAATACTCCTCCAATCCAAAATCCCAACTGCATAAGGAGATCAATATGGAAGTCAGCAAACACACTCCCGGAACTTTCTGCTGGGTGGAACTGGCCACGACCGATCAAAACGCGGCGAAGACGTTTTACGGAGAACTCTTCGGCTGGAGCGTCAACGATTTGCCGATGGGGCCGGACAGTTCTTACACAATGTTTCAACTCAACGGTAAAGACGTCGCCGCCGCTTACCAGCAAATGCCGGATCAAATTTCGCAGGGCATCCCGCCGAACTGGCTGTCCTATGTCGCCGTCGAAAGTGCCGATGAAGTGGCGAAAGCCATTACGGCGGCGGACGGTCAATTGATCATGGAACCGTTCGACGTGTTCGATGCCGGCAGAATGGCCGTCGCCCAGGATCCGACCGGGGCGTTTTTCGCGATCTGGCAGGCAGGCAAAAACTGTGGGGTCGGAATTAAAAACGAAAACAATGCGATGTGCTGGCAGGAACTGACGACGCGCGATGTGGAAGCGGCGAAGACGTTTTATGCCACGGTCTTTGGGTGGAAGACCGTAACCAGAGATGGCGGCCCAATGCCCTATACCGAGATTGATCTCAACGGCCAGCCCTTCGGAGGAATGCTGAAAATGACTGCGGAATGGGGAGAAATACCGTCACATTGGATGGTCTATTTCGCCGTCGCCGATTGCGATGCCAGCGTCCAAAAAGCCGAATCGCTTGGCGGAAAAACCTGCGTGCCGCCCACCGATATTCCAAACACAGGTCGGTTTGCAGTTCTTCAAGATCCCCAAAACGCCTTTTTTTCGATCATCAAACTTGACCAGGTCTAAATCACTCAAACTCTTTTTTGTCTTCGCGGCGTGAGGCACCAGGCCGCGAATCAAACGCGAAAGGCGCGAAACCGTTCGGTGATTTACATCACAAGCATCCCACGACGGTTCCCGCGCCTTTCGCCGTTTTGCCGTTTCAAAACCTCTTTCTTCCGCCTTTTTGTTCTGAATAAGGAGCAGCGTTGAGGAAAATTATGTTTTGGCTTCTGGTTATCGTCGGCGTCCTGATTGCGGCAGTACTCATCACGACGGCCATCGGCAGCTTTCTGCCTGAAGAACACATTGCCACGCGAACCCTGACCTTGCGCCAAGTGCCGCAAAACATCTGGCGTGTGATCACCGATTTCGCCAATCAGCCGCAGTGGCATTCCGAAATGAAAAGCGTTCGCCGGCTGCCAGATCAAAATGGCCATGAAGTATGGGAGGAAGAATTTGCGCGCGGCATGAAGATTCCGCTGGAAACCATCGAGGTGGAAATTCCCCGCCGGCTGGTGCGCCGTATTGTGTCCGAGGACTTGGGCTTCGGCGGTATCTGGGAATATTCGATCACGCCGACAACCGAAGGCGGCTGCCAACTGACCATCACGGAACGCGGCACGGTCGGCAATCCGTTTTTTCGTTTCTTGTCCAAATTCGTTTTCGGCCACACGGCAACCATGGAAAAATATCTCAACTCGCTCGCCAGTAAATTCGGCGAGACACCAAACATCAGGTAAAAGGATCCGCCAATGGCAGAAACGAAATCACTTTACAGTGTTCACCCCGGTGTGATGATGGTCCAGAAGTGGATCGAGACGCTGCCGGAAAAAACCGGCCATTCGATGGAAGAGTGGCTGGAGATTGTCAAAAATGAGGGTCCGCCGACCGAAAAAGAGCGCCGCGCCTGGCTGAAGGAAAAATACAACCTGGGCACGAATACTGCCGGGGGGCTGGCCGAACGCGCTGGCGGCAAAGGCTGGGAGGAAGACACGCCGGAAGGCTATCTCCAACAAGCCGAAGTTTACGTGGAAGAAATGTTTGCCGGAGCGAAAGCCGGGCTGCGGCCAATTTATGACGAACTATTGAAGATCGGATTGAACATCGGCAAAGACGTTAAAGCCTGTCCGGGCAAAACCATCGTGCCGTTATATCGCAATCACGTCTTCGCGCAGTTGAAACCCGCAACGCGGACGCGACTGGATTTGGGCTTTGCGCTGGGCAATATGACCGTTCCCGCCCGGTTAATTGACACCGGCGGCTTCGCCAGGAAAGATCGCATCACCCATCGTATTCCGATCAGTTCGCCGGCGGAAATTGATGATGAGGTCAAACAATGGCTGAAGATCGCTTACGATCTTGACGCTTAAATCCGTCGTCCCGGCTTCAGCGGGAAAGATTTCAAAAACAAACTTTCCGATCGAAGCCGGGACGAGGAATGTTTACGGCGCAAGGCGAGAGATTCGCCAAACGCCGTTTTGTGTTGTGTAAACGATTCTATCGTGCAGCCGGCTTTCGCGCCCCTGCCAGAATTCGAGTTGCACCGGCTGTAAACGCCAGCCCCCCCAGAATGGCGGACATTCAATTTCGCCGTCCTTGAACCGCTCTTCGACTTCGGCCAATCGTTTTTCCAATTCCGCGCGATCCACGATCACATCGCTTTGCGGAGACGCCCACGCGCCAAGCTGGCTGCCGCGCGGGCGGGTTTGAAAGTATTCCGCAGATTCCTCCGCCGACGCTTTCCCGACGATTCCTTCAATCCGAATCTGCCGGTTGAGCGTGTGCCAATAGAAGGTCAGAGCTGCCTGCGGATGCTCCGCCAGTTCCCTGCTCTTGCGGCTGTCGTAATTGGTGAAGAACACGAAGCCGCGTTCGTCGAAGCCTTTCAGCAACACGATGCGAGCGGAAACCCGGCCTTCGTGCGAGACGGTGGAAAGCGTCATGGCTTCGGCATCCGGCTGCTCGGCTCGCATCGCCTCTTCAAACCAGCGTTGAAACTGAGCAAAGGGATTTTCCGCCGCGTGGCTTTCATCGAACGGCTGCGAAACGTAATCACGCCGGAGCTGGGTGATTTGTTGAGACAGGTTATTCATTTGCTTTACCCAACAAGTGACCCCCAGGCCGCGCCAATCACCGCAATAACGAGCGCGCCAGCGCCGGTGTAAGCCATCGCGGTGGAAGCCTTCAGTTTGCGCGAAACAGCGGCATACCCAATTCCAAGCAGCGCGACCTTCCAGATATAAAACACATCCACGAAGGACAGCAACCCGGTGATAAATTTCGGCAATCCTTTGATCCCTGCCATCGCCAGCCACGCCGCCACGTTTGATCCAACAGGATTATTGGGATCAATTTCCTCAACCGGCTTCAGGAACAACAACACGGTTCCAAGCACAGCGGAAACAACCGAAACCGCAAGGATGGAATACGCCGTGACCGAAAGAATCTGCTTGAACGTATTTTCAATCCCCATCATCGAACTGACCAATTTGGCCAAGCCGGCAATGGCCAGCACCATGATGATGATGGAAATCGCAGCGACTATCGGAATAAAGGGTTTGAAAATCGCCATAAATTTCTTCGTCGCTTCTTTACGCTGTTCCCCTTCCTCGGCAGTCAGCTTTCCTTCAGCCACGGCGTCGTCAATTTGTTGAATTGGAAGCCGGTCGAAAGAAATTCGCTGGGAAGCGACAACCACAGCCGTCACAATTACTAACGCCAATACAACCATCGGTATCAGGATGCGAGGCGCGCGTCCGATTTCCTGGAAGGTTTCGCCTGGTGAAAAGTAAACGCCGATCAAACGGCTGAAAAAACCTTGCGGTTTGGGAGCAGGCGCGGGCGGTTCCGGGGCCAGGATCGGTTCGTCCATAATCCGGGTTTCATAGCTTACTTTGGGGTCCATGTGCTCCTCCTTGTTGGGGATTGTTTAAGGGTTGATGAAAGACAACAAAACGAAACTATGCGGTTTGCGAATCCTGCAGAAAGCACGCCACAAAATGGCCAGGCGAGATTTCCGTGAATTCAGGTTCTTCGATCTTGCATCGTTCCATTGCGTGCGGGCAGCGCGTGTGAAAACGGCAGCCCGAAGGCGGATTGAGCGGTGTTGGCACGTCGCCGCCAAGCCGCGTGACTTCCCGCTTCCGGGCTTCGGGATCAGGAATCGGAATCGCCGCCAGCAGCGCTTGGGTGTAAGGATGAAGCGGCTGATCATAAATTTCATCCGCCGGAGCCAGTTCGACCAGCTTGCCCAGATACATTACGCCGACACGCGACGAAATATGTTTCACGACCGCCAGTCCATGCGAAATAAACAGATACGTTAATCCAAACTGCTCCTGCAGGTCCTGCAACAGATTGACGACCTGCGCCTGAACGGAAACGTCGAGCGCTGAAACCGGCTCGTCGGCGACGATGAAGTCCGGATTCAAGGCCAAAGCGCGCGCAATCCCAATGCGCTGGCGCTGCCCGCCGCTGAACTGGTGCGGATAACGGCTGGCGTAATCCGGGTCGAGTCCGACAACACGCAGCAACTCTGCAACTCGTTCGCGGCGCTCAGTCTTTTGGCCGACGCCGTGAACAATCAGCGGTTCAGCCACAATCTCCGCGACCTTCATTCGTGGATTGAGCGATGAATACGGGTCTTGAAAAATGATCTGCATCTGCCGGCGCAGTCCGCGAAGTTCCTGACGATTGATTTCCAAAAGATTGTGCCCGTCAAAACGAACCTCGCCGCTGGTTGGTTCGATCAATCTCAACAGACAGCGTCCAACGGTTGTTTTACCGCAGCCGGATTCGCCAACCAGTCCCAAGGTCTCGCCGCGCTGAATCGTGAACGACACACCGTCCACCGCGCGAACGAATTGTTTATGCGCCGCGGGAAAGTGCTTTTTCAGTTCTTTGACTTCGACGAGCGTTTGATTTGTCATCTGGTTTTACGCGGAGACTGAATACTATGCCCTGCTTTCGTTGCTGGTCAATTTTTCGCCGGGTAAATCTCGCCGACGCGAATGCATCGCGAGTAATGGTATTCGTTGACTGGAATCAGTTCGATTCCGCCTTCGCGGCACGTGCCCTGCGCGTGGGGACAGCGCGGCGCGAAGCGGCAGCCGGGCGGCAATTCCAGCGGATTCGGGACGACGCCTTCGATGGTTTGCAGCCGTTTCCTTCTGCCTTCCCGTTGTTCATCAAGCCTTGGCACGGCGCGCAGCAACCCTTCCGTGTAAGGATGGCGCGGATGTTTGAACAATTCTTTTGCCGAGCCTTCTTCAACGATCTTGCCCGCGTACATCACAGCCACACGGTCGGAAGTTTCAGCGACAACGCCCAGGTCGTGCGTAATCAGCAGCAACGCCAAATGGCGCTTTTCGCGCAATTCGGTCAATAACTCCAAAATCTGCGCCTGAATGGTGACATCGAGCGCGGTGGTCGGTTCGTCAGCAATCAGCAGCTTCGGGTCGCAAGCCAGCGCCATGGCGATCATCACGCGCTGCCGCATTCCGCCGGACATTTCGTGGGGATAGGTTTTGGCGCGGATTTCAGGCGCTGGGATCGTCACATCACGCATTGCTTCAATGGCCTGATTCCAGGCTTCGCGTTTGGAAACTTTGCGATGCAGGCGAATGGCTTCGGCAATCTGTTCACCGACCGTGTATACCGGATTGAGCGAAGTCATGGGGTCCTGGAAAATCATCGCAATGTCGTCGCCGCGAATCGCGCGCATTTCCGCCGGGGACAGTTTCAGCAGGTCGCGGCCTTCAAACAAGACCTCGCCCCCGACGACTCGTCCCGGGGCCGAAACCAACCGCATCATCGAAAGCGCCGTCACCGATTTTCCGCAGCCCGATTCGCCGACTAAACTTAACGTCTCCCCTTGCTCGATCGTAAACGACACATCGTCCACCGAGCGGACTTCCCCGCGCCGGGTGGCGAAAAAAGTCTTTAGATTTCGCACTTCGAGAAGGCTCATAATTGAGTTGTTGCGGATTGAGTGATTCAAGCTTTATCGGGAGGGAAATATAAGCGACTTGCCGACCGTCAGCAAATTCCGTCGTCTGTCAGGTAAAAACGGCAATCCTTTCAAGTCGCTCCCCGGCAAAGGTCTTTGATTCCAATAAATCTTGATTGGCATTGGGATTGCCCGCTTATTGCTGGCAATTCCGTGTCCAAACTGAGTTTGAGCATTCAACAGATGATTACGAAATTGAAACGAGCGGTATTGATTTACAACCCAATTGCTGGCGCGTTGCAGCGAGACCCGAAACAGGTCGAACGATTGACTGCGACGTTGGCTGAACACGGAATCGTGGTCAGTCTGCTGTCGACGGCTTACGCGGGGCACGCCACGTCGCTTGCGCGTCAAGCGGTCGCCGACGGCGCCTCAATCGTCATCGCCTGTGGCGGTGACGGTACGATCAACGAAGTCGCGCAACCCCTGGTGGGAACAGAAACCTCTCTGGCCGTGTGGCCGAGCGGAACGGCGAATGTGCTGGCGAAGGAATTGCGGCTGCCGAGGAACGCGAAAGCCCTGGCAGCGCTGATCGCCAGCGACAGCGTTCGCACCATCAGCGTCGGCAGTGCGGTAAAACCCGGAACCGGATGGCAGCGCTACTTTCTGCTGATGGCAGGCATCGGCCTGGACGCGGCAATCGTCCAGGGCGTTGATTTGGAATTGAAAAAATTCGCGGGCAAGGGCGCTTATTGGGCGGCCGGATTGGGCTTTCTGGCGCGTATGCCGCTGACACCGTTCTCGCTGAAATTCAATGGCCGGCAGCACGAAAGCACTTTCGCGGTGATTTCCAACGCAGCCCATTACGCCAGCCAGTTTGTGCTGGCACCTGGCGCGCGGATAGACGACGACAAACTCAACATCTGCGTCTTCAACACGCGCAGCCGGCTGGCTTATTTAAGCTATGCGTTTTTGAGCCTGACCGGCAGTCACAAGTTCGGCCCCGGCGTGGTGTATCAGGAAACAGGCGAAGCCCGGGCCAACTCAAACGATAACGCTCCAGTGCAATTGGATGGCGATGTGGTGGGCAACCTGCCGATGAATTTTGAAATCGTGCCACAGGCATTGCGAATTTTCGCGCCGTTGCCTGGAAAAATATGAAAATCTGAGAAGGAGTAGAAAGTGATGAATCGTATTTGGTCTTATGTCGAAGGCATTTCCGTCGCCGCTTATTATGCCGCCGGTTTCGTGACGCCTGCCAATTTGCGGACAATTTCAAACAGCGGATTCAGGATCAGTGAGCATCTGCGCGGTTGGCGAACGATGCTTCCACTACTGGCAGTTTCCTTTGCCCTTTTGTCCTCAGCCACTGCTTCTGCTCAAAGCGCCGGCCCTGCTCCGTCGGCTGGCGCGGCGCTCACGCCGGAGGTGATCGAACTTCGGCGCGCGGGAAATGCGGCGTTGTACAATATTGATTACGCCACGGCGCGCCAGAAATTCGAGGAGATCAAAAAGCTTCAGCCGCAGCATCCCGCCGGTGACATCTACCTTGCCACGGTCATCTGGCTTGAACATTTGAACAAGAGCCGCCGGCTGCAAACCAGCCTCTATCGCGACGAATCGAACTTTTACGCCGGCGCCGACAAAGCCAAAGAAGAAAACGAAGGCGACGAAGTGGATGCAGCGGTTGACCGTGCGTTCCGTGATCGAATGGCGCAGGCAAAAACAAAGGCGCTGTCGCTGGTTGCGCGCAACAAGAATGACGCCGATGCGCAGTATTTTCTCGGCGCCTATTACGGCGTGATGGCGGCTTACGAGGCCTCCGTGGCGCGCAAGTTTTTCGCCGCCATGCGCAACGGCTCGCGCGGCGTGGATGCGCATGAAAAAGTGCTGAAACTCAAGCCGGATTATTACGACGCGTATTTGTCGGTTGGAATGTACGATTACATCGTCGGCAACCTGCCATTTATGTACAAGGCGCTGGCGACGCTGGCTGGTGTTCGCGGCAACAAGAAACGCGGCATTGAGCGGCTGCAAACAATCGTCGAAAAGGACGCCGCCACCGCCGACGATGCGCGTGTGATGCTGCTGGCGATCTATCAGAACGAGAAACGATATGAAGACGCCCTGGCCCTTTTGCAGCAACTCAGCGCCAAATACCCGGCGAGTTACCTGCTCAAACTGGAGACGGCTTCGACCTTCGTGACGCTCAAAAAGCCGAAAGAGGCATTCGCGGCGTTCGAGGATTTGTTGAAAGACCCGGCGGCGGCTGGCGCGGTTGATCTGGTGCATTACCAGTACGCGGAAGCGCTGGCGCTCAACCAGGAACATAAACTGGCGGCGGAGCATTTTCTGGCCGTGCCGAAATCGAACGGGGCGGACGCCGGACTGGCGACCCTGGCGCTGCTGCGCGCCGCGCAGGTCCATGATCTTTCCGGGCAGCGCAATGAAGCGATCGCGCAATACAAGGCGGTACTTGGGCGGCCCAATGTTTATGATACCCGCGAGCAGGCCGAGCGCGGATTGAAACAACCATTCGTGGTGAAAGAGAAGGAGAAAAAAGGGAGCGAGTGAGCGTGACTGGCCACGCTCATACTTTGACAGCAAGTTCACTCAGTTTTTGGAGCAGCGAGGCTTCACCGGAAAATTGATCCAGATCGAGGCAAAGTTGCTCCAATGCGTATGAGTCGTTGATCTTTGCCAAAACCTCGCTGACATCAAGGTCTGGAAAACGTTTGGCTGCCAGATGCTGAAACAGGCGGGCGGCAGCCTCTCGCTGTCCTTCTTCACGACCTTCTTCACGACCTTCCTCACGACCTTCTTCACGACCTTCCTCACGACCTTTCTCAAGAGCATCCTTGAACAGGTATTGATAACCTGAACTTTCCCGAAGTTGTTCGATGGGAATTCCGTACATTTCCTTCCTCCTTAAAATCTCGATCAATGTGTCGGCATTATAGCGAAGGCCGCCGAGAACAAGTAGATTCAGAATCAGCGCGCCGCGTTCCTGCTCATCCGCAATTTGCCCTAACTGCTCCGTGCTCCGCAGCAGTTCATCCATTCCGCCCCGCATCAACGGCACAAATGGCAGCAGTTGATCGCGTCCCAGCGCCAATATCTCGGCTGCCGAAACTTCCCACAATTTGACGAGGTGAAAAGTGCTGACAACCTGCAACGATCCGGCTTCGACCTTCAGCGAGGTTGGTGGATCGGCAGGCAAGCGGTCCGCCGTGAGCAGCAACACGAAGCTTTCAATTGGGTAGCGCCTGTCATAGCAAATCCAGCCAATCAACTCGTAATCGAGCACGCGCTCCGGCATTTCCGGATCCCAGCGTGTCTGGGCTTCGATATGAACAATGCGGGTGCCGGCGGAGGTGGTTACCAGATAAAGCTGATCGGCAATCTGTTTGCCTGTGCGAAGCTCTCTGGGAAGAGGCTCGATCTTCGCCGTTTCGCCAGGCGACAAGGCTCCCAACAGCAGCAACAGCGCCGCCGGATCGCGATCCGCCAGCTTTTTGAAGGCGTCATCGTAGGGAGTCGTACTCATTGGCTCGCTCGCTAGGAACTGGCCGCGAATTCATCGTCGGTTTGGCGAGGTTTTCCGAAAATCCAAACGATCCCGATGCTCATGAAATACAGACCAAGCATCGGCAGTGCGAACATAATCAGGTTAAATGCGTCCGGCGTTGGCGTCAGCAACGCGGCAATGATAAAGATGATGACAATTGCATACCGCCATGACCGCCACATCATTCCCGGCGTCAGCAAACCGATTCGGCCAAGCAGAAAAGAGAGCGTCGGAATCTGAAAAACCACACCGAGGCCGATCATAATCATAATGATCAAATCGAAGTAATCGTCGGCGTTGATCAGGGTTTGAAACCCGCCCTCCTGCTGAAGGCCGAGCAGGTAATCGCAGGCTCTGGGAAATGCAATTCGATAGGCGAAAGTCGCGCCGAGCGTGAAAAAGAATGCGCTCATCAGAACGACCGGCCAGGCATAACGCTTTTCGTGTTTGTAGAGCCCCGGTGAGATAAAAGCCCAGATTTGATAGAGCAGGAAGGGAATGGCCAGCGCAATGCCCGTATAGAGCGCAATGGTCATATACAGCGTAAACGCCCCGCCGACCTTGTTGATCACCAGTCCATTGGTTTCGTCGTAAAGAAGTTTGGAACTGTCTGCAGTCTGGATTTGGCTGACCGGCGTGCCCGTCTGCAAAACGTTTTTCCCGACTGCCCAGGGCTGGGACAGAACCAACTGCGGCTGATTGTCCTTAACGATTTTTTTGACCTGGATGGTTGTTCCCAGCGGAATCTTCACTCCGTTAATGGCCGTTTCCTGAACGAAGGTGTATTGCGCAATCTCACTTTCCTTCAGTTGGTTCAAATCGGGGTTGCCGTTGACTGACTGCGCCGCGATCTTCATCTTGCGAATCTGTATGTTGATCGGCACTGCCAGAAAGTTAAAAATGTAGTCCGAAAAGGTAAAACAGACGCCAAAGGCGATGGTGATCGCAATGACGGAATGAACCAGCCGACGGCGCAATTCATCCAGATGGTCCAGAAAAGACATCTGCAGACCTTCTTGTTCTTCCGCTACTTCATTGCCCGCTGGGTTGATTACATCTGTTGCCATCTGATTTCACCTCAAATAAAAAATTGGCTGACCGTGAGCTTCTTTCTATCGCCTTTGGCTCGACGGCAACCAATCTTTCGTGCGGCGTTCGCCGCCGTAGGATTCGACCTGAAAATTAAATCCAGTGTTGCGGCTTCGGCTCGCCATTGACACCGGTTCCCGCACTAGCCGCTGCCACTTCGGTTTTGACGCTCTCCGGTTTGGTGGAGGAATCCGTCGCGGTTGATTCGTTCTGTTTTTCGCCGGCCGTTGAGGACGTTGCGCCAGATTCAGTGTCGCTGCCGTACGGATTATAAGAATCGCCGTAACTACTTGATGAACTGTAATCGTTGGATGAACTGCTGCTGGCGGTTTCTCCCTTGCGATACTTTTCCGTTTCGACTTCCTGTTCCCACGTGCGCTTGAAGTCGTCCGAGGCGCGGCGGAATTGGGTCATTGCCTGACCGAGTGATTTGCCGAGTTCCGGCAATTTGCGCGGACCGAAAACGATCAGCGCGATGACGAGAATCAAAATGACTTCCGGCATTCCTAAGCCCATAACTACCTCTTTTCTTGCGATCAGGACTAATTCCGGCTGCGTAATTGCGAACCGGCGAAAACTATATGTGACGCTCAGAAGCGAGTCAAGCAAGCGTTCCGTGGGCGATTTGCCGCCCGGATGGGCCGGAACCAATATGCCAATCTTGCGCAACTCAAGCCAAGTTGTTAGCTTTCCACGCGATGCGAAGTGTCATTTTTTCAATCGTCATAGTCAGTTTTTTGTTCACCGCCGCTTTCGCGCAGGCGAAACCTGCCAATCCGTTTCAGGAAGCCGATACCCTGTTAACTCTGGGAGCAAGTCTTGAGCGCGATAAGCAATCTTTGGCTGTTATAGAACGTGCGCTCGCCAACGACGGCAACAATTATCAATGGTTGTGGCGTGCGGCGCGGGTTTATTACTA
This sequence comes from Heliomicrobium sp., assembly GCA_021155085.1. Lineage (GTDB taxonomy): Bacteria > Acidobacteriota > Blastocatellia > RBC074 > RBC074 > RBC074. Next base: position 65,407 of record JAJNQA010000101.1, on the reverse strand, counting down.
CATTGGCGACGGCGTGGGCAAAAACGAAAAGCTCGCCTATTTTCAAAAAGGAATCGCCGTCGGGCAGCGAGCCGTCGCCGCACTGCCCAACGCGGTTGAAGGCCATTTCTGGCTGGCGGCCAATTACGGCGGCTTCAGCGAACAAACCGGCGCGCTGAAGGCGCTGCAAACAGTCAAGAAGGTTCGCGCCGAGATGGAAACCGTGCTGAAACTGAACGATCGGTACAACGACGGCGGCGCGTATCTGGCGCTGGGCGAAATGGATCGCCAGTTACCGCGCATCGTTGGCGGCAATCTGGGCCGCGCGATTGCCCGGCTGGAACAGGGCGTCAGAATCGCACCGAATAATCTGGAAATGAAGCTGGCGCTGGCCGAAGCGTACAAAGAAAATGGACGCAAGGAGGATGCGCGCCGTCAGCTTCAGGAAATCACGAACCGTCCGGTCACGTCCTCGAATGCTCCGGGCGAGCGCCACGCGCGGGAAAAAGCGCAACGCCTGCTCGCCAAACTCTAACAAGCACGCTAACCAATCATGAAATTTGCGGGATTGTTCAAACCGTTCGCCAGCTTTCGCGCGCAGATGGTCGCCTTCATTGCCTGCACGCTGATCATCAGCAGTCTGGTGATTTTGCTGATCAATCAGCGGCTGGAAACCCGCACGACCCGGCAGGTGGACGAATACATCCAGGCGATCACGCTGGCGACCAACGTGACCTTCCGCTCTCTGTCCGAAGGCTTGTTTCTATTCAACCTGGTCAATCAGCCGGACGGGCTGCGGATAGATGCCGAAAGCATCATCCGCCACATCCTGATCGTCGAGCCGGATGGAAAAGTGTACGACAGCACGGATCGCGACGAGCGCGGGCGGCAGGTCAACGCAGTCATTGGCGATGACCTGCTGGTTCGGACAGGCGATCTTACAAAAGACGTGCCGACGGCGGACGGCGATCAAAGCCGCACGCTTTTCCTTTCCACCGAAACCGAAAAAGGCATCCGCAAAATCTACATCATTATTTCGATGAGCCGGCTGAATCGCGTCAAACAGGCCGCCGAGCGCGACCGGTTGATTGCCTTCGCCGGTTTAGGCGCGTTGCTGATCGCTCTGGTGGCGTTTTTCAGCCGGCGATTCACGCAGCCGATCACCGATTTAGGACAGGCCGCCCGCCGCGTCACCGCCGGCAATCTGGATTTCGAGGTGCCAGCCAAAGGGCCAGAAGAAGTCAGCGCACTGGCGAAAACCTTTAACGAAATGCTGACCGTCCTGCGCCGCAGCCGCGAACTGGAAGAGCAATTACAACGCTCTGAACGCTCGGCGGTGATTGGCCGTCTGGCTTCCGGCATCGCGCATGAGATTCGCAATCCACTCAACTTCATCAATCTTTCGATTGACCATCTGCGCGAAACCTTCGGCCCCGCCAATGAAGCGCAGCGCGCGCAATACAAACACATCCTGACCACGATCAAGGACGAACTGGCGCGGCTGAACCGCCTGGTCAGCGACTTTCTGAGTTATGGCCGCCCGGCGAAACTCAAACTGCGCGAACTGGACGCGCTGACGCTGGTCAAAGAAGTTCGCGATCTGGTCAAGGCCAAAGCCGACGAGCAGGGCGTGAAAATCACTATCGAATCCGAAGACAACGGCGACAGCCAGGGAACCAGCCTGAATGCCGACCCGGAACAACTGAAGACCTGTTTTTCAAACTTGATGATCAACGCGATTCAGGCGATGCCGGGCGGCGGTGAATTGGACGTTGGACTGTTCCCCGATCAAGAGCGCCTGGAAATCGAAATTACCGACACCGGCACCGGCATTTTGCCTGAATCGCTGGAGCAGATTTTCGAGCCGTACTATTCGACAAAAGAAACGGGGATCGGCCTGGGCCTGCCGCTGACAAAGAAAATCATCGAAGAACACGGCGGGCAGATCCGCGTGGAAAGCGAAGTCGGATTGGGCACGACTTTCATCGTCACCTTGCCGCGCCAGCCACGCTGAATTGCGGTTTGCGGATTGCGGAATCGCACGGTCATCGCCTATCTTCTTCCTGCATTTCCAAGGTTGCGGGCAATCTGCAACCCAAACCTGCAATCCACAATCCGCAATCCACAATGGAGAAACTGATGGCTGCGAGACGAATCCTCGTTGTTGATGACGAAAAGAATCAACGCGACATTCTGCAAATGATCCTGACGGCGGAACTCGACGAAACGGGCGCGCCGCTGTACGAAGTGAAAACTTCCAGTTCCGGCCAGGAAGCGCTGCGCACTTTCAAGCACGAAAATTTCGATCTGGTGCTGACCGACCTGAAGATGGCCGGAATGGACGGGATTCAACTGCTGACCGAAGTTTCGCAGTTGGACAGTTCGACGCCCGTCATTCTGATGACCGCGCACGGTTCGATTGAAACGGTCAAGGAAGCCTTGCGCGGGGGGGCGTTCGATTACCTGGAAAAACCGCTCGACCGCGCCAAGCTGCTCGAAACCGTCGCCAAAGCCGTTTCACAGATGCGCGCCGTGGATGAAGAGATCATCGGCGTGTCCGATGCCATGGAGCGCGTCAAAAAGATGATCGTCAAAGTCGCGCCGTCGCCTTCGACGGTGATGATTCGCGGCGAATCCGGCACCGGCAAAGAACGCATCGCCCGCGCCATTCACAAAGCCAGCCCGCGCGTCAACGAAAGATTCCAGGCCGTGAACTGCGCCGCCATCAACGAAAACCTGCTGGAATCGGAACTGTTCGGCCACGAGAAAGGCTCTTTCACCGGCGCACACGCCGAAAAGAAAGGGCTGTTTGAAATCTCCGACAAAGGCACCCTGTTTCTGGACGAAATCGGCGAGGTCAGCATCAGCATGCAGGCCAAGCTGCTGCGCGCTCTACAGGAAAAGGAAATTACCCGCGTCGGCGGAACCCGGCCCATCAAAGTGGACGTGCGCGTGCTGGCCGCCACCAACCGCGACCTGGAGGCGATGGTCAAAGATGGGCGCTTTCGCGAAGACCTTTATTACCGGCTGAACGTGATTCCGATCAACGTGCCGCCGCTGCGCCAGCGCCGCGACGACATCGAAGTGCTGATGAAGCACTTTCTGCACAAGCACTCCGCCAATGCCGCGCGCGGCATGAAGCTTTCCACCGAAGCCAAAGGGCTGATCATGAATTACTCCTGGCCGGGCAACGTGCGCCAACTGGAATCCGCCATCGAACGCGCGCTGCTGCTGGCTGAAGGCGACGAAATCACCGCCGAAGACCTGCCTCTCGAAATCCGCCAGACCGCCCAAATCGAAGGCACTGGCGGTTTCAAACTCCCACCCGAAGGACTTTCGTTTGAAGACCTGGAACGCTCGCTGATCATCCAGGCCATGGAACAGACCGGCTGGAATATCACCCGCGCGGCAAAACTGCTCCGCCTGTCGTTTCGCACCATGCAATACCGGCTGGACAAATTCGGCATCAAACGCCCGAACCGCGGCAAAGGCGACGCGGAAGAAGAAGAGGAAGAAATCGAACAACTCTGAGAGAAAGCAAAAAAGGCAGCCGCGGCATCAATGCCATCGCGACTGCCTTTTTGCTTTCAGCCTATGCTTGTTTCTATGCGACCGTGATTTCCCTGGCCAGATAAACATCCTGAATCGCGTTGAGGATTCCCACGCCTTCATCCATCGGACGTTGGAAGGCTTTCCGTCCGGAGATCAAGCCCATGCCGCCCGCGCGTTTGTTGATGACGGCGGTTTTCACGGCTTCGGCCAGATCGCTTGCGCCTTTCGATTCGCCGCCGGAGTTGATCAGGCCGGAGCGTCCCATATAACAGTTCGCCAGTTGATACCGCGTCAGATCAATCAGATTGTCGGAACTCAGTTCGGTGTAAACGCGGTCGTCAATCTTGCCGTAGGGGTTCTCTTTCGACGACAACGCCTTGTACCCGCCATTATTGAGCGGCAATTTCTGTTTGATGATGTCGGCTTCGATGGTCACGCCGAGGTGATTGGCCTGCCCGCTTAAATCCGCCGAAACGTGATAATCCTTGTCTTTCTTGAAATCAGGGTTGCGCAGGTAACACCACAGCACCGTGAACAGACCAAGTTCGTGCGCGCGCTGGAACGCTTCGGAGACTTCGATTAACTGGCGGGTTGATTCGTCCGAACCGAAGTAGATGGTCGCGCCGATGCCGACCGCCCCCATATCAAAAGCCTGATCAACCCTGCCGAACATGACCTGATCGAATTTGTTCGGATAGGTCAAAAACTCGTTGTGGTTGACTTTGACGATGAAGGGAATCTTGTGCGCGTATTTGCGGGCGCAGGAACCGAGCACGCCCAGCGTCGAAGTCACGGCGTTGCAGCCGCCTTCGATAGCCAGCTTGACGATATTGGCGGAATCAAAATAGATCGGGTTTTTCGCGAAGCTGGCGCCGGCGGAATGTTCGATGCCCTGATCCACCGGCAGAATGGAAACGAAACCGGTGTTCGCCAGCCGCCCGGTGTTGAGCAGCAATTGCAGGTTGCGCAGCACGGAAGGCGTGCGGTCCGATTCTGAAACCACGCGATCCACAAAATCCGGGCCGGGCAGGTGCAGCAGGTCTTTTGAGATGGTTTTGCACTCGTGCGTCAGCAACGCCTGGCTTTCTTCACCAAGCAGCTTTTCAATCTCTTGAATGTTCATTGGCAGATCTCCGTTGGAAAATTGTTGAGGTTGGTTAAAAGTAATCTGGATTCTACTGTGCGGTCTTAAACCCGGTCAATTCGATAAGGACGCCTTGACAATCAAAAGCGGTTCTTGCCATCCGTCTTCGACTCGCGTTACAACTCGAAGCGGGATGGCGCAACGATGAATACACGCTGGGACAAACTCTTTCTCCGCGCCGGCAACGGTTATCTGTTCGCCGTGTCCGGCGTCGCCGTGGTGACGGCGGCGCTGGCGCCATTTCACGAACGATTCAGTTCGACGACGGTCGCGCTGGCGTTGCTGTTGATTGTCCTGTTTGCCGCAACGGGCTGGGGCAGCCGCCCGGCTTCGCTGGCGGCCATTCTGGGCGGAGTCTGTTTCAACTTCTTTTTCCTGCCGCCGGTTCACACCTTCGTCATTGCCGCGCCGCAAAACTGGACGGCGCTGGCGGCGTTTCTGATTACCGCCGTGACCGCCGGGCAGCTTTCCGCGCGCGCCAAACGCCGCGCCGAAGAAGCTGAAGCGGGCAAACGGGAAATCGAACGGCTTTACCGCGAATACAAAATCGCTTCGGAAGCAGCCCGGCAGGCGGAGGTTTTCCGTCAAAGCGAACAACTGAAATCGGCGCTGCTGGACGCGGTGACACACGATCTGCGCACGCCGCTGACTTCAATCAAGGCATCGGCCACAACCTTGCTGGCGGAAGCGCAGGCCGAAGAGAATTCCGACGATCCGGTCAGGCTCGACGCGGAAGGCCGCATGGAACTGCTGGAAGTGATCAATGAAGAAACGGACCGGCTGAACCGTTTTGTCGAAAATATGGTCGAACTGGCGCGCCTGGAAGCCGGCGAGTTGCGGTTGCGCCGCCGCTGGGGGTCGGTCGAAGAAATCGTGGCGCTGGCGCGCGACCGGGCGAGCGAATTGACCGCCAAACACCCCATCGAAGTCGCCATCGAAACCGAGTTGCCATCAGCGCGTGTGGACGCCAATCTGCTGGCCGAGGTTTTGTATTCACTGATTGATAACGCCGCGAAGTATTCTCAGGCGGGATCCCCGATCAAGATTACGGCCAGACGGGACAAGGACGAGATGATTTTGCTGGCGGTCGAAGATCAAGGACGCGGCATTCCAGAAGAGATGCGTGTGCGGGTCTTCGACAAATTCTTTCGTGTGTCGAATGATGGCGCGAACCCACTAGGCGGGGCCAGCGGATTGGGCATGGGATTGGCCATCGCGCGCGGCATTGTGGAAGCGCACGGCGGACGTATCTGGATCGAAAGCGGCGAGAACAATCGCGGCACGCGGATGAAGCTGCTGATCCTGATTGGCGACGAGGAACCGGCGGGAGGCTCGGACGAACATGAGTGAAGCGCAACGCATTCTGGTGGTGGACGACGAAACGCAAATCGCCCGCGTGCTGCGGCGCGGTTTGTCCGCGCGCGGTTATGAAGTCCAAACCGCCAGCGATGGCGAAGAAGCGCTGGCGGTCTTTTCACAGTGGCCGGCGGATTTGGTCATCACGGACCTTTCGATGCCGCAGATGGAGGGGCTGGAACTGTGCCGCCGCCTGCGCAAGCTTTCCCAGGTGCCGATCATCGTGCTTTCGGTCAAAGGCGAAGAGCGAACCAAAGTCGAAGCCTTGGACGCGGGCGCGGATGATTACGTCACCAAACCGTTCGGCATTGACGAACTGCTGGCGCGCGTTCGGGCAGCGTTGCGCCGCGCACCGGCAGCCACAGAGCGCGAAGTGAAAGAGATTGCGCTCGGCGATTTCCGCCTTGCCCTGGAAGCGCGCACCATTGCCGTGCGCGGCGAAGAAGTTCATTTGACGCCGAAAGAATATGAACTGCTCGCCTACCTGATTCGCCACGCGGGCAAAGTCCTGACCCATCGCGTGCTGCTGGGCGCGATCTGGGGCGGCGATTACACGGAACAGACCGAATACCTGCGCGTTTTCGTCGGCCAATTACGCAAAAAGATCGAAGCGGATCCATCCCATCCCCGCTACATTCTGACCGAGCCGTGGATCGGGTACAGATTCAATCCGGGTTCCTGATCTGGGATGTCTGGCCTGGGTACGCATCGCTTCCAGCGTGCTGGTGGCAAGAAGCGTATTGAAAGAAACAGACCATTCGCGAAGTCCCGCACGCTGGAAGCATGCGTACCCGGATTTTTTCCCGCAATTTTTGGAAGTTTTTGGGCGCGCCGTGTGAATACCTCATGTCAGCCGACCGGCAGACATCACGTAAATGATGAGCAAGGCGATTACACCAGGCGACGATGAGTTGTTGCGGCTGATGACGGGCGGCGACGAAGAAGCGTTCACGGCGCTGTACCGGCGGCATCAGGCGAACATCTACCGGTTTGCGCTGCTGATGAGCGGTTCGCCTGCCACCGCCGATGACGTGACCCAGGAAGTTTTCATGGCGTTGATGCGCGGCGCGGATCGTTTCGATTCCGCGCGCGGGCCGCTGGCGGCTTTTCTCTTTGGCATCGCTCGCAATCAGGTATTGCGCCGCCGCCGGTGGGAAGGCGTTTGCGATTCGCTTGAAGAAGAAACAGAGGATGGCGAGACCGTCGCCGTCCGGCATTTGATCGCGCAGGATGATCCGCTGGCCGACATTGTGCGCGGCGAAATGGTCGGCGCGGTGCGGCAGGCGGTTCTGGCCTTGCCCGCGCGCTATCGGGAAGTCGTCGTGCTGTGCGATTTTCAGGAATTGAGTTATGCCGAAGCCGCGCTGGCGCTGGATTGCGCGGTGGGCACGGTGAGTTCGCGATTGAATCGCGCTCGCGCCATGCTGGCCGAACGGCTGCGCGCGCTGGGCAGAGTCGAAGTCAACGAGTTCAGCGCGGTTCCGCTGAAGTGTCTGGTATGAACTGTCAGGATTTCGAAACCACGATTTTAAGTATGGCGCGGGCGCAACTGCTGGAAGCTTCGGCGCGCCGACAGACCCTTGCCCACATCGCCGCGTGCCCGGCTTGCGCGGAGCGGATGGCCGAACAGCAGGCGGTGACCGCCGCCGTGCGCGCCACCGCGAGAAGCCTGCGGGATGAAGCCGCCTCCGCGCACATTGAACAATCGCTGCGCGCCGCTTTTCGGAAACAATCGGGGGTGTTGCCGACGATTCGTAGCAGCAGTTACTTGCCGATTCGCATGCGACAATGGCCCAAACGGGCGTTGGCGGCTGTGGCGGCAATTCTTCTGCTCTTCCTGCTGGCAGGAGCGATTCGGCAATGGTCGCTCGCCCGCCGAAACCAGAAGACGGCAACCGTGCAGCCCTCGCCGCCAGTGACGAAAGAGAAGGAGAAGTTGCCAGAACGCCTTTTGCCAACAGAGGAGCCTGAGCGCGAAGCCCCGCGGCGGGTTGCCAGTGAACGGCGGCGGATGCGGCCATTGGTTCGGCAGGGCGCGACAAGCGGCGAAGACGCCGCCACCGAATTTATTGCTTTATCGAGTGAAAACCAGCTTGTCCCGTTGGAAAGCGGCCAGGTGCTGCGAGTTGAACTCTCCACCTCGACCCTGATTTCGATGGGACTGCGAGTCACGGCGGAAGACGTGAGCAAACCATTGCTGGCCGATTTGCTGGTCGGACAGGACGGAGTGCCGCGCGCAATCCGTTTCGTGCGACCGGGCGAAGCCAGCGACAGCGGCTCGCTTGAAAATTCAACCAACAAATGACCGGCAATAAATGACCGGAAAAGGAGTTTGCAATGAAAATATCCAGGTATGTCGGACCAGCCGCTCTGCTGTCAGTGCTGTTCATCAGCGGCGTGCCCGCTTTCGCGCAGGATGCGGAGCAGGAGAAGAAAGCCGTGCTGGTCAAGATGGCGCAAGAGAAAGCCATGGCAGCCCAAACGGCGGAAATACAAAACCAAATTCAAGCCAAAGCCTACACCGTGATTGAATCGAAGCTTGCTTTTGAAACCAAGTTGACCAAGGGCGCGCCGTATTCGGCGGTCGCCGTTTCCGAATCCGTTCAGATGCTCGGCGACGGCAATCGAATTCGCCAGACCACAACCAGCACCGTTTACCGTGACAGCGCCGGACGCACCCGGCGGGAAGTGATGAAGAAAGACGGCACGCTGCAATCCATCGTCATCAGTGATCCGTCCACGGGGATCAACTACACGCTCGACCCGCAAAATCGCACGGCAATGAAATCCGAATTTGGCGGAATGATGAAGAAAGTCGCAGTGGAGCAGGAGGAAGCCAGGAGACGGATTGAACTCGAAAATAAACTGGCAGCGATGAAATCGTCACAAGATGCCGCGCTGCCGATGAAAAAGAAACAGCCTGCCGAATCGCTTGGCCGGCAAATGGTCGAAGGCGTGGAGGCGGAAGGAACACGCACCACCATCACCATTCCCGCCGGACAAATCGGAAATGACCTGCCAATCAATATTGTTTCCGAGCAGTGGCATTCGCCGGAATTGCAGCTTCTGGTGATGACCAAACACAGCGACCCGCGGACCGGCGAAACCACCTACCGCCTGACCAACATCAACCGCGCGGAGCCGGACCACTCCCTGTTTGAAGTCCCGCCCGATTACGCCGTGCGCACTGCCCCCGAAGAAAAACGCCGGGCGGCGGAAGAGATGCGCCTCAAATTGAGCAAGCCGGAAGAACAATAAAAAAAAGCTCGAAACACGGGCGGAGCTGAACAACAGTTCCGCCCTTTACCATCACTCAGCCCAACAGTTCGCTTCAACTCCAGTTTCATTATTTCTCGCCAGTTCCTCCCGGACCATCCTTACGAATTCTTTATAAACCGCTTACGCCATCCTTACGCGGGCCGCTCTATGCTCAGCACCGTTGATGAGCAATCCAAACAGACAACCGGAATGGCTGTCGGACGCAAATGAATCCGCGTCGCGACCACGGATTGCTCACAGGCAATCGAAAGGAGACGACATGAACGCATTGGCATTGGCACACGCAAACGATTCCATTGGCGGCAAGCTGCAAACGCCCCAGAGGCAATTAAAAACAAAGTTTCAGGTCGCCGGCGCCGCAGTTGGATTGGCGGGCGGCGTCGGGGCAGGAATTTTCGGCGGAGTGTTGACGGCGGCCAGTTGGCTGTCCGCCAGCGAAGGCGCGCGGCACTGGCTTTCCAGCGCCGGTTCGACGCTGCTGTTGCTGACCGTCCCGCTCATCATTCTGGGCGCATTCTGCCTGGATTGGCTGGAAAAGAGCCAGCCGCAGCGCCGATCAAAAATCGCGCCTGACGACGATGACGGCGATGAGCAATGAAGAACGCGCGGTTGCGCAAATTTTCCTGGCGTAACCCGCGCGGGAGTAATCAAGATGTCCAATCAACTAATCGCACTTTTGATGTTCTTACTATTGACCTATTTGCTCTTCCATCGGCCCGCTTCAATGCAGCGCCGGGAGCAGGCAAACACGTCTTCCCGGCGAAAGATTGCGCTGAGCCTGGCGCTCACCGCGCTGACAAGCGCTTCGGCGATGGCGCAGACGGCGCCAAGCACGGTTCCAACGCCGAAAGCTCGTTTGGCCGCTGTTACCGTCACGGGCAAAGAAGACAACTCGCCCAAAAACAAAATAGAGAACGAGGCTTTGCTGGAAGAGATGCGCCAGATGCGACAACTGATTGAACAGTTGGGCGCGCGCGTCAATCAACTTGAAAAGGAAAAAAGCGCGGCGTTGGCAAAAGCGGCTGCGGAAACCCCCGCGCCTTCCAGCGCCACGGCGAAGGTTCCGGCTGCCGTGCCCGCGCTACCACAGGCAACAGCGCCGTCATCCACCTTGTCGGAAGATGATCGTGGCGTGCTGGATTTCTGGCGCGGCACGACGTTCAACCTGACAGTGGATGGTTATTATGGCTACAACCTCAACCGCCCGGTCGGCAGCATCAATTTGCTGCGCGCTTATGACGTGACCAGCAACAGTTTCAGTTTGAATCAGGCGGCGCTGGTCATCGAACGTGCGCCAGACGTGGAAGCGGGCCGCCGTTTCGGCGCGCGCCTGGATTTGCAATACGGCCAGGCAACCGAAACCGTGCAGGGCAATGCAGCCAATGAACCGCGTCCACAGGCGTATCGCAACATCTGGCAGGCGTATGGAACTTATGTCGCACCGATTGGCAAAGGGCTGACCGTGGATTTCGGCAAATTCGCCGGAGCGCTCGGTTACGAGACCAATTATACGAAAGACAACTTCAACTACTCGCGGGCGTACTTTTTCAACTATTTGCCGTTTTACCACTTCGGCTTCCGCACGACGTATGCGTTCAACGACAAGTTCACCGCGACGCATTGGCTGGTGAACGGCGCGAATCAGTCGGAAGACTTCAACGGCTTCAAATCGCAGGCCGTGCTGCTGACGATCAAACCGAACAGCCGCGTGACACTGCAAACGAACTATTACGCCGGCAAGGAACAACGGGACCGCAACCCTGCGCTCAATTCTAGCTTTGCACCGCTGCCGACACAGCCGGGGCTTTCGACGGATGTGATCCAGCCGGTGCCGGAAGGCCGGTTCCATGTGCTGGACGCTTACGCCACGTTGAACGTCACGGACAAACTAACGCTGGCGCTGGAAGGGGACTATGTCGTCAATCGCGTGCAGAAAGATTCCGCACCTTCGCGCGTGACGGGCGGTGCGGCGTATGCGCGGTATCAGTTCACGCCGAAATTCGCGCTGGCCGGGCGGTTTGAATATTTGTCGGATCGAGGCGGATTGTTCAGCGGCACAACGCAGGCGCTGAAGGAACACACGCTGACGGTGGAATACAAACTGGCGGACGGTTTTCTGATGCGCGGCGAATACCGCCGCGATTACTCGAACCAGCCATTTTTTCTGACCGAACAGCCAGGCTTTCTGAAGAAAGAGCAAAACACGGCCACGCTCGGCTTGGTCTGGTGGTTTGGGCGCAAGCAAGGAAGTTGGTAATGAAAAAGTTCGTAGTCCCGCCTTCAGGCGGAATTTCCCGCAGGCGAACGCTTCCGCCTGAAGGCGGGACTACAAACGGTTTTGAAGGAGAAATCATGTTCGACCTGATCTTTATCGCCGCCACGGTGGCGTTCTTCCTGCTCTCGCTCGCGTATGTGCGCGGGTGCGAGAAGCTGCAATAAGAGAGGTTTTTATGAACTGGGAATCAATTTTATCGCTCGTCGCTTCGGCGCTATTGATGGTTTATCTGACTTACGCGCTGCTGCGACCGGAGAAGTTCTGACCGGAGAAATCTAAATGACTATCAACGGCTGGTTACAAATTCTGGTGTTTTTCGCGTTGATTCTGGCGGTCACGAAACCGCTGGGCGCGTTTATGGCGCGCGTTTTCAATCGCGAACGAACCTTTCTCGACTCCGTCCTGCGCCCCGTCGAACGGTTGATTTACCGCCTGACTGGCGTTGACGAAAAGCGCGAAATGCGCTGGACGGAATACGGTGTGGCAATGCTGCTATTCAGCGTCGTTTCCATGATCGTCCTTTTCCTGCTCCAACGGTTGCAAGCGTATCTGCCTTTCAACCCGCAGGGGCTGGCCAACATCGAGCCGAGTTCGGCGTTCAATTCAGCGGCCTCGTTCACGACCAACACCAACTGGCAGTCTTACGTGCCGGAAGTGACGATGAGTTACCTGACGCAGATGGCGGGGTTGGCTTATCACAACTTCGTTTCGGCGGCGGCCGGCATTGCGCTGGCCATCGCTTTTATCCGCGGGATTGCTCAGCGCGAAAAAGACAGTTTGGGCAATTTCTGGGTGGACATGACGCGCGCCGTGTTGTGGGTGTTGCTGCCGTTCTGCCTGATTGGCGCGCTGGTGCTGGTTTCGCAAGGCGTTGTGCAAAACCTGAAGCCCTATGACACCGCGACGTTGCTTGACCCGCAAGGTGAAGTGAAGACGCAAACCATTGCCCAGGGGCCGGTGGCTTCGCAGGAAGCCATTAAAATGTGGGGCACGAACGGCGGCGGTTTTTTCAACGCCAATTCGGCGCACCCGTTCGAGAACCCGACGCCGCTGACAAACCTGCTGCAGATGTTTGCGATTTTCGCCATTTCCGCCGGGCTGACGTACACGCTGGGGCGAATGACCGGCTCGCCGAAACATGGCTGGGCGGTCTTTGGAGCAATGGCTTTGCTCTTTTTTGTCGGCGTGACGGTGGCTTACTGGGCTGAAGCGCGCGGCAATCCGATGTTTGCGGGCGTGGATCAAACTGTGACCGCCGCGCAATCGGGCGGAAACATGGAAGGCAAGGAAGTGCGCTTCGGCATCGCCAACTCGGCGCTCTTTGCCACGACGACGACGGACGCTTCGTGCGGCGCGGTCAATTCGATGCACGATTCGTTCACGCCGCTGGGCGGGCTGGTTCCGCTGGCCAACATCATGCTCAGCGAAGTGGTCTTCGGCGGCGTGGGCGCGGGAATGTACGGCGTGCTGATTTACGTCGTGCTGGCGGTCTTTATCGCCGGGCTGATGGTCGGGCGCACGCCGGAATATATGGGCAAGAAGATCGAAGCCTTCGACGTGAAGATGGCGATGCTCGTGGTCCTGATCTTCCCGCTGGTGATTCTGATCTTCACGGCGATTTCGTCGGTTTCGCCTGGCTTTGGCACTTCGCAGCTTAACAACGCCGGGCCGCACGGGCTGTCGGAGATGCTGTATGCCTTCAGTTCGGGCACGGGCAACAACGGTTCCGCCTTCGCGGGCATTTCGGCGAACACCTACTGGTACAACACCACCATCGGCGTGGCGATGCTGCTCGGACGCTTTTTCATGATCATCCCGATGCTGGCGCTGGCCGGGAATCTGGGACGAAAAAAATCCGTGCCGCCCAGCCTGGGCACGTTCCCGGTCACAACACCGCTCTTCACCACTTTGCTGGTGAGCGTGATCGTGATCGTCGGCGCGCTGACGTTTTTCCCCGTGCTGAGCCTGGGACCGATTGTCGAGCATCTGCTGATGCAAGCGGGGCAAGTGTTTTAGCTCGTAGTCCCGCCTTCAGGCGGAAGAGTTGGGCCAATACGTCCCTTCCGCCTAACGGCGGGACTACAAACGGAAAGCAATTATGTCGAAAGAAAAATCTGTTTCCATCTGGGATCCGAAGATCATCACGCGCGCCCTGGTTGATTCGATTCGCAAGCTGAATCCGGTGGCGATGATGAAAAACCCTGTGATGTTCGTCGTCGAAGTCGGCAGCGTCATCACCACTCTTTTGCTCATTCGCGATCTGGCGACAGGCGTCGCGGGCGTCGGGTTCGCTTTACAAATCACGCTGTGGCTGTGGTTCACTGTGCTGTTCGCCAACTTCGCCGAAGCGATGGCCAAAGGGCGCGGCAAAGCGCAGGCCGACAACCTGCGCAAGGCGCGCACCGAAACAAAGGCGCGCAAACTGCTGCCCAACGGCCAGACGCAGGAAGTGGACGCGCCGCAACTCCGCAAAGACGATGTCGTCATCGTCGCGGCAGGCGAGTTCATTCCCAGCGACGGCGAAATTATCGAAGGCGTCGCGTCGGTGGATGAATCGGCAATTACTGGCGAATCCGCGCCGGTGATTCGCGAAGCGGGCGGCGACCGTTCGGCAGTCACTGGCGGCACGCGCGTGCTTTCCGATCAAATCAAAATCCGCATCACGTCGAATCCGGGCGAAACCTTCATTGACCGGATGATCGCGCTGGTTGAAGGCGCCGAGCGGCAGAAGACGCCGAACGAAATCGCGTTGAACATTTTGCTCGCCGGCCTGACGATCATCTTTCTGCTGGCGGTCGTCACCTTGCAGCCGTTCGCCATTTATTCCAGCGCGCCGCAAACGGTCTTTGTGCTGGTGTCGCTGCTGGTTTGTCTGATTCCGACGACGATTGGCGGCTTGCTTTCGGCCATCGGCATCGCCGGAATGGACCGGTTGATTCAACACAACGTGCTGGCCATGTCCGGGCGCGCGGTGGAAGCGGCGGGCGATGTGAATACGCTGCTGCTCGACAAAACCGGCACGATCACGCTCGGCAACCGGCAGGCGACGGAATTCATTGCGCTTTCCGGCGTGAGCGAGAACGAACTGGCCGACGCCGCGCAGCTTTCTTCGCTGGCGGACGAAACGCCGGAGGGCCGTTCGATCATTGTGCTGGCTAAGGAGCGGTACAAATTGCGTGGCCGCGAACTTGGCGCGCATGAAGCGCACTTCATTCCCTTCACCGCGCAGACGCGGATGTCCGGCGTGGATTACGACGGACGGGAGATTCGCAAGGGCGCGGTGGACGCGATTGAAAAATACGTCAACGGCAATGGCTCGCAAGCGCCGCGCGAGTTGCGCGAAGTGGTTGACCGCATCTCAAGAGCAGGCGGCACGCCGCTGGTGGTGGCCGACAACAAACGTCCGCTGGGCGTCATTTACCTGAAAGACATCGTCAAAGGCGGGATGAAAGAGCGCTTCGACCAACTGCGGGCGATGGGTATCAAGACGGTCATGATCACGGGCGACAATCCCCTGACCGCCGCCACCATTGCCCGCGAGGCGGGTGTGGACGACTTCCTGGCCGAAGCGACACCGGAAGACAAAATGGCGCTGATCAAGCGCGAGCAAGCCGAAGGCAAACTGGTGGCGATGACCGGCGACGGCACGAACGACGCTCCGGCATTGGCGCAGGCCGATGTCGGCGTGGCAATGAACACCGGCACACAGGCCGCCAAGGAAGCCGGGAACATGGTTGACCTGGATTCCAATCCGACCAAGCTGATCGAAGTGGTCGAAATCGGCAAACAGTTGCTGATGACGCGCGGCGCGCTGACGACTTTTTCGATTGCCAATGACGTGGCCAAATACTTCGCCATCATCCCGGCGATGTTTTCTGCGGCGTTTCCGGTGCTCAATTCGCTGAACGTCATGCGGCTGGCGACGCCGCAATCGGCGATTCTATCGGCGGTGATCTTCAACGCGCTGATCATCGTCGTCCTCATTCCGCTGGCACTGAAGGGCGTGAAATACCGCAGCCTGAGCGCGGCGGCGCTGTTCCGGCGCAATCTGCTGATTTACGGCCTGGGCGGAATCATCGTCCCGTTCATCGGCATCAAGCTGATTGACGTGATCATCGTTGCGCTCGGGTTGGCGTAATGGATGGTTGGTTTGAAATTGGAGAAGTGAGATGAAGAAAAATCTGATAACCGCGATTTTGATGACATTGGTGACGACGGTTTTGCTGGGGCTGGTTTATCCACTCGTCGTCACGGGGTTGGCGCAGGTGATTTTTCCCGCCAAGGCCAACGGACAACTGATTACGCGCAACGGGCAGGTGATCGGTTCGCAAATCATCGGACAGCCGTTCTCCTCGCCCGGCTACTTTCGTTCGCGGCCTTCGGCGGCGGGCGCTGTTGGATATGATGCGGGAGCTTCGTCGGGCTCCAATCTTGGCCCGACCAGCAAAAAGCTGATTGACCGCGTCCAAGCCGATGTCGAAAAGCTGCAGGCCGAAAATCCTGGCAAGCCGATTCCAGTTGATCTGGTGACGACATCGGCTTCGGGACTTGATCCGCACATTTCGCCCGCGGCGGCGGAATTTCAAGCGCCGCGCGTGGCGCGTGAACGCGGAATGAGCGAAGACGAAGTGCGGCGCGCTGTCGCCGAATTCACCGAAGGCAGGCAACTTGGCCTGCTCGGCGAACCGCGCGTAAATGTGTTGCTGCTGAACCTGAAACTCGATGAAGTAAAACCGCTGAGGAAATGATCACCAAATGACGGACAACGGCGACAAACGGCCATCTCCGGAAGCATTCCTGGCCCGGCTCAAAGAGGGCGAGCGAGCGCGACTGCGCGTCTACATTGGGGCAGCGGCGGGTGTTGGCAAAACCTACCAGATGCTGGAGGAAGCGCATCTGCTCAAGAAGCAGGGCGTGGATGTGGTTGTCGCCTTCGTTGAGACACACAAACGCGCGGAGACCGAAGCGATGATCGGCGATCTTGAAGTTGTGCCGCTGCGCCAGATCGAATACCGCGGTGTCACACTCAAGGAAATGAATCTGGAAGCCGTCATCGCCCGCAAACCAGCGTTTGCCATCGTTGACGAGTTGGCGCACACGAACGTGCCCGGCTCGAAGAATCACAAACGCTACGAAGACGTGCTTGACCTGCTCGCCGCCGGCATTTCAGTCATCACCGCCGTCAACGTGCAACACATCGAATCGCTCAACGACGTGGTCGCACGCACCACCAGCATCAGCGTGCGCGAGACGGTTCCCGACAGCTTTCTGCAGCGCGCCGACGAAGTGGTCAATGTGGACGTTTCGGTGGACACGCTGCGCACCCGTCTGCGGCAAGGCAAGATTTACGGCGTCGAGAAGATCGAACAATCTCTCAATAACTTTTTCCGCAAAGGCAACCTGTCTACCTTGCGCGAACTGGCGTTGCGGCAGGTGGCCGAAGACCAGGCAGCCAAAGCGCACGATTACCGTGAACGCGAAGGGCTGGAACAGGCCGTTATTCCTGAAAAGGTGATGGTCTGCATCTCTTCGCGCGGCAACGCCAAAAAGCTGCTGCGCGTCGGTTCGCGCATCGCCGGGCGTCTGGCTTCGGATTGGTATGCCGTTTACGTCGAATCGCCGCGCGAAGAGCCGGGACGCATTGACCCGAAGGATTACAACCGGCTGATGGAGAACCTACGGTTCGCCGAAGGCCTGGGCGCACAGTTCGTGAAATTGAAAAGCTCGCGCATCTCTGATGCGCTGATTGACTTTGCCCGTCGCGAAGGAATCACGCATGTCATTTTTGGCCAATCGGCGCGCTCGCGTCTGGACATCGTATTGCGTGGATCGGTGATCAACCGGTTCTTGAACGAGGTGCGCGACGCCAGCGTGCATGTCGTCCCTCTGGGTGACGATCGGGTGGCGAACACGGATGAACGTACTTCTGGCAATGGAACTCCTGACTGATTCGCGCCCCCGGTTTCGTTCGGCGGTGAAATTTATGAGTCTTCGCACGAAATTATTACTCGGTTACTCCATCTTTGTTGTGGCGATTTTGGCGTTGGGTGGGTGGAGCGCGTGGCGGTTGCGCGAGATGAGCGGCGTGACGCGACAGATTCTCTCGCATAACTACGATTCTGTTGTCGCCGCGCAGGAGATGAAAGAAACGCTGGAGCGGCAGGATTCGGCGGCCGTCTTTTTCCTGCTTGGCCAGCAGGAGCGGGCGCGGGCGCAGTTGCGGGAGTACCGCCAGCGTTTCGACGCGGC
This sequence comes from Heliomicrobium sp., assembly GCA_021155085.1. Classification (GTDB taxonomy): domain Bacteria; phylum Acidobacteriota; class Blastocatellia; order RBC074; family RBC074; genus RBC074. The sequence goes on along the minus strand of JAJNQA010000101.1, from coordinate 47,573 downwards.
TTTCAACAAGGCGGCTCACAACATCACTGAACCGGGCGAGGCTCAATTGATCGAAATTATCCGCCGTGATCGCGATGAATATTACCGGCGCTTCGATGCACTACCCGCGTCGATCGCCCGGTCAGCCGTTAAAGGCGAATACTACTTCAACGAGCTTGAACCCGTATTTCACCTGCTACGGGGGCGCTGCGACGAGTTGCTGCGGATGAACCAATCGGCCATGTTGGCAAAATCCGATTCCGCCGCCAAAGCAGCCTGGCGATGGTTCCTGATAACGCTGGCATTGGCCGGAACACTCGGCGCAATCGGCATCGTGCTGGCGATGCTGCTGGCGCGGATGATTGTGCGGCCAGTCCATGAATTAACCACCGCCACGGCAAAACTTGCTGGCGGAAATCTGGACGCAAAGGCGGAGATCATCTCCCGTGACGAACTTGGCCTGCTGGCCGTGGAATTCAACCGAATGGCCGAACGGATCCGGCAGTTGCGCCGCTCGGATTTGGGAAAACTGCTGATTGCCCGACAAACGACGGAAGCCGCCATTGATTCGCTTTATGACCCGGTGCTGGTCACTGACGCCGGGGGCCGCATTACCAAACTCAATTATGCGGCGGCGGACATCTTTGGCACGGAAGCCGAAAACATTGGCAGGCCCATTGGCGAAGTCACCGGTGATCCACGCATCACCACCGCCGTCGCTGAAGCCATTAACCTGCGGCGGGCGGTGGCCAATGAGAGCCTCACCTTGCTCCCTTCACTTTCCATTGATGGCGCCGAGCGTGCCTATCGTCCGCGCACAACGCCCATGCGCGACGAAGAGAATCACCTGCTGGGCGCGGTCACACTGCTCGAAGACGTCACCCACCTGCGCGAAATTGACCGCGTCAAATCTGAATTCATTCATACGGCGTCTCGCGAATTGAGTGCTCCCCTGCGCGATTTGCAAATGGGCGTGCATGTCTTGCTTGAAGAGGCTGCGGAGAACCTGGACGAAAAACTGCTGGATGTGCTTTATGCGTGCCGGACAGATTGTGAGAGGCTGGATAAGTTGGTGAGCGACCTGCTTGCTCTTTCACGGCTTGAAACGGGCGAAAGCAAGCCGCGGTTAGCTCGCGTGAATCTAACCGGTCTGCTCCGCCAGCTGTCTGATGAATTGCGGCCTCTGGCGGAAGCCAACGCGATCAACTTCAAATCCGAAGTGCCCTTTGACCTGCCTGCCGCCGACATTGACCAGCGCCAGATTGAGCGTGTCGTCAAAACGCTGGTCATCAACGCCATCGAACATACTCCGCGAGATGGTGAAATCCAGATCTCCGCCCTGCCTCGCCCTGGCTACGTGACCATCTCCGTGGCTGATACCGGCTGTGGAATTCCGGCAGGTTATTTGCCTCGCATCTTCGACAAATTCGTCAAAGTGCCGAACTCGCCGTCTGAAGGCGCGGGCCTGGGACTGGCGATTTCAAAAATGCTGATTGAAGCGCATGGCGGGCAGATAAGCGTGCGATCCGAAGCCGGCCGCGGTGCAACCTTCACTCTGACACTTCCTGCCAGGTTAACCGCGCCTGCCAATGCAGCAGACACCGGCTTGATAACGGTTTCAAAATGACAAGAGCGATGCCTTACGGTTTTAACCGTGAGCATCGCTCTTGTCATTTCGTTGCCTGTAAAAAGTTGAAGGTTACTTCTTCGGCGGAACAATCGCGTCCTTGGCGGCTTTGGCCACACGGAACTTGACGACGGTTTTGGCCGGAATCTTGATCGTTTCGCCGGTCGCCGGGTTGCGGCCTTTGCGCGCCTTGCGGGCGGCCTTGACCAGTTTACCGATGCCAGGAATCACAAAAGAACCTGTTTTCTTGGTTTGGGCGAGCGCGACGGCTGCGATTTCATCAAGAATGTCGTTTGCGCCCTTCTTGGAAAGGCTGAACTTCTCCGCCAAGTGAGCCGCGAACTGGCTCTTCGTCAATTGCTTTGATGCGGATTTTGCTGCTGCCATAATTTTCTCCTTTGTTGATATTGAATTGTTTCACGCTGCCCCCAGTCTTGCTTCATAAGGCATTAAACTGGGGAAACAGCCTGACGGAATCAGCGACCAGCTTGACAACAATCATTCGGTCCAGCCTCGGATTGAACAGCATTCAAAAAAGGCTTCGGAGTTTTTATTCGGCCGAAGCTTGATGACAAGTCCACGGCCAACTCCGCCAAAGCATTTATGCGTTGCTCTTTCGCTGACGTAAAGGTTAATGAGTGTATATTGTGATCACATTATCTTGTGCTAAAACGGCTGGCAGTATACCGTTGCTAGTATGGTGGCGCAAGACATTTTCAGCATTGAAACGAAAATAAGCCTGTTTTTTCAGGCGTTCAAACGATTGATGCTCTTTTCAGCCGCGTCAACATTGGCTATTCGCAGATGGCAAGCGCGTCCGGCCATAAAATACCGAAAACAGGCCCCTGAAGATATGCAGCATTGCCAAATGGCGTAAGTTTAGTTTAGATTCTGTGCGCTCGCGGCGGTGATGGTGATCAGCAGCGATCAACGTTGCGAATCAATGTTCTCAATGCCTGAGAAGCAATCATCAAGCATGTGCAGAATGCGGATTCTGCCGGCAAAATTTCAATTCCACGGAGGATCATAACCGTGCCATTAGCTGTTTGCCCTGAATGCGAAGCCGAAATTCACGTTGACGAGGATGTGGACAAAGGCGAGATCATCAATTGCGAAGAATGTGAAACCAAACTGGAAGTCGTTGGGCTTGATCCGATTGAACTGGATCAGGCTTCCGACGATAAGGACGAGGATTACGAAGAGGATGACGATTATTGAAAGCAATACTTTTTCGCCATGTTCACTTGCCGGGCGCCTGAAAGCTGGTGCGGCTAACGCGTAATTGCACTCCTTGGCGAGATGTTTTGACGCGCAAATCGTGAGCGTTTCCGTCCCGCCATTCGGGATAATAAGCGAGGGCATAGCTGGCGCGGATTTCTTCGGCCAGAGCTTTGAATATTGGCGTGAAGTCTTTTGCGTCGGCTGCGAAATCGCGCCCGCCAGTTGCGGAAACAACGCGAGCGGCGTCCAAAGGAGTAATCACCCTGTCGGTTGTCTGTGTGGGCGACAGAATGTAAGACGGCAAAGTGACGGAGTAGACCGTCACGCCCGCTGCATTTGCGCGGCGAATCAGTTCGTGGCGATCAATGACGCTGGCTGAATCGAAGCCGTCGCTGATGACGATGATGACGCGTCTGACTGGACGGTTTTTGCGGATGCGCGGCGCCTGCCGATTCAGCATCGTGATGGCGCGGTCGAGCGCATCATAGATTCGAGTTGAACCTTCGAAACGATCCGCTTTCGCAAAAGCCTTTTCCAGCTTGCGCGAGTCCTCTGTAAAACTTTGAAGAATTTTGACGTTATAATTAAACGTCATCGCGGCAAAGACCGAATCACCGCTCATCAATTCCGTGAATTTCATTGCGGCTTCACGCAGCGTGCGGGTTTCCTCGGGTTTGAGACTGCCTGAGGCGTCCAGCGCAAAGACAACCGCCAATGGCCGCGATAAAGTAGACTCGTCGTTTACGGCAAAGAAATCCAGTTTTTTCAGTTTTCCATCTTCAAAGACCTGAAAATCTTCCGGACGCAAATCACGCACATAATTTCCGTTCTTGTCTGTGGCAGTGACATCAATAGTAACAAGGTCTGTGTCTATGCGTATGGTCGTGGAAGACCGTTGATCGGATTTTTCCCTTTGCTGCGCCAAGGTAGTTGCGTTGAGCGCTAGCATCAGAATGACGGGAAGCAAGCGAAATTTGATCATGGTCTTGTTATAATCCGGTCGCATTACGCGACGCAAATGGCGATTTCGCGCCAATCACTTCATCAAGGTTTCAGGAAAGTTTATGAAGCTGACACTTGGATACGCACTGATTGCAATGTTGGTTGCTATCATCTTTTTCACTGGGTCGGCCAGCGCCCAAACCGGTATCGTTAAAGGCAGGATCAAAGAACAGGGAGGCAAGTCTCTTGAAGGGGTACTGGTACGCGCCACCAACGTCAAGAATAAAACCGATCTGCATGACACCCTAAGCGATGCCAAGGGCGATTTTGAATTCGCCAGCCTGCCTGCGGGCGCATATTCGCTCTCTTTCGAAAAGCAGGGCTATAAAACATTTATTACGCGCAAACTGGAAGTCGCCGGGGGCGAAACGCTCAAGCTCAGCCAAACAATTGAACTCAAGCGCGAAGGTGAGCCGTACTCGGTGATTCACGGCGCGGTTCTTTATGGAGTTGGCTACTCGTTACCAAATGCTTCAGTAACCATCGAACGGATTGATGGAGGCAAGAAATTCAAGCAGGAGACGGTTTCGCGTGAAGGCGGCGAATTTGCGTTTCGACTCAGGGCAGAAAAGGCGAAGTACAGGATTACTGCCAATGCGCGTGGCTTTCAACCAGCTTCCACTGAAATTGAAGTTGAAAGCGAGGAAGTAAGAAATATCGCGCTGACACTGCTGCCGGCCAAATGAAACCAGGATGGATGTGGGAAAGAAAAACTTTCCCACTCTCCTTTCCCGACAGCCTTTGGTTACTGATTCATCGAAGACAGGAATTCAGCATTTGTCTTCGACTTCTCCAACCGATCCAATACCAATTCCATCTGCTCGACCGGCGATAGCGGGGTCAACACGCGGCGCAAAACCCAGATCCGATCCAGATCCTTTTTCGGAATAAGCAATTCCTCTTTCCGCGTGCCGGACTTCTGCAGATCAATGGCCGGGAAAACGCGTTTATCGGAGAGTTTGCGATCCAGGTGGACTTCCATGTTCCCCGTCCCTTTGAACTCTTCGAAAATCACGTCATCCATTCTGCTCCCAGTTTCAACCAACGCCGTGGCGATGATGGTCAGGGAGCCTCCCTCTTCAATATTGCGCGCCGCGCCAAAAAATCGCTTCGGCCGCTGTAGCGCGTTCGAATCCACGCCGCCGGAGAGAATCTTGCCCGATGGCGGAACCACTGCGTTATGGGCGCGCGCAAGACGCGTAATCGAATCCAGCAGAATCACCACGTCACGCTTGTGCTCAACCAATCGCTTGGCTTTTTCAATCACCATATCCGCAACTTGCACGTGGCGTGAGGCTGGTTCATCGAAGGTAGATGAAATCACCTCACCATTGACCGAACGTTGCATGTCAGTCACCTCTTCAGGGCGTTCATCAATCAGTAATACGATCAGCGTCACTTCGGGATGATTTTCCGTGATTGAGTTGGCGATGGTTTGCAGCAACATCGTCTTACCGGTGCGAGGCGGTGCGACGATCAACCCACGCTGCCCTTTGCCGATCGGTGTGAAGAGGTCCATCACTCGGCCGGAAACGTTTTCGCTGTTGGTCTCCGCTTTCAAATGCTCATTTGGATAAAGCGGCGTCAGGTTGTCGAAAAATATCTTGTCGCGCGCAATCTCCGGTTGCTCGAAGTTGATGGCCTCGACCTTGATCAGCGCGAAGTAGCGCTCGCCTTCTTTCGGCGGGCGAATCTGTCCAGAGATCGTGTCGCCGGTCCGCAGATCGAACTTGCGTATCTGCGACGGACTGACGTAAATGTCGTCCGGCCCCGGCAAATAGTTGTATTCCGGCGCGCGCAAGAAACCGAAGCCGTCTGGCAGCGTTTCCAGCACGCCTTCCGAGAAGATCAAGCCGGACTTTTCCGTCTGCGCTTGCAGGATTTTGAAGATCAATTCCTGTTTGCGCATACCGGTCGCGCCGGGAACGTCCAAGTCTTTCGCAATTTGCGTCAACTTGGAAATGTTCATCTCTTTCAAATCGGCGATGTCGAGAAAAGCACCACCTTCGTAGTTTTCTTCTGACTCGTCGTAATCATCATAGTCCTTCGACCTGTTAGTTCTGTCTGCCATAGCTCACTTTTGTTTTCCAGCGCCCAATCCGAATTCGCACAAACGTGCGATCAATCATTGCTGACGCGGGAAAATCTCCTTGTTTGAGAGGGATTATTCAGTCATTTGACTGCGCACGATGCGGGTCGCGCGATGCTGTTAGTGTTCGGCTGTGTTCAGGGCAGCCTGAGTAAAACGCTGTCGGCTTGTGGCCGAATTCAACATTCGATTCGATCTGGCAAATTCAGTCGGGATATCTGTGTGAAGTCCGGCACCATTGCGGTGAGAGTTGCCACTAATTTGACCGCTGGTAACCTGACAGTTGGGATACCTACTTTCGCTTAATCAGTTCTCGTTGCGGCGCTCGCAAGGGGTTGCTCGTTGTCAAAAGCTCTGCCAATTATTTTGAAGCCTCGAAGCGCTTCATCTGTGAATGGGGAATTTGCCGATAATGACGACTGACAACTGATGTCGGACAATTGAATTTTAAGTAACGTGGGATTATTGCTTTGCAGTAACGCGGTTTTGGATTACATCCCAAACATCTTTTATTCCGTCTCGCGTGATTGAAGAATATTGGGTGATGTTTTCGGTTTCCAGAACCTTCTTCGCGGTTTGCAAGGAATTGCGCCGCTCATTCGCCGATAACTTATCAACTTTCGTTGAGACCACCAAATAAGGAAGCTCGAAATGCTGAAGCCAGGATTTCATCTGAAGGTCTAACGGGGAAGGTTCATGTCTAGCGTCTACGATCAGGATAGATAGCACAAGCTGCTCGCGTTCCGCAAGGTATTTCTCGATCAATTTCCCCCACTCATGCCGCGCGTCTTTTGAAACTTTGGCATAGCCATAGCCTGGCAAATCCACGAAATAGAACTGCTCATTGATCAGAAAAAAATTGATCGTTTGTGTACGGCCCGGAGTCGAACTGGTGCGCGCCAATCCTTTTACCCCCAGCAGACTATTCATCAGGCTCGATTTCCCCACGTTCGAGCGTCCAAGGAAGGCAATCTCCGGCTTATGATCTTTGGGAAAAGACGTCGGCACAGTCGCAGCAGCAATGAATCTGGCGTTGTTGATCTTCATCAGGTAATAGAACTTTCGGCCCCTCCCAAAATAGTGGGCTGCTGCTGCCATACCGGAGCAGCAATCTCCAGATTCGCGTCCGTGCGTGGAACAGGCAAACGTTCGAGCGCGATCTGCAAAACTTCATCCATCGTCTCAACCGGATTGACCTGTAACTCTTCGAGAACGTCCGCCGGAATTTCGCTCAAATCCTTTTCGTTTTCCTTGGGAATAATGATTGTTGTTAAACCGGCGCGATGCGCGGCCAGCAGCTTTTCCTTCACTCCGCCGATCGGCAGCACCTTGCCCCGCAAAGTGATTTCCCCCGTCATCGCAACTTCCTTGTGAATCGGAATGCGCGTCAATGCTGAAGCCATCGCCGTGGCGATCGTGATACCCGCCGACGGGCCATCTTTCGGAATTGCGCCTTCGGGCACGTGAATATGCAAATCGCGGCTCTTGTGAAATTCAACCGGGATGCCAAGTTCAGCGGCTCGGGAACGAATATAGGTAATCGCCGCCTGTGCCGATTCCTGCATGACATCGCCAAGTTTGCCGGTCAGCGTCAATTTCCCGGAGCCTTCAATCAATGTCGCCTCGATTTGCAGAACGTCGCCGCCAACCTCGGTCACGGCCAGTCCGTTGACCAGGCCAATCTCACTGCGTTCAGTGACGCGCAGCGGACGGTACTTGATCGGCCCCAGCAACTGCTTTGCGGCGGCGGAATCCACGACAAAGCGGAACTCGCCGGAATCGGCATTCGTCCTCGGAGCGCTCCCTTGTTGAACGAATTGACGAGCGACTTTGCGGCAGATCGAACCGACTTCCCGCTCCAGACCGCGAACGCCGGCCTCGCGTGTATAACACTCGATGACTGTTTTCAGCCCTTCGTCGGCGAAACTGATTTGATCGGGTTTCAAGCCATTGGTTTCGGACTGCTTTTTCACCAGATGCCGTTTGGCAATTTCCATCTTCTCGCGCTCGGTATAACCGGCCAGCTTGATGATCTCCAGACGATCCTGCAAGGCAGGCGGTATAGTATGCAGCACGTTGGCCGTGGCGATGAACAGCACCTGTGACAAGTCGTACTCTACATCCAGGTAATGATCATGGAAGGTGTGATTCTGCTCTGGATCGAGAACTTCGAGCAGCGCTGCCGATGGATCACCGCGAAAATCACGCCCCAGCTTGTCTACTTCGTCGAGCAGCATCAGTGGATTGATCGTGCCGGCTTTCTTCATCATCTGGATAATCTGTCCTGGTAACGCGCCGATGTAAGTACGCCGGTGCCCGCGAATCTCAGCCTCGTCGCGAACTCCCCCCAAACTCAGGCGGACGAACTTGCGACCGGTGGCCTTGGCAATCGAACGCCCCAGACTGGTTTTACCGACTCCCGGCGGACCGACAAAACACAGAATCGAACCACGAGGCTTATCAACCAACTGACGCACCGCCAGGTATTCCAAAATCCGCTCTTTGATTTTATCAAGGCCGTAGTGATCAATATCAAGAACTTCCTGCGCGTGGCTGATGTCTCGAATCTCCTCGGTGCGCTCCTTCCATGGCACGGTGATCAGCCAGTCCAAATAATTGCGCGAAACGGTGGTTTCGGCGGACATCGGCGGCATCTGCTCCAGACGCTGCAATTCGGCGAGTGCCTTTTCCTCCGCTTCCTTGGTCATCCCCGCCTGTTCGATCTTCTGCTTCAATTCTTCGTGTTCAGCGCGTTCGTCTTTGCGCCCAAGTTCTTTATGAATCGCCTTGATCTTCTCGTTGAGGTAGTACTCTCGCTGCTGCTTTTCCATCTGGCGTTTGACGCGCGTTTGAATGGTTCGCTCCAGATTTAGCTTTTCAATTTCGACTTCCAGAATTTCGGCCATCTTCACCATTCGCGCGTGCGCCGAATATGCCTCCAACAATGCCTGTTTGTCAGGCAGGTCAAGTTTCATTTTATCCGCCAGTTGATCAACGATCTGGCCGGGATCGGGCGCGCGCAAAGCGGCCTGGATCTGATCGAAGTTGCCTTCCTGTGCGATCTTCAGGTACTGCTCAACCAGCGAAGCGATCCGGGAAACCATCGCGGCGGCGCGTTTGTTATTTTCCGTCACAACCGGGGCGCGGCGCAGCGTGGCAATGTAATAGCCGTCGTGCTCCTCGACGCGCACGGCGCGCGCGCGCTCGCGGCCTTCAACCAATACTTTAATCGTCGCTTCTTCCGGCTTGTGCAAGCTGTTGGCAATGAACGCCAACGTGCCGACGGGATAAATCTGATCAGGCGCAGGGTCCTCGATTGTGGCATCATGCTGAGTGGCCAGGAAAATGATTTTGTTCGTGGCCATGGCCTCTTCCAGCGCACGCACCGACGACGGGCGACCAATCACGAACGCCGCCTTCGTATGCGGGAAGACCACGACATCACGTATCGGAACCATCGGATATCTGGCAACATCACTTGGGGTACTATCATGGAACTCTTGCATTTTTATTGAACCTCAGAAATCGAGAGACATTCCCACCAGGACCATCTGCCTGCATTTCCAGTTGATTTTCAAATGAGCGCAAGCGAGGAACAATTCTCTACCCCGTTTAGTGCCGGCCCCCGGCAAGCGGTTTGGCCGCGCAAGCCTGGTTTGTATTGGGGAGGTTGTCGCAGCCCGCCGACTGCAACCTGGAAGTGCGGTTGGAAAATGCTGAAAGCTTATCGTCCGAATCGAAATCGGATGCCCAGTGTTTAAGAATCAGCTCAGCCTGAAATAACTTTTTGTTCCTGCATCGCTCCGGTCTTATCCAGCCTTTTCCAGCGGGAAGACAGTTTGACGATTGGTCACCATTTCATCAGTCACAACGAACTCTTTGATCCTTTTCTGGCTCGGTAGTTCGTACATCGCTTCGAGCATTAGCTCTTCAAGAATCATCCTCAGGCCTCGCGCGCCCACTTTTCGCTCACAGGCGAGCCGCGCGACTGCTTGCAACGCATCGTCTGTGAACCGGAGCTTGACGCCATCCCACTCAAACTGCTTCTGGTATTGCTTGGTGAGCGCGTTCTTCGGCGCGGTGAGGATTTCAATCATTGCCGCTTCGTCAAGCTCGTGAAGTGTGCCAACGACCGGCAAGCGACCAACAAATTCCGGAATTAAACCGTAACGAATCAAATCCTCCGGTTGAATCTGCTCGAACAAACTCGCTGGATGCATATTGTTCATCGGGCGGATATTCGCGCCAAACCCCATGGCTTTTTGCCCAATGCGACGTTGAATCACTTTATCCAGCCCAACGAACGCGCCCCCGCAAATGAACAGAATATTCGTTGTATCAACCGTGAAGAATTCTTGATGCGGGTGTTTGCGGCCGCCTTGCGGAGGAACATTGGCAACTGTTCCTTCCAGAATTTTCAACAGCGCCTGCTGGACTCCCTCGCCTGACACATCGCGCGTGATCGAAGGGTTTTCGTCCTTGCGGCAAATCTTGTCAATCTCGTCTATGTAGATAATGCCTTGTTGCGCACGGTCAACATCGCCGTTAGCAGCCTGGAGCAATTTCAGGATAATGTTCTCGACATCCTCACCAACGTATCCGGCTTCGGTCAGTGTCGTGGCATCCACAATAGTGAACGGCACTTTGAGCATGCGCGCCAGTGTTTGCGCCAGAAGTGTTTTCCCCGTGCCTGTTGGGCCAATTAGCATGATGTTCGACTTTTGAATTTCGACATCACTGCGGCGCTTCATCATTTCGATGCGTTTGTAATGCTGATAGACGGCGACAGCGAGTTTCTTCTTTGTCTCTTCCTGACCAATGACATATTCATCGAGAAATACTTTGATCTCCAGCGGCTTCGGCAAGGGCGGCCGGGTGGCTGCGGCCTCCTGCTGCGCATCGTCACTGATAATCTCAATACAGATGTCAATGCACTCGTTGCAAATATAAACGGTGGGACCTGCGATGAGCTTTTTGACTTCGTTCTGGCTTTTTCCGCAGAAGCTACAGCGTAAAGTATCGTCGCCTCTTCTCATCACCGTCTGGCCTCCGCTTCAATTATTTGTTTCAACATTCTGGGTGAACTCCGTTTACCTTAATGCCTGAGCGCATCATTGAATCGTCTGAAAGCCTTCAAGTCGCTTGCTCTCCATTCACAATTCAATGTGATGTGACGCAATGATAAACAACACGCCAGACAGGCGCAAGCAGCTAACCTTTTTACTGGCAGCGCTTTTCGGCCAGACAATCAGCCGCCTAATAAAAGGCTGGATTTCAACATCTCGCAAGCACGAATGCACTTATTGCAGATTTGCGCGTTGATACCGGGAAAGATTCTATCCCCTTGCGGATTGTTTCGGTCATGTACATTGAAACTGCAAGTTGCAACCCTTGCGACTTCGTCGCCGAACAGTTTTTTGTACCATGGCTGATTGGGCCTGGGCGTCCTCATTCCCATCTCACGATAATCGTGCAGCAACTGTACACAAACCTCTACGCATTCGTCGCAGATAAAGCCGGCGGTCCCTTCAAAAAGTCGCGCCACTTCCCCCTCGCCCAAACCACAAAAAGAACAGCGCAAGACCGGATGCTGCGACTGCGGACCGAACGCCTCGCCGAAGTCGGTGTGAGGAGAGACTGAGGGGTTGCGATCATTCATAGCAATTCGTATGTGACTAGCGGCGAACACATAGCAATTCGTATGTGACTAGCGGCGAACAGCGATCATTGACGCTCCCTGCTCGCCGCCTCAGCACTACTGCCTATTCACGGTGTTTGATCACCAAATCGATAATTCCATATTCCTTAGCCTGCATCGCGCTCATGATGCGGTCGCGGTCAACGTCTTTCTCGATCTGTTCGACCGGCTTGTTCGTGTGATTCGCCAGTATTTCGTTAAGCCGCTCGCGCATGCGAAGGATCTCTTCCGCCGCGATCTTGATGTCACTGGCCTGACCGGAAATTCCGCCCGCGTGTGGCTGGTGAATCAGAATACGCGAATTTGGCAAGGCAAAGCGCCGTCCTGGCGTGCCTGCCGCGAGCAAGACCGCAGCCATCGAGGCGCATTGGCCGACACAGAAAGTCGTGACAGGGCAACGCACGAATTGCATCGTATCGTAGATTGCCAGCCCGGCCGTCACCGAGCCCCCCGGCGAATTAATGTAGAGAGAAATTTCGCGATCAGGATCTTCCGATTCCAGGAAGAGTAATTGAGCGACAACAAGATTCGCGACCGTATCGTCAATCGGTGTCCCGATAAAAATGATGTTGTCCTTGAGCAATCGCGAGTAGATGTCATAAGCGCGCTCGCCTCGCGGCGTCTGCTCAATGACAGTGGGCGGATAGTAACTAGAAGATGGATTGATCATAATGCTTGACTCTACTAACTCCGGCCTGATTTTTCGGTCAGCCGGATTACGTTTCAGGCAAATTATTCAGCAGCAGCTTGCGCTTCGGGGCTGGCCAGCACTTCAGGCTGCGATGGTGCTGCTTGCCGTTGTTCCTCGGTAATTTCTTCAACAGTGATTTCAGCGTTGCGGACAACTGCGTCAAGTGATTTTCGGTGACGCAGCCTGTTTTCGATACTAGAAACCGCCTCTTCCCTTGTCAAGCGCGCCTTCAGTTGCTCCGCAGTCTCGCCTGTGGATTCGGCCATCCGCTCAATCTCAAAATCAATTTCTTCCTGGCTGACCTCAACACCTTCCGCGTCGCCAATGAGGGAAACCACCATGGCCGAGCGAACATCACGAACCGCCTGAACACGGGCGCTGTTCATCTGCTCCTCCCAGTTCATGTCCTTTACCGCTTGTGGCGGCATTCCTGAACGCATCAGCATATAAGCGAACTCGCGCACGCGATCCTGCGCCTGCTGATCAATCAGCACGGAAGGAACCTCGAAATCGTAGTCGCCCAGGATCTGCTCCAGGAGATCCTCGCGCAATTTCGCTTCAGCCTGGTCGTCCGCATTCTTGAGCAGGTTCTCTCGCACCTTGTCGCGCATCTCTTGAATCGTTTCGTATTCGCCGAAATCCTGGGCAAACTCGTCATCAAGTTCGGGAAGTTCTTTCTGCCGCACGGCGACCACGGTGGCGGTGAAATCGAGCGTCTTACCCGCCAGGCCCTTTGAACTGAAATCTTCAGGATAGCTCACGCGAAATTCGCGCACGTCGTCAGCCTTCACACCGCGCAGACTTTCATTGAACTCCGGCTGTACCCCTTCAGCGCCAAGTTCAATCTCGACGCCATCGGCGTTGAGGTCTTCCTGTTCGTGGGCGGACGGCGTCTCCACTTGAACATATTTACCAGTAAGATTCACCGAGACGAAATCACCGTCCTGCGACGGACGATCTTCAACGGGCACAAACTCGGCGGCATTCTCGCGCCAACGTTCGATGACGCGTTCGACATCTTCATCGGTCACGCGCTGCACCCGCTTGTTTGCCTTCAGGCCTTTATATTCCTTGAGGTCGAATTCCGGCAGGACTTCGATACTGGCGCTGAACTTGAGCGGCTCTCCCTCAGTCACCGAAAAATCATTGATGTGCGGATCACCGACAATTCGCAACTTGTGATCAACCACAACGTGCTGCAATGCATGCGGCAACAATTGACCAACAACTTCCTCTTTAACTTCCTTGCTGAAGCGTTGTTTGATCACACCTCGGGGAACGCGGCCAGGACGAAAGCCGGGCACTTTCACATGCCGCGCGTAAGCGTCGTAGGCTTTGTCAAACTGCGCCTTGACCTCTTCAGCCGCTATTTCAACGGCGAGGTCTTTCTTACATTGGGAAACGTCTGTAACGACTACTTCCAGTTTCAACTTTATGCACCTTTCTACGAGTTTTCTAAATTCTGTAATCCAATCAGCGTTGAAAATCTACTACTCCAAGCCACACATAACGACCAAATCGAAAACCAGGAATGGCAGGCAGCTTGTTGATGTGATGTGATTGGGATCGGTTTGCAGATTTGATGCGAAAGGGGGGACTCGAACCCCCACGCCTCGCGGCGCCAGATCCTAAGTCTGGTGCGTCTGCCAATTTCGCCACTTTCGCGCAACTGTTTTCGGACGCGGGAGACTAACAAATTTCACATGAGCGCGCAACACAGCCACTGTAGCGTGTTTGACAGCTACACGCCAGCAACTTATAAAGCTGTTGAATCAACCTTAAAAGTCAGGCAACAGGAGAAAGGTTATGAGTTTTATTCAGCGCATCAACCAGGACATCACTTCGGCGATGAAGAATAAGGAAGCCGATCGGCTTTCGACGCTGCGAATGGTCAAAACGGCTTTGATGAATTTCGAGATTGAGAAGAAAGGCAAGGCTGGAAATTCGGACACCACCATTGACGATGCTGAGGCCATCAAAGTCCTGCAATCGCTGGTCAAACAGCGCCGCGACAGCGTGGAGCAATACAGCCAGGGTGGCCGCCCGGAACTGGCCGAAAAAGAAGCCGCCGAGATCAAATTCATTGAAATGTATCTTCCCCAGGCACTCGATGAAACCGTCATTGCCAGAATCGTGGAAGAGACTGTCGTTGAAACCGGCGCCAATTCAACAAAAGATCTTGGCAACGTGATGAAAGCCGTAATGGTCAAGCTCGCTGGCCAGACGGTTGATGGCAAGGTCATCAGCCAACTTGTACGCTCAAAACTTGGCGGTTGAATCTAACGCCGATCAAGCCGCTTAGTGTTTCCTTAGGAAAGAATTCGGAACTTGAATGCTCCGCAGTTTCGTAAGGCTGCCTGATGAAAGTTGAAAGCCGAATAAAGCTTCAAGCCTCGTCATTAAGGGAAAATCAAGAATACTGAGAGTACTGGAGGATTGAGTGATGGGAACGCTACTATGGTTGGTCGTAGTGATCTTGGATATTTTCGCGATCAGTGATGTGATGAACTCAAGGCGCGATTGGGCGACCAAGATCGTGTTGTTGGCCATCATTCTGTTGATTCCGTTTATCGGGGCAGGACTTTACCTACTGGTTTTCCGCGACAAAGGCTACTCCTGAATCCTGTCAGGGCTGCGGCGAAAGTTACCCGATTCTTTTCGCCGTCGCGCTGTGCCGTAAGATCTTGCCGGGACGTTCGTCCCTCAGCTTGCCCCCGTCCAAAACCGTCACGCCGTTCACGAAAACATACGAAATACCGATAGGCTCCAAGCCTGGCTGAGTCATTGTTGACCGGTCAATCACCTGGTGAGGGTCAAACACAACCACATCCGCTTTCAAACCTGGCTTGATCAAGCCCCGGTCATTCAAGCCCAACCGATGGGCCGGAAACGAACTCGCCTTGCGAACCGCGTCTTCCAGCCCAAGCCACTTCCATTCACGCACATAACGGCCCAGCACTCTCGGGAATGTCCCCGCGCCACGTGGATGCCGGGTCCCGATGCCGCCATCGCTGGCCACCATTACCCACGACTGCCGGTAAAAAGTTTTGATGTCGGATTCGATCATTGACTTACAAACAACGCCCGCACCGCCGTCTTTGACAATCTGGCTGTAAGTCTCAACTGCTGTCTTTCCGTTCGCCCTGGCAATGTCATCGAGTGTTTTGCCTTCGTAATCGCGATGCGCCGAGCAGCTTGTAATCAGCACATTGCCGCCGCCCCCCACATCATCCAGGCCTTTTTTTACCATCACCGGATCGTCATGCTTGCGACTGGGAACAAGCACCGTAATTGTCGAAGCCCAGGCGTCATAAGGATAACAATCCGCCGTAATATCCAGCCCTTCGCGCCGGGCCGATTCGATCAGCTTGACGACTTCGCCGGCTTTATTCCAGACGCCGACCGTGCCGAGTTTGATGTGCGAAATCTGCACCGGCAGCCTGGCCTCGCGCCCGATGCGGATCGCTTCACGAAAAGCGTCAAACGCCAGATCGGCTTCATCGCGCACGTGGCTCATATAAATCCCACCGTGCCGCGCCGCCACGCGAGCGAGCGCAATCACCTCTTCGGTCGTTGCCGGATTGCCGATGTCGTATTCCAGTCCGGTTGAAAGTCCGACCGCTCCCTCAAGCATCGCCTGTTCCACCAGTTCAGTCATTTTGGCGATTTCACTTTCGGTCGCCGCGCGTTTGAAATCCTGCCCCATCACCCGCTGGCGAACCGTCGCGTGACCGGCGAACGCCGCGACATTGACCGCCACTCGCCGTTTTTCCAGTCCTTCAAAGTACCCGGCAATCGGAAACGGCGAACCGCCATCCGGCCCGACCGCCAAAGTCGTGATGCCTTGTAAGATCTGACTTTTTGCAGATGGATCACTGGCCAGACCGCGCTCGGAATGGTTGTGAACATCAATGAAACCGGGCGCGACAATCAGCCCTTTCGCATCAATCACCCGTTCACCGGGGAGCGGCTTCAACTTGCCGACTTCCTTGATCCGGTCACCAGCAATGCGAACATCCCCCAATCGCCGCCGCGCGCCCGTGCCATCAATTATCGTCCCACCGGCGATTAACACCGAGGCCGCCTGTCCGTTGCCGGCAGCCGGTTGCAAGCCGGAAAACAGGAGCGCCAGCAGACAAAGCCAGATCATCCTTCGCTTCATTATCCTGAATCCTCGAAATTTGGTTTGAAATCTGATGGTGAGTGATCTCAACGCGCGCGTTTATAGCACGCGATATGGACAAATGCTACGATGCCACGCAATCATCTTTGGACAATTGGCGACCGCAACAAGCACCGACTTGGACATCACAGAGGAGAACCGATGAGCATCAACAAGCTGGCGCACTTTGACAACCAAAACTATCTGAATTTGGAAAGTTACCGCAAAACCGGCGAAGCCATCCGCACGCCGCTGTGGTTTGCCGAAGGCGATGGCGTGCTTTACTTCTACACCGTCGCGCATTCCTACAAGGTCAAACGCATCCAAAACAATCCCCGCGTACGCATCGCGCCCTGCGACATGCGCGGCAATTTGAAAGGCGATTGGATTGACGCCAGCGCGCGGCGGCTGGATGCCGACGAGGCACGCCACGCCGATGGACTGTTGAATCAAAAATACGGATGGCAAAAACGCCTGCTCAACTTTCTGGCCAAATTGCGCGGCCACCAGCGCGCCGCCTTCGCCATTCAACCCGACTAAGCCGCCTCTTCTCTTCGCCATTTTTCTGGCTGCTCCAGCCAGAATGCTTGACAAAGACTGTCTCCCGCATAGTATCGGCTTTCGATTCGGAATCCGATATTGGGACCAAGTGTATGGCGGACAAAGATCTCTATTCAGGTCTAATTCGACTGCATATTCTCCATCACGCCTGCCAGGAGCCGATTTTCGGTGTGGGAATCATGGAAGAACTGGCGCGGCATGGCTACCGGCTGAGTCCCGGCACGCTTTATCCGCTGCTTCACAGCTTGGAAGAGCGCGGCTATTTGCGCTCTTCCGGAAAAAGCGCCGGGGGTCAATCCCGCCGCGAATATCGTGCGACGCCGAAAGGGCGCAAAGCGCTGACTGCTGCTACGGTCAAAGTCCGCGAATTGTTTTCCGAACTGCTGGAAGACGCGCACCCGGAAGACAGTCCGCTGCGCGAATCCGCTGGCGCCAGGGAGTTGATGAAAGAGTTGCTGATCCAACTGCGTGACGGCGCAAAAAATGTCCCGGAGCCGAAAGCGCAGGCGATGCTCGAAACCTCTGCGGAAGTCGTCAAAGGCTTGCTCAAGGCTTTTGACGACTATGAAAAGAAACACCGTTTGTGACGTCCTGGTGGGGGAAATCAGATCACCAAATGAAGATGACCAAAACACACCTTGTTTTTTCGCCACTGATTTTGCTGTTCTTGTTTTCTCTCGACGGTCTGGCGCAGACGCTGCCGCCACCGCCATTGACGCTTGAACAAGCGGTTGAACTGGCGCAAAAAAACTATCCGGCAATTCGCGCGGCGCGGGCGCAATCGCAATCCGCCGAAGCGGGCATTGAACTGGCTCGCACGAGTTTCCTGCCGCGCGCCGATCTGCTATGGCAGGAAAACCGTGCGACACGCAACAACGTTTTTGGGTTGCTGTTGCCGCAATCCACACTGCCTTCGATTTCCGGCCCAGACCTCGGCAGCCGAACACAGGAAAGCGCCTGGGGGAGCGCGGGCGGGTTGCTCTTTTCCTGGGAGCCTTTCGATTTCGGATTGCGAAAAGCCGGGGTTGAACTCGCCAAATCGCAAAGCGCCCAAGCCAACGCCGCCGAAGCCGTTACCCGGCTGGATGTCGCCACTGTCGCAGCCGATGCGTTTCTAACCCTGCTGGCCGCCGAGCAGACCGTGCGCGCCGCGCAAGCCAACGTCCAGCGCGCCGAAACGTTTGCCAAAGCCGTTCGCGTGCTGGTGGACAATCAACTGCGCCCCGGCGTGGATTCTTCGCGCACCGAAGCGGAACTTGCCGCTGCCAATAATCAACTGATCCAGGCGCAACAAACCGCCGAACTCGCCCGCGCCAATCTGGCCGATGCGATTGGACAGCCCGGCGAAAATATCGCCATTGAAGCCGGCCCGCTGCTCGCTCTGCCGCCGACCGCACCGCTGCCTTCCATCAACTTTTCACTGCATCCGCTGGCGCTGGTGCAAACCGCCGCAATTGACGCCGCCAAGGCTCGCGAAAAGCTGCTGGAACGAACCTGGTTCCCACGCTTCAACTGGCAAACGGCGGTGTATGGACGCGGCACCGGCGCGCGGCTTGATGGCACGTTCACCAACAGCAGAGGCTTTTATCCGGACACCTTCAACTGGGCAACGGGCGTGACCATTACCTTTCCGGTCTTCGACTTTTTCGGCCTGCGTGCCCGCCGCAAATCCGAAACGAGTAACATCGCCGCCGAACAAGCGCGCTACGATCAGGTCGTCAATACACTCAAAACCCAGGACAAGCGCGCCAGCATCCTGATTGAATCCGCTCGCAAGATTGCCGCGAACACCGAAATCCAGCTCAAAGCCGCGCAGGAAACGCTGACCCGCGCGCGAGTTCGTTACGAATACGGCTTGACCAATGTCATTGAAGTCGCCGATGCGCAGCGTCTGCAAACACAGGCCGAGATGGATGACTCCGTCGCCAGACTGTCGGTGTGGCGCGCCATGCTCGCCGCCGCCAAATTGCAAGGCGACCTGAAACCATTCCTAGATCGGATTAACTGATGATTCTTCAACGCAAAGACGCTGAGTATCAAAGACACAAAGAAACTTCTTTCAGGTTTTCTTCTTTGCCTCTTTGCGCCTTCGCGTCTTTGCGTTGAAAACTATTCTCCAACTTTATGTGGCTGATCAACACCGCGCTCAGGCGTCCATTCACCATTATCGTGCTCGTCATTGGCCTGGCGCTTGGCTCCGGCCTCGCTCTGACACGAATGCCCGTGGACATCTTTCCGAATCTGAATCTGCCGGTGATTTACGTCGCGCAGCCGTATGGCGGAATGGATCCGGCGCAGATGGAAAGCTTTCTCACGTCGTATTACGAATACCATTTCCTGTACATCTCCGGCATCGAGCACGTCGAATCGCGCTCAATTCAAAACGTCGCGCTGCTCAAACTCTTTTTTCATCCAGGCACGGATATGAGCCAGGCGCTGGCGCAAACAATCGCCTATGTCGAACGCTCGAAGGCGTTCATGCCGCCCGGCACGGTCAATCCGTTTGTCATGCGCTTTGACGCAGGCAGCGTTCCCGTAGGCCAGTTGGTCTTTTCCAGCGAAACACGCGGCGTGGCAGAGATTCAAGACCTGGCGCTGTTCCGCGTGCGACCGGCTTTTTCAACGCTGCCGGGCGTTTCCGCGCCGCCGCCGTTTGGCGGCAACCAGCGCACGGTAATCATCCGCGCCGATCCTGAGCGGTTGCGCTCGTTTTCGATGTCGCCCGAAGAACTGGTCAAAGCCATTGCCGCCGGAAACGCGATTTTGCCGTCGGGCAACATACGCACGGGAGATTTGAACCGGCTGGCCCCGATGAACGGTGTGGTGCGCGACATCAAGGAATTGGCCGACCTGCCGATTCGCACAGGCACGGGAGCAAATGTTTATGTGCGCGATGTCGGCGTGGTCGAAAACGGCAGCGATATTCTGACCGGCTACGGTTTGGTTAATGGCCGCCGCACGGTTTACATCCCCGTCACCAAACGCGCAGAGGCCTCAACAGTCGAAGTCGTCAACCGTGTCAAAACCGAACTGCCGCGCTTTCAATCGCTGGTTCCCGAAGACATCAAAGTCACCTTCGAGTTCGATCAATCCACCATCGTCAAAAATTCCGTGCGCGGGCTGATTTTTGAAGGTGTGCTGGGCGCATTGTTGACCGGTTTGATGGTGCTGCTGTTTTTGCGCAGTGTTCGTAGCGCCTTGATCGTCGTAGTGACGATTCCCTTTGCCTTGCTGGCAGGCGTCGTCGGGCTGTGGATGGCCGGACAAACGATCAACATCATGACGCTGGGCGGATTGGCGCTGGCCGTGGGCATTCTGGTGGACGAAGCGACGGTCGAAATCGAAAACGTCAATTCGCATCTGGCACGCGGCGAAGTCCCTCGCATCGCCGCCTTCAATGCCGCGCGGCAAACTGTCAGGCCGCGTTTGCTGGCGATGCTGTCAGTGCTGGCCGTTTTTGTGCCGTCGTTTTTCATGACCGGCGTTGCCAAATCGCTGTTTGTGCCGTTGTCGCTGGCCGTGGGATTTGCCATGCTCGCATCGTATTTGTTGTCGAGCACGCTGGTTCCCGTCCTGGCGGCCTGGCTGCTGCGGCCTCAACAAGAACACAAAGAAGGCTTTGAGCGCACCCAGCAACGTTACAAAAGTTTCGTGACTCAGTTGATCAAGCTGCGCTGGCCGGTCTTGGCCTGTTACCTGGTCATCGCCCTCAGCGCAATCTTCCTGGTGGGCCGCCAACTGGGTACAGACATCTTTCCGCAAGTGGACACCGGCATGTTCCAGCTTCGTTTGCGCGCGCCGACCGGCACGCGCGTCGAACGCACCGAAGTCCTCGCGCTTAAGGCGCTCGACACCATCAAAGCAGAAGCTGGCGCGCAAAACGTTGACATCACGCTCGGTTACATTGGCACGCAACCGGCCAGCTATCCGGTCAACACGATTCACCTGTGGACCAGCGGCCCGCACGAAGCCGTACTGACCATCGCTTTGAAACAAGGCTCCGGCGTGCGGATCGAAGAATTGAAGGAACGATTGCGCCAGAAGTTGCCCGAAGTCATTCCCGGCGTCGCGATGTCGTTTGAAGCGGGCGACGTGGTGACGAAAGTCATGAACTTCGGCGCGCCCACGCCCATCGAAGTTGCCGTCAGCGGTCCGAATCTGGCGGCCAATCGCGCCTTCGCCGACAAGGTGCTGGCCGAGATGAAAAAGATCGCTTTCCTGCGCGATCTGCAATTCGATCAGGCGCTGGATTATCCGACCGTGGACATCAAGGTTGACCGCGCGCGCGCCGGACAGCTTGGCCTGACGGTGGAACAAATTGGCCGCTCGCTGGTTGCTGCCACTTCGTCCAGCCGATTTACGCAGCCCGTTTACTGGCGCGACCCGGCCAGCGGTACGGCCTATCAAGTGCAGGTTGAAGTTCCGCAATCGCGCATCCAGTCCATCGAAGACGTGCAAGGCATTCCGGTAAATGCAGCGAACGGCGCGCACGCGCTGGCCGGCGATGTAGCCGAAATCAGCTACGGCACGGCGGTCGGCCAGTACGACCGTTACAACCAGCAGCGGATGGTCACCATCATCGGCAATATCGCCAACCGGGATTTGGGCAGCGCGGCCAAAGAGGTGAATGCCGCCATCGCCCGTGCCGGTGAAGTCCCGCGCGGCGTAACCGTCAGCCTGCGCGGCCAGGTTCCGCCAATGCAACAAACGCAATCCGGCTTGCAACTCGGCTTGCTGCTCGCCATCGCGACCATCTTTCTGCTGCTGACCGCCAACTTTCAATCGCTGCGGCTGGCGCTGGTGATTCTTTCAATCATCCCGGCGGTAGTCGCTGGCGTTGCCCTGGCCTTGTGGCTAACGGGAACGACGCTCAACGTGCAATCGTTTATGGGCGCGATTATGGCCATCGGCGTTTCGGTGGCGAACGCCATTTTGCTTGTCACCTTTGCCGAACAGCGCAGGCTGGAAGGCGCGGAATCTTATGTTGCCGCCATCGAAGGCGCGAAGAGCCGCCTGCGTCCGATTCTGATGACCAGCTTTGCCATGATTGCGGGAATGATTCCGATGGCGCTGGCCATTGGCGAAGGCGGCCAGCAGACCGCGCCGCTCGGACGTGCGGTGATTGGCGGCTTGGCGGCTTCGACGTTAGCGGTGTTGATCGTGCTCCCGCTTGTTTTTGCAATTGCGCAACGCAAAGCCGGACGCACATCGGCGTCCTTACATCCGGAAGAACCGACGGCTTCGGAAAGCTAACCAGGAGAGAAAATGCGTAAACTTGTCATTGGCGTCAGTTTGGCTCTGGCCGCTTCCAGTTTCGCGGCTTGCGGCAACGCTCCCAAGCCTCAAACACAACCAGCCTCATCCGCCGCGACGCCGTCCACGCCGACCGTCAACGTTGTGACGGTCGAATCCCATGAACTCAACCGCCAGCTTCGCCTGCCCGGCGAATTGCAACCGTTTCAGGACGTGGCAATTTACGCCAAAGTTCCGGGCTTTGTGGAAACCATCGGCGTTGATCGCGGTTCGGCGGTCAGGAAAGGTCAATTGCTCGTCCGGTTGCATGCGCCGGAACTCGACACCCAGCGCCGCGAAGCCGAAGCGCGAGTGAGCGGCGTGCAATCGCAAAAAGTCGAAGCCGCAGCCCGCATCTCCACCATTCGCGCCCAGCGCATCGAAGCCGAAGCCAAACTGGCCTCCGATGAAGGGACTTACAAACGGTTGAAAGCCGCTTCAAATACCCCCGGCGTGGTCGCGGGCAACGATGTCGAAATCGCCGAGCGCGCTGTCGAATCAGGCCGCGCCAGAGTCCAGGCAATGCAGGAAACCGAAAAGGCCGCGCAGGCGCAGGTGAAAACGCTGGATGAAAGCGAACGCGCCATGCGTGAAGGCGTGCGTGGCGCGCAAAATATCGAAGCCTATCTTCGCCTCACCGCGCCGTTCGATGGCGTCATTACCGAACGCAACGTGCATCCAGGAAGTTTGGCGATGACTTCGGGATTGCCCATGGTTCGATTGCAGCAAGTCTCTCGCCTGCGTCTGGTGGTCGCCGTGCCTGAAGCCGAAGTCGCAGGCATTGCCACCGGCGCAAAACTCAACTTCACGCTTCCGGCATTTCCCGGTGAAACCTTCACCGGAACGATTCAACGCGCCAGCCGCGCGCTGGATGCCAAAACGCGGACAATGCCGGTGGAACTGGATGTCGAAAATTCGCGCGGCAGATTGTCGCCGGGAATGTTCCCCGAAGTGCAATGGCCGGCGAAACGCCTGCGTCCATCGCTGTTCGTTCCGCCGACGGCTATCGCCACGACGACCGAACGCAGCTTCGTCATCCGCATCCGCGATAATGGAACCGAATGGGTGGATGTCAAACGCGGCGCTTCGATGAATATTAAAGGCGTTGATCTTGTCGAAATCTTCGGCGATCTTTCCCCCGGTGATGTAATCGCCGCGCGCGGAACCGACGAACTGCGCGCCGGTACGAAAGTAACGATCAAACAACCACCAGGAGGTAAATGATGATTTCCAGACGCAAGGCGATAGAAACAATGATGGCCAGCAGCGCCGGCCTGACCCTGACCGGTCTGGCCGAAGCGCAAACTCCACCGCAAACTCCACCGACTGCCGCCAAAGCCTTCGCCGGTCAGCGCCAACCCAAACCGCTGCCCTTCGATCCGGCCAAGCTCCGGGGACTGTCGGAAAAACTGATCCGCTCGCATTACGACAACAATTACATGGGATCGGTCAAGGCGCTGAACGTCGTCGAACAGCGGCTGGCGGCAATGACGAACGAGAAAGATTTGCCCGCATACATTTACGGCGATGTGAAGCGCGAAGAACTGATTCGCACCGGCTCGGTCGTCATGCACGATCATTACTTCGGCAATCTGGGCGGCGACGGCCAACCCGGCGGCAGCGTGCTGTTCGCCATCCGCCAAGCCTGGAACAGTTACGAACAATGGGAAGCCGAATTCAAACGCACCGGCAATGCGCTGGCTGGCGGATCAGGCTGGGTGACGCTGAGCTACAATTTCCACACCGGCGAATTGCACAATTACTGGGCCTGGGATCACATGCACAACCCGCCTGCTTCGGTGCCGCTGCTGGTGCTGGATATGTACGAACATGCATTTCATATGGATTACGGCGCGGCGGCGGCCAAATACGTTGATGCCTTCATGCAAAACGTCAATTGGGAAGAGGTCAATCGCCGCTTCGTCCGCGCGGAGAAAGCCGCGGCAGCGTTGAAAGCATAGAACCGGAAAAAACGGGGAAGCCGGTTGACAGCCTTCGTGGGCAGATGGCAGAATCCGCCTTTCCTTAAACGCGCCCGTAGCTCAGTTGGATAGAGCGTTTGGCTACGAACCAAAAGGTCGCACGTTCGAGTCGTGCCGGGCGCATCAATAAATGCAATAATTTACGGTCATCCTCGGATGGCCGTTTTGCTTTTACGGACACATTCACAGACACATACGCTTCCAAAAACCACAGCTTTCCGTCTGGACTACTACTGTCAAATATCCTCATCACATACCCTTGCTCGGCAGGTTGGCCGACTTGCCGGGCAGCTTTATTTTTTGACAGACATTCGTGTTGATGAGAAAAGCGACTGGATTAATAAAGAGTTGATCAGATGTCATTTTTATGCATCATATGCTTTCCATGCCTGAGCCATATGCTTGGCTCTATCTCCTCATACCTGCCCACGAGGCAGCAACGAAATGCCGGCATACTGCCGGGCAACTTCAACCCTATCAGTAACATCGAGTTCCTGCGACTCTCAAAAGCGATTTCTGAACAGCTTCTACGTGGATCAAGCATGCGGAAAGACAAGGCCAGCACAACAGGAATGACACACAATCATTGTTCCAGTTCATTGACGGCGGAATCGCCGCTTCGTGTAATTGATCTTTTTTGCGGCTGTGGTGGATTCAGTCTGGGATTGGCACGCGCCGGTTTTCAAATCCTGGCCGTAATTGATCTTAACGCTGCAGCGATTCTAACCTACCGGAAAAACCTGCTCCAGGTGCCACACATCTTAACAACTGACCCTACAAACCATTAGTGGGATTATTCAAGTGAATATACCGAACAAACCCAATGGCGCTATTTCCAGCTTCACTGAACTTGCCAAAGAATTACATGGAGATCTTGGTGATTCAGCAGTCCAGGCCGAAAAGTTGTTGCTCAGACGATTCATATCAGCATTGCTATCAAAGCGTTTTTTGATTCTGACTGGCCTTGCGGGTTCCGGAAAAACCAAGCTTGCGCAAGCATTCGCTCGCTGGCTCACGCCCAGGATGGCTACCACCTCCCCCTTTTTTCCTGGAGCCAAAATCGAATCCGACCGAGTTACTTATTACGTGAATTCTGCCAACGCCCTTGCCGTTGAATTCTGGAACAACAAGATAGAGGAAGCAGCAACCAAAGTAGTGTTGCCTGTTGCCATGATTGTCGAATGGGCAGATTACATTCGGGCACATGGCCTGACCGTGGAAACACCCGCGCGAGCAATTCGAGAGGCTGTCAAGGCACAGAGCAAATACAGTGATCAGTTGCACAGCTTTGAAACTCACCTCAAAGCCGCCGCATTCGCTCTCATAAATGGTCAGGCCGCAATGGCAGGAATCAAGTGTTACGAGGTTGTGCCTGTCGGTTCTGACTGGACGGGCAACGAGAACATTGTTGGCTATCCGAATGGATTGGATGAGGCGAATTACGTAGCCAAGCCTGCATTGGAGTTGATTTGTCGCGCACTTGAGCCGACGAATGCCAAGGTGCCTCATTTTCTCATCTTGGATGAAATGAACCTTTCCCACGTTGAGAGATATTTTGCGGACCTGCTTTCAGCGATTGAGTCAGGCGAAGAGATTCCGCTTTACGAGGGTCCCGTACGAAAGGCCGATGGGCGGGACGTGCTGAGAAGACTCCGGTTGCCTGACAACTTATTTATCATCGGCACGGTCAACGTTGATGAGACGACCTACCTGTTCTCCCCCAAGGTGCTCGACCGCGCCAATGTCATAGAGTTTCGCATGGAGCCGGACGAATTGGCGGCGTTCCTCTCGTCCCCGAAAGCCCCTATGCTAGAAGATTTGGACGCCAAAGGCGTGGCCTTTGGCAAAGGCTTCGTAGAGGCGGCAGCGGACAAAACGTTGGGAGTGCCGGCATCCATTAAAACCGGTTTTGAGAGAGAAATGCTGCTTTTCTTTAACCTGCTGCGGGAACACAACGCGGAATTCGGCTACCGCACAGGTTACGAGGCAGCGCGGTTCATCTACTTCTACAAGCAACTCGGCGGCTACTCCGACGAAAACAACGACTGGTTTGACGATGCAATGGACGCAGTCATTGTGCAGAAGTTCTTGCCCAAGTTACACGGGTCACGCTCAAAACTGGAAGGATTACTATGGGCGTTGGTGTGGGCTTGCGGCGCGGAACGTATCGAGTCAGACGGTAGGGATTTTCCTACTCAACTCCTTGAAGTCAGCCTCGCGGAGAACGAATCCAAGTATAGTCCTGACATTGTATGGGCTACGTTGAAGGCGAAGAATGCGGGCGATCCGGCGAAGGCGGCACGCTATCCATTAAGCTTCGACAAGGTGATGCGAATGTGGCGGAAACTGGTGCGCGACCAATTCGTGAATTTCTCGGAGGCGTAATATGGCAATGGAGCCGAAGCGGCGCGAGTTCGTCGAGTGCAAGACTCCTGAAGGCCACTTGCTGGCAACGTTGGAGATTATCGCTCCCAGCGGCAGCGACACGTTATCCGCGGAAACTCATCCACTGGTTCTAATTTCTCCGGAAGAAGCATGGGACAATAGCGAAGAACGGCTGCAATTACAGGAACGGGGCCGCTACGAATACCGGCTGAAACCTGCGACCGGAGCGCCCATTGGTCTTACACTATTGCGTGAGCGCGGCGTGCAGCCCAGCCGCATCGTAACCGAGGAGGAAGACCGGGGATTGATTGAGCCGCAAGACCATTGCGGCTTATTTCCGTTAACAATCATCCGTCGCGGCGACGCCACGCAGCGCCCGCTGGCGCGGGGCAGCGTGGAAGTCCGCTCGCTTAAGCTCGGCTATCGTGAGCACTATCGCGGGATGCTGTCATTCATCGCGGAAAAGTGTTCGGGTTTACTCCTAGACTGCCGGGCTCCTACGCGATTGAGGCTAAGCACGCTCTGGCAACAGGACTCACACATCCTGGAGCAGCAGCTTGAGTTTTTGCGGTACACGCTGGAATCATTGGCATTTCGCTCCGCCGTGGACGAAGTGTTGCGAAACCCACATCGCCGGTTAGAGGGCGAACTCGAGGAACGGGACATCTCTCGCCCGTTTAAACCCGGGAGAGATTTCGCCCGGCAAGTTGCCAAGACAAAACGCCGCGTGGCTTTGCCCGACTCGCACCCACTGCACGCAACAATTAAATCCCTCCCAGCCCGTATTTCTGTACAGTCGCGCACTGATTTTCTCGACACGGCGGAGAATCGCTTCGCCAAGATGGTGGTGGCGGAATTTCGCGATTTCATCGCAGATATTGCCGGACATCTTGCCCGGAAAGCCACAATGAATGATGAGCCGCAAACGCAACGTTTGTTGCGTGAGGCAAGGCGGTTGCGGGGAATGCTGGAAACGCAACTGTCGCGGGGCTTTTTTCCGGATGTCTCGCCTCCCACGGTGCTGCCTCTGGGCAGTCCGGTCCTGCAACGTAAGGCGGGCTATCGGGAATTGCTACTTGTCTGGCTACAGTTCCACGCCGGGGCGCAACTAGCCTGGGACGGCGGCGCAGAAGTGTTTGAGGCCGGCGCGCGCAACGTGGCAACGCTTTATGAATACTGGTTATTCTTCCAGTTGGAGGAACTCTTCCGACAGCGGTTCGTGTGCGAGCAGCCGTTGCATGCGCTGGTCGTGGACAAGAACAAGGTGCCAGCGCAACTGGTTTTGAAACGTGGCGTCGAACTGAAGACGCCCGTCGCAGGTATCTGGTCGAAGACGGCGGGGCGGCACTTGAAAGCGGAGTTCCACTTCAACCGAAAGTTCCCGCCGCGCGCAAATCAGGACGAGGTAGGCAGTTGGACTCGAGGGGTGCAGCCGGATTACACCATCAGCATTTGGCCAGCAGAGTATTCCCCGGAAGAAGCAGAACGAAACGAGTTAATGGTGCATGTACATTTCGATGCGAAATATCGAGTAGAGCGGGTGCGTGAACTGTTGGGCGATCCGTCGGATGATGAAGCTTTCAAGAAGAACACAGAGAGCAAAGACAGGGCTCGCACCGCGGCGAAATATGCAGACCTTTTGAAAATGCACGCATACCGCGACGCCGTTCGGCGCACGGCGGGGGCTTACGTGCTCTACCCAGGCGAGCCAAAAGATGCAAAGCTGCCGTTCCAAGGCTTCCACGAAGTGCTTCCCGGGCTGGGCGCGTTCGCCATCCGTCCCAACAAGAATGGCAAGCCAGATGGAATGAGCGCGCTGGCGGATTTCCTGGACAAGGTCATTGAACATCTCGCGAACCGGACCACTGCACGGGAACGCGTGAGCTACCACATCTCAGAATCTTACGTCGTGAAAGAAGACCCTGTGTCCTATGGCTCATTGCAACTGTCAGAGTCTGATATTTATGGGGAGAAATATCGTGCTCTTCCGCCAGCGGAGCAAATGGTGTTAGTGGCTTGGTACGAGAACAATGCACAACTGGAGCTTGCGCGTGATGCGAAGGGATTCCTTTACGTCCGGCTGGGAAGAAGGCGAGGCGCGCTACACGTGCATCCGAATATGGCAATGGTGCGGCATGTGATCCTGCGAACACATGGTGGAGTCGTTGCCTCAGGCCTGCTGAATCTTCGAGAGGTTGGTTTCCGTATTTACACGCGGCCCCAATTGCGGACTGAACTGAATAAGCATGCGAAAGGAAAAGGGGTTGCGGCGTGGGAAGCGGCTGCAGGTAAAGATGACGACGAACACATATACGCGTTTTTCCAGACAAGCAGCGATACTGCGTCAGCAGGTCAAAATTGGAGCGGCGACCAACTAATGGATCAGATCGAAAGATTTGAATCCGACTTGAGGAACAAACTGGTTGAGAATGTTGGCCGGACATCACCATATCCACGCATCCTACCTCTACGAGAAGTGCTGAAGGCTCTCAGCTAATTTCCTACGGCCTTTACCAGAATAAGGTGAATGGCACTGACTTTTCCGCCAATGGCCCGATCCATCACAAGCTGGAACAACTCTCCCGCACAGTCTGGGTACCGTCATCCAGCGGGTTGGAATGGGGAACGCATTGGTATTAGGGGTACAGGAATCCCCATTTTGTCTGCAATCTCGTGAATGAATGGCTCACGCTCAAGCTGATGCCTCAGTTCACGTGAAATCCGCGCCAGTTTGTTGACGGTTTCGACCATGTGAACAGGAAGGCGAATGGTGCGTGACTGGTCGGCAATAGCACGTGTGATGGCCTGACGTATCCACCATGTGGCGTAAGTGGAGAATTTGTTGCCGCGCCGATACTCAAATTTATCGGCGGCCTTGATCAAACCAAGATTGCCTTCCTGAATCAAGTCCAGAAAATGCACGCCGCGATTGATGTATTTCCTGGCAATAAAAACAACCAGGCGAAGATTGGCTTCAATCATCTCGCGCCTTGCCTTTTGCGCCGCCACAAGACCTGTTCGGATTTTGCTGGCGCTCGTTTCCTCGCCAGCCTCCCAAACCGCGTCTGACAACCGTGCGATAAACTCCCACGAGATTCCCATTGCAAGCAATTGTTCAGCCAGTTCCGTCCCCTGTACGTCAGGGCAATTCAGCATTTGACGAAGCAAATGGAGTTGCACCGCGAATTCCTCCTGGGAATCAGAAATCGGATTTCCATCGGTCTCCGGTACACTATCATTGGGACTGAATTTTTCATTTTGAGAGTCGTCTGTAATAGCCACACCTTCTTCCGGTGAAGGCGATTTGAAAACGAAAAATGAGGATGAAGATTGAGCCCCCTCTGCGATGGCGGTGCAGACGCGCCGGAGTTCCGCAATCGCAGATGGAGAGTGAACGACAGTACAAACAGCCTGCCTGATACTTTCTTCCACCGTTGCCCCAATCTCTTCTTCATCGCTTCGGGTCAGCAGTGAGCATTTACGCATCTCTTTCTGATAGAGATTGAACGGGTCAGCAATAGGAGCAGCAAGTTGATCGAAAAACGCCAATGCTTCCGCCGCCGTCTCCCAGCACGATATTTCATTATCATCAGGAATGGGCGGCAGGGAATCCTGGTGCTGTCGTTCATCTGTTTCTATGCCAAGATCGCTGAGAACAATCTCAAGCCGGGCAAGAGTGTCTGTCCCGGCGTCTTCCTCATCCAATGCCATTGTCGTGAGAAGTGCCTGAAGCGGAAGACTGCCTTCCCGCAATCCTGCAGCGAAAAGATCTCTGAAGCGTTCTCGGGCATCTGTCCGGATGGATTCGGTGGCAGGGATTGCGTGAGGTAAATCAAGCTCAACGTCAGACCAGTCTTCGTCGGTATCAATCGGCAAGTGAAACGAGATTTCCTTCTGTAGCGTTGCGGCTGTGTGCAGACGCTCGCCGTCGCCTTCAGGCCGCACTGGTTCCAGTTCCTCTTCCCAGTCAGACGCAAAAATTTCTGCCTCCTGCAGAAGTACCGGCCCTGTTTGCAGGATTCGTTGGTCAGCCGTATCTGGGGACGATGGACATATCTGTTCGTCCCTGACCAGAACCATTTTCAGCGAAAGAATATGCGCCAATGATTCATTTCTTCGCGCCACGGCTATCTGTAATGCATCATTTCCGTTTTTGTCTTTGATCCAGGGGTCAGCACCGGCCTCAAGCAGTATCTGGCAAAGATCCGTGTGATCGCGCGACGCCGCCAAAATCAGCGGCGTTCGTCCTTCGGCATCAGTTGCATTGACGTTCTCGCCCCGTCTGATGTGTAACTGAAGAGCACTGCTGACACCGGAGAGCACTGCCATTCGGAACAGGGGGCTCAGCGATTTAAAAACCCGTACACTATCCATAGCCAATGGTTAATCGTAAAGAGAAAGGACCTCTCAGCCGCTCCCTTTCGCGGGTATCCAGGTTCCTTAATTTTCAGTGGGTCGGCAATCGAACAGAGTCACGATGGTCAAGTTGACCGGGCACGGACCAAAAAGTTGTGGTAGTAGAGGCACATTCGCTGGCCGCTCTTTGCTCAAGATCAGCCAGCCGGGGGATCGAAGGCGTCGCTTTTTTCGCATTAGAGAGCAAACTTGTCAATGATTTGTTTTGCTTTGCCTACAGTCGGCTGCGTAGTGATGGGAACTTAATGTCTCAACGTGGGGATTTCGACAAGAGCAAGGTTGTAAAACAAAGATTCAACTAATCTTGCAGCTTTTCTGCGGCCAGCCGCAAAAGAGACCATTTCAACAATGAAAATCGCCCAGTTGCGGCTTGCCGCAAATGAGACTAAAAGCTTTCACTTCAGGCGGCAGCGGGAACGACCTGACGCTAGCCGGCAACGATGCGGCGTCGCGCCTGCCAATCGGTCCCCCTGGTGGACGCGGCCTGAATCCCTCTCAACCCACATCTATCGCAGTTAAAGGGATAGATTCTTTTCGATCATCAACCAAGGAGCGTCTATATGTCCTACACGTCAACGCAAACAGTTTCGGCAAATAACACGCCAACGAATCCATCGTTGAAAGATTTGAATATGGTCCCGCTGGGGGCTTCGGTGTGGACCAGTTCCGGCAATCTTGCCAAGTCCGGCATCAAGGCAATCGCGCACGCCGCATCGGGGGCGATGGGCCATCAGGGGGAAGTCGGCTTTGATCCGACGCGTGATTCGGTCGCTGCCTCCATTGAAAATTCCTTCCTGCTGGCGATTCAGAATGGTCACGACCGTCTGGCGATCCCGTTTATTGCCAGCAATATTTTCCTTGATCGGATTGTTCCTCCAATTGATAAAGACGAATTGGCGAGTCTGATCGTCAAATCCTGCCAGTCATATCGCGGCAGCGCCGAGGCTGTCATTGTCGCCTTCGGTCAAGGAGATATGGCGCACTTTAAGAAAGCCATGATTGGCAACACGGACAAGGGCGTGACCTTGGTCGAAGGTTCCGTGACTCATTATGCGGATCATAAATGCGGGGCAATCGTGAACGCTGCGAACATGGAAGTCGTCTTCGGTGGCGGGCTTTCCGGCATCATCGGTAAGGCAACCGGAGAAATTTTGCCGATCAATGCAGAAGCTGCGTCAGCCATAAAGGATTTTTGGAAGACCAATGGATCATAAAGGAAGGGAAGCCAAAGCCGGTCAATCAAGTCCAGATTCTTTACTTTCGCCCAAGTGTAATGTGGCTCGGCATATCGCGCCCTAAGATGAAGTCAAGAGGATTGTTAAGACAGGAACTGGAAAAGCGAGGATGGCGCGGTTGACAGGCGCGCCATCCCGCTGATGACACTCTTATCGTGTGGGATAACGAGGCGATGAATTTTGCCGCGTAATTGGTTCTTCATGGAAGTAAGGTAGGACTTCTCCTTCTTGTTGGAATTGTGGCTCGCCAAATGGGATGAGATCATCAGGGCTGATCCCGCCTGGCATGGATTGAGATGAATTTTTCCGTTGGTTGACGCCATTCTCAAAACCTTCCGCCAGATTCCGCAAGTTATTGATGGCGCGCCTCACGATCTCACCAAAATTTGCCAGGATACGGCCCAACAATTCCCCTGTTACGTCAGAGGTAGGCCGAACCAAATTGGGTCTGTAATTGTTCCCACCAACATGATTGAAGCGCAGAAAAATGCGTTTCATCCTCATTTTCCCATCCGGGGCAGGAATTACCATATAGATCGGCACTTGAAAATTTCCCCCTCCAATATGGTAAGGGTTGCGGGTATTACCAATCTCCGGGGGAAGTTCGACCTCGCCGTTGTGTGGCGCAATCAACAGGGACCGGTCTAAGCCCTGGTTGATTAACGGGGGAATCTCACTGCTCCCAGGGGGAGATTGCCCAGCAGTTTGAGATTCATAGATCGAATTGCTGACTTCTGATTCGGGCTCAACCACTCCCAGAGCAGCCAGACCGACGAGAATGGCCAATGCGATGAACACCAGTTTTTTCATTTTGGTCTCCTTGATAGTCGCTAAATTCACATCAAGGAAAGCAATTGCCATTCACCATATTTGGTGATAAAAATTCGCTGCCCTTGATGCTTTTGTGCGTTGATGGGCGCGCGATGGGAGGACGCAGCTTAGCCTTGGCCGGAGAAATTGCTTCTTCCCCTCGCGCTGTTAAACACAGCTTGATCTCTGCCGAAGTCCTAATCCGAATTTTAAGTTATTACTGATGCTTTTCCCGTATTGCTCAAACCGGTGAAGCATCATTCTGACGTTGTCTTGCTTTACAGAAAGACCGTTGAACTCCGTCCGTGAGGTTGACTACATGCACTTGTGACGGATCAAGTGTCACGCTGGAAATATTGTTTTTATTGGGATAACCACCTGTCAAAAGGATTATCACTAATTGGACAAACCAATATCAACATTAATGAAGATCAACTCCTCCGAAAATGTTGGAATAATCAATCGTAATCTTACAAATATGACGTTTTCATCTCGCCAATCGTCAGTTTTTTGACATGTAGCTTCTGGGAGAGTTATGGAGATGCCGACTGAAAGAGAATCAGCAATCAAACAGAAAGCACAGGAAGTTCGTGATCATCTGCGAGACGGCGTTTGCCATCTGAATCGCTCGAATATAGAAGTCCTAGGAAGTTTGTTGGAAGAGTACGGACCTCTTCATCATCAAGTGAAAACTCTCAAGGACGAGACACTCCACATCCTTTTGCGTGCGCAGATCATGCAGTATTCAGCGCTTGATCATCTGGATAGTGTCCCAACGACACTCCGCGATGCCGTTCTTGAAACGGGGAAAATCCTGCATAAACAGATTGATCAGGATGTTCAAACCACTGTCAGGGCCATCCATAAACTCAATCCAGTCCAATGGTCCCTCTTGAAGCACAAGCTGGCTTATTTACTAAACTATGCAAATGAGCTTTACCGAAACGATAGGATCCCCGAGTCACAAGAAGTTTGCTTGCGAATCTATGAACATGTCGCCCTGCTCCGAAACCCTGGTACCCCTTTGGAAGGTCTGCTGTCCCGTACCTGTGTTCAATTGGCCAAGACATATCGCCAAATCATGCAATACGATGAGGCTCGAAGATATTATAACGAAGCTCTGGAAACAGTCTTTCGTCAAGCAGAGTTGCGAATGAAGGAATTGTCCTCTGATCCAGAACGCCAAAACAAAGAATTTCGGTATTATCGCCGTCGGTCAATCATGATTCTTGCAGCAGGGAATGGATACATCAATATCGCTTCCGGCCAAATGCGTCGAGCGGCAGTTATATTATGGCCGCTGCGGACAATGATGCTGCTGGATGAAGACACGCTCAGCCAAGCCTTTCTTAAAATGTTGACGGCCAGTATTGACCGCGCTCGTGCTGGAGAAGATCAATCAATTCTCGATAGGGCTTGTGGCGATTTGGAGAATGCATACAAGACTTTCGAACAATATGATCATGTTCGTTTTATGCGGCCCACGTTGTATGAATTGGTCCTGGGATTGATCTATTCAAGGCGCTTTGACGAAGCCCGGAGCTATACCGGTGAATTGCGTAAACTCCTGAAAAATCGAACCAATATCAGAAAAACCAATAATCCAAGATGGGAAATCATTGCCTACCTCTTAGATGGCATTCGCAACAAGTATGAGGGCAACTATGAACAAGCACTGAAATGTGCTGAAGAAGCTTTGCTGGAGGAGATTCCAACTAACCAACTTGCGAGAAGACTGCCACGAAATTCTGGAACTCAAAAGCGCCGTAGCGAGATCGAGGTAAACATTTTGGCAGGCGAAGCCCTTTTCTACTTGCGGCGATATGAGGAGGCCGAACATAAATTTAAATATGTTGTCGGAAAGTTTGTTGACATAAATAAAAATGAATCAGCAATGCCAGACAATCATTTACTTTCCGCTGCCAATATCTATTTAGCTCTTATTGCCTTGAAAAACCACTCCCAAGAGGCACAGTTATATTATGAATTGGCAGTGAAATATCCCACGGAACATCGTTGGGTGAACGATCTTGTTAGCAGATATAAGGAGTTAGAGGCAAAGAAAGTTACCCGTGTGGAAATTCTTGATTTTGACCAGCCATACGATGTCCTTGAGACCGAATTCCGGAATCGGGTGATGAGTTATTGGGTACAAAAACACGGAGAGAATTCGATACAGATTGGTAAATCTATAAAGAAAGAGCGTAGAAAGGTAATGCAATGGCTGAAAGATTATAAAAAGTACAGAGAAAAAGACGAGTAAAATCAAGAATAGATTTACGGATCAACAGTAATTACCTCTTTGCCTGCATCCCGCAACCGCTTCACATACTCTTCCAGGTCATAGCGCTGCGGTTCCCCTTCGCCGCCAATCGTGATGCGCTGCGTTTTGTTCTTCGCCTTTGCATCGGCGATCACGTAGCCGACGCTTTCGCCCGGATGAATGAGAATGCCGGCATCGCGCGGTTTCCGGGCAGCAATCGCCGCGCGCGTTTCCACCGCGTATTCTTCCGGGGCGCGGCTGAGCACCTGCTCGACGATCAGCCGTTTGAGGTCCACCTCACCGCGCTCCAATTCCGCAATCCGTAATTCCAGAAGCTGGCGCGCCTCTTTCTGCTTTTCGCGCAGTTCATCCAGCGTCAGGGCTTCGGCCAGAATTGAGAGCATCTCCTCCTGCACTTCCTTGACGTACAGCGGCGTGTCCCGCCGCCGATGCGCCAGGCCGCGCGTTTTGAGCGTGCCGTCGCTGAACACGCCGAAGTAGCGCGACGGCACTGGGCGGCCTTCCTTCACCTTCGACGACAGAAAGACGATCCACCGGTAAACGCCTTCGAGGGACATCTCGCCCCTGGTTTGTTCGGTGATCAGGCCGCAGAGCGGTTCGTGACACCACAGTAGCGAGCCGAATATTGTTAATTGATAGCTTTGGTTGCCGTCTCTCCAAAGCCCTCACCAGTTGCATCACGACGGTAACGGTCAAGCACATCGGCTGCACGGCGTGATGCTTCGGCATTGACGTTCAAATACCGATTTAGCATTTCCAGCGTCTGATGACCGGAGAGCTTCATTGCTTCCGTGTGCTGCACGCCAGCAGCGATGAGACGTGAAACGAACGTATGCCGCAGATCGTGAAATCGCAGATCTGCTATTCCCGCAGCCTTACAGGCCGAAGGCCATGCGCTGGAAAAATTGTCTTTGATGCCGAAGACCAGCGCGGATTCGGCGCGCGTCGAGACTTCCCACAGCCGTTTCAACTCTTCATGCACCCGGTCGGTCATCATCATGGAGCGAGCTTTGTTGGTCTTGGTGATGAAGGCGCGGAGATTGACCGAGCGCGTGACAAAATCCACGTCGCGCCATTCGAGTTTGAGCAGTTCGCCACGCCCCAGGCCAGAATCGGCAGCCACGATAATGATCGGGCGGAGATGCGCCAGGCGTTCAACGCAGACGGCCAACAGCCTCTCTTCTTCATCGAAGCTCATCACCCGGTTAGCGTTCGGCGGCTTCGCGGAACTTCATCTTTCCGCCGTCAATGGACTGCTCACCGCGTTCACTCAATTCACGTTTCAGCGCGTCGAGCTTGATGCGGGCTTCGGTTTTGGTTTCGCAGTAGCGTTTGATATTTCGACGTTTGTCGCTGGGATCGGTAGCCGTAATACGCGCGCCCCATTTCCCTATGGCTTTATCTTTGAAGATGTAACCTGTGCTTTGTTTCGGCATTCATTATTCCCTGTTCTGTTCAACGCCCTAAACGGACACATTCGCGGACACACTCGACTGACAGTGTGAGACAAAAACGGAAAACTCAGGAATGGAATTATGCTTTGCTGGTAGGCTGTTTGGAAGGTACAGACTGATTGAGAAATGGCCTGATTTAAGGGCATATCAGGCTACGAACCAAAAGGTCGCACGTTCGAGTCGTGCCGGGCACATCAGTAAAATCAATAACTTACGGTCATCCTAGGGTGGCCGTTTTTGTTTTACTTCCACAATTACTTCCACCACCAACAGCCTTGATTGCGATTGGCTTATCTGAAGTTTCTTTTGATCGGAAAAATCTTTCTTTTATTACCAGTCTATTCCCATTTCGTTGGGTAATAGATTGGCAATAAGTCAGGGCATTTTGTAAACCGCCCAGCGGCGTTCTCCATTTCGATTCAACGCGCCTTTTTTGTGTAACTCAGTGAGCAAACGCGACGCTTGTTTCAGATTCGACTCCTATGAAAATCACGGTGGCGCTTCGGATAAAGTCGAGATTGATCCGGCTTTTGTCCCGTTTGAGATTGAATGCTGGAATTCTTACTCAAGACTTTCCGAATTGTATACGGCTCGTCGTACAGGACGAAAACCCAGAACTGCTGTGCATAAGAATGCTTACTGTCAGAGAATAACCTATATTAGATTATAACCTTATTTTACCTGGATAATTTTACGACTTTCAGTATGCTGTCGCTATGCCAAGAGCAGCACGGTTTGTGAACAGGGATGCATCAAAACCGGATTGCGCGGCATGGCCGACCCCCAAGCGGCACGAAGCGTTTTCTGAGTGATCCTCGGTGCAGTGTTGCAGTGAAGTAAACCACATAAGCGGGAAGCTGAGCAGTATCGGCTTCCCGCTTGTGTGTTCAACGCTGATTGGCGCCTTGAAGACCGGTTCCGCATTTCGGGCAGAAAAAAAGGCGGCCTGGTATTGCCCGCCGCACCTGGGGCAATACCAGGGAGATGAGTAAGAACGCATTCGTTACTGCTTTCTGAGACACTGGACTTGAGCTAATGGGAACGCTTGTCGTGCGGTGGTATTTTATGGACACGCCACCTTACGGCCGTTCTGGTAGCAAGCCTTGCTGTCGGCCGGCTGTTGATTCTGGCGTGATTGCACGGGCGCGGGCGAAGTTGCCCGTGATGCATCAATCGCCGCATCTCCGTGAACAAACACCTCAAACCTCTTTCCTGCCGGAATGACCGCTGGCTTGCCTTTCTTGAATCCCCACAATGGCGCGGCCGGCCAGAACAAAATGCCTGTTACGATCAGGCCGGTCGTCATTGTGCCCGGCGCGCCATTCCCTTTCGATCCCGCCGTGTAGTCAAGCGGAACTTTCTGGTTGTCCACCGCCATCACGTGCTGAATCGCCCATGTCAGATTGCCGCCGCGTCCCCAGCTTTTGCCGCCCTCAGCTTTCACCACGCGCGCGGTTGCGGATGCGCCGCGTTCAATGACGGTCATTCCGTTTACTTGGATTGGCTGAACCACCCGGAAGCTCACCGCATCGCCCTCCTTCAAATCAGCGGAGGAAACTGTATAGGCCAGTTCAAGCTCGATGGGAGTGCCGCTTTTCAGCGTGACAGTATTGGCACCAGATGGAGCGGTCACAGGAATTGTTGCCGTAGCTGCTGGTACCCCGGCTTCAATCATTGCCAGAATGACCGATTCGGCAACGCCGGATTTCTTCAAATCAGTCAGCGCCGTTGCCGACGTGTCGAAGTTACCGCCGGATTGCCTGATCTTCGCGGAAACCACTTCGGCGCTCAAGCCGGATTTGGTTAAGCTGATAATGTCGGCGTTGGTAAGCGGCTGTTGAGCAAAAGAAGTGGCAGTGAGAGCGAGACATAGGACGAGGAAAACTATTTTCATGGGCTGAATCCTTGCGATTGATAGAGTTGATTTTTTGGGGCCGGACTGAGGGCGGATGGACTATATGCCAGACTCTCCATTCATGAAAGAAATTTCGCAAAAGATTCAAAATTCATTTCGCGCTTCACCGGAGCCATAACGGCGGAGCGCTTATCACTTCTGTCTGAGTCCGCAATCGCGTTCGGCACTTGGTTGTGCTCAAATTCTAATCTGGGACTTTCCCTGCGTCTCAACCTGGACGCTTCGACCGCCTACCCTTCTGCGTTCTTAATCTCTGGCCCCTCAGATTTCCCAATTTTAAGGAGTAATGTTTCGATGAAGAAATTTCTATCGCTTTGTGTGTTTGCCGCTTCGACTCTGCCGACCGATTCCAGAATCCGCGCCGCAGTCAAATCGGATTGTTCCGTCCTGAAGAAGCGCGTTCCAGATGGCGATTCCGAGTCCAGTGTGATCGTGTAGCCGATGCTCCGCGCATTCGGTCCGAAATTACATTTTGTCTGGGTGATGGCGCGCTTCTGTGGGAAGCCCGGATCGGCAGCGACCAGCAGCACGCCCCAGGCAGCGGCCAACCATTCTGAAGTACAGCCCGGCGGCGAAAACGTCGTCAGCGGCCAAATAACGGATGAAGGGGTTTATTTAAAAACAGAGTGTTGCGGATCGCCTGATTCCTCAAGCGGCTGGACTAAAGTGGCGAGGGAAGAGAATAATCCCCATTCCACCAAAACTGTTGTGAACAACAACTTGCCAATTTGTCAGAACGCACTGTTTCCAAATGAGAGGAGCATTATGCTCAGGCAATTTCGCTTCGCGGTTTTTCTATCGCTCAGCTTCGCGTTCGCATTTGGGAGCGCCTGGTATGCAGCCGCGCTCCCCAGCATTGGTTTGAGAGGAAGCGCGGGCACCGCCAACGCAGTTCCAACCATACAGGAACAAAAAGGCAGTGCCGGACCACCGGCGAGTGCCGACGGCCTTTCATTTAACGCTGTTGCGGCGGCGACGCTGGTGGATCACAAAATGACTGCCGGTCCGCTTCCCGCACAATGCGTTGCGCCGGCGGCCAAATACAATTTCACACCGGCCGACACTCAGGCTTATCAATGGACGCTCGTGTCAGGTGCGAATCTGGGCGATGTGGTGCGGTGGGAGTTTGTGCAGCCCAGCGGAGCCGTCTACTTTCAAACTCAGACCCAGCCGTTAACCTTCACCGGCAATGCCTGTTTTTCGGCCTTGATCTTCATTGCAGGCAATGTCCCCGCGTCGTTGCCGGGCGCCTGGCAAACGCGCGTCTTTTACAACGGCGCTTTGCTGACGACTGAGAATTTCACCATCGGCCCGGCCAGCGGTCCGGTCACTGTCAGCGATCACAGAATGACCGGCGGGCCGATCCCGGCCAATTGCGTGCCTCCGACGACCAAATCCGCCTTCGCGCCGACTGACCCATTTGCTTTTCAATGGAGCCTGCTTTCCGGCATTAAGATGGGCGATGTCGTTCGCTGGGAATTCATTCAGCCGAATGGAACGATTTATCAGGCGCCGGAGTTTGTGGTCAATTTCAGCGGCAGCCTCGGCTGCTTTTCGGCGCCACTCGCCATTACCAGCCAGCCGGCAGCCTCGTTATTGGGCAACTGGCAGGTGCGTGTGCTGTTCAACACGGCCGAGATTCTGACGGAGAATTTCACCATTGCCGCAAACACCTGCCCGACGGTCAGCGGCATCAGCCTGACGAACGGCAATGTCGGCGGAATCATCACGATCACGGGCACGAATTTTACCGGCGTCAATGCCGTCAAGTTCACAAGCGGGGTCTCTGCTCAATTCACCATCGTCAGCGCCACTCAGATCATGGCAATTGTGCCGACTGGCGCGGTGACCGGCCCGATTACGGTCAGCAAACCGGGTTGCGCCGACGTGCAGACGCCAGCTTTCAGGGTCACGCCTCAACCGGTGATCAGCGTGATGCCGCAGAGCCTGAACTTCGGCAACGTCGTGACCGGCGAGAGCGCTGTTTTTAGATTGACTGTGCGCAATACAGGCAATGCTCCGCTCAATATCTCCTCCATCGGCAGCAGCGACCCACAGTTCAGCATCAGCCTGCCCACAGCGGCTTTTACGCTTCCGGCTGGCGGCAGCATCAATGTCAACGCCCGCTTCGCCCCTGCATCGGCTGGCGCAAAAACGGGCACGCTTTCGATCAACAGCAATGACCCCATTCGTCCGCGCCTGGAGGTGCCGATAACAGGAACCGGGCTCGCCCCCGCGATTGAAGTATCGCCCGCAAGTTTGAGCTTCGGCCAGGTGCGCCTGGCGCAGACAAAAGATCTGGCGGTGACGATCCGCAACACCGGCGGGGCAACGCTGAAGGTTTCTGCAATCACCAGCAGCAACCCGCTGTTCAGCGTCACGCAGTTCGTTGAAAAGCCGGGCAATGCGATTCGCAACCTGCCGCTGAGTATCGCGCCCAATGCCAGCGTCGAAATCGCGGTGCGCTTCCGTCCCAGTTTCGTCGCAGCCTCAGTGAGTAATCTGAGCGGTACACTTACGATCAACAGCAACGATCCGAATCGCCCGCGTGTGGATGTCGCGATGACCGGAACCGGGCTGGGGGCATTGATTGCCGCGCCATCAAGCCTGGCGTTCGGCGGCTTGACCGTCTGTCTGGCGACGCCATCCATCGCGATGCTGACCTTGACCAATCCGGGCAACGCGCCACTCAGCATTGCCTCGCTGACGATTGACAATCCGGCGTTTTCGCTGACCCCTCGTCCCCCACTGCCGCTCGTGATCGCACCAAACGCGAGCGTAGCCCTGACGTTGAGTTTTTACACCAGAGCGACCGGTCAACAGTCCGGCAGACTGACCATTGGCAGCAACGCCGTCAATAATCCGGTTTTCAACGTTTCGCTGAGTGGCGTGGGGATTCCCATTGCGCCGCCCGCCATCAGTCAAATCTCCGTCTCGCGGACCACTTTATCGCATGGGCGCGCGGACACTGTGCGTCCCGTCACCCCGTTCAATCCGTTCGGGCTGGCCAGCGTCATCGGCTTTGTTTTTCCAGGGGCGCCGCTGCCGGCCAATTCAATTGCGCCTTTTGCCATAGTCCCGCCACTAATCGGCGGGTTTCCCGGATTGCCGCCTGCGGCAATCCTTTCCGCGCCTGACCCTTTCCATATCACGCTGGCCGGAGGCACCGCCAATCCCATCGTTTTATCCGCGGCCAATATTCCAAGCTGCTTCACGCTGGCCGTGGCCGAAGGGGTTGCCGCACCCGATCTGACGCGCTGGGAGCGCATCGGCACGCGGTTCGGATCGGGCAATCTCTATGCTGCGGTCGCGATTCCGGGGACGGGCATCTTTGCAGGCATGGAGTTGGTGACGGAGGCGGAGTTGGATGCCTACACCGCCAATTCGATCATTTACGAAGCGCCCGCTTTCGGACTGCTGGTCGCTCCGGCGGGGCAGAACGGCGGCGCGGTGCCGTTGCAGGCGCGGGCGCGCAGAATTCCTTCTGATCCGCAATGTCAGACGCTGCTCAGTTCCCCGCAATCTGCGCCGGTGGAGTTTTCGCGCACCGTGCGCATCGAGATTCCATCCAATGGCATCGTCGTGACGCGCAACGGCGGCGGATTCCGCGTTGAAGTCACGGCGCAAATCTTCGGCAACTTCGACCCTGCCACCAACACCGTCATCCGCTTTGCCTATGACGGCGAGACGATCAGCCTGGTGAACGATGTTGATGAAACGATCAATCCCCCCGGCGCTCCGCGCATTACCAGGCATGCGTTCGACGTGCCTGCCTCGGAGGAATGCAAGCTGGCACGAATTGTCGCCGTCGCCAGTTCGACCGGAAACTTTCCTGTTGTGCCGCCGCCGCTCAATCCGTTTCTTGAAATCGCGCCCAGCACAATTGGTCTTTTTACGTTTCGCAGCGGCGGTGGCACCGTTGAAGACACAAAGACGGCATTGGTCAGCGTGCCCGACAGCAATTGCGGCGGCGGCGTCCCCAGAGCCTGGATTCAAGGAACTGTTGCCGACACTGCTACCGGTCAACCCATTACAGGCGCAACGGTCACCGCAGCCGGCATTACAGCGATCACAGGGGACGACGGCGCTTATACATTGAATGAAGTTCCGGCAGGACAGCAAACTATCAGCGCTTCGGCGGACGGCTTCGCTCCGGCGCAATTAACGGTCAACATCACGTCCGGCCAGGTGCTGACACAGAACATCACGCTTTCACCGCTGAGAGGCATGGTTCTCGGCCTGGTCATCAATGCTTCCAATAATCAGCCCATTGCCGGGGCAACGGTCGCGGTGAAAGGCACCAGCATCTCGGCAATCTCAGGCGGTGACGGCTCTTACGTTTTGAGCAATGTCCCGACTGGCTCGCAGACCGTGATTGCCTCCGCATCTAACTTCGACGCGGCCCAGGAAACCATCTCAGTCGTTGCTGAGATGACCGCCACGCAAGACTTCTTCCTGAGGCCGGCGGTTGGCACGATCACGGGAACGGTCAGAAATGCGACGACGAATCAGCCCATCGCCGGGGCGACAGCGCGCACAGGCGTCGTTTCCGCAATCACCGGCGGCAACGGCGTTTACACGTTGAACAACCTCCCGGCGGGCGCGCAAACCTTGAGCGCAAGCGCCGATGGCTTCAATCCGGCGAGCCTGACTGGCAATGTCATCGCCGGGCAGACGGTGAATCAGGACATTGCCTTAACGCCGCAAACCGGCACGGTCACGGGCTTCATACGGGACGAAGCGCTTGACCCAATCGCCGGGGCGACGGTGACGCTGGCCGGAGTCACGGCAACCACCGGCGGCGACGGCGCATATACATTCAACAATGTTGCCTTGGGCGCGCAGTCCGTCAGCGCCTCCGCCACGAATTTTCGCGCGGCGTCGGCGTCGGTCACAGTCATCGCCAATCAGACCACGACGCAGGATTTCACGCTCTTGCGCTTGGCGGGCAGGATTCAAGGCCGCATCACCAACGCGGCCACGGGTCAGCCCATTGCGCATGCCGATATTGATCTGCTTCCCTTCCCGTTGACCTTCGCCAGTTCAGATGCTGGCGGCAATTACTTAATGAATGATGTGCCGATGGGGCAGCAGGTAATTCTGGCCACCGCGACAGGCTTTTACGCGAAGCTGGCGGTGGTCAGCGTCGCCGCCGATCAGACCTCGACGCAGGACTTCGCTCTGACGCCGCAGGTGGGTACGGTGACAGGAATCGTTTTTGATAATTTCTCGCAACCTGTCGTTGGCGCAACGGTCGCCGTGGCTGGAACCAATATCGCGGTGGCAACAGATGCCGAGGGGAGCTACACCCTGAGCAATGTTCCGGTGGGAACGCAGACGCTCAATGTCTCCGCCATGGGACTTCGCTCGACCCAGGCCACGGTCAATGTCGCCAACAACGAAACCGTCTACAAAGACATTTATCTGCAAACACCGACAGGCGCAGTGCGCGGCACGGTCAGAAACGCGGCCAACAATCAACCCATCGCCGGCGCGTCCATCCTGGTAGGTATCCCCTTCGGAGCCGTTTATTACAGCGCCTTCACAGACGCCAGCGGCAACTATGCGCTGAACGACATCCCGGCGGGCCAACTCACAATTTATGCCGGTGCGGACGGTTTCATTGCGGCGCAGATGACCGTGGCCGTCGTCGCCAATCAGACCACCACGCAGAATTTCGCGCTGACGCCGGAAGGCGGCGGCGCGACCACGGGCACGATTACAGGCTTCGTTAAAAACGCCGCCAACAACCAGGCAGTCTCTGGAGTCGTCATCACCGTGACCGGGACGAATCTTTCCACGACTTCCGGCGGCGACGGCAGCTACACCATCCTCAACGCACCAT
Source organism: Heliomicrobium sp. (assembly GCA_021155085.1). Taxonomy (GTDB): domain Bacteria; phylum Acidobacteriota; class Blastocatellia; order RBC074; family RBC074; genus RBC074. The sequence goes on along the minus strand of JAJNQA010000101.1, from coordinate 2,925 downwards.
CGGGAGCGCAAACGCTCAACGCTTCCAAATCCGGCTTCCGCTCGGCGACAGCGCAAGTAACTGTCACGGGTGGGCAGACCGTCACGCAAGACATCCTGCTCAACCCAGGCGCGGGCACCGTCACGGGCATTGTCAGAAACGCGGCGACCGGACAACCGCTCTCCGGCGCGACGATCACAGTGGCGGGGACAAACATTGCGACGACTTCCAGCGGCGATGGCAGCTACACGCTGGCCAATGTCCCGGCGGGCGCACAGACCTTGAATGCGTCGGCCAATGGCTTTATCGCGACACAGGTCCAGATCAACGTTACGGATGGGCAGAGCGTAACGCAAAACCTCTCGCTCTCGCCGGTCTTGCCGCAGGGCGAGATTCGCATCACGTTGAACTGGAGCAAGGATGGCGGCGGGCGTCCGGATGATCTGGACGCGCACTTGATCGGGCCCAATCCGGATGGCTCCTGCTTCCATGTCTTCTACAGCAACCTGGGGAGCCAGACCAGCGCGCCTTTCGCGCAATTGGAAGTAGACAACATCAAATTGGGCGGACATCCGCCCACCGAAACCATTCGCATTGCGAAGTTGTCGCCGGGCATTTACCGCTTTTATGTCAACAACTACAGCGGCGCTCGCTCGGAAAATGACCCAGCCGGCCTGTCGCGCTCGCAGGCGACGGTGCAGGTTTTCGGGTCGAGCGGGTTGCTTGGCAGCTTTACCGTGCCGGGCGGATCAGGACTTGATTGGACGGTTTTTGAGTTGAATGGGCAGACAGGCGCGGTCACGACGATCAACCAACTGGCGTCACCCGCGACAAATTGCCGATAGGCGAAAGGAGCACGCAGATGAAATTATCAGAAACATTCTCTGTTCTTCTCCAATGCCTGAAGGGCACTCATAAGGAAGAGGCTTCATGCGCCACGTACTAATCATCGTCGCTGTGTCATTTCTCGCGCTGGTGGCCGCCACGCCACGCCCACATCAGGTAACCCGCGCTGATACAGCCAATCCTGCCCAATGCCAATATGTGGTCACTCCGACTGCGCAATCAGTCGCGGTTCGCGGGGGCGCTGGCAGCCTGAGCGTTCTTGCGGCCGGCAACTGCGCCTGGACGGCGGCCAGCAATACTCCCTGGATCAATATTACTTCGGGCAATTCCGGAAGCGGGCTGGGGCGGGCCAATTACTCCGTTGTTGCCAACCCCAATCCAAATCAGCGTACCGGAGTGATCATCATCGCCGGGATGAATGTCATCGTCACCCAGGCGGGAACGGGCGGCGCCAATTGCGCCGTCACTCCGATTAACGCCGGGCAGCCTGTGAATGGCTCTCTGGCTCCCGGCGACTGCCAGTCATCATCAAGACTCAGAGATGGAGCGCGCCCTTTCGCCGACCGCTATTCGTTCAATGCTTCAAGCGGACAGCCTGTCATCATCACGCTCGCTTCCACGGATTTCGACAGTTACCTTTACCTGCTCGGCGCGAACGGGGCCGTGATTGCACAGAACGACGACACAGGGCCAAGCGGCAACGCCCGCATTCCATCCGGCAGCGGTTTCTTCACGCTCCCTTCGAGCGGAACATTCACCATCGAAGTCACTTCGTTCTCAAGCACCGGAGTCGGCAACTACACGCTCAGCCTGACCATGCCGGGGGGGGGGTGCACCTACGCGATCACACCGGCCAGCCAATCGTTCCCAACCAACGGCGGGACGGGCACAGCCAACGTCAGCACGCAACCTGGATGCGCGTGGACGGCGATGAGCAATCACAGTTGGATCACGGTGTCATCAGGCGGGAGTGGCTCAGGCTCCGGTACGGCCAACTATTCGGTCACGTCCAACGCCGCATCCGCGCGCACCGGCACGATCACTGTCGCCGGTTTGAGATTCACCATCACCCAGTCAGGAACGAATGGGGCAGCCTGCCCAGCCATCACTGGCATCAACCCTGCGAGCGGCGCGCCTGACGGAATCATCCAGCTCACCGGTACGAACTTGACGGGCGTGACGGCGGTCAGATTTGCCGGGAATGTCGCAGCTCAATTCAATGTCATCAGTGATACGCAGATCACAACCACTATCCCAAACGGCGCCACAACCGGCCCCCTGACCATCAGCAAACCCACCTGCGCTGATGCGCAAACGCCCAGTTTCACCGTCAACCGTGCCGTGACGACCGTCTCGGCGGCCAGCTACCTCGGTGCCTCGCTCGCCAGCGAATCCATCGTGGCGGCTTTCGGATCAGGAATGGCCACGGGCGTTGCGCTTGCGGATTCGCTTCCTCTCCCGACAACCCTTCTTGGAACGACGATCAAGGTCAAAGACAGTGCCGGCGTGGAACGGCTCTCTCCTCTGTTCTTTGTCGCACCGACGCAAATCAACTATCAGATTCCGCCCAGCACAGCCGCAGGAGTGGCGACCATTACGGTCGGAAGTGGAGACGGGACGATTTCAACCGGCAAGGTGAACATCGCCACCGTCGCCCCCGGCCTGTTTTCCGCCAACGCCAGCGGGCAGGGAGTGGCCGCCGCGACTGTGCTGCGCATAAAGGCCGATGGTTCGCAGAGCTTCGAACCGGTGGGAGCCTACGACCAGACACGCAATCAATTCGTTCCTCTGCCGATTGACCTGGGCGCTGACAGCGATCAATTGTTTTTGATTCTGTTCGGCACCGGTGCGCGATTTGACAGTTCTCCGGCCACGGCAACCTGCTTGATTGGCGATGTGAATGCGGAAGTGCTTTATGCGGGAGCGCAAGGAGGTTTCGTCGGATTGGATCAGGCAAATGTGCGATTGCCGCGCAATCTGATCGGGCGCGGCGAGGTCACAGTAGTTCTGACAGTGGATGGCAAGATGTCCAATGCCGTCACCATCAACATCAAATAACCGAAAAACAGCAAGATAGAGTCTCTTGCCAGGCCCGGTTTA